>NZ_JBGGWF010000010.1:0-224196 GCF_041321135.1 Fibrella aquatica | reverse complement strand
ATTCGGTTGCACCACAGCTACACCGATCTCGGTGACGGGTGTGGATGCGCCGGTAGTAGCTCCGATCAATCTAAGCTTGTGTGTAGGTACGTCACTTGATCTGACCAGCCTGTCTGGTCTGACAGGTCTGACGAACGTCTTCCGTCAAGGTGGTCTGCTGGGCTTAGGTAACCTGCTGGGTACGCCTACGGCAGTAAGTGTAGGTGCGGGTGTGAATCTGTTCAATGTGGTGTCTACTAACCCATTCGGTTGCACCACAGCTACACCGATCAGTGTCTCAGGGGTGGATGCGCCGGTGGTAGCACCAATCAATCTAAGCTTGTGCGTAGGTACGTCGCTTGACCTGACCAGCCTGTCTGGTCTGACAGGTCTGACTAACGTCTTCCGTCAAGGTGGTCTGCTGGGGCTGGGTAATGTACTGGCTGCTCCTGTAAGCATCGGTGCGGGTGTGAATCTGTTCAATGTGGTGTCTACTAACCCGTTCGGTTGCACCACAGCTACACCAATCAGTGTCTCAGGGGTGGATGCTCCTGTAGTGGCTCCGATCAACTTGTCTCTCTGCGTAGGTACGTCGCTTGATCTGACCAGCTTATCTGGTCTGACGGGTCTGACCAACGTCTTCCGTACAGGTGGTCTGCTGGGGCTGGGTAATGTACTGGCTGCTCCTGTAAGCATCGGTGCGGGTGTGAATCTGTTCAACGTGGTGTCTACCAATCCATTCGGTTGTACGACAGCTACACCGATTAGTGTCTCAGGTGTGGATGCACCGATCGTGGCTCCGATCAATCTCTCTCTCTGCGTAGGTACGTCACTTGACCTGACCAGCCTGTCTGGTCTGACGGGTCTGACCAACGTCTTCCGTCAGGGTGGTCTCCTAGGTCTGGGTAATGTACTTACTAACCCATCAGTAAGTGTAGGTGCTGGGGTGAACCTCTTCAATGTGGTATCGACCAATCCATTCGGTTGTACCACAGCTACACCAATCAGTGTCTCAGGGGTGGATGCGCCGGTGGTAGCACCAATCAATCTAAGCTTGTGCGTAGGTACGTCGCTTGATCTGACCAGCTTATCTGGTCTGACAGGTCTGACTAACGTCTTCCGTCAAGGTGGTCTGCTAGGCTTAGGTAATGTACTGGCTGCTCCTGTGAGCATTGGTGCGGGTGTGAACCTGTTCAACGTGGTGTCTACTAACCCATTCGGTTGCACCACAGCTACACCGATCTCGGTGACGGGTGTGGATGCGCCGGTAGTAGCTCCGATCAATCTAAGCTTGTGTGTAGGTACGTCACTTGATCTGACCAGCCTGTCTGGTCTGACAGGTCTGACGAACGTCTTCCGTCAAGGTGGTCTGCTGGGCTTAGGTAACCTGCTGGGTACGCCTACGGCAGTAAGTGTAGGTGCTGGGGTGAACCTGTTCAATGTAGTGTCGACCAATCCATTCGGTTGTACCACGGCTACACCGATCAGTGTCTCAGGGGTGGATGCGCCGGTGGTAGCACCGATCAACTTGTCTCTCTGCGTAGGTACGTCGCTTGATCTGACTAGCCTGTCTGGTCTGACAGGTCTGACCAACGTCTTCCGTACAGGTGGTCTGCTAGGCTTAGGTAATGTACTGGCTGCTCCTGTGAGCATCGGTACGGGTGTGAACCTGTTCAACGTGGTGTCTACTAACCCATTCGGTTGCACCACGGCCACACCAATCTCGGTGAGCGGGGTGGATGCGCCAGTAGTAGCTCCGATCAACTTGTCACTCTGCGTAGGTACGTCACTTGATCTGACCAGCCTGTCTGGTCTGACAGGTCTGACGAATGTCTTCCGCACAGGTGGTCTGTTAGGCCTGGGTAACATACTTACTAACCCATCAGTAAGTGTAGGTGCGGGTGTGAACCTGTTCAACGTGGTGTCTACTAACCCATTCGGTTGTACCACAGCTACACCGATCAGTGTCTCAGGGGTGGATGCGCCTGTAGTGGCTCCAATCAATCTAAGCTTGTGCGTAGGTACATCACTTGATCTGACTAGCCTGTCTGGTCTGACGGGTCTGACCAACGTCTTCCGTCAGGGTGGTCTGCTGGGCTTAGGTAATGTACTGGCTGCTCCTGTGAGTATCGGTGCGGGTGTGAACCTGTTCAACGTGGTGTCTACTAACCCATTCGGTTGCACCACAGCTACACCAATCTCGGTGAGTGGGGTGGATGCGCCTGTAGTGGCTCCGATCAATCTAAGCTTGTGTGTAGGTACGTCGCTTGATCTGACCAGCCTGTCTGGTCTGACGGGTCTGACGAACGTGTTCCGCACGGGTGGTCTGTTAGGTTTGGGTGATCTGTTGGGTACACCGGCTTCGGTCAGCGTTGGTGTGGGCGTGAACCTGTTCAATGTGGTGTCTACTAATCCATTCGGTTGTACCACAGCTACACCGATTTCTGTAACGGGTGCGCCTACGCCGGATCTAACTCCGATCAGCCTCAGCCTATGCGCTGGTGTTGAATTGGATCTGACAAGCCTTAGCGGTCTGGTTGGCCTCACCAACGTTTTCCGCACCGGCGATTTACTGGGTCTGGGTACGTTGATCAATACACCTACCGCAGTAAGCATTGGGGCAGGGGTTAATCTCTTCAACGTGGTGTCGTCTACTCCATTCGGTTGTACGGCAGCCACGCCGATCTCGGTAACAGGGGTCGATGTGCCGGTCGTAGCGCCAATCAATGTCACGCTTTGTGCGGCATTAACTACCCCTGTCAATCTGAGCGCGCTGCTAAACGGAAACGGAGCTATTGCGGGCTTGGTAAGCGTGTTCCTGAACGGTGATGGCCTGGCCGGTTCGGTTATTGCCGATCCAACAAATGTGAGTCTGGCGGCGGGTGTGAACCTATTCACGGTGACAAGCACCAACCCAACCGGTTGCACGATCATCACCCCGATTCAGGTGACGCTCGACGTGAAACCAGTGCTGAGCATTGCGGCCGAATTGCAGTCACAAACGGTTTGCGAAGGCACCTCACCATTGCCAATCGTCGGGACGATAACCAGCGGTACTATTGCCAGTAGCCTCTTCTTCGGTCCATTGGCCGATACAACCAGTCTGTTTAGCACCTCAGTTGGGGCAGGTCTGACTTTCACCCCAACGGCTGCGCAATTGCCGGCTCCAGGACAAACGGTTTACTTCGCCCTGGTCGCCAACGGTACGTCGACTTGCTCAGATACGGTGTTTGTGTCGATTACTACAGCGCCACGGCCTGTGGTGACTACGACCAGCCTGAGCATTTGCCTGGGCGAGTCGGTTGATCTGGCCGCTCAGGTAGCCACCTCGGCAGGAAACGTGACGGCGTTCTTCGGAACCCGGTTAAATGCGGAATCAATCTCCGGTCCGCTGACCAGCCTGACAGTTACGCCGACGCTGACGACGACCTACTTTACCCGCGTCACGATTCCGCTGACAAACTGCTTCAGCATCGATAGTGTGGTGATCACGGTTCAGCCAAAACCAAGCGCTGGTATGGATATGACACTGGTTTGCGGACCGCTGGGCGAAACCCCAACCTCGGCTACGCTGTCGGCCTCTCCAATCGGTGGGTCGTGGGTGAACGGTGCTGGTAACCCAACGCTGGCGACCTTTACGCCGAACGCGGCTGAAACGACGGTTGGTGGACTGGCCGTTGGTTCGTACGAGTTCATCTACACGGCCATCAATGGTTGTTCTGATACGGTTGCGGTGGTGGTACCTGCCTGTCAGACGTTCTGCGCCGGGGTGTCGGTGACGGCGCTGGCCAGTAGCTACACGCTCACGCCTGATCAATCGATCAGCCTGACGGCGGAGGTTAGCCCGGCCGGGTCGTATACTTACGCCTGGAATGGTCCTGGAACGATTACGCCAACGGACGGAGCTACGGTAGTGGCCTCGAACCTGACAGCGGGTGTGAATACGTTCACGGTTACCGTAACAACCAGTCCTGGCTGTACCACTACGGCTACCGTTTCGGTCACGGTTGTAACGTCTGATCTGGAAATCAGCATCGTCGACCCGGGCACGTGTAACACGGCAACGAATGGGTACACCAGTACGGGTGTCATCTCACTGACCAACGCCATTGCTGGGACATTGACTATCGTTGACGGAACAGCTACTACAACGGTTTCGGTAACGGCTGGTCAAACATCGGCAGCTTTCAGCCTGACAGGATTGATCTCGGGAACAGGAACGCATACGGTGGTGGTCAACGGGGTTGGATACCCAACGGCGTCTACTACCTACACGGCGCCTGAGTCATGTACGGTGGCACCCTGTAACCTGGTAGCGCTGCCGGTGACGGCCATTGCGGCTACGTGCAGCAGTACGTTTGCAGCGGCTCTGGACAACGCTCAGCTTGTGCTGGCTGGTCCGGTCGTGGCAGGAACCAGCTACAACGTCAGCCCTGGCAGTTCATTCTCGGCAACAAGCGCCTTGTTCGGCATTAATCAACCGCTGGCTGGTTTGACTACAGGTAGTTTGCTGCGAAGTGGCCTGCCGAATCCGGCCACGGTGGCGGGTGCTACCTACACGGTGCGTGTGTTCACGGCTGACGGTTGCTTTGCCGATACAGTGGTAACAGTGCCGCGCGCCGACTGCCAGTGCCCACCGGCCAAGTGTGTACCGATTACGGTTAGAAAAATTGCCAGAACGCGTTAATAACATTTTCCCACCGTAGCTGCATGCTGTTGCCTGTAACGGGTAACAAAAAAGCCGCCGATCGAGAGATTGGCGGCTTTTGCGTTTAAACCTATAAGGTCTTTTTGTGGACCTTATAGGTTTAATTAGTCTACTTCACGATCTTCCACATAGCCTCTACGCTGGTGACGGGGAGCTGGCAGGCGCGGTTGTAACAGACGTAAATGGCGGTTTGGTCGTTGATCGTGCCACGCTGTTGTAACAGGGGTAACGAACTGCTGCTGAACGTACCTGCTACTACCTTATTTGGGAAAAATTGACTGTCGATCTGTTGCCGGTACGCCATCGCTTCGGGGCCAACAAGCGCAATTTCGGCCGTGGGACGTACGCGCATGGCGTAAAGCGACGCCCAGTTGGTGAGGTAGCTGGCTTCGTTGGCCATCAGCGGCTGAATGAGACCCAGCATGGCATCGGCGCGCTTGCCGTAATCGGGGCGGTCGAGGAGGAGGCTGAGCGTGTAGAGATTGTGCGCCATGATTGAGTTCGAGGCTGGAATCACGTTGTCGAACAGCTCTTTCTTACGCGCAATCAACTCTTCGCCCGATTTATCGGTGAAGAAAAATAACGGCTCGGGGGCCACTTCCGATTCGGTTGTCAACGTACCCGGATCGTCGAAGTGGGCCAGTACGTATTGCGTCAGTTTATCCGCTTCGGTAAGCCAGCTTTCGGTAAACGTGGCCTGATACAGGGCCAGGTAGCCGTCGATTACGGCGGCGTAGTCATCGAGGAAACCAATCTGCCGGGCCCGGCCGGGTTCGCCTTCCCGCTTTTTGTAGGTGTGCCAAAGCCGCCCGCCATTGCGCTGATCGGTCAGTTTCTGGTTGATGAAGAAGGCCAATCGTAGGGCGATCGACAGGAATTCGGGTTCGCCGAAAACGCGGTAGGCTGTGACAATGCCTTTCAACGCCAGCCCATTCCACGAGCACAAAATCTTGTCATCAAGGCCGGGACGGATGCGCTGATCCCGAACGGCCATCAGTTTCTGGTGCGTGTCGGCGAGTTTCTGTTCCAGTTCGGCAGCGGTCCATCCCTGTTGATCGGCAAAGGCGGGGTTCGTCTCGGTACGATGCAGAATATTTGTCCGGCCGTGGCCATGACCGATGTCCCAGGCCCCTTCCGGCGTGATCGTGTACAGCTTAGCGAACCAGTCGTAATCGGCGCCCAGGATCTGCTGTAGTTCGTCGGCTTGCCAGGTGTAGAACTTACCTTCGATTCCTTCGCTGTCGGCATCGAGCGCTGAGAAAAAGCCGCCTTCAGGCCCCAGCAGTTCGCGCTCCATGAAGCGAATGGTGCCGTAAACGGTGTCTTTGTAGAGTTTGTTACCCGTCAGCGTAAAGGCGTCGGAGTAGAGCGTCAGCAGTTGGGCATTGTCGTACAGCATCTTCTCGAAATGCGGGGCAAACCAGTACTTATCTGTTGAATAGCGCGCAAAACCACCGCCCAGCTGATCGTAAATGCCGCCCAGCGCCATGCGGTTCAGGGTCAGCACCAGTTGATTAAACGCCGACGCGTCGCCGGTGAGATCAGCGTAGCGAAGCAAAAAGCTGTAGAGCGTCGGCATCGGGAATTTAGGGGCGCGACCGGTACCGCCATCTTCCAGATCAAAGCGCGATGCCAGTTTCAGGTACATCGCCTCCACGGTTTCCAGCGCGTAGATCGGTTCGGCGTTGCTCAGTCTAAACCGCTCTGTTTCCGAGGCATTCAAATGATTGGCAAACCCCTCCGCTGATTCAGCCAGTTGCCCCCGGTTATCGTCGAACGCCTGCCGGACGCCACTAAGCAGGTTATGCCAGTTTTGGGGCGGCGCGTAGGTGAGGCCGTAGAACGGTTTGGCGTCGGGCATCAGGAATACGTTGAGCGGCCAGCCGCCCTGTACGCCCATCGCCTGCACGGCTTCCATGTAAATAGCATCTACGTCGGGCCGCTCTTCCCGGTCTACCTTAATACAGACGAAGTTGGCGTTCATCACCTGCGCAATGCGTTCGTTTTCAAACGATTCACGCTCCATCACGTGGCACCAGTGGCAGGCCGAATAGCCAATACTGACCAAAATGGGCTTGTCTTCGTCGCGGGCGCGTTGCAGGGCTTCTTCCCCCCACGGATACCAATCCACGGGGTTATGCGCATGTTGAAGCAGATAAGGCGATGATTCGGTGCTAAGGCGGTTCATGGGAGAAAAGACGTTTGTGGTTTGTCGTGCGTGGTTTGTGGTTGCGCTGCTGATTCACCAGTTTTCTTGAATTAGCAGCGCAACCACAAACCACACACGACAAACCACAAACTAGTTTATGATCAGTTGCTTACTAACCCCGCCGCTTCGGATCAGGTATAGGCCGGGGGGGAGTGTACTGGTATCAATGACCAGAGGGGCCGAAATGTTCACAAATTGCCGGATAATCCGTCCCTTTGCGTCGATGAGCGTAACATCGGTACGTTGGCTGGTTTCTACAGTTACCTGTTGCCGGGCGGGGTTGGGGTATAGGCGCAAATCGGGCAGGGCGGTTGGCTCGGTGGCCAGCAAGGTTAGGTCGTATTGGCAAAGGGCTACCTCGCGGCCGGTGAGGGTGAGGCTTCCCTGCCAACTTTTATAGCGAATGGGCACCACCGTTTGCTGATTGTCGGTGGCGTAGGGGTTATGGGCCGCAACCAATAGTTTGTTGTCGCTGAAGATGCCTCGCCAAACGGGTTTCTGATCGTTCATCAGGTCGCGGGCGTTGGTTTCGGCCACTAGTTCATAAGCATCCTGAAACTGACTGTTGAATTGCGAAAGCCGGTACAGGCCGTGAACAAAATGCTCATAGGCCGCATGCACGTCCTGCCGGGTGGTCGAGAGGCTCAATTCATCCCAGAACCACAGGCCTTTGGCCCCGGCGAAGAAGGGGAAAATAGCGGTAGCCTCGGCCATCTGCGGCTGAATAAAGGTGGGGTAATTGCCGCAACAGTCATGGAACCGCATCCAGACAAACGGGATCACCGGCTTGCTGCTCCAGGCCCGGTTTGTTTCGATCTGAAATAGCGTGTAGGCCAGGTAATCGCCCGCGAGCGGACTAGGTCGAACGGCATCGTAATTGTAGTAATAATAAACCGAGGGCGACAGGAAATCGAGCTGATCATAGAAAGCGCCGCCGAGGGTTGTGCCGTTGTTGTCTTTGGTGAGGTAACTCAGGCGATTGGCATTGGTGGTCCAATCGGTCCAGGAGTTGGCAACTACATTGACGTAGGTGTTACGCACTGGTACGTCGCTGTAGGTACTGACCCGAATCTCCGACAGGTCGGCGCGCTGACGGAGGTATTGCAACCCATAAGCGTACAGGGCAACCAGGTCATTTTTGTAAGTACGTATGAAATCGGCGTCAGCGAGGGCGCGGTACTGAGCGGGTGTGGCGGTGTTGGTTTTTAGTCGAAGAATGCCCGCGTCGGTGTCAATTTGCCGTTCAATGTCCACCATCAGGATATCGGCGGGCAGGATAAACTGACCGGCGGCGTTAGTTTGCCCACCCGACTGTTCGCGCAGCCAGCCATCCCATTTCGCCCGGTACAGCGCCAGGTCATTACCCCACGGACTTTCGAGCGTTTCCCACGGTTGATTCAGGCCATAGGCAAAGCCCGCGTACTCCAATACGCGTTGGCTTCGTCCAGGGTTTTCACCGGCAACGGGCCGCACCAACCGATTGAATCCGTGGGCTAGCGGGGCGTTGGCATCACCAGTCAGGCGCGCCCCGCCGTAAATGATCGTGAAGGCATCGGGAAGAGTAAACGCCGGGAATTTGCTCCACTCGACCCGGTTGGGTTGGGTAACGGGCGTAAACGGAAGCCGTTCGGCGCAACGTTCCTGAGCCAGCGCTGGTACGGTCATACCCGATATATCAATGCCGGGTACGTTGCCGATCACCAGCAGTATGACAAGGAGCCAGAAATGTTGTTGTCGAGGCACGGCAAATGAGTTAAGTCCGGCAAAGCTAGGGTCAGAACACGCGCTTTGGCAAAACAAACTTAGCGATAGCCTGCCGACAACCTATTTTGTTGCCGTTATGGCCTTAATGATATTAATCGTCCTTTCTTCGTAGAATACCGTGACGGTGGTACCGTTCACTTCCAGCAACTCGCTCGTGATGTAGAACGGAAATTCAGTCACGTCGCCATCGGCTGCGGTAATTAACAGTAGGCCGGGTTCGTCGCCGGTGGTGATTTCATCGGCACCCAGTACGCCCACTACTTGCCGGGTTTTAGCCGTGATAATCCGGGGATCGACATCCAGCAGGGAGGTGTCATCGACCTGAATATCGAGCACGGCGTTGGTTACTTCGGAAGTGTACCGAAAAGTGATCTGACTGCCAATCAGGCCAGTAAGCGTGCTTGGCTGAATTGTTTTTATGTCGTCCAGATTAATCGTGAAAGACTCGGTCAGGTGCTGCCGGGGTAACTCGATCGTCAGCGTAACCATTGGGTACCCCGCATCGTCGACCTGTTTCAATAGCCCCGTTTCGCTGATCTCTTCGTCGTTAGGAATCGAATCATGAACAGTTAATGAAGGGGGTGTAATCTGCTGATCATATTCCCTGGCTTCCCGTATGACATAGGCAGACTTGTTCATTTGTGGACTAAAGTTGGCCGTTATGAGCCCGACTGCCAGTCCGGCTATCTGTATACTACCCCAATGCATCATCAGTCAGGAAATATGTCGTTACATGAGAATATTGTCAACGGCCTGTAGTTTGGCGGGCAGCTCTGTTTCGCTCAGCATCTCGCGCAGGTCGATTTCGATATTGCGGCAGATGGCCGAGATGGGTACGTCGTTGATGCTGTTCTCGAACGGGTTTTCGCTGGTGTCGCCCACTACTTCCATGGTGTTGAACACCCAGGCAATCAGCGTGTAGAACGGAATCGTCAGCCAGACATGCCAACCGCCTACTTTGGTCATTTCGGTGATCAGGCCGAAAGGAAGCAGCAGAATAAACAGCCAAACAAACACGTAGCTGAAAAAGGCGTACTGCCGGGGAAACGGAAACGTTTTCAGCCGTTCGGCGGCTCCCTGCTGGTTATACAGTTCAACCAGCATTCGTTCCAGTTCGTTATGATAAATATCAGACAGTAATCCCAGTGCCCGCAACTCGCGGAGGTGCGCCGACTGGTTGCGAATCAACTGGGTGGCTACGTTAGCTTTGCTTAATAAGCTGTTTACCTCGTCTTTCGGCAAAAAATGGCATAACTCGTAGTCCATCTTTTTCTGCTGGAAAGCCTCGATATGATCGATGATTTTGAGTTCGGCTCCGTGGTGTTCCTCCCAAACGTGTTTGCTGCGGAGTTGAAGCCGAAGGGCGTTCAAAAAAGCCAGATGCCGGTAAATTAGTAGCCGGTGATGGTTGCGCAATTCGCTGGCTGGTAACTGGCCGGATGCGTTCAGGTTGGTGATGTAGTCGAGCACCATAATAGCCCACGACCGGCTCGCGTTGGTCAGGCTCCCCCATACCCGCCGCCCTTCCCATAGCCGGTCATAGGCCGAGTTGTTTTTAAAACCCACGTAGAAGGCAACCGCCGTACCAATCGTGGCAATCGGGATAAACGGCACCGTCAGTAAGGGCCAATCTGTGGCTATATACAGGCTAACGATGGCCGTAGAGTAAGTGACAAAAAACAGAATTGGCCTCCAGGTGAACGACCATAAGTGCCTGAAAGAAATGCGTTTGCGGGTGTACATAATCCAGGTGATACTAGATAGCGGAAACAGGAATCCAGACGGTTTTGCTAACGCAGTTTCTCAAACTCTACATCATCGAGAAAATGTTCCAGGCAATCAGGATGGTGTTGATAATGATGGTGGGAATTCGAACCATGTTAGCTAACCGACTAAGCGATTCACCGATACGGATCAGCAGGAAGAGCGACACTACGCATAATACGATGTTCAGCAACGTGAGCAACAACGCATTTTGCAGAAACGAAGGAAAACAACTCAGGTACGTCGCTTTGGCTTCTACAAACGAAACGCCTTCGCGGGTTGCTACGTAAATCCAGAGGCCGAGGTTGAGAAGGACAATCATCGACAGCAACAGGCCAAGGGCAAAGGAGAGATTGAACTGCTTCATATACGTCGATTGTGAGTGAGCAATTGTCATTGTGCCAAAGGTAAGCATATGCCCGTGCCTTTACGTGTTCACTTTGCGCTGGCATCGGCAATCGGTATAGTGTGCCGCTTTAAAATGCGCTCTTTTTCGACTTTGCCTGTTTCCGTTTTTCGGGGCTGATGCAACTTTACCCGCGCCTCGCGACCCGACTCAACAATATCGACGATGGGGGCGGGGTAGTCGATGCCGATGTGGAAATGGGCCATATCCTGCTCCAGGGGCGGCATGGTCCACGGTTCGTGAATGTAGGCATCGGGGCAGTTGGCCAGTTCGGGAATCCACTGCCTGATGAATACGCCATTCGGGTCATGCTCCTGCGATTGCTTTACGGGGTTATAAATGCGGACGGTGTTGGTGCCCGTCATGCCCGACTGCATCTGAATCTGTGCGTAGTGAATGCCCGGCTCAAAATCGGTGTAAATCCGGGCCATGTGCAGGGCCCCTTCTTTCCAGTGTTGCAGCAGATGATGACTCAGAAACGACATCAGCATAGCCCGCATTCTGAAATTGATATAGCCGGTAGCGGTCAGGCAGCGCATGCAGGCGTCGACCATCGGGTAGCCCGTTTTGCCGTCGTGCCAGGCGGTGTAGTGCGCCGGGTTGTCGTTTTTCTCAAGGGTATCGAAAGCCCGGTTTACGTTCTCGAACTCGATTCGGTCTTCGCTTTCAAACTTCTGAATAAAATGGCAATGCCAGCGAAGACGCGACGCAAAGGCGGCAAACTGTCGACCCAACCCTGGCAGGGGAGGGTGCTTGGCGGCCTCTAACTGCGCCTGAAATACCTGTCGGATGCTCACACAACCCCAGGCAATGTAGGGCGATAACCGGCTACACCCCCGCCGACTCTCGAGCGGTTTCGAGATCGATTTTGCGTATAATGAAATACGGTCGGTCAGAAAACTGGTCATATACCGAAAGGCGTTCTGCTCGCCACCCGGTTGAAACAGCGGGTCAGGTACGTGCCACTCGGCGGGTAGGTTGGGGCCACGTTCCTGCTGAAACCAGGCGTTGGGTACGTTGGCCGGTAACCAGCGCATCATATCAGGGTGTTGCTGAGGGGAGCGCATGGTTTGCTGCCAGTCGGCGGCCCAGGTGTCGCGGTTTTTCAGCCGCCGGATAACGCCGTTGCATTGATACTCGTTCCACTGAATGCCCTGCTCACGGCAAAGCTGAGTCACGGCTTTGTCGCGGTCGTAGGTGATTTTCAGGCCGGTTTCTTCGTACGAAAAAAGGGTGTCGATGGTAAACTCTTTTTGCAGGGCTGCCAGCACATCCACGACTTCCCGCTGAAAAATCCAGATTTTTGGAGGGCCCGACTCAGGTATGTTGTCAGCAGCGGCTTCGTCGTCGAACTCGAAGGGTAGCCATTCGTGGGTACGTTGTTGTTTTGGGGCTGAAATCGCCAGTTTCGGTAATTGCCGATTCAGGTCGGCGAGGCATTCGGTCACAAAACGCCAATGGCGCGGGTCGTAGTTGGGGTCGGCCTGTACCGATGGCTCAAAACAGTAAAGTAGCAATACCGGTTTCCCTGTGTTTATCGCTGCCTGTAGCGGCGCATGGTCGCGCAGACGCAGGTCGCGTTTGAACCACAAAACAGTAATAACTGGCCGGTTGAGCATGGGGCAAAAATAAGGTGTTTCGGGGAGTGTTGATGACGCGCGGTTTATTGCTGACGCCTAGTCGAAGGGCCATACGTCAGCAATAAACCGCGCGTCATCAACACTACAGTGCGTCAGCAATACGCATCAACCCATTACGCTTCATCCCGGTTTTCCAGATTGGTTTTTCCCAGAAAATCGGCCTTCTCCATGCCATCTGATTCGTCTTTTACTTCGCTGGCGTCAACGTCGGTGTCTTCATCGATCGATTTTAGGAAGTGACCCGGCTGGGGTGCCTGCGCTTCTGTTGATTGAACAATGGGCTTTTCGCCTGCTTCCGGTTGTGGTTTGTCGGTCATGATGTTGTTGGTTAACTAGAACAGAAACTCTCCCTATAGCTTAGAAAGCCATTAATTCAAGGCAACGGTTATAACTATCCGACCTAAAACGGAGTAGTTGCAGTAGGAACTGAATAACACACTAACTCAAAAGTCAATGGGAGATAAGAAACTGTCGGGTCAAACGGCGCTGGTAACCGGGGCCAATTCGGGGATTGGGGCGGGTGTAGCCAAATCGCTGGGGCAGGCTGGTGCCAACGTTATTATCAATTACGTATCAAGGCCAGAAGATGCCGAGGCGCTGGTGGCTGAGATCAAAGGATTCGGTGTAGATGCGATAGCCATTCAAGCAGACGTGTCGAAGGAAGAACAGGTACAGGCCATGTTCAAACAGGTCATCGATCACTTTGGTACTATCGATATTCTGGTGAACAACGCGGGGCTTCAGCGCGATGCCAAGTTCGATGAGATGACGCTGGCCGACTGGAAGCTTGTAATCGATGTTAACCTGACCGGGCAGTTTTTGTGTGCCCGCGAGGCTGTTCGGGAGTTTTTGCGGCGTGGACCACGGCCTGAAGTGTCGCGGGCAACGGGTAAAATTATCTGTATGAGTTCGGTACACGAATCCATTCCGTGGGCGGGGCATATCAACTACGCAGCGTCGAAAGGAGGTGTTAAACTCTTGATGCAGTCGCTGGCGCAGGAATACGGCGACCGGCAAATTCGGGTCAACAGCATCTGCCCCGGTGCCATTCAAACGCCGATTAATACCGAAGCCTGGGGAACGCCCAAAGCCTATGATTCGCTGATGACACTGATTCCCTACAACCGAATTGGTCAACCTCAGGATATTGGTAACCTCGCCGTTTTCCTGGCCTCCGACGATTCAGACTACATCACCGGCGCCAGCATCTTCATCGACGGCGGCATGACGGTTCTGGAAAGCTTTTCGGATGGAGGCTGATCTAATTTACGAATGACGATGTACAAGGTACGATGTAGCGCTGCTTCATGTCCTGTACTTGTAGTTCGTCCATCGTAAGTCGTAAATTGTAAATCGTAAATCAATGAATCCTGAATTAGATCGCCTTCGGGAGAACGCGAAAAAAGCGGTACCACTCGAAAAGTGGGGGCCTTACCTGGCTGACCGTCAGTGGGGTACGGTGCGCGAAGACTACTCGGCTAACGGCGATGCCTGGAATGCGTTTCCGCACGATCAGGCGCGGAGCCGGGTGTATCGCTGGGGTGAAGATGGCCTGATGGGTTTTTCCGACCGCCGCATGAACGTCTGCTTTGGGCTAGCCCTGTGGAACGGAAAAGACGGCATACTGAAGGAACGTCTCTTTGGCCTTACCAACGGCGAAGGCAACCACGGCGAAGATGTGAAGGAACTGTACTATTACCTCGACAATACGCCGACGCATTCGTACATGAAAGGCCTGTACAAGTATCCTCAGGCCGCGTTCCCGTATGACTGGCTGCTACACGAAAACGGGCGACGTACCCGGCAAGACCCCGAGTTCGAGGTACTACAGACCGGCGTTTTCGACGATGGTCGTTATTTCGATGTGGTAGTCGAGTATGCCAAAAAAGATTCAGACGATGTGTGTATCCGTATTACAGCTACCAATCGCGGTCCCGATTCGGCTCCGCTGACAATGTTACCTACCCTGTGGTGCCGTAATCGCTGGTCATTCGAGCCTGATTTTCAGAAGCCAACTATTAGCCGCCGCCCCGATACGCCTACGGCGGGTAACGTGTTCTTGTCGCACTTTCGGACGGGTAATTATTATCTTTATTATCAGCCGGTAGAAACCAGCCTGATGACCGATAATGAGTCAAATACCAAGCGGCTCTACGGTATGCCCAACGGATCGCCGTTTGTGAAAGACGCGTTTCATGAAGCCGTGGCCGGGCAAAATGATTACCTCTGCGACCTGTTGAAAGAAAACGAAGTGGGCACCAAGTTCGCACCGGTTTATAAAAAAGAGCTGGCCCCCGGCGAAAGCTGGACCGTTTCGTTACGGCTTTGCAAATCGATTCAAAACCAGCCGTTCGATGCTGCGTTCGATCAAGTATTTACTGACCGGATTGTCGATGCTGATGCCTTTTACCAACCGCTATTCCCGGCTTCAGCGTCTGATGATTTAAAGCGTATTCAGCGACAGGCGTTGGCCGGGTTGCTGTGGACAAAACAGTATTACCACTACGATATTCCGCACTGGCTGCGGGGCGATCCCGGCAATCCGCCGCCACCTGCCGAGCGGTTGCAGGGGCGTAACCACAACTGGCGGCACCTGAACAACGAAGACGTGATCAGCATGCCCGACAAGTGGGAATATCCCTGGTATGCGGCCTGGGATCTGGCGTTTCATACCGTTCCGCTGGCGATGGTTGACCCCGTGTTTGCCAAGAATCAGTTGATTCTGCTTATGCGCGAGTGGTACATGAGTCCGGCGGGTCAAATTCCGGCTTACGAGTGGAAATTTTCGGATGTAAATCCGCCGGTTCATGCCTGGGCCGTGCTGTCGGTGTATCGGCTTGAGCGGGTTATTTACAAGAATGAAGACATCCAGTTCCTGAAACGGGCTTTTCAGAAACTGCTGATCAACTTCACCTGGTGGTCTAACCGGCTCGATCCTGAAGAAGATAATGTGTATGCTGGCGGCTTTCTGGGCCTTGATAATATTGGGGTCATTGACCGGAGCAATCTGCCGCCGGGTACGTTGCTCGAACAAGCCGATGCCACCGCCTGGATGGCCATGTACGCGCTGAACATGATGGATATTGCACTCGAAATTACCCGGCATGACCCGTCGTTTGAAGATGTAGCTACAAAATTCTATGAGCAGTTTGTCTTGATTTCAGAGTCACTGAACGATTCGCTTTGGGACGAGGAAGACCACTTTTACTACGACCGGATTTATACTGCCGGACAAGCGCCCAACGTGCTTCGGGTACGTTCTGTGGTGGGGCTTTCGGTGCTGTTTGCCGTGTCGATCATCAAACGGCAAAAAAGTGAACCCCTGTCTGATTTTCTGAAGCGGGTTCGTTTCTTCCAGAATTACCGCGCGGGCCTTGGCCTGCCCATGCCCGATCAGCGCGTCACGCCCGACGGTGATATTCTGCTCTCGCTGGTATCGAAAGAACGGCTGGAATACCTGTTGAAGATGATGTTCGACGAAACCGAATTTCTATCGCCGGGTGGTATCCGAGCTTTGTCTAAATGCCACGAAACCAACCCGTACAGCGTCGACATCGCGGGGCAACTGCACTCGATCAGGTACGTTCCCGGCGATTCTGATTCGGGGCTGTTTGGCGGGAATTCCAACTGGCGCGGTCCGGTCTGGATGCCGATCAACTACCTGTTTATTAAGTCGCTGAAAACGTACCACCAGTTCTATGGCGATTCCTTTACCGTCGAGTTTCCAACGGGTTCGGGAAATCGGCTTAATCTCGCAGAGGTATCGGACCAACTGGCGAAACGAATTGTGGCCACGTTTGAAGCTGACGAGCAGGGGCATCGACCCATTCATGGGCCGTTCAGCCCGTTTTATCAGCGGCCCGAAAATGCGGACCTGTTGCTGTTCTACGAATATTTCAACGGCGATACGGCGCAGGGAATTGGAGCAAGTCACCAAACTGGCTGGACGGCCGTTATTGCTGAACTCATCAACGACGATGCCTGGGAATGGGAATAAACGGCTATTGGCCAAACAAAGGGATCGGCGGCGTACCTTGGCGAACCGGGTAGTGTAGTCAGCACGTTTCCCGGTCGGGCTGTTATCTTCGCCCTCCATTTATGCAGGTACATTATGAATCTTCCCGTTTTCATTGCCCGCCGGTACTTCTTTTCCCGTCGCAAACGTAGCTTCATCAGTTGGTTATCTCTCCTGGCTATGCTGGGTGTGGGTGTGGGTACAATGGCGTTGGTGGTAGTTATGTCGGTATTCAATGGTATGGAAGATTTGAACCGGCAATTATTTAAGTCAGTAGAAGCCGATCTGACCATTCAGCCCCGGCAGGGTAAGCGGTTCGAGCTTACTCCTGAATTAGTTAGGCAACTCAGGCAGTTGCCCGGTGTGGAAGTGGTGACGGGAACAGCCACCGATAACGCACTGGCCCGTTATGGCGATAGTCAGACGGTAGTTCGTGTTAAGGGTGTTGATAGTACGTATAGTATGCGCCATCAGCTCGATTCGGCCATGGTGGAAGGGCAACAGGTGCTGACTCGTAACGGGGTCAATTTTGCCATTGTGGCCGAAGGTGTTCGCAATAACCTGACTATCTCGCCCGAAGACCCACTTACACCCCTGGAATTGCTATTTCCAGACCGCAACCGGCGGCTTTCGTCGATGTCGCCCGATGCGTTTCGGCAACAGCGGCTCAATGTGTCGGGCGTATTTTATATTGAAGCCGCCAACTACGATGATTTAGTGGTGATTCCGATGGACGTGGCCCGTGAGCTACTCGGGTATGGGCCGGATGAGTACGCTAGTTTGGAGATTCAACTGGCACCTGGCACCAACGAGGTAGCCGTGCAAAAGCGGACGCAGCAACTGGTGGGTGACAAATTGCAGGTACGCACCCGCGACGAAATGAATCCTGATCTTTTTCGGGCTATTCGCATCGAAAAGTTATTTGTTACCCTGACACTGGCCTTCATTGTCCTTGTGGCGAGCATCAACACCTTCTTTTCCCTATCGATGCTGGTGCTGGAAAAGAAAGCTGACATTGGCATTATGGGAGCAATGGGGGCCAATCCTGGTTTAATACGATCTGTATTTTTGGTTGAAGGAGCCATTATCTCATTAACTGGAGCTACGCTCGGTTTAGTGGCCGGTTTAGTCCTTTGTTTTGCACAGGAACGTTACGGGTTAGTTGGGTTTGGAACTACTTCGGCCATTGTAGATGCATACCCGGTAAAAGTACGTGCTGATGATTTGGTGCTGGTTGTCTTTATTGTCTTACTGATAACCGCACTTACTTCCTTGTTTCCGGCTAAACGTGCTGCACAACAATTGGTTGCTGATCGAAAATAGAAGGTTTTTATAAGTAACCTGATGCTGTGGAACTTATCTTAAACACTATTTGGCTTGATTTTTGGTGACCACTTTTTTACTTAGCCGTTGGGGATTTTACGCCTCAGTATAAATTGTCAGTAAAACCCGATTGTACGGGTTGTAAAGTCTTGCAATTCTATAGATATTTGTGACACCTACCGAGATGACATCGTTTCATATGAATATAGATCAATTTGTTTTGTTGTCGTCTGTATTAGGCGACGAATTGTACCGTAAGGAGGGGAAGCAGTCGAGTGCTGCCAGCCTCACCGTCGAGAAGCAATTTCAGCTTTTGGCTAACAAGCCCATTGGTGCCTACATGACCAGCGGTTTACCAACCTTCTGGCCGCGTAAAAAAACAGTACCGCGTTTCTTTTAATGTGTGATTCCGCGTTCACCGTAGCCGCATTGCCCAAGTACCGTAACGATTAACAGAAAGAGTGCCTCGTAACAAACAGAAGAGTACCAAGTGCCAAACCAACCAAACGTACCGTAACTTATTAAGAGACCCCGCTCACAAGGCGGGGTTTTTTGCATCCTTAAAATAACAGATACGGTGTTATCTGTTCAATGGTGCGGGGACTAAGTACACGTACGGCTTTCAGCGATTCGGGAGAGGTATAGGCTCCGTGCTGATTGCGGTAATTCACGATCACTTCCGCCTGTCGCCGCGATAGGTAGGGTAACCGATCTAAAGCCGCCGCCGATGCCGTGTTGATCGGTGTTTTACGGACGGGCGACTGCACTTTGGCGTAAAGTGTCAACTCGGCCAGATTGATCGAGTCCAGCCCATATACTTCATTGTATTGATCGGCCGACAGGAAACCGCCCAGCCCATCGCGGTACTGTATGATTCGGGTGGCCAGTTTACCGCCAATCCCTTTCAAAGCAATGAGTTGCGTGGTATCTGCCGTGTTGATATCGAACGGCTGAATAACCGGCTTCACATAGCGTTCGCGTGGCGGAGCTGAGTTGGGTGGGGGCGACGTAGCTGCGTTGTTGGCATAGGCTGACCGCTCAGGTACGTTGCTGCCTTTTGCCGCCATGGTGGGCAGTTGAATGTACGGTTCCAGCGTTTCATATACATCGGGCGGAAAATCGTAAATTTTTAGCAGGTCTTCTTTTTTGCGAAACTGACCGCCTTTGCTCCGGTACTTGTCAATGCGCTCGGCCATCCAGCGGGGAAGGCCCAGTTGCTGCCAACCTGCCACGCTGACTGTATTTGGGTTGAATGGAAAAGGTTTTACCTCCTGAATGCGCTCGGATGTTGGTTGATTATCATCCTGTTGGCGTGATCGGTCCGATTGGCGTTTGTCACCGAAGCGGGCTTTGTCTTCAGCAGCCCCGTCGAGTTGCATTTTAGCCAAAAGGCTGTCGAGTTTTTGCTGATCGGTTACAGTACTGTCGGGTTGGGTACGTTGAGGCTTTAGCCTTGAGTAAAGAAAAGGAGCTACCAGGAATAGAATAATCAACAGAAGCAAGGCCATCACGCCGGTTGCTTCTTTGTGCCCCACGGCAAACGTATCGGCAATAAAAGCGCGTAGTCGGTTAAACATGAAAGTGATAGGGTTGGGTTACTTTCTGTAAAGTAAGTGGTATTCTTTATTCAACCAGCCTGTAAATCCTGTAATCGGGTCAAAAAAAAGGTGTCCTGTATCCGTATGGGTCGGGAAAGTCGGTGGTATTGGCGGCAGAAGCTATCTTTGCGGCCATTATGACAACCAATACGTTGGCCGAAGGATCGGCCCCTGCCGCTCCGGCTACTTCGCTTCAGGATATTATCGCCCATGCGAAAGAATATGGCTTCGTGTTTCCGTCGTCGGAAATATATGATGGCCTACAGGCTGTGTATGACTATGGTCAGAACGGCGTTGAATTGAAAAACAACCTCAAAGCCGTTTGGTGGAAGGCGATGACCCAACTACACGATGAGGTAGTGGGAATCGATGCGGCTATTTTCATGCATCCGCTAACCTGGAAAGCTTCCGGCCACGTCGACTCGTTCAACGACCCCATGATCGACAACCGCGACTCGAAAAAACGCTACCGCGCCGATCAGTTGCTGGAACTGAAAGCCGAAGAATATGCCAACGCCGGTGACGAAGCCCGTGGCAAAGCGCTGCTCGAAGAAATGGGCCGGTTACTGGGTGCCGAAGACCTTGAAGGCGTGCGGAACCTGATCATTGCCGAAGGAATCAAATGCCCTATTTCGGGAACTCAAAACTGGACTGAGGTACGTCAGTTCAACCTGATGTTCTCGACGCAGGTAGGTTCGGTAGCCGAAGACACCAGTACGATTTACCTCCGTCCCGAAACGGCACAGGGTATTTTCGTGAACTTCCTGAACGTGCAGAAAACGGGTCGGATGCGTGTTCCGTTTGGTATTGCCCAGATCGGCAAGGCGTTTAGAAACGAGATTGTTGCCCGTCAGTTCATCTTCCGCATGCGCGAATTTGAACAGATGGAGATGCAGTATTTCGTGCGCCCCGGCACCGAGATGGAGTGGTATAATAAGTGGAAAGAAACCCGCATGAAGTTCCATCAGGCGATCGGCATTCCAGCTACCAGCCTGAAATTCCACGACCACGAGAAACTGGCCCACTACGCCAACGCCGCCGTTGACATCGAATACAAATTCCCGTTCGGTTTCCGTGAAATGGAAGGTATTCACTCACGCACTGATTTCGACCTGAAAGCGCACCAGGAACTAAGCCGTAAGAAACAGCAATACTTCGATAATGACGTTGACCCCGCCACGGGCAAACCCCACGGTAACTACATTCCGTATGTGGTGGAAACATCGGTGGGTGCCGACCGTCTGTTCCTGGCTACCTTCTGCAACGCGTTCACGAAAGAGACCGTTGGCGAGGGCGATCAGCAGAAAGAGCGGACGTACCTGAAACTACATCCGGCACTGGCCCCGATCAAAGCAGCCGTATTCCCGCTGGTGCGCAAAGATGGTCTGCCCGAAAAAGCGGAACAGATCGTGAAATCGCTGAAATCAGAGTTCCGGGTCATTATGGAAGAGCGCGATGCCATTGGTAAACGCTACACCCGTCAGGATCTGATCGGAACGCCGTTCTGTATCGCCGTTGATTACCAGACGCTGGAAGACGACACCGTAACAATCCGTTACCGCGACACTACCGAGCAGGTACGTGTCTCCATCAGCGAGCTGAAAGCCAAAATCGGTCACGAAGTATCGATTGAGCGAATTTTAGAGAAAATGTAGAAGAAGTTTGTCGTTTGAAGTTTGTGGTTGCGTTGCTAATTCAGGAAAACTGGTGAATTAGCAGCGCAACCACAAACTTTAAACGACAAACCACAAACGCCGCAGGCTTTATGTTCATACGTGACCCAAACCGGACGTACCCGGTCGAGACAGAAACACGGACGATTATCCGGTTTCAGGACTGTGATCCGCTCCAGCATCTCAACAACGCCAAGTATTTCGATTATTATTTCAACGCCCGCGAAGATCAGGTGGCGAAGCTGTATGGGTTTGCCCCCGCGCAGTTATTTCACGAATACAAGTCGAGTTGGGTGGTGTACCAGCATCAGATCGCCTATATACGCCCGGCGTTGGTGAGTGAGTGGGTACGTATTATGTCGCGCATCGTGTATTTCGATACCGACACCACAATCACCGAATATTACATGACCGACGACCGGAAGAAACAGCTCAAAAATGTGCTGTGGGTGACGTCGAAATACATTAGCATCGAAACGGGTAAGCGTATTCCGCACCACCCCGCCGTGATGGATCTGCTGGACGCCACCAAAGTCCCCGACCTCGATGTGCACGCCATCGCCTTCAATGACCGAATCCGGGATATTAAGCAGAGTTTGGCTTAGGGGCGAAGGGTGAAGAGTGAAGAGTGAGGAGTGACGGGTTTTGCCGGTTGTCCCGTAGGGACATAATAGCGAAGCGTCGGTAGAAAAAACAGGTCCGGTAACGTCAGCGTGCCGTAGGTACGCAACAGGTGTCTGACTAACTCACCCTTCACTCCTCACCCTTCACCAATTCGCCTCTCGCCCTTCACCCCTAAAATAGGAATCCGCGAAAAAAGTTGGCCTGGTAGGTAAGTGTAGGCAAGTTATCGGCCAATGCGTGGTAACATTTGACGATT
The DNA here is from genome assembly GCF_041321135.1 of Fibrella aquatica. Classification (NCBI taxonomy): domain Bacteria; kingdom Pseudomonadati; phylum Bacteroidota; class Cytophagia; order Cytophagales; family Spirosomataceae; genus Fibrella; species Fibrella aquatica. The sequence continues at coordinate 202,237 of NZ_JBGGWF010000010.1, read as the reverse complement.
GAATTGCATATTTTGTGCCGGGTGCTTAGGTCTCTCCTAATCAGGTAGGGTAATGAGCATGTCAGTAGAATCGGCACAAATGCAGTTTTTGAGAGCAACCAAGCCCTTGAAACGTCATGTTAACGCTGACCCGCCAAACTAAAGTTGGATTTATTCTTTGTGCGCTCGTTTTGCTGGGTACGTCCTGGATTAGCCTTCGGGAAACCCACACTGCCGAACGGATAGCCGACAGCACCAAAGTCGACAAACTGAAACTACTCCCCGGTTTTAGGGCAGAGCATCTGTACAGCCCCTCCGACAATAAAGAAGGATCGTGGGTGGCCATGACCTTCGATGACAAGGGGCGAATGATTACCTCCGATCAGTACGGATCGCTTTATCGGCTCGATCTGCCGGCCATTGGTTCGGGGGTGCAGAAACCCCGGGTCGAGAAGCTGAAAATCAGCGTGGCTCAGCCCTCTGCTGCCAACCCAACTAAACCAAGAGTCGGAATGGGGTACGCGCAGGGGTTGCTCTGGGCATTTAATAGCCTGTATGTCATGGTCAATCACCGGCTCGACTCTACCTTCACCAAAGGTAGCGGGCTGTACCGGTTGCAGGACACAGATGGCGACGATCAGCTCGACAAAATTACCCTGCTGAAAGAGCTGAAAGGCGAAGGCGAACACGGCCCGCATTCGGTGGTGCTGGCTCCCGACGGAAAATCGCTTTACGTTGTTGCGGGTAATCATACCGACGTACCGGCGATGGACGCTTACCGCTTACCCTCGAACTGGAAAGAAGATAACCTGTTCCCACTGATAAAAGACCCGCGCGGGCACGCCAACGACCGCATGGCGCCCGGTGGCTGGATTGCAAAAGTTGACCCCGAAGGAAAACGTTGGGAACTGATGGGTGCCGGGTTCAGAAACGCCTTCGATATCGCCTTCAACGAGACGGGCGACATGTTCACCTATGATTCGGATATGGAGTGGGATTTCGGACTGCCCTGGTACCGGCCTACCCGAATTTGCCACGTAACGAGCGGGGCCGAGTTTGGCTGGCGTACGGGCAACAGCAAATGGTTACCCGCCAACCCGGATAATCTACCGCCGGTGATCAATATCGGACAGGGGTCACCCACGAACCTGATTTCTGGACAGAAAGCTCGCTTTCCTAAGAAATATCGTCAATCGCTGTTTGCCTTCGACTGGAGTTTTGGCATCATCTACTCAATTCATCTAAAACCCAAAGGGTCTACCTATGAGGCTGATCGTGAAGAGTTTATTTCCGGTTCGCCACTCCCATTGACCGATGGCGTGGTTGGGCCCGATGGGGCACTGTATTTCCTGACCGGTGGTCGTCGGCTCGAGTCTGACCTATACCGGGTGACGTATGCCGGTGCCGATGATGTGTCGACTCTGGCTACCGCGCCCACCGTTACGAAAGAGCATCAGCTACGTACCCAGTTAGAGCAATTTCATCAGGGCCCCAATGAAGCCGCTTTGGCGCTGGCCTGGCCCAACCTGAATCATGCCGATCGGTTTGTTCGCTACGCCGCGCGTATGGCCGTTGAGCATCAGCCAGTGGCGCAATGGCAGGAAAAAGCTTTCGCGGAAAAAGATCCCCAAGGAGCAACGCAGGCCCTGATCGCTTTAACCCGGCAGGGCGATAGTTCGCTGAAGAGCAAGCTGCTCAATGCGTTGACCAGCATAAAATACGAGCAACTTTCAGAGGCGCAACAGTTTGATCTACTACGAGCCGTTGAACTGGTTTTCCTGCGAATGGGCCCACCGGAGCCCGCCGAAAAAAACCGGCTGGTTGCCTATCTAAACCCGCGTTACCCAGCTAAAACGGCGCTAATGAATCGCGGATTGAGCAAGTTGCTGATCTACCTGGAAGCACCGGGCGTCATTGAAAAAACGATGGCCTTGATGAGCCAGAAAACCGAAGCAGGAATCAAGGATCTTGGTCTGGAGGCCGCTACTGCTTCGTCGGATCTGATTTTGCGGAACCCTCAGTATGGACTGGATATTGCCAGGATGCTGGAAAAAGTACCTCCCTTACAGCAAACGTACTACGCCACTATGTTGAGCCGCCAGAAAACCGGCTGGACACCGGCGCTGCGCAATACCTACTTCACCTGGTTTGCCAATGCCTTTAAGTATCAAGGAGGAAACAGCTACATCGGCTTCATCGACAGAGCCCGGAAACTGGCGCTCGCCAACGTACCCAAAGAGCAGTTCGAGACGTATAACAAGCTTTCGGGTGCTGATCTACTGACAAAGTCGGGCAACGATATCGCATCCGATTATTCGCCCAAGGGACCGTACCGGAATTGGCGGTTGGAAAATGCAGTAGCGGTTATTGATAGTGGGCTGATGGCGAGAAACTTTGAAACGGGCAAAAAACTTTATGCGGCTGTGCTGTGTAGCCGTTGCCATTCCATAGGCGGTCAGGGCAGCGATATTGGCCCCGACCTGACTCAATTGGGCACCCGTTTCTCCAATAAAGACATACTGGAGGCTATTATTTCGCCCGACAAAACCATCTCCGATCAGTACGCCTCAAGCATCTTCACGCTGAAAAATGGGGAGTCGGTGCTGGGTCGGCTGGTGTCGGAAGATAAAACGAGCTACTCGATCTCCCAAAACCCCTTTGCACCGGATCAGCTTCGTAAGCTGGCCAAAAAAGAGGTGGTGTCGCGCAAATATTCTCCTTCATCCATTATGCTCCCCGGCCTCATCAATAGCCTGAACAGTGAGGAACTGAAAGACCTGGTCGCTTATCTGAAATCGGGCGGAAATCAGATGAACGAGGTGTATAAGGCGGTTGATACGGGTAAGGGTAAGTAGTAGTTTGTGTAGGTACGTACCTACTAGCCACAAATAGGCAAACACGATATGAGTCAAAAAACGATATGCTTAGCCGCGATCATAGCCGTCAGCTTCACAACGCTTTGCCAGGCGCAACCTAAAAAAGCGAATAAAGACGGCTTTGTCCAGATCTTCGATGGAAAAACGTTGAACGGCTGGGAGGGTGATCCGACGTACTGGCGGGTAGAGAATGGTAATCTGGTTGGCGAGATTACGCCTACCACCTTGTTGAAAACGAACTCGTTTATTATCTGGAAAGGAGGCGAGCCCGCCGACTTCGAGTTTACCGGCGAATTCAGCATCACGACCGAAGGTAATTCCGGCATCAACTACCGAAGCGATCGACTGACCGATGTGCCGTTTGCCTTGCGTGGTTATCAGGCCGACATTGACGGGAAAATGCGTTATACCGGCCAGAACTACGAAGAGCGGAAACGCACCACGTTGGCCTATCGGGGGCAGAAAACGACGATTCCAGCCTACACAGGTGCCGCTTCGATCGAAGCTGTTCGGGCAAACGTGAAGAACAACGCCTGGGGCGGCTTGATCGTGACTGGTTCACTAGGTAGCTCAGACTCGCTCAAGACGTTTATCAAACCCGAGACCTGGAACAAGTTTCACCTGATCGTGAAAGGTAACCGCCTGCAACACTACATCAATGGCGTACTCATGAGCGATGTCACTGACAACGACAAGGTTAATGGCTCGTCGAAAGGGTTACTAGGCGTTCAGGTTCACGTAGGACCACCCATGAAAGTGCAGTATAGAAGTCTGATGCTGAAGACGATGTAAGATCAGTTTGTGGTTTGTAGTCTGTTGTTTGTGGTTGCGCTGCTGATGAACCAGTAACGTAAATCAGCAGCGCAACCACAAACAACAGACTACAAACCACAAACCACTTTAATGGCCTACCCCTGGACAGATAAGATTAATAACCCGGCGCAGGTCGGGGGCATTGAAACGGCGGTTCTCGATAATGGAGCTGGTCGGGGCGTTCGGGTTGCCTGGATCAATACCGGCTCGGGACTGCGTTACAAAGTGGTCATTGACCGGGGCATGGACATTGCCGATGCGTTCTACAATCAGCATAGCCTGGCCTGGCTGTGTCACTCGGGCATTACCGCGCCACAACCCTTCTCTGACCGTGGCCTCGACTGGTTGAGAACGTTCAACGGTGGGTTATTGACCACCTGTGGACTGTCGCACGTGGGGGGACCCGAAAGCGATGAATATGGCGAACGAGGTATTCACGGCCATATCAGCAACGTACCTGCCGAGATCGAATCCATTATTCAGCCCGACCCGGTAGCGGGCAAACTGGAAATGAGCATTACCGGACGGATGCGGGAAACCCGGATTTTTGGCCCTAGTCTGGAGCTACGACGTACCATTTCTGCAACGCTTGGGCAACCTACCATTCGGATTCATGATGAGGTGGTGAACCGGGCCAACACACCCGCTCCGCACATGTTGCTGTATCACGTGAACTTCGGCTGGCCGCTGGTCGACGAAGGAGCGAAGCTAATCTGGCAGGGTGACTGGCAACCACGCGAAGGCGGTATCCATGCCGATATTTTTCGCGAGGGAAACGACTTCAAAACCTGTCCTGCGCCACTGGATGCCCACCTCGGAACGGGCGAAGCAGTCGTGTTCGTCGACGCAACACCCGATGCGTCTGGTTGGTGTACGGCCGGGGTGCATAATGCGAAACTCGGGCTGGCGGTAGCTATGCGTTTCCAGAAAGCGCAATTGCCGTGGCTCACTAATTGGCAGCACTGGGGCAAAGGCGAGTACGTGACAGGAATTGAACCCGGAACACATCCGCCCATTGGTCAGGCAGCCGCGCGGGCAAATAATACGCTGATTATGCTGGAACCCGGTGAAACGCGTATGTATGACCTGGAATTTGACGTATTGAGTAATGAAACGGTGATTGATGACTTTGTGAAATAGTCATTACGATGCGCTGTCATTAAGTGGTCATTCATAGTCATTAATTGTTTTTCTACGAATGATCACTTAATGACGGCGATGCCTAATGACCATTTAATGACCGCGTAGCGTAATGACCTCTTTTTAAACAAACCCTTTATGGAAACAACCTCCACCATGAGCATAGCTGAAAAAGCCTTTGAACAGGGAAAAGGCATCTTACGACTGGCTCCAACCTGGGTGCCCCGATCGTTCTGCGTACCTGGCCGACGGATCAAACTTCACCCCGACGATTATTATGTGCTGGGCGGTGAGCGCGGCGGTATCGACGAACGCTGGTTATCATCGACAACACCTGCGAAAAACGGTCCGCTGACCGGCGAAAACGAAGGACTGAGCGCCGTTGTCTTCAAGGATGGCGACAACGAGGTGCAGTTCCTGCTGAAAGATGCCGTTGATGAACTGAAAGGAAGCCTGATTGGTGATCGGCTTTGGGATCAGTACGGAAGCTGGCCCATGTATTCCAAGTTCTTTGACAACATGGGACCGCTACCACACCACCTGCACCATAATGATGAGCAAGCCGCGCACATCGGTCAATTGGGTAAACCCGAAGCCTATTACTTTCCGCCGCAACTCAACAACCACGGCGGCGATTTTCCGTATACGTTTATCGGTATTGCGCCGGGTACGTCGAAAGAGCAGATCAAGGAATGCCTGATGAACTTCACTAAAGGCGACAACAAGATCACCAATTACTCGATGGCCTACCGCCTCGAACCCGGCACCGGCTGGGACGTACCCCCCGGACTGCTTCACGCACCGGGTAGCCTCTGTACCTACGAGCCGCAGAAAGCGTCGGACGTGTTTGCCATGTATCAGTCGCTGGTGAACGAGGCTATTATCCCTGAAGAACTGCTCTGGAACGGCACCCCGAAAGAGCGCATAGGCGATTACGACCAACTGATGGAAGCCATTGACTGGGATTTGAACGTTGATCCACAGATGATGGCCAACCGATTCATGGCACCGCTGCCTGTCGGTGATGTGACCGAGATGCAAGCGGCTGGGTACGTCGAAAACTGGGTGTGTTACAAATCAGATGCGTTCAGTGCCAAAGAACTAACCGTGATGCCGGGTGCAACCGTCACCATTAAAGACAGCGGCGCCTATGGCCTCATCGTGATGCAGGGCCACGGCAAACTAGGCGTCTGGGATATTGAAACCCCCGCCCTGATCCGCTACGGTCAACTCACCAATGATGAGTTCTTCGTGAGCGAGAAAGCAGCCAAAGAAGGCGTAACGATCGTAAATCCATCGACCACCGACCCGATCGTTATTCTGAAACACTTCGGCCCATCGAACCCTGATTTGAAGATATAGTACGCGGATTAAAGGGATTTAAAACGATTGACGCGGATTTTTAGATTTAAATGGATTTGCTCTGCTTCAATTTAAAAGATCCGCTTCAATCCAAAATCTGCGCAAATCGTTTTAAATCTCCTTAATCCGCGTACCATCAGCATCTGCGAAAATCTGTTTGATCCCTTTAATCTGCGTACCATCATCATCCGCGTACCAACATCATGAACGAGAATAACTATCCTAAACTACACAACGCCATGTGGCCCGGCGTGGTCGGAAAAGGACCTGACTCTGAGCCCGTCATTGGATTTGATACCATGCTGGAACTGACCGCTGCCGCTGAAGTGGATGGCGTGAAATTCGATGGCGTAGACCTTGCCCTGTTCGAGCACATCGACGTCAACCTTGATGACGACGGTATTAAACGTCTGGCCGATAAAGTGTCGGGACATAACCTTAAAATCGGTTCGCTGGTGGCGCCTATCTGGGGTGGTCCGGCAATGGGGACCAAAGAGGAACGTACCCAGTTTGTGGAGATGGTTCGTAAAGCCTGCCACGTTGGTCAACGGTTAACGGAGCTTGGCGTGCGTCCAAGCGGCGTGGTCAGGATCGACTCGGCCAGTTCGCCGCATGATTGGGACGCTGATCCGGCGGGGAATACCAAACTCATTGCTCAGACTTTCCGCGAAGCCTGTGACGTAGCCGCCGATTTCGGCGAAAAGCTGGCCGCCGAAGGAGAAATCTGCTGGGGCGGCATGCACAGTTGGAAAACGATGCTCGACACCCTCGAAGCTGTTGATCGCCCAAATATGGGTTTTCAGGCCGATATGGCGCACACGCTGCTGTACTTACTCGGCTACAACCGCCCACAAGACCGCATCCTGCCCATCGATTTCGACTGGAACGACCGCGCCGCCCTGACCGAAGGCCTGAAAACAGTGACCGCCGCCCTGCGCCCCTGGACCATCGATTTCCACGTTGCCCAAAACGATGGGACCGTATTTGGCTCTGGCTCGCACGACAAAACCGGTCGCCACTGTCAGGCGCTCGACCCCAACGGTAAACTTGACGTGGCCAACGACGCCGGTTTCTGGCTGCGCGACGAAAGCGGTCAACTGACCAAAGCATTCAAGCACATTTGCTGGGATGGCTGTATGTTCCCCAACGCAGTTATGACCAATCAGCAGACCTGGAATGATATTCTGGCCACGATGATCCAGGTACGTAAGCAACACGGCTGGTATGAAGCGTAATGCCGTTGCGCTCACTGCTGGCGCGAGCATTCGCTCGTGCCTTTCATTCGCAAGCATCTGCTTGTAACGCGAAAGCGTAATACGGTAGTCAGCATATGATTTTTGCTCTACCACAATGCCCTGTCGGGCAGCAAGCGAATGCTTGCGAATGAAAAGCACGAGCGAATGCTCGCGCTAGCGAAGCATAATGACCATCAAACTCTCACCAAAAATGTCAACCAAAAAAGAACTTAGAATTGGCTTAATCGGTACCGGCCTGATGGGTCGGATTCATACAAACGGATACTTTCAGGTAGGTCATTTTTTTCCTGAACTCGAATACCGTCCGGTATTGAAAGCGGTGTGTTCGCGCAATGCCGAGGGTGTAAAGGCCTTTGCCGAACAATGGGGCTATGAATCGGTTGAGACCGACTGGCGCGCCCTGATTGCCCGTGATGATATCGATGCCGTTGATATCTGCACGCCTAATGATATGCACGCCGAAATTGCTATCGCAGCGGCTGAAGCTGGCAAAATGATCCTTTGCGAAAAACCCCTTGCCCGAACACTGGACGAAGCGCAGGGCATGGTCGACGCCATTAACAAAGCCAACGTACCCAACACCGTCTGGTACAACTACCGCCGCGTACCGGCCGTAACGCTCGCCAAGCAGATCGTTGATTCGGGCAAGCTGGGCAAAATTTTTCATTACCGGGCCAACTTCCTGCAAGACTGGACCATCAACGCTGACCTGCCGCAGGGGGGAACGGCCCTCTGGCGCCTCGATGCCGCTGCGGCAGGTTCCGGCGTCACGGGCGATCTGCTCGCGCACTGCATCGACACGGCCATGTGGCTCAACGGCGCCATCACCGATGTGTCGGCCATGACCAAGACCTTCGTGAAAGAGCGCATGCACCAGTTGACGGGTAAAGTGGAACCCGTTGGTATTGATGATGCCTGCCTGTTCCACTGCCACTTCGATAACGGGTCACTTGGTCTGTTCGAGGCCACGCGTTACGCACGGGGCCATAAAGCACTTTACACCTTCGAAATCAACGGCGAACACGCGTCGATCCGTTGGGATTTGCACGACATGAACCGCCTGGAGTATTTCGATCATTCAGACGAGTCGACCGTACGGGGTTGGCGTAATGTTCACGTATCGGATGGCGATCAGCCTTACATGAACCGCTGGTGGATTCCTGGCACAAGTATTGGCTACGAACACACGTTCCTGCATCAGGTAGGTGATTTCCTGAAAAGTCTGGAAACGGGTGAACCCTGCTCGCCAAACTTCCAGGACGCCCTAGAAACGCAAAAAGTCTGCGAAGCGGTACTAGCCTCTGCCGCTTCGAAAAGCTGGAAAGAAACCGGCGTAACTGTGTGATATAGAACGCGGATTAAAGGGATTAAACAGATTCTCGCTGATTCTTGGATTTAAAGGGATTTGCTCTGCTCCAATCTAAAGATCCGCGTCAATCCAAAATCCGCGAAAATCCTTTTAAATCCCTTTAATCCGCGTACCATAATTATCTGCGAGAATCTGTTTAATCCCTTTAGATCCGCGTACCATAATAATCCGCGTACCAACTAACATTCTATGAAAACGAACCGTCGCCAATTCATTCATCATGCCGCCGGGTTGCTTGCGCTTACGCAACTGTGTTTATCCGAAGCCGAAGCGAAAGCGACTAAACCGCTGGTTGTTTTTGTCACGGGAGACCATGAATACGGTGGTGAGTCAACCCTTCCGCTGATTGCTGCTGAGTTGGAGAAAAACTACGGTATGCGGACGAAGGTGCTGAAATCATTTCCGAACCAGAACAGCGAAAAAGATATCCCCGGTCTCGAAGTACTTAAAGAAGCCGATCTGGCCGTTTTCTTCCTTCGCTGGCGGCAACTGCCTCAGGATCAGCTGGACCATATCGATGCGTACCTGAAATCGGGCAAGCCGGTGATGGGGTTCCGCACCACTTCTCACGCCTTCAACTATCCGGCGGGTGATCCGCGTGTACGGTGGAATGCGTTTGGTGAGTTTGCTTTTGGTACACCGCCGGGCTGGGGTGGGGCGGCCAAACATACGCATTACGGCCACAAGAGCACCACCGATGTAAGGGTAATTCCTGAAGCCGCGAAAAACCCGATTTTGAGGGGCGTTGCGCCTGAATTTCACGCCGCATCCTGGCTTTATCGTGTCATGCCCGATTATCCGGCGAAAGGTGCAGTGCCGTTGCTGATGGGTAAATCGGTGAACCCCGATAAGGAAGCTATTGATAACCCGGTGGCCTGGACGTGGCAAAATGAATGGGGCGGCAAGGCGTTCTTTACCACGTTGGGGCATCCTGAAGATTTTCAGGTCTTGGCCTTTCAGCGGCTGGTTATCAACGCTATTCATTGGGGTTTGAACAAGTCCATCCCTAAAAAACAGCCTGAAAAACTGCCTATCAATGTAGCGTACCGGGGTATTGTAAACTAATTCTGGTTGTATGAGACTGTTTTTAAGCAAAAGAAATTCTGTCAGGATGCTGTTGATTACCGTTTTGCTCTGCCCCATTGGGTTTAGTGCATTTCAGGTCAGCGCCCCCAACCTGCTCCCCGTCGAAAAAGGAGCCCGTATCATGCTGCTGGGTAATAACCTGGGCTCGCGGATGATGAACTACGGTCATTTCGAGACAGAAATGCAGGTACGTTACCCCGACGCAAATCTCTACATCCGCAACATGTGCGATGGCGGCGACCTGCCTGGTTTTCGGCCACATTCGAGCCGCAATACGCCCTGGGCGTTTCCCGGTGCCGAGAAATTCCGTCAGCGGCCAGCCGAAAATGAACTGACGAACAATGCCGAGAGTGAAGGGCATTTAGAATACCCCGATCAATGGCTGACCCGCCTGAAAGCAGACGTGATCGTAGCGTTTTTTGGCTACAACGAATCGTTTCAGGGTAAAGATGGAGTGGCCAACTACAAGGCCGAGCTTGAAGCGTTTATAAAGCATACGCTAAGCCAGAAATACAATGGCACCACCGCTCCGCAATTGGCCCTTGTGTCGCCTATTGCGTTTGAAGATTTATCAGGTACGTATGACCTGCCGAACGGGAAAAAGGAAAACGAAAACCTGTTGCTCTACACCAACGCCATGCGCGAAGTGGCCGATGAGAACAAGGTTTTGTTTGTCAATGCATTCACGCCATCGCAGCAATGGTACGCCGCCAGTAAAGAGCCGTTAACAATCGATGGGTCGCAGTTGAACGATGAAGGCTACAAAAAGCTGGGCGTTCTGCTGGCCGATCAGTTGTTTGGCAAAGCGGCTGCCAAAGCAGAGGCCAACCGGAAATTGGTGCATGATGCCGTGCTGGAAAAAAACTGGATGTGGCACAACGACTACAAAATTCCGAACGGTGTGCACGTGTACGGCCGTCGGTATAACCCGTTTGGGCCAGACAACTACCCCGCCGAAATCGAGAAAATTCGGCAGATGACCGACATTAGGGATACCGCTATCTGGCTGGCCGCGTCGAAAGGCGAAAAGATGGACCTGGCCGCTGCTGATCAGAAAACCCGGCCGTTGCCCCCGGTTAAAACTAACTTCAATCCCGAACGAAACGGGAGCCTGACGTACCTGACTGGTCAGGAAGCCGTGGCCAAATTGAAAGTAGCCCCAGGGTACAAAATCGAGCTTTTCGCTTCGGAAGAAGAGTTTCCTGATCTGGCAAAACCCATGCAAATGTCGTTCGACGGCAAGGGCCGATTGTGGGTTGCCGTAATGCCGAGTTACCCGCACTACAAGCCTGGCGATGCCAAACCGAACGACAAGATTCTGATTTTTGAAGACACCAACAACGACGGGAAAGCCGATAAGCAAACCGTTTTTGCCGATGGCTTGCACCTGCCACTTGGTTTTGAAATTGCCAAAGAAGGCGTTTATATATCGCAGGGGACGAACCTGAAATTGTATACCGATACCAACGGCGACGATAAGGCAGACAAAAGCGAAATCTTGCTCAGCGGTTTCGACGACCACGACACCCACCACAATAGCCACGCCTTTTGTGTCGACCCCTCGGGCGCTATTTACTCGGGTGAAGGCGTTTTCCTGCAAACCAACGTCGAGACCTCATACGGTCCTGTACGGGCCACCAACGGTGGTTTTTACCGGTATTCGCCTCAATTACGCAAGCTGGAACGGACCGCCCAACTGTCGATTCCAAACCCCTGGGGCATTGCCTTCGACGATTGGGGACAGCCTTTCTTCGCCGAAACGTCGAGCCCTGACATGCGCTGGATGATGCCCGGTTCGGTATTGCCACGCTACGGACAAGCGACGCACAAATCAGTGCAATTGATCGAAAAAGACCACATGGTACGCCCCACGTCGGGTCTGGAATTTGTGTCGAGCCGCCACTTCCCCGACGAGATTCAGGGCGATTTCCTGATCAACAATACGATCGGCTTCCTGGGCACCAAACAGCATACCCTGGTTGACGATGGTACGGGCTACAAGAGCAAGCACCGCGCCGATCTGCTGGTGAGCGAAGACCGGAATTTCCGGCCCGTCGATATGGAATTTGCGCCAGATGGTTCGCTGTACCTGATCGACTGGCACAATATTCTGATCGGCCACATGCAACACAACGCCCGCGACCCCCTCCGCGACCACTCGCGGGGACGGGTATACCGTATAACGTACCCGGCCCGTCCGCTGGTGACGCCGGCTAAAGTAGACGGAGCCAGCATTGAGCAGTTGCTCGACAACCTGAAACTGCCCGAATACCGCACCCGCTACCGTACCCGCCGCGAACTCCGTGGCCGTAACGCGTCGCAGGTATTAGCCAAACTGAACACCTGGGTGGCTGGCCTTGACAAAAAAGACCCGCGTTACGAGCATCATTTGCTGGAAGGCCTGTGGGTTAGTTGGGGGATGAACAAGGTGGATCAAAAGCTACTTCGTCAACTCCTGAAAGCCAACGACTACCACGCCCGCGCCGCCGCTGTTCAGGTGGTTCGTTATACCGGGCATCAGGTGCCCGATCAGGCCGCATTGCTCATGCAGGCGGCCCGCGACGAAAATAGCCGGGTACGTCTGGTAGCCATTGTAGCTGCTTCTTGGATTGGCAAGGAAAAAGGCTTGCCCATTTTAGCCGAAGCCGCCAAAAAGCCGCTCGACGATTGGATGGTGCACGCGCACGAAACCGCCGTTGCTCACCTGAACGGAGTAAACGTCAAAAAAGCAAAAGAGGTAGCCGTTAAGTCGACGCTGAAAGGGGAGGAGTTGGCGCTGTTCAATTTGGGCAAAACGATTTACGCCAAAGAAGGTTATTGCACGACCTGCCATCAGCCCGACGGTAAAGGGCTGGCCGCCTCTGGGTTTCCGCCGCTGACCGGTACAAAATGGGTGACGGGTAATGAAGAGCGCCTGATCAAAGTTGTATTGAACGGGTTGATGGGGCCGATTGAGGTAGGAGGCAAGACGTACCCCGGTCAGGTGCCAATGACGCCATTTGGCGGTTTGCTGAAAGATAACGAAGTAGCCGCCGTGCTGACCTACGTCCGAAATTCGTTCGGTAACGAGGCGTCGGTTATCCGCCCCGAACAGGTGAAGAAAGTCCGCGCAGCTACCTCATCGAAAGTCGATTTTTATTCACCCGATCAATTACTCAAGGCTCATCCGCTGGAAAAGTAGGGCCTGTAGCGCCGAAGCTCCAGCTTCGGTAGTGTAAATCATAAGAAGCTGACTACCGAAGCTGGAGCTTCGGTGCTACTTTTTTGTCTGACAATGCCTTCACTAACAACGTGCCCTATCGGATTTAACGTACTGGCCTGGACAGCCGTGATGTCGGAAAAGCTGAACCCGATCACCGAACGGCTGAAAACCATTGGCTACGACGGTATCGAATGCTTTATCGACAACGGCGATGTAGCGTCCTACCGGCGGTTTGGCGATCACCTGACACAGCTTGGTCTGCAAAGCACCTGCGTCACCGTAGCTAGTCCCGATACCAACCCGGCAAGTGATTCGCCAATTATTCGGGCGCAGGCAGTCGACTTTTTAAAAGGTGCCATTGATCGGGCGCAGGCCATGAACGCCACCGTCATTTGCGGGCCGATTCACTCCGCCTTTGCCACTTTCAGTCGACGCGAGCCACAACCCGACGAGTATGCCTACAGCGCCGAGGTGCTGCATGCGGTGGGTGATTATGCCAAACAGGCCGGTATTGTGCTGGCGGTCGAGGCACTGAATCGCTTTGAGTGTTACCTCTGCAACACAATGGGGCAGCTAACGTACCTGATCGAGAAGGCCGACCATCCGAGCGTGCAGGCTATGTTCGACACCCACCACGCCAACATTGAAGAGAAACGATTCCCCGACGCAATCAGAACCGTTGCGCCCGTATTGGCTCACGTACACATCAGCGAGAACGACCGGGGCACGCCCGGCGACGGGCATATTCCCTGGGATGATACCTTCCGAACGCTGGCTGAAGTGGGCTTCAACCGTTGGATGACCATCGAAGCCTTCACCCGAAACGACATCGATTTCGCCAATTCGATCAACGTCTGGCGCGAATACAATGACCCCTGGGCCATCGCCGAAGACGGTCTTCATTTCATCAAAACCATGCAAGCGAAGTATGTGTAAAGAGTTTGTGGTTTGTCGTCTGTGGTTTGTGGTTGCGCTGCTAAGTCATGACTATTCTGCTAAAGCAGCGCAACCACAAACCACAGACGACAAACCACAAACCAAAAATTCTTATGAACATACCTTTTCGATTTGGAGCCGAGGCGTATACCTGGTTCATGAACAACAACGGTCAGACTCACGCCAACCGGCAGGGGCATATGATCGACATTACGGCGCAGGCTGGTTTTGCGGGTATCGAACCCATCTTCAACTGGATGGGCGATTTGCCTGATGCCGAAAGCCTGGGCAAAAAGCTTGCCGAAAAGGGCGTTGAACTCGCCGCTGTGGCGCTGGCCCTCGACTGGAATGGTGCAGACGAAACGGAGCAGGAACGCTACGAAGCCGACCGGGCCATTGCGCTGCTAAAGCACTTCCCGGGCGCTATTCTCTGTACCGTTCAGAAACCGACGGGGCGGCACGACATTGAGGTACGTCGCCGGAATCTGATCAACATCGTCAACACGGTGTCGCGTCGGGCGGTTGAACAAGGAGTACCCTGTAGTTTTCACCCCAACTCACCCCATTCGTCGATCACCCGGACGGAAGAGGACTATCGCGTCATCCTGGAATCGCTGGACACGTCAGTCACCGGCTGGACACCCGACGTGGGGCACCTCATCAACGGCGGCATGGACCCGCTCACGAAGATGAAGGAGTACGCGTCGCTGATCAATCTAGTGCATTTTAAAGACTGGAATGGCGAGCCAGAGTTTGCCTTGCTCGGCAACGGTAAAGTCGATTTCGTGGGCATCACACGTTGGTTGCTCGAACAGCAATATAGCGGCTGGATCATCTGTGAAGACGAAGGCCCCGAAGCTATGAACGATCCCGATGGCGTTACCCTTCACGATGGCCGCTGGGTTTATGAAACGTTATTGCCATCGATTTGATTTGTCACACCGGGTTTTACCCGGTGTGACCTTAACCCCAACATTATGCCTTTCATAACAACCAACGGCATCCGTTTATATTACGAAGAGCGCGGAGCAGGAGAGCCGCTGCTACTCATCATGGGCATTACGGCGCCCGGAGCTGTCTGGGAAAAACATGCCGAGGATTGGCAGGGGCATTTCCGCTGCATCATTGGCGATAACCGGGGCGTTGGACAGTCGGACAAGCCGGTTGGGCCCTACAGCACCGAACAGATGGCCGACGACTATGCCGGACTGATCGATTCGCTTGGGCTGACCAATGTACGGGTTGTGGGCGTATCGATGGGGAGTACCATTGCCCAACAACTGGCCTTACGCCACCCGGATAAGGTACGTTCACTGGTACTGATGTGTCCCTGGGCGCGTTGCGACCGTACGGCCGAGGCTATTTTCAGGCACATGGCTACTATTAAGGCCCGGCTGCGCCCCGAAGAGTTTGCCAACTACATTCAGTTGCTGATTTACTCGAAAAAGAGTTGGGACGATGACACCATCTTCGCCGATTTGCAGGCGGGTCGGCTGGCAGCAGCTAGTGATGCCAATCCGCAACCATTGCACGGATTAGAGGGTCAGGCCGAAGCCTGTATCGCTCACGATACGCTGGCTGACTTGCCCCAAATTGCACAACCTACGTTGGTCATTGGCGGTCGGAATGATCAGTTTACGCCCGTTTGGATGTCCGAAGAGGTTGCCGCTGCCATTCCACACAGCGAGTTGCACCTTTACGACGAAGCCGGGCACGCGTTCCATTGGGAATGTATCGACGATTTCAACCCACGCGTCCGTGATTGGTTACGCGCACATTGATGGGGATTTTTAATCGTATTGCTTTCGCGTGGCTTCGCGCTGTAGGCCCTGAGCCTATCGGGGACCGCACTGGCGGACCGGCCTAGTCGAAGGGCCTACAGCGCGAAGCAATACACACGCTCTAGGTTTTCCGCTTCTTCTTTTTAGCAGAGGGAAACAGAACGTTATTCAGTATGAGCCGGTAGCCGGGCGAATGGGTATGCAGGTTTAAATCAGTAGGCATGCGCCAGCCACCGCCGCGTACATTCTCGGGATCGTGACCGCCGTAAAACGTCCACTGACCACGGCCCATTTCGCCGTACAGATACCTATCGGAGGTGGTGCTTTGGCCCATCACCAGCGAACTGGCTTTCACTGTTGATTTACGAAATGCCGTTGTCTGTCCGGTAAATTCTTTGATGACCGCTTCGTGATTTTGTGTTAACATGGCCGGAATGACATCCCACTTGGCTGAGAAATTGAATAACTCGAAATAGCCGCTCGACGAGCCGCCCCCGTAGCCCTGACCGGCGGCCGAATTGATGTCTGAGAAGGTAGAAAAACCTCGTCCGCCACCGTTATCGCCTTCGAGCCTAAAATTGTGGAACGCAAACGTTTTGCTAAAATCAAGTTTTGCCTGCGCTCCCGGCTCAATATCATCGCCGTCGTAGCTATCGCCTACAATATCGACGCCCTCGGCAGATAGCGCAATATCGAGTGTTTCGGCGGCCGAACACATGGCGAACAGATAGCCGCCACCTGCACAAAATGCCTTGATACCCTTAGCCACCGCCAGCTTCATCTGCGATACTTTGGCGAATCCATACTTTTTGGCAATGTCTTCCTGCGCCTTAATATCGGCTACCGTCATCCGTTGCATATTCCGGCCAAACTGCCCCGTAAAGTCTTCGTGGTGCAAGTGTAGCCAGTCGTATTTGGGTAAATCACCTTTCAGTACCTCATCATCATAGACAAGTTCATAGGGAATTTCGGCATAGGTCAACACCAGCAATACCGCGTCGTTGTTTTCAAACTCGGCCGGGCCAACCTTTGCGGGTGAGTACACAATGATTTTGGCCGCTTTATTCAGTGTAACCACATCCATGTTCAGATCAGGATTCGCGATCTGCCGCTTGATCGAGGCAGCACCAGCATCGGTCAGCGATTCAAACGTGACGCCTCGAACGCGGCACTCATTTTCGAACTTGGCGCTGTGTTTAATCATGAAACTGCCGCCCCGGTAGTTCAATAGCCAATCAACGTCCTGTTCATCTTTCAGTACGGCGTAGGCAATGCCATAGGCCTTCAGATGGTCCGTCTGTCGGTCGTCCATCGGAATCAGGATTGACGCGGCCAGCGCTTGCCCGGCATAGCCGGCAATGGCCCAGAAAAGCAGGAGAAACGCGTAGGTTCGTTTCATGGCAGCGGTCAGTTGAAAAACGATTGAAGATCACAATAATGGAGCCTGAATACTGGACGCCAGATAGCGAACGAATCGACTTCAGGCCAGACAACGTACCTGCGAATGATCGAACAGCCAGTGTCCAGTACCCAGACTCCGGCACTGAGGTTGACGACGTAATTTACTGGATAAACCGGCTGATTACCAGATGGCAGACTGGTTATTTTAGTTTCACTATCGATAATAGAGGCAACGGGAATTTTGCGGATGGTGAGGTACGTTGCCCACACGGCAGAACCGTCAAAAGAGATTCGTTTCGACGCTCCTAGAGGTGAAGATGCCTAAGGCGCGTACTTCGATGACTTCTTCAAAAATATCCGTGCCGGTAGCCAGGGTACTATCGGAGATCCGGTGTTTGGTTTTCGGGCGGCGGCACCGGTTTTGGCCAGTAAGGAAAGTTATTTCCAGAAGAAAGTGGTGTACTGAAACCCCGAAACAATGATGATGAAAAGCGGTGAAGCAGCTGTTGCAACATGTGACAAGCGACAATGAGAGTTAAGGAAGATGGGTGTAGGATTCGTTTTCACCACCGTCGCCTGCATTGCCTTCTAAAATTAACCCGGTATCGCAAAGCGTGATGAAAACGCCTCCTAAAGTCGATTGTCCAGCCTGTTGCAGTTGGAGAATCAATATCGGATCGTTGGAGGCGTTCCGAAGTTCGTATGTGCCACTTTCTTGCAGTTTCTGATCTACAAAGTACTGGTACGTTCGGTCAATGTTGAAAACAAACCGGCGTGTTTTTCTTGTGGAGGAAGGTGTTGAAATGCGCGTTCCGCTCAATCGGTTTTCTGATACGCTCTGGACCCACTGCCAGGAACCAGAGATAACCTGGTATCCTTTAGCCGGTGTTGTCACAGTATTGCCCAAGGGACAAACGTCAACAGGCGTTGGAAAAATAACTTGTTGCTGTTCACGGCAGGAGCCACCTGAAAGAACAATCAGTACAAGGAGTAGGCTAAACTTCATGATCGAATGTTTTCATAAAGTAAGAGCTCTGTATGAATACATTGGTTGGAAAGAACCAAAAATTTCTTGCCGTGGTGTACCGCCTTCCGTTGTCGCTCGCCGAAGGTAAGTTTGATAGAATTCCGCACGGCGGCTACTGCTCATCCTGTCAAAAAAGCACGCTACACCATGTCAACGGCTTCTCCCGGTATGGGAGTGGCCGTTCTTTTTTTAGTGGGAATATAGTGGCGGAAGAAACTGTTTATCTTCATCTGAATAACGCCTAAAATAGCTTCCTTGAAGATCTTCGTCGACATTTTAGACTCGCCACGGGTGCGGTCGGTAAAAATGATGGGTACCTCTTTCAAACTAAAGCCATATTTCCAGCAGGTGAATTTCATCTCGATCTGAAACGCGTACCCGACAAACCGAATCGGGTTCTGAAGCAAAATATCGAGCACATGCGCCCGGTAGCAAACAAACCCAGCCGTAGGGTCCATAATGGGCATACCGGTAATGAACCGCACATAAATACCCGCTCCGTACGACATCAGCACCCGTCCAATAGGCCAGTTCACGACGTTAACGCCTTTGATATAGCGCGATCCAACGGCGACATCAGCGGGAGGCCGTCCCGCGCTTTCTGTAGCACAGGCATTATAGAGGCTAACGAGGTCATCGGGGTTGTGCGAAAAGTCGGCATCCATCTCGAAGAGAAACTTGTAGCCCCGCGCCAACGCCCACTTAAATCCGTCGATGTAAGCGGTGCCCAGGCCGAGTTTACCCCGTCGCTCCAGCAGATGCAATTGCTGTGGGAATTCCAATTGCAATTGCTTCACCACCCGGGCTGTTCCGTCGGGAGAGCCATCGTCAACAATCAGCAGATCGAAGGCCATTGATAAGGCAAATACACGCCGGATAATGGCTTCGATGTTCTCGATTTCGTTGAACGTGGGGATGATGACAAGGCGATCGGTCACAGTGGAAAAGCGTTTATTCTAAAAACAGGGGCGTGGTCAAAAATAGTGCATTTAGGGCGTTAAATAACGTTAAGGCCACCGGGGGGTCATTGAACCGTAATAGGCTTCCTATTGCTTGTTATCTTCTTTTTTTCCTCTTCCGCCACTTTTAGCTTCTCTATTACCTGTTCGTAAATTTTTGCCAGTTTGGCCGGGCGGGATGAATAATACACGAAACTCTGCGTGTAGGTGGCCGTATCAACGTCAAACTTTTTCAACGTTTTGGTTTGAAGTCGTTTAAATAAGAGCGCTGAGGTATCTACAGACACAATGCCCATTTTACTAATACGGGCTTCCGACAGATGAACCTCCGCCAGAATATCGGCCATCTTATCTTCATCGACCAGGTTGGCTGGTTCAGCCCCTAATTCGAGTTTCTTTTCGCGGCTACATTGAACAAACAGCAGACACAGACAAAGCCAAAGAGCAAGTTGAAGTTTCATTCGATAGTCGGACTTAGGACGTATTTTTACAACGTAACCCGCAATCGTAGGCAAATCGTTTGCGATGGCGTTGGCAAAAAACGTTAAAACTGGCGTGGCATGGATGATTTTCTGGTAAAGGTGCAGGAATTTGAAATCCGGATTCGGAAGGCCGTCACGTCGCAGCTGCGGGGAAACTTCCGGTCTGTTTTTAAGGGCTCGGGCCTCGAATTTTCTGATTTACGCCAATACCAGTACGGCGACGATGTGAGGGCGATCGACTGGAACGTGTCGTCGAAAGGCCACGGTACATACGTAAAAGTCTTTCGGGAAGAAAAAGATCAGACGGTATTTTTTGTGGTCGATGTCAGTGCCTCGCAACACGTAGGTACGCATCAGCGTTCCAAGCTCGATACCACCAAGGAGGTGTGCGGAACCCTGGCCATGTCGGCCCTACGCGAAGCGAGTCATGTGGGGTTGTATTGCTTTTCGGATAAAAAAGAGCAGTACCTCAAGCCAGCTAACACGCAGAAACAGGGGTATCAGCTCATTACGTCGCTGGGTAGGCTACAGCCCGAATCGATCGGTACTAACATTGCCGAAGCCCTGCTTTTTACACTTAACGTATTGAAGCGCAGGAGCCTTGTCTTTTTGTTGTCGGATTTTATTGATGACGGCTACGAGCATAATCTTAAAGCGCTGGCCCGCAAGCACGATCTGGTGGTCATTCATTTCTACGACCCCCGCGAGGTGAACCTGCCCAAACTGGGCGTTATTCCGGTCTACGACATGGAAGCACAGCGAACGGTATGGCTCAATACCTCTTCGGCGACTTTTAGGAAACAGTTGCACGATCAGTTTGCCCAAAGCCGCATTCGTCTGGAGCGCTTTTGCCGTCAGTACGACGCTGATTACGTGGCGCTCGACTCGCAAACTGACTTTATCGCAACCCTTGCCGAACTGTTCCGGATAAGAAAATACAGGTAACCGGGGGCAGTGAACAGTTATCAATGATCAATTAATAATTATCAGTTAGTACTTGGGTTTGGATGGACGTAGTTGATAGACAGTTGGTTGTGGTTTTGGGAGGAAGGGTGGAACGTGGCTTGTGGGCGCGCATGGCTGTGTGCTGGCTGATTGTTCATTGTTCATTGTTCATTGTTCATTGCTCTCAGGCGCAGCCGGTTGGCCAGTTTATCGACGATACCATTGAGGTGGGTCGGCCTTTCCGGTATGCACTGACGGTACGGCATCGGGCTTCGCAAGATGTGTTCTTTCCCGATACGGCTCAGCATTTCGCTCCGTTTCTGGTGCAGAGTGTCGCTGTTTTTCCAACCCGCACCGTCGATCGAATCAGCCTCGATAGTGCCGTTTACACGCTGGTCTCGTTTGAGTTTAGTCGGGCAAGGGTGTTGCAGGTGCCCGTTTATATGGCCGATGGGGCTGACTGTACGGCTCTGCTTTCCTCGCCAGATACCGTTTTTCTGCAGTCAACAGTGCTTGCTTCTTCCCGCCCCGACACGCTTCAGCTAACCCCGAGCGTGGTACTGACACCCCTGCCGCAGGAATTCAACTACGCTTATCTGGCCGTGGCCGTGGGAGTTATGGGTGTACTGGTAGCGGCCATCTATATTCTGTTTGGTGCCCTGATCCGGCAACGGTGGGAGCGCTACTTGCTGGGTCGGTATCACACTCGGTTCCTGGCCAGGTACAATCAGCTGACTCGTAACCTAGGCCCGGAGTCAACGGGCGATACAACGAATCAGGCCATTGTGAATTGGAAAAAATATCTGGAACGGCTCGAAAAAAAGCCCTTTACCTCGTTAACCAGTAGCGAAATTGCAGACCGAATTGGCGACGAACGATTGACCGACGCTCTACGCGAAACCGATCGGATGATTTACGGCGGTTCATTTACCGATCAATCGCCGCTGGCCCTGCGTGTATTACGCGATGTGGCCGTGGCCGCTTACCAACGCCGCCGTGAGGCTATTAGTTAAAGCACCTTGACCTTGCCAAAATAACCATCCATGTCTTTATCAATCGATCAGATAATTATTTACCCGATTAAATCGCTGGGGGGCGTTTCTGTGTACGAGGCCATTGTTGAAGTCGGCGGACTGCAACACGACCGCCGGTATATGCTGGTGGAACCTTCGTTTGATGGTCGTTCAGGCACGTTCATTACACAGCGTACGGTCCATGCCATGGCCCTGATTGAGGTGGCTGTGAACGTACCTGCGAATGAGCTAACCGTTTGGCACCGTCACAATACGGCCGATGTTTTGAGGTTGCCGTTAGTGCCCCCGCCGTCAGCTGAAGAGCCTTTGCTGGTTACCATCTGGGACAGTGAAGACGTACCTGCGCACGTTGTTAGTGCAGAGGCCGATGACTGGTTTAGTCGGGTGATTGGCAAACCTTGTCGGCTGGTGTATATGCCCGATACAACCCGCCGCAGCATCACATCGAGCCATACCCGTCGCGATGAGGTGGCCGACCCGGTAGTGAGTTTCGCCGATGGTTTCCCGGTATTGCTCATCACACAGTCGTCGTTGGATGAACTCAATCGGCGGGCTGTTGAATCGGTAAATGAACCGTTAACGATGGCACGTTTTCGGCCTAACCTGATTATTGAAGGCCTCTGCTGGCCTCATGATGAGGATACCTGGGGAACCGTACAACTCGGCGAGGCCGTATTTTATGGCGTAAAACCCTGTGTTCGCTGCGTGCTGACTACTATTGATCCAGAAACCGGCGAACAGGGTAAAGAGCCGCTGCGCACGCTGGCTACCTACCGCAGTCACGAAAACAAAATTCTGTTCGGCGAAAATTTCATGCCCGACCGAACCAGTGCCGGAACGACCATAAACGTGGGCGAAATCGTCCGGGTAATTGACCGAAAAGAACCTAGGCTGCCTGTTGGCTTCTAAAATAGTAAGTACAAAAATTATGCTTCGTCCTGCTATTTATTTGAGCCTTCCTGTTGTGTTGGGGGCTGCTTTTTCAAATCGAATGGCGGCGCGGCTGTCTGAGGTCGATCCTGTGCATTGGGCCACTACGCCGGTGCTGGCTATTGTCGTTTGGGTCATTTACACCCTGGATCGACTGCTCGATGTGCGGGATAGAAATAGACCGCTCACTGCCCGCCATCGTTTTCATGCCGACAATGTAGATTTGTTGTGGGGTGCCGTAGGCGGATTAGGAGCTGTGGCCGCCATACTGGTCTTCTTTCTGCCCCCACCGGTTGTTCGTTTCGGTGCCGGACTGGGTTTTGTCTGTGCTGCCTACATCCTGATCGTCTACCGCCTTCGCGATCAACACCCGGCTATGGTGGCAAAGGAACCGCTGGTTGCTCTCTTGTTTACGGCCGGTATTTGGGGAACAGTATGGGTACAACGCGAAGCCATTGGCTGGCCTTTTAAGGTGCAGACAGTCCTGTTTCTGGTGATTGCCTTTCAGAATTTGCTGTTATTTTCGGTTTTCGAGCAGAAAGAGGCTACCCCTGCATCAGGTAGTGTGTCGCTGGCAACCGCCTGGGGTATTCGTCGATGCGATACCATACTGCGCTGGTTAACCTTCGTGAGTATTGCCGGTGCGTTTGCTATCTGCTTTGGTGCCGACGATTCTGGCGGAGGAAGTCGGTTTTCGCAACGGGCCAGCCTGATGATGGGCATTATGAGCCTGGTTTTGTATGCCATTCAGCGGTACCCGACCTACTTCCTGAAAAATAACCGATATCGCTTCGTTGGCGATGCCGTTTTCTGGCTTCCGGCGCTGGTTCTTTAAGGAGACGTACCCAGACTTGTAACCAATAAAAAAGGGGGCTAATCAACTGATTGGCCCCCTTTTTACATATGGTAGATTACTAAGTTAAGGCATTGGGGTGAGGTTCACGGCTTCGACGCGAGTGATCTCGGGTACGGCTTTTAGAATCGCTTCTTCCAGCCCTCCTTTGAATGTCATTGCCGACATGGGGCAACTGCCGCACGAACCCATTAGTTCGAGCCGCACAACGCCTTCATCGGTAACGTCGAGCACTTTAACATTGCCTCCATCAGCGGCCAAATAGGGCCGCATGCTATCGAGTGCCTTATCGACGCGGGCAATCAGGGGGTTTACGTTATCTACGACCATTTGCATAAAATCAATGTCTTACTGGTAAATATAGTACAATTCAGGCATTATACCCGGGTAAACTCCACGCGCTTGGTTTCATCTTGTGTAGCGTTGCGAATAGCTACCCGACGGGCAAGAGCTTCAGCAGCACCCCGGAACGCATCGGCAGATGGGCCATCACCGGAGACCAGGGCGGGTTTGCCTTCATCACCTGCTTCACGAATACTTTGTACCAGCGGAACCTGACCTAATATGGGTACATCAAATTTTTCGGAAAGGAGGGCTGCCCCGCCAGAGCCGAAAATATAGTACTTGTTGTTCGGCAGTTCGGCAGGGGTGAAGTAAGCCATATTCTCCACGATGCCCAGCACAGGTACGTTAATCTGCGGTTGCCGGAACATAGCCAGTCCTTTAATGGCGTCGGCAATGGCGACTTTCTGCGGCGTAGTGACAATAATAGCCCCCGTAACCGGCACTGTCTGTACCAGCGAGAGGTGAATGTCGCCCGTGCCGGGAGGGAGGTCGATCAGTAGATAATCGAGTTCGCCCCATTCGGTGTCGGAGAAGAACTGTTGCAGCGCCCGGCTGGCTACCGGTCCGCGCCAGAGCATAGCCTGGTCGGGCGGTACCAAAAAACCGATGGACATCAGCTTGATTCCAAACTGTTGAATGGGTTGAAGCCGGTTTTGTCCGTCGATCTGAATAATCTGCGGCTGCATGTCTTCGGCCCCAAACATGGTTGGAATAGACGGACCGTAAATGTCGGCGTCGATGATCCCCACTTTAGCCCCCGATTTATGCAAAGCAATGGCCAGATTAGCCGTTACCGTCGACTTGCCAACGCCCCCTTTCCCCGAGGCTACCGCGATGATGTTTTTAACACCGGGCAGTAGTGGAGCATCGTTGCGGGTCGATGTCACGTTGGCCGTCATGTCCACCTGCACCGACACTTCTGGACCAATGTGCGTGTGAATGGCGTCTTCGCAACGCTGCCGAATCAGTTCCTTCAAGGGGCAGGCAGGCGTGGTCAGTACGATGGTGAAGCGAACTGAATCTACGCCAAGCTTAATATCTTTGACCATGCCCAGCGACACAATATCGCGTTTCAGGTCAGGCTCTTCTACATGGCCCAATGCGGCCAGTACGGTGGGTTCGGTGAGTTTGTAACTTGACATATGAGCTTCAAGTTTCAGGTTCCAGGTTTCAGGTTTCAAGTGGCTTCGCTACAGCAAGATTGCTCACTAAGCGAAGCCACTTGAAACCTGAAACCTGGAACCTGAAACTCTTTTTATTTTAAACGATTCAAAATCTCGGCGCGTTCGGCAATTGTATTTACTGTGGCTGGCAGCGCGTCAATTTGTTGGAGAATTTTCTGTAAAAAGAGGCGATGGGCGTTGGTTAGGCCATGTAGTGGTCTGTGCGTCATTGCCCGCCGGATTTGCGACCACTGTTTTATGAATGTGCAAAGGTCGGGTGTAAATGCGCTTTCGGCAAACTTCGCAAACACATAATCGTGGGCCTGAGCGTTGGGGTGAATCAGGTCGGCTTCGTAGAACCGGTAATCGCGCAGGTCATCCTGCACGAGTTCGTAGGCCGGAAAATAATGCACATTGCTGAACGTACCTGACCTGCCTGGTTCTGGCCCTGACTGTCCCGTCAGTTCGGCGCAAAGGGTACGCAACAGCGCTTTA
The DNA here is from genome assembly GCF_041321135.1 of Fibrella aquatica. NCBI lineage: Bacteria > Pseudomonadati > Bacteroidota > Cytophagia > Cytophagales > Spirosomataceae > Fibrella > Fibrella aquatica. Next base: position 176,803 of record NZ_JBGGWF010000010.1, on the reverse strand, counting down.
CTAGCCGAGTTCTGCACCAGTCCATCGCGGATGTGGCGCACGGGACTAACCGTCAGTACGATTTGCAGGCCCGGATTACAGTTGTGCAACAGGCTTAACAGGCTGCTTAGTTCTGCCCGAATCGGGTCTATCTGAGAAAGGTATTTGGTGAACAACGTACCTGGCATTTTGTGGCAGTTGGCCACGATTTGCTCTGTTTCATGGAGCTGATACACCACCGCCGACCCAAGCGTAATCAATAACCAGTTTGCCTGTCGTAAGGCATCTCCGGTTTCGGCCAATCGTTGGGTAAAGGTATCAGCCAGTTCAGCGCGGCTATGTCCCCAGATGGATGAGTGAGCGTCGTAGTGAAACCAAAGCCCATCGCGTTCAACGTACCCAGCCTCGTCAGGTACGCCTCCGGTCAGCGCCAGTCTGAGCAACTTCCCAATCGAAAACGGATTGAATAACGTACCCAGCGGATTAGTGAGTACCGTCAGTTTATGGTCGGCCAGCCGACTACCCATTACTTCGGCAAAACAAGACCCCACAGTTACAACCCGATCAGTCAACTGAAGTTGAACGGGCAGGCGGTCAGGCGTTAATTCGGTACGAAACTGCATACGGAACCAACGCAAAAAAAAGACCTATAGTTGAGGTTCCTGATCAATGAGTGAACCGGAATACAACCAGTACTCAGTACAGATACATATGTTTGGGTACTTCTGGCCCAGTTAACCGCTCATTGATCCAGCGCAGGCAGGCCACCCGATTGGCCTCTGTCAGCGAACGTAGCCGGATAGCCGCATAGAGCTGACTTACCCCGCTATTTGCTTTAGCGTGTACATCACACTCTGCTACCAGTGGGCAGCCAGCAATGACATTCTGAATATGAGGGAGCGAGACGTTGACGCCTGCAATTGGGACTGTCTCGTCTATACGGCCCAGTACAAACAACTCACGCTCTGAAACCCAGTTGAGCCTGTCGGGGATCGGGTACGTTGCGCCTGTGTTGGTGTTATTAATCGTTGCCGGTTGGTCAGGCAATTTAGTCAGATACGGGAAGAGTGTAAATGGCCGATCGGGCGAGTGACGATAGCCAATGCCACTGGTATCTGATGAACCATAAATCTCGGTCAGCGCTACGCCGGCAGCGTTGAGCTGATTAAACAAGCCCGGAGGCATTGGCGCTGCCGACGACACTCCTCGGCAATGTATTGTTGGCCGCCCAGGCAATGCTCTAAAGAAGAATTCCCAGGTAAGGGGCGTACCAACAAACAGGGTTGTCTCTGTTAAGTCGGAAGCGGTTAGTTGGCTTATGGAATGAACCGGACAGTTCCAGAGTGCTGGAAGCAGAACGCTGAAAATAAACCCGTAGATATGGTTGGTCGGTACGCTGGTGGCTATCTGATCTGGTTTTGGCAATAGCTGGGTTAAAAATTGGGCTTCTGCGAGTAGCGTGGTTAAGGAGTGAGTTACCGCTTTGGTTGCGCCCGTGGTACCCGACGTTCGGAAGGTCACTACCTCATCAGCTTGTGTTCTTGCCCTCAGAATGCAGTTTATCCATTCAGATAGGCTGGTATGTGCCAGAAGGTAGTTGTCTGCCGAGGTCTGGAAAATGCCGAATAATTCGTTCATGTAAGCGGCAAGCTCCATGCATTGCAGCGAGTTTAAACCCAGATCATACTGCAGGTCTACATTGGCCGATACCGTATCCAAAAAGTTCAGTTGTGGTAACTGACTGATTCGGCTTGAGGTGTCGAGGATGATCCGACCTACGTTGTCTGCCGTCCAGATCATGATTGTTGGCGCAGGGCATCAGCTTTGAGCAGAAAGTCGGTCACGTCTTCAAAAAAGATTATTAGACTATCGGCGGTATTCTTTTCGATGGTAAGGTTGAAATGGCGCTCAATCAGCGATTGCCCAACCGAAAACCGGACAACGTAGGGTTCCTGTCCAATAACAAGCCCCGATTCGGCCGGGAATTCGGTCACTGTTTGGTTCAACTGGGGAAGAAATCCCCCCAGCGTGTCCAGCAGATTATCGCCGGGCAAGCCAAGGTGCATCGCCAGGGGCATTATCAGCTGAACGGCTTTCGGATTTACCTGTCTGATGTCTCCCCTGATGCTGGTTTCGGCCATCGCTACCGGCGAGCGATTAAAAAACGGTAGCAGCTTTTGCAGATGGGATTGCGCATCGGTCTCCATCAGGAAATAGACTTTCGGTTCACAAGAAAATACTGATAACGGCTCTCCGGTGATTTGAGCAGCCGCAAGCGTACTCTGACGGGCTCACACACGTAGGTCAATATGTAATCCAGCTCCTCATCGAGCTCGGGCAGGGCATACTTTGCCGCCACCATAATGTTGTTGGCACAGGGGGCAATTTGGGTAAAATAGTACTTGCCCAGGGCATATTCGCTACTGATTCCGGTTATGTGCGACTCTGACTTGCAGTAGGCTGCCACAACTCCCTCCCGGGTCATCCGAACAATGCCGAAAGGGGCTTCGTCCAGTTGTTCACTCGTTTGTTTTTCCAGCCAGTTCAGCAGGAAGGGCGATGAGAAGTCGATAGAGTGGTTCATAGGTGAATAAGTAATTGAGGGGTTAGGTAACAGGTAGGTATACGAAGAAGGTGGAGCCTACCTGTGGTTGGCTGGTAGCCGACAGGGCACCTCCGTGGTTTTCAATGACTTTCCGGCAGATCGCTAAGCCCACACCCGTTCCGGGAAATGCAGATTTGGTATGGAGCCGCTGGAATACTTGAAATATCCGGTCGAGGTATTTTTCATCGAAACCAATGCCGTTGTCCGATACGCTGATTTCGTGGTAAAACCGGCGGTTTACCGTTTGGTCATGCTCTACGGCCTCGATAGTAGCCAGCACTGAATCGGGAAGCTGTTTTGCCGGTACTTTTCTGGAGGATACTTGAATCACGGGAGGCACATCGGGCCGCCGAAACTTAATGGCGTTTGCCAGCAGATTCTGAAACAGTTGGCGAAGCTGCGCCTTATCGCCGTGGCAGACCGGCAAGTGCTCGTAATTGATGATAGCCCCCGATTGTTGCACACTAACGTAAAGATCATCGGCTACTTCGGCAATCAACTTCGATAGAGGTATTGATTCATGAGCGCTTCGCTGAGTCGATACCCGTGAGTAATCGAGTAAATCTTTGATTAATCCCGACATACGCGAAGCTGCCTGTTGCATCCGGTTAACCATATCCAGAGCTTGCGTGTCCAGCACGGCGGCGTAATTCTTGGCCAGTAAGTCGCCAAACGACCGAATTTTGCGGAGGGGTTCCTGCAAATCATGACTGGCCACATAAGCAAACTGCTGCAGGTTTTCGTTACTGCGGCGCAGTTCCATGTTGGCTACTTCCAGTCCTCGTTTCTTACGTTTCAGGTCTGATACATCCAGGAATGTGAATAGCACCCGTTCACCATGCCGGATCAGAGCTGTTTGAAACCATCCTTCTATGCCATCACTAAAGTAAGGCATGATCCACTCCTTGTTTTCACCGGTTTCTGCCACCTCAACCAGCCGCTCGAAAAGGTCATGTCCTTCGTCGCTGGGAAAAAGAGTTAACAGCCGTGCGCCAATCAGTTCCTGCTCTGTCCGCCTGGTGAGTCGTTTTTGTGTTTCGTTCACCAACACATACGTGAAATCGATAATGCGGCCGGGGAGTTGGCTAATAGATTCTTCCCGAACAGGGTTGAATAATACCAGACCCGACGGTTGGGCGTTGATGATTACCTGCAACAAATCGGCCTGTGCTTTCTGGGTAAGTTGCGCCTCATGCTGCTCCGATATATCAATGAAGGTCATCAGCACCGCGTCAGTCGATCGGCCGTCACTCACTCGGCTAAACTGGGCATCGAGCCATCCATTGGGCCGTTGGGTGTAGTTGGTGAGCACCATGTGTTGGGTACGTCCGGTGTCAATCGTTTCTCGCAAGGCCGTATCCAAGGCAGTACCTTTGAAGTGGGGAAACAACACAAATAGTTGCTGACCAGTCAAGTAATCATCGGTATAGCCCGTCAAATAACTGTTCATCCGGTTGGTCATCCGGTACTGAAAATCAATGATTTGACCACTTTTATCGCGAACTGCCTCCCATAGTACCAGCCCGGCCGGCGTACTTTCTCCGATCGACTTCAACAACTCGGCCTGGAAATGGTGATCCAGTTGGGTCTGTTTTGCCTTCGTTATGTCGGTAACCGTCAGAATAATCTGGTCGCCCGTGGGCGTCATCGACGTCTGGTACCAGTGCGTGCTGTTCTGAGACCGGTATGGCATCTCAAATGAGTGGCTTGTGCCGCCTTCAACGCACATGATGCAGCGGCTGAGTAGCCCCGATTCTACTCCGCCATCGATAAAAGTGGTTAGTACAGGGTCGTGTCCGCTGGTAACAGTTGGCGCAAAAATTTTCCGGAAGGCGGAATTGAAGCGACTTACATGAAAGTTGCTGATACGGCCGTTGGTTGACCGAACGGCATTCAGTACGGCCAAGCCAACGGGTATAGCTTCCAAAACGCCGTCTAGCAACTGAGCCTGTTGCTGGCTCGTCTCCTCCAGCTTCTGATACATCGTGATGTCATTGTAGGTAACCATCACGCCATTGGCAATCTGCACAATACTGTATTCGCGCCACAGGTCATATTCGGGGTAATAATTTTCGCCAGAGAGCGGTTTGCCGGTTTTATAAACCTGTACATACTTGCTGAACAGACCGTTAAGGCCGGTAGCCGGATAGATTTGCCAGAGCGTTTTGCCAATCAGTTCGTCGCGCGTAAAGCCGGAACTCATGCGAAGTCCGGCTTCGTTAATCATCAAAAAGCGAAAATCGTCGACCTCTCCGGTTTCATCGAGTATGGCTTCGTATACTGTTATACCGCTGAGGGCTGAGTCAAATGCCTGTTCCAGTACGCTCGCTCGCCGGGCTGCGTCCTCATTCGCTTTATGCTGGGTAATGTTGCTGTAGGAAACGACTAGACAGTCTTCCATACGCACGGCCGACACATCGCACCAGGAAGAAGTTGACTGCCCTGGCCGGTTGTATTCAAACTCAAATCGAATAGACTCGCCTGTTTCGATAACCTGTTTATAGTGTTTGCCCAACGTTTGAGCCAGATGAGGGTACACTTTGTCGAAGGTATTACCCAGTAGTTCAACAGCAGGTTGCCCCAGATCTCGTTCGGCCACCGCATTGAGCATAGTTAATCGCAAGTCAGTAATTACACCGTTTGTGTCCCGCAATGCACGGTAAACTGACACGCCGTTCTGAGAAGCCGTTAAAATGCTTTTCAAAAGGTCTGAAGCTGATTGATGTATAGTGTTCATGTCATCAATAGGGCTATCTGATCAACCTTGCGTTTTAGTTAATATAATAGGCTGACTAACTCACACAAGGTTACTCTTTCGTAAGTATGCGACAGTTCAAATTTATTCAGGGGGCGTTTTTATTTTGAGTGAGCCAAAATTCGACAGCCTTTTGCATCATGTCTGTGACTTTATGATAACTACCCGGCTTGATGAGGTAAGCGTTAACACCCAGGTCGTAGGCACGCCGGATGTCAACTGGGTTTTCAGAACTACTGTAAACAATGATCGGTGTATACCGTGTGCGGCTCTGGGCACGCGCTTGCTGAATGACGTCGAACCCGCTTCGTCCGGGCAGGTTCAGGTCAATTAGTATAATTCTTGGTAGTAGTACCCCTTTGCCCAGGTACGTTCCCTGCTGAAGTAAATAATCAATGGCTTCGCTACCATTAGCCAGAATGGAAAAACTGGGTGGGTTAGCCTGTCGTCCGATGGCCCGCTTGAAAATATCAACTTCGTCGAGATTATCTTCAACGTAGAGTATGTCGATCATAAGGTGTTAATCTACAAGAGGTTTAGGAAAAGCGACAAAGAAGGTTGTTGACTGATTAAGTGTACTTTCGAACCATATTTTACCCCGATGCCTGCTCACAATTCGCTTTACAATGGCCAGTCCTACGCCATCTCCTTCGTAGCGGGCAGCTGAGTCGAGTCGCTGGAAAAGCTCAAATACTTTACCTGCCTGTTTCATGTCGATGCCAATGCCGTTGTCATTGATCGCATAAATAATGTCACGTTCATCCGAGTAGCCTCTTACCAGAATAGCGGCTCTGGGTACATGGCGCGAATATTTTACGGCATTGGAAATCAGGTTGCTGAATACCTGAGCAATCATGGTTTTATCACCGTACAAGTCCGGCGTGTCACCCAGGGTGATCGTTACGCTACGGTTGGCCTCACCTGCCAGGGCTTCCTCCCGAATCTGCATTAACAACGGTTCCATAGCTATGTATTCCGTGAGTAGCTCGCTGCGGCCCAGGCGCGAATACTGCATTACATTCCGGATAAGTTCACTCATCCGGTCTGTGGCTTTCATGACCTTACTGAAAATGGCGACGGCCGATTCGTCCATCTGGCTACCATAGTCTTCCAGATAGATTTCTGAATAGCTTTTGATAGACGAAAGTGGCGCGCGTAAATCATGCGAAACCGTATAGCTAAAAGCTTCAAGCTCCTCGTACGCAAGTCGAAGTTTCTCGTTGAGCGCCCGGATCTGGTCGGCTTTAAGCGCCACAACCTGCAATAGATCTTCCCGTAGCTTAAGCACGGTACTCAATTCCTGCTGTTGCCAGGGCTGCGATTGATTTCGTACCAGTTGACTCCATTTGTCAAAGCTCTTGCGTGGGCTGAGACGTACCTGACCATCATCTGTTATCTCAACAGGCTTATCAGGATTCCCGCCCCAGTGTACTGTTTTAATCTGTTCGGGTTTAAACCAGAGGAGGTACTCGTTCATGTCCCGAGAAAGCGTCAGCATGAGTACACCGGCTGCTTTATCGCGGTGAGGCTCGGCGGGAGGATACAGGTCTGGTAGTTTGTTGGTTTGAAAGATGGTCTCGGTGGCAGTAGCTTTATGCCAGTCAATCAATTCCAAAATAAAGGCCTCGTCAGGTGTATCGCCCAGGGTGTGAAGCTGTCCTTCAAAAAGTAAGGCCATGCCTGTTGCTGAAGTGAGATCTAACGCGGTAACGGGATGTTTGATTAAGCCTTGTACCACATCCCAGTCGGCTATCATCTGCTGATGAACGAGTTGCTCATAGTCCAGCAACTGCTCGGAAAAAGCTGACAGTTCATCATGTTGCCGAATTTCGACCGTAGCAGACAGCACCTGACTAATCAGTTTAACCGATTGTCGTGTCGAATTATCGATAAAGCGGGGACTTTTGTAATGATGGCAGGCAATGAGTCCCCACAGTTCACCCCGATTGAGCAATGAAATGCTCATGCTCGACTGAACTCCCATATTCTTTAAGTACTCGATATGCACTGGTGACACAGACCGTAAGCTGGCGTGAGTTAAATCAAGTGGTCTGTTATAGTGACGGTAAGTAGCTGGGTAAATGCCAATTCTGGGTTGATTAACATCCACAATGCCGCGTACAAGATTGATCTTATACAGTTCGCGCGCCTGACGGGGAATATCGGAGGCTGGATAATGTAAGCCAAGAAACGGTTCCAGATAGTCTTCGCGCGCTTCGGCAACAACTTCGCCATGCCAGTCTTCATTGAAGCGATACACCATAACACGATCGAAGCCGGTTATCGATTTCACCTTCGCCACTGTTTTGTGCAGCAGATCGGTCAGTGTTGTGCTATGCTGTATGTCAGACATGATCTGAGACAGCAACATCAACGTTGATAGTTGATGCGTACCCGTCGGCTCCAGTTCAACAAGGAGCGCGCCGTCGTGGATATGCAACAAAACGCACCATAACTCGCCACGGATGGTGATCTGATAAGGAGCGAAAGCATCAGAACTGCTATTTCGTGTGGCTATTAGCAGAATTTCCTCTAGTATGCTACCTGGCAGGTCACCCAGGGTAAGGGCTGATAGCGGCTTACCTATCACATCAGCGATTGACTGATTCACCAGTTCACTCAGGTTTTCACTGGCTTGCCAGATCGTGAACGTACCTGGATCCAAAGCCAGCAAATAACCATGTGACTGGATATACCCAGGCCACTGTACAGGTTCCTGTTCACATGTTGTTAAATCAGGAGCAGGTTGCATAGTGATAGATTAAGAGGAACCTGTATTAGCGTAAATCAAATATAGTATAAATAACTAAGAGTTAACACACTTTCATGTGTGTAGTATTTAAGTAAAAATATTTTGTTTGTTTAACTTTTCCTAGACATGAAGAATCAATGAAGTATGAAACAATTCATAAATGGATAGTAGTAACGTCTTTATTTAACAATAGAAATAGTTGGACACAAAAAAAACGGACCTTTCGGGTCCGTCTTTCTAAAAATCCAATCTGATTTTACGAATCAGTGTGGCAATATTATGGCTGCAACACGATTTCGCCGATTACGTCGACCGTAACCTGATGCTTCACCTCTTTGTGAAGGTCAAGCGTGGCCTGGTATTCGCCCAGCATCTTCACGTCTTCGATCGTGATTTTCTTCCGGTCGATGTCGAATCCTTTCTCGCGAAGGGCGTCGGCAATTTGGGTATTGGTAACCCGACCAAAGATTTTTCCACTTTCGCCTGCTTTCGCGATCAGTGTCAGTTTCAGATCGCCAATCTGCTCGGCCAGCGCCAGCGCATCATTTTTGATCTTTTCAACCTTGTGAGCAGCCTGACGTACGTTTTCGGCCACTACTTTTTTATTCGAGGGCGTTGCCATCACAGCAAATCCCTGCGGAATCAGGTAATTACGACCAAAGCCCGGTTTCACCGAGATGATGTCGTTCTTATACCCAACGCCGGTTATATCGGTTTTGAGAATGATATCCATTGAGAAATAAGTTTGATGTTTGATGTTTAGTGTTTGATGCTAAGACTGTCGAAACGTCAAACATCAAACGGTAAACGCCAAACTCTATTTAAGTGAATCGGCTACGAAAGGAAGCAGGGCAAGGTGACGGGCACGTTTTACGGCTTGACCTACTTTGCGCTGGTATTTCAGGCTAGTGCCTGTGATACGCCGTGGCAGAATACGACCCTGATCGTTCAGCAATTTCAACAGGAAATTGGGATCCTTATAATCGATATACTTAATACCGGCTTTCTTGAAGCGGCAGTATTTCTTGCGGACTTCGCCGCTGTTCATTGCTTCGTTCTGTAAGCTCATGGTTATTTCGCGTCTGCTGTTTCTTGTTTCTTCTTACCCACCAGGCCGTTTTTCTTCCGGTCGTTATACTCGATGGCGTGCTTATCCAGCACCGTCGTCAAGTCACGAATCACGCGCTCGTCACGTAGATACTCGATGTTGAGTTTCTCGATCAGGGCAGGATCACACTTAAACTCGAACACCTGATAATAACCCGTGTTCTTGTTTTTGATGGGGTAAGCCAGTTTGCGCAGACCCATGCTGTACTCATGCACAAGTTCAGCTCCGTTGCCAGTCAGCAACGTCCGATACTTGTCAACGGCGTCCTTTATCTGAGATTCAGATAAAACGGGAGTCAGGATGAACACCGTTTCGTAGTTCTTTTGGAACATGATGAAATTAATTTGATTTAAAATGAGGCCGCAAAGGTAGGGAAAAAGGTTTAATGTTCAACGTCTAAGGTCTAAAGTTGCTCCGCAGATTAGCAGAGCAACTTTAGACCTTAGACGTTGAACCGCAGCGGCGGACCGCTTAAACCTAAAACTTTACTTCACCGTAAACTCGCCCTGTCCGATTCGGAAGCCTTCGGCGTAGATTTCGATGGTGTGGCGGCCTTCATTGAAGCGCTGACCACCCCGGCCGTAGATAAACGCGATTTGCTGACCGGTGTTGGTGTAATCGATGCGCTGCATAGCCGTGTAAATCATCTCTTTGCTGGCATACGTGAATTCGCCCGAACCGGTAGCCATATCAGCCACTACAGCACCGCTTGGGTCCAGAATGCGCAGGTAAATGTCTTTGGCGTTTTGTTGCGTTAGCGGGTTGGGGCTTAGCTTAAACGAGATCTTTATTTTGTCGAGGCGTTTGGCTTTGTACTTACCGCCATCCTGTTCTTTGCCGCGCGTGTTCAGTGCCGTTACTGCAATATCGTCGGCGTGCAGAGCGGCGGCAATCGTCACCTTGTCGCTTAACTCTCGATTTCGAGCCTGTACTTCACGCGCTTTGGCCGCAAAGCTCACTACAGTATCAGATAGCTCCTGCTTCTCTGAACGCAAATTGAGATTTTCGGAGGACAGCGCCGTATTCTGTTCGGTCAAGATGCCGTTCTCTTCGCGCAGACGGGCAATTTCCTGGTCTTTTTCGGCCAGCAAATTTTCGTACCGGCTAATCTTCTCGTTAAAAGCCCGGGCGTTGAAACTGTTTACATTGCGAACCTGAATTTTGTCTTTCTCGATCTGCTCTTTCACTTTCAGCAGCGAATCAACACTGCCACCTAGCTGTTGAATTTCGGCAATTTTGGCATCTAGCTGCGCCGAAATCGAATCAAGCTTCATTCTTGTGACCAGTACTTCCTCCGTCTTGGCAGCAATGGTGGCATCTTTTGTTTTGTTATTCTCTTTTTCCTGGTACCAGAAATAAAGCAGCAATACGTTTAGGGCGGCCAAAGCAAGCAGGGCAATAATGAGAAAACTCCGGCTACTATTATCGTTTCGTTTTTCGGGTCGTTGTTCCATGGGATAGGGTACAGGGAGTGATGCGGTTAGAGTGGAAACGGCAGGAGATCTGCAAATTGTATAGGTTCAGACTGAATTCACTGGTTTGAGGCGGAAAAACTACAGCATTCTCCACGAAACTCAAACCTATCTTTGCACAATCTTCCCCAACGGTAGGCGTTATGCGCCTTATTTATGATGACAATTGACGCGTCTATACGCCAAATCGAGCAGCAGATAGCTGGCCGGGCAGCTTTGGTAGCTGTAACAAAAACAAAACCTGTGGCCATGCTCGTGGAGGCTTACGAAGCTGGCTGTCGGCGTTTTGGCGAGAATAGAGTGCAGGAAATGGCCGAAAAACAGCCTCAACTTCCGGCCGATGTTCGCTGGCATCAGATTGGGCATCTGCAGACAAATAAGGTAAAATACATTGCCCCCTTCGTCAGCCTTATAGAATCGGTCGATAGCCTGAAATTGCTGGAGGAAATTGACCGTCAGGCCCGAAAAAATGACCGAGTGATCGATTGTCTGCTTCAAGTGTACATTGCCGACGAAGAAACCAAATTTGGCTTGCTTCCCGATGAGGTGATCGACCTGCTGCAATCGCCCGAACTCGATACGTTGCTTAATGTGCGTATTGTTGGCCTGATGGGAATTGCTACCAACACCGACGATGAGGCACAAATCAGGCAGGAGTTTAAAACCCTGAAGCAACTTTTTGATGTGCTTAAATCAGTAGAACGACCTAATGTGGATTTACAAGAACTGTCGATGGGTATGAGTAGCGATTACCTGATGGCCATTGAAGAAGGTAGCACGATGGTAAGAGTAGGTAGCGCCATCTTTGGAAGCCGAAACGTTTAACGTGCACAGGATATCGTTGGCAGCCAGCCCGAATTAAACGGAACTGGAGAAACTTGCGTGCGCTTGAAGCACCCTTACTTTGTCACAAAAAAAAGCCGGACTGCTCCGGCTTTTTTTATCTCTAATGAGATACGATTACTTAGCGTAGGCCACCGAACGCATTTCGCGGATGACGGTCACTTTAATCTGACCGGGATACTGCATCTCTTTTTCGATCTTCTGCGAAATCTCGAATGACAGCGTACCTGCGCGTTCGTCGGTGACGTGATCAGCATCGACCATCACGCGGAGTTCGCGACCGGCCTGAATGGCGTAGCACTTTACCACGCCCTGGAAATTAGTAGCTAATTCTTCGAGTTCTTTCAGGCGTTTAATGTACGATTCCATCATCTCGCGGCGGGCACCGGGCCGTGAGCCCGAAACGGCGTCACACACCTGAACGATCGGCGAAATCATGCTGGTCATTTCAATTTCGTCGTGGTGAGCACCAATAGCGTTGATCACTTCGGGGTTCTCCTTGTATTTCTTAGCCAACTCCATACCCAGCAAGGCGTGGGGTAGTTCGGCTTCTTCGGGCCATACTTTGCCAATATCGTGGAGCAGACCGGCTCGTTTAGCCAGTTTGGCATTCAGTCCCAGCTCGGCGGCCATCGTAGCGCAAAGCTTCGCTACTTCGCGCGAGTGTTGTAGCAGGTTCTGCCCGTAGCTCGACCGGAAACGCATCCGACCAATCATCTTGATCAGTTCGGGGTGCAGACCGTGAATGCCGAGGTCGATCACCGTGCGCTCACCGATTTCAACGATCTCGTCTTCGATGTTCTTGCGCGTTTTGGCCACAATCTCTTCAATCCGGGCGGGGTGAATACGACCATCCTGCACCAGGCGGTGCAACGAAAGCCGGGCCACTTCGCGTCGAACGGGATCGAAACCGGAAATAATGATGGCTTCCGGCGTGTCATCTACAATGATTTCAACGCCCGTAGCGGCTTCCAGCGCCCGAATGTTACGCCCTTCGCGACCAATGATTTTACCCTTGATATCGTCTGATTCGATGTTAAAGATCGATACGCAGTTTTCAATGGCGTGCTCGGTAGCCGTGCGCTGAATGGTATCGATAACGACTTTTTTTGCTTCTTTGGTAGCGGTTAATTTCGCTTCCTCCAGCATGTTTTTCACGTAGGCCGAAGCGCGGGTATCGGCTTCTGCTTTCAGCGTGTCAACCATACGTTCCAGCGCCTGATCGGCGGATAGGCCAGCGATTTTCTCGAGTTGTGATACTTGTTCAGCCAGCATTTTGTCGGCTTCAGCCTGTCGGCGGTCAACGTCCTCGTTACGCCGATTCAGTGCCTCAACCTGCTGGGTTAAGGCACTTTTTTGCTGTCCAACCTCATTTTTGATCAGATTGATCTCGTTTTTCAGTTGGTTTAACTCGCCCTCGCGGGTACGTTGCTGATCAGCTTGCTGAGCCAATTGCTGTTCACGCTGCTTTAGTTTGGCTTCATTTTGCTGAAGCAGACCGCGTTTTTCGTTGGTTTGTTCTTCAAATTCGGCTTTCAGACGAAGGAATTTCTCTTTCGCCTCCAGCATGCGGTCTTTCTTGATGGTCTCGGCCTGTAGTTCGGCCGTTTTCAGGATATCGGCGGCCTTGGCTTCGGCTTCCTGCTGTTTATCGGCAATGGCGCCCTGAAGCGATTTTCGCCCCATAAAAACACCGATACCTGCGGCAATTACGCTGCACAGGATAATCAGTATTATGCTTGTCGTTGTCATTAATTGGTCTCGTTTGGGTTGAACACAGTTCATTATGCACCCGCTACAACACCGGTTCCCGTGGGGAGAAGAAGACCATTGCGCTACCTACGAGAGGCTGGGCGTGATGATCTGGTTTAATTGGGCAATCCTGTCATAAATGCGATTTTGCATCTGACGAGCCTGATCTTCTGACTTCAGACTCGCTACCAAACAATCAAGGGCCACCAGGGCCAGAATGTCCTGCGTGTCACGCACGCCCCGGCTTCGGTGTACCTCCATGCGTTCGCGAATAAGCTTACCAGCGTCGCGCAGAAAGACTTCTTCCTCCGGTAACGATTTAAAGCGGTAGTCGCGGTCGGCAATTTTGATATGTATCGCTAGCCGTTCTTCCATTGTGTGTGTGGCACTGGCCAACCGGCCCAAACTGCTTGGGTCGGGGTACGCTATTGGTGTGTTATGACAAGGTACTCAGATGGGTAATGCACCGGTCTAAATCCCGGATGTACTCATCGAGTTTCTGCTTTACTTCTTCACGGGCAACCGCGTCGGGCAGGTTGCTGCTTACAAGTTTACCAAAATCTTTCGACTTTGTAAACGCGGGTGGACTATCCACCCCTTTTTTCTGGTGCCGTTTTAACTGCTCCTGATGCTCCCGTATCGTTTTCTGGTGGTCGGCATTTTCGCGTTCCAACTGCTCAATGCGCTGCCGTTGCTGAGCCAAACGCTCAGTCAAATCAAAGACTTTGTGTTCAAAATCTTCCAGCAGTACAAAAAGTCTCGATTCAGAAACCATCCTTCTAACCGTTTACCCCACCCCAACCCCTCCCCGTCAGGGAGGGCCTTCAGACCCGGCCATTTAGCAGAGCTGTAGCCCCTCCCTAACGGGGAGGGGTTGGGGTGGGGTAAACACTAAACCTATTTTCTAATAATTGCTCCTAATTCTTTTTCAAACTGATTCATAAGACGTTGCATCGTTTTGTCGATCACGGCGTCGGTGAGGGTTTGGGTGGCATCCTGTAGCGTAAAACTCACGGCGTAAGCTTTTTTACCGTTGCCCAGGTTGTTACCCTCATAAACGTCGAACACGTTTATACTCCGTAACAATTTCCGTTCCGTTTGCACGGCTAGTTTCTGAATCTGCTCAAACGACACAGCCTTGTCGACGACTAGCGATAAGTCGCGCCGTACTTCGGGGAACCGCGGAACCTCCATGTAACTGGTTTTGGCGCTATATCGTTTAGTTAGTAAAGCCCAATCGAAATCAGCGTAATAAATTGGTTGCTTTACATCGGCTAATTTAGTGAGTTTTGGTTGTACTAACCCGAAAGTAACAATCGCTTTCTTATTAAGTGTGTAGGTTAGACCGTATTGGAATAGGGCAGGGTCTGCTCCTTGCTGGTCGGTTGGTTGAATACGTAGTGAAGCCAACACCGTATGAACGGCCGATTTTAAATCATGAAAAGCTATTGACTGGCCTTTTTGCTGCCAGCTCTCGGCCGTTTGATCGCCTACCATTGCCAGCGCCAACCGGGGCGATTCGTGGTATTTTTTGGGCGAACCGGTTTCTGACTCGCCCTCTGTATGACTGCTGCCATACACTTTCCCGAATTCAAATAATTTCAGATCGCGTTGACGCCGGTTGAGGTTATACATCAGCGCTTCCAGCATTGAGAACAACATGCTTTGACGCATCACCGACAGCTCATCGCTCAACGGATTCAGCAACCGAACGTCGGCTAGTGGTAAACTGGTGCGAATGGCATCGTGATAAGCCGGGCGGGTCATCGAGAGCGACATGGCCTCAACAAATCCGTTGGCCGCCAGCACCTGACCAATGCGCCCCTGCAACTGGTTTACATCGGTGGTCGGAAATTCTGACAGCGTATTGGCCGAGAGGTTAGCCGACAGAGGTACGTTGTCGAGGCCGTAAATGCGCAGAATTTCTTCAACGATGTCGGCTTCACGCGTTACGTCGACCCGGTAAGGAGGCACTACGGCCACAAAACCCGATTCGGTCAACTCGGCCGTTTGAATATCCAGTGCGTGAAGAATCTCGATGATGCGCTCGCGGTCGATCTGAATACCGATGAGCCGATCGATGTTGCGGTAGGTGACGGGTATGCTGAAATCAGTGATGGGTGTCGGGTAAATGTCGACAATCTCCGATGTAACGCTGCCGCCCGCTACTTCCCGAATGAGGATAGCCGCATACTTCAGCGCAAAAAGGGGCATGTTGGGGTCGGTGCCGCGCTCGTATCGGAACGAAGCGTCGGTTTTCAGGCCATGATGTTGCGCCGTTTTCCGAATCGAAGCGGGTGAGAAGTAAGCACATTCCAGAAAAATACGGGTTGTTTTTTCCGAAACGCCCGATGTTTTTCCACCAAACACACCGCCAATGCACATGCCTTCGCTGTCGCCGTTACAAATCATGAGATCCGTAGCCGATAATTTCCGTTCAGTGCCATCGAGGGTGACGAACGACGTACCTGCGGGCAGCGTTTTAACCACTACTTCACCCGTAGTAATAACGTCGGCATTGAACGCGTGCATGGGCTGCCCCAGTCCATGACACACAAAATTGGTGATGTCGACGATGTTGTTGATAGGTGTAAGACCGATGCTGAGTAGCCGCTGTTTCAGCCACTTGGGCGATTCGCCAACGGTGAGCCCGCTCATGGTTAGACCCGTATAGCGTGGGCAGGCATCCGTGTCTTCGACACGTACCTGAAGGGTAAAGTCAGTAGAGGCCACCGCAAACGCCTCAACCGAGGGCCATTTGATGGGGTTTCCCAACACAGCCCGGAGGTCTCGGGCTACGCCGAGGTGCGAAGCCGCGTCGGCCCGGTTAGGGGTCAGCCCAATTTCAATGCGCGAATCGGCTTCCAGGTCGAAGAAAGCAGCGGCGGGCGTTCCGTTGGGTACGTCGGTGGTGAGCACCATAATACCCGCATGCGATTCGCCTAATCCGATCTCGTCTTCGGCGCAGATCATGCCTTCTGAAGCCGCCCCGCGTATTTTGGCTTTCTTGATAACCAGCGGTTCGGCTGGTGCCCCGGTACTGTTTTTCGGGTAAAGCGTGGCACCAACGGTAGCAACGACAACACGTTGCCCGGCTGCTACATTGGGCGCGCCGCAAACGATGTTCAACGGCTGTTCGCCCCCCACATCCACGGTGGTGATGCTGAGTTTGTCGGCATCGGGGTGGCGTTCGCAGGTTAGCACGGTGCCAATGACAACACCCCGCAAGCCACCCGGAACCAGGTCGATGCGTTCGATGCCATCTACTTCAAGACCGGTACTGGTGAGGATATGATCCAGTTCTTCCGGCGTTTTATCAACATCGATAAACTGGGTAAGCCAACTATAGGAAATGTTCATGTGTCTATCAAAAAGCCCGACTGTCGGAAGTCGGGCAAAACTTTTAGCTACAAAAATAAGCAAGCTTACACGGTTTCAGGCGTGATCATGCTATTTCAGGTTCAAAGTCCAGGGTTCAACGTCCAAAGCTGCATCGCAGATTAGCAGAGCCGCTTTGAACGTTGAACCCTGGACATTGAACTCCCTTATTTCTGCACATACTGTTCGCCGGCCTTAATGGCTACGGGTAGTTTGTTTTCAGGTGGCGGAAGTGGGCAGGCGTAGGATGGGTTGTAGGCGCAGTAGGGGCTATAGGCAGCGTTGAAATCGATTACCACCTGATTATTGGCCACCGCGTCGAGGTCAATATCGATGTAGCGTCCGCCGCCGTAGGTTTGCTGGCCCGACGTGGCATCCTGAAACAGAACACTTAGCGAATTCTGAAATTTGAGCACGAGTAGCCTGCACGCTTTATTATCGACTGTAAACGTAGCATGGGCGTATTTCTCGTAAATCTCGTCGGTGCCGTCTGTCAGTTTAATAACGAGTTTTTCCGCTTTCCCTTCCGGAAACGGTTCCAGCTTGGCCATTACCCTGAAACTGGGGTCAGCCTCGAAATAGGTAAGTCCTTTAAACGTCGCTTTATCAGGAATCGGTGATTCGGCGTTGGTGCGCATATACTCGTCTTTCTTGTCCCGTTCGGCCTGAAGTTCGGCGCGATACGCAACCGGGTCAACGGTGGCTGTATTGGCCTGATCGGGAAGCATGAAGAGCCAGATCACAGCCGCTAACACGGGAAGGGTAATAAGCCAGAAGATGGGTTTTTTCAGAATATTGGCCATAAGGAGCGCAAAAAAGTCTCGACAAAGCTACAGGTCAGGCGGGATAGGCTATACTGGCATCCGCTTTTTTCCGTTTACTTTCGCTAAATGATTCCTTTTCTTGATCTGGGACGAATAAATGCACCGCATCTGGCTCGCATCAGGGCGGCAACCGAGCGGGTGTTATCGTCAGGCTGGTATGTGCTGGGCCCTGAAGTAGCCGCTTTTGAAAGCGCATTTGCCAGCTATGTGGGTGCCTCGCACTGCATTGGGGTGGCCAACGGGCTAGAAGCGCTGACACTTGTGTTGAAAGCCTGGGCATTCCCGGCAGGCAGCGAAGTGATAGTGCCCTCAAACGCCTATATCGCGTCGGTGTTGGCCGTGACACAGGCCGGTCTTATACCTGTGCTGGTAGAACCCGACCCACGTACCCACACCATCGACCCTGAACGGCTGGCTACTGCGCTAACACCGAATACTCGGGCTATTTTGCCGGTTCATCTCTACGGACGCGTGACTGATATGGCTCCGCTGCTGACTTTCGCCGAAGCGCATGGCCTCCGGGTGCTCGATGATGCCGCGCAGGCACACGGTGCAACGTACCTGGGCAAGCAGGCAGGTACGTTAGCGCATGCAACGGCGTTTAGCTTTTACCCTACCAAAAATTTGGGCGCGTTGGGCGATGCGGGTGCCATCACGACAAACGATCCCGAACTGGCCACTCAACTCCGTATGTGGCGGAATTACGGTTCAGCGCAGAAATACCACAATAACGTACCCGGCCACAACAGCCGCCTCGACGAGCTTCAGGCCGCTATTCTATCTGAAAAATTACCTTTTCTGGCTGAAGAAAATGCCCGCCGCCGTCAGATTGCCCGCCGGTATCTGGCTGAGTTGACCCTGCCCGACCTCATTTTACCCCCCACCGATTCGATCGAACAGGATGTTTGGCATCTGTTTGTGGCCCGGCACCCGCACCGCGATGCGCTTCGGGCCTATTTGCAGGAGCAGGGCATTGGCACCGATGTTCATTACCCGGTTCCGCCACACCGCCAACAGGCCTACGCCGGTCAGTGGCCCGCAGACGCTTTCCCGATTGCCGATCAGCTACACCGCGAAGTGGTCAGCCTACCCTTAAACCCGACGTTGACCGATGAGGAAGTAGATAAAATCATAACGGTAATCAATCAGTTTCCCGCCCTGTTGTAGCCAAACAAAACCTACATTTCCCTTCCACTATGAACCTCGATCAATTCACCGCCTCGTTGCAGGACAAAATGCCGTCTGCTGAGCTAAATCCTATACTGACCGCGCTGTGGCATGATGCGCGGGGCGAGTGGGAAGCGGCGCACAACATTGCCCAACTAAAAGAGGGGACACCCTCATACGACCACTTACACGCCTACCTGCACCGAAAAGAGGGCGATGTGTTCAACGCGGGTTATTGGTATCGCCGCGCCGGCAAGCCCGTTTTTAAAGGATCGCTGAAAGACGAATGGCAGGAGTTGGTAGGTACATATCTGTAGCGTAGGCATTCAACAGCGTAGCGTCGGTAGTCCATCCGATCGAGCTTGTTGGCAGATTACTATGGGAAATAGTATTCTACAGAAAGAAGCTAACTACCAAAACCAGACTGATTGATAGCAGCGAGAAGGAGCCGTATAAATAGGGTCCCCTCAACTGATCTTTCCGGACAATTCTCGTAGTTGCAATAACCAGCAGCACAACAAGCAGAATCATCACCGGTATGGTGAGTAGCTCCTGGAGAACGCCTATCAATACGTAGTCGAATTTAAGTATGTGCGCGTTAAAGTAGAGCAGCAATAGATAGCACACTACGGCAACGCTTGCAAAAAACAGGGTCTTATTTTTCATGGCTTTCAGCTGGTGCAGCCTATTTGAGAACACTCGTTCGGGGTACGACGAGGGAATATACTCAGTAAATTAGAAAGGGGGCTTTGGTATACCTAAAAATCATCGTAAATACCTCATCCGAGGTATTTGTACTTAGCTTATCGACTTAGTTCTTTGCGGCCCTGTGCACAATTTGTATTTCCATACAATCGGGCGCAGACCACGCAGGTCCCCAAAATCGGGACCCGCTCTCAAGTAACTATTTCTTATCACAAGCAAGACAATCAAACCCATGAAAAAGAAACTAGTAGCCGCCGCCGTATTGGTGTTATTGAGTACATCAGCCACATTTGCCCAAATGGGTGGTGTTATCAGCACCCAGGGCAAAGATGGTACAGCACCGGGACCGCAGGCCACCAATAATCAGACAATCAACTTTTCGAAAGGTAATAAGTTAGCAGATGTAGGGGGAGTTGCTACTTCAGGTGGTGGACAGGCCGGATTGAAGCTAACCCCTAATGCGCTTGTCCTGGAAAAGTATACCATGGTTACCGGTGGAGATGACATGGGAACGCACGCAAACGAAGTCTGGTCAATACCTCTTTCAGGGGCAGTGAAAGAATTAGTATTCCAGGCGGATGGTAATATGGCGGTGCTCGACACGAATGGCAAAGCGTTGTGGAGCACAGGAACAGGCGGTAAGGGGGATCACCTTAAGTTTTATCCGGATGGTGTTCTGGAAATTTTCGACAAGGCTGGTGCATCTATCTGGAGAAAATAGGTTCTATCACTTACCCATCTAAAAGGAAGTAACCTTTATCATGAACGTTTATGTAATGTGTCTGTCGCTCTTGTGTGGCAGCGTAGCTACAGCGCAGGTTAACAACTGGTACGCCGGGGTCAAAATGGATAACATGTTGTTTTCGTCCTATATTTTGGCCCATGCGGGTTGGGACGAAAACGAGAACGACACGCTCAGCGTAGATGGGCGCCCGTTTTACATCATTTCTGAAGATGGCACCTCGCAGATCGGGGTCGAGTTAGAACTGATCAGCCGGGCCGATGTGAAAATAGAACTGTTGCCATCCGAAGTTAATACGTACAGCGTCTACCAGGGGAAGCTGGCAAAAGGGCAGTATGGTATTTATCCTAAAGTGAACTACAAATACGAATTTATGCGGAGCCGGACACAACCGGGACCGGTAAACTTGGTGTTTGTATTGTCGGTCAATGGCCGTAAGGTTGGACAGAAAACGCAGACAGTCAGCCTACGGGCCATCTCGGAGTGTCCCTTTTATCTGGCCGATGAAGCCGACGAAACCGAGGAAGACCTGGGTTACATGTTTGCCGCCTACGTCAACGAAGATGATCCGCGGATCGACGCGTTTCTGAACGAGTCGCTTAAAACGGGTATCGTCAGCAGCTTTGCCGGCTATCAGGGTACTGAGGCCGAAGTCATTGCGCAGGTGGCCGCCATATGGGCTACGCTGGGCCATCGGGGCGTTCGTTACAGCAGTATCACCAATACCAGCAGCAATAGTCAGTCAGTGTTTTCGCAGCGTGTACGTAGTTTGGGCGATGTCCTCAAAAACAATCAGGCGAATTGCGTTGATGGATCTGTATTTATGTGTTCGGTACTGAAAGCCATTGATATTCACTCGTTTCTAGTTAAAGTACCGGGGCATTGTTACATGGGATTTTACCTGGACGAGAAGAAAACCAAGCCGTACTTCATCGAAACTACATCGATTGGCGACGCGGGACTTACTGGCCTGAAAATAGGGTCGGAGCAGGCTAAAAAACAGGCAATGATCAGCCTGCGCAGCGCAGCAGCGGTGGCCCGTAAAGACTATATGGCCAACGCTAAAGAGTTTGATAAGGAGGATTCGGAGTACCTTAAGATCGACATTGATGAGGCCCGCGAGCTGGTTAAGCCGCTTGGTCAGTAACCATACGTAGATCTGTTTCATCAAAGGCTAACAACGTACCTGAAAAAAAAGGCCGCTCCCAAAAGGGAGCGGCCTACGTTCGTCGATGAATTGGTAATATTGTTAGTTCAGAACTTCTTCTGTCAGTAAATCGTCTACAGCAACCAGTGGTAGACCCCATGCGTCGGCAACGCCTTTGTATACCACTTTCCCTTCCACCACGTTAAGTCCGGCTTTCAGTTCGGCATTGTCGCGGCAGGCTTTCATCCAGCCTTTGTTGGCTAGTTGCAGGGCATACGGAAGAGTAGCGTTGGTGAGGGCTATGGTGCTTGTGTAAGGAACCGCGCCGGGCATGTTAGCTACGCAATAGTGAACCACGTCGTCGATAATAAACGTCGGATCTTCGTGGGTAGTAGGGTGGCATGTTTCGATGCATCCGCCCTGATCAACCGCCACATCGACCAGTACTGTGCCGGGGCGCATCAGTCTCAGCATGTCGCGGGTGATGAGGTGAGGGGCTTTGGCACCTGGAATCAGCACAGCACCAACAATCAGATCGGCGGTTTTAACTTCTTCCCGAATGCTGTATTCGTTCGACATCATGGTGTCGACGTTAGCGGGCATCACATCGGCGAGGTAACGCAAACGGGGCAGGCTAACATCCATGATCGTAACATGCGCACCCAAACCAGCTGCCATGCGGGCAGCCTGAGCGCCCACAATACCCCCGCCCAGAACAAGCACATTGGCTGGTTTTACACCCGGCACGCCACCGAGCAAAATACCCCGGCCTTTCTGTGGTTTTTCCAGATAAACAGCTCCCTGTTGAACAGCCATACGACCCGCTACCTCCGACATCGGAACCAGCAACGGAAGGCTACGGTCTGTTTTTTCAACCGTTTCGTAAGCCAGGCAAATAGCTCCTTTCGCAATCATGGCATGCGTGAGCTCTTCCGACGATGCAAAGTGGAAATAGGTGAACAGCAGTTGGTTTTCCTTGATGAGCGGGTACTCCTGCGCAATCGGCTCTTTCACCTTGATGATCATCTCGGCAATGGCGTATACCTCTTCAATGGTGGGCAACATGGTGGCTCCGGCTCCGATGTATTCCTCATCGTTGAAGCCACTGCCAACCCCGGCATTGACCTGTACATACACCGTATGACCCTGCTTGCGCAGTTCAGCCACGCCCGCAGGCGTCAAAGCCACACGGTTCTCGTTGTTTTTTATCTCTTTGGGGACGCCAATGACCATGTGCTTTCTGAAGTTGAGGACTGCTTTGCTCTAGTACTTACAAAACTAAAATATCAATAACTGTTTTCTAGTAACGACTGTATATTTGGGAAGTAAGTCCTGATTATTGGTAACTGTTAGAAAAAAAGTCTGTTTCTGTTTAGTTTTGATATGATTTTCTATTCATTTTTCCGTTCGTTTACCACTATATGGAGTTAGATAAGATTGACCGGGCGATACTGACCCTGCTTCAGGCCAATGCCCATCTGACGATTCAAGAAATTGGTCAGCGCATTAGCTTATCGAAAACGCCGGTTCATGAACGGATCAAGCGCCTGGAGCGGGAAGGCGTTATTGCCAGGTACGTGACAGTGCTCGACAAGAAGAAGATAGGTAACCCGCTGGCCGTTTTTTGTCAGATCACCCTCGACAAACAGACCGCCGATAATTTTGCTGGTTTCGACCGGGCCGTGCTGGAACTTCCCGAAGTACTAAGTTGCCATCTGGTGTCAGGTACGTTCGATTACCTCATCCACGTAATCGTCTCGGATATGGATGCGTACAACCATTTTTACCGCGAACGCCTGTCGGTAATTTCCGGTATCGTACACATCAGCAGCTTTTTCGTCATGACCGAAGTGAAAAGCACTACGGCAGTGCCTGTGTGAGGGGTGATATGGTTAAGAGTGAAGGGTGATGTGGTGAAGGGTGAGGGATGACAAAAGCACTGCTGCCTCACCCTTCACCACATCACCCTTCGCTCTTCACCAATTGAAACATATACAGAAAGGATATTATCCTATGGGGGAAATGGATCGTTGGATAAGTATCTGAGTAGGCTGGCATACTATATCTGTGGTGGTAACGTAATTTGATGTGACAGGCCGGGCCCATTGATGCCCGTTTCAATCACTTACGTTATCATCTTTTCATGAAAAATTCTCCACGTTGGGGTCACGCTTGCTGGCTGATCTTCGGGCTGTTGGCCTTTTTTGCTGCCTGTAAAAACCCTGAGCCGGTAGTGCCTCCCGTACCCGTAGTGGCAACGGTGACCAGTATCGATCCGGCATCTGCCCCGGTTGGCACTACCATTGCCATTAACGGGACAAACTTCAACACCACGCCCGGTAGCAATACGGTTGTTATTGGTGGTGTTGTCGCTACTGTCGTTTCAGCAACAGATACCCGATTGGTCGTTACAGTGCCGGAAGGTGCGCAAAGTGGTGCTATTGCCGTTACGGTGGGAGGGAACACAGTGCAGAGCCCAACATCGTTTACGGTAACGCCAAAACCATTAAAACCGGTTGTAGAGCTTCGGGGTACGCTGTTTAGAAATCGAAACCTGTCGAAAGATACGATCTATCTGTTGCGAGGGTTCGTGTATGTGGCCGCTGATTATACCATGACCATTCAGGCCGGAACAGTAATTAAAGGTGCTGGTGCCGATCTGGACCCACTGGGGCAAAGCAATGCAGGTACGTTGGTGGTTGAACGCCGGGGTAAGCTGATTGCCAACGGCACGGTTACCGAGCCTATCGTATTTACATCGAATAAACCCGTCGGACAGCGTTTTGCCGGTGATTGGGGAGGCGTTGTACTGATTGGAAAGGCACCCACGAATCGGCCCGGTGCCACTACCTACGCGGGTGGTATTCGGGGAACAGCCGAAACCTACAACGAGCCGGAAGACAATAGCGGTTCGTTACAATACGTCAGAATTGAATATGCCGGAACAGGGCAACGCGGTACGCCAACTGGTAAACTGTCGGGGCTGACATTGATTGGCGTTGGCACGGGTACAGTGATTAATCACGTGCAGGTAACGCAGAGTAGCGGCGATGCCTTCGGCTGGTTTGGCGGTAACGTGCGCGCCAAATACCTGGTGGCTAACCGAACCACCGACGATGATTGGAGCACCGATTGGGGTTATACGGGTCTGGTGCAGTTTGGTGTTGCCCTGCGCGATGCCACCGTAGCCGATCCATCGGGCAGCAACGGGTTTGACTCGCAAAATTACGATCCGGGCGAAAACGCCGACGGCACACCGCTGACACGCCTAAACGGATTGCCCCAAACAGCACCGGTTTTTGCCAACATGAGCAACTTCGCCAGTAGCACCACGCCGACCGCCATCACGGCGGCTACACCCGCTCTGGGTTATTATCAGTCGGGCATCCATTTGCGCCGTAACACAGCCATCAGCATCTATAACTCCCTGATTTTCGGATATCCTGAAGGTGTACGGCTGGAGGGGTCGCTTACCGGCCTTGGTGCCAGTCTGACAAACGGTGCGATTGATCTGCGTGGTAACGTATTTGCCAACACCCTGTCGCCTGTCGTGGGTGGCGGGGCTGTCACCGATGCGGTAGCCAACACGTACCTGACCACTAATACCCGCTCGAACCAACTGGTTGGCTCGGGCGATATTGGCGCATTAGCCCTGAACGGCGCTAATTTCAATGCGGCGGCACCGAACTTCCTCCCACAGGCGTCATCTACGTTGCTGGGCGGTGCAGTGACCGGCGGTAAACTGGCTGATTCGTTCTTCACCCAAACCGCTTATCGTGGCGCATTCGGCACCGAAAACTGGACCACGGGCTGGACAAACTTCAACCCACAAAACACAGATTACGACCGGTAGCTTTTAAACCTATTTTAAACCTATAAGGTCTTCGAAGACCTTATAGGTTTGGTTTTCGATCTACAAAAAAGGCTCTCTGCGGAAGTAGAGAGCCTTTTTTGATATGTTACTGCGAAGCTAGCACGAGGAAATCCTCGTGCTTATAATATCGCAAGCATCTGCTTGCACAGCGCGAAAGCGCAAGGGTAGCTGGTTAATTGTTCGCTACAGTTAATTCTCTACCCTTGCGCTTCCGCGCAGCAAGCAAATGCTTGCGACATTATAAGCACGAGGAAATCCTCGCGCCAGATTCGGCCAGTAGCTGTGCGGACTAACCTACCTCTTCGTCGGTTTAGCGCTCATGTAGAACGTTAACTTTCCGCCTTTTAACAACTCATCGTGGGTGATAACGGGCTGCGTTAGGGTGTTGCCGTTGAAGATCACTTTCGAGACATACACGTTTTTGTCACTCTGATTCACGGCTTCGATGTTGAGCGTCTGACCATTTTCCAGTGCTAGTTTGGCGCTTTTAACCAGCGGACTCCCCAGCGAATAATCAGCCGAGCCGGGGGCTAAGGGGTAAAAGCCCATGGCAGAAAACAGGTACCACGCGCTCATCTGACCGCAGTCGTCATTGCCACCCAGTCCGTCGGGGGTGGGTTTATATTGCATGCGCAGAATCTGGCGAATCCTTTCCTGCGTACGCCAGGGTTGACCGGCCCAGTTGTAGAGATAAGCGATGTGGTGGGCCGGTTCGTTGCCGTGGATATAGCCGCCAATGATGCCTTCGCGAGTGATATCTTCGGTTTCGGCAAAGAACTTGTCGGGCAGGTTCATGGCGAACAGCGTATCGAGCCGGGCCGCAAATTTCTTCGCGCCACCCATCGTCTCAACCAGCGCCGCCGGATTCTGCGGAACGAAGAAGCTGAAGTTCCAGGAGTTACCTTCGATGAAACCCTGCCCGTCGGTGCTGTACACGTCAAACGCCTGCTTGAACGACCCATCGGCCAGGCGGGGGCGCATGAAGCCGATCGATTTGTCGTAGACGTTTTTCCAGTTTTCCGAGCGTTTCAGGTACGTTGCGTAAATATCCTGCCGGTTCAGTTTCCGGGCGAGTTGCGCAATGCACCAGTCGTCGTACGCATATTCAAGCGTGTTTGATACCGACGTGCCGTTGGCCGTTGCCGGAATATAGCCCCGGTCGATGTACTCGCCGATGCCTTCGTAGCTGCGGTGGTTCGAGGTAGCAATACAGGCGTCGAGTACCTGGTTGGGATCGCCTTTGAACACGCCTTTGATCACCGCATCGGCTAGTACCGACACGCTGTGGTAGCCGCTCATACACCAGTTATCGTTGGCGTAATGAGACCAGACTGGCAGCATCTTCAGCGTACTTTGGTCGTAATGTTTTAGCATCGACTGCACCATGTCGTTGTTGCGGGCGGGTTGCATCAGGTTGAAAAATGGGTGCAGCGCCCGGTAGGTATCCCACAGCGAAAAGGTGGTGTAGTTGGTGAAATCCTTCGCCTCATGCACACCCTGATCCAGCCCTTTGTACTGCCGGTTCACGTCCATGTAGGTCGTGGGGTTGATGAAGGCGTGGTACATGGCGGTGTAGAAATTCACCTTATCGGGCTCGGCGGCGTCGATCTGAATTTTGTTCAACTCTTTGTTCCAGGCCGTTTGCGCTTTCTCTTTTACCTGCTCGAAATTCCAGTGCGGTACCTCGGCCCGCATATTGGCCAGCGCGTTTTCCTGACTGACCGGCGACAGGGCCATCTTCAGTTGAACCTGCTCGCCTTCGTTTGTGTCGAAATCGAAATACATCCGAATCCGTTTGCCCGCAATGTCCGGGAAGTTACGCGTCTGATCGAATTTGCGCCAGAAGCCTTTGTAAACCTGTACTTTATCGAGGTTTTTCTGGCCGTATGATTTGAAGGGTTTTGAGAACGAAAGGGCGAAGTAGACCGTCCGGGTACGTGCCCAGCCGTTGGTTTGTCGGTAGCCGGTTATCAGCGTATCGTTCACCACGCGCACAAATGTCCAGACGGTTTTATCGTCGTAGTTGTAAATGCCAGCGGCCAGATCGAGAATGATGTGCGACTGATCGGACTTGGGAAAAGTATACCGATGAAAGCCCACGCGCTCCGAAGCCGTCAGTTCGGCCGTAATGGCATGATCGTCGAGCTTGACCTTGTAATAGCCCGCCTCAGCTACTTCGTTGGCATGCGAAAAAGCCGACCGGTAGCCCGTTTTAGGGTCTTTGGCCACGCCGGGGTTGAGTTGCAAGGTGCCCTGCGTCGGCATGATCAGGAAATCGCCTAGATCGGAGTGGCCCGTGCCGCTGAAATGGGTGTGGCTAAAACCCGTAATGGTCTTGTCTTCGTATTTGTACCCTGCACAGTACCGGTACACGTCGCCGTTGTATTTGCCATTGAAGTCGTACGACAGCGTGTCGGTATCGGGACTAAGCTGAACCGACCCAAACGGAACGGTAGCGCCGGGGTACGTATGCCCCATCTTTTCGGTACCAATCAGCGGACGAACGTAGGGGACTAGGTTTTGTTGAGCGAAGGAAAGCAGGCAGAGCCCCTGCAACAGAAAAATACAGCATAACTTGATCATGTTTCAAGATATACCCATTTGCTGGAAGTATAGGTTGAAAGAGGCGAAAAGCAGTCGTAACACGGACTTTAGTCCGTAAGAGCATAGACTGGGCATCACGCTTACGGACTAAAGTCCGTGTTACGGTATAATCACCTCGCCATGTGTTTGCTTCATCACGGTTCGTAGGGCCGGCTTTACGGTGCCGAACGCCGTTATGGCGACTTCGCTCAACCAGGATTGGCCAAAGAGCTTTTGCACGGTTCGCCCCACCCAAAGGCGTTTGCTGAACAGCGACGACCAACCCAGTTGGTAGGTACGTTCCAGTTTAGAACGCGTGATTTCGTTGCGCAGAAAACGCGTCGATAGCCCGCTCACGAGTTTAGCGCCGTGAATGGCCATCGCCATGCCGTTTCCGCAAAGGGGCGTGATCAACCCGGCCGCGTCGCCCGCCATAAGTATATGATGCTCGACGGCTTTTTTAGGGGCAAATGAGATTTCGTTGATCACTTCGGGACGATCGTACAGGAACGTACCTGACTCGAAAACGGCCCGCAGATGCGGATTCTGGTAGAGCACCGCCTTCTCCATCGCGCCGATGGAACCATGTGCCCGCACGTTGGACCGGGTTGTCAGGTAGCATAGGCAATACTTGTCATCCTCAATGGCCGACATGCCACAATAGCCATCCGGGAAGTTGTGCAGGGCAATAACGTCTTTCGGGAAATCGATGCCACTGATATGGTATTTCACGCCAACATACGGAGACGGTTGAGCCATAAAAGCCCGGTCCAGCGTCTTGTCGAGCTTCGCCCGTTTGCCGAACGTACCCAACACCAGCCGGGATGTCAGTGCATCGCCATTAGACAGGGTAACATTGAATTGATCGTTTGAAAAATGCACATCATCGACGCTAAGGCCAAGTCGAAAATTGACTCCCGCTACTACGCCAAGCTGATACAGTTGCTGGTCGAGAACGTACCTGGAAATGCCGAAACCGCCCAGATCCAATGGCGAGGTAAGTAGCTTCCCGGATGGGGCCGATAGCCAGAACGTGCTGATCCGGGCGGCGTTGAGGCCGTCCAGATCAACGCCCAGCGACTCGATGTAGGGGCGCACTTCGTTGGAGACGTACTCGCCGCAGACCTTGTGAAAGGGGTACGTTTTTCGTTCCACCAACGTGACGCTAAACCCGGCCCGAGCCAGTTCCAACGCACTGACCAGCCCCGCCAATCCTCCCCCGATGATAAGTACATCCTGCATAGTTGGTAAACTGGTTTTCAAGCCACAGAGTTACGCAGAGATGTACGGAGTTTCACAGAGCACTTTGTCTCCTCTGTGAAACTCCGTACATCTCTGCGTAACTCTGTGGCGAAACTCACCCGCGAAAACTTACTTTTGCCCTATGCCGACCTCTATTCAGAACTTATCCGCCGACTGGCAACGCCAGTACCCAACGTACCTGAACGACTATCAATCGGGGAAGACGAGCTACGTGCCTAACCTGTTGCCACAAACAGCCGTTCAGTTTTCGGTCTACCAAACGCTTGATATTCTGCAAAAACGGCTGGGCACCGAACTGATGCGGAAAGCATTAGATCCGCAGCAGACTGTTGCCTCGCCGGTGTTAGGCCAGCAAAACGGCGCGTGGCTGAAACAGAGCCGCATGGTGGGTATCAACGTGCGCACCATTGGTTCGTTCTGGAATGTAGTCAACTACATGCTGACGCTGCCCGCCTGCCATGATAGCATTCACCTGCTGCCTATCTGGGAGCCGGGCGTAGTGGGTAGTCTCTACGGCATGGTCAGCTGGCAGATTAACCCCGAATTCTACAATGTTGATCTGGCCCGGTTTATCCCCACGCTTGATACTGTCGATAAGCAGTTGAAAGTGGTTGTAAACCTGATTCACGCGATGGGCCGAACCGTGGGCATGGACGTGATTCCGCATACGGACCGGTTCTCGGAAATGGCGCTCGTGCATCCGGCTCTGTTCGAGTGGGTTCACCGCGACGGACACCGGCTGGTTGATCATTCCGAAGGCGTGTACCGGCACGTAGAAGAGGTGATCTGGCAGTTTCTGCACCTGAAAGGTACAGCCGATGAAAGCCCGATCACCTACTCGAAAAGCGTCTTTTTCTCCACCCAGATTCCCCTACTGACCGACGAGCAGCGGCATCTGATTCTGTTTGGTCGTCCCGGCGACTATGGCGGCCGACTACAACGTCGACTCGATCTGATCCGCCACCTGACTACGCAGGGGTTCGAGACCCTGCCCATGACCATGGCACCGCCCTATCGGGGGCTACACATCGTGCCCGATGATTTCGTAACGGATGAATTTGGGCAGATTTGGTATCAGTATAGTTTCAATCAGCCGCAGCAGTTCTCGCGGGTGTTTGGTCCGTTGGCGCGGTATAAATTCTACCATAGTCATGACGATAACCGCGACTGGCAACTCGATTTCGACCGACCCAATCAACCCGCCTGGGATTATATCTGTCAGCACGTACACGCCTGTCAGCAACGGTTCGGGTTCGATTTCATGCGCGGCGATATGGCTCACGTGCAGCTTCGGCCAGACGGTGTGCCCGTCACGCCCGACGCCCATTATGATCCGCTGAGGACTATCAAGCATTACGTACAGGCCAAAGGCACGCCGCATTTCGCGTTTTTCGCCGAAACCTTTCTGGCCCCGCCCGATACCATGGCCTATGGTAACGAAGCCGATCACCTCGAAGCCATCGACGCCGACAGTACACTGGGCGACCTGCAATCGATGGTCGTTGGTTCAGGTACATTCAACAAACAATTGGCCACGTACCTGGAACTGGCCGAAACACGTCAGTTTGCGCCCAATTTCACGGTCATGACTGCCGATAAAGATGACCCGCGTTTCGATGAATTTTACCAGACGGGTAACCTGTTCCGGTATTTCGTGAGCCTGTTTCTGCCCGAATTGCCCAGCTACGTCGGCCTGGGCTTTGAAGTACGTAATCAGCACGATGAACGGGGCGCCAACGAAGAGTACACCAAGCTATACGTGTTCCGCATTGCCGACGAAGAACAACTCGACAAGGTAACGCACGGACCGTTTGTCTGGGGCCAGAACGCCGATCAGTTTGTGGCCATTGGCCGGATGCGCGCTTTTGCCGAACAAATCGGGACTGACCTCGCCGGTCAGTCGGTAACCTGGATACAAAAGCCTGATCCGAACGCGTCGGATGGCACGGCCCTGGCCTGGCAGGTAGGCGACACGTACCTTTTCACCGCTGCCGTTGGTAACGTACCTGCGCCGGCTGTTCAGGGAATGCTGATTTTCGAAGAAAACGGCTGCCGGGTCTACCGGATTGGTTGATATGTGTCGGATGGTTGATGTGTAGGGGTAACCCCTCGTGGTTACCCGCCATGCGTCAGCAATACGTATGCGTCAGCAATCGTATGCGTCAGCAATCGTATGCGCCAGCAATACGCATGCGTCAGCAATAACCGTTCATGTACCCAGTCGCCATCCCATTTTACCGTTTGTTGCTGACGCGTCGCGGGCGGCCCATCGTGGCCGCCCCTACATATCAACCATCCGACCCCAAATTCAACCTAACCTTATTTCGCCGGTTCGGAACAGAGCCTGATGCGATTTTGTTAATTTTGTACGATACGTTCTTAAACAGTTGCGAACGGTTTTTACGTTACGCGCGCTTTCACCGGCAATCGCCAACCAATCATGAGCAAAGAAGTTGAACTCTTAGAGAGCATTACCAACGCCGAGTACAAGTACGGGTTTGAAACCCTGATTGAAGCGGACGAAGCTCCCAAAGGGCTGAACGATGATATTATTCGCTTCATTTCTGCCAAGAAAAATGAGCCCGAGTGGCTGCTGGAACGCCGCCTGGAGGCTTTCAAGCTGTGGCAGACAATGGAAGAGCCCCACTGGCCAAACGTCAAGTACCCTAAGATTGACTATCAGGACATTATTTATTATTCAGCCCCCAAGCAACAGAAAACAGTAGGCTCGCTCGACGAGATCGACCCTGAACTGCGGCGTACGTTTGAGCGATTGGGCATCTCTCTGTCCGAGCAAAAGCGGCTGTCGGGCGTAATTGACGAACCCGTTGATGCCAATGGTAACCCTATTGAGCGCCCCCGCGTAGCTGTCGATGCTGTTATGGACTCGATTTCGGTAGCCACAACGTTCAAGAAAGAACTGGCTGAGAAGGGAATCATCTTCTCGTCGATCTCCGAAGCCGTTCACGATCATCCCGAACTGGTGAAGAAGTACTTGGGCTCGGTCATTCCGGCCAAGGACAACTATTTCGCTGCGCTGAATGCCGCTGTGTTTACCGACGGTTCATTCTGCTACATTCCGAAAGGCGTTCGTTGCCCCATGGAATTGTCGACCTATTTCCGTATCAACGCGGCGGGTACCGGTCAGTTCGAACGTACGCTGATCATCGCCGATGAAGGATCATACGTAAGTTATCTGGAAGGATGTACGGCGCCGATGCGTGACGAAAATCAGTTGCACGCCGCCTGTGTGGAATTGATCGCCCACGATAACGCCGAAATTAAATACTCGACCGTTCAGAACTGGTACCCCGGCGACAAGAACGGTTTGGGTGGCGTTTACAACTTTGTGACCAAGCGTGGTATCTGCGATGCCAACGCCAAAATTTCGTGGACGCAGGTTGAAACCGGCTCATCGATTACCTGGAAGTACCCTTCGGTTATTCTGAAAGGTGATAACTCGATCGGTGAGTTCTATTCGGTGGCAGTTACCAACAACATGCAGCAGGCCGATACGGGTACCAAAATGGTGCACATCGGTAAGAATACGAAAAGCCGGATTGTGTCGAAAGGGATTTCGGCGGGTAAGAGTCAAAACTCATATCGTGGTTTAGTTGAGGTGATGAAACGGGCCGACAATGCCCGTAACTTCTCGCAGTGCGACTCGTTGTTACTGGGCGATAAATGCGGTGCACATACGTTCCCATATATCGAAGTAAAAAACCAGTCGGCCACGGTAGAGCACGAGGCCACTACGTCGAAAATTGGTGAAGATCAGCTGTTCTATTGCAATCAGCGCGGTATTCCTACCGAGCAAGCCGTAGCCCTGATTATTAACGGATATGCCAAAGAAGTCCTGAATCAACTTCCGATGGAGTTTGCGGTTGAAGCCCAGAAATTGCTGGAAATCAGCCTTGAAGGGTCAGTAGGATAAGAGTCACGTATTGATATAAAAAGAGGGCAGACACGGTTGAACGTTGTGTTTGCCCTCTTTTTTTTGCCAGTAAGGAGCCAATCACTGTGGAACCGTCACCGTGTTCTGCCCTGCCTGAAGTTCACCCAAGTGGGTAAACTTGAAGCCTTTCTCATGTTTCAAGCCATATCCCATCAGACGATCCATGGCTGAATGACCGAAGAGGATAACACCCGTCAGCATCAGGATAGGGCTGGCTAATAAAAGTCCAGCCATACCGATCAAAATGGCTATGCCTTTATGGTGAAAGAGATTGTAGGTAAACGCGCCAATTTTTGCGTTGATCAGGTAGCCAACCATACCGATATCGGGCAGTAAGAGTAGGGCAGGGTAAAGCCACCAAACAAAGGGCAGCTTTGAAAAGAGCAGAATAGAGAGGGCGAACTGAGCCGCTTCTTCGAGACTAATGAGCGTTTTCATACGATTGATGGCCTTTCGACCACGTTTTGATTACGCTACAAAGGTGAATATTGGGTGTCCTACAACTTCTTAACAATAGATAAGAAATCGATTGGCATGCTTCGGAATATGCTCGCTACCTGCCCGTAACGATTTCATAACGTACCCGGAGAACCGACTCGCGCTAGTGATGTCGACCTTTGGCATCATGGCCTGGATCGCTCTTTGTTTGGCAGCTATTTGTCAGACCCTCTGGACGTACTCACTGAAATACGCTGACTTTACAGCACTCACTGCACTGCGCTTTAGCCCAATTGTGCTTGGGCCGGTGCTGATCAATATTGTATCGGGACTGGCCAATGTCTTTTTCCTGAACATCGCATTTAAACACGTTCCGCTCACTACCGCCTTCGGTATCTGGACCGCAGGTACGTTGGTGTTTATTAAACTGGTCGATGTGTTATTTTTAAAAGCCCCCTGGTCATTCGCCGAGCTATTTTTCGTCGGTTTGCTAGCCGTGGCGATCATCGGCCTAAAATGGTCGGCACCTAAGTGAAGAGCGAAGGGTGAGGAGTGAGGTGCAAAAGGTAATGCGCTGCTATGAGGCAAGTCCGTAAGTTTGTAGCGAATTACCTTTCGCATTTCACTCCTCACCCTTCGCTCTTTACCCATGGATTCTCTCCAATTCCCAATCGGCCGCTGGTCGGGCCAGGCTAACTTTACTACCGATGAACTACGTACCCGTATTGAGCAACTCCGTGAACTGCCGGGGCAGTATCGTCAATTGACCGAATCGTTGTCTGACGATGAACTGGCACGTACCTACCGCCCCGGAAGCTGGACAGTCCGACAACTGGTGCATCACGTGGCCGATACACATCAATGGCACTACTTCCGAATCAAGCATGCGCTGACCCTGCCGGAAATTGCGCCGGGAATGTTCAGTAGTGTGAATGATTGGGCAACCCAGCCTGACGGATACGATCTGCCAATAGCGCCATCGCTGGCTATTTTGGAAGGGTTGCATGAACGGCTAGCTTATCTGTACGAGCATATGTCGGAAACCAATCTGCAACGGGCCTATTACCATCCGTTCCGGCAACTCAACGTGTCGCTGGCGCAGGCGATCGATATGGTTGTCTGGCATGCACAGCACCACCTGGCGCATATTCGGCTGGCGTTATAGGGTTTAACGTCTAAAGGTCAAGGTCTAAAGGCTTCGCTCATCACCACTCAGGTAAATTAGCGAAGCCTTTGGGCCTTGACCTTTAGACGTCAAACTCCTTTCTATTCCACAACAACCCCCATCGAGCAGAACTTGTCGATGCGGCTGTCGATGCGTTGTTCCGGCGTCATGGCGTTCAGTTCGGCCAGCGTGTCCAAAATGGTTTTTTTCAGAATGTCTGCCATAGCCGCGTGGTCATGGTGCGCGCCGCCTAGTGGCTCATCAATGATACCGTCAACGAGTTTGAACGACTCCATATCGGCGGCGGTGAGTTTCAGGGCTTCGGCGGCCTGCTCTTTGTAATTCCAGCTACGCCATAGAATAGACGAGCATGATTCAGGCGAAATAACGGAGTACCAGGTGTTTTCGAGCATCAATACGCGGTCGCCGATGGCAATGCCCAACGCACCTCCTGATGCCCCTTCGCCAATGACGATACAGATGACCGGTACTTTCAACATGAACATCTCTTTCAGGTTGCGGGCAATGGCTTCTCCCTGTCCGCGTTCTTCAGCTTCCAGACCAGGAAAAGCACCCGGCGTATCGATCAGTGTAATGATGGGCCGGTTGAATTTTTCGGCCAGTTTCATCATGCGCAACGCCTTACGGTACCCTTCCGGATTGGCCATGCCAAAGTTTCGCTGCTGCCGCTGTTTCGTGTTACGCCCTTTTTGCTGACCAATGATCATAACCGTATGACCATCTATCTCGGCAAAACCACCAACCATCGCCGGATCATCGCCTACTGTACGGTCGCCGTGGAGCTCGATGAATTGATCGCACATCCGTTCAATATAATCGAACGTGTAGGGGCGATCGGGGTGGCGTGATAATTGTACCCGTTGCCAGCGCGTAAGGTTCTTGAACAGGTCATGCCGAAGGCGGTCAATGCTCTGTTCGAGGGTCTGCACCGCTTCTGAAACGTCGATCTTGCTGGTTTCAGCCAGCCGCTTCATTTCGTCTAACCGGCCCTCCAGGTCGGCAATGGGCTTTTCAAAGTCGAGGTAGGTCTTCATATAGTGAATGAAGAATTAAGAATTAAGAATTAAGAGCGCGCCACCGCAGCGGCGGACCGCTCTTAATTCTTAATTCTTAGTTCTTCACTGTTTTAAAGTTCATATGACTGTCCTTTGGCGGGGATTTGTACGTTTGGATAACCGGCTTCGGCCAGTGTGTCTTTGAAAGCTTCCATGCTGCTGGCGTCGCCATGCACCAGGAAAATATTCTTCAACGTTTCTGGTGATTGCATCTGCACAAAGTTGATCAAATCGTTCCGGTCACCGTGCCCGCTGAATACGTCGATTTTTTCGATGTTGGCCAGTACTGGTTTTTCTTCGCCTTTGATGGTCAGCGTTGGCTGTCCATTCAGGAGTCTCCAGCCCAATGTGCCTTCTGCGCAATAGCCGATCAGTAATATGGTGCAATAGGGGTTACCAATGTTGGCCGCTACGTGATACTCAACGCGTCCGCCCTGTACCATGCCCGACGAGGAAATGATGATACACGGTTCGTTATAATCCGACACCGCTTTGCTGGCTTTGCTCGACTCAAGAAACTCGAAATTTTCGAAATCGAACAACGTTTCGTTCTCATCGAAGAAGTCGCGTGCCTCTTTGCTTAGCTGACGAATATTCTTGGCGTATACCTTCGTGCTTTCAAAGCCCATCGGACTATCAGAGAACACTTTAATTGGTTGAAAACCGCGTTGGGTGTATAGTCGATTAAGCGTATATAGCAGCGATTGGGTACGTCCTACCGAGAAGGTTGGAATAATCAGTCTGCCGGGAATGTCGATACAGGTACGTTGGATCACGTCAGCCAACGCATCTTCTGGAGAGGCGGTGTCAACGTGAAGCCGGTTGCCGTAGGTCGATTCGCAAACCAGATAATCCACGGCTGGTACCGGGGCAGGGTCAACCAGTAGGGGGTAGTTTTTGCGGCCAATATCGCCTGAGAAGCAGATGCTTTTCTTTTCCCCATTCTCGTAAATGTCGAGCACGATGTGGGCGGCTCCGAGCAGGTGACCAGCAGGATAAAACGTAACGCTACACGATTCGTTTAGGCGAAATTTGCGGTTGAATTGCAGAGCCACAACGCTTTCCATGCTCTCGCGAACTTGCTTGTCGAGAAACAGCTCGTTTTGCAGCTTTACCTGCTTGTCGAGTACTTTCTTTTTTCGGCTGCCGTTCAGATCGTTTATTTTTCGCTGGTTCAGCGAGGCAGCATCTTTTAGCAGAATATCAGTAAGGGCAAACGTGGGCTCTGTACACAAGATTTGGCCTTCGTAGCCTTCGCGGTACAAATTGGGCAGGTTGCCCGAGTGGTCGATGTGTGCGTGCGTGAGCAGCACGACGTTGATACTGGAAGCTTCGAACGGGAAGAGACCAGTAGTAGGTTGTTCTACGGGGGGAGTAAGTCCGTTTGAGCGCTCCAGATTAGAACCGCAATCGATCAGAATGCGGTAATCGTCCTCCAATTCCAGCAGGTACATACTGCCCGTTACCTGCTGGGCGGCTCCCCAAAATGTTAATTTCATGCGTGATGTTTACCGTAATTTGTATGGTCATCGCCGGTTAGTTCAGGCAGTACGTGTCCTCAGTGGAGGCCGTGTGCCGGGCCGACTCGATTAGTCATCGGGCTGGTTAAAAAGGGCTTTTCTATAACGCAGATACTGTATACTGAATTCCCTTAGCTTTGCAAAGCTACAAAAAAGCCCTGAACAGTTTACCCCCCGTATTGTGCTCATTTGCCCTGCTCAAGCCCCCACAGGTCGGTCTATTCTCTCTATACTGATTGCCTGTTCTTTCTTGCTTCGTCTTATTCCCGCTTCTGGTCAGGTACAACTTTCTCCCGATTCGGTTGCCTTACAGCGCTTACGTACCTGGGCGGTTTCGTTACAAAGTGGTCCATTGGGTAGCAATGGCATAGTGGCGCTGTCAGTAAAGCGGGTGAATGATGGGGCTGTTATCTTCGGTCAGAATCAATATACCAGCCTCTCAACGGCATCGACGCTCAAGCTGGTTTCTACGGCAACTGCCTTAGCCACACTGGGAAGCACGTTCTCGTACACGACAACGCTCGAATACGACGGTGTTATCAAAGACAGCATCTTACAAGGCAATCTGTACTTGCGCGGCACCGGTGACCCTTCGCTGGGAAGCGGCCGGTTTGCCGGCTATCCGGCCTGGGTGGCGTTGCTGAAATCTATCTCCGGTCAGGTACGTCGGGCGGGTATCCGGCAAATCGAAGGGTCGGTGATTGGTGACGCGAGCTACTATGATAACCAGCCTATCCCCGACAGTTGGCCCTTTAGCGACCTCGGAAATTATTACGGTGCGGGCCTCTACGGCCTGAATTTTAACGAGAACCTGTACCGTATTTATTTTAAATCGGGCTCCTCGCTTACGGCACCTGCCCCGGTATTGCGAACCGATCCCGCCATGCCGTTTCTGACGTTCAATAACCGGGTGACAACGGGCCCGGCCAATTCGGGCGATGAAGTAAATATTTACGGGTCTCCTTTCAACAATACAGCAACCCTCGATGGCACTATTCCGGCCAACAGCACCAATTTCGCCGTGAAAGGTGCTATGCCCGACCCGGCCTACTTTACTGCTTATGCTATTACCGAGCAACTGCGCCGCGACAGTATTCAGGTTGCCGGAGTGGCTATGGCGTACCGGCCAGGTACGTTGCCGGTTGGTGTACTGATAGACGGAGTAGGGGCTAACGCATTGGGAGGTAGACCACTGGCCAGAACTGAAATTACTCGCTACCTATCGCCGCCACTGAGTGATCTGGTGCGCGAAACAAATTACCAGAGCATCAACCTGTATGCTGAGGCCCTGATGCGCACGGCCGCACGGCAGATTAAACAAGCGCCCACCAGCTGGCCCGAATCGATCTCGGCTGTTACTGGCTTCTGGAAAAGTAAAGGCGTAGACCTGGCCGGGTTTCGCCCCCGCGACGGCAGCGGACTGTCGACAACCGGGGCCATGACAACCGATAACCTGACCAGTATTCTGACCGCTATGACTCGTGAAACGGCCTACCCGGCGTTTTATGCCAGTATTCCGGTGGTGGGTCAAACGGGAACGGTCAGAGGTCTGGCCAAGGGTACAAAAGCAGCGGGCAACGTGCGGGCCAAGAGCGGTACCATTGAAGGGGTACGTGCCTATGCCGGTTATTTTACCGCTACCGATGGTACATTGATGAGCTTCTCGTTTATGATTAACAAGTACGCCGAGGGTAAATACGCCGCTCTGACGCCGCAGATTGAACGGCTGTTTGTCTTACTGGTAAGTCTGTAATTGAACCGGGTTAGGCGGGGTCAATATTTTCGATCACCAGATTGTGGTTGGTGTAAATGCAGACGTCGGCGGCAATGTGCAGACTTTCGGCTACCATGTCGGCGGCAGTCAAATGGGCGGCGTGTTTTTTAAGCGCCAGTGCGGCCGACTGTGCGTATACGCCTCCCGAACCAATAGCGGCTACATCTGAATCGGGTTCAAGTACATCGCCGGTGCCCGAAATAATGAGCAGATCATCTTGCGAGGCCACGATCATCATGGCCTCCAGCTTCCGCAAAAAACGATCGGTGCGCCAATCTTTTGCCAATTCAATGGCTGCCCGGCGGAGGTTGTTGTTGTAGTTGCTCAGCTTTTCTTCGAAGCGCTCAATCAGGGTAAAGGCATCGGCTGTTGATCCGGCGAATCCCGCCAGCACCTTACCACCCGCCAATCGGCGTATTTTTTTGACATTGCTCTTGGCAACGGTATTACCCATAGTGGCTTGTCCGTCGGCACCTAAAGAAACTTGTCCGTTGTGCCGTACTCCCACAACGGTTGTAGCATGAATGGTCATTGAAAATGTGTTTTCCTGTTTGTTGAGTTACAGATTTAGCCGGGGCTTGGTTCACTGGCCAAAGGGCTGAATGGCTTTCACCACCTCCATCACCAGATCGGTGGCACCAACATTACCCATCACATAACGCTGGCAGATGCTCCCGGCGCGTTCCCGCTCCGACGCGTTTTCGTATAACCGGGCGAAGGTTTGCGTCAACTCGGTGACCGAACGTACCTGAAAAGCACCCCCTTGCTGAACCAGATCCACCGCCTCCTGAAATTTCTGGTGATTAGGCCCGAAAAGGAGGGGTAGGCCGAAGGTGGCCGCCTCCAGGCAGTTATGCAGGCCTTTGCTAAATGCGCCACCGATGTAGGCAAAGGTGCCATACTGGTACAGTGAGGTTAGCATACCGATATTGTCGATAAACAGGTAGCGGGCATCCGGTGGGGGCGGGGTGGTGCTCAGCGACGAAAACCGAACAGACGGGGCCGTTAGCTTCGACTGCCATCCGTTTATCTCAGTTTCGTGAATTTCATGTGGCGCAATAATGACGCGGAGTGGTTTGGTGAACGCGTTTAGTGCCGGAATCAGAACATCCATATCGGCCGCCCAGGCGCTGCCCACCACAAGCGTAGGTGCATTGCCCACAAAAGCAGCGGCTTCAGGAATAGCCCGTTTGGCGGCGGCTACCTGCGCTACCCGGTCAAATCGGGTGTCGCCAGCGAGGGTAACCCGGTCAATGCCGATCTGATTCAGTAGCGTCACCGACTCCTGATTTTGCACCAGAATATGGTCGAAGTAGGTCAGCAGATTTCGGTAGAAACCGCCATATGGTTTGAAAAAAAGCTGATTAGGCCTGAAAATGGCCGAAAACGAAAGGGTGGGTACCGATTGCCCCGGCCTGGCAGAATGACCTGCATCAAGCGCCTGGAGATAGTGATACCAGAATTCGTATTTGATGAAAAAGGCAATCTGCGGTCGTACCTGCTCCATCCATTCGCGGGCATTGATGGCTGTGTCGGCGGGCAGGTACGTGACCACATCGGCCCCGGCGTAGTTTTTCCGTACTTCGTAGCCGGAGGGCGAAAAGAATGAGAGAACAATCTGACAGGCTGGGTACGTTGTCCGAAACGCTTCGATGACTGGCCGACCCTGTTCAAATTCACCCAGTGAAGCGGCATGAAACCAGGCCACCGGCCGCGCTTCATCAAGGGGCTTATCCAGGAAAGGTTGTCGCCATCGGTTTCGCCCGTTCACCAGGAGTCGAGCTTTCTGGTTAAACGGAGCTGCCAGCCTGATGAGCAGGGAGTACAGAAAGATAGAGAGGTTATAAAGAATGATCATTACGCTGCGCTATTAATGCATGGTGACCAGTTCCAGACTGCGCCACACAATGTCGCCCATGGTGCGGCAACCATCGAAACTGGTAACGCCATAATGCCGGTTGAGCGAGTCAATCAATTGGGTCACGTTTTCTTCCGGTGCAATGAGGTCAAAGCGCATGGCGGCCATTAGGTCGCCAATTCGGCTTTGTTCTACCCGAAGCCGACCGGCCATGAGCGACCGTTCTTCAATCTGGTACTGACGCACACTTTCGGGGGTCAAAACGGTAGTGCCCAGGTCAATAATCGGCTGATTTTGACGGTAGTACTGCGGCATATACACCGATTTCCGCCCCTCATACGACTGCTGATCAAAGTCAATAGCCCTGATTCGATAATACACCTCGTCGAAATCGGGGGTAATATCGATCACGAAATTGCTTGAATGCATGTCTCCCAATAGTCGAACGAAACAGCGTTCATTGAATTTGACGAACTCTTTGCAGAGCCGAACCGGGTTCATGCCTTCTTCATTGATGCGCTGTTCAAAGAACATATCGCCCGGAATACCGGCAATGTGCTCTTCAATCAGCGTTTGCCCGCTGGTGAGGTAGCTAATCCGGTTTGGCGACAGGATGTGCTCTAATTCAAGGCCGTAGATCCGCGAGGCATCGGCGTTTTTGATGTAGAAGTAATCAAAGTTATCGTTTACCAGATTGCGCACCCGAACCCGGAATGGCGATGTGTTGCCATAGCAGCACAAATCGACCCGATCGATGGTAAGGTGGCCGGTTACCGACATATCGCCGTCTGCCTTCAAAATGGCGTAAATATGTTTTAGCGCCGACAGCATTTCATTGGCTTCCGAGGCGGGGTAATACACCGTTTCCCAGAGCGTATCGCGGTTCCGCTTGTCGAAGAGGGCCGCCGAATTGTCGTAGCGCAACAGATCGACGTACTGAATCGGCAGATCATGCTCGCGGTTGTATTGTGTCAGGTACGTTCGAAGGGTCGACCGGATGGGGTAAACCAGTTTTTTGCGAGTGATGATGGGCATATGCGCTAAGGGCGGTGTGTCGGTTTAGCTAAAGCAAGCTGTAGACCATTTTGTAAAGGTAAAGCAAACCAGCCCGAGAGCAGATTGCCTTTGCTGCCAACTAAACCAGATAGTCATTTTGCCAGGCGTATTACGAGTCATCATTCCTATCTTCAAGCGCTGAAGGTTACTATTACCTGCGAAGTATGAAAGAATTTGTATTTGATAGTAACGGCTATCTAACCCCAAATGATGAACCCGTGTTTGCCGACAACACAAGTGTTAAATACCATTTTGGTAGTTCTTCTGTATTGAGATGGGATTTATGG
Source organism: Fibrella aquatica (assembly GCF_041321135.1). Lineage (NCBI taxonomy): Bacteria > Pseudomonadati > Bacteroidota > Cytophagia > Cytophagales > Spirosomataceae > Fibrella > Fibrella aquatica. Next base: position 134,725 of record NZ_JBGGWF010000010.1, on the reverse strand, counting down.
AACTCTGTAGAGAAATTGGTAGAGATTCTTTCATCGTATCTGCTGCCTGTACAAGAGATATGGCTCGATGGTAGCTTTATCAGCCAGAAAGTGGACCCTAACGATGTAGATATTGTGATTTTTATAAGTCACGGTTCGTTTAAGATTATGAGAGATGTCCTTGATGCGTTGAGTACCTCTTTCGTTCATCTAGACGTGAAGTGGGTTCCTGTTCTTGATACACTTGACGACCTTTCGTCTGCTATTAATGCGCTTGAACGGATGAAGTGGTTTGTCTTGTTCAGTAGTGACAGAAATGGATTACCGAAAGGATTTATTAGTCTAAAAATTAATTGATTATGGCATACTTGGAGGGGCTCACGACCCATGAGGTAAAGCTGGTTGTGACGGCAAGGAAGATTCGGCAGTTTAAGGAGATTATAGCCCAACAGCGTGCGCTTGGCGCTGCCGATGAGTTGCTTGAACCGTCGCTCGATACGCAACGCAAACTGGAAAAGGAGTTTCAACAGTTGAGTGATCAAGTACTGAAAGTAGCTCAATAGCCCATAAATTAACTCTTGACTCAATCGCTTAAACTTCTCTTTGTTTGTAGCCGAAACCGGCAGCGGAGCCTGACGGCCGAACACACGTTTGCTATTGAATCGGGCTATGACGTTCGGTCGGCCGGAACTGAACCTGGTGCCCGAACAAAGCTTAGTCCGGATTTAATAGGGTGGGCTGATGTAATTTTTGTGATGGAGAAAAAGCACCGCGACTGGATCGGCCAGCGCTACGCCGACTTGGTTGCCGGCAAACCAGTAATTAACCTCATGATCGCTGATGAGTACCCGTATATGGATGATGAACTGATTGACATCCTTACTAATCGGGTAGTTGCCTCTCTCGACGAATTCTAACCTGTATCAATGATCGAAACGCCTCGCCTTACTTTGCTTCCGCTAACGGTTGATCAGGTACGTTTACACATTGCGGGAGGCACCCTGCTCGAAACAGCCCTTGGCGTTCGGCCGGGTCACCGAGAGGTCACAGAGCCGTTGCTGAGTATCATCAAGGCGTTCACCATTCCGTTTTTACAACAGCCCGATCGCCAGCCCATCTACGATACTATTTGGGTTGCCCTCGACCGCGAACTGAATCAGTTTGTGGCCGATTTTAAGTTTAAAGGTGCCCCCGACGATGAGCAAACGGTTGAATTGGGCTACGGGACGTACCCGGCTTTTCAGGGTCGTGGCTACATGACCGAACTGGTGGGTGGGGCCACAGCCTGGGCTTTTTTGCAACCCGGCGTCGAGCGCGTAACCGCAGAAACCAGCCTGACCAACGTGGCTTCACAGACCGTACTCCAGAAAAATCAGTTTGTTCGCTTCGAGCAGGACGAATACGTTTGCTGGTGGGAGCGCAGGGTCGATGAATAATTATCAATTATCAGTGATCAATTAGCAATGGGGTTGGCTTAGTAGCCGAATGCTTAGTTTAGCAGAGCCATTGATAATTGATCACTGTTACTTGTTCACTGAACTCTCATGCACTACATTTTTCTCGCCCTGGCTTTTCTGACGGGTATTGCCATTTCTATTCAGGCTGGCGTAAACTCCAACTTGCGGCTAGCGTTGAATAACCCGCTGATGGCTTCGCTGATCTCGTTTGGTACCGGTTTTATTACACTACTGATTGTGCACCTGACAACGAGTGGAGCCATTCCGCCCATGGCAACCCTTCGCTCATTATCGTGGTGGAAATGGACCGGAGGGGTGATTGGAGCCATTTACGTGACTACCGTAATTCTGTCTGTTCCGCGTATCGGTACCGCCAATCTGGTCAGTCTGAGCGTGGCAGGGCAATTGCTGGCGGCGGTAGTACTCGATCACTACGGGTTGCTGGGATTCACACAACACTCCGCCAATGTGTGGCGATTGTTGGGAATCGGGCTTATTCTGGCGGGAGTTTGGCTGGTGGTTAAAAACTGAAAATGAGCGTTTCGCGTTTATAGAGGTACAGATTCTACAAAAAACCATGAAACTCATTATCAGTAGCTTCACGGCGCTTGCCGTTATAATTTCGCTGGCTTGCCAGACCAATTCATCAGCCGACAAAAACGCGGCAATCTACGAGCAGGGGCAAACCCCGCCGGGTGGCAAACGGGTGGTGAAGACCAACGCTGAATGGAAGAAGATTCTGACGCCCGATCAATATGCAATTTTGCGCGAACACGGAACGGAGCGGGCCGGTACCAGCCCCTTGTTGAATGTACACGAAGAAGGAACGTTCTATTGCGCTGCCTGCAAAAACCCCCTGTTCCTGGCTAAAACAAAGTTTGAGTCGGGTACCGGCTGGCCAAGTTTCTACGAGCCCATCTCGAAAAACGCGGTTAAGGTTGGTAAAGACAACAGTTATGGCATGGTTCGCGATGAAGTTGTTTGCTCAGTATGCGATGGGCATCTGGGCCACGTTTTTGACGACGGTCCCAAGCCAACCGGCCTGCGCTATTGCATGAACGGCGTAGCTATGACGTTCCAGAAAAAATAGGAATTAGTTTCAAGTTTCAGGTTTCGGGTGCTTCGCTGATCAACGACTGGTTGATCAGCGAAGCACCCGAAACCTGAAACTTGAAACTAATAAAACGCCCCTCGCATCACCTATGTCAATTGGGTGATGTGAGGGGCGTTTTTACTAAAATAGGCCTTGTTTACGTTATCTTTGCTCATCGTTGGCTGGTCATTGTGCGGCCATAATCCCTTTAAGTACCAATCGTTGATGTATGAGTGAAGAGAGAGACCGGCTACGGTCGGTTCGGCACGCGTTTGGCGAATTCCGGCAGCGGATGAAAAGCCGTCGGAAAAAGCTGGGAGGCCACGTTGTTCGCCTTGTTGGCGAAGAGCGCGTAGAAACCTGGAAAGATAAATTGCTGGCCCGTCGCGAATCGTTCCGGGCATTTGTACATCAATACATCGACCCTGATAGCTGGTATTACCCGGTGTTGCGGGGTGCGGCTAAGTACAGCCTTATATTGCTGTTGTTTCTGATTGGGTACGTGTTTGTGTTACAAACCAATTTTCTGTACCTAACAGGAGCTATGCCCAGTGTGGCAGATCTGAAAAATCCCAAGCTGAATCAGGCATCGGAGATTTATTCGCTGGATGGGCAGATGATCGCCAAATTCTACGCCGAAAACCGGACACCCATCAAATACGAGAACATTCCGGCCCACCTCACCCAAGCGCTGATTGCTACCGAAGATGCCCGTTTTTATAGCCACGGTGGCATCGATCCCCGCGCTATCGGCCGGGCAGCTTTTAGCCTTGGGCGTGAAGGGGGAGGCTCGACCATTACGCAACAATTAGCGAAAAACCTGTTTAAAACGCGCCGCCGCAACAATGAAGGCGTGCTGAACCGCATTCCGTTTGTGCGGAAAGTGATTTATAAGTCGAAAGAATGGCTGATGGCCATGACGCTCGAACGCAACTTCACGAAAGAAGAAATTCTGACCTATTACTTCAACACAGTCGACTTTGGCCAAAACTCATTTGGGTTGAAAACAGCGGCTAAGACATTCTTCAACAAAGTGCCTGACAGCTTAAGCATTCAGGAAGGAGCGGTGCTGGTTGGGTTGCAAAAAGCTACGACCTACTATAACCCGCTGAAGAACCCTAAAAACTCGTTGATGCGCCGCAACATTGTGTTGGGGCAGATGGCAAAATATAAATACCTCACAAAAATACAGGTCGATTCGATTAGCGAGTTGCCGTTGAAAACAGAGTTTTCGCCCGAAAGCGCATCTGCTGGTCCGGCCAGTTACCTCAAAAATGCGGTCGAAGATTTTGTGACGGAATGGAGTGAGAGCAACCGCAATGGATTAGACCTTTATACCGATGGACTGAAAATCTACACAACCATCGATTCCCGAATGCAGAAGTACGCTGAAGAGGCAGTGCAGGAACGGATGAAGAAGTTGCAGAAAACCTTTGATAATCACTGGCGTGGTCGTAACCCCTGGACCGACGAAAACGGGGAAGAGCTTCCTGGTTTTATTGACTCGGTAGCCCGGCGCACAGAACGATACAAGGGCCTGGTCAAACGATTTCAGCTGTATCCCGACTCGGTGAATTACTACATGAAGGTCAAAAAACAGCGTATGAGGGTTTTTGACTGGGAAGGAAAGAATCAGGCCCGTGAGGTGGAGATGACGCCATACGACTCTATTGCCTATTACAAGCATTTTCTGCAGGCGGGTATGGTGGCCATGGATCCTCATACTGGTTTCATTCGGGCGTGGGTGGGTGGTCTGGATCACAACTACTTCAAATACGACCACGTAAAGCAGGGCCGCCGCCAGCCGGGGTCAACCTTCAAGCCATTTGTTTATGCCGCCGCCATCGATGATACGGCCTTCAACATGAGCCCCTGCGATCGCATTCGGGATCAGCCTTTCCGGAAACCATACCGGGAAAACGGCGAAGAAAAAGTGTGGGAGCCTAAAAACTCGGGGGGGGGCTTCACGTATTCCAACATGACATTACGCCGGGCATTGGCTCGGTCGGTCAATTCGATCACCGCCCAACTGACCGATATGATTGGTCCCGATCGGGTAGTCGAATACGCGCACAAGCTAGGTATTACCAGTAGGTTGGCCGCTGTTCCGTCAATCGGGCTTGGCTCGTCGGATGTGTCACTCTACGAACTGGTTTCGGCCTATTCAACCTTTGTCAATGAGGGTCAGCATACGAAACCCATGATTGTGCAACGGATTGAAGACCGTGATGGGCTCGAAATAGAAGTCTTCAAACAAGAGCGCAGGCCCGCTATTAGTGCTGAATCGGCTTACCTGATGCTATATATGCTTCAGGGCGGTTTGCAGGAGCGGGGTGGCACATCACAGAATCTGTGGTCTTTCGATCTGTTTAAGCGGAACCATCAGATGGGTGGTAAAACGGGTACAACCTCCAACAACTCCGACGGTTGGTTTGTGGGCGTTTCTGATAAGTTGGTAGTAGGTGCCTGGGTTGGCGGCGATGATCGAAGCATTCACTTCCGGTCTACAGACATGGGCGAAGGAGCTAAAACGGCTTTGCCATTGGTCGGTGGTTTTCTGGAAAAAGTGTACGCTGATCCCAAGTTCCGTGACCTACAGGGGCCGTTTCCTAAAGCAACCGTCGATATACAGAAGCAATACGACGATTGTGCTTCGGATTACGAAGACTACGAAAACAGCAGCGAAGAATCATCTGATTCAACAGGTGGTGCCGGTGGTGGTGCCGATTCGCTCTTTGTGTTGCCGCCTGTTGTGGTTCCTGACCCACCTGATTCAACCAGAGTACCGGAACCGCCGGGGCCGTAGGCTAAGCGTTTGCGCCATAAAAAGAGGGTTTATCGTTGAATAGATATTATTTAAACGATAAACCCTCTTTTTATGGAACGCCAGTCAGATAATGAAAAGGACCTCCGCAACGTACCTACCGATATGGAGAATGATCCAACTGCCGACGAACGGGTGATTGACCAAACCGGGTCGAACGTAAAGAACGTACCGGAAGAGGTAAATCCATCGGGGTTGGAAAAACCAACGGCTGCCGAAGGAACAACCCCGTTGGATGATCTGGCCAATGCGTTGGCCTACGCTCTGGATGGCAGTGGTACCGGTATGGCTGGTGCTCCTCCAATTGCGCCCACTGTGGGTGAGGCGCAGAAAATAGCCAGCGAAGGAACGACCGGGGCAGGACCCGAGGACGAGGAAGATGATCTAACCGATGATCGTTAAGCCATTGATGGTATCGTAGCGGTGTTGCGTTCAAAGTATTGCTGGCGAACCCGTTCCACCCGTTCGCCAATGAGGCGGTTTAGTGCAAAAGCTACACCAACCGATATAATTAGTGTATAAATGTTGACGTAGGCACCCCCAATCTGCCAGGCAGAAAGTGATTCCCAAACCAGAAAGTGAACGATGTAGAGGGGGTATGATAAATCACCTATTTTGGCATCGAGTCGGTTGTGCTTAGTCTGCAAAAAAACAAATGGCAGAGTGAGAACTACCATAAGGCGATACAGCGCTGATGATACGCCGCCTGGCAAACCCAGGTCAACCAACGCCTGATGAACCAGGCCGAAGAGGCAGGTGTAGGTCAGCGCAATGGCTAGCGCCAAAGGACACAACCAGTTGGGTAGCTTGCTGAATTTTAGAATGTGGTAAGCTTTATAGGCGAGCGAACCGGCCACAAAATACATTAATTCTGAAGGGAAAAAGCGATAACTCCAGGCCATACTATCGAGATGAGCATACTGACGTAGCACGAAACGAATCGTGGCTGACATAAGGATGATTAGCACTAACACCCAGCTTTTTCGGCGAACGATAAAGGGAGCCACCACATAGAACGTAATCTCCAGACTAATTGTCCAGGCGGGCTGTACTACCAACAAGCTGTTCAGATTGGTAGCTGAATGGCTAAAGTCTGAAACCGGAACCAATGTACCCGTAGTGGGATCGATGGATAAAAAACTGAGCCAGTCCTGACCAACTAAGGTGAAGTTTGCAAAGCCAAGGAATAGGATTGTTGACACCGACAAGCGGTCGTAATTGTCGCGAATGGCTCGGAAAAACTCCAGTTCAGGCGGGCCAATAGTCAAGGCCATCGCAATAGCTGTCAGCAAAGTCAGGCTAAAGACGACGTAATAAAGGGGCAAAAGGCGAAGTAGTCGATTAGTCAGAAACAGCCGATAGGCACTTGACTGCTCAACATATTTTTCATTCAGAATCAGGGCCATGTAAAACCCTGATATCATGTAAAAAGTCTGAACGGCCAGGCTACCGCTCATGGTTGGAAAGCCTGGTAGTGGTCCTGCGTGTACAAAAACCACCATCGTTGCGAGGAGTAGACGAAGTAATCCCATAACGTAACCTTACTTTAAATAAGAGTACGCCAATATATTAAATCTATCTACTTAGGCAACTTCTTTGTATTGCATACGGTATAGGTTCGCATAAAATCCTTCCAACTGGAGCAATTGTTCGTGTGTTCCTTGTTCCTTTATCAATCCTTTGTCGACAACGATAATCTGATCAGCTTTCTGAATAGTGCTCAATCGGTGGGCAATAACGATAGCTGTACGGCCCCGCATCAGTTTGCTGATTGCCGCCTGAATCATCTCTTCAGTTTCCGTGTCGACTGATGAGGTAGCTTCATCAAGTACAATAATGCGTGGATTTTGCACCATAGCCCGCACAAAAGAGATCAACTGCCGTTGCCCGACAGAAAGCGTTGCACCCCGTTCCTGCACATTATAGTCGTAATTTCCAGGCAACTGCATGATGAATTCATGAACGCCGACGAGTTCGGCCGCTTCTACAATCTGTTCGCGAGAGATAGAGGGATCGCCCAGCGTAATGTTGTTTTCGATTGTATCGGAAAACAGAAAAACGTCCTGAAGAACAACGCCAATTTGCCGACGAAGGGCCGCCAGTTCATAGTCGTGAACATCTCGCCCATCAATCGTGATTTGCCCCCGGTTAATGTCATAGAAACGGCTTAGCAAATTGATGATCGATGATTTTCCGGCACCAGTAGCGCCAACGAAAGCCACCGTTTCACCGGCACGTACCTGAAATGAAACATCTTTCAACACGTAATTCTCGTCGTTATAAGCAAACCATACGTTCTGAAATGACACGTCGCCGTTCAGCTTTTCCGGAATATAATGACCATTGTTAACGGTATAATCGTCGCTGTCGAGCAGGGTCAGAATACGGTCGGCGCTTACAATGCCCATTTGCAGGGTGTTGAACCGATCGGCGAGCATACGAATGGGGCGGAAGAACAAATTAATGAACATCACAAAGGCTGTAACTGTGCCGAAAGTAACCTGCTCGTTCAGAATTTCGCGGGCTCCATACCAGACTACCAAACCCGTACCCGCGGCAGCCAGGATATCGGCAACAGGAAAGTAAATCGAGTAATACCAGATCGACCGAATGTTAGCTTTCCGGTGTACATCGTTGATTTCCTGAAATTTTTTGGCTTCAATTCGTTCGCTGTTAAAAATCTGCACGATGTTCATGCCAGTGATATGTTCCTGCACAAAGCCATTCAGGTTAGCTACGGCAGTCCGCACCTCGTTGAACGATGCTTTTATTTTCTCTTTGAACACGTAGGTGCTAAGTAACATGAACGGCACCATCGACAGGCTGATACTGGCCAGTCGCCAGTCGGTGTAGAACATGACGCCGATAATTAATACCAATTGCAGAATATCACCAGCAATGGCGGCCATGCCTTCTGTAAATACATCGGCCAGGGTTTCAATATCGGAGATGGTGCGGGTGACCAGCCGACCAATAGGCGTATTATCGAAAAACTTAAGGCGCAGGCCCAGAATTTTTTGATATAACTCTACCCGAATATCGCGGATGACGTGCTGCCCCATCCAGCCCGACAGATAGGCATTGGCAAACTGAATAAATGCTTGAATCACCAGAACGCCAACCATAAGGCTAAGCATAATGGTAAGGCCCCAATAATCAGAACTGGCAATCTGCGTATCAATAGTACGCCGAATAAGCAGCGGTGTTACGGGGGCTAACAGAGCACCTAGCAGAATAACGCCAACCAACAAATAAAAGCGAGCCTGATAAGGTCGCACAAAGGCATAGAGTCGTCTCAGAATAGCTACATCAAATAGCCGTCCACTCTTCTTTTCGTCGCTCACTGGGTAAAAATTTCGCAAGAACAGTTCGTTCTTCTCACCACTAACAGCAATATTGAGTTATCAAGTTCAGGATACTAATTCTCCTGCATAATCATGATAGACTGGATATTGAGTGCCTGCGTAGGCCTTGGCCTGGCGGCCTGTTGCGGATTTCGGGTGTTTGTGCCCATGCTGGTGGCGGCGTTTGCCACAAAACTTGGCCTGATCAATGCCATGCCGGGCTATGAGTTTATGGGCAGCTGGACTGTCATTATCAGCTTATCTGTTGCCACAGCCTTTGAATTAGGAGCCTATTACATTCCCTGGCTCGATAATATGCTTGATACAGTAGCCATGCCCGTGGCGATTGTAGCAGGTACGTTGCTATCTACTTCGTTCTTACGAGTCAACGATGAAATGGTGCGTTGGGCAATGAGCCTCATGTTGGGTGGTGGGGCAGCAGGTCTTGTGCAGGCCGGTACCAGTTTGTTGCGAATCGGTTCTGTTACTACTACAGGTGGTCTGGCAAATCCGCTTGTGGCAACGGGAGAAAACGCTGCTTCGCTGATCTTGTCAATTCTGACTGTGTTTCTGCCTTTGTTCGCCTTTGCAGTGATCGTTTGTCTGTTGATTTTTCTGGTAGTTCGGTTACTATCCCGTAAAAAGCTGCGATTCACGCAGGTCACTCCCAAGCCATCCGGCAATCCGCTCGATCAGTTTCCGCAAGGTAGCAACGGGAATCACTGAGGCTACGTTAACCTGTGTACGTACCCAGCGTTATGGTAGTACACAAAAACACAATCCAATGGAAAACATACCGAACGAATACGATGCCGGAACTGACCAAAATCAGGGTATAGTGGGCACAATGGCTCGAAATGAACATCATGGAGACACGGATGCGGAGGGAACACAACTGCCCGAATTTGATCCGAATCTGGCCACACAGGAGGGGGAGACTGACCCTGAAAATACCGATCCAGCGGATATTGGCGAACAAAAGTTTGTCAATGATGAGGGGCAGATGTGAGGGGCGTAATTGTAATTTTTCCTGATCCCCTGAATCAGAATAATCAGCATGTCAATTCGAAGACTGGATGGTCAAAAAGACCTTATAGCTGAAAGGAGCCAACAAAATTGGGTTTTTCTCAGATGTAGTGCCAAGACCATTGGATAATTCGCAGAGCAACGAATAGGAGAGCCCATCAAAATTAGGTATTTTTGCAGTCTGTCATTTTTGCATTATCTCATTAACAGGTAGTTGCCTAAATGCTTTCTATTGTCAACAAATACAATTTATTTTGATAAAAACCGTAGGATTCTCTGCTCTGATGACGTTGGCAAATGCTGCCTGTGTCTCCGCGCTGGCCGACCCGGGTGCGCCCGTTGATTCCAGCCGACAGTCTGACAACCCGGTGGCGATTTCGAATCAGTTAAATACGCCCCTCCTCCTGAACGCCGACCCTAACCGTCGGATCGTTCCTATCTATTTCTGTGGGGAAGCTGTCCCCATCGATAATTCGTACGTATCGCGCCAATGGATGCGTACCTTAATGCAATGCCAGTCGCAACGGGAAGAGCTGTACGTGATCCGCAAACGGGCCGCCGTTTTCTTTCCTATCATTGACCCTATTTTGCGGAAGTATGATATTCCGTCTGATTTCAGGTACGTTCCACTGGCTGAAAGTGCGCTGGTCAATGATTGTGTATCTCCTAAAGGAGCGTCAGGCTATTGGCAGATGATGCCCCAAACCGCCCGCGATATGGGCCTGATTGTCAATGGAGATATCGATGAACGCTATGACTTGTCGAAGTCGACGGTAGCTGTTTGCCGATTGCTGCGCGAACTTCATCACGAACTGGGTTCGTGGGCATTAGTTGCTGCCGCGTACAATGCCGGTCTAGGCCATGTGCAAAATCGTATGATCCAGCAACGGGAAAATAATTACTTTAATCTAAAGCTTTACCGGGAAACCAGTACCTACCTATATAGGGTGATCGCCTACAAAGAACTGTTGACTAATCCGCAACAGTACAAGATGTTGCTTTCGAGCGATGTAATCGGTTACCTGACGCGGCCGTTGCCCGTAAAATTGAAGTCATTGCCCGGTACCAAGAATTCGTCAGTAGTGGCCATTGGTGAAGATAACGAACTGGCCGACATTGACAAGATCGATCCAGCCTGGGGGCCCCGGACCGGAGAATCGTTTCTAACGGCACCTTCACTGGCCGATATTTTACTGGCTGCGGCCAGTTTTGCCAGTATTGACCCAATAACGGGCTCAACTGACCTGACCCGCGAGCAGAAAGGACAGCCTATTCCTAAACTGTTGGGGTTGATGGTGCTCCGATTCCGCCGTCCCCGTTTTTTGCGTCAAACACCTGGTACGGGACGTCGTCCACGTCATCGGTGGGAGTGGGTGTAGATAGAGGGTTCAACGTTTAAAGTCTAAAGGGCTGCACTAAATCACGTTTTGTGAACAAGTGCAGCCCTTTAGACTTTAAACGTTGAACCTTGAACCCTTTTTTCAGCTAATTTTGGTGCTTCGTTGTTGATACGTTGAATCCCCTTTATTGTATATGGCAGAATTAATCCGAATGCCCAAAATGAGCGACACCATGACAGAAGGTGTGATCGCGGAATGGCATAAAAAAGTAGGCGATACCGTGAAATCGGGTGATGTGCTGGCTGAAGTTGAAACCGACAAAGCGACCATGGATCTTGAAGCCTATGATGAAGGTACATTGCTCTTTATCGGTGTAGAAAAAGGTCAGGCTGTTCCAATTGATGGTATTATCGCCGTGATTGGCCAACAGGGTGAAGATTTCCAGGCATTGCTGTCGGGCAATTCAGGTGGTAGCGTAGAGGCAGCACCAGCGCCTAAAGCGGAAGAAACCATTAAACCAACAGAAGCCCCCGCTCCTAAAGATGCAGATAAGGCGCAGGTGAATACCAATATGGCTGATCCCAAAGCCGTATCGGCCGCTCCGGCAGAAGCTGTAAACGCTACAGTGATTAAAATGCCTAAGATGAGTGACACCATGACGGAAGGAACCATTGTGGCGTGGCATAAAAAGGAAGGTGACACCGTGAAATCGGGAGATGTACTTGCCGAAGTAGAAACCGACAAGGCCACTATGGACCTGGAGGCCTACGAAGAAGGTACACTGCTCTATATTGGTGTAAAAGAAGGTGAATCGGTTGCTGTTGACGCTGTGATTGCCGTTGTGGGTGAGAAAGGTGCCAATTTTAAGGTGCTTGTCGATGGGAGCAACGACGGAGGTTCAGCGCCAGTTGCAGAAGCACCTGCTGAAAAACCAGCCACTGAAGAGGCGCCGTCTCAACCCGCTGCTGCTGCCGAAAATGGCCATGACACTACTGGTCGGGTAAAAGCGTCACCATTGGCTAAGGCAATTGCGGAACAGAAAGGAATCAACCTGCAACAGGTGCAGGGTACGGGTCCTGAAGGCCGTATCGTCAAGGCCGATGTGGAATCGTTTACGCCGCAGGCCGCTGCCAAACCAGCACCACAACCACAGGCTGCTTCAGCTCCACAATCGGCTCCAGCCCCGTCTGCCCCGGCTCCACAGCCCGTTGCTGCACCCGCCGGTGAGTATGAAGACGTACCTGTAAGTCAGATGCGGAAAACGATTGCCCGCCGCTTAAGCGAAAGCTTGTTTACTGCCCCGCACTTCTACCTGACCATGGAAATCAACATGGACAAGGCAATGGCGTTGCGTGGACAGGTGAATGCGGTAGCTACGGCGAAAGTGTCGTTCAACGACTTTGTGATCAAAGCGTCGGCTTTGGCACTCAAACAGCATCCGAACGTGAACTCGTCGTGGTTGGGTGATAAGATTCGGAAATACAGCTACGTTAATATCGGTGTAGCAGTTGCCGTCGACGAAGGACTATTGGTTCCGGTGGTACGCAACGCTGACCAGAAAACGCTATCGACTATTGCCGGTGAGGTAAAAGTGTTGGCGGGTAAGGCGAAAGACAAGAAGCTTCAGCCTAAGGATTGGGAAGGCAGTACGTTCTCAATCTCTAACCTCGGCATGTTTGGCATCGATGAGTTTACGGCCATCATCAATCCCCCCGATTCGTGTATCCTGGCCGTTGGTGCTATCAAGCAGACGGTGGCTTTCGACGGCGAAACGCCTAAGCCGGTCAATGTGATGAAGGTAACGCTGTCCTGCGATCACCGTGTTGTTGATGGAGCTACGGGAGCCGCTTTTCTCCAATCGCTGAAAGGCTTCCTGGAAGATCCTATGAAAATGCTGGTTTAGTGTATAGCTAGCCAGTTTTAACATTAAAAAGCCGTTCCCGATTAGTCGGGGACGGCTTTTTTGTACGCCATATACTGAAATGTGAAAATAGCGTCGGTGGCTTACAGCAGATCGGTGATTCGGCGACCATCACGGCCAGTAATGGCACTCTGAAACTCGCGGCGTAGGGCCGCTATGCGGCGGCGAGGGTGGGTTGAGATAAATACGGCCCTCATTTTCAGCAAAGAACCCATAAACAGATAGCCAAAGAACGAAGCAATCAGAATAACCAGCGAGAACGTATTGGAAATGTTCTGATGCAGGAACAGGAATAAAACGGTGTTCAGTAACGAGGCTCCACAAAGCGTGATGGTGGCACCTGCGTGCGTAAGTCCATTGTCGAGCAGAATATGGTGCATATGGTTCCGATCGGCCGAGAAGGGTGATTTGCCGTTGAGCAGACGAACCATAAATACCCGGAGCGTATCGAAAATAGGAATGATCAGCACTACAATAGCAATGATGGGAGCATTAAAGAAAGCACGCGGCTCAAAACGGTAGGCCGAATTCAGGTTAACGAAGCGCACGGCGAAGAAGGCCAGGAAAAAGCCGATCAGGAGTGAGCCGGTATTTCCCATGAAAATTTTGCTGGTTTTTGAGAAGTTGAACCGCAAAAAACCAACCAACCCGCCCGACAGGGCAAAGGCCATAGTGGCCATAGCGTAGTGTTCTGATAGCAGAAACCAGCTCCCAAACGTAAGCGAGGCAATAGTAGCAATACCTCCCGCCAAACCGTCGATACCATCGATGAGGTTGATGGCGTTGGTAAGGGCAATAAATACGAAGCAGGTAAGCAAAATACTAACTACATCGGCAATATGGTGAAAGCCCATAATGCCATAGAGGTAATCTAGTTTGAGGTCTCCCAGAAAAATAAGGCTACAGGCGCTCAGTAGCTGAAACAGAATTTTTTTGTTAGGATCAATTCCCACCAGATCGTCTTTCATGCCGATGAAAAATAGAATAGCGGCCCCAACAATAGACAAATTGGTGCGGTACAGATCTTGTGGGTCATCGATCGGCCAAACGAAGTAGCTGATGAGCACGGCAGCAAAAATGGCCACACCACCAAACGTAGGTGTAGGCACTTTGTGAGCACGGCGGGCATCGTCGGGGCTTTCCATCAGCGATTTCATCTCCGTAATTTTGATGATTACCGGAATGGAAACGACGGCAACGAAACTGGCTACCAGAAAAGCCATGATCGCATGGTAAAGGCCCTGCTGAAAGGCGGCCTCTCCCAGCTTCTGCTGTATATAGGCAAGTAGTAGATCAGGATTCATAGAAATGGTTGAGGCTGGGTGGGAGGCTGTGTATCAGGTACTCAACTGGTACTCGGCCTGCAAAAATTGTTCTTTTTATGTTAACGACAAGTTAAATTACTCAATGTTCACGCTACCCTTATCGAACGGTCGGCTGATCTCTTTGCCAGAATTGTCCGATTTTGCGAAGCGGTTTTAGCCATAAAGTGAACCAGCCGGGCCTGATCGCATTCATTTGCCAGGCTACTCGGTCTTCTTTATTGGCCCGCAACCGATTCAGGAAGCTGCTGTTGCTGACACCGCCAAGCCGCATCACCACAACTACCTCGTTGAGGTAAGCAACCTGAATCTGGTGTTTGTGTACAAAACGAAGCATAAGTTCATAGTCGGCCGCCGATCGCAAACTGGTTGTAAAATAGCCATGCTGCTTGTATACACTGGCCCTGACAAAAAACGTAGGGTGGGGTGGCATCCAGCCACGCAAAAAGGCACCAGGTTTATAGGTGCCTGCCTGCCAGTACCGCATTACCCGATCGGGGGCGTCGCGTTGAGCGTAAACAAGGTCACCATACACGGCATCGGCCTGATGTTGGTTGAACTGATCAACAATTCGGCTAATTACATCGGGGTGGCGGTAAAGATCATCCGCATTCAGAATGCCGATAATGTCTCCCGTTGCCCGTTGAATTCCCTTATTCATTGCATCATATAACCCTTGGTCCGGCTCAGACACAAACTGACTGATCCGCTTTCCGTAACCGGCTACTATCGCCTGCGTACCGTCTGTCGACGCGCCATCTATGATGATGTACTCGATATCCGGGTACGTCTGCCCCAGTACCGACTCTATTGCCTCGGCAATGGTGTCGGCTCCGTTGTAAACTACCGTGATAATCGAAACTGTCATGAGTTAATTACGCGTTTGCGGATGGCTACTGCCGGATTTCCCTGATAAATAGTATAGGCATCCATTGGTTTGGTAGCCACAGAGCCCACCGCCAGAATGGCATGCGAACCAACCCGAATTCCCGGACAAACAGTGGCTTTAGCACCGATCCAGGCACCGTTTTCGAGCGTAATGGCCGCTACACTTAGATCGAATGCGGCCGCCCGGTAATTGTGATTACCCGTCAGCAACATGGCTCCCTGCGATAGGCAAACGTGACTGCCAATGGTGACCTGCGTAAGATTATCAATCCAGACGCCTTCGCCAATCCAGACGTGATCGCCTACAGAAAGTAACCATGGATATTTGATGTTGACAGCGGGTTTTATCATCACGCCAACACCAATTTTTCCGCCAAATGCCCGTAATAAGCTGACCTTCAAACCCGATGGCAAGGGCGCATAGGAATTGAACAACCAGGCATTAATAAAGTGCCAAAGCAGAATTTTCCAGCGCGGACCGGGATTGAACCAGTCGTTGTTATACCGCGACAAATCAGTGTGCCCCAGATTATCGTACACCGGTTCTAAGGTCTCTTCCGTACTCATCGTTGAAGTAAGCAATAATGGCGTTTTTGTCATGGCCAGCCCGATTGTAGACCTCCATCATTTTAGCATCGACCAGAAAACGATACCAAAGGCCCTGTAAGAAGTGCCAGACAAATCCTCTCCGCCCATCCAGAAATCCAAGCTGGATAACGTACCTGAACAGGAAATAAATGATGGGCCGGGTAAATAGGGGAAGCGAGGCGTAGCGTTCTTTTAGATACCGTTTTCGCTCTTCCTGGGCACCAAATAAGCGGGGCGCTACCCGAACTGTGTCGTCGAAATTATACCGGATGTTCAACAGGTCGATAACCTCTCGAGTAGCGTAGTTATTGTGTTTCTGAGTCCACCAGGTCAGGTTATTGAGGTTATGGTCTACCAGATCATGGTCAAACTGAATCGTTTTGGCCGGGGTAGCCGTGTGGTTGTCGAGCTTAATGTGTTCATCCATCCAGGTTTGCTCACAAATACCCTGCCCTTGCCGCCATAACCGCAGCAGCCAGATCGGATAATAGCCGCCGTGTTTGATCCATCGGTTCATGAACATGACCCGTCGTTTTACATAAATGCCGCTCACGTCAGTTGTCACCGTGGCCAATCGCTGATTGATCTCGGTGGCCAGTTCAGGGAGAATGTACTCGTCGGCATCCATGCGCATCAACCAGTTGGTGCGGAATGGAGTGTGGGTTATGCCGTAATTGAATTGAACGGCATAGGTTGACCAAGGATTCTGCACAACTACCGCCCCCATCGATTGAGCGATCTCTACCGTTCGATCAGTTGAATAGGAGTCAACGATAAAAATCTGATCAGTTACTGCCTGCAGGCTGGAGAGGCAGCGAGCTATGTGTTTTTCCTCGTTGTGCGTGAGAATAATTACGGACAAGCCGTTCATAGAAGACCGTTTAAGAGATAGCTGCTTGGCTATTTCTGTCTGGAGGTATATTAACCCGTTTGTTTGGAAACACTCAGGTTACTAATCACGTTTCCGGCGCAAATAAGTCTGCAATTTTAGCTGAAAAATATCACTTTATGAAGTACGGCTACACGTTCCTGTTAATGGTCGGTAGTTTTATGGTCGCTTTGGGACAGTCTTCTGTCGTGTTTCAGACGCTTCCGTATGACCTGCAACTGTTCCCACGCAATGCCGCTAATCAAGCAGCCCTAGTGGTTGAAGGTACTGTCACAAATGCGTCGGTCAGGCGTGTAACTGTCCAGGTTGACCGGGCTGGGACACTTAGTCAGACGTACCAACAGACGCTTCCTGCTAGCCGAAAATTTCGTTTTGAGCCTCAGATTCGGGCAGAATTAGCCGAATATACGCTCCGTGTCTACGTTCATCGACAGCCTGGTGACTCATCGTTGGTGGCAGAACGGAAGCGATTGCTGTGTGGTGATCTGTTTGTGATCTATGGTCAGTCGAACGCCTTTGGGTTAGAAGACCTGGAAAAAATTGCGGTCAATGATCAATTCATGCGGCAATGTGGCTACGCTTTTGGCGCCACTACTATTCCCGAATCTATGCGTTGGTTCCCGGCACTGCAACCATACGGGGCTGTAGGCGCATTTGGATTATACATGGGTGAGGCTATTCAAAAAGCAACACAAATTCCGGTTGGTTTTGTTAACGGAGCTGAGGGAGGTGCTAACATAGGTCAGCTCTCAGACCGGAATGCGGGCAACCCTGCCGATTTGAATACGTTTTATGGGCGTATGCTTTACCGCGTGCAATGGGCCGGTGCACAGCAACAGGTAAAGGCCATTCTGTATAAGCAGGGAGAAGCCGAAGCTGGTTCGTCGGTGGCCAATTACCCGGCTAGTTTCGATCGGTTATATCAGATGCTACGCCAAGACTATGGGAACGTACCCAGATTATATGTCAGTCAAATCAATATTCTTACATCCGGCTCGCCCGATGCTGGTGCGTTACGGGATTTTCAGCGACGACTGACCGAAATATATCCGGAAGGAGTGGGCAACATGGCTACTGTTGGGTCGCCAGGGTATGACGGCCTGCACTATAATTTGGTGGGCAACCGGCAAATAGGATACGAACAGGCTAATCAGCTCATGCGCGACCTGTATGGCAGCGGTGCAACCGAACAGGTAAACTCGCCCAATGTGCGGCAGGTCTATCAGAACAGCCGCAATGATACGGTAACCGTGGTGTTCGAGTCGGCCATGCAGATGCGCTGGCCGTCCGATTCAACGCTGACGAAAAAAGGACAGACCTACACCCGCCGACTGATCGATCTTTTTATGGCCGACGGGCAGGCAGGCCGGTTTTCGAGGGGCTGGGCTGAGGGAAACCGCGTTTATTTAACCTTGCGTCAACCCGCTGCCCTTCAAACATTGTCTTATTTTCCGTCATTTTATGGCGAGGAGCCCGGCGGTTTTTATGATGGCCCAACGTTGAAAAACCAGTTGGGTGTACGCGCCTTCACGTTTGACCGCTATCCGGTGGCCCGTGCTTTGGCGCCAGTCAACAACCTGTCGGTAAGCCAAACAACACGTGAATCTGTTTCGCTAGTCTGGACGGTAACTACGCCAGGAGTAACTGCTATTTTGCTGGAACGTTCCGATGCCAATAACGCCTCATTTCGTCAAGTTGCCAGATTGGCTGCCGAAACCAGGAATTTTACCGATACACCCACAGGGAATGGTCAGGGGCCATATGCGTACCGAATTAGGTTGGTAGGCCAACGAGCCGAATCGGGCGTGAGCAATGTGGTTGAAGGTCGTTTACTGTCGCCATGTGCATTGTCGGCTACTATCACCGGTAATACTGCCGTTCCGTATGGAGGTACGCTGACACTATCTGTCGTGGTAGCAGGTACTAATGCTACTAATCCGGTAACGTACCTGTGGCGTGGTCCGGGAGGGTTGACTACAGCAGCGGCCGATTTAAGGCAACAGGGTCTTACGCCAGGGCTGAGTGGGATTTATACCGTCACGGCCCTGCAGGGAAGTTGTTCGGCAATCGCCTCGGTATCGGTTGTTATTCAGGTTCCGCTCAGCGTAGAACCTATTCCCGGTAACCTTGTGGTTTGGCCAAACCCAGTCAGAGGCGGGCAGTTACTGTATCTGAACGTACCTGAAGCAACGCCGAACGAGCCACTCACGATCAGGCTGACGGATGCAGCAGGTAAGGTCGTTGCCAGGGAAGTGCAGCGTAAGCAATCAGCTACGTTGGCTATTTTTCTGCCACAGTTGCCGTCTGGCATCTATGTCATCGAGCTAAAATCGGCTTCTACGGCTGCACAATTCTCTCGGCTGCTCATCGAGTAACGTACCTAATGACTTGTTTTACTACCGGTACTTTACAGGACTAACTATCGATTTTCTGCCATCAAAAAATCGATCAGAAGGCGGATGCCGTAGGCGGTGGCGTTTTTCTGTTGACCGAATTCGGTGTCGGCAAAGGCCATACCGGCTATGTCGAGGTGAGCCCAGGCGGGGTGCTTTTCAGTAAAGACCTCCAGAAACTTAGCCGCGGCAATAGCTCCGTTGATGGGTTTGCCGCTGTAATTCTTCACATCAGCTACATCAGAGGTCAGGTCGTCTTTGTACACGTCCCAAAGTGGTAAACGCCACAGTCGTTCACCTGTACGGTCACCCGCCGCCTGTAACTGTGCCGAGAGTTCATCGTTCTGCGTAAACAAACCACCCGCCTGATAACCCAACGCCGCAATAACGTTGCCTGTCAGCGTGGCCAGGTCGATCAATACGTCGGGTTGAATGTGCCGGACCATGTGCCCCAGCCCATCGGCCAGAATAACGCGGCCTTCGGCATCTGTATCGATAATTTCGATGGTTTTGCCGAGGTAAGAGGTAATTACATCACCGGGTTTCGTAGCCATTCCGTCCACTACGTTTTCGGTGGTCGGCACCACGCCCACCACGCGGCGGGGTAACTTGAGGCGGGCAGCAACTTCCAAGGTACCCAGCACTGCTGCGGCCCCGCCCATGTCGCTCTTCATCATGTGCATATTCGCCGAAGGCTTAATGGAAATGCCTCCTGTATCGAACGTCACCCCCTTACCCACCAGCCCGACGGTTGACCCGGTTGCGTTGGCGGGGTTGTAATCGAGTACCAGCATCATTGGCGGATTCTCGCTACCCTGACCTACGCTGAGCAGGGCGTTGTAGCCTTGCCGGGCTAGTTCATCATGATCCATCACGCTGACGGTGTAGCCATGCGCGCGGCCCGACGCTACTGCCCAATCGGCCAGCACCTGCGGAGTTTTGTAGTTCGAAGGCGCATTCATCAGATCGAGCATCGCCTGTTGAGCTTCCCAGATGATGGTAGCTTTGTCAACGGCTTGCTGAGCGGCCTCGCGATCAGATTCAGCTACGGTTACATGCAATTCGCCCAAAGGACTATAAAACGAAACGGGTGAGGGCTTATCGGTCTGGTATAGTTTCAGGTTATACCCACCGGCCAACGTACCCAGCACAACGGCTTCAACCACCGCGGCCGATTGATTGGTCAGGTCAATGGCAATCGCTGCAGGAAATTTGCCTTTCTGGCTGTAGGTCAATTTCCGGACGGCCCGTAAAAAATCGGTACTTGTGGGTGTTTCTCCCAGACCAAGCAGCCAGTGTTTCGCGCCATACTGGCCGTAGAGAAGCTGCGTCTCGTTGAGATCTCCCTTGAAATCGGCCTGCGCTGCTTGAATTGGCTCGGGCAATGGCTGGCCTTTTAGTAATAACCAGATGGTAGCTGCCGAAGCAGAAGCAGTAGTATGAAGATGAACGTGCATGAAGTTGATGGTCAAAAAGCAGATTTACCTACGTGGATGGTCAAGCCGTTTTGCTGACAATAAAATTGATGGTTCCGTTGATGAGCAAGGCAAACAGAAAAGACTCACCGACCGAAAAAGCGGGCAGGAAAAAAGCCTGTAGAAACAAAAAGGTAGTGAATCCGAGCAGACCCATCACAATGCCACGAAGGGTAGTAATGGCGGCGCTACTGCCATGAAGGTAGTGCGTAAAAATGGCCAGAATCGACGTAATGATCGGAAAAGGGGTTAGCACACCACTCCAGGTTGGTCCCAGCGCCGTAGCAAGCTCCGTAATGCCGATCACGAAGAGCGTGGCTACTACCATACGAATGGGCAGATCGTAGGGCAACCGTTTCACCGCCGAAGCCGCCACCGCGGGAGCTGGGAAAAAGCGGAGTGTGACAAGAACAGCACCCATGATGAGGCCATAGCTGACCGGTAAATCCAGGTTAATGGCGTTGAACAACACAGCAATCACTACGAAAACCAAATATGATACCAGCAGTGTCCAGATGCCTGATAGGTGAGGGGCAAGTCGGGCGTAGCAGTAGCAAAAGCCGATCAGCGACGCAATGCCCGTCAGAATGCCCGGAACAGCCTGTATACCAAAGGCTTTTCCCTGTTCAAGAATAAGAAACAGCAAAATGGGCCCTGCTATCCAGGGTAAACTGGCAATCAGCCCTCCCGCTTTGTGGCCCCACCGGCGACTAACCAGCGTAACCAGGCCAATCACAAAAGGCATCAGCGTAACCTTGATGAGCAGGATGTTCATGGAAACAGCCCCTAAACCGCTACTGGCGCTTTAATGGCGGGCCAGGGATCATAGTTTTCTAACGTGAAATCGGCGTAGGTGAACTCAAAAACCGAGGTGACATCAGGATTCAGACGCATAGTAGGCAGGGGCCTGAATGAGCGCGACAATTGGGTATTGACCTGTTCTAGGTGATTGCTGTAGAGATGCGTGTCGCCACCTGTCCAGATAAACTCGTGGGCTTCGTAGCCGCATTCCTGAGCTACCATCATGGTCAGCAGGGCGTACGACGCGATGTTGAACGGCACACCCAGAAAAACATCGGCACTACGCTGATAGAGTTGGCAGGATAGCTTGCTGCGCGTTTCGCCTTTTTCCGGATCGGGCGGGGCCACGTAAAAC
Source organism: Fibrella aquatica (assembly GCF_041321135.1). Lineage (NCBI taxonomy): Bacteria > Pseudomonadati > Bacteroidota > Cytophagia > Cytophagales > Spirosomataceae > Fibrella > Fibrella aquatica. The sequence continues at coordinate 113,030 of NZ_JBGGWF010000010.1, read as the reverse complement.
TGGAAAAGCGCATGACAGGCGGGGAGTGCCATATTAGGAATGTCCGAAGGGTTCCAGGCCGTGATGATCATCCGGCGCGAATCGGGCGAGTTCTTCAGTTGCCGTAAGACATCAGCCAACTGATCAATTTTACCTCCGTCGGGATCAGGCCAGCTTCGCCACTGCTTGCCGTACACCGGCCCCAGATCACCATTTTCGTCCGCCCATTCGTCCCAAATGCTGACGCCATTATCTTTCAGGTACTTGATGTTGGTGTCGCCTTTGATAAACCAGAGCAATTCGTGAATGATTGACTTGGTATGTACCTTTTTGGTGGTCAACAGGGGAAATCCATCCTGCAAATTGAAGCGCATCTGATAGCCAAATACGCTGAGGGTTCCGGTTCCGGTACGGTCGGTTTTACGCGCACCATTGGTCAGGATATGTTGAAGCAGGTCGTGGTATTGCTGCATGGGAAAGGCTAATTGAAGCCGCAAAAGTACAAAAATGCCAATACAGGTAAGTGGTGGATGGAAATCCCCTAATCGGCGTTTTCGTAGAGAAGTACAAAAGGCTGGGTGATGGGGGCTTCGCCCAGATCGTTGAAGGTGAGCCATTCGCCGCCGGGAGCGTGCGTTTGCGTGTACCGGCCACCGGGTTGCGGCGTATGGCCAACAGCCTGATTAAAACCTGTTAAAGGGTCTGCTTGAAGTTCACGCTGGTCGCACCAGATGGGGCCACCCGATTGCGATAAACCGCCACGTTTCACGCCTACGGTGGCAATCAGATTAGTATAGGCATCGGGCGAAACCGTTTTCAGGCTGGTATTGAGGGTCTGCACCAGATTGTCTAGTTCGAGCGGCTGGCGCATTCGTCGCTCATAAGCGTGCTGAAACTGCTTGACCCACCAGTTGGTGAATCCGGCATGGCTGGCAAAGGTCTGGTCAAAACGGGAAGCGAGCCGGAACAGGTCCAGGTTTTTTCGGATCAGGCTGTGCCATTCCTCAGCGCCATCCTCGCGGTAGCCCGAACCGATAAACATGGGATTATTATAAAAATAATAAAAGTCGTGATTCCCGAGGTGTAGCCTAATTTTGTCGGGATGAGCCTGCTTCAACTTAATGATTGCTCTGAAATTGGCATCAATCCGTTCGGTAGTCATCCGCGGGTCGTGCGTATCGAGGTAATCACCCAGAAAAACGATCTGATCGGCATGGTCTAGCCAGGTTTTAACTACGCTCTGCCAGTTATGGCGACCGTGAACATCTCCGATGAAAACTGCTTGTTTATGCATTGAAAGGGTATAATCAGCCGAAAATACCATTTTAATTTAACACTCAATACGTGGTCGATCAACGTGAAAACAACAATTGACCACTAATTCGCCACTAAAGACTAGTTAATATTTCCTCTATGTTTCTTCTCGGACTCGATCTCGGTAGCTCATCTATCAAAGCCTGTTTGGTAGACGCCGATTCAAATAAGGCAGTTGCTTCGGCTTTTTTTCCTGAAGTGGAAATGACCATTGAAGCCCCGCAACCGGGCTTTGCCGAACAGCAACCCGACTTATGGTGGCACAATGCCACGCTGGCCATTCGGTCGGTGATGGACGCTGCCGGGGCTAAGGGGAGTGATGTACTGGCCATTGGCATTTCTTATCAGATGCACGGTTTGGTAGTGACCGATGCCCAGTTAAATGTGCTACGGCCTTCCATTATCTGGTGCGATAGCCGCGCTGTTCCCTACGGGCAACGGGCGTTCGAAGCGCTGGGGCAGGATCGGGTGTTGCGCCATTTGCTGAACTCGCCGGGTAATTTTACGGCGGCTAAACTGGCGTGGGTAAAAGAAAATCAGCCCGATGTATACGCCAACGTAGCGCACTTCATGCTTCCCGGCGATTACCTGGCCGCCCGCCTCACCGGCGATATCGTTACCACGGCATCAGGTCTTTCAGAAGGCATTATGTGGGATTTTCTGGAGAATCGACCCGCCGAGTTCCTGATGAATTACTACGGTTTCGATACCGCGCTGATGCCGGTGATCAAGCCAACCTTTGGTGATCAGGGCCATCTAACGGCCAAAGCCGCCGCCGAAACAGGATTGGCCGAAGGCATCCCCGTTACCTACCGCGCTGGTGACCAACCCAACAATGCCATGTCGCTGAATGTGCTGGAGCCGGGCGAAATTGCGGCCACCGCAGGTACGTCGGGCGTGGTCTATGGCGTGAGCGATTCGGCGCAGTACGATCCGCAATCGCGGGTGAATACGTTCCTGCACGTGAATCACACGCCCGAAGTGCCGCGCTATGGGGTGCTGATGTGCGTGAACGGTACGGGTAGCCTCAATAGCTGGCTTCGGAACACCCTGTTTCAAAAGACCCTCAGCTACGCCAGCATGAACGATATGGCGCAAAAAGCACCCATCGGGGCCGACGGATTGGTTTGTTTGCCATTTGGCAACGGTGCCGAGCGTGTATTGGAAAATCGCGATTTGGGAGCCACGTTCCAGGGCCTGAATTTGACCCGTCACGGCTTACCACAAGTGTTGCGGGCCGCTCAGGAGGGAATCGTTTTTGCGCTCTATTACGGCATAAAAGTGATGGAACAGGTAGGAGTAGGTCTAAAAACCGTTCGGGCGGGCGAGGCCAACATGTTTTTGAGTCCGCTTTTTGGCAGCACGTTTGCCAACCTGTCGGGCGCTGCCGTTGAACTTTACAATACAGATGGTGCGCAGGGGGCTGCCCGTGGTGCCGGTCTTGGTCTGGGTCACTACGCCAATCGCGATGAAGCTTTCAGTGGCCTGAGTATTGTGCGCACCCTCGACCCTGACCAACGTACCCATCAGGCGTATCAGGAAGCGTATGCGAACTGGCTGAGCGCGTTGGAAAAACAACTGGAGAAACAATAGGCGGTTATCTGTATTGCCCGCTTCTGTGCTGGTGATGCACTGGTAAGGCTAACTGCTCTACACAGTGACCACCTATTTACTGGCGGTTGTTGCTTACTTTTGGGCTAAACAAGCCTAGTGCTGCATGGGTCGTTTCAAGGTCGATGAGGCCCGTTCGACGTGCTTTCATTCCCTTGAAACGACCTATTCGGTATTTTTCCAATGACGCCTACTCAGTTAGCTGACGCGCTACTTCGTCAATTCGAACAAACTCCATACGGTCAGTCACCGGCCGAACTCTACGACCCAATCCGGTATATTATGAGCCTCGGCGGGAAGCGAATGCGCCCGCTGATGACGTTGCTCGCCGCTTCGCTATTCACCGACGAATGGCAGAAAGCCCTGAAACCCGCCGTAGCTGTGGAGGTGTTTCATAATTTCACCCTGCTTCACGACGATATCATGGATCAGGCTCCGCTCCGCCGCGGACAGCCAACGGTTCATGAAAAGTGGAACACCAATATTGCCATTCTTTCCGGCGATGTCATGCTGGTGAAGGCCTATGAACAACTCCTCGATGTAGAGCCCGCCCATTTGCGGCAGGTACTGAAGCGGTTTGGCGAAACAGCGGCTGAAGTGTGTGAAGGTCAGCAACTGGATATGAATTTCGAGACCCTCGATACGGTATCTGAAGCCGACTATATCGAAATGATTCGCCTTAAAACGTCGGTTCTGCTGGGTTTTGCCATGGAAGTAGGTGGCATTGTGGCGGGTGCCGATGAGGCAGATACCAAACGGCTATACGATGCGGGCGTAAACATTGGAATCGGCTTTCAGTTGAAAGACGACTTACTCGATGTATACGGTGACCCGGCTAAATTTGGCAAACAGGTCGGCGGCGACATTATTGCCAACAAAAAAACGTTTCTGCTCATCGAAGCGTTGGAAAGGGCCGAAGGTCAGGTACGTACCGATTTGCTGGACTGGCTGAACCGGGGCGTTTTCGACAAAACCGAGAAGGTAGATGCTGTCACAGCGATTTATGATCAGTTGGGCATTCATGAGCTGACCGAGGCCCGCATTGCTGATTACTTTGCCAAAGGCTTTGCCAATCTGGATCAGATCAGCGCCGACCCCGCCCGAAAAGAATTACTGATCACATTTGCCCGTCAACTGGTTGAACGGGAAAGTTAATTATGCTTCGCTGTCATTAAGTGGTCATTAGCTTTGCGTCATTAGTGGTCACGTATAGAAAAAGCAGTAAATGACTATCAATGACGCGAAGCCAATGACCAATAATGACGTTTTTCTCCCTTCAACATGTCAATCACTCTGCTTCTCATTGCCGTTACCGTTGGCATCAGCCTATGGGCCTGGAATAGCCCCGCGCTGATGGATCGCTGGATTATGAATCCGTATGCCGTGGCAAGGCGAGGCGAATACTATCGCTTAATCACCTCGGGCTTTCTGCATGCCGATATGGGCCATTTGTTCTTCAATATGCTCAGCTTCTACTTTTTCGGCCGATTTACCGAACGTATTTTCGAAGAGATTTTTGGCGATTTGGGTGGCGTTGTCATGATCGTCTTTTACCTGATCGCGATCATCATCTCCGATATTCCGACGCTGATGAAGCACAAAGACAGTCCGGGCTACAATTCGCTGGGTGCCTCGGGTGGAGTAGCGGCTATTATTTTCGCTACTATCCTGATTTTTCCGCTCACGCCGATTTACTTTTTCTTCATTCCGATACCTATTCCTGGGTTCATCTTTGCGTTTCTGTATCTAGCCTATTCCTACTACTCGGCCCGCCGGGGCGATTCAGGCGTGAACCACGATGCCCACTTGTATGGTAGTTTGTTCGGCTTGCTGTTCATGGCTATAGCCTATCCGCCCGCCGTTCCCGGATTCATTACCCAAATCAGTCAGTGGAGCCCTTTCTGATTTGTTAAGCGAGCGCCATGAAACTGCTTAAACTGCTTCGTCAGCCGTACCCTGTTCCCGAAAATGCGGGTAATGAATGGGTTATCGGTGCCTTCGTGGGCGGCTTTCTGCTTTTGTTTCAGCCTTTTGGTTTGTCACTTTGGAATACGTCTGACAAGGTTTACAAAGTGCTCGGGTTTGGCGCTGTCACTACTGGGGTTATGCTTCTGGTCAATGAAGGAACCCGTTTATGGCCCCGGTATTTTGCCGAAGAACACTGGACCGTAGGGCGCGAAATTGCCAAAATTTTGATCCTTATTTTCCTGATCGCGTTGGCTAATCGGTTATATATGAGCTGGCTAATGGGCTGGTCGTTGCAAGGCGGCTGGTTGCTGTCGATCGGTATGACGTTTCTGATCGGGATTTTTCCGACGGTGGGAGTGGTCATGACCAACTACATTCTGCAACTGCGGAAATACCAGCAACAGGCAGCTCACCTGGTATTGCACAAACCGATACCTGCCGCGCCGAATTCACCGCCGGAAAAGCAGACTCCCGACGAAGATTCAGTTACGGTTGAACCACAACCTTTCTTAGATGAGCAGCTCGTGCTTGTAGCCGAAAATGAAAAAGATACGCTGACGCTTAAACGGGATGAATTGCTCGCGATTGAATCGAGCGATAATTACTGCACGATTTTGTACCTCAGGAAAGGCGTACTAACCAAAGAATTAATGCGGAGTAGCCTGAGCCGCTTCGAGAATCAGCTTGTCAATGGCTCGTCCTTTGTTCGTTGCCACCGGTCGTATATCGTTAATCTCGATCGCATTGAGCGGGTATCTGGAAACGCACAGGGTTACAAACTGCACCTCTTTAATGGACAGCTTACGGTGCCGGTAGCCCGTAAATACAACGATACGTTGGTGGCGGGACTGAAATAAGTTATTCCCGAATCTGCCCCGTTCCGGTTACCACCCATTTCTCGGTCACGAGTTTTTCGAGCGCGAATGGCCCGCGAGCGTGAAGTTTTTGGGTCGAGATGCCGATTTCGGCACCCAGGCCGAAACATCCTCCGTCGGTGAAGCGGGTCGAGGCATTGGCGTATACGGCGGCGGCATCTACTTCACTCAAAAACTGATCGATCAACGCCTGATTACCGGAAACAATGGCTTCCGAATGTTTTGATGAATAGGCCTGAATGTGCGACAGCGCCTCATCGAGACCAGATACGACTTTCACGGCGCATTTAAGATCCAGAAACTCGCGGCCAAAATCGGCCGGTTGCGCGGGCTGTAAATACGGATAACCAGCTTGTTCTAAAAGGCTAAAAGCCTTTTCGTCCGCGAAAATTTCGACTTGGTGTGTTGTGAGTGCCTCGGCCAGCAAGGGCAGGAACGTACCTGCAACGGCTTCATCGACCAGCACCCCATCGAGCGAATTACATACGGAGGGGCGCGATACTTTGGCGTTTACCACAATGCGGGTTGCCATGGCCAGATCGGCCGATTGTTCTACGTAGGTATGACACACGCCAGCCCCCGTTTCGATGGTCGGGATTTGCGAATGCTGGCGTACGTACTGGATCAGAGACTCGGAGCCGCGTGGAATGATAATGTCGACGTAGCGGGTAGCGGTCAGCAATTCGTTCACCACCGCCCGGTCGGGAGGAAGTAGCAGTACGGCTTCTTTGGGTACGTTAAACTCGATCAGTACATCCTGAATGAGGCTGACCAGCATCCGGTTCGAGTAATCAGCTTCTTTACTGCCTTTCAACACACACGCATTACCCGACCGCAGGCACAGCGACGCTACATCGACCGTTACGTTGGGCCGTGACTCATAGATGACACCCACAACACCCAGCGGCACGGCTATTTTCTTCAGCGTTAGACCGGGCTCCAACTCCCGTTCTAGTTGCACCGTACCGGCGGGATCGGGCAACAGGGCTACCTGACGCAGACTATTAGCCAGATCGGCCACCCGCGCTTCAGTTAAACGCAGGCGGTCTTTTTTGCTGTCGGTATCGGGCATTCGGTCCAGGTCACGCTGATTTTCGGTCAGGATGGCCGCTGAAGTAGTCAGCAACACATCGGCCAGACGATTGAGCAGGGCGGTTTTCTGATCGCTGCTCAACCGCCGTACGGCTATGGCTGCCTGTTGCGTGGCCTGAAGAAGAGGCGTGATAGGAGTCATGGTTTCAGGGTATTTTCTTCAGATACGTTATTGTGTAATAGGGAACGTACCTGGCTTTCGTTACAAAAGTACAATGTCGTTGGCGTTGGCGACCTCCACATTTTGACGCGAGGTGAGATTAGCCAGATCAAAAGAAGAAAGTCGGGCTTGGGCTACGGCCAGTGCGGCATCTGTTTCGTCGACGATTTCAATGACTTCGCCCGCCGAAAATTCGCCCAATATTTCTGCCACCCCAACGGCAAGCAAGCTGCTTCGGCGTTGTAAAGCCGCTGCAGCTCCGGCGTCGACCCGAACCCGGCCTACCACCAAACTACCACTGCCCAGCCATCGGCTCCGCGCCGAGAGCGTCATGGCCTGTGGTTCAATCTGTGTGCCGATGCTTCCATCAAGGGCTTTGCTGATGCTGTCTGCTTCGGTTAGTCCGAAAATTACCACCCGGATTCCCATGCGGGTAGCCAGTTTGGCAAAGGTCAGTTTCGAGGCCATGCCGCCCAGCCCCATTGATGATTTGTCGGTGCGAACGACGCCAAATACGGCTTCGGTCAATCTGGGTACGTGCCGGATGAGGTTACCGTCGGGGTCGAGCAAGCCGCCTACTGAGGTGCAAAGCATGAGCACTTCGGCCCCGAAACCAACCGCTAGTAAGGTCGCCAGTTCATCGTTGTCCGAAAACTTAAGTTCACGGTTACTTACCACATCGTTTTCATTCACGATGGGAATGATACCGTTCTCCCACAATTTTTCGTAGGTGTCTTTGAGTTGCAGAAACTGGTCGCGGTTGGCAAAATGATGGCGTTCGCACAGACTTTGCGCCACGGTGATGCCATACACATCAAAAAAACGGCTATAGAGGTTCAGTAGCAGGTGATTGCCAACGGCAGCGGCCGCTTTTCGCTGACTGATTTCGCCCCGGTAATTGCTTATACTGCTGCGCCCGGCCCCAACGGCTCCCGACGATACCAAGACAATCTGGTACTGATCGCGCAAGGCCGATACCTGACGGGCAATGTCCATCAGAGCGGGTTTATTCAATTCGCCGCCCGGCAGGGTAATCGACGCGGTACCAAATTTTAGAACTAGAATAGGAAGGGGCATGGGGCAAAATTAGACCCAACGAGTAAGGGTTCAAAGTCTAAAGTTGCCCGTTCAACATAATCCTCAATTTCCGGCATGGGTTTTAAAGAGGTGTTCAACGGCGGGTTCAGTGAAGCGGGCCTTAAAACGCAATGCTTTTTTAAGCAAATCGGTGTAGTCGCGCTTGCTGATATCGATGGCCCCATAGCGTTTCACGTTGTCGTTGATAAATTGGGTATCGAGCAACTGGAAACGCTGTTCACGCAGAATCATGATCAGGTGATGAAAGGCTACTTTCGAGGCGTTCGAAACAAGATGAAACATAGATTCTCCGAAGAACACAGAACCGATTGCCACGCCATATAAGCCACCAACTAACCGATCATCAATGTAGGTTTCTACACTGTGTGCCAGACCCATTCGATGTAGTTCAGTGTAAGCATCAATGATTTCATCTGAAATCCAGGTGCTGTCGTCTTCCGAGCGAGGCAATGCACAGTGCCGCATAACCTGTTCAAAATCAGTGTTTATGCGAACTTCGAAGAGCCGTTTGTTGAGTGTGGGCCGTAACGATTTAGCCGGTTTATAGGCGTCGATCGGAATAATAGCACGTGGATCCGGCGAGTACCAGTAAAGCGTACCGTCGGCATCGGCCATCGGAAAGATGCCGTTTATGTAACCGTAGATGAGATCGTCGGCGGTCAGCTTGTTCATGAAATCCGAAAGGGATACCCTATTTGGACAAAGTTATAGAAAACTCCGCCTTACCAACAAGTCGATAGGCCGTTAAGTTTAGTCTTGTCCTTGCCTTTACCGGAGGGCTAAAATCGGCCAGATTTTACATAAAAAAAGAGCTACGCTAATTGGGGCAGCGTAGCTCTTGTTGGCGCGTTTATTTCGTTTTTCGTCGTTGCCGGGCAAAATAAACAGACATAATGCCTGCCGTGGCACCACCGGTGAGGGCGGGTGGCGCTTCATAGCCACCCATGTATTGCAGGGCGGTAAAGAAAATTTGAAGCGCCAGTATAAGGCCGAGTATTGTTAGCAAGTTGTTACGATTCATATGTAGGTTAGTAAAAGATAAAGTCTACTAATCTACAGGGTTTTGCTGAAAATGCCAACCCGGACTTGGTTAGAATTGGTAAAATAACCGGCCGCGAAGACCAACCGATGCCGCATTGAGGCTAGCTGCCGACTGCTGTACCGGCATAAGAACAACCGGGCTAAATTGACCCACAAAGTGCCCCCATTGCCGTTCAACCCCCGCACCAGCCTGCACCGTACTGTACCAGGCAAGTGGCCGCTGAATGCGTATCTGCTGTCTTACGTCTTCGCGAGGCTGCAAACGGTCATACTCGAAGTTCACGGTTTCGTAGGTGTTGACGCTTAAATTCAGCCCTACGGTGGGCGTTAACACAAACAGGTTGTTTACATTGAAGCGATACCCAAATTGCACCGGAACCATGATACTCTTAGCGGTTCGGTTGATGTTCAGCACCTCGTGCGGCCGACCGGGGCCTGTGGGCATCTGCGGTTTGCTACCGGGGTAATTCTCTTTAAAGTCGCGTTTTGTCTTGGCAGTGAATTGTTTCTCGGTGATGAATTCGTCGCCTTTCCATTCCGTCTGCGCTAGTCCGGTGCTAATTGTAAGGCGGTTAGAAATAATTGCTTCGGCATGAAAACCCAGTCCCGATTGCACTGTTCCTACATCTCCACCCACACCTAACCGAAACTTGACGGGTAATGGTACAGTATTTTGCTCGGGCGCAGTGGGCTTGACCGTCGCCACCGTTGCATTCATTGTAGTAGTATAGGGCGATCGGTAACGTACCCGGCGGAGATGGCGTTGCCAGCTATCAGTGAACGCGTCAGCCGGATCGGGCATCGATCTGGGCGCCAGGGGCTGAACCATAGATAACGGGCCTGTAGAATACAACATCGGGTTGGCAACGGTGGTTTCTGACGTATTTATCTGGTTAGCTACTGAAGGAGAGTAGAGGGTTGGTTCATTGACTCTGGTTAAGCGGTTTTTCGATGCACTGCTTTGATAATCAGAAAATTGATTCTTATCTGGCGACTTACCTGGCTGGGTAGTTTGGCCCATGTTTTTTCGGTCCGATTCGGGGGGAAGTGGAACGGCCCCTGCTGATTCGCCGGCATAACGAGATCGATCTCTTGCAAGCGAATTAGCCGACCTTGCCGTGTTACCTGCTGCCACTGGATCGGCCTCGAGCCGAGAGGGTTCGCTAAGCCTATCAACGACGCTATCATCGGCACGTTGTTGATTAACCAAACGGTTACTTCTGGTTGCTACAGCAGAACCTGACGGCTCCTGTATTGATGAAACAGAGCCCTTGGCAACTTGTTGCTGTTGCTGGTTTGGCTGATCTAAAACAGCATCGGTAGAGTGGAGTTGGCCAGCTATCGCCTTAGGTGTTGTCAGGGCGTTTGCTGATGGGGTAGTGGTTAGGTAGACAGTATCGATCCGAACCGACGCGCTAAGTTGATCAGCCATCGACTGTTGCAGGCGAGTTTGCGCCTGTTCCATTCGCTCAACTGTTTTAGTCAGCGTACGTACATGTTCAGTTAGCGCCTGTGTAGTTCGGTACTGCCAGATGGTGCTGATGATAACCCCAGCTACGGCGGCTGCCATCATGGTGGGTTGCAGCCAGCGGGTAGGTGTTTGCCAAAGCGAGGGGGGAAAGCCCTGGCTTCCCATAAACCGCTGAAACTGTGTCCAGTTTTTTTCCTGAAAGGGGGGATCTACTCCCTCTAATTTACGGCGTATAGCGTCGTCAAATGGATCAGTTTTCATAGAATTGTGACGAACGTTTTGAAGATGAAGAGGCGGTGGTGACTAATTCCTGAAGGCGGACTCGGGCCCGCAAAAAGTGAGATCGTATAGTTGCCTCGTTCGCATTGAGACTGTCGGCTACTTCGCGCAAACTGTAACCATCAACTACATGCATCAAGAATACGGTTCGGTGGATAGGGGGGAGTTGCTGGACCAGTGCCAGAATTTCCTCAGCTGCCAGTTGATCAACAGCCGTTTCATGAACGGGAATATCGGGCGGAGGACTGTTGCCGGTTGTCGGCGATAAAGAAACTGTGTCGAGCTTATGGTGTTTGCGGTGGTAACTGATGGTGGTGTTTACCACAATGGTGCGTAGCCAGGCCTTAAAGGGTAATGAGGTATCGTAGGAATCGAGGTGTTGAAAAACTTTCAGAAAACTCTCATTCAGCACATCATCGGCTTCGTCGACATTAGCCATATAGCGCAGGCAAACGCTCTTGGCGTAGCTATAATACTGCCGGAACAACGTCCGCTGTGCCCGAACGTCATTTGTTCGGCAAGCTTCGATAACACTCAGCAGGTCGTTATCGGTGAAAGAGGAACGGCGGCGGAAAAACACGAGCGGTGGCAGATTAAATGAGACAAACTACACAATACGCGCTACGCAAAGAATGCGTGTACCGTTGCACGCACGTAATCTTTTTGTACGCCGGTGAAATTCATGCGGTTTAATGATATAAACTGCAACGCCCTGTCTTTGTCGTACGTATGGTCGATAGGAGGATATGCAGACGCACTAACCTTCGGCACCATCTACTTTATTCGTTCTTAAACTACCATGAATATACTTGTTTTGGGCGGCAAACAGGCCTACAAATCTGAAATGCCCGATAGTAAAAGTTACCTTGCCCAGTTTGCCAGGCGGATTAGAAAAACCGGCAACCCAGTCAAGATCGATCATCGTCCTGTGGCTCTGGCAGAAGCTACCCAACTCATTCCGCAGCTACAGCTTTCTGATTATGATCTGATTTTGCTTCAGTTCGATTTGCCTCTTGACTGGCTTCCGATCACGCCTGTGAGTCGGCTAGGTATGCGGACCACACTCTGGCTGCGGGGAATGCGGTTTCTGCTCCTGAAAGATGTCCGCAGGCAATTGGCGCAGGTGTTGTTACAGGTACGGGTGTGTAATCGGCAGGTGATTCTGATTACACCGTTTCCCAACCGTCGTGGGCTGGAACAACAACTAACACAGTTAACGCATACTGTTTATGTTCAGGAAAGTCTTGAGTGGCAAGTGCCTTTGTTTGATGTAAGCAAACAGCTTTCGTGTGGTGATGAATTTTTCCGAAATGGATCAATGGATCAACTCAGTACGGTAGCTCATGAACTGCTTGGAAGTGAACTGCACACCTTTATCACTGAACCCACCTACACACTATGGTCATAATCTTTACGTCATCAGTATCAAAAAAAGGGTCGTAGCAATGCTACGACCCTTTTTTTGATACTGATGACCACTATTTCTACCGGCTCCGGCCAACGGCTACCGGCTCAACGATAGCGTCAACGTCGGCCAGGATACGGCCGCAATGTTCGCAAACGATGATTTTCTTTTTGTCTTTAATGTCGGCCTGGCGTTGTGGAGGAACCACGTTAAAGCAACCGCCACAGGCACCGCGCCGAACCGTTACTACGGCTAGTCCGTTGATGGCGTTGTTACGAATTTTGTCGTACGAAAGCAGCAACCGGGCTTCTACGTTTTTGGCCTGCGTATCGCGGTCAACAGAAAGTGATTTTTCGTCAGCTTCGCTTTCGGCAACCAACTGGTCGAGTTCCTGCTTTTTCATCTTCAGATCTTCTTTTCGAAGATTGAGCGACTGCTGCGTGGTGTTGATCTCCTCCTGCTTGCTCTGCATCCGGAACTGAGACTCGCCGATTTTCTTATCCGACAGTTCCATTTCCAGCGATTGCAATTCGATCTCTTTCGTGATGGCGTCGAATTCGCGGTTATTCCGCACATTCATCTGTTGCTCCTTGTAACGGGCAATCAGTTTGTCGGCGTCTTTCTTGATACCCTTGTGGCGGTCAACTTCTTCCTGAAGGGTGCTTACCTCGCTGTTGAATTTACCAATACGTGTTTCGAATCCGGCAATTTCGTCTTCAAGATCGCGAACTTCTTCGGGTAGATCGCCCCGCATTTTGCGAATATCATTTAACTGAGAATCAATGGCCTGCAGTTTAAGAAGTGCGTCTAACTTTTGCGCTACCGTTAGTTCCATTCGGAGGAGTGATGTTTTAAAATGTATACTGTGAGAAGTGAGAAATAAGATATGAGAAACAAGATGACTAACTAATACTTGCGTCTTGCCTCTTATTTCTTGCTTCTTTGTTCTATCTAAAAGAAATACCGCACCGGATTGGTGTCAGTATCTGCTAAAATTACCGCAAAGGTAGTGAATTTCTGCCTCAAATGCTGGGCTATCAGGTCTTTGGTAAATACCTCGCTTTCGTAGTGGCCAATGTCGCAGATTATGGTTTGTCCGTCGGCATCAAAGAACTCGTGATACTTGTAATCGGCAGTAACAAACACATCGGCTCCTGCCCGAATGGCAGCGGGAAGCAGAAAGCTGCCTGACCCACCGCAAACGGCCACGCGACTTACTGGCTTGTTGCGTGGTGCCGTATGCCGAATAACGGATGCATTCATGCTATACCTGAGGTGGTTGAGCCAATCTGTTTCGTTCATCGGTTCGGACAAGTCACCTACCGCCCCGGAGCCCACGGTCTGGTTTATATTATTCAGAGCGTAGAGATCATAGGCAGGTACTTCGTAGGAGTGAGCCTGTTTCAGGGCACCTACAACGGTACTTTCCAGGTACGTTGGCAATAACACTTCCAAACGTTGTTCGGAAACCGTTTCGTCTTTCCCCACCTCTCCAACCACCGGACTGGCACCATTCAGCGGCCGGAACGTACCTGTACCGCCCACCCGAAACGAACAATGATCATAGCTGGCAATCTGGCCGGCACCTGCCTCGTAGAGGGCTGTCAGGACGTTCTGAAGATCAGCCTCAGGTACGTACGCCACAAGCTTACTAAGGGTCTGTGCTTTCGGAGCCAGAATCTGAACATTCGTTAAACCCAGTCGACTGGCGATGTGGTAATTGACGCCTCCCACTACGCTATCCAGATTGGTATGTGCCGCGAAAATAGCAATGTCGTTTTTAATGGCTTTGATTACTGTGCGTTCTACATAGTTCTTACCATTCAGTTTTTTCAGGCCTTTGAACACAATAGGGTGGTGAGCCACAATGAGGTTGCAGCCGCGGGCAATGGCTTCGTCGACAATGGCTTCGGTGGCATCGAGCGAAACCAGTACACCAGTTACGGGTACGTTCGGGTCGCCCACAATAAGCCCGGCATTATCGTATGATTCCTGATAGGCGGGTGGGGCCCAAGCGTCGAGGTAGCGCGTGAGATCCCGGATCAATGGCGTTGTCATGGCGCAAAGGTACAGGAAGGCGGCGCATAGGCAGTGTGCCGGTGATTTTTGGACGAGCTAGGATTTGGCTAAGATTTTACGGAATAATTAACGGTATTATACATTTTCGATAACCACATTTTTCCCGGCGCTGTTATTAGTACGGGTGGGTATACTTACCCGATAATTTTAGTCTAGATACACTATGAAAACGATTCAGTCAATTACCGCGATTCTTCTACTGACGCTGATTTTAAGCGCATGCGGACGAAAAATGAACTTCATCAACTCAACCATTGTGCCTGGTGCTACCGGACAGGTTGCCGTGAAGAAAGACAAGAACAACAACTACGTGATTAATGTAGACGTGCTGAATCTGGCCGAGCCCAATCGGCTAAGCCCCCCTAAGGACGTGTACGTTGTCTGGATGGAAACAGGCCGTGGTGCTGCAAAGAAGCTGGGTCAGATCAATCCAAAGTCAGGATTGCTGTCTAAGGCACGGAAAGCAAGCCTGAATGCCACGTCGACTACCGATCCAAGCAGAGTATTTATCACAGCAGAAGATAACATTGACGTTTCGTACCCAGGTGGCCAAACGGTGCTGGCTACTCAATAATCTCTGACATTAACGCAAAACGCCCCTGACTGTGTAGCCAGGGGCGTTTTGTGTAGTAGCGAAGGGGCAATTACATCATGCCACCCATGCCGCCACCGCCGTGGGCGTGACCGCCACCGGCAGGCGCTTCTTCTGGCTCGTCAGCGATCAGGCACTCTGTTGTCAGTAACAGGCCGGCAATAGAAGCTGCGTTCTCAAGAGCAAGACGCGTTACTTTCTTCGGATCGATCACACCAGCAGCGAACAGGTCTTCGAAAGTGTCGTTTTTGGCGTTGTAGCCATATCCGCCTGTACCTTCTTTCACTTTGTTCACAACTACCGAACCTTCGCCACCAGCGTTGGCAACGATGGTACGAAGAGGTGACTCAAGGGCCACACGGATGATGTTCACACCCGTTTTCTCGTCTTCGTTGATCGTATTAACGGCATCAAGTGACTCGATAGCGCGGATCAGAGCGATACCACCACCTGTTACGATACCTTCTTCAACGGCAGCGCGGGTAGCGTGCAGGGCATCGTCAACGCGGTCTTTCTTCTCTTTCATCTCTACTTCGGTAGCAGCACCGATGTACAGAATGGCAACACCACCCGACAATTTGGCCAGACGCTCTTGCAGCTTCTCGCGGTCATAATCAGACGTTGTGTTTTCGATTTGCGCTTTGATCTGGTTTACGCGACCAGCGATATCTTCTTTACCGCCAACACCATTTACGATGGTTGTGTTGTCTTTATCGATGATGATCTTCTCGGCCTGACCCAGATACTCGGCTGTAGCGCTTTCCAGCTTGTAGCCACGCTCTTCAGCGATTACAGTACCACCAGTCAGGATGGCGATATCTTCCAGCATGGCCTTGCGACGATCGCCGAAGCCAGGTGCTTTTACGGCAGCCACTTTCAGAGCACCACGGATTTTGTTTACAACCAGTGTAGCCAGGGCTTCACCGTCAACGTCTTCGGCGATGATCAGCAGCGGACGACCCGTTTGGGCCACCTGCTCCAGAACTGGCAACAGTTCTTTCATCGACGATACTTTCTTCTCCGAGATCAGGATGAACGGGCGCTCCAGTTCAACTTCCATTTTCTCGGTGTTGGTTACGAAGTAAGGCGACAGGTAACCGCGGTCAAACTGCATACCTTCTACGGTTTTCACTTCCGTTTCAGTACCACGAGCTTCTTCAACCGTGATCACACCTTCTTTACCTACTTTCTTCATCGCCTCGGCGATCATGGTACCGATTTCTTCGTCGTGGTTAGCCGAAATAGTAGCTACCTGCGCGATTTTGCTGAAATCATCACCTACTGTCTGAGCTTGCTCTGACAGATTGGCGGTCACAGCCAAAACGGCTTTGTCAATACCGCGCTTCAGGTCCATTGGGTTGGCACCGGCAGCTACGTTCTTCACACCGATCGAGTAGATCGCCTGCGCCAGTACGGTGGCTGTAGTAGTACCGTCACCTGCTGAATCAGCGGTTTTAGAGGCTACTTCTTTCACCAGTTGAGCGCCCATGTTTTCCATGGCGTCTTTCAACTCAATTTCTTTAGCTACCGTTACACCATCTTTGGTGATGGCTGGTGAGCCAAATTTTTTGTCGAGGATAACGTTCCGGCCTTTAGGACCCAGGGTTACCTTAACGGCATCGGCTAACGTATCAACGCCCTTCTTGATTTTATCGCGGGCTTCTGTATCGAAAAGAATTCTTTTAGACATGGTTTTTGGGGTTTAAAGTTCAAGGTTCAACGTCTAAAGTTGCTCCGCCTATTGATATAGACCCTGGCAACTGACATTGAACATTAGACCTTAGACGTTAAACTGTTATTAAACGATTGCGAAGATGTCAGACTCACGCATGATGAGATACTCTTTACCTTCAATAGTGATTTCGGTTCCGGCGTATTTGCCGTACAGCACCGTATCACCCACCTGAACAGTCAGGGGTTCGTCTTTTTTGCCTGTACCGATAGCGACGATAGTGCCACGCTGGGGTTTTTCTTTGGCCGTGTCGGGAATAATAATTCCAAATGCGGTTTTTTCTTCAGCCGGGGCCGGTTCAACCACCACGCGGTCGGCGAGGGGCTTTACTTTCACGTCTTCCATTGCTGTGGTCATAGCGATAAGAGATGATATAGGGTTGATAAAACTAGTTTGACTAATGAGTAATCAGACAGTAAGCTGTTGGTCAACCTCTGTGCCAAATCGAAAATACTGACAAAGTTGCAGGTTGCCCCTGTCAGTGTGTCAATGGAGCAAATGCTTAATATTTGTTCGGCGAAGTAGATAAACTGTCTACCTTTTATATGGCAATTATTCGTTATTGCCATATCTTGTAAAAAAGAACGATGCTTCACCTTATCTGTTTTCTTCGTGTATGACTACGTTACCGTACGATTGGCTGACACAAAACCGGATTGATGTCGAGTATAAGCAGTATGTCGTTTTGGCGTATTTGCAGAGTGTAGAACGCCGGTTCGCCGACAGCCAGCTTCATCCCGACCTGCCAGAATTGAAACGTCACTATGAGGCTACGCTTCATTTCAGAACGGGAAAAGGCTCACTTACAGCCTCTTTTCCCAAGCGAGTAACCGGAATTAGCGGACCACCCCCGCGCATAAACTATGAATCTGAGTTGCCGGAAGATTCGTTGCTGGACGAAGTAGATGAAATCATTGATTTTGCGTTGCCACGCTTCAATGCAACTCTGACCGAAGGGCAGCAACGCTGGAACGATCTGGCTGCTACCCTTACTCTGGAGCCTGTAGGCCTGATGCCACTGCGTCCCGATGAAGGATACCTTTTTTTACACTACGCTACATCGTCCGATCTATCTATCTACCAATACCGGCTCACGCTATATGATGAGCAGGCCCCGGGCGGGCGATTGGTGCATTGGCAACTGCGCGAACGTACCCAGCGTACAATAGGTACCACATTTGAACGACTTAAACTGGATTTGATACGACGGTATAACCTGCCAAATCCAGCTGCATTTCGGCTCGAAAGCCAACGTCAGGTACCTGAGCAGGAAACCCTTTTGCCAATTGCTCAGCAACTGTTAAACCAGGCTATTTGCTAGACGCGTTATTACCAAGAGGATAACAAACAGGGTCAATGTTAAGAAATTGTTAAGTTTCTTAACATTGACCCTGTTTGCTTGATTTAAGATAAGTAACTGAAATATAGTTGGTTAAGAAAGTAATTGACTCAAAGATTTAGCTGATTGATAAGTTATATTCGGGAAAATGATTAACATTGACATAACATTGGGGTAATAATTACGTAATATTACATATCAGTCAGCCAGCAGTAGTCAATACGATAGCGCTTCCGGTGCTAATACGAGCGAGTGCCACGACAGACTGGGTTTGGTCTCTTTTCTAATTATAAAAGCCTTATATCATGAAAACACTCATTTGTTCATGGATTATCCTCGGTGTTACAACCGTTGGGGCTTTTGCCAACCCTGGAACTAAAAAAATCAGCAAGGCAAAGCCACAAGTTAGTTTGGAACAACAGCTAGCTAATCAGTTAACGTACCCCGTTGCGCTGCAAAAGGCAACCGGTAATGGGGTCGTTGTCATTCAGTTTCGCCTTGCCGACAATAATAAATTGGTTAATCCAACTGTGTTTACTGACAACAAGCAACTTAACGATGAATTGACGCAGCAACTCATGAATGCCAAATTGTCATTGCCTGAGTCGGGCGATTCAGAACAGGTTCATACCGCCCGGTTGCGCTTCAAGGCATCCGAATAACCAGTAGTACTTACTGACTAAAGCTGTACTACAGTCGACTGCAAAAAGCGGAATGGCCAGTTAGATTTGATCTAACTGGCCATTCCGCTTTTTGTTAAGTAATAGTTGCTGGCTTCAGCGCTCAATGTATTCGGGATGACCTTCCTGAGTGTACGTACCTGTAAAGGTTATTTTACCCGAAACGAGCGAGTGTAGAATACGCTTGGCTTCGTCGCGTGCTTTGGGGTATACGGCCATGAGTGTACTTTCGTGTCCTTCTACCGACTCAGGATTAGCCCCGTATGTCGATAGTATCGATTTTCCATATTCGTTGCCGAGTGTATTCAAAAAAGTAAGCCCGTGGGTGAATTTTTCATACATACTGACCAACGCAGTAAGCGGACGATCTTTCCAGATAATGGCCATCAGCAACTCAGCTAGCTGCTCTTTTTCGTGCTGAGCCCAATCTATATAACCACGAAGTAACTTGTCGAGTAAAGAAGGGGATTCAGTATGTTGGAAATCGATTGACATAAGGGCAGCGTAATCGGTTGGAGAAAGTATAGAGCGTAATTCGGGCGTTGCTTTTACCCATTGGGCAAAATCATCTAATGTTAATCCGCCAACTAGGTAGGAAATTAATTGTGAACTGATTCGACGACTTGTAACGGGGTCCTGATCGGGCATGTGGCAAATGAGGCTGTACTACTAACATAAAAATGGTATGATTTTTCGCTATCAGCATTGGGCCGATAGTTAGATCAGAAACACTCTTGGTTTACTATGCTATCCAACCTTTCTATAAAGCAAACACCCGGCCAGACTATGAGACTGATGCTGTTTTTTGTCGCTTTTCTCTTTTTCGGTTCAACCGCTTGTTCCACTAAACAACCTATGTCAAGAATAAGTAACTTTACTATGTTATCACTTGGCGATTCGTATACCATTGGCGAAAGTGTTGCAGAAAATGACCGCTGGTCGGTACAATTGGCCGGATTATTGCTAGAGCGTGAAACGGCCGTAGAAAAGCCTACTATTATTGCTCGAACCGGTTGGACTACCGCCGAGTTAATCACCGCCATTGAGGCATCGGGCAATCAGAAACAATACGATTTGGTATCATTGCTGATCGGGGTAAATAATCAGTACAGGGGGCAGGGAATTGAGCAGTACCGGAGTGAGTTTCGGCAGTTGCTGCAAACAGCGGTCAGGTTTGCGCACGACCGGGCCGATCGGGTTGTAGTGCTGTCAATTCCTGATTGGGGTGCATCACCTTTCGCAGCTAATCGCGATCGAACAGTCATTGCCGCGCAAATCGATTCATTCAACCAGGTAGCCCGTCAGGAGTGTGAAAAAGCGGGTGTTGCCTATGTCGACATTACGCCGTTGACAAGGCAAGCCAGCGGTGACGCTACTCAATTTGCAGACGATGGCCTGCACTATTCTGGAAAACAGATGAAGAAATGGGCCGAAAAAGCCCTGCCGGTGGTAGAGGGAATGTTGAAGAAATGAAGTCTAAAGTCTAACGTTCAAAGTCCAAAGAGCTTTGCTTTGTCAGGATATTTGCCAAGCGAAGCACCTTAGACATTAAACAGTAGACCTTGAACTTTTAAAATCTTACCGTTGCGTGAAATCGGAAAGAGGCAGATTGTCGGCTTCATCGTTGAGTGAGTTCAGCATCTGCTCTACCTCCTGCATACGTACCTTATCGCTATTCCGGTCGAATGAGAGCATCAGGTTTCTGAGCATGCGGCGGATAATATCTACGTTGGAGCAAGGTTGGTAAAAAATCGGAGCCGGTTTCAGATTCAACTGACCAATATAATGGTCAATATCTTTGGTTGAGAAGATCAGTCCGCGGTTAAAGACGTTGATGTAAAACTGTACGCCGTTGGGTGCTTTATAGGTCAGCACAAACAGATTGGGCAGGTTGACACCATAGATGGGCAGCCCTAGTTTTTGGGCAATCATCATATAAATCAGGCACAGGGAAATGGTATTGCCCTTTCGGGTTTCCAGCACCTGATTAATCATCGAATTGGCTGGTGAGTGGAAGTTCTTTGTGTTAGGCGCAAACTTCATTTCGTTATAAAACACGCCATTCAACCCTTTCACCTGATCGGCAGGGTGAACGTCGGTCTGTACCTTTAGCCAGGCGTCGTAATAAAGTTGCTCCAGATCTTGCCGAAGTTTGTCGATCGACAAATCAGGATATTGGTAGGTCGCCACAATCCAAAGCCCTTCCAATAAGTCCATTGCACCACCTTCTTTCCAGGCATACAGCCTATCGAGGACAGAAGTATATTGCAGGTCATGAATGATTTCTTCGATCCTTTTCTGCAAAAGGGGGTTAAAACTGCCTTCCCACTCCGTTTCCAGAAAGGGGATTATGGTATTGCCCAATTGCCGGATGCGCTCTTCCACATGAGTGGTAATTTCAGCATCGTCATCGTCGAGCAAAGAGATCAGGGCTTTGATTTCGTTGTCGTTCATAAGCGTTGTCACGTAAAGCGGCAGGTGATAAGCTAAATAATTGATTGAGAAACCAGGTTGATTTGGTTAGTTTTGCCCGGTTTTTACGAGCCAGACTGTATAGGCCCTCTTTGCAAGTAACAACAAAAAATTACAAAAAACGATTTGGACGCTCACCCAATCAATCCCCCGAAAATACTTGTTACCGGAGGTGCCGGTTTCATTGGTTCACACACCGTTGTAGCCCTGGTAGAAGCCGGTTTTGAACCCGTCATCGTAGACGACTTTTCTAATTCAGAACCGAGTATCCTCAACGGTATTCAAGCGATACTTAACCGCGAGGTACGTTCATACCACATCAACTGTAACGATTCTGCCGCCATGACCGATGTGCTCGATAGAGAACAGGTTAGGGGTATTATTCATTTTGCGGCATCGAAGGCAGTTGGCGAGTCGGTTGAAAAGCCGCTGAAGTATTACCGGAATAATCTCGATTCGCTGTTGTTGCTGCTCGAACTTATGCCGCAGTTTGGCGTGCAGAACCTGGTATTTTCTTCTTCATGTACGGTATATGGTCAACCCGAACAGTTACCGGTTACGGAAGAAACGCCGCGTTTACCTGCAATGTCGCCTTACGGTAACACCAAAGCCATTTGCGAAGACATTATCCGCGATACGGTAACGGCGCAAATGCCGGTTCGGGCCATTTCACTGCGTTACTTTAATCCAATTGGGGCGCATCCGTCAGCACTTATTGGCGAATTACCACGCGGCGTGCCGGCCAATCTGGTACCTTACCTGTTGCAAGTTGCTTCTGGGCAGCGGGCGAGCCTGACAGTTCACGGCAACAACTACAACACACCCGATGGAACAGCTATCCGGGATTATATTCACGTGATGGATCTTGCCGATGCCCACGTGAGCGCCATTAAATTGCTGGCTGCAAAAGAAGAAACGTCATTTTATGATGTGTTCAATATCGGTACCGGTCGAGGTGCTTCGGTGCTTGAACTGATCAGTACATTCGAGGAGGTCAATGGGGTTCAACTACCTTATTCACTAGGTACCCGTCGCGCCGGAGATATCGAGCAGATTTACGCCGACGTCACCAAATCAACCCAGGGATTGGGTTTTGAAACAAAACGTACTCTTGCCGATGCCCTGCGCGATGCCTGGCGCTGGCAGCAAAAAATCAGTTAAAAAGTTTGCCGTTTACCGTTTTCTGTTGCTTTGCTAAATAATCAATACGATGCAGGGCAAAGCAACAGAAAACGGTAAACGGCAAACAGTAAACTTCCTCCATGAAAACCATCATCATTACCGGCGGGGCCGGCTTTATCGGGTCGCACGTGGTGCGTCTGTTCGTTACCAAATACCCCGATTACCAGATTGTCAATCTGGATGCGTTGACTTATGCGGGTAATCTCACCAACCTGACGGATATCGAGAGTGCGCCTAATTACACTTTTGTGCGGGGCGATATTACGGATGCCGCCTTTCTGGAGAGCTTCTTTACGGAGTATAAACCGGAAGGTGTTATTCATCTGGCTGCCGAATCGCACGTTGACCGGTCAATCACCGACCCAATGTCGTTTGTGATGACTAACGTGGTGGGAACGGTTAACCTGCTCAACGCCGCCAAGAAAAGCTGGCTAGCCTCAGACTCTGGTTTCGACGGAAAGCGATTCTACCACGTATCGACCGACGAAGTATACGGATCATTGCATAACCCGGAGGATTTTTTCACCGAAGACACCGCCTACGACCCGCAGTCGCCCTACTCAGCGTCGAAAGCCGCTTCTGATCATTTTGTTCGTGCGTATGGCAACACATACAAAATGCCTGTTGTGCTGACCAACTGCTCAAACAACTACGGTCCGAATCATTTCCCGGAGAAACTGATTCCGCTGATGATTCACAACATTCAGCAGAATAAGCCGCTGCCTGTGTATGGTAAAGGCGAAAACGTGCGCGACTGGCTATACGTGGTCGATCATGCCCGGGCCATCGATACGGTATTTCACACGGGGAAACTGGGCGAAACCTACAATATTGGCGGTTTCAACGAGTGGAAAAACATCGATATTGTTCACTTGCTTTGCCGGGTGATGGACGAGAAACTGGGTCGTCCCGCAGGTACGTCGGCACAATTGATTACTTACGTAACCGACCGTGCCGGACACGATCTACGTTACGCCATTGATGCCAACAAGATCATGAATGAGTTGGGCTGGCAGCCGTCGCTTCAGTTTGAAGAAGGCTTGAACAAAACAGTCGACTGGTTCTTGGCTAATCAGGAATGGCTCAACAATGTTACGTCAGGTACGTATCAGGGCTATTATCAGGAAATGTACGCGAACAGATAAAAAGAAGTCTTGACAGTCGGTTTAGAAAAGTGCTGAGTCTGGAAAGTCAGCTTGGTGCGTCAGCGCTGCTAAATTGACTTTTCAGACTTAATACTCTTTTTGCATTGACTCACCAGACTTAAAATCATGAAAGGAATTATACTCGCCGGTGGATCCGGCACCCGATTACACCCGTTGACACTGGCTGTATCGAAACAACTCATGCCAGTCTACGACAAGCCGATGATCTACTATCCGCTGTCGATTCTGATGTTGGCCGGTATTCAGGATATTCTGATTATTTCGACGCCCCACGATTTACCCCATTTCGAGAAACTACTGGGTGATGGATCGCGCATCGGATGCCGATTTACCTATGCCGTTCAGCCAAGCCCCGACGGGCTGGCTCAGGCGTTTATTATTGGCGAAGAGTTCATTGGCACCGACAAAGTGGCGCTTGTGTTGGGTGACAACATTTTTTACGGTTCTGGCTTATCGAAACTTCTACAAGCCAACAACGACCCTGATGGAGGTGTTGTGTATGCCTATCAGGTGCAGGATCCCGAACGGTATGGCGTAGTTGAGTTCGACGATGATTTCAACGTATTATCAATAGAGGAAAAGCCGGAAAAGCCAAAATCGAATTACGCCGTTCCGGGGCTGTATTTCTATGATAACGATGTGGTAGAGATTGCGAAAACGATTCCGGCGTCTCCCCGTGGCGAACTGGAAATCACCGACGTAAACCGGGTATATCTGGAGCGGGGTAAGTTAAAAGTAGGCGTGCTCGACCGAGGCACTGCCTGGCTAGATACAGGTACGTTCGCCTCGCTGATGCAGGCTGGGCAGTTTGTACAGGTTATTGAAGAACGACAGGGCCTGAAGATTGGCTGCATTGAAGAAATCGCCTATCGAATGAAATTCATTTCTAAGGAGCAACTCACCGAGATTGCCAAACCGCTCGTCAAGAGCGGATACGGGCAATATTTATTGGGTATATAAAAAAAGCCGGAGCATTGCTCCGGCTTTTTGTTACCTAACCTATGAGATGAGAAAACTTAAATACTTTTGGAAACTTATAGTCTATGTGGACATCGTCGGAAAACTAACCCGCGTTGATGCCATCAAAGATACCGGTCGAACGGTAGCTCTAAAAGCGCATAACCACCCTTTTTGTAACAAGTGTAGATAATGCGCAAAAACCCGTATACGACCACGTAGTTCTACGTGTTTGCTCTTGTAAAAGGCAATAAATTCGCAACCAGACCTAGTGCGTTGTTTTATAGGGTGGAAACCTAAGAAGTCTTTTGGTAGCTTTCCGGTCAAATTGAAACCACCCTCACTGCAATGACCGATAAGAAAAAATTCCACGGTGACGTGGGCCGGTTCCTGACCGGAAACGACGCTCGTTCCCGCACTGCCCGTTTTAAACGGTACAAGCAGGAGCAGGGCTTCAAAGAAGAGACCTTCACTCGGGGTGAATTCTTTGGTATCAATCGCATTAACAAGCTCCTGGGTCGCAAAGACTGTGTCGGTATACGCATTTACTACGGTAAAACGTACGAAGACCAGGATGAAAACCCGGTGGCTGACGGCGAAGGTGAATTGAAATCACGCATGGTCATTGTGGGCGTGCGAGCTGATGGCAGCGATATCTTCGATGACAAAACGGGCCTCAAAGACCCCGGTGACGGCGATGCACTGGGTGATGGATTTATATGCCCAAGACATTGTCCTTCATAAACAGTATGATTGAGCGACTGATCAAGTTTACCTTAAACTATCCGCTAGACATCATTAGTTATCTGTTTCTGCTCCTGCCTGTATTTGTCGCTATATACAGGCGGGAGTTGTTAGATAAAGTACTGTTTCTTGCTGTCATCTACTTCCTGGTTCGCTTCCTTGAAGAGTCAGCTCTTCTGTATTACTCGCTTCTGGCACCAAGCACGATAAGCTTGCAGAAAGGGTTGCTCGTTATTGATGTTATTCTGATAGCCCAACTCTATTATTTCGCTCTGGAAGGCCAGAATCTGACCCGAAAAGCGGGCCTGTTCTTTTCGTTTATAACACTTGTTGTTATTGTTGTTACTTATTTTTACAGTGAATACGCGTCCATAGGGGCTTCTTTACTGCGAGTGCTGATTATCTTTTTCTCGCTGTCTTATTTCAATAAAATTCTATCAGAAAATCGAATACTAAGAATTGTGCATCATCCTATGTTTTGGGTGAATGCAAGCATTCTGCTCTATGGTATGGGTACGTTTATGATCTGGCTATTTATTGATTACCTGCTGGATATGACCAAAACCTCAGATCAAACATTCGACCTTTTCTGGAACATGGGGCAGATCATCGTTATCATTCAATGCATCGTTTCAGCTGTCGGTATATGGGCAACTAAATTTGACCGGGATAACTATATCCAATCGGTGTAGACGGTTAAGTGTCGTAGTTGTTGTGATACTTCTTTACTGTGTTTCTTGCTTTTGCCGGTGCTGATTAGCTTACTTTTGCGTGGTTAGCCAACCTGAACACCGTCTATGACTGAGCCTACCCCGAACGTACCTGCCAAATCCGTCAATTACTCCCGTACCACGCTAACCGAATTGATGATTCCGGCTTATGCCAATTTCGGTGGTAAAATTCATGGCGGTACCTTGTTGTCGCTGATGGATAAAGTGGCTTATGCCTGTGCCGCCAAACACGCTGGCGAATATTGCGTGACGGTGCTGGTCGACGGCGTTAACTTCCGCCAACCCGTTGAAGTAGGTGAACTGGTTTCTTTCATGGCGTCGGTTAATCACGTCGGACGCACGTCGTTGGTGGTGGGTATAAAAGTGATTGCCGAAAACGTGAAAACGGGTACTGTGAAGCATACCAATACCTCGTACTTTACAATGGTGGCCAAAAACGACGACGGGGTACCGACCGAAGTACCACCGCTGTTGCTCGAAACAGCCGAAGATGCCCGCCGATTTCTAGAAGCCATCAAGCGGAAAGAGCTCCGGGCCGATTATAGTAAACACTTTGATAATGAACGTACCCGGATGCTACTGGTTGAGCGATTGGTTGAACTGACCAGCGAACGATGTGTGCTTGGCCCCGGTTTATTGGGCGACAATCAATAACCATACAACGGCCAACGAGTTATCAGTTTATGTGGTATTTCATACTGAAGCAAGACGATCTCAAACCCGAGCCTTACCGGACATTACAACAAAAAGCGGTGCAAACGGAAGTTGAACCGTTCAATGAGCCGTTTGATAATCTATGCCTGTTTACCGTGGAAGATTATGCCGCGTTCGTTGATGCGCTTGATCTGGAAGGGCTGCAATACGACGTCCATAATCAGCGCCCCAGCCGCGATCGTCTTCTGGAGCAACTGCGGGCGGCGTAGCGTCTGCTCATCCACTCGACCTGATTTTATAGTTTCTGGCTGGCGAGCTTAAAAAACCGCAGGGTGAGCAATAGGGCGGCGAGGCTAAGGCCAACTAGTAAGCCAATCCAGACGCCGGCCGCGTCATAGCCGAAGGTAAAACCCAGCAAATAACTGGTTGGCAGGGCCACGAGCCAGTACGAAAAAAGCGTGATCAGCGTAGGTACGTTCACATCCGAGAGGCCACGCAACACACCAACCCCCACGGCCTGAATACCGTCGGAAAGCTGAAAAAAACCAGCCATAAACACTAGTGTGGCCGCAATCTGGGCTACTTCGGGCGCATCGGTGATATACAGGTTCACCAGCACCTCGTTGAACGACAGAAAGACGACACCGGCAAAACCCATCAGCATGATCGTTAGCAGGAAGGCCGCAATTCCTGCCCTTCGAATGCCCGCCTGATCACCTCTGCCCAGCGCCGACCCTACCCGGATGGCAGCGGCCGACGATATACCGGTAGCCATCATATACGTCGACGATACCATGTTGATCGCAATCTGATGCGCGGCCAGCCGGTCGGCCCCCAGCCAGCCAATGATGACCATAGCAGCGGTAAAGAGCGCAATTTCGAAGAAGAAGGTTAGGCCACTGGGCAGGCCCAATCTTAGGATTGTTCGTACGTCGGCGGCAATAGGGAGGCGGGCAAATTCAGGGTTGAAATAGGCCCGAAAATTGACCGACCGGCGAACGTACCAGATCATGGCCCCCGCCATGAATACCCGCGACAACAACGTAGCAAACGCCGATCCCTGAATGCCTAACTCCGGAAAGGGCCCGATGCCTAGAATAAAGAGGTAGTTAAACAACGCATTGAGCACCAGCGCCATGATGGTAATGGTCATGGCTATACGGGGGAAACGGAGCCCATCACAAAGCTGACGGGCGGCAATAAACACAAACAAGGGTAGGTTAGACGCGCTCAGGATCAGCATGAACGGCCGGGCCAGCACGTTTACTTCGGCGGTTTGTCCCAGCCACTGAAAATTCAGAGCCACTACCGCTACCACCGCACCAAGCACCAAACTGAGCAGCAGAGCCACCCGAATACCAGCCCGGTAGTTACGGTGTACATCGGCCGCATTTCCCCGCCCGTTCGCCTGCGATACCAGGGCGGCCACAACGGTAAGCCCGCCCATACCGATGCTCGACAGAAGGAATGACATAGAGTTGGCCAGCCCCGCTGCGCCCAATGGAATAGCGCCCAGCAGCCGACCCACAAACAGGTTGTCGGTTACGCCCATCAGTACGTTACTCAGTTGGGCAATAACGATGGGAATACTAAGACGAAGGGTATCGGATAAGTCGGCGCGGAGGGTCACTGGAAGGGAGGAGAGGGAGAACGGAGGGAAGAAAATAGAGGGAAAGCAAAGGTAGGAAGACAACGCCCTTTCTTTCCTCTACTCTCCCTATTCCCCTTACTCCGTTCTCCGTTTCCTCCTTTCCTCCCTTCATTTTCCTTACCTTTGTTTATACACAAGAATCAAACGTTCGCTTGAAAGAATACGGAAGTAGTATCGAGAAGATGGTCAAGTACCTGTTGACTATCGAAGACCGCGAGAAGCGCACCCGGCAGGCGCATATCCTGGTAGAATTGATGCGGCAGATTCACCCGGGCATGAAAGACGGGCAGGATTACTATAATAAACTGTGGGATGATCTGTATATCATTTCAGAGTTTAAACTAGACGTCGATAGTCCGTTTCCGCCGCCATCGCCGGAGGTGCTTGGTAAGAAGCCCAAGAAGATTGAATACCAATACCATAACCTGAAATACAAACATTTCGGGCAGAATATAAATCTGCTGGTCGAGCGGGCCATTAATACCGAAGACCCCGAAGAAAAGCGGGCATTTGTGTCATACCTGACACGGTTAATGAAAACGTTCTACATGGCCTGGAACAAGGAGACCGTTGAAGATGAAACAATCTACCAAAGTCTGCTCGATATTTCGAAGGGTAAACTGGCCGCCGACATCCAACTCATTCGGGATGAAGGGCTGGTAGAAGGGTCACCCCGCGAGCGGACCGAAGATCAGCCGCAGAAACTGGGTCGTCAGCCGCAATTGAAGCCCTATGCCGGTAACTACCAGCCTCAACAGCAGCGTAACCGGCCCGATCGTCCCAACAACAATAACAATCGTAACCCATTCCGGGGGGGCAACAACAACGGTGGCCGAAACAACCCTAATCAAGATTCGGGTCCCCGTAATTTCCGGGGTGGTGGCGGCAATAATCCGAACAACAATAGCGGCGGCGGCAATAACCGGCGGCGGGGAAGGTAGATCAATTAAGAATTAAGAATTAAGAATGGTCGCGTGCCTAAAAACTCTTAATTCTTAATTCTGCATTCTTAATTCATAAAAATGGCATCTTTTAAAATTACCGGCGGCCGTCGGCTATCGGGCGAGTTAGTGCCGCAAGGGGCTAAAAACGAGGCTCTGCAAATTCTTTGTGCAGTATTGCTTACGAAAGAACCCGTTACGATTCACAACATCCCGAATATTCGGGATGTCAATCAGCTCATCGAACTGTTAGGCGACATGGGCGTTTGGGTGACTAAAATCGGTGAGAGTTCATACCGATTCGTGGCTAGCGACGTAAACCTTGATTTCCAGAATACCGACGCCTATAAGCGCAAAGCGGCTGCCCTGCGTGGCTCTGTCATGCTGCTCGGGCCTATGCTGGCCCGCTATAAGCAGGGACGTATTCCCCGGCCGGGAGGCGACAAAATCGGTCGTCGTCGGCTGGATACTCACTTTTTGGGCTTTGAAAAACTAGGGGCCAAATTTCATTTCGACGGCGATTTTTACCGCGTTGAAGGCGATCAGCTCAAGGGGGCGTATATGCTACTCGACGAAGCTTCGGTGACCGGAACAGCCAATGTTCTGATGGCTGCTGTTATGGCTGAAGGTACCACAACGATCTATAACGCTGCCTGTGAGCCGTATTTGCAACAATTGAGCAAAATGCTCAACCGCATGGGCGCCAAAATTTCAGGTGTAGGTTCTAATATGCTCATTATTGAGGGGGTCGAGCAACTGAGCGGTACTGAGCATACGATGCTGCCTGATATGATTGAGATTGGCTCGTTCATTGGTATGGCTGCCATGACCCAGTCGGAGGTGACGATCAAGAACTGCCAGATTCCTGAACTGGGTATCATTCCTGACGTATTCAAGCGGTTAGGTATTCAGCTCGAATTCCGAGGCGACGATATTCACGTACCTGCCCAGGAAATTTACCAGGTTGAAACGTTTCTTGACGGCGGCATGATGACCGTTTCTGATTCGCCCTGGCCCGGTTTTACACCTGATCTACTGAGTATCGTGCTTGTGACCGCTATTCAGGCGAGCGGAACGGTGCTGATTCACCAGAAAATGTTTGAGAGCCGCCTGTTCTTCGTTGATAAGCTGATAGAAATGGGTGCACAGATTATCCTCTGCGATCCGCACCGGGCCACGGTGGTTGGCTTGGGGCGGCAGCAGCAGTTGCGCGGTATTCGTATGTCGTCGCCTGATATCCGGGCGGGCGTGTCGTTACTGATTGCCGCCATGTCGGCCAGCGGAACAAGCATCATTGACAATATTGAACAAATTGACCGGGGTTATCAAAACATCGATACCCGCCTCAACGCCATCGGCGCCGATATTATCCGGCTGTAGGTACGTTGTTGATTTTAAGTAGATTTTGACAAAGCGCGGGAGAGTTACCCGCGCTTTTTTATATTTCGGCCATGCCGTCACTAAATGTACTATTCTGGAATGTCCAGAAAAAAGATCTGATAACTCAGATTACTAATCTTGTTGAAAGTAAGGATGTTGATATTCTAATACTAGCTGAAAATCCGGTGAGTTCAGAACGTCTCGTGGATGTATTGAGCACTGTGAGATTTGGAAAAGCTTATACTAGCTTTTCCAAATGCGAAAAGATTACCATAATTACCCGGTTTTCTAACCACTTAATTAAACCAATAGAAGAGGATCCTCGACTAACAATACGTCAGGTTTCGATACCTGGTATTGACCCTTTTCTGTTAACGGCTTTACACCTCCCTGATAAGATGAGTGCAGATGAAGAAAGCCAAAGTGAAAATGCATCTTCAGTTGCTACCCAACTGATTATAGCAGAGAATCGACTTGGCTTGAAGCGACATCTGGTAGTTGGTGACTTCAATATGAATCCATTCGAACGTGGAATGATAAAAGCTAATGGTTTCCACGGAACGATGTCGAGCGAAATAGCCAGTAAAGGCGCACGAACCGTACAGGGTAAGTCATATCCTTACTTTTACAATCCTACCTGGGGTTTGTTTGGCGATTTGAACAAAGAGGCGTCAGGCACGTATTATTATCGTAAAGCTGAACACGTTTGTTACGAGTGGAATTTATTTGATCAAGTATTGATACGTCCTAGTCTGATCGCCAACTTTGTCAAAGAGAGCTTGACAATAGTTCAACAGGATAGTGTATCTTCACTTATAAAGAGGAATAGCCAGCCTAATAAGAACGCTTACTCGGACCATTTACCCCTGTTTTTTACCCTGAATTTTTAAGCAATATGGAAACGCAAAATCTTTGGCCTGATTTCCCTGTCCAAGAAAGTAAAGGGCCTAAAACTATCTTGAGCGAGCAGGCACGGTACCTAACGGAACAGACAAACAACATACTTTCGGCAGCGGTTACGCCAAGTGCTGTGCCAAATAACGAACGTATTCAATATACGCTGTTTATCATAGCTCCCCTACTAAACGATTACCGTTATAAATTGCTGACTATCTCTTATGATCTAGCGGTGAATTATCCTCTATATATAACCTGGAGGTATGAAGAGGACCCTAAAAAGGAAATTCTTAGTGAAGAAGAGTTCATCAAAGAATTGAGAATGATATTCAATGATCCAACCACAATAAGTGTGGTCTCGTCGCTTTTAGCACAAAGTAGAACTGAAGCGCTAACTGAGTAATTATTTATACCCGCCTCAACGCTATCGGCGCCGATATTATCCGGCTGTAGGTACGTTATAGCTTGAAAAGCAAGATAGGCCATTCCCGCGAGGGAGTGGCCTATTTACGTAATACCGATTCGGGGCGAGTAGCTTACGAAACGTTTAATAAAGTTAGACGTATGAGTTCTGTATTTATGGTAACTTTTCAACTGTTTGCTCTCCCCCTATCGCTATACCGCCAATGAACCGTTCTTTACTTTATTTGCTCGTCATAAGTCTACTGGTCAATCTGACCGCACAGGCTCAGAAAAAGCCGTACCAACTGCTCATGCAGGATGACAACGTCCGTTATCAGGAAGTAAAGGCTGAATTTGAAAAAGAACGCCAATCTGTAGAGCGAATTAGGGAGAAAGCGCTACGAAAAGCCCGTCGCAAGTCATTGCCTGAGCCTGAATTTGAAGAGAACGAAGATGAAGCCAAGTTCTATCGTTGGGAGCAGTGGCGATTACGGCATCTTGGTCCCGATGGCAGTTATGACCCTGCCTACGTACCTGCAGAGTTAGCTCGTTTCGAGAAAAGTCAGGTTTCCAGTCGGGCACGAAAAGCGGCCAACCCAGCCTGGAAAGAACTAGGCCCGTTTACAACGCCGACCTCAGCCCTGAACAACAGCAGCCATTTGCTGAACGGCTATAATGTGGGGCGGCTAGGTGCGGTAGCCTTTCACCCCACCGACGCTAGCACAGTCTACACCGCCTCGCCGGGGCGTAGCAACTCCACAACCGGAGGCCTTTGGAAAACAACCGACAACGGCGTAAGCTGGACTCCTTTGTTCGATAAGGCGAACAACATGATCGTCACTGATGTGGCGGTGTCTGCCCGTACCCCGCAACTCGTAATTGCAACCAGCAACTGGTTTGCCGCAGCCGCGTCGGGCGGTACGGTTGGGTATGGCATTCAGAAATCAACGGATGGGGGTGTTACGTGGTCTCATCTGCCTTTCCGCATCCGCTACGAAAACACGGCTGGTAGCACAAACACCGTAGGTATCGGCCGGGCTACCAATATTATTATCGACCCCGCCGATGATAATCATCTGATTGTGACTTGTGTGAACGGTATTCTTTATTCAACCGATGGCGGGTTAAACTGGGTGAAAGCAACAACGCCCATTGCCGACCGCCTGGCCAGTTACGCCGATATTGAGCTAAAACCGGGTGATCCGCAGACGGTATACGTGAGTGGCGCCGGTCGCGACCAGATGCTTCGGTCTGTTGATGGGGGCAAGACGTTTACCTCACTTAACCTGCCCACTACCATTGAAGTAGGTACGTCGGGCCGGATTGAACTCGCGGTTTCTGACGCCGCTCCAGATTACCTGTACATGCTAACCGGCCAGGGCTCCGAGAAACACGCCGGGCTGTATCGCCTGAATACCGCTACCAGTGAGGTGCGGGTTATTGTGGCGAAAGGAGCCCGGTTTGCCACTAACCAGCAAACGCGCGATGATACGCAACTCTTCTGGTGCCAGTCGTTGGGCGTATCGCCGGTTGATACGAGCGAGATTCATGTGGGCATGGTTGCCCTGATGTCGACCTTCGATGGGGGACGTACCTGGGAATACCGGCATGGATGGGCCACTAACCGGGCGGGTGATGTCCATTCAGACGTGAGCAGTTTCGGCTATCAGCCCGGTACAAACCGATTTTTTGTTACGTCAGACGGCGGGTTGAATGCGGCAACAGGTAAACGAGGGGCGGCTTACCAATTCTTCGATCAGATTGCGGTCTCACAGATCTATTTTCTGGCGCAGTCGGCTACAGTGTCAGATCGAATGGTGATCGGCTTGCAGGATAATGGATCGAAGATGTTCATCAATGGCACCTGGCAACAGGTCAGCGGTGGCGACGGGATGAGTTGTCTCATCGACGGTGATAATCCGAATGTGTATTATTCCACGGCACAAAACGGCGTACTGTATCGGGTAGCCAATGGCTTTCAAACGTATATCACGCCAACCGGAGTCACGGGTGATAACACCAGCTTCTACAGTCCGATCGATTACCATCAAGCCACGAAAACGCTGTTTTTGGGGTCGAATAGCCTGTGGCGAAAAAATGAGCAGAACTTTCTGTCGCAGTGGGAGAATGTGAAGACCTTCGAGACGGGTGAAGAAATTCAGGATGTTTTTGTGGCTCCGTCTGACGTAAATACGCTCTACGTCCGTACCTATAAAACGGGGGCTAGTTACCGGTTCTATTTCAGTACCGATGCGGGGCAGAATTGGGAGCGGGTGTTGGGCGACAGTTTCGATGCCTACATGACCGCCATCGTTGTTAGTCCCACCGACCCCAAAACAATCTACGCTTCACGGTATGTGCTGGCCGAATCGACGTATCACGTCATGAAATCAGCCGATAATGGACGTACCTGGACTAAGATAACGGAGAATTTGCCCCGCATCGCTAGTAACGCCATCGCCTTTCAGGAAGGGACTGATGAGGGGATTTACGTGGCGATGGATCAGGGCGTTTATTACAAAGACAACAGCATGAGTCAGTGGGCTCGGTATGGTACAGTATTACCCAACGCTATGGTGTATGATCTCGACATCGACTATGCAGGCGGTAAAATTAAGGCAGCTACGCATGGTCGGGGCGTTTGGGAGGCCGAATTGGCTGTCCCGGTTGGTCAGGTAACGGCGCTGGCCACTGCCGCTCAGCAAGTGTGTGCTGGAGGCAACATACCTGTTACGTTTCAGGTGTCTAGAGGAAACACGGGCGTTAGCAACTACGGCATACAACTATCGGACGGAAACGGGTCGTTTGCCAATCCGCAGCTTTTAGCCTCGGTTACTTCTACAACTGCCAACGTTACCATCCCTGCCAGTTCGTCGGCCGGCAATGGCTATAAAATCCGGGTATTGCGCAACAACAACATCAGCACGGCCGACACATCCGCTACGTTTTCTGTACTGAGTTTGCCCAGCCTGGCGGTCAGTGCTCCCGCAGAGGTCGTGTTTGGGAATCCCGTGAGTGTTACGCTGAATTTCGGTGGTTCGGGCCCCTGGCAGTATAGCCTGACTGGTGATACATTACGCACATCGGCGAACAATACACTCGTTCGTTCACTGTCTATTGCAGAAGGAACGACCTACCGGGTCAACAGTGTCAGCAACGTGTGTGGCTTGGGTGAGGCCACCAGCACGGCCAAAGTGGTTGTGATTCCAACACTGGCCATCCAAAATATAGCAAAAACGGCCCTTTGTGCGGGTCAGAGCGGGTCACTGACCGTGGTGCAAGGTGGTTCGTTCAACGGGTCTACCGGGTACGTTGTCCAGCTTTCTGACGCAGTAGGCAGCTTTGCCAATCCTGTGGCTGTTGGTAGCGGCACACAAGCCGACATTGCCTACACGATTCCTGCCAGTCAATCGGCGGGAAGTGGATACCTACTCCGGGTGGTGGGCAATACCGCTGAAAAAGTGGAAACAACCCCCGGTCAGGTATTTACGGTAAACGTATTACCTACGGGAGTGATTGCCGCCGGGGGCGATGTCAGTATTCTGCAAACCACCACCACAACGCTCCGCCTCACATTCACTGGCACACCGCCGTATTCCTTCACGTTATCGGATGGCCAAACCGGTACGTCACCATCATCACCGTTTGAGGTGACCGTCAAGCCTGACAAAACGATAAGTTACGAAGTGACTGGTCTGTCGAACGGATGCGGTACAGGTACGTTCTCGGGTAGCGTGGCCATTACCGTCATTCCACTGCTGGCTGTCGATCCGGCTCGTGGGCCGGTAGTTACGGTATTACCCAATCCAGCCTCTGAGCAGGTTCGGGTTGAAACCAGTTTAGGCGGGGCTCATAGCGTTATTTTGTATGATGTGCTGGGGCGTGAGCAATTGCGCCGTAGCTTCGAAAAAAGTACCGACGTAGGCCTTCGCACACTGGCAAAAGGCGTGTACGTGTATCGAGTCATAACTCCAGTGGGAGCAGTAGAGGGCCGTTTGCTGGTTCAATAAGTTAGAAATAAGGTTTGGGGCGGTTTGCTATTCGTCCCAAACCTTGTTGAATGCCCCAAAAAGCGTGTTTTTGTGTACGGGTCCCGCTACGTTTGTTTCATCAAACGATAACCTAATTGCGCCATGAAAACGCTGCTGACTCTTCTCCTGGTTACACACATAGCTACTGGTTTTACCGCATTGGTTGTTGGCCTGATTCCCATGCTCGCTCAGAAAGGAAGCCGACTGCATAACCGGGCCGGGCTGGTTTATGTCTACTGCATGATTACTGTAGCCGTTACGGCCCTGCTACTTTGCGGACTTCAGCCGTTTAAAATGATGCGCCTTTTTCTGACCGGAATTGCTGTGTTTAGTTTCTACCTGTGCTTCACCGGCTGGCGGGCTATCAAAAATAAAAAAGGCCAGCAGGCAACGCTCGATATAGCGCTTACCTACGCTACCCTGGTTGTGGGCGCTGCCATGATTGTCGTTGGAACGTACCTGCTTACTCAACGCGGGTTCTCGTTCATGCCGATTGTGTTTACGTTTTTTGGCGCCTTGACGGGGCGTTTTGCCTGGCAGGATTACCGTCAACAAAGCCAGCCAACGCTAAAAATGGGCTGTTATTTTCAGCATTTCACCCGGATGGGCGGTTCGTACATCGCCACGTTTACCGCCGCAGCCGTCACCAACGTACCCCGATTACTGCCCACTAATGCGCCAGAATGGGCCGGCACGCTCATCTGGCTTGCCCCGTCAATTCTGGGCGGCATGCTCATTGGGCGCACGGTGCGTTATTACAAACAGAAATTTGCATCTAAATCGGCGGGTATGGCTGTTTCGTAGATTCGGACTGTCCGTTACCTTTACAATTCACTCGTAGGGTAGGGGACACCGATCATGAAAATTGCATTTATCACCGATATACACATTGCCGGCGAGGGCGAAACACCGGCGGGAATCGATGTGCGGGCTAATTTCCTGAAAGCACTCGACATCGTTCGGGCCATGAAACCAGCCTGTCTGGTGATTGGGGGAGATCTCTGCTTCGATGTAGGCGTGCGGGAAATTTACCAGTGGATTTACAAGCAGCTGCAAAACGATCTGCCTTGCCAGTGGTACGCCATCCCCGGCAATCATGATGATTCGGTGATGATGGCTGAAGAACTGCACTTAACCCACCATCTGACTGGCACCGAACTCTATAGCGCTTTGCCGCTCGATGGGTATCCCGCCTTGTTCCTGGATTCGTCGAAGGGAAGTTTCTCCGATACACAGTGGGCCTGGCTTGCCGACCAACTTGCGGTTATCAGCCACAATGTGCTTATTTTCTGCCATCACCCTGTGCTGCCTGCCAATGCCCGATTTATGGACACGAAATATCCGTTCCGCCAGCAAAATCAGTGGCTCGAGGTTACCGAAGAGTTACCCTGCCGTATGCAGATGATTAGCGGCCATTACCACACCGAAGCCACTGTGATGCGCGGCAACACAACGATACTGGTTACGCCTTCAACCTATATTCAGCTCGACCCCCATACGACAGAAATAAAACTTCTTAACTCAGGTCCATACATGCGCGAAATCGATGTGACAACGCATGGTGTGAGTAGCAGGTTGATTACGTTCTAATAGTCTGGATAGTCGTTAAAAGAGTAGTGCCGAGTCTGGAAAGTCAGTTTGAGCGACTTTCCAGACTCGGCACTACTCTTTTAACGACTATCCAGACTCAATTGACCTCTACTTCGAGCTATAATTCGGCGCTTCTTTCGAAATCTGAATATCGTGGGGGTGGCTCTCTTTTGAACCGGCGGTGGTGATCTTCACGAATTTCGCCTGTTGCAGCGCAGGTACGTCGGCAGCACCGCAGTAGCCCATACCCGCTTTCAGACCACCTACCATCTGGTAGATAATTTCCGATACTTTTCCCTTCACCGGCACCCGACCTACAATACCTTCGGGAACGAGCTTCTTGATGTCGTCTTCGGCATCCTGGAAATAGCGATCTTTCGAGCCCTCTTCCATGGCTTCCACTGAGCCCATACCCCGGTAGCTCTTGAAGCGGCGACCTTCAAACAACACCACTTCGCCGGGGGCTTCTTCCGTACCGGCGAGCAGTGATCCGATCATCACCGTACTGGCTCCACCGGCAATGGCCTTGGTGATATCGCCGGAGAAACGAATACCGCCATCAGCAATAATGGGAACGCCCGTGCCGAGCAGTGCCTTGGCTGATTCATAAACGGCGGTTAGCTGTGGCATCCCGATACCGGCAATGATTCGCGTGGTGCAGATGCTACCGGGGCCTACGCCTACTTTAACGGCGTCGGCTCCGGCATCGGCCAGGGCTTTTGCACCATCGCCGGTGGCCACGTTACCGGCAATGACCTGTAGGTTGGGGAATTTCGTCTTGATGTTCCGAACGGCATCGAGTACACCCCGTGAGTGGCCATGCGCCGTATCAAGGCTCACCACATCGACACCTGCTTTTACCAATGCTTCGATGCGCTGAATCAGGTCGGGGGTTACGCCAACGGCAGCACCAACGCGCAGGCGACCCAACTCGTCTTTACAAGCATTGGGATGGCTTTTGCGTTTTAGAATATCCTTGTACGTAATCAGGCCTACCAGTTTGTACGCTTCATCGACGATAGGGAGCTTCTCGATTTTGTACTCCTGAAGCATATTCTCCGCATCTTCAAAAGACAGCCCCACTGTAGCCGTGATCAGGTTAGCGCGCGTCATGATGTCGGTGACAGGCAATGTAAGGTCGCGCTGAAAACGAAGGTCACGGTTTGTCAGAATGCCAATCAGTTTGCCATCGGCATCAACGATGGGAATACCGCCAATCTTCGATTCGCGCATGATCCGGTGCGCATCCGACAGTTTCGAGCCTTCAGTGAGCGTGATCGGGTCGATGATCATACCACTTTCTGAGCGTTTCACCTTGCGGACCTGTTCGGCCTGCCGTTCGATGCTCATGTTTTTGTGGATCATACCAATGCCGCCTTCCTGCGCCATAGCAATAGCCAGGTCAGATTCAGTAACCGTATCCATGGCGGCCGAAACGAGTGGAACGTTCAGACGGATGGTGCGTGTAAGTTGTGAAGTGGTGTTGGTGTCTCTCGGTAAAACCTCCGAATAAGCGGGGAGGAGGAGTACGTCGTCGTAGGTGAGTGCCTCGTACAGAAACTTGCTGGCGTCTAAGCTCATGGCAAATAAGCAGGGGATGTTATTTGCCGGACAAAAGTACTACTAATCTGCGGAACTTAGGTAATGGAATTGTTAAGTTGCTTGAACTAGCTGGGAAATAGGCTTGTACTGGGGCTACTTGCCAATACAGAAACGGCCAAAAATCGAGGCTAACAAGTCATCGGTTGTCACTTCACCAGTCAACTCACCTAGCTCGCGGAGGGCGATGCGGAGGTCCATGGCGATCCAGTCGGCCGACGTACCTGCGTCGATGGCCGCAATGGCGTGGGCCAGCGCGTCGTCGGTAGCGGTGAGGTGCTGAAGGTGCCGGGCGTTGGTTACTACCGAGCTACCTGACTGCATGGCCGAATCGGTTCGGGCGCGGGCCGATAGCACGGTTTTTAACGCGTCGATCTGCGCATCTTTAGCCGAAATCCAGATGATTGCCCGATCGCTAGGCACGTTGCCGGGTACGTTATTCGCTGGCGAAAGGGCATAGATACTGCCGTCAAGGGTTTGACGCGTTGCGTCTGATATAGCGTCGACTTTGTTGCCAACCAGCACGTACGGTTTGCCCGATTCGTGCAGTTCGGCGATGGCTTGCTGGAGTTCGTCGGGCGTAGTGGTGGTACCGTCGAAGAGGTAAACGACCAACGCAGCCTTATCGATCTGTTGCCTGGTACGGGCCACGCCAATGGCCTCAATGGTGTCGGTGGTGTCGCGCAGACCGGCCGTGTCGATCAGGCGGAAACGAACGCCGTCGATGAACAACTCATCCTCAATGACATCACGGGTGGTGCCGGGAATATCAGAGACAATGGCTTTTTCTTCGTTCAGCAAGGTATTCAACAACGTCGATTTACCTGCGTTGGGTTTACCCACAATCACAGTAGGAACGCCATTTTTGATCACGTTTCCGGCCGTAAATGACTCGATCAGCGGTTGAATTACGCCACGGATCGTTTGCATGAGTCCACGCAGTTGATCGCGTTTGGCAAATTCAACATCCTCTTCGCCAAAATCCAGTTCCAACTCAACTAAGGCGACAAAGTCGATCAGTTGCTGGCGGAGGTCTTTCAGCCGTTTAGAGAAACCACCCCGCAGTTGACTCAACGCCGCCCGGTGACTCGCCGCCGAATCGGCCGCAATCACGTCGGCTACGGCTTCTGCCTGAATGAGATCAAACTGTCCGTTCAGAAAAGCCCGTTGCGTGAACTCACCCGGTTTGGCTAGCCGTGCCCCCGCATTGGTCAGCTCGGTCAGAATCTGCCGGATAATGTACTCCGACCCATGACACGAAATCTCGACGACATCTTCTTTCGTGAACGATGTCGGACTCTGAAAAATCGTCACCAACACCTCATCAATAATGACATCACTAGCCGACCGGAACGTGCCGAAGTGAGCTGTATGGCTGGGCTGCTGCGTCAGGTCTTTTCCGCTAAACCGGTTGTTTGTCAGTGCAATAGCGCCTTCGCCCGACACACGGATAACGGCAATGGCGCCAATACCCGGTGCAGTGGCCAACGCCGTAATGGGTTCAAGTTGGTGGATCAAAGGTAGTTTGAAGTTTGAGGTTTGATGTTGCGTTGCCGGTCCGGCGTTACGTGCTCTGGCAACGCAACATCAAACCTCAAACGACAAACTTCAAACGATAGAAGTTGGTATCAATTTCGGGAAAATAGGCAGGCGACTGACTACGCTCATCAGGCGGGACTCGACAGGTACGTTGGGAATGTCCAGCGCATCGGCGTGATCGTTGCCGAGAAAGAAACGCATCTGTGCCGCCGCGAGGTTCCGGGCATTCTCGCTGCCGGCCTGTTTACCAATGGTGTCGAGCAGGGCTTTGGTGAGGCCCGAACCGGCTTCCGATGGGTTAAACTGCCGTTGCACAATCAGCTTATCAAGGTGGAAAGCTTCGCGGGAATTCTTGGGAAGCAGCTCTTCAGCTACGCCGTTGATATAGCCGACTACATTGATGTGGTGCAGGTAATCTTCTTCTTCCTGGTTCGTTACAGAAACCCCCATTTTCCGAAGACCACGTAACACAATATAACCAAACGAGCCAATGGTACCCACCATATCTTCCTGACAAACAGGCATCCCCCACTCCATATTCCAGCGCCCCGTGTGTAACCCAAACCAGCGCGAAGCGGCATGGATCAGGCGAATTTTAAGGGTATAGTTGATGGCTTTCGACGAATCTCTCCAGTTTTTCGGGTCGTTCACCGCGAATACCCATTCGCCGGTTTCCTGCAAACGTCGGGCAGTGTCGGTGCGGATTCGGTCGGTGAGCCAGAGCAGTTGTACGCCGTTGGCACCCAGGTACGTATAGGGTAATGAGAACGTACCCAGAATGAGCCCGATTACGCCGATGTGTTGCTGATAAAAAGCCATTCCGCGTCGCATCTGAGCCTCATTGGCCCAGATAGGCAAGTGAGCAAAGTCGGTGAAAAATTGCTGAACTGCCTCGGGCTGAGTGCTGGTGTCGAAGTCGGTGTTATTGGCCAGCCAGCGCATTAACGTACCCACGCCTTCGCGGCCTCCGTCGGCTACCACGTTGGCAACGACGGCATCGGCAGGCGGATCGCCTACTTGTCGGTAGGCCTCAAGTTGAGCGCTGGTAAAGGTGCGGGTAGGGGTAATAGGAGTGGCCATAACAGGAAAGCTGTTTTGACTGACTAACAAAATGTGGATGCGTTTGATTGCATCGTGAAACACCCGCTAGAGTTTAATCTGAAGGCCATCGTAGCCTAGCTGTACACCGGCAGGAAGCACTTGATTGATTTCACGGTGAAGGCCCATCTGATGGCTTATATGCGTCAGGTATGTTCGCTCGGGCTTGATACGCTCGATGAGCGCCAGCGATTCACTCAGTGCAAAATGAGAGAGGTGAGGTTCCTGACGCAGGGAGTCGAGCACCAATACACGCGTTCCGTAGACCTTTTCCAACTCGGCGTCGCTGATGTAGTTAAGATCAGTCAGGTACGTAAAATCGCCGATTCGAAAGCCGAAGACGGGCAATTTATGGTGCAACACGTTGATAGGAATGACGGGAACACCCATCACCTCGAATGGTTCGTTGCGAATCTCGTAGGTGTCGATGCGGGGAATGCCGGGATACTTGTGTTCGGCGAAGATGTATTCAAATTCCCGCTCCAACTGCCTAAGCACGCTGGAGCGGGCATAAACCGGTATATCCTGACCTGAACGGAAGTTAAACGCACGTACCTCGTCCAGACCGGCAGTATGATCTTTATGCTCGTGAGTGAACAGTACGGCGTCGAGGTTCAGTAGATTTAGCCGGAGCGCCTGCTGACGGAAATCAGGCCCGGTGTCTATCACGAAGCTTTTGCCCGCCACCAGGATGTGCGCCGATGTGCGGAGCCGCTTATCGCGAAAATCGACAGACCGGCAAACGGGGCACTGGCAGCCAATCATCGGAACGCCCGACGACGTACCCGTACCGAGAAGGGTGACGACCATGAGTAATGAGTGAATTAGCGAATAAGTGATTGAGTGAATGAGCCGCTAGTGTAAAACGCTACGGATAGTGTCAACGAGGCTATTTGCGTAGTATTTCAGATTAGTCACTCATTCACTCATTCGCTCCGGGCGGCGTTCCGCATTCACTCATTTTTACTTGTCCGTAAGTTGATTGACCACTTCAACGAGGCGGTCGAAATTGAGGGGCTTTACCAACACATCGTTAAAACCAGCCGACTTGAATTCTTCTTCCGTATAGTTGCGGGCGTTGCCTGTGATGGCTACGATGGGTACGTTGGCTTTCGTTTGATCACTAAGGGCACGGACCTGCTTTACGCATTCCATACCATCCATGACGGGCATATTAATATCGAGCAGCAGGATAGAAAAATCTTCTTTATCAAGAATCTGCAGTACCTGCTCGCCGTTTTTTACCGCCGTAATATCGTAGTTCTGAAACTCCAGAATTTTACGGGCGAGGTTTTGAATGACGGAACTGTCTTCGGCAATCAGGACACGTTTTGAGGAAGCCATGCGGTTCGTAGGGTCTGTTTTCGGTGGGTGAAATTAACGTAAAAAGCTCAGCCTATTTCACCGGAGGCTAAAATCGGTCTCAGAATTTTTTAGATACTTATGTAGGTATCGAATCGGACTTTTTGTAGATTCAACTTTTTAAACTATATTATCGATAGGTATTGATGAGTTAATTTTTGGGTGGGCGGATGCACCCGTCCGGCTTGCAGATCTCTCTAACTACTGACCCATAAGCAATGAAACTTACAGGACCACGGGGTGACTTCGAACTGAATATACTGGACTATGAGTACAGCGATTCGAGCGATTTTTTAGATCGCAACTGGCTTATTGTAAGTATGGTAACCAAAGAAGGGGCTCAACAGTCGACCCGGACGCTTACGTTTCTGTCGACCTGGGAGCTGGAAATGCTTCATAGCTGGATGCAATCG
Source organism: Fibrella aquatica (assembly GCF_041321135.1). Classification (NCBI taxonomy): domain Bacteria; kingdom Pseudomonadati; phylum Bacteroidota; class Cytophagia; order Cytophagales; family Spirosomataceae; genus Fibrella; species Fibrella aquatica. The sequence goes on along the minus strand of NZ_JBGGWF010000010.1, from coordinate 69,506 downwards.
GTTATCGATAATGCCGAACTAGCGCCCAAGCTGACGTTCATTGAACCATCGCTAAGTTTCTGTAATCTTTCTGACGGCAAAGAACACTACGTTTTTCGAATAGGCATGAACAAAGAGGCCTCGCCAAAATGGCACGATGATCACTCAAAAACGTATTGGCTACCCGTAACACCCAACAAAGACGAACTTCGACAAGCGATCAACGACCTTGCTCAGCAGCTAAATAAGTTTCCCGTCCGGGCGTAGGTGACTTCTGTGAATGGGTACGCGGATCTCGCAGATTTAAAAGGATTTACACGGATTTTTGGATTTAGAGGGATTTGCTATGCCTCAGTCTAAAAATCTGCGTACTCAATCAAAAATCCGCGTGAATCGGTTTAAATCTCTTTAATCCGCGTACCTATCAAAAAATCCATGAATTCGGCGAAGGCGGCTTCAAGTGCTTTAAGTTCCTGCGCTAACTGACTGGTGTCCTGAACTTTCAGTTTGCCTTCTGCTTCACGGGCAATACGCGCCAGCCGCGCCACACCAACCGTACCGGCGCTCCCTTTTAGCGTATGCAGATGGCTCTTCACTGTAGCAATATCACCCGCTGCAAAGGCCGTCAGCGACTCCGTTACTAACTCGGTGGCCTCGGTTACGAAATCCTCAAAAACGCTTTCGACCAGCTCGGCCCCACCAATGTCGCGCAACTGCTCCAGTATCTCCGTATCTATCACAGGTACGTCAGCGTAGGCTTGTAGAGACGGAAGACTTTCCGTCTCCCGTGCGTCAGCAACTTTTTCAGGCATTTGCTGATGCACGGGAGACGGAAAGTCTTCCGTCTCTATAGCTTTTCTGCCCTTCTTCACAATCTCAGCCACTTTGGCAATCAGGCCCTGGGCGCGGATAGGCTTGGCAATGTAGTCATCAAGGCCCTGACTCAGGAACCGTTCGCGGTCTTCCCGCATCGAATAGGCCGTCATGGCTACGATGGGCGGTAATTGCGCCGCGTACTGGGTACGTAGATAGCGCGTGGTTTCAACACCGTCCATGTCAGGCATCTGGATATCCATGAAAATTACGTCGAACCGGTTGTTGCCCTGCCCGCTGCCAGCCGCTACTTTCTCGATGGCTTCGGGGCCGCTCGACGCCGTAGTAACCACACAACCCGATTTACGGAGAATCTCGCTGGCCACTTTCCGGTTTACGGCGTTGTCGTCGACGAGCAAAATAACGGGCTTATAGTCGGTGAAAAAGTCGGTCACCTTCATGTCGGCGGCGGCTTCGCTTTGGCTTTGCGTGGGGCTAATGGCGGTTTCTTTCAGCTCAAGCGTAAACCAGAACGTACTGCCCATACCCACGGTCGACTCAACACCCACTTCGCCTTTCATCAGGGCCGCCAATTCCTTCGAGATCGACAGGCCGAGTCCCGTACCACCAAATGTTTTGCGTGACGACGTATCGACCTGGCTGAACGAATTGAACAGTAACCCAATGTTTTCGGCGGAAATGCCAATGCCCGAATCGCGCACCTCAACTTTAATGCGATTGAATTTACCGCGTTTGCTCACCAGCGAAGCCGCTACCTCCACGGTGCCATCTTCGGTAAATTTCAAGGCGTTCGACGTCAGGTTCGACAAGATCTGGAGCATCCGGGTTTGGTCGGCAATCACGAATTTGGGTAATTCGGGGCTAAGCGTGTAGAACAGGCGGTTGCCTTTGGCGTTAGCCTGCTGACCAAACAAGGCAATGAGTTTCTCGAAGACCTCGCTCAGAGTCACTGGCGCTTCGTGCAACACCATTTTACCCGCCTCGATTTTCGACAAGTCGAGAATGTCGTTCAGAATGTTCAGCAGCGTTTCCGACGAGCGGCGAATGGTGCGCACATAGTCGCGTTGTTCGTCGTTTAGCACGGTGTCGTTCAGCAGGTCGACCATGCCGATGACGCCGTTCATGGGGGTACGTATCTCGTGGCTCATGTTGGCCAGAAAACGTTCTTTTACTTTCAGTGACCGTTCGGCTTCGTCTTTCGCCTTCACCAGTTCGGCCGATTGTTTTTTGAGTTCGGTGATATCTCGGGCCAGCGCGGCCACTACCGAGTAACGACCATCTTCATCTTTCAACAGCAGCATGTTGAACATAAACTGTCGTTCAGACCCGTCTTTCCGACGCAGTGTGGCCTCGAAATTGCGCACCGACCTGGTACGTACCAGCTTGAACAAGGCCCGCCGAATCACGCCGGGATCGACGAAATAGGTCAGCGCATTCTGGCCCAGCACTTCGTCGGGCGTATAGCCGCTCCGTTTAAATATTGACGGGCTAACCATGGTAATTTCCCCGTGCCTGTCAACGCGGACGTATATATCCTGGAGGTTTTCGAAGATGCCCCGGAACTTCTCTTCGCTCCGTTCCAAGTTCAGTTGCGCACCTTTCCGGTTCGTGATGTCGCGGCCAATGCCCGATACTTCTTCGATGACCCCGCCCGACAGCAGAATTGGATTCAGGTGTAATTCGAGCCACGCCTCTTTTCCGCCCAGCTCAAGGCGCATCTCGAAGTTTTGTGCTATTCCTTTAAATGCCAGTTTGTACCGATCGTCGAGTAGTTGCTGGTTATCATCGCCGATGCCACGCCATCCCTGATTTTCGGCGCTAATGAATAGCCGGGGTTGCTCGTTGGTCAATTGCTGAATCAGCCCGGCGTAGTTCTGGTTGAATGACGTTAACTGTAATGCCTTATTGACCGACCAGATCAGGTACGTGCTGCTGTTGAAAATGGCGTTCAGGCGGGCGGTTTGCTTATTCAGCGCGGCTTCGGCCTGTTTGCGGGCAATGGCCAGTGCCACTTGTCCCGAAATAAATTCGAGCAGTTCCAGATCGCGGGGGCCATAGAGGCTGGGATCGGTATACGATTTGACGCCGATGATGCCCGTGATTTCGTCACCAATCCGAAGCGGGGCAGTCAGCATCAGCTTGGGTTGCTGTTGTCCATAAAGGTCAATCTGGTGTTCCTCGGCGAGGTGCAGAATGTCGGTGTCGCGCAGGAAAAGCGGTTTGTCGGCCTGAATAGTGTATTCGGTGAGGCCGGTGCCCAGTCTCTTTTTGGTGAAGCGCATGTTTCCCTGAAACGACTCGTCGACGTAGTAGGGGAAGGTTAGGTACTTTTTGCTCTGGTCGTAGAGCGCAATGAAGAAGTTGCTGGCGTCGATGATGTTACCTAGTTCGCGGTGTACGCGCTGGTAAAAGTCATCAAGGTTAGGCATGTTCAGCGTCCAGCTGGCAATGCTGTAGTAGAGGCGCTGTGCTTTTTCGGCCCTGATCTTCTGCGTGATGTCGCGCAGGATACACCGGAAAGCGGTTGGTTTTCCCTGATCGTAGCGGCAGTTGACGCTACCCGACAGAAAGAGCGTACGACCATCGCGGCTGCGGAAAACGGTTTCAAACGACGGATTGGGTTCTCCTTCCTGCACCCGTTGCAACCGGTCGATGGTGCTTTTAACGTAATCGGGGTGCAGCACATCGCGCAGGGTGAGCGAGGCAATCTGATCGGCGCCATAGCCCAGTAGCTCGCGCCAGGCTTTGTTTACGAAAATGAACTTACCGTCGAGCGTTATCAACTGAATCAGGTCACTCGTGTTGTCGACTAGATCCTGCAATTGGGCGTTGGTGTTGCTCAGAGCCGAGGCCACGCGCCGTTTGCTGGTCAGGTCTTCGCCAATGATTGTAAAAGCGTCCGTTCGACCACCGGTACCACTCGGAATAAACGAGTTCAGGTGAACATTGCGCGTTGATCCGCTCTTGGTCAATAGCTGAATTTCACGCTGTTCCGGGAAACTTCCCCGCTCAAGTGCCTCCCGAAATAATTGCTCCAGCACAGTCCGATCAGCCGGGGGAACGAGGACGTCGAAGAAGTTGCGGCCCACAATTTCGTCGATACTCCAGGCGGTAACGCGCAGTGCATACGGGTTCACGTACGAAACAGAGCCGTCGTGCTCAACGGTCAATCCGATCAGGTTTAGTTGGTCAACGGTTTTTCGGGCGTCAAACGGTTGGGTGGTAGTCATGGAGTTATTTACGATGTACGATAGACGAATTACGATTTAGTGCCATATGCCAGCGTGATGTCACAAAGGTCAATAACACTGGCAAGTCATAACCAAATCTTACGTCATATATCGGTTAATTCAAGGGAAGGATCCCAAAGTCGAGTTTTAAAATCAACAACGGTATCGTCGACGACCTGCATGCCTTCAGCTTCGAGGAGTTCCTGCATCCGGGTAGGTGATCCGAAAAAATTCTTACCTGATAATACGCCCAGTCGGTTAATGACGCGATGTGCAGGTACGTTCGGTTGGCCGTGGCTTGCACTCATAGCCCAACCCACCATTCGGGCACCGGCGCGCAGGCTTAGGTACTGCGCAATGGCCCCGTAGGTTGTAACGCGCCCCGCAGGTATCTGCCGAACAACGGCGTAAACATCTTCGAAATAATCACGGGGAGGGTCGGATACTGAGCCGTCGGCAGTAGTGATGGTGCGTTTTGTGGCCATACGTAAATATACAACGGAACGCCCGTTCGGCATAGTCTGCAAAGACATGGCCAAACGGGCGTTGTATGAGTCAAAGTTAAACCGTTATACGCATGCTTCGCCCCGCCGGGGCTTAGACTTTTTCGTCAATGCTAGGTTCTACCGATGCTACGGCCCGCTGGGCCTTTGAGGGTGAGCATCCGCCACAGGCCCAGTGGGCCGCAGCATCGGTAGTCAATCATACATACCCCTGTCAACCAGAGCCCCAGCGGGGCGAAGTATGCGTTTCGAGAGTATTTACAGTTGATTAACAATGCCTCTCTATTTCACCAGATTCTTGAATGCTGATCCGAAAATTAAGTAGCTGGTATTGCCACCAATCGTGCCTTCATTCTGGCCCCAGAAAAATGGCCAGTCGTCATAGTTTTCAAAGTGATCGGGCTGTCTGAACAATAAGCCCGGCGCAACATTGCCCGGTATAAAGGAGAAATCAGCCCGGTTGTTGCCGTAGAATACCGCTTTGGGACGGGTAGCGCCCACCGTTGCTACCAATGAATAATTGTGGTACGGGTGGCAGCCATAGAGATAGTTAGCGGCCTTATACGCATGGCTTTCGCTGATGATGTCCGGGAAGTATTTGCTGGCGAAGCAAATGGTAGTACCAAAGTTTATCACATCGCCGCTACCTGCCCAGTTACGAAGCCCAATGGGCACGCCGTATGGATTATCCTTCTCCAGATTTTCGATGTAGGCTTTGTACTTGACAATATAGGGCTGGAGCTTTGCCTTGTACGCTGCGTCCATGTGCGGTATGGCATCTAGGGCGGTCAGCAGGGCGAACGTAAGATTGCGATCAAGGGCAGGCCATAAAGCTTGCTGAAATTTATCAACGTATTCTTTTTCACCGGTCGATATATACAATTGGAGATTAGTGCCAATATCAGCCCCCCGTCCCCGCCTGCCTAGGCTATCTTGCGACCGATTAGCCATTAATTCCGTTGACTCTTTCAGCAATCTTTTTGACTGCTTCAACGCTCTGGCTGAAAGATCGTCATTATACCCCTTCAGCGCCCGGCTGGCTGCGGCAAACATCGTTGCTGCACTTAGGTCGAGGCCGGGATTGCGGCTGGTGAAGGCCCACAAGTCATCTTTCACGCCGCTCGACCGGCCGTCGGCCGCTACTTCATACGGCCCCAGTTTGGGATCATAAGGCAGACCGTCGGTTAAGGAAGCAGCATCGCCGAGGTGATGGTAATTGTCGAGCACTGCATTCGAGAGTGTTTGGGTCATGTGGCCAACAATCTCGGCCTGAGCTACCAGGTTCAACGTGCCGTGCTCAATAAACTGTAATACGTCTGGTGTGCCATCGGGGCGGTGAAGGTCAACATAGCGTTGCTTTTGGTCAACAAACGTCTGATCCCGTAATGGCTTGAACGATTCCCAGGTACGTACGAAGTTTTGCACCACGCCAATATTCGATCCGGTCTCGATGTCAAAATCACCCGCATCGAAAAATCCGCCCACGTTCAATCCCGGGATCAGTTCAAGCGCTTTATATTTTGTATCGGTTTTGGGCCCCTGGGCATGCAAGTCGAAGTGGTCCGTGTTTGGCGGTGCCTGCCGATAGCCTTCCTTAAACGGCTCGCCATGCCATACCCGGTACGCTTCGTTTACGAACATATGATCCATATGAATCGGAATCCAGATATCGCTCGTGGCATCGGTGATTTTGTCGTAGACGTTATCTTGAATTAAAAAATTATTCGTTTTAATACTTCCGTACTGGATATAATATATGCCAGGCGTTTTAACCGACGAGAAGTCAAACTTTACGTAGTTGTATTTGAAATAATTTCCCCAGGAGGCAATTTTTCCAGTAAATACTTTGGTCGCTTTGCCGTCGTCTCCAATTTTAAATAGGGTTGATGTGGCGAGTGGTTTGTCTTTTTTGTCGAGTTCAATCACCGCAACTTTCGCTTGAGAAGGCATGTAGCCCACTTGAGAAAAACCGATGTTCGGCTCTCGTACCCAACCCGGAATGGCATTTGGTTCAACCGTCCAACTCAATACCTTACCCGTTTTTCCGGCGGGTAGTAAACTACGGACAACAAACCAGCCATTTTGGGCCAGCATACGACCATCAAAAAGCATCAGATCGGCATCGGCTGAGGTGATTTTAACCAGGCGTTCCGGTTCATCAGGGGCCAGAAGTAAGGTACGTCCGGTTTCGAGGGGAAGCGGATCAATGTATTTGCCGGTTCCTCGGTCGTCTGATGTTTTATATCCTTTATACTGTTTTGGCTTTTCACTGTTCGGCTTCGTAACGGTGTTACCTACAACATAGCGTGGAAACCGGTTGTAACGTCCATCCATCAAATAGGCCTTCTGCCAGTATTGCGAGGGAAGAAACTCCAGATTGAATCCGGCACTGCCTTCGAGTGCTTTGGGAATGGGTTTATCCAGATAAACAGCAATCTCGACTCCTTTACCTTTCGCCGTTACCACCACTCGCGACTCAAAATCATAATCGGCATATTTTAAGGTAGCCTCAATGGTTTGGGTGGCCGTATTTACCTTCCGGTTTGATATGTTGGGCACGAGGTCCCACTGCTCCGGCGTGTGGGAGAGCCGTACGGCACCACCCTGCGCTGTGCGTACGCCGTGGTGAATCAATTCGATCCCGGCGTTCTTCTCATCGTTAAATCCCCCGGTAAACAGGTTGTTGTATACAAGTACGTTGACGCCCTGCGTCTCGAAATACTCAAGCTTGTTGAGTTTCAAACCCTGGGCCGACGCATACGTGAATGCTACCAGCAGTTGCAGGGCAACTAGTAAAAATTTTCGTCTTATCATGTTAATTCAAACTACCTATCCGTTTTCTGTTGCTCCGATTGCTAACGGGTGAAGAAGCCTGAAAGTGGTCTGATATACTATGCTAAAAACTTTGAAAATCGGTTTATAAAATCATCACCCTTGTTCTTTGAATATTTCTATAGAATAAGGTCAAAATCGTATAGTTAATTGATCAGTATTACTTCTAATCGACAGCTAAGGCAACTAGCTGGCTTTTTAACTTTTGTTGCGAAAATTGATTTGAAAATATACTATTTGACCAACGACTAAACTATTTCTGGAATACGAAAATCCATATTTCGGATATAGGCTGTCGTTCTTGCCGTTCGTTGGTTATCCCTTTTAGTGTGAAACGACTTTTAGTCCGACGATAGACCCTATCAACGTGCTGATAAAAAGCAATCGAAGAAAAGTAGCCGGTTCGTCAAAAACCAAAATGCCTACTAAAACAGTCCCAACTGCGCCAATACCTGTCCAAACTGCATAAGCGGTGCCGATTGGTAGTGTTTGAGTTGCTTTAATTAACAGTGCCATGCTGATAGTGAGAGCCACAATAAACCCTGCATACCATAAATACATTTCGTTGCCTGTGGCTTCTTTTGCTTTCCCCAAACAGAATGCAAAGGCAACTTCAAATAGGCCGGCAATAATTACGATAATCCAATTCATTTTTTACCTGTTAAAGCTATTTTTACTAATATTCTTTTGAAAAAATTTAGTTGATTTTATATAGTTTTTGATCTGCCAAAGGCAGGACTTTCTCATGAAAAATAGTTGTGCTAACAATTGCTGCCGAAAGGCCCTTCGACTAGGCGTCCCCGACAGGCTCAGGGTGGCATTACCACTCAAGGTTGTCATTCACATTCTTGAGTTTCCTGGTACGCCAGACCGGTGTCACCCTGAGCCTGTCGGGGACGCCTAGTCGAAGGGCCTCGCGTCAGCAATTGTTACGCTGAAAGTTTTTGTGAGAAAGCCCTGTCAAGAAGGTAAAGCGTAAGCGTTCGGTAGTTTTCTTTAGCCTCCTCCCCCCAAACTACTTGGTAATCCATTGCTTAGCCTCCTGAACTACATCACTGTGAGGGGTAAAGTTACCGGCCGAAGCCGACGATAAGGCGTGCTGCAACTGAGCCAATAGCTCCGGGGATTCATCGGGTAGCCCACCACGATGGCTGACAAATTCGCTGACAGTCAATAGTAAGTCTTGCAGATCGTCTTCCTGCTGAAGCCGGTCAATTTGATCGTGCAGGAGGCTTTTAAGGTCAGTTGTAGACATAGCAATACACTTTTTAACAAATATACGTGAAACCCACTCCGACAATTCTGCACCAGACCATTGTTAGGCAGCCTATCTCTGATCCCCGTCATACCGCCTTTTGTGATTACTTTTGAAGAAGCCAATTTGATCTTCTTCTGAATGACTGCTTTTCGCCAGACACTGCTAAGTGTCTTTTTCCTCCTGCCTTTCTCTGCCCAACTGCTTGCTCAGACGGCTGTTGCCCCTGCTCGTAAGCCTATTTCACTCCCCAACACCGTCCCCATGTTCCTGCGCAATACGGAACAATCGGCGCGGTGGGCCGATTCGGTCATGACCGATCTGTCTCTGGAACAGCAAATTGCCCAGCTTATTATGGTGGCGGGCTACTCGAACCGAACACGTACCTACGAAGATTCGCTGACCCAATTGGTACGTACCTGGCAACTTGGCGGCGTGGTCTTTTTTCAGGGTGGACCTATGCGGCAGGCCAAGCTGAGCAACCGGCTACAGGCCGCGTCGCAAATTCCGCTGCTGGTGGCAATGGATGCCGAATGGGGCATTGCCATGCGGCTGGATAGTACCGTGCGCTATCCGTATCAGATGACCCTGGGCGGCCTGCCCAAAGCTAGTGAAGGACTGATCTACCAGATGGGGGCCGACTTGGCTCGTCAGGCGCGGCGGCTTGGAATGCACGTCAATTTTGCGCCCGTTGCTGATGTTAACAACAACCCAAACAACCCGGTAATTAACTTCAGGTCGTTTGGCGAAGATAAATACGCCGTTTCCCGCAAGTCGCTGGCGTATCTGCGTGGTATGCAAGATAATCAGCTGTTAACCAGTATAAAGCATTTTCCCGGCCATGGCGATACGGGTACTGATTCGCATTACGACCTGCCGCTGATTGTTAAAAGTCGGGCGCAACTGGATAGTTTGGAGCTGTATCCGTTTCGGGAACTGATCAAAGCAGGGGCGGCGGGCGTCATGGTGGCGCATCTTAGCATTCCGTCGCTCGATAGCACGCGTAATCGGCCGTCAACGCTGTCGCCAAACATCGTGACGGGCTTGCTGAAAAATGAGCTTGGTTTTGGCGGACTGATTTTTTCCGACGCTATGAACATGAAGGGCATGACCAAGTTTTTTCCGTCTGGCCTGGCCGACCGTCGTGGTTTGGAAGCGGGTATGGACATTCTTGAATTTACCGAAAATATTCCGCTCGCCATTGCCGAAATATGCAAAGCGGTTGACGAACGTACCCTGTCGGCGCAGGCCGTGGCCGAGCGCTGCCGCAAAATGTTGATTGCGAAATACTGGGCTGGCCTGAATAACTACAAACCCATTGTGCTCGATGGCCTGGTGGCCGATCTGAACCGGCCTGAGTCGGAGGTGCTGAACCGCCGCCTCACCGAAGCCAGTATGACGGTGGTTACCAACAACCGCAATGTGCTGCCGTTGCAACGTCTCGACACGCTTCGCATTGCGTCGGTATCGGTTGAAGCCGTTGCACCAACGGTTTTCCAGAATCGCCTGGGCGACTACACAACGGTAACTCCGTATCAGATTTCGTCGAAATCGACGGATGCGCAGATAACGGCGCTGCTCGATTCGCTGAAGCAGTATAATACGGTACTGGTGGGGGTGCATCTGAACAATATCCGGCCGGGGGCCAAATACGGTATGATGCCCCGTACCGCCGAACTGGTGCAAAAACTAGCCAATACGGGTAAAGCGGTGATTTCGGTATTCGGCAACCCCTACGTGCTCGACCGGTTTGCCGACCTCGATAAGGCGCAGGCGATTGTGATGCCGTACCAACTCACCAATCACACCGAAGACCTCTCGGCCCAACTGATTTTTGGCGCTATTGGCGCATCAGGACGGTTACCCGTAACGGTGAATCAAACCTACCGTCTGGGCGATGGCGTGACGGTTCAGCCCATTGGCCGACTGAAATACACGATTCCCGAAGAGGTGGGCATCAGCAGCACGTACCTGGCGCAGCAGGTCGATTCGGTGGTAAATGTGGGCCTGAAGGCGAAGGCATTTCCGGGTTGTGTGGTGCAACTGGCCAAAGATGGTAAAGTCATTTTCCGTAAGGCATACGGTCAACATACCTATGATACAAGCCTCGGCGGCGATGCGCAACCCACCAAACTCGATGACCTATTCGATTTTGCGTCGGTAACGAAAGTAAGCACATCGACACCCGCCCTGATGCGCCTTGTCGATGCCGGAAAGTTCAACATCGATGGAACGATGGGCGAATACCTGCCTGGCTATAAGAAGTCGAACAAAGACACCGTTCGTTTTCGCGATGTGCTTACGCATCAGGCCAAGCTAAAGGCCTGGATTCCGTTCTGGCAAGACACTAAAAACCCAGATGGCACCTTCAAGAAAAACACCTTCAGCCCGGTGCGCTCAAGCAAATTTCCGATTGAAGTAACGGATAGCCTGTTCCTGCACCGCAAATATGCCAAAACGATTTTCGATAAGATCAAAGATTCGCCGCTGAGCGCCAAGCGAGATTATGTCTACAGCGACCTATCGTTTTATCTCTATCCGCAGATCGTTCAGCGCATCACCGGTGTGCCGTTCGAGACGTACATGAAAGACAGCCTCTACCGCCCAATCGGTGCTACCACGCTGACCTACAATCCACGGCGGTTCTACCCGCTCAGCCGGATTGTGCCAACGGAATATGATTCGCTGTTCCGCAAAACGCTGATCTGGGGACGGGTGCATGATGAAGGCGCCGCTATGCTCGATGGTCTGTCAGGCCACGCCGGTTTGTTCGGAACGGCCAATGACCTGATGAAGTTGACCCAATTGTATCTGCAACACGGTTCGTTCGGCGGTCAGCAGTTTATCAGTTCAGCTACGATCACGGAGTTTACGCGTTACCAGTTTCCTGAGCTGGGCAATCGTCGTGGGTTGGGCTTCGAGAAAGCGGCCTACAAATATAACGGCAACGCGCCCCGGCTTGCCAGCCCGTCGAGCTATGGGCACTCGGGTTTCACAGGTACGTTCACCTGGATCGACCCCGCCGTTGGTCTGAACTACGTGTTCCTGTCGAACCGGGTTTATCCCACGCGCAATAACAACAAGATTAGCGAGCTAAGCACCCGCACCGGCGTTGCTGATGCCTTCTACCGCGCGATACGTCGCGGAAACGATGTGATGTAATGGTGATGGAACGCGGATAAAAATGGAACACGGATTTCGCTGATTAAACGGATTTACGCAGATTTCGGATTTAAACGGATTGTCCAGTCGCAGCAGAGCAAATCCATTTTAAATCTACAAATCAGCGTAAATCCTTTTTAATCAGCGAAATCCGCGTACCCATACTCATCCGTGTACTATTGGTTTATGGAATTAGGCAGGTCACGGCATCAATGAGTTGTCTTTGTTGTTCAACTGGAAAACAGTGCCTGGTCGATGTTCTTCAAACGGTTCAGAAACAGTGCGAGTAGGGCCCGCCCCACTACCGATGCCGAGTATGTGGCGGCCTATAAGGCTACGGGTAGTCTGGAGCTGTTGGGCGAACTGTATGAACGGCATATGGAACTGGTCTACGCCGTGTGTTTCAAGTACCTGCGCGACGAAGCTGACAGCAAAGACGCTGTGATGCAGTTGTTCGAGCAACTCATTGTTGATCTGCGGCGGCACGAGGTCACCAACTTCAAAAGCTGGCTGCACTCGGTGGCCCGCAATTATTGCCTCATGCAGTTGCGTAGTCAGCGGGTGCGGGTGGGTGAAGGTGGTGATGCCGATCTGATCGATGAAGAACGCCCGGTGACTGAATCACTGGTGGTGTGGCCCAACGAAGCGCGGCCCGATGACTATGAAACGGCGCTGGATATAGAACGTCATCTTAGCCGTTTACCCGATGCCCTGCACCGCCTGCCCGACCCGCAACGCGTGTGCATCGACTTATTTTATTTGCAACAGAAAAGCTACGCCGACGTAGCCGATCTGACTGGATATGACCTCAAACAGGTGAAGAGTTACCTGCAAAATGGTCGCCGTAACCTGAAATTGATTTTACAGAAATGAATCGCCATTCGTCATCCCATACACCACCCGATCAGCTTTCTCTCGATGACCTTCGGGCCTATCAGGCCGACCAGTTAACCGGCGCAGCCCGGCACCGTGTAGAGCGTTTGCTGCTCGAAAATCCATTCTATGCCGACGCCCTCGACGGCCTCGACGCTTTACAGCAGGTAGGGGGAAACCTGAAATTGCAAACCCGCGATCTGCACGTTGCCTTGCAGGAACGGGTACACGAATCGGCCACCACCCAGCGCCTGATGCCGCTGTGGGTAACTAGTTTGGTCGCTTCGGTGCTGTTGGTTTTGTCTGTGTCGATCTACCTGATTTTCAATACGGCACAAAGGCAGAAACAGGCGGTACAAGCTGTTCCACAAGCCATTGAACCAGGTACCATACTGATTGACCCCGACGATCTGGGTACGTCAACGTCGGTTGAGACAACGCCAAACGTATCGGCAGTCGTAGCCAAACCGATTCAGGAAACGGCAGTGCCTGGTTCTGCCAGGAAAATATCCCGGAAGAGTTATCGGACACCTACGAAGAAAGCCGTGGTTGTGATAGAGGAAGCAGAGCCGGTTATGTATCAGCACTGCTCGTATTGCGCCATGAATGACGAAATGCCTTTGCTCCCCAAACTAGAGTTGGAGGCTCCTAACCGTCGCTACGTCAACACGGAGCGGGCGTTTTTAAATTAGAGAAGACAGGGCGATCTTCAGATGTTGGTGTGCAGGGCTTTTGTCATCCCTCCGTTGTCGGGATGACAAAAGCCCTGCTTGGTTTGAGATAACCAAATAGGTCAGGCGCTAGAGAAAGTTCTTAGATGGTGTGCTGCACCGCCTACGAATACGCTGGCTTATACGCCACGGCATCGATCACGATTTTGGCAATTATTTCGCGCATGATCTCCGACGTACCTCCAGCAATAGTGCCTACGCGGGCGTCGCGGTAAGCCCGACAGATCGGGTAGTCTTCCATGTACCCGTAGCCTCCGAAAAATTGAAGGCAGGTATCGATCACGCGTTTTTGCATTTCGGAAGTATGCAGCTTTGCCATCGAGCATTCTTTTACTACCGGTTCGCCCTGCGCAAAGAGCCAGCAGGTGTGGTACACGAACTGCTTCGCCACTGCTACTTCGGTAGCTACATCAGCAACTTGGTGTCTGATTGCCTGAAACTTTCCGATGGATTTACCGAAAGCTTCGCGCTCGTGCAGGTACGTTAGCGTCCACTCCAAAGCAATCTCGGCTCCCGAAACGGCCATGATCGCGGCTACCAGGCGTTCAAGTTGCAGGCTTTCCATCAGATAATAAAAGCCCGAATTCTCGACGCCTATCAGGTTGTCGGCAGGTACGTGTACCCCGTCGAAACGGATCTCGGCCGTGTCAGACGAGTGCCAGCCCATCTTATTTAGCTTGGTTCGGGTTATGCCGGGGCTGTTTAAATCGACCACGATCAGGCTGATACCGTTTAGCCCTTTTTCGGGGGCGGTCTTCACCGCTAGCGTGACAAAATCGCCGTAAGTGCCGTTGCTGATAAACGTTTTGGCCCCGTTGATGATGTATTCGTCGCCCAGGCGGTGGGCCGTTGTGCGTATAGCGGCTACGTCAGAACCTGTATCGGGCTCCGTAATGGCCAACGCCGCCACTTTCTGACCAGCGATGGCCGGGGCCAGGTACGTTCGTTTCAGGTGCTCACTCCCCGCTTTGGCAATATGGTTAATGGCCATGTACTCGTGGACGCTTACGGCGGTGGTAAACCCACCCATGCCGCAACGCGCCAATTCTTCAAGGAACACGACCGAAAACCAGAAATCGGTGTTGGAACCGCCATACGCTTCAGGGAAGGGGAGACCCAGAAACCCCAGTTCACCCATCCGCTGAAACACGGAGACCGGAATGCGCCGGGCTGTTTCCCAGGCCTCGGTGTTGGGTACAACTTCTTTGTCAATGAACTGTCGAACACTTTGCCGAAACAGGTCATGTTCATCGGAAAAATACAGCGAAGGGCGTTTCATGGTTTTTTTTTGTTGATGCGAGTTTGGGGGCAATTCGAGTATACTATCTACTGAGTGGCGTCCTATGTTCGCTCCTGAAAAATCCAGAAAAAGTCATTTCGCGTAGTTGAGCTAGATGGTCGATCAAAGCTACAGAATGCGGGCCATTCACAAAAACTATTAAACTTTTTGAAACAAACCCCCCGCATTACCGTTATCGGAACAGTCAATCAACGTAGAAATTTCATACTGCTAGTCTGGCAAAGCAATTTTTTAATGCTATAACTGATTGACAAGCAACTAATTAAGAAAAATAATTTGCCGGACTAAATCCATCAATCATCTTATTATGCAAAACGCACGTTTCGCTCTACTCATCGTTACACTCTTTTTTATTCAATTAACTGGCTACAGTCAGTCTCGTCAGCGGTGGAGCTTTGGTCCACGGGTGAATCTTAATCTAACCAACTTTGCTGGTCCCGACGCGGATACTTATGGCACTGGCGAGTTACCTTCTAATGCCAGTAGCGTAGAGACCAATCGGCTGTTGCCGGGTATCGAGGCAGGGGTAGGTTTTATGTACAGTGACATCAGTCGGTTTGGGTTTGCTTTTGATGTCTTGTACTCTCAGCGGGGTAATCAGACAGCCGCCACCACGAACAATACAGAGTTTACACGGAACACACGGCTCAATTATTTATCGGTGCCCATTACGGCGCGTTATTTTTTGAACCGGTCCGGTAATTTCCGGCCTAACGTTTATGCCGGTATCGTGCCTGCTGTTTTGCTTAGCACCAAGCAAGTTGACAAGCCTGCAAATTCAACGAATACAGGGAATGTTAACGACCGTTTCAAAAAAGGCGATTTGGGTCTGACTGCTGGTTTTCAAGCTAACTTCCGCACTGGCGACCGGCAGCGTTTCACGGTAGATGCCCGCTACACGTATGGTGTCCCCAACATTTCTGAATTCACCAGTAACCTGCATAATCAGATGATCACGGTTGGACTAGGCTATAACTTTGGTATCGGCCGTCAGTATCAGCCTGGTGATCGTAAACTGCCGATTCGCAACCGGTAGTTACAACTGGTGTCTGATGTCAACGAAGATCAGATACATAGAAATATTGGCTGTCAGTCTGTTTCGCAATAGGCTGACAGCCCAATTAAAACCATCAATCACCCTGTTATGAAAAACGCACGTATTACACTACTCATCATTGCACTTCTCTTTGTTCAATCTGTTAGCTACAGTCAGTCTCGGCAGCGGTGGAGTTTCGGTCCACGGGTCGGCCTGAATCTAACCAACTTCGTAGGCAGCGATGCGGTAAATGAGCAACGCAATGCGATTGATCCAGACTCGAGAGACAATCAATTACTGCCGGGGCTGTCGGCTGGCGTTGGTTTTATCTACAGCGACGTTAGCCGGTTCGGTGCCGCCGTTGATCTGTTGTATTCGCAGCGGGGCGTTCAGTCGAAGACCAATTTGGGTAGTGTTGCAACTACTTACACAAATCGGATCAATTACTTAGAACTGCCTATTACTGCCCGGTACTTCCTCAACAGATCTGGAAATTTCCGGCCTAACGTGTTTTTCGGGGTTGTTCCCGCTCTTCGCCTCAATGCGTACACTCGTGAAAAAGCGGCTGATGGTAAAGATGTCAAGACGGTTACTACAGACTTGTATCGCTCTGCTGACTTGGGTTTGACTGCAGGTTTCCAAGCCAACTTCCGGGTTGGTGATCGGCAGCGTTTCACTGCTGATGCCCGGTATACGCATGGCATTACGAATGTGGCAGTTAATTCTACTGACCTTCGTAACCAGATGATTACGATTGGTTTGGGTTACAACTTCGGCATTGGCCGTCAGTATCAGCCTGGTGATCGTAAGTTGCCAATCCGCAACTAGTCTGCTTTTCAGGTACGTTATATAACGCAACAGCCCGACCAATTGATATTGGTCGGGCTGTTGCGTTAAGAGGGTCAAAGTTTTTAATCCAGAATGGAGAGGGCCAAATCAACAATTTGGCCGAGCATTGGTCCATTCGGAATTGCCTTGCCGAGAACACGAATCCCCGAAAGCTGACTCATCAGGTAAGGAACCACCTGATCGGGTGCCAGGTTGCTGCTGAATTCTCCGCTGGTTTTGCCATTGTCGATCAACTCACGAAACGTCTGGTCGAGTTGCTCAAAATTATCGGCTACAATGGACTGAACGTCGGCGTAGTGAGGTAGCATTTCCAGCGTAGCGTTGGTCATGAAACAACCTTTGTGCTCCTGATCGTCGAGGGTTTCGGCAATAGCCCGGTCGAATATGGCGTGAATTTTTGCCTTTGCCGTAGTTGCTCCGGCAACCGCTTCGGCCATATCGGCGCAGTTCAGGTCACGGTACCGTTCTAGCGCATTCAGGTAGAGCGTGTGCTTGTCGGTAAAGGTATCGTAGAGGCTGGCGCGGTTGATACCCATTGAGTCAACGAGATCTTGCATGGAGGTATGGTGATACCCTTTCCGCCAAAACGTTTCCATCGCCGCGTGCAGGGCATCCTGTTCCGCAAATGCTTTTGGTCGAGCCATATAAACAGTTTTCTGTTTACAATTTTCAGTTTACTGCGGTTCGCCGTCGCGATGCGCTGCTAACGTACCTGATTTTGGTGTGGCATCGCAACTGAAGACAGTAAACTGAAAACTGTAAACTTAATTTTATGCTCCGTGCAGGAATTCCATGATGTCGCCGTCCTGAACGACGTATTCTTTACCTTCAACGGAAAGTTTTCCTGCTTCGCGAACGGCTGATTCTGACTTATAGTGTTCGAAATCAGCGAGTTTTATTACCTGAGCGCGGATGAATTTCTTCTCGAAATCGGTATGAATGACGCCTGCTGCTGCCGGGGCTTTCCAGCCGCGACGGATCGTCCAGGCACGTACTTCTTTTACACCGGCGGTGAAATAGGTGATCAATCCCAAGAGGCCATACGAAGCCCGGATAAGCTTACTTAGGCCCGATTCGGTCAGTCCGTATTCGCTCAGAAAGAGCTCACGCTCTTCGGCATCTTCCATCTCGGCGATCTGCGATTCGATACCGGCTGAAATGATCACGATTTCGGCACCCTCTGCCTTGGCGGCTTCGCGAAGTTTATCAGAATACGCATTGCCATCGGGTAGCGAACCCTCATCTACGTTGGCTACGTACAAAACGGGTTTCACGGTCAGCAGATCGATATCGCCGATCGCTTCTTCCTGCTCTTCGGGCGTAACCTGAACGGTGCGGGCACTTTTGCCCTGTTCCAGGGCTGTTTTATACTGTTTCAGAATTTCGAGTGATGCCTTCGCTTTAGCGTCGCCTGATTTGGCATTGCGCTCAACCTTCTGAATTTTCTTGTCAACTGACTCTAAATCTTTAAGTTGCAGTTCAGCATCGATGATTTCTTTGTCGAAAACGGGATCGACCCGGCCTTCAACGTGCACGATGTTGTCATCTTCAAAGCAACGAACAACGTGAACGATGGCATCGACCTCGCGAATGTTGGCCAGAAATTTGTTTCCTAGACCAGCTCCCTGACTAGCTCCTTTCACCAGTCCGGCAATGTCGACAAATTCGATAATAGTTGGTACCACACGCTGCGGATTGACCAGTGTTTCGAGCGAGTCGAGTCGTGGATCGGGTACGGTCACCACGCCAACATTTGGCTCGATGGTGCAGAAAGGATAATTGGCTGCTTCGGCTTTACCGCTCGAAATCGCATTAAATAAGGTGGATTTACCAACGTTCGGTAAGCCCACAATACCACATTGAAGTCCCATGAATTGTAGTCTATAGCTATATAGTCTGGAAAGTCGAATCAGGTTAATAGTCCATAGTCTGAAGACATTTTGTAGACCTTATAACTGTTAAGGCTTCGGGCTATCGACCTGGAACGATAGTTCAGATTCGTAAAAGTACAACAAAAAAGCCTCGGACAGGGTACCGGGGCTTGGTAATGCAATCATGACGTAAATAGGATTATTCCCATTTTAGGCTACTGCTTATTTCATCGCCTACTTCTTCCTTCCGGTCAAACTGAGCGAAGTCAACATCAGGCATCAACTCTGTTTTTACGTAGTCGATTGTCTCCTGCAGTGCTTCAATGAACTTGGCAAAATCTTCTTTGTAGAGAAACATTTTCTGTTTCTCGTAGCTGAAACTGTCACCCTGAGGCTGGCGGCGGCTCTCGGTCAGGATCAGGTAGTAATCATTTCCGCGCGTTGCTTTAACGTCGAAAAAATAGGTTCTCTTGCCCGCCCGTACCCGTTTTGAGTAAATTTTCTCTTTATCTCGTTCCTCCACTTGTCGAAAAAGTTAACCATTGTAGACTGCCAAAGTACGCTGATTGGCATATAGGTTAGTAAGCAAACCATAAAATAATTTACTGCCTATTTATGATTCAGCGGTTACGCTCGATTTGACCGCTGCCAGACACCGCTCGGGCAAACCATTGCTTTTTAAGGTGTTATACTTATCTTTGTGTTACGGGAATTGCATTTTTTGGTGAAAGAGGGCGTTATGAATCCTAGTTTAATTAGGTCTTCTTTTAATTGTTTCACTAACCAAAAACTGTATGAGTTTACTAATGTCCCTACTGCTGTTTTCGGGCAGTATCCATCCGACAGAGGCTCCTGCGAAGGGCCTCATACAGCAGGAAGGTAAAGCGTCTTATTATGCCAATAAGTTTGAAGGGCGCAGAACAAGTAATGGTGAGCGTGTAAAGCAACACATATTTACGGGAGCTCACCGGTATCTACCATTCAATACGCTGGTTGAAGTAACAAACAAGGCAAACCAGCAGTCGGTCATCATCCGGATCAATGATCGGGGGCCGTTTACAAAAGGCCGTGTTGTCGATATGACATACGCCGCCGCTAAAGCCATTGGCATGCTCGGACGAGGTGTAGCCAATGTTACCCTTCGGGTAGTGAATCCAACCAAGATGGTGGCACTGCTCGATCATTCGCTAACGCTTGACAGGCGTTCACCACTACTACCGGATTTGATGCCGGTACTGTAAAAACGGTATAGCTACATAGCGACGTAGCCTAACCTGTGCGGACGAGTACAGTCCGATTTTTTAAAACCTGATTCACGGGCTGGCCCCCTTTTTGCAATTCCCTAAGTAGGGCGCCAGACTCACGAATCAGGTTTTTTGTTTGTAAACGACGCTGGATTGTGGATATTAGACGTTAGAATGTAGCGCTGAAGCTCCAGCTTCGGCAGTTTGCACGTTGTTATACTACCGAAGCTGGAGCTTCGGTGCTACCAGTCTCTTTCTCTGTGGCAAACACACTCAACTTATCGCAGGTACGTTCATTCGGAAACGTCGAATTTTTGGCCCGTCAACTCGTTGAGGGATTCATTACGGGTTTGCATAAATCGCCTTTCCACGGCTTTTCGGTTGAGTTTGCCGAGCACCGTCTGTATAATCCCGGCGAGAGCACGCGCTATATTGACTGGAAAGTGTACGGTAAAACAGATAAACTTTTCGTAAAACGGTACGAAGAAGAGACTAACCTTCGCTGTCATTTGCTGATCGATACGTCGTCGTCGATGTATTACCCGGAGAAGGATTACGGGAAGGTAACGTTTAGTGCAATGGGTGCTGCCAGCCTGGCCTATATGCTTCAAAAACAGCGTGATGCGGTAAGCCTGTGTACATTCTCGAACGAGATTGAGGTACAAACGCCCGTAAAATCGACGCCGGGCCATGTGCATAAAATTTTTACGTTGCTCGATCAGGTGCTGCAATCACCCAAACCTAACCGACGCACGAGCACGGCCGAAGTGATTCACCAGATTGCCGAGAAGATCAATAAACGATCGCTGGTGGTGCTCTTCAGCGATATGTTCGATACCGCCGGTGCCGACCCTGACCGACAGGACGCCCTGTTTTCGGCCCTTCAGCATCTGCGCCACAACCTGCACGAGGTACTTATCTTTCACGTGACCGATCGCAAAACCGAGCAGGCATTTGCTTTTGACGACCGTCCCTACGAATTCATCGATCTGGAAACCGATGCGCGGGTAAAATTGCAACCCAATCAGGTACGCGATGCCTATAAACAGGCTGTTGGCGATTACCTGCAAAGTCTGAAAATGCGCTGCGCTCAGTACCGCATCGACTTCATCGAAGCCGATATTGCCCAGGGTTTCGAGCCCGTCCTGAGTGCCTATCTGGTGAAACGCACGAAGATGCGGTAAGAAGAAGGGTTAACACTAAATTAGATTGCTCCGCGCATCGTGCCCTTCGACCGCGACGGCGGACCGCTCCGCTCAGGGTGACAATTACCACCTGGATGTTTGACTGAGCATGATGATGGCTGATGTCACCCTGAGCGGAACGGTCCGCCGCCGCGGTCGAAGGGCACGATGCGCGAAGCAATCTTGTTTATCCGTAAGCAACTCTACTTCCCAGCGGCCGCGGCTTTCTGGTCCTCCCGCAACGTGGGATACTTGATGCCAAGCTGTTCCAGGTACGTCTTGTACTTGGCTGGGTCATAATAGAACGATTGAAGCTTCGGTTTGAAATCGGTCATGATTTTCTCATTCAGGTAGACCGCCGGGTTCTCTTTGGCCGTAATAAGCGGCGTGTATTTCAGGTCTTTCGTTTGCTCGTTGACGTAGTATTCCTTCGCCTTCTGAATCAATTCGGGTTTTAATAGCAGGTCGAGTAGGGTCATTGCCTCAGCTTTGGCACCGGCTACAATGCCTTTGTGGGCAATCGGTGTGGCCATCGAAATAGCGTTGCTCCAGTGGTGACCAGGTAGGTCGGGAATGTTGCTGGGGTAGCGGAGAACGATGGTGGGCACCGACCAGGCAATGTCGGCAATGTCATCGGAACCACCAGTAAGCGGGACGAATGATTGCCCGCCCATCATCATGGTCGGGGCGGTATTAGCAGGCAGGCCCAGGCTGTCCAGTTTAATGGCCAGCCCTTCTACTTTGCGGGCCATCATCTCTTTTTGGGTGGCTTTGGCCAGCATCTGATCGTCGGGCGACCAGGTAGGTAATCCCACTTTCTTGATGTTCTCTGACATAGCCTCGGCAATCGGTTTATTAAAATGCCCCGGCCAGGCCGATCCCAGAATATCGTAGGTGAACTTGGTGTCGGTCATTTTAGCAGCTCCTTCCGCTATAGCCAGCCCTGTTTCAAACAGGCTACGGATTTTGGGGTAGCTACGTTCGCGGAAGTAATACCAGACCGATGCTTTCGAGGGAACAACATTGGGCTGGTCGCCGCCATCGGAGATTACATAGTGAGATCGTTGGGTGAGTTCGAGGTGTTCGCGACGGAAATTCCAGCCTATATTCATCAACTCCACCGCATCCAGCGCCGACCGGCCCCGCCACGGAGCGCCCGCTGCGTGGGCTGCGGAGCCCTCAAAGGTGAACCGCACCGAAATGAGGCCGTTGTTGCCAGCATCGCCGTAAGAGGTAACCAGATTATTGCCAACGTGGGTGAAAATACAGGCGTCGACATCCTTGAAATAGCCATCCCGAATGTAAAATGCTTTGGCACCTACCAGCTCTTCGGCAACACCGGGCCAGAGCATCAACGTACCCGGAATTTTATCGCGTTCCATCAGTTTCTTCACGGCCAGGGCCGCAACGATGTTTAGCGCCTGCCCTGAATTGTGCCCTTCGCCATGTCCAGGAGCGCCGTCGACGATGGGGTCGCGGTAGGCTACGCCGGGTTTCTGGCTGGCTTTCGGAATGCAGTCGACATCGGAGCCAATGGCGATGACGGGCTTACCGCTTCCCCAGGTGGCGATCCAGGCGGTGGGCATTCCCGAGATGTTTTTCTGGATGGTAAACCCTTCTTTTTCGAGTAAAGTGGTCAGGTACGTAAATGTTTCGACTTCCTGAAAGCCCAGTTCCGAATAGCTGAACAGCATGTCGTTGATCTGTTGCGCCTGATCCTTTCGTGCGTCGACAGCAGCCGCTGCTTCGGCTTTAAGCTTGTCGAGTGGCGTAAGGGCGGGTTGTTTTTTGGGTTTCTGCGCCAGTAGCGCGGCGGGCAAAAGAAGTAGGGCGATGAAGAATAGGTACGTGTGTTTCATATGGGGAGTCTATCAGGTTGATTATTTTCTGTAATCGAGTGGGGGTTTCCGATCACCCGCAAGCGATTTGTAATTGAACTGGTCACCGCCTCGGGCCGCCTGAAGTTCCGCTTTTGCATTGGCAATGGCTTCGGGATGCTGAAACAAATCGATGGCAGTGAGCGAGAGAGTTTTGGCGGCTACCATCATCCCTTTAAAGCCAATCGACATCCCGTTGCAGGCAACTGCCTGCCAGCTATGCGCCGGTACGCCGGGTACCCAGGTCGCCGTAGATAAACCAGCCGTGGGTACCACCCAGCTTACATCACCCACATCGGTAGAAGCCGGTGTAATACCACCCGGCGCGTACGGTAATACATCTTCGGACTGGCTTAGGGGTGGCAGCGTAGAGGTGGCTATTGTTTGGCGAATCTTGTTGGCAAAGTCTGTTTCACTGGCAGTAAGCCGAACCCCACCCACTTCCTGAAGGCTGTTGTGCATGGAACGGGCCAGCGTTTCGTTGGGGAGCAGGTTGTACAAGCCAGCCATTACCTCGTAGGTCATGGTTGTTTCGGTGCCCAGGGCGGCAGCCTGCGCCGTTTTCATAATGCGTGCCCATACGTCTTCCAGCCCCTTGGCCGATGGATGGCGGATCGTATATTCCACTTCGGCGTAGTCGGGAACGATATTGGAGGTGAGCCCACCCTGCTTGATCACGTAATGAATTCGGGTTTCGGGGGTGACGTGTTCCCGCATCAAGTTCACCATGTAATCCATGGCTTCAACGGCATCTAATGCTGAACGCCCTTTTTCGGGTGCGGCGGCGGCATGCGCTGCCTGCCCATTAAATCGAAACAGCGCAACCCGATACGCCAGTGACGACGACGGACTGGCGCTGTTGTTAGCCCCCGGATGCCAGTGTAGGACGGCGTCTACCTGGTTGAAAAGGCCCGCACGAACCAGGTATGTCTTGCCACCACCAGCGCCTTCTTCGGCCGGGGTGCCAATCAGTTGAATAGTGCCCGGCTTACCGCTTTGCTGAAGCCACTGTTTTGCCGCAATGGCTGCCGCCACCGAGCCAACGCCAAACAGGTTATGGCCGCACCCGTGTCCGTAGGCATTGCTGACGAGTGGCTTACGAACGGGCACCGAATCCTGCGACAGTCCCGGTAGGGCATCCATCTCGGCCAGTAGGCTGATTACGGGTGAACCGCTGCCATAACTAGCCACAAAAGCCGTAGGAATCCCCCCTGCTCCCTGAGTGATGGTAAAGCCGTTTTGCCGTAGTTCATCTTGCAAGAGGCCGGTCGTTTTTTCTTCCAGGTACCCCGGTTCGGCGAGTTTCCAGATGGCACGGGCTAAATCCGAATAATGCGTATACTGCTTGTCTAATTGGCTGATAACCTGTGCCTGTTCTTTTGAGGTTATAGCTGCCTTTCCCTTATTGGGGAAGGCTTTTTTATTGCTTTGCGCCTTGACGAGCGCAGGAAGCAGCAGAAAAGCGATAAAAAAGTAGGTTTTTCCCATGTAGGTGTACAGTAATTGGGTTGTCCTACAAGATACTAAAAAACAGAAATCGTCAAGGTACTCTTCAAGTCAGATTCTGTTGAGGCTGTGTTCGTTACCGAATGCGTTGGTAGCGAAAGCCGGTAACCAGGGTGTTGCCGTTACTGGCATATATGTCCAGGTACGTATCGTCGATGTGAAAGACTGTCCATCCCCGTACGAGCGCGCAGTATGCGTTTGGGCAGAGCACATGATCGGTAAAATCGATGAAGAAGGCTACCTGAAGACATGACGCGTTGATTGGGCAGGGTTCCGGCCGCTTTGTAGCGTATTGTGTAGGTTGGCAGCAACCCCGCTGAGGCTGACCGTTGCCGTTGAGGTAGTCGACAGAGCCGTCTCGTCTGAACTCAAGCACAACGGGTACAAGGGGGAGAAGTGGCTGCCACGCCCCTGCGGTGTCGCGCTGTGCCACGAGCGACCAGCGGCCAATTAGCTCACTGTTAGGCGAAACATTGTCCCCTTCTTTGCAGGTAGCGAACAGTAACGGTAACAAAAGCAGGAAAAGGTAGCGTTTCATAAGCTTAGTTTTTGTGCATGACCCGTTTTGTGGGCATAGGGTTGGAGCCAAACCCGTGAAGATGTAGTACTTTTGCGCCCAATTTGTATCGATTATTCTCGCATCTAACCGCAGTACAATGGAAAAAATTAAAGTGGCTAATCCGGTAGTGGAACTGGATGGCGACGAAATGACCCGCATTATCTGGAAGTTTATTAAAGACAAGCTGATTCTTCCTTACGTTGACGTTGATATCAAATACTTTGACCTTGGCATCGAATACCGCGATGAAACCAATGATCAGGTAACAATCGATGCTGCCAACGCCATTAAACAGTACGGTGTAGGTATCAAATGTGCGACCATCACCCCTGATGAGCAGCGTGTTGAAGAGTTTGGTCTGAAGCAAATGTGGAAGTCGCCAAACGGCACGATCCGCAATATTCTGGATGGTACTGTTTTCCGCGAGCCAATCGTGATGCAGAACGTACCCCGCCTGGTTACCAACTGGACTGCCCCGATCATCATTGGTCGTCACGCGTTCGGTGATCAATACCGCGCTACCGATTTCGTAGTGCCCGGCCCCGGTAAACTGACGATGAAGTTCGAAGGTGAAGACGGAACGGTGATGGATTTCGACGTGTACAATTTCAAAGCCGCTGGTGTGGCCATGGGTATGTACAACGTCGACGAGTCGATTCGTGGGTTTGCCCGCGCCTGTATGAACGTAGCCATGCAGAAAGGCTGGCCGTTGTACTTATCGACCAAAAACACGATCCTGAAAAAGTACGACGGTCGTTTCAAGGATATTTTCCAGGAGATTTACGATACCGAATATGCTGGTAAAGTAGAATACGAACACCGCCTGATCGATGACATGGTGGCATCGGCGCTGAAATGGAACGGCAATTTCGTGTGGGCCTGTAAAAACTACGATGGTGACGTACAGTCAGACACCGTAGCGCAGGGCTTCGGTTCACTGGGTCTGATGACCTCGGTACTGGTTACACCCGACGGACAGACGATGGAAGCGGAAGCTGCTCACGGAACCGTGACGCGTCATTACCGTGAATACCAGAAAGGTAACAAAACGAGCACTAACCCAATCGCTTCGATCTACGCGTGGACGCGTGGTCTGGCCTTCCGTGGTAAGCTTGACGACAACCAACCGCTGATCGATTTCGCTAATGCGCTGGAAGCCGTTTGCGTGGAAGTGGTTGAAAGTGGCAAAATGACCAAAGACCTGGCTTTGTCGGTATATCCGCAGGGAACCAAATTGATGGCCAATGAGCACTACCTGAACACCGAAGATTTCCTCGACGCGCTGGATCAGGCGTTGCAGGCGAAACTGGCGTAACGGTAAATAGTAGATGTTGTCTACTTTTCCAGACCTATAAGGTTTCCCGAAACCTTATAGGTCTTTTCTTTACCCCAAAACCAACCCTACCATGGTAAAATCAATCGCTTTTCTTTTCGCCGCAACGCTGCTGTCAGTAAGCTCCTTCGCCGCAAGCCCGACTACTGAAACGCCAAGGCCCCCTAAAAAACAAACCGCGGCACGAATCGCCGTCAAATCTATGGTTCAACACATCGTATTGTTTAAGTTCAAACCGGAGGCAACCCCGGAAAAAGTAGCTGAGATCGTCGCTGCTTTTGAAGCATTACCCTCACAAATCAAAGAGATCAAAGGATTTCAGTGGGGAACCAACAACAGCCCCGAGAAACTCGACAAAGGCCTGACCCACGCGTTTATTCTGACGTTCGATAACGAGAAAGACCGTGACACGTACCTGCCACACCCGGCCCACAAAGCTTTCGGTGGCATCGTTGGCCCCTGGCTGGCCGACGTAACGGTGGTTGACTTCACGAATAAAGGAAAGTAAAAAGGAGGAAAGTAAAAAGGAGGAAAGGGAGAACGGAGGAAGGGGAGAAGGGATTGCTTACGCCAGAGCAAATAAACTGGCGTAAGCAATCCCTTCTCCCCTTCCTCCGTTCTCCCTTTCCTCCTTTATTTATCGTGATACTGTTGAATGATTTTGTAGAGCGCCTTCTGCTTCTCCAATTCGGGGAAAAACTCGAACAGTTGTACGTGCGTATCGTAATCAAGGGTTAGAGCCGTTTCCAGATTGAGCAACGCTTCCCGGTAATTGCCCGCATAGATTTGGTACACCACCGCCCGGTAGTATAAGTCGGCTTCCTGTGGTAACTCGGCCAGGCCAAGCTGAATCACGCCAAACGCTTTATCATAGTCGCCCTGATCGAATGGAATCAGCGACCACATCAGGTAGACGTCGGCATTGGCAGGGTCAACTTCCGATGCTTTTTCAAAGGCTTCGATGCTGGAAACGACATTGCCTATTTTGTATTCCGTTTCGGCCAGAATGACGTAGTAATCAGCGTTATTGTCGTTGAGTTTAATTGCTTTTTGCAGGAAGGGAATGGCTTCGTACCATTTGCCCAACTCGCTCATGCAGGCACCAATGCCATACCAGGCTTCGTCCCAGAGCGGATCTAACTTGGTGGCTTCGCGGTACTCTTTTATCGCTTCCGGTAACCGATCCTGACGTTCCAGACAGGCGCCCAGATGTGTGTAGGTGTCAGCTGTTGGTTCTTCGTACTTCAGCGTCAATCGATACGCACCCTCGGCCTTATCAAACTGACCGAGGTTCATGTACGTGTTACCCAGGTTGAAATGCGCTGAGGCGAAATCTTCCTTAATTACAATCGCATAGTCGTAGGCGTCTGCTGCTTCGGTGAACCGACTCAGTTTGCTATACGCAATGCCGAGATTGTACCAGGCATTGAACGAGTAAGGATCTTTATCGATAAGCCCCTCGTAATAAGGCAAATTGGCCTCCAACTCGCCATTGATGTCGAGACAGAACGAGAGTTCGTATAAAGCACTTTCGTTGCTTGGATTAAGGTCAATGGCCTTTTTGTAGTGCGCCACGGCCTCTTCAAATTTGCCCCAGTTCTGGTAACTCTGGGCCATCTGAAAAAACACATCGTCCTGATCGTCGGTGCGGTCAAGCATGTCGGTCAACACTTCGATCGACTCCTCGAACCGCCCGGCCATGTTTAACACTGTACCGCGCATATATTGCACGTCGAGGTCACCGGGATTGAACAGACCAGCGCTGTCTAGCTGGTCAATGCTTTCATCAAAACGTTGAAAGTTAGCCAGGATTTGTGCCCGATCGAGCATCAATTCCAGAGCATAAGGAAAATTGGCGAGCCCTGATTCTGCCGCTTTAAAAGCACGCTCAAGGTCCGCCTCGTTGAGGTAATGTTCAACCAGCCGTTCGTAGACGTCGAGGTCAAAATAAAAATTTTCTTCGCTGGCGAGCATCTGCTCAAAGCGCTGAATGCTCTCTTTGATGTCGCCAGCCCGTTCGTCAAACTCTTGCTCCATGTAGCTGTGTCGATTCTCGAACTACCACTTACGATTTGCGAAAAGCGGAATGCGTAAGCCGAAAGTCGTACCGCAGGGGATAGGGGCCGCACCACGGGCGCGATTTATCCGATGTTGTTATGAAATATATAGATAAAAACACAAACTTCAATAGCCCGGTTCAAATACTTTCCATGCGCTTTACTTGACTGGCAATTCGATTCAACGTCACATCCAGCGGTCGGTACTGTAAATCAATAACCTGTGTAATAGGTAGGCCGGGATAGTAATATTTATGACTGGCACCCCGGGCAGTTTCCTGCGTAATGAGCGGCGACGTACCTGTCAGCCATGAACGTACGGATTCCAGCGATGCCAGGATTTTTGCCAGTCCCGGCGGAACCCGAATACTAGGCGGTTTCTTTCCCAGGGCTATAGCTAGTTGCGATAGGAAGTCCTGGTAGGGCAGGGCTCCTGCATTCAGGATAAAGCGCTGATCGACAAGGGGGCTGTGAAGTAGTTTAACGATAGCTTCTGCTACATCGAGCACATCCACGTAATTGATGTCGCCTTCTGTGTAAAACGGTTTCTCGTCATATGCGTACTTAACCAGTTGTGTGCTGCTGCGTGTCCAGTCGCCTTCGCCGAGTACAACGGTCGGGTTCACCATCACCACGGGTAGCCCTTCGGCACTGCCGCGCCATACTTCGAGCTCAGCTCGGTATTTCGTTTTAGCGTAGGCCGAGTTCAGCGGCGATTCTTCCCACTTCTGTTCTTCGGTCAAGACAACGGGTTGTCCAGGTACGTTGCTCTTCGATTCGGGCCTTCCCAATGCAGCAACCGAACTAAGATAAGCGAGTTTCCGTACGCCTGCCATCAGACAAACATTGACCACATTAGCCGTTCCTTCCACATTGATCTGCTCCATACGAGCGCGGTCTTTCGGCACAAACGACACAATGGCCGCGCAGTGAATCACATCACAACCGGGCGTAATGGCCGTTTCGAGCGATGGAATATCCAGCACATCACCGTCGAGCCAGGTGATTTGATCGGCCACATCGGTCAGTAATCCGTAGCCGTTCTGACTCCGATAAATAGCCGAAACTGGCCGCCCAAGTGACAACAAGTAGCGCACCACATGCGAGCCAATGAGGCCTGTTGCGCCAGTAACAAGCGTTGAGTTAGATAGTGATGAGGTCATTCAATAGTTGATAACCCAGTCCAGAAAGTTGCTGGTATCGGGGGCGGTGTTGTCTTCCATGACGGTCAGAAGGTAGCTTCAGGTACAGCTTGCCCAGTTTCGGCGGGGTTGGCTGTAGCTGGTAATTGCGTAAACATAACAACTCTTGCCCTTGAATGGCTAATTTTGTAGCCCAATGAAAATGAGTTTGATGTTTGTTGTTTGAGGTTTGATGTTGCTTCGCTGATGAGCAACGCAACATCAAACCTCAAACAACAAACATCAAACAGTATTTTATGCTCGAAAATCCACAACGCTATACCGTCACGGCGGCGCTTATTTACGCCAACGGGCCTATTCATATCGGTCACCTGGCCGGCTGTTACCTACCGGCTGATATCTACGTGCGTTACCTGCGCGGAACGGGTAAAGATGTTGCCTTCATCTCGGGAACTGACGAGCACGGCGTGCCTATCACCATCAAGGCCAAAAAAGAAGGCATAACGCCGCAGCAGGTCGTCGATAAGTACTATGCACAGATAAAAGACTCATTTGAGCAGTTTGGCATCTCGTTCGATATTTACTCGCGTACCTCCAATCCGGTGCACCACGAAACGTCGCAGCAGTTCTTTACGACCTTGTTCGACAAAGGCTATTTCGATGAGGAAGTGACCGAGCAGTACTTCGATGAGGTGGCCAACCAGTTTCTGGCCGACCGCTACATTGTAGGTACCTGTCCGGTTTGCGCTAACCCGAATGCCTACGGCGATCAGTGCGAGCGTTGCGGTACGGCGCTCAGCCCCAACGAGTTGATTGAGCCTCATTCAACGCTGTCGGGCTCTAAACCGGTGAAGCGGCAGACTAAAAACTGGAACTTGCCGCTCGACCGGATGCAGCCCCAGATTGAGCAGTATGTCAACAGCCATACTGAGTGGAAAACCAACGTATTTGGTCAGTGCCAGTCGTGGCTGAAAGAGGGGTTACGTCCCCGCGCCATGACGCGCGACCTGGATTGGGGCATTAAAGTGCCGTTGGCCGATGCAGACGGGAAGGTGCTCTACGTTTGGTTCGATGCGCCGATTGGCTACATCTCGATGACCAAAGAATGGGCCGCTCAGCAGGGTCGCGACTGGGAGTTGTATTGGAAAGACGATAACACCAAGCTGGTGCATTTCATCGGCAAAGACAACATCGTGTTCCATTGCATCATCTTCCCGGCTATGCTGATGGCTGAGGGAAGCCTGATTCTGGCCGATAACGTACCTGCCAATGAGTTCATGAACCTCGAAGGCGACAAGATCAGCACGTCGCGCAATTGGGCCGTGTGGCTCCACGAATACCTGGATGAACTGCCCGGCAAGCAGGATGTGCTCAGGTACGTTTTGGCGGCTAGTGCGCCCGAAACCAAAGATTCGGAGTTTACGTGGAAAGATTTCCAGACTCGGAACAACTCCGAACTGGTTGGCATTTTTGGCAACTTCGTGAACCGCGCCGTAGTGTTGACCGAGAAGTTCAATCAGGGACACGTACCTGCGTTTTCTGTTCCGCTCGACGAAACACAGATTGCTATCGATCAGGCATTGATGGATGAGCTGGCGCAGTACCCCGACCGGATTGGACAGGCGATTGAGCAGTATCGATTCCGCGAAGCGCTTGGCTTACTGATGGACGTAGCGCGGTTGGGCAACAAGTATTTCGCCGAAACGGAGCCGTGGAAAGTAGTGAAGACCGATCCGCAGCGTGCCAACACCATTCTGAACCTCGCCTTGCAGGTTGCGGCGAATCTGGCCATTCTGTGCGAGCCTTTTCTTCCCTTTACAGCACAAAAGCTTCATGCGCAGTTAGGTCTGCAAGAGAAACTGGACTGGACCAACGCCGGTCGCGCCGACTTGTTGGTAGAAGGGGCAAAGCTGGCTCCGGCGGAGTTGCTTTTCGCCAAACTCGAAGACGAATTTATTCAGGTACAGATCGACAAACTGAACAAGACAAAAGAAATGAACGCTAACGAAACACCAAGTACGTTGCCTGATGCAAGCATTGCTGACGCAAGTGTAGAGACGCAAAATCTTGCGTCTCTACAACAGACCGTACCTGAACTGAAAGCCGAAATTACATACGATGACTTCGCCAAGCTGGACATTCGGATTGGCACCATTACGGAGGCCGAGCGCGTGCCTAAAAGTGATAAACTGCTGAAATTGCAGGTAGAAGACGGTATGGGTAGCCGGCAGATTCTCAGCGGTATTGCCAAGCATTTCACACCTGAGGAATTGATCGGCAAGCAGGTAACCTTCCTGGCTAATCTGGCACCCCGCAAGATGATGGGCCACGTTTCACAAGGCATGATCCTGATGGCCGAAGACGCCGATGGTGCCCTGGCGATGCTGCCGCCGAGTAAAGCGGTTTGGAACGGAGGGACGGTTTCTTAAATTGGTTGGTAGTTTGTCGTGTGAGGTTTATGGTTGCGCTGCTGATTCATCATTTCGTGGGCTTAGCAGCGCAACCACAAACCTCACACGACAAACCACAAACTGACCTATTCTGGCATCATCATCAACGTCAGCTCCACAAACTGAGCTACGCTGAGTTGTTCAGCGCGTTTGTCCATGAAGGGGCTGGCGGCGGCAGCTTCGGTGATGCCAAGTGGTTTCAGGGCGTTGCGCAGGGTTTTACGCCGTTGGTTAAAACCGTGTTTCACGACCTGTGTGAATTTGCGCTCATCGCAACCTAAATCGCTCTTGCTGTTCCGACGGCAACGAATCACGCCCGAATGCACTTTTGGCGGCGGGTTAAACACTTCTGGTCCTACCTTGAATTCGTAGGTGACGTCGTACCAGGCTTGCAGGAATACGCTTAAGATGCCGTAGTCTTTGTTGCCGGGGCCGGAGGCGAGGCGCATGGCTACTTCGTGCTGCAACATACCGATCACTTCCGGCACGCGGTCGCGCATTTCGAGCACTTTAAAGAAAATCTGACTGGAGATATTATAAGGAAAATTGCCAATCACGGCAAAGGGCTCCTTAGTCTCGTCGTAGAAATCGGTGGGCTTCATTTGCAGAAAGTCGCCCTCGATAATGTGCCCCTTCAATTCAGGTACGTTTCGTTTCAGGTACGTTACCGACTCGGTATCAATCTCTACTACGTCGAGTTCAAAGCGACTGTCTTTCAGTAAGAACTGCGTCAATACACCTGTTCCGGGACCAATTTCCAGCACTTTCTTATAGGGTACTCCGTCCAGACCAGCATGGCCGCTGAGAAGCTCGGCGATCCGCATGGAGACGCTCATGTCAGTCAGGAAATGCTGGCCGAGGTGTTTCTTGGGCTTTACGTAATTTGGGTCGCCCGGGCGGTGTGATTTCATCTGACAAAGGTACGAAGAACCCCCGCAACGGTAGGGGCAGCCAACAAGTGTTTACCGTTGCCAGGATAGCGCGTTGATATGTTGTCCCACTTTTTTGCCTTCAGCCAGCCCAATCTGATTGTCTTGCTCGGTATGAATGCCGCCGTAAAAGCGCGATAGCGCTGCTTCTTCGGCCGTGGCCCAAAACGAACTGAACGAGCGGGGCAGGTAATCGATCCCTCGAAACGAATCGCGAGGTCGGCCTTCGTGGGTGTTATCGACAAACAGAAAACGAGCGCCGTAAAGGTCGGCCAACACTGTTGCCGTAGCTGCCGACTGAACGGAATGACCGGAATAAAAAGCCGGGAAAGGCGGTTCGGGCCAGAACTGTGTCCAGTTGGGGTCAATGTTGGCGCGAACAAAGGTCGAAGGTCGTTCGCAGTGGTACGTGAACTTGGCCTTCCAGCAGTTAACAAAGCCATCAGCTACAGCCATACCGACGCGTGCATAGGTTTCGGCGGCTTTGACCAAATCAGGCGCCGCCGTTTTGACGACAATATTGACCAGATTATACGAATGACCGGGCGGCGAATAGGTTTCGGTTGGGTCGTCGGCCCACCAGGCGGCAATGGCTTTTTCGCTGTACTTCAATGTTCTGTTCTTCTGGTACACATCCAGACACTGCTGGTAGTACTCGCTTTTAGGATCTTTTGAATAGGGTAGTATAGCCGGAACCGGGATTGTGCTGTTTTTGGGGACAAACGTGCGGTTAGTTCCCCAGGTTGGGTGCAGCGGAAAACTGGTAACGATCTGTCCCATAACAGGTGCAACCCAGTAACCCGCCCCGTGCGGAAAGCTATAGCCAGGATCAAAATTACGTTTGTACCCTTCATGGCCTCCGTCGGTTTTAGACCATGTAAAAATGGCCTCTGCGGTACTTTGTCCGTAAGCGATCGATCGGTCGATTACCTCTGGTTGATCCTTTTCTGCCAACTCCCGGTAAATCACCCGTTCCAGCGAATCGACTTTAGTCAGGCGCTCGGGCACGAAACTGAACAGGCTCTTCAGGATAGTGGCCTGACCTGCATTGAGGGCTAGAGAGTAGTTGTACTGCTGCCCCGGCCCGGGTAACGGTAGGTTGGTCAGGCCGGTTAGCTGCCCGGCCAGTGAGCGGTGAGTCGGACTACTATGCACCACGCATTCGTACATGGTCAGCCCGGCATAACCCAGGGCCCTCGACCCGAAGGTGGGCGAGTTCTGCGGCAACTGATGCATGAGAGTAAGCGTGAGCTGTCCCCAGCGTACGGCCACGTTCGTTTCCGGATCCAGTACTGGAGTAGGTTCTGGGTCAGGTTGTTGGCAAGCTGCCAGACCCATTAATACGAAGAGTATATAAACTTTCTTCATCGTAACCCAATGCAATGTGTGGGCCTGTTTTATGATCATAAACCAACCGAACTTACCTAATCTACTGATTCGTAAGCTTGAAAATTAGTGAACTTAGTTGGACTGTCTGGTGTAGCTATCGATTTTATATAAGTTACGTATATTCATTGAGTATAAAATAGTTTTTACCTTGTGGCCTTTATTCGGTTACCCCACCTACTCTTTCATCCGTATGTGTTTTTCTACTGCCTGTCAGTGGCGTTTCTTATTGTTTTGCTTATTATTTCCTGCCGTTTCTTTGTTCGCGCAATCAACGCCTCCCTTTTCGTTTACTTCCGACCCTCGTGACACACTGGGCCGCCAGCTGGAGCTTGACCAATGGCTGACGAAAGACCCCGCCTTGGGCCGTGTTCCTGACGGGCGTCTGGCTCAGGAACGCGAACGAATAGACAAGCAAATCAAGTCGGGTGCTGGCACCAACGCTTCAGCTATTCCCGGTATGATCTGGCAGGAGCGTGGGCCCAGTAATACCGGCGGACGTACCCGGGCTGTGCTCTTCGACCCGAACGATCCAACCCACAAAAAGGTCTGGGTGGGTAGTCCGGCAGGTGGACTCTGGTACACGAATGATATCACCGACGCTAACGCTACCTGGACGCCCGTCAGCGATAGTTGGGAAAGTATGATCGTTACATGCCTGGCGGCCGACCCTTCCAATCCGCAAGTGATGTATGCGGGGACAGGCGATGGCTACTGGGGAGGAAACGGCGGCGGCATATGGAAAACGATAGATGGTGGCACGACTTGGAGTCGCCTCAATGGTACTATTCCTGGCATGTCCTATGGAACGCTGGAGGGCAGTTTGGGCTATATTCAACGGTTAGTCGTGAATAATAGAGGGTATATTTTTGCTGCCACGCGCTATGGCCTTGTTCGGTCATCCGATGGCGGGGTCAACTGGCAATTTACGCTGGCTCCATCGCAGGGTATCGGTGGGGTTGGGCCAGTCACGAATGATTATAATCAAGATTTTGTGTCCGATCTGGAAGTCGGCACTGACGGAATTGTGTACGCCTCCCTTAATACCAGTCGGATATTCAGGGCAAACAATTTCTCTGGTGTTACTTGGACAGAAATCACCCCGGCAGGCGTTCCTACGGGCGGTGGACGTGCCGAACTGGCATTAGCACAATCGACCAACGGAGCAAGTCAGGTGGTCTATGCTGTTTCGAGGAAGTACAATAGCGCGACGTACACCCAGGACATTCAGTGGTTTAGAAAAAGTATAGATGGTGGCGCTAACTGGTCAGTAGTAACAATACCAACCTACAACTCAGGGGAGCATTTTACCAACGGGAATGGCGATTTTGCTCTCAGTCTGACTGTGGATCCATCCAATGCGGCTGTTGTTTACGCAGGTGGTTACGGCTATGGCTGGTTCCGGTCTACAACTAGTGGATCGTCGTGGAGCAACGCGCTTCCAACTAATAATACTAGTTCTTACACCTACCAACAAGGCTTGTTGCTTCAGCCGGGCAATACAAGTAATGCGGTGCTCATTTCAGATCAGGGAGTTGCCTGGACAACTGGCTGGGGCAATGCCACAGGCTCAACCGCACCTGTGGTTCAGTATCGAAACGCAGGATACCGGGTTGCAGAAGTCAACTCAGCCGCGATGAGACCGACACCGGGTGGATACTACCTGTTGGCCGCTGTGAGAGAATCGGGCGTTTTAACATTGCCGAATCCTGGCTTAAGTACAGCTACATCGCCAATCTATAGCTCTGTCAATGGTACTACACAGACGTTTATTGACAAAGACGAACCGTCGCTTCAAATTTTTAATGTCTATAGTGGCTGGTATTTATATCGAAATAATACTCCCTTCAATTTGTTCGTATTAAATGGATGGAACTCATTGAATACATCAGCTTATGATAGCCAGAGTAATACCTTGTACGTAGCTGAATATACTGACAATGCGTGGACTATAAAGCGGGCAACCGGCATTGGGGGTACACTAGCCTACACCAATTTTGCTCTTACGGACTATCCGCTCAAGGTAACATTGGGCACTAGCCAGCAGAGCCTTTACGTGGCGTCTATAAATGGTATAATAACTAGATATACAAACCTTTCACAGACTACGCCAACGGCTACCGTTTTAACAACGGGAACTACATTTCCGCAGTTTTCCTATGTGTCGTATATAGATGTGGGAGCCAGCGATAACGAACTACTAGTCACGCTGTCAAACTATGGCGTATCGTCAGTATGGTATACCAGTAACGGCGGGGCTACGTGGATAAATAAAGATCCGGCTGGTTCTGGTTTACCTGACGTACCTGTGCGGGTAGGCATGTTCAACCCGCAGAACCGGCAACAAGTGTTTTTAGGAACCGATTTGGGGGTCTGGTCAACCAATGACATAAGGGAGGCTAATCCCGGTTGGGCGCTGAGCAGTACAGGTATGAGCTTAGCTAAAGTTAACCAGTTACGTTACCGTGCCTCTGATGGCCGTTTGATTGCCGCTACAGGCGGCCGGGGTATTTTTGAGAGTAATACGCTGGACATTCCCTACACGCCGTCATCCATTTCGCTTACCAATGTCTCTACAACTACACTTTGTGCGGGTAGCCCGCTATCTGTGTCTTTTATCACGAGTGGCCCGGCCTTCGTGGGTACTACCAACTACGAGCTCTGGATTTCTGATGCCAATGGCAGCTTTGCCACTCAGCGGCGAATCGGTACGGGAACGAGCAGTCCCCTCTCAGGTACGTTACCTACAGGTTCAAATGCCCTGGTCTATGGAACTGGTTATACGGTTAGGCTTGTGGTGCCTGATTCCGAAATTACGTCTAACAATAGCCTATCACTGGCTGTTGGGCAGTTGTCGAGCTCTCGTATTACAGACCGCCGAACAACAGAATGGTATCAGAGTACCTATGCGCCGATTTGTCCCGGTGATCAGGTACGCTTGCGGGCAACACCCACTACGGGCGGGGGGGCAATCGATTCGTGGCAGTGGTCACGCGATGGAACGTCCATTGCCGGGGCCACATCGGAAACCTATCTGGCAGGCCAAACAGGGAGGTATCAGGTACAGTTGCGGCAGGCGGGGTGTACTGTGCAAAGTACAACATACAACGTATCCATAAATACGTCTGTTTCAACCTACGTAACGACCCGACTTGATGGGCTGCCACAATGCGATAACGTACCTGTGCAGTTAATGACCGATTATGCTGGTGAGCAGGCTGCTCTGCAATGGCAGTTCAATGGAGTGGTTATCAGCGGAGCAACGTCGGGCAGCTATACGGCCACCCAATCGGGGAGTTATGGTGTCAATCTCAGTAGTAGTGGTTGTTCGTCTTATACAAATGCGCGCTTCGTGTCGGTGGGGCGGGTGCTATTAGCTCGGCTCGAATTATACCCAAAAGCCGACTCGGTGCTGTGTGCAGGACCCTCTACTGGAGCCATTTCTTTGTCGGCAGGCAACATCTACTCGTCCATGCTTGGTTCGGGTGGTTATTCGATTACCTGGTATCGGGATAATATGCCTATCAACAACCAGACTAATACCTATATGTACGCAGATGAGCCAGGGCGCTACACGTTTGAGCTAAGGCAGGGTGACTGTGTGACAAAAAGTAACGCCATTGTCATTAGCCAGGGATTGA
The DNA here is from genome assembly GCF_041321135.1 of Fibrella aquatica. Lineage (NCBI taxonomy): Bacteria > Pseudomonadati > Bacteroidota > Cytophagia > Cytophagales > Spirosomataceae > Fibrella > Fibrella aquatica. Next base: position 31,743 of record NZ_JBGGWF010000010.1, on the reverse strand, counting down.
TCAGCCGCCCGGAGGTCAATTTCTATTCGTCGAAAATGGCCTGTATGGGAGATAGCCGGACGATGTCGATTCAATCGGCTGGTTATTGGTCGCAACAGTGGCAAAAAGACGGGGTTGATATTCCTAATGCAACGGGCAATAGCTACATCGCTCAAACAACAGGGTCTTATACCGTACGCGTCACCAGAAGCGCCTGTTCGGCTACCTCACTGCCCGTTGCGATCACGTTTACGAACAGCCTGACACCTGTCATAAACATTCAAGGTAGTGAGAGTCAGCGTTGTTCAAATATATGGATTGATGTAAATAGTTATACCGCACAGCCGGGAACAGAAGTGCAATGGTACCGTTACAACGTGGCTATTCCGGGTGCTACATCTTCGAATTTCAATACGACACAGACGGGACTTTATTCAGTTAGTGTCACAAGCGGTAGTTGTGGTGGATTATCAAAACCCGTGTTGATAACCCCATTCACACCGGTAAAACCAAGATTATTAATTGGCCAGACGAGAGCCTGCCCGGGAGGTACTGTAGAATTGCGACCTTACGAACACTGGGGGGCGCTACAATGGAAACGAGACGGTGTTGTCGTGCCAGGCGCGACGGGTATGGTATACTACCCCGTCCAGTCGGGTAGGTACTCCGTTTTGGTCATGGGTTGTAATGTCGCCTTGGAATCAGACCCTGTCGAGATTAAAATCGGGGAGCCAACCGCCGCTACCATCGCCGGAACTGCCTTAGTTAGTAGCGGGCAGGTGGCTATGTTGCCAATTGCGTTGAGTGGCCCTGCCCCCTGGTCGTTTACGCTTTCCAACGGGCAGGCGGTAGAGAATACGTACCTGAACCCATATCCACTTGCGGTAACGCCTTCTGTTACAACAACCTATTCTGTTGCGGCCGTGCAGAATGCCTGCGGGACGGGTACGGTATTCGGGCAGTCCACCGTCACGGTTGGTTCGGGAAGTGCCGACCTAACGCTGTCGTCGATGGTGAGCAGTCGAACACCAAAAGTCAATGACGTGGTGAGTTATTCGCTGATTATTACCAATGAAAGTCAACAGGAAGCAAGTGGCGTACAGGTGACAAGTCGACTACCTGCCGGGGTTGATTTCGTAGATGCACAAACGGGCGGCGTTAGCGTTACCGATGGAGTTGTCAGCATTAATGTGGGAACGGTGGGAGCCGGTTCAAACACAATCGTAAGCTACCGCCTGCGCATCACCCAGCCAGGTACGTTCTTTACCACCGCTCAAATTGCCGCCACCAATACGCCCGATCCTGATAGCCAGCCCAATTCTGGTACCGGCGATGGGCAGGACGATGCCGCTTCAGTTGATCTGCGCACCGCTGATGCTGCGGGTACGTTGGTGGCCTCGACCAATCCCAATCAGATTCCCCTGCCACCTACCCGAAGCAGTCAGCCGCCAGTAGACGCCAATACGGTTGAACTGGCTCTGTCGTTGAGCAGCGCAATGCTGGCTCCTCAGCTATACGACGTGATTAGCCTGAGCCTGATAGTGAGTAACCGGGGCGGGGCAAGAGCTACTAATTTAGCTCTACAGACGGTGTTGCCCGCTGGCTGGCAATTGACCAATATTGCCGGACTCGTGGTGACGGGCCAAACCGTAACCGCCTACGTGCCTCAGCTTGCAGCTGGTGGTAAAGCGGTGGTGGTGTTGCAGATGCAGGTAGGTACACCAGGCAGTAGTCAAATCCAGGCTCAAATTCTCGACGTAACCGAGCCGGTCAGTAACGCCCGGCCCGGAAATGGCTATCAGAACGGGGAGCGCGACGAGGCAAGTTTAGTGATGAGGGTAAGGTAAAGCGTCTCTTTTGCCGAGTGGTGTGCCGTACTTTTTCCCCTGTGATGAAAGTCACTGACGGTTCTGCGCCTATGGTGTTGTTTTGTGTATTAATTCATCATCTTAAAAGCCATTTATTTGTCTTGAACAGCGCCACGGCTAGTAGTCGTGGCGCTGTTGTTGCTTACTGAGTAATTGAAAATTCTCAGAGTGGTTGATTCTGAAACGTCCTCTCTAAACAGAAGTATTAACCCTGTCAATCAAATCGATATGCGTTTTATCCTAACCCTTCTTTTTGTCGGCATCTTTCATTGGTGTACCGGGCAAGGTCAACCGGTGGTTAAAAACAGCACCGTCTCCGAATTTAAAGCAGCCGTTGCGTCAAAGGCTCCCAGGCAGTTAATCGACGTTCGCACGGATGCTGAAGTCAAAACGGGCGTCATTGCCAACGCCCGTCAGATTGACTTCTCAGGCCCTCATTTCCAGCATCAGCTTGACCAACTTGACAAAAACGTGCCGGTGTATGTGTATTGTGCCGTAGGTGGTCGTAGTGCCAGGGCAGCTCAGGTACTGGCCAGTAAAGGGTTCAAAGAAGTGTATAATCTGTCGGGCGGTATTCAGCAATGGGTGCAGGCGGGCAACCCGCTTCAGCCCCTTCGTCCGTAGCAACGGCAACGTACCCACACAAGCTTTTCCGAGGGGTAAAAAATGACCCCGGATAGTTTACGGGCTGACGTTAATCAGGCTGGTTTTGTAGCATTTATCACAGAAGGCCACCGGTTGTTCCCTGACTTTTGACCTATCATTTTAAACGAGATAGAGTCATGAAGATTGAACAGATGTACACCGGATGCCTGGCTGAAGCAGCCTATTATATTGAGTCGGAAGGAGAGGTAGCTATTATTGATCCACTACGCGAAACCAAACCCTATATGGATCGGGCAGCGGTAGACCAAGCTCAAATTAAGTACGTTTTCGAAACGCATTTTCACGCTGATTTTGTATCGGGACACCTTGATCTGGCCACTAAAACAGGAGCTGCCATCGTGTTTGGCCCAACGGCCCAACCCACCTACGATGCCCATATTGCCACTGATGGCGAGGAGTTTAGTCTCGGTAAGGTGACCATTCGGGTCTTGCACACGCCCGGCCATACCATGGAGTCGGCGACGTTTTTACTGATCGACGAGGCTGGAAAAGAAACGGCTATTTTTACCGGTGATACCCTGTTCATCGGCGATGTTGGCCGCCCCGATCTGGCCGTTAAAACCAACCTTACCCGCGAGGATCTGGCTGGCTATCTGTACGATAGCCTACAACAGAAAATTCTGACCCTGCCCGATGACATCACCGTGTATCCCGGCCATGGAGCCGGTTCGGCCTGTGGCAAGAACATGAGCAAGGAAACCACCGATACGCTTGGCAATCAGAAGCTGTTCAATTACGCACTACGCGCCCAGTCTAAAGAAGCATTTGTGCGGGAGGTAACTACCGGACTGGCCACACCACCTCAGTATTTCCCCAAAAATGTGGCGATGAACAAAAACGGGTACGCCAATATCGATGAAGTGCTTCGGCAAGGTAAGCAGCCGCTCTCGCCAGCCGCTTTCGACGCCGCCGCCAACGAAACGGGTGCGTTGATTCTTGATGTCCGCGAGGCTCAGACCTTTGCCAAAGGTTTCATCCCCAACGCCATCAACATCGGGCTCGACGGGCAGTTTGCGAGTTGGGTAGGTACGTTGGTCATCGACCTCAACCAGCCGGTGCTACTGGTAACGGCGCAGGGTCGTGAAGAAGAGGCTGTACTGCGCTTGGCCCGCGTTGGCTACGATAACTGCATTGGTTATCTGGAAGGTGGTTTTGATGCCTGGCAGGCCGACAACCGCGAGACCGACGCCCTTACGTCTATCAATGCCGAAACGTTTGCCGATTTTATGCTCGCTAACCCGGATCTGCCGGCCTTTGATGTGCGCCGCAAAAGCGAGTACGATTCCGAGCATGTTGTTGGCGTTGAGAATCTACCACTCGAAAACCTCAATGAAAATATGGCCCGCATCGACCGTTCTAAAACCCACTACGTGTACTGTGCCGGTGGTTATCGCTCTATGATTGCCCTATCGATTTTACGGGCACGCGGTTTTGATAATCTGGTTGATGTAGCCGGTGGATTTGCCGCCATCAAAGCAACCTCCAAACTGCCCATCACCGACTACGTTTGCCCAACCACATTACTGTAGATCAAAACCCATTACACAGAGGGTCTGCTTGCTTAAGTGTATGACGAGTTTATTTTTTTACAGGATTTACATGATCTGTTTCTGCTTCAGAAAGGACAAAACAAAGCCAAACCCTGTAAATCATGTGAATCTTGTCAAAGCTAAACTCGTCTTTCTTGCCTGAGCATGCCGTCTCGTTTCATCAGGTCAAAACTGTATAGGAAGTCTCTTTGTGTGGTTTTTCCATTGTTTTGTGACATTTATCACAGAAGCGGCCGTATGATAGCAGCGGCTTCGGCTTTTAGGAAGCGTACGTTTTCAAATGATGCAGGCACCCAACAACAATTCGTTCGAACAACAATTTACGCGGAGTATCCGAGCCCTCACGGCGTTGATTGCTGTTGCTGCCTGCCTGTTGGCCGTACTGGTATTCTTGCTGGTTTATAAGCCCGATACAGCCACGCCTACGTCAATGGCGAAGGGTATATCGACCCCACCCGATACTAACTTTACCCGCCTTTGGACACCTCCTTCAGATTGGCGGCTGAGCCGACTGACCGATGAAGAACAGCAGCTAACCCGTTATGGGCGTGAACTGGTGGCGCACACCGCCAACTATCTGGGGCCAAAAGGTTCGGTCAGGCACCTCTCCAACGGCATGAACTGCCAAAACTGCCACCTCAACGCGGGTACACAACCCTGGGGGAACAACTACTCGGCAGTACAGGCAACGTACCCAAAGTTTCGGGAACGGTCGGGTACGGTCGAAAATCAGGTCAAACGGGTGAATGACTGTTTTCAACGCAGCCTGAATGGCAAACCTCTCGATTCAACAAGTCGCGAAATGCGGGCTATTCTGGCTTATATCAAATGGCTGGGCGTTGATGTTCCCCGCAAAAAGACGCCACGAGGAGCCGGTATTTTCAAAGTAAAAGGACTTGACCGTGCCGCCGACCCAACGAACGGTCTGGTAGTATACACGCAAAAATGCCAGAGCTGTCATCAGGCCAACGGAGCCGGGCTGATGGCCGAAGGAGGACGCAGTTACACGTACCCACCGCTTTGGGGAGCACACAGTTACAATCAGGGAGCGGGCTTGTTCCGACTGTCGAATCTGGCCGGTTATGTTCGGTACAATATGCCGTTGGGAGCCACCTACGAACGTCCGCAGTTAACCGACGAAGAGGCCTGGGATGTAGCCGCTTATATTAACTCGCAGCCCCGCCCGGCCATAGACCTCAGCCACGACTGGCCCAACCTGGTCGGCAAACCGTTTGACCATCCGTTTGGGCCTTATGCCGATCCGTTTTCGGAGAAGCAACACAAATATGGTCCGTTCCAGGCAATCAAAAAGTGGAAACAAGCGCATAAACGTTCCTAAACGCAATTGATTGTCATGTGACAATTGTCACGGAATGAGCTAAACGAGGCGGGTAGTTTTGCTGTATGAAACGAAAACTACATTATTTGTTTCCGCTGCTGTTGTCACTGCCAATGAGTTGGTCAACGTCGCTTGGGGCCATGCCGAGCCAGGTACGTTCCGATTCGCTTATTCACACTGAAGCGCCCCAACCAGATTCGGCGGCGGGATTAACCAACTTTATTCGCCGGGGGTATTTCTTCGGGCATGTCCGGTCATACTGGATGGGCACCAACAACCGGGGGGCGTTGCAGGATTACCATGCGCTGGCGCTGGGGGCCGGTATTGGCTATCGAACAGCCCGTATTGCCGGTCATGTTGAATTAGGTATGAGTGGCTTTTTTATGTTCAATGTCTTCTCGTCTGATCTGGCCGCCCCCGACCCGCTGACGGGAAAAGGCAGTCGCTACGAAGTAGGCTTGTTTAATATTGAAGAACCCAACAACCGCGAAGACCTCGACCGGCTCGAAGAGCTTTACATCCGGTATTATGTCGGCCGGGCGTCGCGCGTTACCGTAGGACGTCAGATACCGGCTTCGCCTTTCGTCAATCCGCAGGATGGCCGCATGCGCCCGACGCTGACAGAAGGCATTGTGCTGGAATGGAACGAGTGGAAACACACCCGAATCAGGGCCGAGTATTTGACCCGAATCTCGCCCCGCTCAACGGTACGGTGGTTTGATATTGGCGAGAGTATTGGCTTGTTGCCATCGGGTGTAACCACGGATGGGCAGCCATCACGCTATGCCGGAAACGTGGAGTCAAGCCACTTGCTTATGCTGGGCATTACGCAAGAGATTGGTAAGCTGAAAGTCAATCTATGGGAAACTGCCGTGCCGGGGTTGTTTCATACTGCGTATAGCCGCATCGAATGGCATCAGCCCCTGCATTTGGGAGGTGAGTGGTGGCTGGGTGGGCAGGCTAGCCGACAGTGGACGATGGGCAACGGCGGTAATGAAGAAGCCCGGCTGGTATACATAGACCCCAATCACCGCGCCACCGTTTTCTCCGGTCAGGCTGGCCTGCAACTGAAACGATGGACCTGGTCACTAAATGCCACTCGTATAACAGCCGAAGGGCGTTTCCTGATGCCACGGGAGTGGGGGCGGGAGCCTTTTTACACGTTTATGTTCCGTGAACGAAATGAAGGACTGGGTAATGTCAGCGCCCTAACGGCGGGAGTAAACTATAAAGCCGGTGAACATTGGCGGTGGGAATTCACAGCGGGTACCTTTCGATTACCGTCGGTCAGTAATACCCGGCTCAACAAATACAGTTTACCGAGTTATTCGCAGCTAAACCTACGAACCGTTTACCACTTCAGCGGCCTGCCCGACGGTCTGGATGCCGAACTGCTTTTTACGCAGAAACTGAATCAGACAGGGCGTATCATCGAAGACAAAGTAGCGCAAAACCGCGTCGATATGAATCTGGTGAACGTGATTGTCAACTATCACTTTTAGCCAACTTCGGTTGCGCAGCCAGGTGCCTTTGTGGCCCTGCTACAGATTTCGGATGTATTTCTGGCCACCGAGGGCGCGCATTTGGCGGGCAATTTGCCGGGTACGTCGCTGAATGTAGCTCGATGGCTTTTTGATGGAGAACTGGTTTGGGTTGGGGAGTACGGCGGCAATGCGGGCGGCTTCATCGCGGGTGAGTGATGCCGCCGAATGACCGTAGAAACGCTTGGCGGCGGCTTCGACGCCGAAAGTCATCGGTCCGGTCTCGGCCACGTTCAGGTACACCTCCAGAATGCGCTTCTTACCCCAGATTAGCTCGATCATGACGGTAAAGTACACTTCAAGCCCCTTACGAATGTAGCTACGCCCCGACCAGAGAAACACGTTTTTAGCGACCTGTTGCGAGATAGTGCTGGCACCACGCGCCCGTTTTCGGGTCTGATTTTCCTTGATTGCATCCTGAATTTCGTCGAAATCGAAGCCCCAGTGATACGGAAACTGCTGGTCTTCGGAGGCAATAACGGCCAGTGCAGCCTCTTTGTCAATGTCTTCGAAAGAGCGCCAGTTTTTGTAGATGCGGCTCGACTTTTCAGTGCCAATCGTGTCCCACTTTCGGCTTATTGTTAGCGGTGTGAACCAGACCGGTACATATTTTAACACCACCACCCAGGCAATGGATGCTAGAAAAAGGACTAGAAAAACTCTGATAAACAGGTTATATACTGTGTTGAGCCAGGGTCGCTGACGTACATAGGTACGTGCCTGCCGCCAATTGTTCATTACGGCGGTGCCAAAAGCAGAGCGTGTCTTTACCGGCCGTTTTTTGGGCATTGGTCGTGGAGGCGGTGGCCCCGAGGCAGGACTTCCTGATGTAGGCCGGTTTGGTAGAGGCATCGACTGAGCGGGCCGGTCTTCCGGCTGAGGAGGCGTTCGTAGGCGATTAACGCGCTTTTCGGGCTGCATAGTATGACAAACTTACTCGACAAACAGGTCGCTTGCCACGCGGTCGGCGAAGAGTTTACCCGATTCGGTGAGCAACAGCACGTTATTGTCTATTTGAAGCCAGCCCGCTTGTGTCAATTGTGCTAGTTCGCGGGCTTGCTCTGTTATGAACGACCGGCCCAGTAAGTTGTCTAATTCTGTGATCGAACAGCCCCAAATCGTACGAAGTCCCGTCAGCAGATACTCGTTAACCTGGTCGGCCCAGCTCAGCGTTTCGTGTTCGGCGGGGATCTGATGGTCGGCCAATGCTTTCACATATAGCCCGTTGTTGGCTATGTTGTGCTGCCGGGTGGGGCCGTTGTAGGAGTGCGCCGAGGGGCCAATGCCCAGATACGGTTTCCGTTGCCAGTATGCCGTGTTGTGCCGAGCAAACTGACCGGGCCGGGCAAAGTTCGAGATTTCGTAATGAACGTACCCAGCTTTGGTAAGCGCCAAATCCAGTTCTGTAAACTGCGTGGCCGACAGGTTTTCGTCAACCGGGGTTAGTCTGCCTTTGGCCGCCCACCGCCCGAAAGCAGTATCGGGTTCAATGGTCAGGTTGTAAGCCGAGAGGTGGGGTACGTCGAGGGCGATAGCTTTAGCCAGATCGGTAGCCCAGATCTGGTCGGAGATGCCGTAGATGAGATCGACGCTGAGGTTATCGAAACCAGCCTGCCGGGCCAGTTGCACGCAGTTTTCGGCTTCGGTCGCGTTGTGCGCCCGGTTCATCCAGCGCAAGGTTTCCTCGTCGAACGTTTGAATCCCCACGCTTAACCGATTCACATACCGGCGAAGCATGGCCAGATGAGCGGGGTCAGCCAGATCGTCTGGATTGGCTTCGAGCGTGATTTCGGCGTCGGGCAATACCGTGAAATTCCGGTGAATAGCCTCGAACAGGTAGGCCAGTTCGGCCTCGGTTAGCAGCGAAGGGGTGCCGCCACCGAAATAAATGGTTTCGAGCGGTGCCTTGGGCAGGTACGTATGCCGCAGGTCGATCTCGTGGGCCATCGCCTCTACCAACTGCCGTTTCCCGCGCAGGTTTGTACTAAAGTGAAAATCACAATAGTGACAGGCCTGCTTGCAGAACGGAACATGAAGGTACAGGTGCATTTTATGGAGTTTACAGCTTTCTGTTTGCCGTTTACCGTTGCGCTGCTAGCCATACGTCGTCGGCTCTGAGCAACGCAATAGTAAACGGCAAACAGAAAACTGTAAACACTATTTTTCTGGGCAGCTTTTGCAGCGTTTCCCTTTCTTATACTTTTTGCAGCATTTTTTCAGGGCGCAGTCTGCTGTATTACGAAGGGTGTTGGTGAAAAGAGGAAGAGGGGCGAAAGTAGCCAACGATGGCTGTTCGATCTCGTTTTCTGAGTTGAGGTGCATACGTTTTCGATAAAGCGAAACGAAGGTACTTCTTGTTTAGACTCTTTCCAAAGAAAGAAAAAACGTGCTGGCTTCCAGAGAATAAAAAGGGGGCTCATTAAGTGCAACGAAGTCAATCTATATACGGTAATTAGAACGTAGATTTGTTTACCTAACAATCGTTTTTGACTCATCGACTTATGCCCATTTTTTACCGCCTTTTGGGGCTCTTTCTGCTCCTGGCCGGTTCTGCTTTTGCGCAACCGCTTCCTCAATATAATCTGGCGCAAAAAAAGCAGCTTCAGCTTTTACAACAGACCGTAACGCTGGAACAGGCTGTTAATTACCAGGAGGCCGTTACTGTGGCGTTAAAACAGGGTCGCAAAGTAGAAGAGCCCGCCGGCGATGGGCTTGTTCGCCGCCTGCGGGGTATTGACGAACAGACGGGTAATTTGCTGTACGACATGGTTGATTTTAACGCCCGGGCAGCCAATACAACGCGTACTAACAGCCTATATGCCGGTGGTAGCCTCGGGGTTAATCTAACGGGAAGCAGTGAAGCGGTGCGGAACAGATTGGGTATCTGGGATGGTGGGCGAGTATATGCCGCCCACCCCGAGCTGGTAAATCGCGTTATTCAGCAAGATACGCCCTCGAACACGGGCCGTGAAGACGAAGATGTGTACCATGCCAGTCACGTGGCCGGAACGATGGTGGCCACGGGCATCAACCAACTGGCAAGGGGCATGGCAAGCGGTGCCAACCTGAAAGCATGGGACTTTAGTGATGACATTAGCGAGATGACCCTGGCTGCCAACGAATTGCTGGTGTCGAATCACTCGTACGGTACCATTGCGGGCTGGCGATTTAATAGCAGTCGTACCACAACCAATAAATGGGAGTGGTGGGGTGATACTACGCTGAGTGCTACCCAGGATTTTAAGTTTGGTCTGTATGAAACAAATGCCCGTTCGTGGGATCGATTGGCAAATGCTTCACCCTACTACCTGATTGTGAAATCGGCAGGAAATTTTCATGCCGAAGGGGGGCCACCCGCGGGTCAGGGTTATTACCTGGTGCAACATGGGAACAGGGTAAGCACTACACCCCGTGACACGCAGTTTGGCTACGATCAGATTTCGACCTACGGAACGGCTAAAAATATTCTGACAGTGGGGGCCATGTCAGCTATCAGCAGTGGCTACAAGCGTGCTTCCGACGTCAATCTGGGTACGTTTAGTAGCTGGGGGCCTACCGACGATGGGCGCATAAAACCGGATATTTTGGGCGTGGGCGTCAACGTGATATCGACCTCGTCGTCGGCCGATTTTGCCTATGGATCACTCAGCGGAACGTCTATGTCGTCGCCTAATGTATCGGGCTCGGTGCTGCTGTTGCAGGAGTATTTTGCGCAACTGAACCCGGGCAGGTTAATGAGAGCCGCCACCCTGAAGGGCTTGGTCATTCATACGGCCGATGAAGCAGGTACGACTACCGGTCCTGATTATCAGGCTGGTTGGGGGCTATTGAACATGGAACGAGCCGCCCGCGTAATTCAGAATGCCGACAAAAGCCACTTGCTCGACGAACGTACCCTGACGCAGGGACAGTCGTATTCTGTTGCTGTGGTGGCGTCGGGGCTTGGTCCGCTGGTTGCTACCATTTGCTGGAGTGACCCGGAAGGAGCTGCCACTACCGGCACCGATCGATTCAATAACCGGACACCCAAACTGGTGAATGATCTGGATGCCCGCCTAAGTGATGGATCAACAACACTGCTCCCTTGGACTCTTGACCCGGAGAACCCTGCCCAGGCGGCCCGGCCCGGTGATAATATTCGTGACAACGTAGAACAGGTGTACGTGGCCAACCCGGTTCCGGGACGTACCTATACGTTGACCATCAGCCACAAAGGCACGTTGACGGGTGCTGGCGGTCAGGCTTATGCGTTGCTGGTAAGTGGCGCAGGCGGAACGGCCTATTGTGCATCAGCGGCCACTTCATCGGCCGATAGTAAGATCACACGTGTGCAGTTTGCGGGCGTTAATCAGGCGGGGTCTGAAACGTGCGCGACTTACACCGATTTCATGAGTACCACCGCGGCTGTGACCGACGTACAACCCAATCAGCCTATTCCGTTGACGGTGACTACCGGTACATGCGGCGCTGTTAAGCCAGTGGTGGTTAAGGTATATGCCGATTGGAATGCCAACGGTACCTTCACCGATGCGGGCGAACTGTTAGGCACATCGGCTGTACTGCCCGGTCCGGGTACGTTTCTGTCTACGATAACGGCCCCTGCCAGTGCTACGGCAGGTACGTTGGTGCGATTGCGAATTGTAGCCATGGAAACGCAGGAGGCAGGTTCGGTGCAGCCCTGCGGTAGTTACGGCAATGGCGAAACGCAGGAGTATCTGTTGCGAGTGATTCCAGCCCAAACCGATGTAACCGCAGTAGCCTATGTAGAAGGTACGTCGTCGTTTTGCGCCAACACGCAGATGGTCTCGGTTCGGGTACGTAACAACGGCGGAACCGACCAGCGTAATGTGCCGGTAACCTTGCAGGTAATCAATACGGCTCGTCAGCCGGTAGCTTCACTAACCAGCTCCGTGAGTTTATTAAGGGCTTATCACGATGCGCTGGTTACGTTTGATTTACCTGCTTCGGTATTGTTGGCGATTGGAGAAACCTATCAGTTGGTGTCTACAATTTTGCTTGCCAGCGATCAGGACACGACTAATAACCGGTTGGTGGCCAGTCGGACTATTGCGGGTGGTACCGTGACAGGTACGTTCACGGCGGCTTCCTGCGGAGGTGACCCAACGGTGGTGCTTCGCAATACGGGAAACAGCACGGCTCTCTGGTATGATAGTCCCACGTCGGGTACGTTATTGGCCGCAGGCAACCAGACATCAGCTCCGACGCGCCCTGTTTACTATGTCACGACCAACGATTTTGCTGGTCGGTTAGGGCCGGTGGCGAAAACTGATTTTCAGGGCGGGAGCTACGCCGGTAATTTTGGCCCGCAACCCCTGATTAGTACCAAAGTGCCGATGCGTATTGAACGGGCCAGAATTTATACGGGTGCGGCGGGCCGGTTGACATTTCAGGTACGCAAGTACGACGAAACGGTTATTTCCAGCACAACCATCGACGTAGTGGCTACCCGTACGCTGCCTGCTTCGCAAACGAATGCGAATGGTCAGCAATCCGATGATCCGAACGATGTGGGAGCGGTTTATCCGTTGAATCTGTCAATCCCAGAACCGGGCGACTATAAAATCTCGATCGAGTATGAGGAAGGTGTTACTATTTTCAGAAGTAATTCAGTGACAGCCGGTTCCGGGTCAAGTTTTGCTTTTCCGTATGCCCTGCGCGCTCAAAATGGTGATGTGCTAGCCAGTACAAAAGGATCGCTCTTCGACACCGGCACATCGATAGATACGTTGCGGGCTGCCTGGTATTATTTCTACGACATGCAAATCCGCCCGCTTGAGTGTCCGGCTACTCAGCGCACGGCGGTGAACGTGACCACGCGCCCATCACCTACGGCTGCTATTGCTGCTGTAACCAACACAACAGCCTGTCAGGGTGCGTTAATTGTGCTTCGGTCTGCTTCGTCTACAGCGGTGGCTGGCGATGCACTGACTTATCAATGGCTGCTAAACGGACAAGCCATTACCAATGCAACCAGCGAATCATTTGCAGCCGGGGCCAGTGGGCAATATGCGCTCCGGATAGCCGGTAGCTGCGCTCCCGTTACCTCATCGGCAGTAAGTATTTCCATTGTGCAGCCAGAGTTGCCAGTTATATCGCAGTCTGGGCTGGTGCTCACTTCCAATGCACCGGGTCGTGCTTTATGGCTGCAGAACGGGGTTCCCATATCGGGTGCTACAGGACAAACTTATACGGTTACGCAAACGGGACGGTATTCGGTAGAGGCGAGTGTGAACGGTTGCGGTGTGGCTATCTCAGACGAACTCTACGTGGCTATTCTGGCGGTTGAACCAGCCATTCAGGCTAGCCTCCGGGTATATCCAAACCCGACACAGAACCGGCTGACTGTAGAGGTAGCGGCTCCCGCTACGGGTCCGGAACCGACAGTTCGGCTATACGATGCGCGCGGCATACTGCAACAGCAACAAACGATGAGTCGCTTGTTATCGGTTTGTTCGGCAACATTTGATCTCGCTACCCTACCTGCCGGTACGTTTTTTGTACAAGTAATGACAGATACCACCCAAACAGCGGCGGTAAAAGCAGTGCTTAAGTACTAAACAACGATACCCCCCTTGATTTTCCCTGGCAGTACATGGTCTGAACGGACTAACCATTACCAAATTTTCGGTAAAAATCTGGTTAATGTATTCACTGTTAGTTTACTAACTACGGTTTCTGTCTGGGCGCAGTCTGATTACCTTTCGTCTACAACGGCTATGCTTTCCCAACGGCCTGCCTCTTCAACCCTGGTGGTTGAAGCAGGTGGGTCCTTGGCGACTGCCAGTAGCAAATCATATGCCAGTCATCGGTCTACACTCGATTTAGGTACAGACGCCACCGGTCATCCGCTTGTTTACGGGCTTCACAATACGGAAGCGGCTCAGGGAACACGTACTCAATCGCTTTACGGTCAGAATGCAACAGGGCTGTTTTTAAACGGTAGCACCCAGTTTGTAACCGGAAAACTGGGCCTTTGGGACGGTGGCCGGGTGCTGACCGAACATCGGGAGTTTGGCGGACGGGTAACCATGCGCAATACCGGTACCATATTGAATAACCACGCCACCCACATGGCTGGCACGTTGGTAGCGAGGGGTATTTCGCCCGATGCCCGGGGAATGGCCTACGGTGCTTCGCTCTCCGTATGGGATTACACCAATGATGTTGCCGAACTGACTTCGGCGGCTAAAGACCTGTTAATTTCGGTACATGCTTACGGCCCGCTGTCGGGTTGGGTGCAGAATCTGAACCGACCCGGAACTGACCCAAACCAGAAATGGGAATGGTGGGGTAATACCACCGTTAGTAGCACCGAAGACTACCTGTTTGGCTTCTACAGCAGCAAGGCTCGTGATGTCGATCGCATTTTATACACCAATCCCATGTTGCTGATGGTGCGTTCGGCCGATAATAAACGGGGCGAAACGGGACCGCCGGCCAATACGTCTTACTACCTGAATAATACCAATCAACAAAGCACCTTTACCCGGAGCCGTAATGATGCGTATGACGTTATTCCCGGTGAAGCTACTGCCAAAAACGTGCTGACGGTGGGAGCCGCCGAGGTGTCGCTCAACAGTGATAATGACCCGACCCGGTTGCTGGTTTCGCCATACAGTGGCTGGGGCCCTACCGACGATGGACGAATTAAACCTGACCTGGTAGGCGTAGGAACAGGTATTTACTCAACACTTTCTGATGGTGTGGCGGCCTATGGTACCAATACAGGTACGTCGATGGCAGCAGCCAACGTTGCAGGGTCGCTCTTACTAATTCAGGAGTTGTATGCCCGGCAAACTAACGGCCGTTTTTTGCGCTCGGCTACGGTGAAAGGGCTGGCCATTCACACAGCCAACCGGCTCGATCCAGCTACGGGACCCGATTATCGGCAGGGATGGGGGCTGCTCAATACTGAAGCAGCGGCGAGCGTAGTGCAAAACACCAATCAGGCCCACCTTATTAATGAATCGACGTTGACGCAAAGCCAGGTATGGACCACGTCAGTGATTGCTCAAGGGGGCGAACCACTGGTAATAACCCTTTGCTGGACAGATCCCGAGGGTACGGTAAGCCCTTTGCTGCCAACGTCGCTCAATAATCGTACGCCTAAACTGGTGAATGACCTCGATTTACGGGTGCTCGCAGCTGGCGTACCAACGCTGCCATTTGTGCTCAACCCGGCTGCGCCTGCCAATGCAGCTACGCGCGCCGATAATACCCGCGACAATGTGGAGCAGGTATATATTGCCAACCCGGTAGCTGGTCAAACCTATACCATCCGTATTGGTCATAAGGGGGTATTACAGTCAGGAAGTCAGCCGTTTACAGTGATTGCTAGTGGCCGCAGGCACGTGAGTTGCACATTGCCGGGCTTAACACTCTTGTCGAAATCAGATACCGCTATTTGTTACGGAAGTACGATTAACCTTAAAACGGATGATATTCCGGGAGTTAGGTATGAATGGCTACGCGATGGCATTCAGATTCTGGAAGCCAACACGCCCGAATGTCCGATTCGGGACGCCGGGGCTTATACACTTCGGTATACGGACCGGAACGGCTGCACAGGGCTATCTACCCCGGTAAAGGTTCGCCTGGTCAGTCCGGCGGTTCAGGTATCGACTACGGCATCGTATCAGTTTCTTTGTACAGAGCAACGGCAAATTCCGTTGGTTGCCTCGACGGAATACGGGTCAACGCTTACCTGGCTTCGTAATGGTACGCCCTTCAATACAGGGGGAGTCAGTTCAACGCTTATCGTTACGCAGGCAGGCATTTATCAGGCTCAGGTGGCTCAGAATGGCTGTGTTGGTTTTTCGCCCGCAGTGACTGTGCAGGAATCCAGCGTAAACAAAATAACGCTGATTCCCACTGACGACGTCATACAACTACCAGTAGGGGCCAGTTTGAGCTTACGGGCACCGGTAGGTATTGACTATCAATATCAGTGGTATCGCGACAAGCAACTGATTCCGAATGCTACTGACATCAACCTATTGGTCAAACAGCCAGGTACGTATCAGCTACGGGTAAGTCAGCAAAAATGTGTGGGGTGGTCGGGTAGCAAGGTGGTACAGCGTTCGGCCTGGAGCGGAAGTAATATACCCGATTCGTTGCTAACGTTCGAGTCTGACGACAGCATGTTTATTGCTTATCCTAACCCTGTGCTGACTACACTACTGATTCGGTACGCCCACTCGGAATCTTCTGAAGTACGGGTAGATGTGTATACGATAGCCGGTCAGCTCGAAAAATCTGGTTTTCTTCTAAATCGGTTGTCAAACGGTCTCTTCTCGCTCGATTTACCTGTCTCCGATCTACCTATCGGGCTATACATTTTACGGCTTACCGATGGTCCCCGGCAGCGCAGTCTTCGATTCATGAGGCGATAAACGGCTGTGTGATGCCTAAATTATGTTCGGATGGTACTAGCTAACAACCACTTAATGAAAGGGAGATTTTTAGGTCTGTTTTTGTTAGTATCTAACTGATTTTCAGTACACTAAATTGGTGTTCGTGTTATCATATTGTGAACGCTGTTTAACGGTGGACACTGGCTTTAATCTTTGTGGCTTCACACAACTAAGTCAGCGTTTCCATGCAACTATCCCGTTACTTTCTGGCCGGTAGCCTCACTCTTTTAGCCTTAGCTTCATGCGATCACCGCGACGGTGGACTGACTCCACAAACGGAGAATGTTAGCCTGTTTCGTGAAATAGCATCGCAAGATCTAGGTGGAACAGCCGCTTCTGAGATTTCGGCCTACGACCCGCTGAGCAAGCGGATTTTTACAGTTAATAATGAAACCGTTGCCAAAATCGAGATCCTGGACTATTCGGGCGGCACGCTAACCAGACTCCCTGCTATTGAGGTAGCCACGTTGGGTGGTGTTGCCAACAGTGTGGCCGTGAGCAACGGTAAATTGGCTATTGCGCTGGAGGCAGCCAATAAGCAGGCTAATGGTAGTGTGATCGTACTAGATACCCGCACGTTGGCCGTTCTGAAAACCATTCCCGTAGGTGCCCTGCCCGATATGGTCACCTTCAGCCCCGACGGTCGCTACATCGTTACGGCCGACGAAGGGGAGCCCAACGCTACCTATACCGTTGACCCCGTTGGTTCAGTATCGATCATCGATGTGACGAATAATTATAGTGTGAAAACGCTGACGTTTGAAGCTTTTGATTCACAAAAAACGACTTTGATGGCCAATGGGTTTCGCCTCTTTGGTCCCAAAGCCAGTTTTGCCCAGGATGTAGAACCTGAGTACGTGGCTGTTTCGCCCGATTCGCGTAAGGCGTGGGTAACCCTCCAGGAAAACAACGCCATGGCTGAAGTAGATCTGGTAGCAGGCAGCATTCTTCGCATCGTACCGCTAGGACTGAAAGACATCAGCTTGATGAGCAATGCTATTGACCCAAGCGATCGGGATAATAAGATTGAACTGGCTACCTGGCCCATCAAAACATTTTTCCTGCCCGATGCCATCGCTCAGTTTGAGACCAATGGCGGTAGCTACCTCATCACGGCCGATGAAGGAGATACCCGCGACTATAGTGGATACAGCGAAGAAGCCCGTATCAGTACACTGACCCTCGATCCGGTAGCTTTTCCGAACGGTGCTACGTTGAAAAATGCGGCCAATCTGGGCCGGATGCTGGTAACGAAGAGTCTGGGAGATAGCGATGGCGATGGCGACTATGATGTACTCTATGGCTTTGGTGGGCGCGGTTTCAGCATTTTCAATGCGGCTACCGGGCAGCGGATTTACCTTTCGGGCAAGAGCCTGGAAGAAAAGGTGATTGCGGCCGGGCTTTACGACGATGCGCGTTCAGATGATAAAGGGGTAGAGCCCGAAGGTGTAACGGTTGGTATGGTCAACGGACAGCCTATTGCTTTTGTAGCGTTAGAGCGGGTCGATGCCATTGCGGTTTATGACCTTAGCGATCCAGTCAATCCGGTGTTCAAACAGTTGATCGCTACTGGCGATGCGCCCGAGGGTGTTCATTTTGTGCCAGCTGCGACAAGCCCTACAGGCCGAAGTCTATTAATCGTTAGCAATGAGGGAGACGGAACAGTAAAAGTGTATCAACCCGACTTCCTGTAAAAGCAGCCTGGTTTGAAAAAAGGGGAAACCGTGCCGAAAAGGTGCGGTTTTTTTGTGAGTAGGTATCGAAATAGCTTTTTCTGAGCAGAATTTTGAAACAATTGCGCTTTTTAGGGATAAGCTTTGCAACTTGTCGCTTTCGTAGAAAAAGAAGAGTGACGGGCTATAATTCCGGGTTCTATGCCTTTAAATATGAAAATGCGGGTAATTTTGCGTGGTTCTTTGCGAGCCTGATCCCTACCAGTTGTTGTTGTTGACGAAAAAATAGATTTGCGAATGAAACGTATTGCTGTGTTTACCTCCGGGGGTGATGCGCCGGGTATGAACGCCTGTATTCGGGCGGTTGTGCGCGGGGCAGTTTACCACGGTCTCGAAGTGTTTGGCATTCGCCGGGGGTATAATGGAATGATTAATGGCGACATATTCCAGATGACCTCCCATTCGGTGAGCAACATTGTTCAGCGGGGCGGAACTATCCTGAAGTCGGCCCGCAGCAAGGAGTTCATGACCCCGGAAGGTCGGCAGAAAGCCTACGACCAGTTGCAGAAATTTGGCATTGAAGGATTAGTTGCCATTGGCGGTAACGGCACGTTTACCGGGGCTACCCTTTTCTTCGATGAATTTGGCATTCCAACCGTTGGCGCCCCCGGCACGATTGATAATGACCTATACGGTACCGATTACACGATTGGCTTCGATACGGCAGTAAATACGGCTCTCGAAGCGATCGACAAAATCCGCGATACAGCCGATTCACACGACCGTATTTTCCTGATTGAAGTGATGGGCCGTGACTCTGGTTATATCGCTATTCAATCGGGTATTGCGGGGGGGGCCGAGTTGGTCATGGTGCCCGAGGTACTAACGCCTATTTCGGAAGTGGTTAATATTCTGCAGCAGGGATTCATCCGCAGCAAATCATCCTCTATTCTGGTGGTGGCTGAAGGAGAAGAAGAAGGTAGCGCCAAGGAAATTGCTGAGAAAATCAGCAAGATGATGGTTGGCCAGGACCTGGATATGCGCGTAACTACACTTGGTCATATTCAGCGTGGGGGCGTACCAACGGCCTATGACCGCATTCTGGCGAGTCGTCTGGGACTTGGCGCGCTGGAGGGTCTGATGAATGGCGAGAAAAATGTAATGGCGGGTATCATCAACAATGAGCTCGTGTATACACCCTTCCGCGACACCATTCGCCTACCAAAACCCATCAGTGAGGACCTGCTCAGAATGGTGAAGATTTTGTCGGTGTAAATTTTTTGAGGGTTCAACGTTCAAGGTCTAAAGTCTAAAGGGCTCCGCTTATAAACCATTCGGTTAGTAAGCGGAGCCCTTTGGACTTTAGACCTTGAACGTTGAACCCTCAAAAAATTTACTCGGCTGCTTTCTCTTCAGCAGGTTCGCTGGCTTCTGCTTCCGCTACTGGTGCTTCTTCTGTTTTCTCGAATGATTCTGGTGCATGCTGACGCAAGATAGTATACCAGCTGATCAGCTTACGGATATCGGTATCCCGTACGCGTTCCCGGTCATAATCGGGGAGAACCTGCGCCATAAAGTCGGCAAGTTCGGCTCCATCCGCTTTCGAGGTAACTGGCAATTCGTCGCCGAACTTATCAGACACCATCATCAGAATGTCGCCGAGGGGTACTGATTGCTCGTTCTGAGGCGAATCAGGACGGTCAACATACATTGAAATGTCGTTGAGTACAGACACGCGGGCTTGAGGGCCCATCATGGTTTTTGCTTTTTTAGCGTCGATGCTTTCGACGATTACGCCCGAGCGGCCCGGTTTCACAATCCGGTACAGGCCGGGATAACCCGAGATATTGGCAATGGTTTTTAGTGCTTCCATACGAAGTGCAAAGGTAAGGCTTAATCTGTTTAGGGTATTATGTGATGATGTGCTAAAGTTTAACGTCCAAGGTCTAATGTTCAACGTCTAAAGTCTAACGTCCAAAGTTCAAAGGCGCTGCTTCATTGATAATCAGGCATAAGCGGAGCAACTTTAGACGTTAGACTTTGAACTTTAGACTTTACTTTTTCGTCGGGTTCAACGTCCATTCGCCGTTTAGCTCGTCGATGTAGTTGAGTACTTCGTCGCGGCCTTCGCCGGATACGGCTGAGGTGACAAAATACTGGGGAAACGTATCAAAGATTTCGGACATGGCCTCGCGGTATGCATCCAGCGCCAGTTGTCGGCCGCCCGACTTTATTTTCTCGGTCTTGGTGAATACCATGGCAAACGGCAATTCCTGCTCACCGAGGCGGGTCATGAAATCGAGATCGATCTTCTGGGGCGGAATCCGCATGTCGATCAGCACGAAAATACACTGAAGGTTCGACCGGCTGGTGAGATAACCCGAAATGATGCCGGCAAACTGCTCACGAATTGTTTTTGGCACTTTGGCAAAACCAAAGCCGGGTAAATCAACTAAATACCAGGTAGTCTCGCCTTTCAGATCATTGATTCTGAAGTGATTGATGAGTTGTGTTTTGCCCGGTTTTCCCGATGTTTTTGCCAGGTCGGGGCGTTGCACCAGCCGATTGATCAACGACGATTTACCCACGTTTGACCGGCCAATAAAGGCATATTCCGGCCGGTCAGGTTTTGGGCATTTGGTCCAGTCTGTATTACTGATAACGAACTCGGCCTGATGAATTTTCATAGATATGGCAACTTACTGAACCGCAAAGGTACAACGTATTAGATGTTAGATGGTGGATATTGGATACTGGACCTACAGGCAACCACATCTGGTTCATTATCCAGCGTCCAATATCTAGTATCCAACGTCTAGTACGTTGCCATTTCGGGTTCGATCTGCTGCGCCCAGGCGTTGATGCCACCTTCGAGATTATACAGATTGGCGTAGCCACTCTGCGTGTAGAGGTAATTGGCCACGTTAGCTGACCGAATGCCGTGGTGGCAATAAATCACTACAGGTACGTTGGTTGGAATGCGCTTGCGGTCGGCGGCGGCTGTAGCGGCAATCATGCCCACCGGAATGAGGACAGCACCGTCCAGATGGCACAAGTCATACTCTTCACGCTCTCGGACATCGAGCAGAAAGATGGATTCACCCTGCTCCAGGCGGTCGGCGAGTGCACGGGCGGTTATTTTTTTCGGAGCATCGCTGACCGATAAACCCGGCTTTTGCCGGTCGGCAATTCCTTGTCGGGCCATCTCAGCGGCATTAGCCTGGCGCCTGATCTTCACCGTCCGGCTTGTATGTGAGAGTAGATCGGTCATCAGGAGTTTGTCGGTTAGCGGTTCGCCAATACCGGTGAGCAGTTTCAGTACTTCAGTGGCCTGATACGTGCCGATTACACCGGGGAGAACCCCTAAAACACCTGTCTCAGCGCAATTTGGTATTTCCATCTGGCTGGGGTTTTCCGGAAAAACACAGCGGTAGGTTGGCCCGCGCTGTCCGTCGGGTAGTTCAGCGTTGAAAATGGCTACCTGCCCCTCGAAGCGGTGGATAGCCCCATAAACAAAGGGCTTGTTAAGAGTAACGCACCAGTCGTTAACCAGGTAACGTACCCCGAAATTATCAGTACAGTCAACTACTACATCATACGAATCGATCAGGGCGCGGGCGTTGTTGGCATCGAGCGTCTGAACATGAGTGTCGAAGCGCAGATCAGGGTTGAGACGTTGCAGATGAGCCACGGCAGCTTTGGCTTTTGGTTGCCCTATATCGCTGGTGGTATAAAGCACTTGTCGTTGCAGGTTACTAAGATCAACCACATCGGGGTCGATCACCCCAATTCGGCCCACACCTGCAGCGGTCAGATATAGTAATACGGGACAACCGAGGCCGCCGGCTCCAACCACCAGCACACGGGATTTTTTAATGGTCAATTGACCCTCAATGCCCCATTCGGGCAGGTTCAGGTGTTTTTGATAACGGGTTTGTTCGGCTGGTGTTAACATGGATCAGGTGTAGCAATTCAGGCTATATACTGAACGAAAAACAGACCCTTTTTGGGTCACTTTCGATCAAAGGATAGTCATTTTTTTTCAGACAAATAACCGGGTATGATTCCAGTTAGGGCAGAATAAAAATAGCGTTAATCCAATGACTAAATATAGACATACGCAGTATTGTTACTAAGCGACGTATGCTGCGCTAACCTCTACTGAAAACTAGTATGGCTTAGAAAGCTGACTACCGTAATTGGCGTAGTCCCCTGGCGATGCTCTTGGCCATTTTTCGGCGAAAAGCTGGATCAATAATCAGGGATTCGTCGATAGCGTTGCTTAGAAAAGGGCCTTCCACCAGCAGATTTGGATAATCTGTCGGGCTGTTGAAGAAGAAATTGAAATGCCCCACGTTCCCAAATTCCGATACTGGCAAACGGCGCAGTAACTCCGTGAGTACCTTTTGACTCCATGGCCGAAACCCAATGTGTTTGTAATACGTGCTGACGCCCCGCACCCTGGCGTTTCCTGATGAATTGAAGTGAACACTCACCAGTAAATTCGGCATTAGCTTTCTCATGGTC
Source organism: Fibrella aquatica (assembly GCF_041321135.1). Lineage (NCBI taxonomy): Bacteria > Pseudomonadati > Bacteroidota > Cytophagia > Cytophagales > Spirosomataceae > Fibrella > Fibrella aquatica. Next base: position 9,166 of record NZ_JBGGWF010000010.1, on the reverse strand, counting down.
ATAATCCGCTCAACGGTGCCAAGTGTAGAGTCGGTCGTGCGGAGCATGATTACCCGTGCCCCGGCACGTTTGAGGTACGTTGCCAGTTGTTGGGCCACATCGAGGGTCAGGTTTTTTTCGAGTTGCCCGCTAAGTCCGCCTTTGGCGCCCGTGTTGGTCCCGCCATGACCTGCATCTACGGCAATGGTCAGTCCCCGTAACCGCCTGCCCTCGGGCGGACGGCGTAATCGGAGCATCAGGGTTGTTTTCTGATAATAGAGCGAATAGCCCCAATGCGCAGGGCCGCGTTTTGGCGTTTTCAAGGCCACAAAAATGCGCACGTGCTCATCGGCAACCTGTTCAAACCAAACCCGTTCAACGGTTTGCACTGTGTGCAACTGGGTGATCCAGTTTGTGTTGATGGCTGCCCCGAAAATATCCAGCACAATTCGATTGGGGTCAACTTCCTGGCTGCTTTGATAGGGTAACCGGGCGGGCAGGCGGATGGCTACGTAATCGTACACGCTATCGCCCGATACAGTCCAGTTGCCAGTGAGCAAGGTAGCTGGTCCGATACGTTGGCGTAGGCTGGGTACGTTGGTGCTGTCGGTTGGGTTGACGAGCGTATCAATGCGTACCTGATTGCTGGGTACGTAGGCGGTTTGGTTGGGAGCTAACTGCACCCGGTACAGGTTGTCGGTGATACCTGTGATGTGCAGCACCACGCCCGAATCGAGTGTTTCGCGTTTCGCTCCGCCCAGCCGATCGGTACCGGGGCCGTAATAAAGGTTAGTCAGCGCAGTTTTTGTGGAGCCAGTGAGCAGGGTGTCGCGTACGGGCGCGGTTTGGCCGAGTGCAGAAAGGGAAAAAAGAAAGAGGAGAAGTGTCTTCATAAGCGAATGTAAACACAGAGCCACATAGTACACAGAGAAAAACATCCGTGTACTATGTGGCTCTGTGTTTACATTCGTTGGTTCTACTAGTCTATTTTGAAGTCAGTATCAGGTAATCCTTTGTTTACCTCTACTTTATCCACCGATAGCGTCAGGGTCATAGGTCCCATTGGCTGCTTGATCTGGTGAGGTACTTTCACCCCGTTTATGTCTTTATAATCACTGTAGCCAACGATCTGCGCTACTTCACCTTGCGGGCCTTTCTGCATCGACATTGTCTGAATTTTCAGGCCCGTGGTGGCGTCGAAAAAATCGGTCCAGACATGACCGTTGGGCGTTGTGTTCTTCACCTTGAACGAGTCTTTACCATCTACCTGTTCAGCGCCGTCGAGCGTGCTCGTTACTTTGTTGGCAGCGTAGTGTAGTTCTGGAAAAAGTCCGTCCTGAACCAGTTGCTGATCGGCTTCTTTGCCGGTAAGAGAGGTTGTGTTGCCGCGTGATGTCATGGCTACTTTCTGACCGTCGCTGACCGTCTTCATCATCTCATTACCCATCACCATCACCGACAGCACCGATTTATTAGGGGCTTTGTCTTTGCGGGTCAGTTTCACGGCAGTGCCCTGAACTTCCGTGCTCATCAGAGTCGTCATATCCTGCACTTTAACCAGCGCCTCTTTACCACCGATGGCGGTGATATACTTGTCGATCACCTGCTGGGCGCTCATACCTACAGGGGCTGCTTTGGCCGCTGTGGGAGCCGCTACCGGGTTTCCTTTAGCATCGAAATACTCGATGTCGCCAAACCGTTTCAGCTTGTCGGCAATTTCGCTGGCTTTACCAACCACCACAATGATGGCGTTATCGGGCTTGATGAACTGTTTACCGGCGCGGGCTACATCGGCCTCCGTGATGGCGTCAACGTATTTCAGGTAGTTCGGGAAGAAGTCGGCAGGCAGGTTGTAGCGGGCCGTGTTGATGGCGAAATTGGCTACCGTTTGTGGATCTTCGAGAGTGAAAATGAAATTGCCACCAAAGGCGTTTTTAGTTTGCTTCAGCTCAGCCGCCGTTACGGGCGTAGTGCTGATAGCCTTCAACTCGTTCATGATTTCGGCTACCGAACTGTCGGTCACGGCGTTACGAACGCTGGCGCTGGCCCGGAACCGTCCAACCAACCGGTCGCCCGAGAGGCTTGAGTAGGAGCCGTAGGTGTAGCCATGTTTCTCGCGTAGGTTGTTGAACAGGCGGGCTTCAGAACCACCCAGAATGTCGTTCATCACACTGGCCAGAATGGTCTCCTGTGAATAAGGTTTTAACATCACCGGGTAACCCACGCTAATAACCGACTGCACCGATGAAGGCCGGTCGACAAGGGCAATTTTGGTTTTGGTGATTGCCGCCGGTGCCGGGTACGTCGGCTTGGGTACTTCGCCCCGTTTCCAGGTGCCAAACGCTTTTTCGACCAGTGTTTTTGCCTGAGCCGGTGTGATATCACCCACTACCGCCAGATAACCGATGTTGGGTCGGAAATAAGTATTGTAGTAAGCCTGTACGTCGGCAATAGTCACTTTATCAACGGTTTCTTCGGTTTGCTGCTCACCGTAGGGGTGATTTTTGCCGAACGTAACGATGTTAGCCACCTTGCTGGCAATGGCGTTTGGGTTATCTTTCTGCGCAGCTAAACCCGATTTGGTCTGTTTTTTTAGTTTGTCGAGTTCGGCCTGCGGGAAAGCGGGGTTCAGCACTACATCAGACATAAGCTCGAATAGCTTACCCGCGTTTTTGCTCAGCGAACCGCCAAAGACACCCGTGGGTGACGTACCCAGATCGGCCCCGATAAAGTCGATCTCTTCGTCGAGTTGTTCTTTGGTGCGAGTTTTCGTGCCGTTGCGAAGTAATTGACCCGCAAAACTGCTCACACCTGCTTTGTCGCCCTCGAAGAGTGGCTCGCGATCGAGCACAAGGCTTACTGCTACGCGAGGCAGCTTATGGTTTTCGACCACAAATACCTTCAGGCCATTGGGCAGCGTAAAGGTTTCTGATTTGCCAATCTTGATTTGCGGCGCTGGTGCGTCTACTGGTAATTTGCTCCGGTCGAGCGTCTGGGCGAAACCACTGGCCGATAAGCCAAGCAGTGAAAGGCCTAGAAGAGTATGTTTGAATGTCATCTTTTTTGAAGTCTTTTGCGGCGTACCATTCGGCTACCGTAGAGACGCAAAATTTTGCCGCAACGGCGGACCGGTCTCTATACGGGCGTCAGCAAAACCGCGTAGTGATCTATTTTCCTTTTCCCGTGTCTTTAGTTTCTGCGGTTCTAGGCAGATAATATAGTACCACACGGTTTTCGGGGCGTAGGTACTGATTGGCAACGCGACGAAGGTCTTCTTTCGTGACTTTGTTGTAGCGGTCAATCTCGGTGTTGATCAGGTTGGCATCGCCGTAATACATCTTGTAGTTGGCCAGGTTTTCGGCCACACCAAAAATGCGGGCGTTCTGATTCACAAAGTTGGTTTCAAGCTGATTCTTAACCTTTGTCAACTCAGCGTCGGTCACCAGATCTTTCTTTACCCGGTCAATTTCTGTGTTTACTGCTGCTTCCAGGTCTGCCGGATTAACACCCTGATTGGCAATTGAATAGGTCAGGAATAAGCCTGTGTCTTCGTTATTCACCGGAAAAGCGGCCGACTGTACAGCTTTCTGTTGTTTGTCAACAATTTCCTTATTCATGCGTGAGCTTTCGCCACCGGCCAAAATCGTTTGCAGTACTTCCAGCGCGTATGAATCGGGAGTGCCCTGTGCGGGTGTGTGGTAAGCCTGTACTACGGCTGGTAGTGTGATGTTATCGAAGATGGTGTCGCGCACTTCTTTGGTCTGCGCCGGCTCTTTGATGGTTGGTCTATAAACCGTCTTAGTGCCTTTCGGAATTTCGGCGAAATACTTCGTTACCAACGCTTTTGCTTGTGCTGGCTCAATGTCACCTGCGATAGATAGGATGGCGTTGTTGGGTACGTAGAAATCTTTGTAGAACTGCCGGAACTCGTCGATGGTAGCGGCGTTCAGGTGTTCCAGCGAACCAATGGGTGCCCATTGGTAGGGATGCTTGGTAAAAGCATGGCTGAGCACTTCGGTAAAGATCGAGCCATAGGGTTGGTTGTCGATTCGCTGGCGTTTTTCTTCTTTCACCACTTCGCGCTGCGTCTCTACCCCTTTCTGGTCAATTTTGGCATGCAGCAACCGTTCCGATTCCAGGTATAAACCCAGCTCAAGTTTGTTTGACGGCATTACCTCGTAATAGAACGTGCGGTCCTGGCTGGTGTTAGCGTTCAATTGCCCGCCGTTGCCTTTCACGATCTTCATGTACTCGCCGCGCGCAATGTTGTCTGAGCCTTCAAATAGCAAATGCTCGAAAAAGTGTGCGAAGCCAGTGCGCGTTGGTTGTTCGTTTTTTGAGCCAACATGATACATCATCGTCACAGCCACCAGTGGCGTGCTATTGTCCTGATGCAGAATGACATGTAGGCCATTAGGCAGGTCAAATTCGGTGAATTTAATGCGCGCCGCTGTGGTCGATGTAGTGGCTGATGCTTTGGTAGCACCTGCCTTTACGGCAGCCTGGGCGGGCGACGGTTTGGCGGCTTTCTTCGATTGCGCTGGTGCCTGAACAGATAGGCACGCACCAGCGGCCAATAGCCATAGGGTTCGTTTCATACAAACTAATTGGAATAAATTGGTTGTGGGTTGCCACATGGCAGCCTATAAAAATACAACCCAGCCGTTGCGCTACACAATGGCTGGGTTGATTGATTACACGAAAGGAAGTTAAAGCCGTATGAACGGTTACTAACAAAGAGGTATGTATATGTACATATTGTACCGGGAATACACACTAACCAAGCAGTGCCATCTGCACCAGGTACGTACCTGCGCCAGCCAGGTAACCAAGCAGAGCGAGCCAGCTGATTTTGCGGAGATACCAGCCGAATTCGAGCTTTTCCATGCCCATAACGGCAACACCAGCGGCCGATCCAATGAGCAGAATACTGCCGCCCGTACCGGCGCAATAGGCCAAGAACTCCCAGAGCTTGTTGTCGGCCGGGTACGTTTGCATATCGTACATCCCCATGGCAGCGGCTACAATAGGTACGTTATCAACTACCGCCGACACCATGCCGATCAAGAGCACAATCACGTCGAGGTTGCCGACGGTTTCGTTCAGGTACGTTGCCATGGCCCGTAAACCGCCGGTAGCCTCCAGCGAGCCAACGGCCAGCAGTATTCCCAGGAAAAAAAGCACGCTGGGCGTATCGATTTTTTGCAGGGCGTAGGCGGGTGTAAGCGGTTCACGCTCAGCTTCATCTTTGTCTTTATGAATGATTTCAGAGGCTAGCCAGATAACTCCTAAAGCGAGCATTACACCCATATAGGGCGGCAAGCCGGTCAGTGTTTTAAACACCGGTACGAAAAGCATACCGCCGAGTCCGATAGAGAGCATCAATCGCCGGTCGCGCCGGGCTACTTTATTGATGTACGGGCGGCTTGCTCCTTCTTCATCGGGGGTAGCTACAAAAGAGGTTGTACCGGCCGGATATCGGAAGGTCACGATCAGCAGGGGGACCAAGAGCGCAATCAAACTGGGGAGTAGCAACGTTTTAATAATGTTGGCTGTAGTCACCTGACCGCCAATCCAGAGCATGGTGGTGGTCACGTCGCCGATGGGTGACCAGGCGCCGCCCGCGTTGCAGGCAACAATGGTCATGCCGGCCATCAGTCGCCGTTGATCGGGATCGCGGATGAGCTTACGGAGTACAGACACCATCACAATAGCGGTGGTCAGGTTGTCGAGTAAGGCCGATAGGAAGAAGGATAGACCACAAGTGATCCAGAGCAGGGTACGTGTATTGCGACTGGCTATGCGGTCGGTAATCAGCGTGAAACCTTCGTGGGCGTCGATCAACTCCACAATGGTCATAGCACCCAGCAGAAAGAATAAAATCGCCGATATATCGATCAGGTGGTGGCCAAGTTGCTCACCTACTACATGATGATCCGGTTCTGTTACCGCATAAACTGTCCAGCAGAGTACACCGGTGATCAGTGCCGTTGCCGTTTTGTTGATATGGATAACATCTTCCAGCGTAATAAGCAGATAACCAAGGAGGAAGACGAGTAAAATAGTAGTCAGCATAGGGCGTTTACGAGTAGCATTGATCAACCATGAATTACCTAAGCAGGCATAGAATCAGCGAATTTTATACGCAGGTTGCTATGTTACTAAGTCAGCATGCGTTTTTATTGTTCACTTATCCCGGCTGGTTACTATTCAGTCTTCAAAAATTGATATTTATTGTTCCCTGGTTGTGGGTCAACGGTATGACCATCTGGCCGTTCGTGCTCTTACGGAGGCCTAACCCATCGGCTCGCTTGCTCAATCATGAGCGAATTCACCTGCGCCAGCAACTCGAGTTGGGCATCGTGCTCTTCTACATCTGGTACTTCTCCGAATATGGTTACTGGCGCCTGAGAGGCCGCGATCATTATACCGCTTACCGGTCTATCTGCTTTGAACGAGAGGCCTTTAATAATGACGATGACCTAACATATCTCAACAAACGGCCGTTTTGGGCGTTCTTGAAGAACAGGTAACAGTTATCAGTCAACAGTTATCAGTAAACAATGAACAGTTATCAAAGGCTTGACCACTGTTCGCTGATTACTGCTCTATGGTAACTGATAATTGTTTACTGATAACTGTTCACTGTTATGAAACGCTCTGTTAAGATTCTCATCGCCCTTTTGGTGCTGATCATTGTGGCTCGCCTGCTGTTACCCTGGTTTGTGCTCAGGTATGTCAACAAAACCCTGGCCGATATGGGCGATTACACCGGATACGTAGATGACATTGATATTGCGCTGCTGCGCGGTGCTTATCAGATCAATGATCTGACGATAAAGAAGATAAACGGAAAAGTTAAGGAACCCTTTATTGAGATTCCACGAACTGACCTCTCTGTTGAGTGGCAATCACTTTTCAAGGGAAAGTTGGTGGGTGAGGTAGAGTGCTACGAACCCGAACTCAACTTTGCGTTTAGCAACAATGAAGCGACCAGCCAAACGGGAGAGGGGGCCGACTGGACCAAACTGGTCAAAGACCTGCTACCTATTCAAATAAACCGGTTCGCCGTAATCAACGGCCGAATTGACCTGGCGAGTCTGGTGACGAAGCCCCGCGCCGATATGTCATTTCACAACGTAAACGGGGAACTCCGCAACATTCGAAATGTAGAAGAAAAAGCCGGTAGTCTACCTTCACCAGTCTGGCTTACGGGCGACGTACCTGGTTATGGTGGTACTATGCGTTTCGATGCCAACATGTATTTGCTGAAAGAACTCCCCGATTTCAATTACAACCTGAAGTTCACCAATTTGCAGTTAGTAAAATTGAATCCGCTGGCGCGTGAATATGCTAATGTTGATTTTGAACGTGGCACTATGAGCGTTTTCTCTGAAATGGCCATGAATGATGGCAAATTGAATGGCTACCTGAAACCGCTCACCAAAGACATGAAGGTGTTTAAGTTGAAGGAACCCGGCGAAAAACGAACGGTTGGCCGCTTCTTCACTGAACTACTCGCCGAAGCAGGATCTGAAGTACTGGAGAACCAGAAACGCGATCAGGTGGCCACTCGTGTGCCGCTGACTGGTACAATCGATGCTATTCAAACGCCAGTCTGGCCAACTATTTTCGGTGTGTTACGCAATGCGTATGTAGAGGCGTTTGAGCAAAAATTTGATGACGACGTCACCTTTAAAGATGCGTTACAAAGCTTCAAAGAAGATTATAAAGAAAAGCGAGCCGAGCGCAAGGCTGAACGGAAAGCGAAACGCGCCGAACGGAAGGCTGAGCGGAAAGCGGAAAGGGAGAAGAAGTAAGAGATGAGAAGCAAGAGGCAAGATTTGCTCCGCTGTCATGTACTTCGTTCCTATGCAGCGCAATTCTTGTCTCTTGTTTCTTACTTCTAGCCTCTTAATTCTCACCGGGCCGGTATCTGATTGTACCAATCGCCATCAGAACGGCAGTTAGAATCACCACTAAGGTGAGGATCCCTTCGCGAAAACCGGTGAGTTTCAGGGCTTGCGGAATATTGGCGTAGAGCAGAATCGTGATCAGTCCGCGCGGGGCAATCCAGTTGAGAGGCCGCCAGTCGCCGGGGTAGATGAGACGCAGAAGAGGCCAACGAACGGCGAAGATCACGATCAGGAATAGGGCGCTGACAATCAGAGCGTCGGTGTCGATGAGCGAGGTAAGATTGGTAGCGTAACCAAACAGCAGGAAGAAAAACGTCTTAACGATGAAAGCTCCTTCAGACGTCAGGTTTTTGAACTGATCCAGTTCCTGTTCAAACAAATCACTTTTAAACATTCGGGCTAGTCGACCACGAATAAACAGTTCGGTATTGTTTAGAAACAGGCCGAAAATAAGCACCAGTAACAGCGACGACAGATCGTAGATATTAGCAATGGCATAAACCAGCAGCAATACCGAAATGATGGGCAGAAACTTGACGGGGTGGTTGATGCGACCAATGAGGTAGAGAAGCGCAAAACAACAAATTACCGACACCAGACCCATTGTCAGCGTATCGCGGATGAATCCGAATGTAGCACCAAGTAACGATACGTCGCTTTCTATCAGAAAGTTATACAGCATAATGCTGATGATAGCCGCAAATGACGTCTCGTAGGTGATAAACTCGCGTTTTTCGGTAGAGAGTGGCCGAACGGCCTGCCCGGCAATGGAGCTACTGACAATACTAAACGGTAGAGCGTTGATCAGGCATTTGTAGTACGACTCATCAAGCAATAGAAACAACATGGTGGCCAATACCAGCGTGGTTAGCAGAATAGACGAAAGGGCCATCAATCCCGTTCGCCGAACGAGGCCGAGCCGATCTGGCTGAATGTCAAGATCCAGCCCCCCCTCCAGCACAACCAAAATCAGCGACAACGTACCCAGCGTAGACAGCGTTGGCGCTACATAGGGCACCTGAATATTCAGCGAGTTGGTTAACAGGCGAAGCAACGCGCCCATGAGCAGCAGTAACAGAAGCGGCGGCGTTCTGAAACGACTGCTCAACAGGTCGAACCCATACGAAACCAGCACAGCGGTACTCAGGGCAATGATCAGGTAAGAGGTGTTCATTAAGGAGCTAAGAATTAAGAATTAAGAATTAAGACGGTCCGCCGTTGCGGTTGCGCTGCTGAATCACCACTAGGTACTATAGCAGCGCAACCGCAAC
>NZ_JBGGWF010000001.1:749490-1057162 GCF_041321135.1 Fibrella aquatica | reverse complement strand
CGTGGTACAACCGAATGGATTGGTCGACACTACATTGAACAGGTTCACCCCAGCACCTACACTTACTGCCGTAGGCGTACCCAGCAGGTTACCTAAGCCCAGCAGACCACCTTGACGGAAGACATTCGTCAGACCCGTCAGACCAGACAGGCTGGTCAGGTCAAGTGACGTACCTACGCACAAGCTTAGATTGATCGGTGCTACCACCGGCGCATCCACCCCACTCACCGAGATTGGTGTAGCTGTGGTGCAACCGAATGGGTTAGTAGACACCACGTTGAACAGATTCACACCAGTACCGATACTTACTGATGGGTTAGCTAACACATTACCCAGACCTAGGAGACCACCTTGACGGAACACATTCGTCAGACCAGTCAGACCAGACAGGCTAGTCAGGTCAAGTGACGTACCTACGCAGAGAGACAGAGCAATCGGGGCCACTACGGGCGGGTTAACACCCGTCACCGAAATCGGTGTGGCCGTGGTGCAACCAAACGGGTTAGTCGAGACCACATTAAAGAGGTTCACACCCGCCCCGACACTCACCGAAGCTGGTGTACCTAGTACATCACCCAGCCCCAACAATCCACCTGTACGGAAGACGTTAGTCAGACCCGTCAGACCAGTTAAGCTTGTTAAGTTCAAATTAGCCCCCACGCAGAGTGATAAGTTAATCGGACTTACGGCAGGAGCCGGAACGCCTGTTACAGAAATCGGCGTGGCAGCGGTACAACCAAACGGATTAGTCGATACGACATTGAAGAGGTTCACGCCGGCACCGATGCTTACCGCCGTAGGTGTACCCAGCAGGTTACCCAAGCCCAGCAGACCACCACTACGGAAGACATTGGTCACCTCTGTTAAAGCTGTCAGGCTGGTCAGATCAAGCGTAGACCCAACGCATACCGATAAGTTAATCGGCGCAAGAACAGGATTGGGAACGCCCGTGACTGAGATCGGCGTGGTGGCAGTACAACCCAGTGGATTGGTGCTCAGCACATTAAATAGATTCACTCCAGCCCCAACAGTCAAGTTAGTGGGTAAGCTAGCCCCGCCTGGCAACGTGTTTATAAGCCCGGTTAGTATATTATTCTGACCCAGTAAAGTGGTTAGGTTCAGCGGTGTACCAACGCACAATGAAACGTTTACCGGTGCCAGAACAGGTGGCTGATTCACAATCACTGTCACCGGACAACTGCTTACTAAACCGCCCAATATAGGCACCTGCGCCAAAAAGGTCGTTGTTGCCGTTGGACTGAGAATATTTGACGTGAGCGGAGTCAACGATCCCAGCGCACCTACCGTATTGAGAACAACAGAGCCAAGCGGAATAAGTCCCCCTAATGAAGTCGACAACGTAACTGCCTGACCCACACAAATAGCCGAAGCCGATGTGGTCAAACCCAACAACGAAGCCGGAGTAGACGTGACCGACACAACACTGGTTGTAAAACAGGTTGCACTGCTGACTGTCACGGTGAAGTTGTTGACACCCGAGTTCAGGTTGGTTACCGTGGCAGTCCCCGTAGAACCACCCGTTATATTTACGCCTGCCGGACCGGCAATGGTATAGGTATACGCGCCAACCGGGCTAACCGTTGTGGTCAATACCACTGGCTGCCCCTGGCAAACGGCATTACTACTGGCCGTAAACGTCACCGATGGAGGTAAACAAGGTTCAAAGCCAAAATCGAAAACGTGGTTGTTGTCGCCCGGAGCACCGGTTGTAAACGCTGTTTTCACGAAACTGCCGGTCAAAATCTCGCCGTCAGAGTCGCGCGTGTCTTTGGTATTGCTACTTACGTTAGCCTGTGCGGGTATTGCATTGAGCAACACGCCACCGGTAGCAAAATCAGACGCCCTATTTATGACCAACACATAGCGCGTATCATACTTTAACCCGTTCGCGGCTTGCGTAAAATAATACTGGCCGTTGGCATCTGTCAACGTGGTTGCACTGACGGGCTCGTTAGGTAACCCATCACCGTTGGTATCTTCTACCAGCGATACCCTGACCCCCGCAATGGGCGTATCAGAGGGGTCCTGTATTCCGTTTCGGTTTAAATCCCGAAAAACGTAGTTACCCACTTCCAGCGGAGCTGCTTCCAAAAGGGCCTCAGCCTCGCCCCACACGTTGGCTTTATAAATGTCTGTTCGGGCCACTTCACCCGTCACCAGATTTCCCAACAACAAAATATCACGGGTACGCGACCCGTTAACCCGGTTTAAAAAGGTAAGCCCGTTATTCCCCGCCGACCGAATGTTATCAACGGCCCCCATTGCCAGTTCCGTAAAGCCCGGTATGGCAATCAGGTTACCTGTACTGTAGGCCCCTTCTGTACCATTTGTGTTAAAGAATACGCCATTGCCGTTACGCACCGAGAACCAAGGCAATGTCAGGGTGTTGGCCGTTGTCCGGCTTCCCACCACGCCGTTGTTTTCCAGCGTGAACGAAGTACCGTTGCTAGACGCAATCCAGACACCCTGCCCCGTAGTTGTTCGGCTTCCTGAGTTGGCATCCATAAACCGGTTCCGGCCACCCACGATCATATACGTGGTGCCATTTGGCTCTATATCGAAGACAATATCAGCCAGCGACGCGTGCTCTACGTTGTTATTCGTCAGTTCGTTAGAAACAATACTGTTGTTGGCGCTGGTCGACCAGGGTATGTTTGGTTCATTACGATACACGCCTTCTGTGCCGGTACCGCCCGCCTGTAAAGTGAAGTTCAACGGTATTTGCACCTCCTGACGAAATGTAGTCGTGGCTGGAGCAGGATCAAACGAATAGATGGTTCCGGTTAGGTTGGCCGCTGCCGGACCAGTACAGGTAACGGTACAATATATACGTCCATTCTCTGGGTGAATGCCCAGGCCTAAAACAGCATTGTAAGGGCGGGCAGAAGGGGCAGGCGTTGCAGGATCGGTAAACGAGCCAGTACCACAGGGGTTGGTTGGCGTGTATGTGCGAATACCTGCCGTATTGGGGGTACCATCTGCGTTAACCGGAATACCATAAATCTGACGGGAAAACAAATTGACTACGTACACGGTCCGCCCATCAGCCGAGAACTCCAGATCACCCAGGCTCAAATGCCCGACTTTGTTGTGCTCGAAGCGTTGCACGGTAACGGGGTTGGCAACACCGGCTACCGTATTGGTAAACGATAAATTCGGCGTAATGGCGGGGTCAACACCAGCTACGTTGGCGCCAAGTGCCGTTTCCAGATCCAGCCAGAGCGCGGTAGCCGTGGCGTTGCCCGATGCATCGAGCGTAGTCACATAAATGCGGCCCTCTCCCCCACCTCCGTTGGCACCAATACCCGTATAGGCCCGCTCAAATGCACTTGTTAACAGTCGGTTACGACGTTTGTCATAAGCCAGCCCATAAACGGTTCCGGTTTGGCCGAAGGTAGTCAACACGGCTTTGCTGGTCACGGGCGGGTTCTGACCAGGCGCGTAATAGTTTTGACCAGTGCTCGTGGTTGTATTGGCTGCGGCCCGGGTAGCGTTAGTCAGCGGACCACCGTTGATGTATGGAAACCGAATGACCATTGGTTCGGCGCTACCAGGAGAACCAGTGGCATTACTGGGCTGAGGCAGGGCAAAACAGGCAAAAGCCACCTGAGGGCTATCCTGCGCATGCTGCGAACCAACGCCAAAGGTGAAGTCAACGCCGGTACTGTTTCGGGGTACAGTGATGACCGTAGTGCGGTTGTTGGCACCTCGCGGCCCAGGGGTTAGGGCCGACAGGCTCGTTGGCAACCGACATTCTACCAGTACCTGCGCGCCCGTGTAGGTACCAGGTACCGCTACCGACCAGGTCCCATTGGCCGCTGAGGTCGTGTTGCCCAACACCTGTTCATTGTCACCGTAGACCGTGATAAGCGCCCCCGTCAGACCGATTTCGGCAAAGCGAGTCTGTATGGCGGCAGAAACACCACCGGTGCTACTGAACGTATTCGTTACAGCAGCATCGGCCACACCGTTCATCTTGAACTCACGATATACTGTGCCAGATACCTGCGCCTGAGCTGAGGTACTCAACAAAAACAATACACCTGTTAATATGAACAGTACTTGAGTTAACAAGGAAGATACCTGTACTACTGTTGACCGGTATTTTCTTCCAAAAAATGTGGACGGGAAAATGTGTTTCATATGCAGCCGCTGAGATGATCGTGCGACTGACTGCTTACCAAAACTATGCCATGCTCATAAAATCTATATACTTACAGGATTAATACTTATTGTATACAAATACGTATAAGATAAAAACACTAATATTATAAAGCATAAACACAGTGTATATTTAGTATATATTGAAAACAATACGTACCCTACCTTAAATGTACATAGCCTACCGCTTTTAGGCATAGTTATTGTTCAGGTAGGCGATTTACCTAAAGCTATTCTGCCTTAATCCTCTTCTAATACGGCAGCGTTACACGCTCGGGTAGCGTTCTACCCTGACCACTTAATTGCCCTTTCAGGTGTTCAATCTGCTCAGGCACCTTTTTATGGCTTTTCTCAACGCGCTGTGCTGCCTGCACCAACTCCTGGGTATCAATTGGTTTCAGCAGCTAATCAACGGCACTATACCGGAAGAAGCGATGTAGTACAGGCTGAAAACTACACGTATCAGTGCCAATAAAATCAGAACAAAAGCTTTGACAATCTGACAATCTATTCCTCCGAATTAATTCGCTCAGACACAAAAAAGCCCACTGATGTGCGTCAGTGGGCTTTTAATTCATTCAGGACAGTGCTAAGCTGTCAAATCGGTATCTGGCTTTTTGCCCAGCACATCGTCGATTGCCTGTTCGGCATTGGGAAAGTTGGTTTTCAACAATTCCGCCAGTTGGGTTTTCAGTTTCTCAAAATATTCGGGGGCGTTGTCGATAGCGCCTTCGGCTTCTGATTTCAATTGGGTGCCTTTCTCTTTCAGGTCGGCCACCATTTTCTCGCCATCTTCGGTTTGCAGGTATTTATTGAGTGCTACGCCGGCAGCGGCACCCAAAACGAATGTGGCCAGGTGTTTTGCATTGACAGACATGGTATTGCGTTGTTTAGTGACCCACGAACGTACCGACAATTTTTGGGATTATCCCAAATTCTTATGTTGTGCGGTGCAGCAACCGGATAATTGAACGCGCAGGCTGACCGACGTAGAGTACTGGTCAACAACCCCATTTGTCTGTAGATTTGCCCCATGAAACGGCGACTATTCCTGGGTTTTCTACTTGTGCTGCTGGCGCTTGGTATCTGGCAACGTGAACTGATCAGCTACGGGTATATGCAGGCAAAAGGACAACTGCACATCATGCTCAACACCAAACCAGTCCCCGAGGTGCTGGCCGATCCAACCTACCCGGATTCGCTCAAAGCTAAAATCAGGCTTATTCAGGAGATCAAGCAGTTTGCCCAGGATTCACTTCAGCTGGAACCCTCTAAAAACTTCACCACCTTTTATGATCAGCAGGGACTACCCCTGATGTGGGTGTTAGTGGGGTCGTTGCGCTACGAGCTGACCCCGGCAGAGTATGTCTTTCCTATTCTGGGTACGTTCTCGTACAAAGGGTTTTTCGACCGGCAGAAGCTACTCAAAGCCGATTCGGTGATGAAACGAGAAGGCTACGACACTCGTATCAATGAAGTAGCCGCGTATTCTACACTGGGTTTTTTCAAAGACCCCATCTTATCAAGCATGTTGAGACGAAGCGATGGTAGCCTGGCCGAATTGATTATTCATGAGCTGACTCACGGCACGCTGTTTGTGAAAGATAATCTGGAATACAACGAAAATCTGGCCGATTTTGTGGGGGAATACGGTGCCGAGCGATTCATGGCGCAGAAATACGGCCGTGAATCAGTCGCTTACCAAAATTATCTGGCTACTAACCAATACTGGGAACGGTACGATGACCATATTCTTCGGGGAACTCAAAAACTCGACAGTGTTTATAGACTTCTTAAACCTTCAACCCCCGTGGCCGTCAAAGAGGCAACGAAGTGGAAAATGATCGAAGCTATCATGACATCATCCGATACGCTGACAGACGCACGGATAAACCGTTCAGGCAAAAGACGGGTCTGGACTAAAACTGACTTGCCCAACAATGCGTACTTTGTAGGGTTCCTAACGTATCGCAAGCAACAGAACCGGTTTAAAACCGAGTTTGTTACTCAATTTAAAGGTAACTTTCCACGTTATCTTACACATCTGAAACAAACCTATCCGTCTTTGTAACACACTGATTACTATGAGGAAAACGGGTATCACGCTGGCAATTCTGGCTATTCTGACGGCGGCTTTTACAACAGCAAATACTTACCGCCGCGTTGTCAATACAAGTTTTGGACCGGGCGAACATATTGAGTACAGAGTACATTACGGCATCATCAATGCAGCCGAAGCACGGGTTGATGTAGCCCATTCGCTTTACTCTGTAAACGGCCGTCCGTGCTATCAGGTGAACGTGTTCGGCCGCACTACCGGTGCTTTTGATTTGGTAACGAAAGTGCGCGATACCTGGCGCTCTTATATCGATACAGCGGCTATTCTACCCCAGAAGTTTTACACGAATATTCAGGAGAACAGCTACCGCAAAGAAGAAAACGTGACCTTCAACCATACCACCAATACAGTAAAGGCAGAAGAGAAAACAGAAAAAGACCTATTTAGAGTACCCGATAATGTACACGATGTGGTCAGCAGCTACTATTTTCTGCGTACCATCGATTTCAATAAAATTGGCATCGGTACCATCATCGAACTGCCTGCTTTCTACGACAATGCGGTGTATAACATGAAGGTGAAGTACCGGGGAAAAGAAACGATCAAGACCAAATTCGGTAAGATCAACACCATCAAGCTAAGCCCCATTATGTCGTCGAATGGCTTTTTTAAAGGCGAAGACGCGCTACTGATGTGGGTGTCTGACGATATCAATAAAGTACCCCTAAAAGTTGAAGTGGAACTCGCCATCGGCTCGCTCGACATGGATATCAAATCATACTCAGGCTTGAAGCAAAAGCTGGCGATTCAGAAATGAGAATTCAAATAAGTCTACTGTTTAATGTCTAAAGTTCAACGTTGCTTCGCTCATAGGCAACGTTGAACTTTAGACATTAAACAGTAGACTTATTTGCCCCCCACAACCGATTCCAACTAAGCACGCTATACGCCTGCGGTTGTGCGCCGAAGCTTTCGTAGAAGGCAACAACACTTTGCTTTTCTGGACTCTCGAAATCAAGCAATGTCGGTTCCGGCGTTGCTTTTTTTGGGTAAGTTTGAATCAGTTCATCAATCAACAGAGACCGCGCATTTAACCGGCGACCAGCCGCATTCGCCGCGTTGAACAGGTAAATAACGCGTTGGTGCTGCTCCACAAACAAGCCCCCGGCCACAATCTGCCCATCGGCCCAGGCATAGCGCAACGTACCCAATCCACGTTGTTGCAGGGAACTGAAAAGCGAACGAAACAGCCCGTAGGACCACTCAGCTACGCCAATCTCTCCGGCGTGATTCTCCCGGAAAAGACGGATCAACGGTTCGATATCAGTTGAATTCTCTACGCGCCAGTCAGGTACGTTGTCTATTCGGCGAGTGGCCCGGCGCAGGTTCATATTCCGGTCGGCCGTGTACCCAACCCTGGAATCATCAGCCAGCGGCAACACATGAGTATGCATAATCTGGCAACGTACCTGACGAGGCAACGCCACAAGTGGCTGATTGAGCAACAGATGCCACTTCGATGCATACCAGTACCGCTTGACAACAGCCTCCAGAAACGGAACAACATCAATTGGCTGAGCGGAAAAAAGTGCCAGAAACTGGCAGAAAAAAGGCTGATAAACCACCCAAAAACCCCACCGACGACGCAAAGGAACCGTCAACACAGCTACGTATTGGCCTGTCTCATCACTGAGAACAAGCCCTTCCCACTTCCAATCTGCCAGATCAGTTACAGCATCCAGATACCACGTATGACCATATATTAACGGGTTACTCGCCGTTGACACGCACAGATTCCAGGCATCATCATCGATTTGGAGGCGGGTCAGGAAGCGGAGCAAAAGTTAGTGTGAAAAAGAGATCAGAAATGCCCTAACCTGCTCGTGAAAATGACAGAAGCTACGCGACTGTTTGGCCAGTTCATCAAAATCAGCTTTCTTGGCAATTTCTTTGGCTATTTTTTCTATTGTGAACTGATCTTCTTTACCACGGTAAAGAACCTTTTTAAGCTCACTTTGAGGTCTACTCTCTACACCATTAGCCGTGATAGAGTCAATGAGATTTATTTTATATGCCTGATAAGCCAACCAATGCTCAATGGCTTGAACTGGCACGTATAAAACGATTATGTCGCCATAATCTATGTAGACCCTGCCCATTGCTTCCGACAGTTTTTTGCATTCTGCCTTATGTAGTAGCTGCTCTTTTTGATGATCGGCTCTGTCAAGATCGACCCCAACTAGTACCAGATTATGATCTTCGGTGATAGCTGCCGTACAGAATTTACCCGCTTCTGATAATACTCTAGACTTCCCAAGTCGCTTGTTCTTTGAGGCAATTTGACTTTGAACAGCCTGAACGTTATACCCTTCAGCGATAACTCTCAGATAAGTTGAAATAAACGCATACTCAGCAAACCCTTCCGCAATGAGTGTATAGTCCAGCCTTTTTATCTTTTTCATAGTACGTCAGCCGGTATACCACCTATCAAACCATACAGCCAATTATCCCCCAAGTTCTCCGTAAAATCGATAGGTTCTAACCCTTTCTGCCTACTTTTCTCGTGGGAGACATCAATAATATCTCGTTGAAGATTGCGCACATGCGTTGCTCCTTCTTCGTCTTTATCGAATACAAATACAGCCTCAGGCATTGAAGCGAACGCATTGACAACGTGCTCATTATGTGTTGTCAGAATAATCTGAATATCTTTCTCTTCAGCCAATTGAAAGATGAATTTCATCACCTCCCATATCCGGCGCGGATGAATTCCTTTCTCTGGTTCTTCCAGCAAAAGTAACTTTGGAGGATTCGGTTGATTTATGATGCAGAGAATCATTAAAAAGTAGATCACACCTTCCGATACTTCGGTAGTCGAATACCCAATATCATCTTTATCGAAAAAGCGTAAGCCTAACATGCTTTTACCTCCAACTAAAATTGGAGGTAATGTAAAATATTTAAATTCAGGTATGCACTGAGTCAATAACTCCTGAACTTCTTTAGCGTTATGCCTTTTATAAAATGAATCTAGATAATAATAAAATGATATAAGATTAGAACAGTTGAAATTTAAATATTGCTCTGTTGCAGATAGTTCTGCAAAGTGTACTAGTTTAGAAGGATCGGGTCTAAACGCAGTGGTACGTACATAATCAAAGAATTCACGTCGATGCCCTCCCTCTACTTGTCCGTCTATTTTTGCACCTAGACTATTTGTGAACCAATCGTTTATCAACTCTGCAACGCCTACATTAAAAGGTTCTGACGTAATTCGATACGACCTTTTAAAATGATATAAATTGTGTTGCTCCGTGTTGTAAGTTGTAGCCATAATCCCCATAGGGTCGGGCAAAAGCGTAAATTCAGCGGAAATATCTATTTGAAGATGCTTATGACTTATTTCTGTTAAGGCGTCAATAGTATAAGAATTTAACCCTGTATTAGTGAAAAACTCCAACGCCTTCAAGAAATTGCTTTTCCCTGAATTATTCGGACCGATCAGCAGATTTACTTTTTGTAAATCGAGCGTTACGTCTTTCAGGCTTTTGAAGTTTTGGATGGAGACGCGTTTAAGCATAACGAGCGGGAATCGGTTTACGCAATAGTACGAATTTTTAGCATAGCGTGGTCTGCGCTATCAACTCCGTTGCATGGTACTACAGACGCACACCGGAGAAGCAGCGCACCGCGGCGGCGGACCGCATCAAACCCAAAACCTCAAACCTGAAACGTCATTTAAAATACCCCTTCAATTTAGCTACCTGCTCTTTTGTTTCGGGGTTTTCTTTCAGCAGGTCGTTAACGAGCTGAATGGCGTGAATGACGGTGCTGTGATCGCGCCCGCCGAAATGGTAACCAATTGATTTCAAGGATAACTCGGTCAGCTCCTTGGCCAGATACATGGCGATCTGACGAGGATAGACGATCTCACGCTTGCGGCTTTTCGACTTCAGATCGGCAATCGTGGTGTTGTAGAAATCAGCCACTAGTTCCTGCACCGTATCGATGTTGATCTCTTTTTCGTCGTTGACAACGATGTTCCGCAAGGTGGCTTTGGCCAGATCAAGGTCGATTTCGCGTCGGTTCAACGAGGCCTGTGCCATCAGCGACACCACCACGCCTTCGAGTTCACGTACGTTGGTATTGATACTGTGGGCAAGGTATTCGATCACGCCATAATCGATATAAACGCCCTCGGCCTGTAGTTTTTTCTGAATAATCGCGATCCGCGTTTCCAGATCGGGCGTTTGCAGATCGGTAGTCAGCCCCCATTTGAAACGCGAGAGTAACCGATCTTCCAGACCATCGAGCGCACGCGGCGACCGGTCGGACGTCATGATGATCTGCTTGCCCGATTGGTGCAAATGGTTGAAGATGTGGAAGAAAATCTCCTGCGTCTTTTCCTTCTTCTGCAAAAACTGCACATCATCGATCACCAGCACATCGACCTGCATGTAGAACGACGTAAAATCCCGGATACCGTCGGTGCGAATGGCGTTCAAAAACTGATTTGTGAACTTCTCGGAGGTGACGTACAGGACAAATTTGTCCTGGTTATTATTCTTGATGAAGTTTCCGATTGCCTGCACCAGGTGCGTTTTCCCCAGCCCAACTCCGCCGTAGATCATCAACGGGTTAAAGGACGTTACCCCCGGCCGCGAGGCTACGGCGAAACCGGCATTCCGAGCCAGCCGGTTACAGTCACCTTCTACGTAGTTATCAAATGTGTAGGTGGGGTTCAGGTACGAATCGAGGGTAAGCGAATCGAGATCCTTGAGCGCGAAAGGTGAGCGAAGTACCGGGCTGACGTTATCGGGCTTGGCCGACTGCGGGCTTTTAGTGGTAGGCATGCTCACCGCAATGGGTCGGTTTTGCGCGTCGCCCTGATCGACCACAATCGAGTATTCAAGCTGACCGTCGCGACCGATTGCGTAATCGAGGGCCTTTCTGAGGGCGTGAATAAAATTCTCTTCCAGCCACTCGTAGAAGAATTCACTCGGTACCTGAATGGTGAGTACCTTCCCGTGGAGCCGTAGCGGAATGATCGGCTCGAACCAGGTTTTAAAGCTTGGTTCGGGCACTATTTCCTGAATAACACGCAGACAATTGTTCCAGACAATTTGTACTTCGCGTTGCATGGATCCGGGTGGTACGGGGGTGATCACTGATTGAACGTTAAGTGGTGCGGCGGTTACGGTCGCCAAAAGGGAGACAAAAGTAGCACAATTTACGAATTACGGACCGAGAAAAAACAGTGCGTATCTTTAGGCTGTTCTGTGACTTTGCCAACACCTATGCCGACCTCCTTCTCCCCCCCTTTTGCCCCCACCACACACGCCGACTGGTTGGCTCAGGTTCAAAAAGATCTGAAAGACAGCACCATATATGAAAGTCTCCGCTGGCATTCGCCCGAAGGATTCACTGTAGAACCGTACTATACGGCCGAAGACATGACGCCGGCAATGACTGTAATGTCACAAAACGGGCAAAAATCCATACCCGGCTGGTTGAATGCACCCGCCTATAATAGTGTGGCAGGCGACGAAAAACATCAGAATACAACCCTGCGCGAGGCCCTGTTGACCGGAGCAGATGCGTTGCTGCTTCAGATAACTGATGAATTGTCGTTGCCCCGACTACTCAACGGCATCAAGCTAAGCGATACGCCTGTTTTTTTTCAGCTGAATCCAGGCGTCGATGCTTCCCGGTTCATGGCAGACCTCCGTCAGATAGCTCCTTACCAATTACGGGGAGGTATGCTGACCGATGCTATACCCCCTGCCATACTGACCGACCTAATGGGTCAAAGTGTAACGTCGCCCAACTTCCGTACGATCGGCATCAGCAGCCATGAATTTCATTCGGCCGGAGCCACTGCCACACAGGAACTAGCGTTCACGCTGGCGCGACTAACCGAAACCTATGCGCAGTTACACGAAATGGGCTTCTCTGTTGAGCAGTTGCTGCCTAAAACAATGGTGTCTGTATCGGTTGGCACCAGCTATTTCGTAGAGATGGCCAAACTGAGAGCGTTGCGCGTGCTAATTGCCCGGATATGGCCTGCCGCTACGAGTTACCCTATGCTAATACACGGCCAAACCTCTACGTTTTACGAAGCCGCGGCCACCCCCTACACCAACCTGCTCAGAGCCACAACCGAGGCCATGGCAGCCGTTATAGGCGGGGCAGATGTGCTGACCGTCCGCCCCTACGACGCGGTGTTGAACCACTCCCCCGGCGAGTTCAGCCATCGTATTGCCCGCAACATCTCAACCATGCTGAAAGCAGAAAGCTACCTCGACAAAGTGGCCGACCCGGCGGCGGGCAGTTATTATATCGAGAACCTGACGTTTCAGTTAGCAGAAGCCGCCTGGGCCTTGTTTCAGAAAGTGCAGGAAATGGGTGGTTTCACAAAAGTGGTAGACAGTGGGTACGTTCATCAGGAATTAAACAAGGCCTATGCTGCCAAAGTTGATGCCGTTCAGAACGGGCGGGTACTCGTTGGCGTCACCAAATTTCGACACGACGAAGTGGGAGCAGAAGCTAAACCTGCGTTGAAACAAACAGATGTAGATGTAACTAATCGGCGATTAGCCTCGGAATTTGAATGAGCTATCTGTCTGGATTTTTCTTGTTAACCAGTCTATACCTGCTGGCTGGCATTCTTTATTTCAGCAAGCGCCGGGCAAACTATAACCCTATCCGTCACACGATCAGCGAGTTGGGTGAAATTGGCGCTTTGGATCAACGGTTGGTTAATTATGGTGTATTTCTGCCAGTAGGCGTACTCTTGATGCTGGCGGGTCTTTACACCCATCTGAAAACGCCAGCCGTTTACCCGGTTGGTTTGGCAGGATTGTCTGTTTCGGTTGGAATTGGGTACGTGATCGCTGCGTTTTTCCCCTGCGATGTTGGTTCGCCATTGAGTGGCAGCACCCGGCAACAGATTCATAATCTGGGTGGCTCTGTAGAATACCTCGGCGGAGCACTGTTTCTGTTCAACGTAACGAGCCAACTACCTGACCAGCCATTCGATACAGTCGGAAGCATTATTCTGATTGGATCGATACTTTTATCCGTCCGTAGTCTGTTTCCCTGGCGTGGACTCATTCAACGCTTCTTGGAAATTATGCTGTTCGGCTCCCTGATTTTTCTACCTTTTCGCTTCCTCTAAGCTATGCAACCGACCTCAACTCCTGCTGCTTCTACCAGTCAGCTTTTCACTACGTCTGAAGGCATTAAGCTTAAACCACGTTTTTCAATGGCTGACGTACCTGGCTCCGTAGCCAACTGGCAGGCTGGTATTCCGCCTTATTTACGCGGACCATACAGCAGCATGTACGTTCGGCAACCGTGGACGATTCGCCAGTATGCCGGTTTTTCAACGGCTGAAGCCTCGAATGCCTTCTACCGACGCAATCTGGCAGGAGGTCAAAAAGGGCTGTCTGTAGCTTTCGATCTGGCTACCCACCGGGGCTACGACTCCGACCATCCGCGCGTAGTGGGCGATGTGGGCAAGGCCGGGGTGGCCATTGATTCGGTTGAGGACATGAAAATCCTGTTCGATCAGATTCCGCTCGATCAGATGTCGGTGTCGATGACCATGAACGGGGCGGTGTTACCCATCATGGCGTTCTACATCGTGGCTGCTGAAGAACAGGGCGTTTCGCCGGAGAAACTGTCGGGCACCATTCAGAATGATATTCTGAAGGAGTTCATGGTTCGGAACACCTACATCTACCCACCAGCCCCGTCGATGCGGCTGATTGGTGATATTTTTTCGTACACCAGCCAGCACATGCCGAAGTTCAACTCGATCAGCATCAGCGGTTATCACATGCACGAAGCGGGCGCTCCGGCCCACCTGGAGCTAGCCTACACCCTGGCCGACGGGCTGGAATACATTCGTACCGGACTGGCCGCAGGCATGAGCATCGATCAGTTTGCCCCGCGCCTCTCTTTTTTCTGGGGAATCGGTATGAATCACTTTATGGAAATTGCCAAGCTGCGGGCGGGACGATTACTGTGGGCAACGCTGGTGAAGCAGTTTGATCCGCAGAATGCCAAATCGCTGGCGTTACGTACCCACTGCCAAACATCGGGCTACAGCCTCACCGAGCAAGATCCCTTTAACAATGTAGCCCGAACAGCCATAGAAGCTCTGGCGGCGGTGCTGGGCGGCACCCAAAGCCTGCACACTAACTCGCTCGACGAAGCCATTGCGCTCCCCACCGATTTTTCGGCCCGTATTGCCCGGAATACGCAGTTGTACCTGCAACACGAAACCGACATCACCCGCGCCGTTGATCCCTGGGGTGGCTCGTACTATGTGGAATACCTGACCAACGAACTTGTTGAAAAAGCATGGACGCTGATCGACGAAGTGGAACAACTCGGCGGCATGACCAAAGCCATTGAAACGGGATTACCTAAACTCCGCATCGAGGAAGCCGCTGCCCGCAAACAAGCCCGCATTGATGGCGGGAAAGACATTATCGTGGGCGTGAATCGCTACAAACCAGCCACTGACACTGTCATCGAACTACTGGATATTGATAATCAGGCGGTCCGTGAATCACAGTTGGCGCGGCTGGCGCAGGTACGTGCCGATCGGGATCAGGCGAAGGTAGATGAAGCGCTGGCCGCCTTGACAGCGGCAGCCGCCAACCCCACCCCTAGCCCCTCCCCGTTAGGGAGGGGTACCGCTTCGGCGTATTCCGTGGATGTTCCCCTCCCTAACGGGGAGGGGCTAGGGGCGGGGTCGATGGGGGCAAACCTGCTTGCACTGGCCATTGAAGCGGCACGGCACCGGGCTACGCTCGGCGAAATTTCAGATGCGCTCGAAACCGTATTTGGTCGGCATAAAGCCACCATTCGTTCCGTGTCGGGCGTGTATTCGGCAGAGGTATCAGATGATGAAAACTTCCGTATTGCGCGGGAAATGACCAATCAGTTCGCCACGGAAGAAGGCCGTCGCCCCCGGATTCTGGTCGCCAAAATGGGGCAGGATGGGCATGATCGAGGTGCCAAAATCATTGCCACCAGCTTTGCCGATCTGGGCTTCGACGTGGATATGGGGCCACTGTTTCAAACCCCGGCCGAAGTGGCTCGACAGGCGGCTGAAAACGATGTGCATCTCGTAGGTGTTTCCAGTCTGGCGGCGGGTCACAAAACGCTGGTGCCCCAACTCATCGACGAGCTAAAAGCCATTGGTCGCGACGATATCATGGTCATTGCTGGCGGCGTGATTCCGGCCGGTGATTACCAATTTCTGTACGACGCAGGCGTAAAAGGCGTTTTCGGACCCGGCACCATCATTTCCATCGCCGCCCAAAAAATCCTGGCCGAGTTAATGGGGTCGGCGGTGTAGGTAACGGTTTGATTCGAATAGCTGGCATCAATATCGCGACACTGCGCCGTCTCATTACGTTTGCCCTGATGTTGCGCAATTCTGCTTAACGCTCTTTACGTTTTTTTAAGAAAAGCCACTGCCAACCGATGGACAGTGGCTTTGGTCTTTGTAGTGACTTCAGACTTACTCAACCATGCGCTACTTTATTCTCTTTTGCTTAGCCGCCACCACGTCGCTGGCCCAACCAATAACTGAAAACCAGAAGTTAGCCTCGCTTTGTAAGGTTTGGGGGTTTCTGAAATACTATCATCCCAACGTAGCGTCAGGCAAGCAGGACTGGGATCAACAGCTCATTCGTTTGATCCCCGATGTTCAGCAGGCTCAGAATAAGCAACACCTTAACGACATCTATGCCCGTCTAATCGATAGTTTGGGAACGGTCAAGCGCTGTCGGAAATGCGTACAGACAGCTTCTCCCCCAGTCCTTGGCCAGCAGAATCTGGATTTATCTTTTTTGACCGATTCACTCCTGTTTACAGAAGACGTCCTGAACCGGTTAACGTACCTAAAAAACAATCGAAATCAGGGTGATAACTACTACGTGAAGCAAGATAAGCAGATTAGAAATACCAGCTTCGATAACGAGAAAAGCTATGCCGACATGTCAACGCCAGATCAATCTTACCGGTTACTGGCGCTGTTTCGGTACTGGAACATCATCCACTATTTCTTCCCCTATAAATACGCCCTTGATAGTAACTGGAACGAGGTGCTGCCTAAGCTGATTCCCGTTTTCCAACGGGCAAACAACCCTGAAACGTACCAGAAAGCTATTTATCAGTTAGTTGCCAGCATAAAAGACAGCCACGGATTCCTTGTTTCGACCGATAAAAATCGCTGCCTGCGTTGCGGCGATCTGGGTACGTTATGGCTCCCTTTTGAGCTCAAGCTCATTGATAACAAAGCCGTTGTAACCCGGATTTACAACGACTCGCTCATGAGTTCATCGGCCCTGACCGTTGGAACGGTAATCAGCGCCATCGACGGCCAATCTGTTCGGGGGCATATTGACCGAATCCAGCCTTATATCTCCGCTTCCAATGAGGCAGACGTACTCCGCGATGTTCGGGGGCTTATCGGCGTGAGCACACAAAAACAAGCAGCGCTTACCATTGATCGGCAAGGGAAAGATACAACGGTAATCGTTGCACGTTATACGTTTAGAGAGTTGGGGAGAAGCACGTCCAAATCGCTCAATTCACGGTATCCAATCAGCCAAATGCTGTCTGATAGTATCGGCTATGTAAACATGGGGCATCTGACACAACGAAAGATTGACAGCGTGATGAAGCCACTCATGAACACACGGGCCATCATTTTCGACTTGCGCAACTATCCACAAGCGACCTTATTGCTTGTGGGTTGGTATCTAACGGATAAACGACCAACATTTGCCCAGTTTACCCGGCCTAACCTGTCATTTCCGGGCGTTTTTGAGCAGATGGGCTCCTCAAAACTGCCGCCCGCCAGGGAAAAACCTTACGCAGGAAACGTTATTGTACTGGTGAATGAAGACACCCAAAGTCAGGCCGAGTTTACCGCTATGGCTTTCCGTACCGTTCCTACTGCCTTGCTTGTTGGAAGCCCGACCGCCGGAGCCGATGGCAACATATCGTGGGTGCCGTTACCGGGAGGCTACCGAACGGCCTTCAGCGGTATAGGCGTATTTTATCCTGATGGGCGGGAAACGCAGCGCGTTGGTATACTGCCCGACATCGTTGTAAAACCGACCATCGAGGGCATTCGGGCGGGTCGTGATGAGGTGCTGGAACGGGCCATCAAGCTTAGCCGGGGCAATTAGCTGACCTCCGCTTCTACAGGCCAGCGCATGATGAAAGTAGCTCCTTCGTTGGGTTTTCCGGCGGCCTCAATGGTGCCGCCGTGATTTTGCATCACGCGCTGGCAAATAGCAAGTCCTATACCTGTTCCAGCATACTGTTGCTGGCTGTGCAACCGCTGGAACAGCTTAAAAATACGATCACTATATCTTGGCTCGAAACCGATACCCTGATCGGCAATAGTTAACTGGTGCTGATCAGGTACGTTTCCTCCAACTAGCCGATTGTAAGTTATAGTAATGGTCGGCGCAGTATTGGGCAGATGATATTTAAGCGAATTACCAATGAGATTATCGAGCAATTGCCGGAACGAAAAGCGGATCAGCGGTACGGTTGGCAGTATCCCGATGTGCAGTATTGCGTTTTTCTCCACTATCGTCTCGCGTAGTTCGGTGCATACTTGTTCAACCAATTCGGCCAGATCAACGGACTCAACGGTACTTTCAACGGCGTTGATTCGCGAGTAGGCAGTCAGATCGCGAATGAGTTGCTGCATTCGTTCGGCGGCGGCTATAGAGCGTCTGAAAAACTCCTGTCCCTGCTCCGACAACGTACCTGCATCCTGCTCTAAAATGAGTTGGTTAAAACTCTTAATCTTTCGAAGAGGCTCCTGTAAGTCATGACTGGCAATGTAGGTAAAGGCGTTGGCTTCGGTCACCAGTTGCTCCAGTTCCTTGTTTTTCGATTCAAGCAACCGGTTTAGGTCAAGCAAACGTTGCTCCTGCTGTTTGCGTTTGGTGATGTTCATATCTATGCCAAACACCCCAATAGCTTCCCCAGCTTCGTTATGGATGATCTGCCCGATGGTATGAATGTATATCTCCCGCCCCAGCCTGTCGTACCGTCGGTACTCCATCTCCACGTCGTCGCCCTGCAATAAACGCCCTACCGCCGTTTCTAAAATAGGCAGATCATCAACGTGCGTCGATTGGGCGACACTATCGAGATCCACGCTGACTTCATCGGGCTCATACCCCCAAAACTGATACATTTCGGGACTCCATTGAATCTGAGTAGAGCCAAAATACCATTCCCAGCTCGCCATGCCAGCCATTCGCGTTGCCTGACTCAACTGAGCTTCTCGCAACAGTAACTTGTCCCGAAGCGTACGTTCCTGTTCAGGAAATGTCTCTTGTTCCGAGACTGATATATTAACCAGCGAAAGAGGATTTAGAGGAAACACAGGCATAATTTATGGGCTAAAGTAACTGGCAAACAACGCTCACTCTATGAAGGTACACAATCTATGAACCTATGACGTATATACTTTACAATAACGGCCAACAGGTAAGAGGTGTGCTTAAAAATTACTAATCGTTTTAAACAAAAAAAGCGTGATGCTGACATTGAGCCTGTTAACAGTATCAATATCAGCATCACGCTACCCTATGCCTGTGTACTCTCTTTAGTTTCGGGTAATCACCGAATCGGGTAGGAAACGAACATCCAAACCAGTTGCTTTTTTCAGGGCAGCGTAGTTGTTTTTGCCATCCTGATAAGCCGGGTTCACTTCCATCGATTTGTTGTAGTAATACGATGCCAGTTGGTACTTACCCTCGTTCTGGTAAATTACGCCAAGGTTATTATAGGCTGGCGCATACGACGAAGCCGCTTTGATTGTTTGCTTGTAATAATGCTTAGCCGAGTCGACGTTGGGGGTGATACGCTGGAAAACGTACGCCATCGAGAAGTACGACTCACCGAAATTTGGGTAAATCTTGCATGACTCCTGCAAGTGATCGAGCGCCAGACGAGCGTATTTACCCGTCTCTTTATTGTATTCGGGCAACATAGCCTGATACTTCTTCACCGAATCGGGTTTAGCCTGAAAGCGAGCCATCCGAACATTGGCGCTATCGATCTTGGCGCGCTCTTTCAGGCCTTTTTCAATCCACTCGTTGGCCACGTGGCGCTGTACCTGGCAACTTGTGGGCGCATAAGGAAGTGCCGAGTTGAAGAGGACAAAGTTGTTCTCCCAGTCTGGGTTGCGGGTGACGGTTTTGAACGAATACAACCCACAAGCTACAGCTATCACGATTGCCATCGGTATGTAATTGACGGCGTAAGCGGGCGTTTGTTTTGGCGTAAGGAAAGACTCAACGACCGACTGTCCGTCAACAGCCGGCCTTTCGTCAGGTACGTTGGCTTTCGCTTTATCCAGTCCGAATCGGGCAACGGCGGCCTGCACAGCCCAGACCAATACAAAAGCAAAACCCATCACGGCAGCATAGGTGAAACGTTCGGCCAGAATACCACCCCGACTAAAAATAAAGCCCAGGCCAGGCACCATGGTTACGAAGAACCAGAACAGACCAAAACCCCAGAGCGTCCGGCGACGGAAGCCAATCCAGGACAAGATTACCATACCCACCATGGAGAAGAAGCCCAGCCACGACATAATATCGCCTTTACCGCCCGTTGGAATCACGTTGAACGAGTAATCATATACCAGCGGATGCGGTAGCACCAGTAGCTTCAGGTAATACAGGAAGAACTTGAACATAGTCGACGTCTTCGTATTCAGAATGGCATACGGATAGTTAGCCCAGTCGACAGGTGGGTTACCGCTCAGGGTGCCAATCATTTTTTGCTTCTGGTAGAAGAACAACGCTGAAATGATCAGGAACGGCCACAGGCTAATCATAGACCGGTAGACGTTGCGACGGGCAAACCAGTATTGCATGGCCGGAATCAGCGCTAAGCTCACAATTGACGATTCCTTGGACAGAAACGCAAAGTAGAGCGAAGCACAAGCCAGGCCAACCCAGGTTGTAGAAAGCCCGCCCATAAGTACTACGCCGATAACGCCACCCGCCGTTGCACCAAACGAGTTGACCAGCAGACTGCTACCGATTACCCAACCAGCTACAACGTTGAAAATGGTGAGCAACGTACCCAGTGCAATATCAGCCGATGGCCCCTGATACCAAAACGACGTTTTGGCTTCCAACTGTTTCCAGGCGGTCAGCAGCATAAGGGCAATAAATAGAAAACTCAGCAGTTCGTCGCGGCCTTTAATGTTGGCCACAATCTCTGTATGAATAGGATGCGTGATAAAGACGAGGCCAATCAGAAACGCCACGATGGTTTTACCAGGCAACCATTTCTGCAACAACGCCCCAATGCTTAGGCCCGTCAGTCCGTACAACGCCGCATTGATCATATGACTGTATTCAGGGTGCTTATCGCCAAAAAACTCCTGCTCCAGCGCGAATGTGATCAGTGAGAGAGGCCGGTAGTAGCCCAGCGAAATGTTACTGAAGTGCCAGAACTCCGTGCGCATCAGATCGGGCAGGCCTTTTAGTCCCTGCTTCACAAACAGGTTTTGCCCAATGGCAGCAATATCGTCAAGGGCATACTGATGGCCGAACGTGTTGGCGTAGAGCAACACGCCAATGGCCGCCAGTACCAGCATGGGCCACCAGGCAACCGGACTACGGTCGATGGGAAGGTCAGATACAGAAGGGGTTGACGGACGGGGTGCGGCCGATGCTTGCGGTCGCGGAGGGGTAGCCACCGCCTGACGAGGCGCGGCAGCTTGTGGGGCTGTGTAGCCAGTACGTTGCGGTACGGCCGGTTTCTTTTTACTCATACGTATGGGTTGTGATACTAAAAATGCCCTAAAAACAGGCTAAATTGAGTTTTTACCGAGTTCAATGGCGATTGGCCACAAATTCGGCAAAAAAAGCAGGCTATTTAAAATCGTCTCGGTTATCCGTTTTCGACTCATCTGAGTTTACTGGTGGCTTAGTCAAGTAAAGTTCCGTAAGTATGCTAACAAAATCAACGTTCACACAAAATCGAGTGCTGAGAAACCTGTTCATCAGCACGTTCCTTTTCTCACTTGCCGGTTGCCTGCCTACCCCAAGCGCAACCAAACAAACCAGCCGATCGGTCCAGGTCATTAGTGAACACCTGACATTGGGCAATCCCAGTCAGGCTACAACCATCGACGCCGACAATTACCTGGTGTTGAAACCCCAGTTTGCGCTGAGTTTCAACCGCGGCCGGGGCATTGCCAATTGGGTAAGCTGGCACCTGAGTCCTGAATGGAAAGGCGACGCTGCCCGTACCAAAACTTTCCGCCCCGATCCTGATCTGCCCGCCGGGTATTCAACGGTTCGGTCGAGTGATTACGAACGTACAGGCTTTGATCGCGGCCACCTGTGCCCATCCGAAGACCGGGATAATAGCCCTGCCGATAATGCGGCTACATTCGTCCTATCAAACGTCGTGCCGCAAGCGCCGAAATTCAACCGGGAAACGTGGAAGTACCTGGAAGAATTTGCCAGAAAGCAGCTTGATACAGGCAATGAAGTGTATATAATGGCTGGAACAGGCGGGTCGGGCGGTACGGGTGAGCAGGGAGAAGCCAGCAGTTTGGCCAATGGCAAGATTACGGTTCCCGCCGCTCTTTGGAAAGTATTGCTGATTATGCCGAACGGAACCGACGATTTGAACCGCATTGGTCCTAATACGCAGGTCATTGCTGTTTATATGCCAAATCAGCAGGCAACGGCCGAGCGGCGGTGGGAGAGCTATCGATTGTCTGTCAACGAATTGGAAAAGCGCACCGGCCTTCGCTTCTTCACCAACCTACCCGCCGATATTCAGGTAGCCCTGAAAAAACAAACAAGCGGCGGGCTTTGACGTACCACGGACTTTAGTCCGTTTTTATAGAAAAGCTACAGTAAACGGACTGAAGTCCGTAGTACGTACCTAAAGTGATTTCCGCACGGTGAGTTGAAACGGATTTTTGATTTGTCCGGTCACTTTGCCCGTTACCAGTTGCGCGGCGGTGCGGCCCATTTGGGCGAAATCGGTGGAGATAACCGTGATCCCATCCAGCAGGAGTTCTTTCAGTGGTGTTTCGTTGTACGACAGAATACCCACTTCACGGCCAACCTGATACGGTGTTTCTTTAATCTTTTTAATCAGCGTTACCAGATCTTCCTCCATCAGGTTGATGTAGGCGCAGTCGGGTATAATATCGGCCGCCTCAATGTTGGGAGTGACCAGCCCCTGAAAACCATATTCGGCGCAGAACCGGTGAAACCCCGCCAGAATGCCTTCGGGATGATACGTGTAGTCGGGAAACAGAATAGTCAGCGTGGCGTATTTACGAAGCAGTGGTAAAGCACTGACAAGCGCCTGTACCAAATCATTTTCAAAATCCTGATACACCGCCGAATAACGCCCGGTTAGTCCATTGATAAGCTTGTCCATTACCACCAGCTTATGCTTGGGAAGGGTATTAATCAGGTCTACCGCTCGTTCGCCGCCTTCGTAGAAATGTGGAATAACGACGTAGTGCGTATAGCCATGCGCGTGGTTGGGCAGGATAGTTTTAAATAGCCGAAAATCGTTATTGTAGATAAAAAAATCGATGGGAACATCGGGGCCTAGTTCATCGATGAAGGCGTCGTAGATGATCTTCTTGTGGGCGCTGAGTTTGTTGAAGAACAAGAATACTTTCAACGCCCGGTTAATCTCCAGATCACTGATGTATGAGCCTTTCCCCTTGGTTGACTCGATCACTTTTTTCTCTTTCAGCAGATCATACGCCCGTTCCACCGTTCGCTTCGACACGTCGAATTCGGCACATACCTCGAAAATGGACGGTAGTTTATCCCCCGGCAAAATGTCCTTATTCCGAATACCTTCTGTAATGGAGTTGTAGATCTGAAGGTATTTGGGTGTACTCGAAAAGTCGTTGATCGCGATCTGCTGCAGCATTGGCTAATGCACCGAACCAGAGAGGTGCTACCACAAAAGTACCGCATTCACGGCCGCATCAGCCAATCAGCTTTATTCATTTAGGATAAATACGGTCAATCCGCGGGCACCGTGCGCACCTATTACCAGACTTTGCTCAATATCGGCGGTCTTTGACGGCCCGGAAATAAAGGTTCCAAAACCCGTAGCTGCTACGTCGATTCGGCGGTAAGCCTCGTGCATATTAGCCACTAAATCAGCTTGACGAATCACAATGGCGAGGTATTGTGTAATCATGGGCAACGCCCGCAAGGCGGTTGGGATTTGCCGTTCATCGACCCAGATAGCGGCATTTTCGGCCACCCCCAGCTGACCACCAATAATAGCCAGATTCAGGCCAGCCAGATCGTGTGGATCGGTGATGGTGCTTAGATCAACATCGGCCAAATCGGCCAGTTCAGGCAGGGATGTTCCGATATTGACCACGTCGGCATATACCTCGCGCAGGTACGTGGCAATGGCAGCATAGTTGGGTACGTTCACCGCCAGACCACCCACAAAGGTTAGCACCTCGGCAAACTGAGCCTCCAGATCCGGGTACGTTGTTTGAAAGGTAAACTGCTCAGGCAATGGTAATCTGTCGGGCTGGTTGGCGCGAATAGCGGCCAACATGGTGTCTCGGGAAGCCATTTTTCAGTTGTAGCACCGAAGCTCCAGCTTCGGTAGTGTAAAACTAGCCTTGACTACCGAAGCTGGAGCTTCGGCGTTACTCCCCTCTCTTCAAGTACCAATCCCGGAAACTCTCGGTTGGCGGGGCAGGCATTTCGCGTTGATTATACCAGGGATTCAGGCCATTTTCGGCTACGATTGGCGCGAAACGCAACACACCCCGGCCTACTTTCCCAGCCATTCGGTATAAGCGGGGCGATTCGAGCACATTAGCCATTGTTTTCATCGCCAATGTTTTAGCGGCGGGTCCGTGCCCTTCCTGCATCAGTACCTGCCGCCACTTATAGAGCTGTTCGTGAATATCAATTTTTACC
Source organism: Fibrella aquatica (assembly GCF_041321135.1). Classification (NCBI taxonomy): domain Bacteria; kingdom Pseudomonadati; phylum Bacteroidota; class Cytophagia; order Cytophagales; family Spirosomataceae; genus Fibrella; species Fibrella aquatica. Next base: position 1,032,910 of record NZ_JBGGWF010000001.1, on the reverse strand, counting down.
GGACACACATTGCTGCACGACCCGCAGAGGGTACTGGCAAAAGGCAGATCAGCGTTTTTGCTCATATCCAGATTAGGGGCCAGAATAGAGCCGATTGGTCCGGCAATGGCCGTGTGGTAGCTATGCCCACCGCTACGCCGATACACTGGACAGGTGTTCAGGCAAGCCGCGCATCGGATACACTTCAGCGAATTCCGAAAATCGGGGCGGCCAAGTTGTCGGCTCCGGCCGTTATCGACAATAACCAAGTGAATTTGCTGTCCTTTCCGGGCTTTGTGAAAATGACTCGAAAATGTGGTGATCGGCTGACCAGTAGCCGAACGTGCCAATAGCCGAAGAAACACGCCAAGGTGTTCAGCCCGGGGAATGATTTTTTCAAAGCCCATACAGGCAATGTGCACGTCGGCCAGGTGTACGCCCATATCGGCGTTGCCTTCGTTGGTACACACCACAAACCCACCCGTTTCGGCTATGGCAAAATTCACTCCTGTCAAGGCTACGCGCCGGGTTAAAAAAGTGTCGCGCAGATGGAGCCGGGCGGCTTCGGTGAGGTATTGCGGATCGGTGGCGCCCGCTTCGGTGCCCAGGTGCTTGTGAAACGTGTCGCCCACGTCGGCCCGTTTCAGGTGAATGGCGGGCAACACAATATGGCTGGGTGCTTCGCCACGCATCTGCACAATTCGTTCGCCCAGATCTGAGTCAATAACGTCTACACCCTGCTCTTTCAGGTACTCGTTCAAATGGCATTCTTCCGTCAGCATCGACTTCGATTTCACCAGTTGATTGACCTTATTGTCTTGCAAGATCTGGTGAATGATGGCGTTATGCTCAGCAGCGTCGGCAGCCCAATGCACCGTAATTCCGTTTTTAACGGCGTTTTGCTCAAACTCTGTCAGCAAATCATGCATGTTCGACAACACATGATTCTTGATTTGCGAAGCGGCTTCCCGCAGGCCCTCCCACTCTGGAATCGACTGGGCGGCGCGGTCGCGTTTACTCCGGACAAACCAGAGCGTTTCATCGTGCCAGTCAACGCGGGCTTCGTCTTTATTAAAGATAACAGACGCTTCAGGGTGCGATTGAGTCGTTGACATACCTCTCTTTTTAGCTGAGTAACTCTGAAATATGCTTTACCGATACGTTGCTGTGCTGACGGCGAAGAATGCCTTCCATGTGCATCAGGCAAGAAACATCCACACCGGTGATCACATCGACCCGCTGCCGCAAATGGTCGGCAACGCGGTCTTTACCCATTTTGGCCGATACAGCCTCTTCAGTCACGCAGAAGGTACCGCCAAAACCACAACACTCATCGCGGCGGTCCAGATCCACTAGTTCCAACCCTTCAACCATTCGCAGCAACGTTTCGGGTTTAGAAATGCCTTGCTTACCCATTAACTCAGACATGGGCGAGAGATGGAGTCCCCGTTGTCCGTGGCAACTCTGATGTAGTCCAACCCGTAGTGAACGTACCTGATTTGGCGTGGGTAATGCTTGCACCTTCAACACGTCGACCAGAAATTCGGTGAGTTCGTAAACCCGGCTGCGAATGGCCAGCGCGTCGTTGTTGCTGGCGGCATCATGACCGTGCAAATGCTGTTTAATGTGGAGCGTGCAACTTCCGGACGGTGACACAATGTAGTCGTGACCGGCAAAGTTGCGAATAAAATTCTCGTCGCAGCCACCCGCCAAATGGGCATAACCTGAATTGGCCATGGGTTGTCCGCAACAGGTTTGGTTCAAGGGGAAATCGACGGTGCAACCCAGCTTTTCGAGCAGCATCAGTGTTGCTTTTGCTACCTGCGGATAAAACTGATCGACGTAACAGGGAATAAATAAGCCTATCTTCATGAATGGCGTAACCGAAAGGGTTTCTTATTTCCGCTAATCTGCCTGCGGAGCCGGATAATACGTTAAATCAATCAAATCAGAGGGAACTGGTCCCGCATTCCATTCGTCGTGAATAGCCAATGCCGCTCCCAGCGATGTAGCCTGCGCGACTGATGCCGCCCAGATATCGACGTCGGGGAAAGCTGCTGCCAGCAAATTCATGTAAATCGAATTATGGCTAAATCCTCCGTCAACGAAGATACGCGATATGGGCCCAACCGAATCGCCGGGAATCACCAGTGCCGTTGAAATGAGTTGCTGCGCCATCAGATCGAGCATCAACTGATGGTAGGCCGTTTCGTAATCGGGAAACAAAGTCAGGTCGCGCCGCACAAAAGCCGATTGGGTAAACGGCGGAATGGTGGCGGGTGGCGTCATGCCCAGCCACTCGTTGGCATGATCATTATTCGGTTCGGCTTCTATGGCGTGGGTACGTTGCAACTGATCAATGATGTCGGCATTGTAGCCCACCTGTTTGTAATACGACTCAGGTACGTTGAAATGGGCCGACAGCCGCTTTGTTTGCTGTTCGTGTTCGTTACCGGCAAATAGGCGCGATGCTTTTACCGGTTGGCCTTTATAAGTCAGGTAGCACAGGCAATCGTACTGCAACTCTTCAGCCGTTAGCGGATCGGTATTGAACGGGTTCATGCTGATACACCAGGTTCCGGTTGAAATAAGTACAAACGGCTCCCGGAACGACGCCAGATAGGGAATCAGCGCCGACGACGAATCGTGCAAGCCCACACCAACTTTCAGGGGTTTCCCGTCTACTAAAACCTTTTTAACGCTGTCGGAAGGTGCCAGAATCGACAGACAGGCATCCAGCCTCTCCTGTTTTACCCATTGATGATAATCGGCCTGCTGAAAATCCCAGAGCATAGTATGACAACCAATGCTGGTCACTTCGGCCACGGGCTCGCTGGTAATCAGGTAGCTCATATACTGGGGCAGGTGTAGCGCGTAGGCAACCTGCGAAAACAGATCGGCCCGTTCGTGCTTCAGCCGGTACAACTGAAGGCCCGAATTCAGGCTATCCAGAGCGGGCGAAGCCGTTTTGACCGATAACTGAGCGGTGGGGCCGTACTGTTCGTAAAATTGATCGCGAAGCTCGTCGGGGTAAGGCTTGAGGTAATTGGTCAGGCAACCTACCGTCTTGCCGTCTTTGTCTACGAAAACAAAGCTGGCTCCGTAGGTTGTGAAATTGAGGGCCTGTACATCGTATTCCGGCAGTTTCATCACGTCCTGCACGGCCTCTAATGCCCACCGGATCAGTTGCTCCAGATCTTCACAGGGATCACCGTCTTCATCAACCGTTTCGGTCAATTGCGTCGACCGCTCCCAGACAAGCTGGTACTGCCGATCAAAAAGGAATACCTTCTTGTTCGTCTTACCAACATCAATAACGGCGATTACGGGCGTTTGCATGATTTTTTTAGAAAGAAGAAGTAAGAGGTGAGAGTCGAGAAGCAAGACTTGCGTTGCTGATCAACCGTTTCTCAAGTAGCAGCGCAAGTCTTGCTTCTTGACTCTCACCTCTTACTTCTCAATTCTTGACTCTTAATTCTTAACTCTTAATTCTTAATTCCTTTAAAGTCCTGTGGCTACTGTTTTCAGGCCGCGTTCGCCGATGAGTTGGCCGCGCACGTCGAGTTGGCGAAATAAGGCGAGTGGATTCAGCGCTCCGCCTACCCGAAGCCGTGCTTCGGCTACCAGCGGACGAACATCGGTACGGAAGGCATCCTGCAACAATTCCTGCGCCCGCACCACGTCGTTGGCTTCACGAGCTTCTTCAAGCGCCGTGCGATCAACCAGAAGCGCCTGTGCGTAGGCCAGTTGAATGGCCTCTACCGACTGCAATAAGTCTTCGAGCGGATCTTTCACATTGTGACTGGCGTCGATCATCCAGCCGAGATCATCAGCGTGATTCATACCGCGCGCATCCATACCTTCTATCAGTTCGCAGAATATCAGGAACAGTTGGTACGGCCGAATGCTGCCCACCGTGAGGTCATCATCGCCGTATTTCGAATCGTTAAAATGGAAACCACCCAACTTTCCTTCCTGCAACAGAATCGCCACGATCTGCTCGATGTTGGCGTTAGGCAAATGGTGACCCAGATCAACCAGCGTCGATGCTTTTGGCCCCAGTTTGCTGGCGTATAGGTAGCTACTACCCCAATCGCCCACGGTCATTGAATAAAAGTTGGGTTCAAAAGCTTTGTATTCAACGAATACCTTCCAGTCTTCAGGCAGGGCGGCATAAATGGCGTGCAGGCTGTCGAGCGTTCGTGAGAATGCTTTGCGGAAGTTGAGCTGGCCAGGAAAACACGAGCCGTCTGACAGCCAAACCGTGAGCGATTTCGAGCCTAAGGCCACACCGTGCCTGATTACTTCGATATTGTGGTCGATGGCCTGCTGCCGAACCGCCGCATCGGCATGTTGCAGCGAACCGAACTTGTAGCTTAACGCCTGACCCGGCTGATCCTGAAACGTGTTGGAATTGACCGCATCGAAGCGCAGGCCAAGTTGCGCCGCCCGTTGCTGAATCGCGGCCACATCGCTGGGTACGTCCCAAGGAATATGCAGAGAAATGGCACCGCTACTTCGGTTCAAAGCGTGTAGCAAACCAACATCGTCCATTTTTTCTTCCAGCGAACGGGGTTCACCACCACCGGGAAAACGGCCAAAGCGGGTACCGCCCGTGCCGAGCGCCCAGCTTGGAATGGCGATCTGAAAATCGACAAGCTTCTGAATAACAGCCTCCGCGTTTTCGAGCTCCCCTGTCCACGGGGCCAGTTTACGTTGATGCCCGGCCAGCAAACCGGCGTTATGGTCTTGTAATTGAGTATGATTCAGGTTCATGGGCAGCTTGTAGCACCGAAGCTCCAGCTTCGGTAGATAAAGACAGTCGAAGAACTACCGAAGCTGGAGCTTCGGTGCTACTGGTCAACGTACAAACGCCATAGCAACGCCACCGTCGACGTTCAGCACGTTACCGGTTGATTTATTGAGCAGTCCACCAACGAAGGCGAAACAGGCGTTGGCAATATCGTCGGGTAGAATAACTTCGTTCAGCAACGTACGTTTGGCGTAATACGCGGGCAGTTCAGCCACTGTAATACCATACGCTTTGGCACGCCCTTCAGCCCAGCCACCAGCCCAAATGTTGGAGTCGGAGATGACCGCGTCGGGATTTACCGTATTGACCCGGATGTGGTCACCACCCAATTCGGCGGCATTCAACCGGCTCAGGTGCAGTTGTGCGGCTTTGGCCGAACCGTATCCTGCATTGTTTGGACCAGCTACCAGCGCATTTTTCGACACGATGTTCACAATATCGCCGCCCAATTTCTGCTTTCGCATAACGGCAACGGCTGCCTGAGTGACCATAAACTGGCCTTTTACCAGAATGTCATATAACCGATCCCACTCTTCGATGGTATGCTCGGCAATGGACCGTGAAATGCTGATACCGGCATTGTTCACCACAATATCGACCCCGCCAAACGCCAGACAAGCGGCATTGTAAGCCTGACCAATACTGCCTGCATTGGTTACGTTTAGCGTAGTTGTCGACACAACGTCGGCACCGAATGCCTTTACAAATTCGGCTTTCGAGGCGTCGAGGCGATCCTGATCGATGTCGTTCAGAATGACACAGGCTCCTTCCTGCGCGAATTTTTTAGCAATAGCTTTACCGATACCGCCGCCGCTACCCGTTACAAGCGCAATCTTGCCCGAGAGTGGTTTGGGCTTCGGCATCCGTTGCAGTTTTGCTTCTTCCAGCAACCAGTATTCGATATTGAACGCTTCCTGACGGGGCAACGACGTATACTCTGAAATGGCCTCGGCGCCACGCATTACATTGATAGCGTTGATATAAAATTCGGCGGCTACGCGAGCGGTTTGCTTGTCTTTGGCAAAGGTGAACATACCCACACCCGGCCACAGCAAGACCACCGGATTCCGATCACGAATGGCGGGACTATTCGGGTGTTTGCACGTGTCGTAATAGTTCTGATACATGGCCCGGTAGGCATCAAAAGCCGGTGTAAGCCGGGCCTGAATGGCGGCCGTATCGCTTACATCTTCATCGGGGGCCAGGTCAAGTACTAACGGGCTGATTTTTGTGCGCAGGAAGTGGTCAGGGCAGGACGTACCCAACGGAGCCAGCCGCGACAGGTCGTTCGAGTTTGTAAACTCCAGTACGCGCTCATCATCGGTGAAATGACCGATCATATGGCGTTCGCTGCTGCATAGACCACGCAGGATGGGGGCTAGTTGAGCGGCCTGTTGTTTCCGTGCCTCTGGAGTAGCACTCTCCATCCGTTGTCCGCCAAAAACAGGCCGGGATACCGTATCACCTTTTTTGCCCGTCTGTGATTTGATGTACTCGGCACAGCGCTCCACCACTTCCAGCGTATTTACATAGCTTTCATAGGCCGTATCGCCCCAGGTAAACAGGCCGTGCGAGCCCAGCATGATACCGCGAAGCTGAATGCCATTGGCGGCGTTTTCTTCCAGGCAGTTGCGGAGTTGAAGGCCCAGATCAAAACCTGGTTTTTGCCACTCGACCCAGCCAATCTGACCGTCGAACAGGTCATGAGTAATCTGTTTTCCGTCCTTAGCGGCGGCAATGGCAATAGCGGCGTCAGGGTGCAGGTGATCGATATGCGCAAAAGGCAGAAATCCATGCAGAGGTGTATCGATCGATGGTGCTTTAGAGGCCAGGTCGTACAGACAGTGATTGAAAAGTTCAACCATTTCGTCTTCCTGCTCAATGCCCCGGTAAATGCCTTCCAGACTCCGCAGCCGGTCAACATAAAGCGCCGCCAAACCAGAGCGGGTGAGGGTGCCAATATCGCCGCCTGAACCTTTTACCCACATGACTTCAGTGGCTTGTCCGGTCAGCGGGTCGTTGGCCATCGCTTTGCACGATGTATTGCCACCGCCATAATTGGTCAGCCGCAGGTCGGCACCCAACAGGTTTGAGCGGTAAATCAGCAGCGCAACTTCCCGGTCGTAAGAGGTACCATTGGCCGATGCGTTGTCAGCCAACTGGGCGGCTTTAGCCTCGTCCCAGAGGTAGCTAACGTGATTGAAGACGTGAGTGTGGTTAAGCATGCAGCTAACTCGATGTGTTACTTTGAAAGAAGATTCAACACAAACGTACCTACTGCCTTCACACTTAGTTTCCTCCTCCTCCCTACTGTAAAAATGCAAAAAGGTCTGCCTCCCGGTTAGGAAACAGACCTTTGCGCTAGTTATCTGACTGACTTACAGTTGCGGAATCCGTAGTACCTGACCAGGATATATCAGATCGGGGCTCTTCAGCATCGGCTTGTTCGCCTCGAAAATAACGCCGTATTTCATGGGGTCGCCATACACCTTCTTCGAGATAGCCGACAATGTATCGCCTTCCTCTACCGTGTGGAACTTGGCGTCTGGCTCTGGACTGTCAACAACCAACTGGTTGTCTACCACCGTTACACCTTCTACGTTACCAACAGCCAACGCAATTTTCTCAGCGTCTTCCTGCTTGGCTACCTGCCCTTCGATGGTTACCGTATCACCCTTTGTTTTGATAGTCAGCTTCTGGAAGGGAAGGCCCAGTTGCTTCACGTGGTTCAACAAAGCACTAGCCTTCAGCGGCTCCGGATCAGCAGCGGCGGGGGTTGCGGCAGGTGTTTCTTCGCTCTTACCGAAGACTTTCTCACCAACACCTTTGAAAAAACTTATCAGACCCATGTGTGTACAAAAAGATTAAGTGTGAAACATTAGTTTAATACAGCCGCAAACAACGCGTTTTCGCTACACAAACCAACACGTAGACGAGCTTATTGTTCTGACGTCACTCAGATAGGGCCAATAGATTCTCTTCCCAGCCCCGTTGAAACCTATTTAACGCGCCAAACGCCCCGAGAGAGTACATTACTTTTGCATGAACAATCATTATTATTTTCATACAATTTCTTAACGTTTATGAATTTCCGCTTTATTCATCCCATGCGCTGGCTCGCTCTGGCGGGTCTTCTGACCGGTACGGCCGGCTGTTACGAAGACGATCGGCCTCTGGTTCTCGATCCTGTATCGGCGGGAACGGCCAATTTTTCCAGGTACGTTGCCGTTGGCAATTCGCTCACCGCTGGCTTTGCCGACAACGGACTTTACCGGGAAGGGCAGCTTAACTCCTACCCTAACATTCTGGCCCAGCAATTCAGGTTGGTTGGTGGGGGCAGTGTGTTCAATCAACCATTGTTTACTGCCGACCAAGCCAACGGCACGGGTTATCTCAAACTGACCAGTCTCCCCACGGCGGCATCGGGCGGGTTGCCCGTGACGGCGCAGGTTGCTCCGCAGGCGGTGCGCGGTCTGGTCAACGGTCGGCCATTGCTGACCAAGTATGTGGGTCCACTCAACAATCTGGGCGTGCCCGGCATTCGCATGAGCGACACGCAAACGCCTGGTTACGGGTCGGCGGCGGGTAACCCCTATTTCGAGCGGTTACTTCCCGAAACAACTCCCCTACGTACCTATCAGCAGTTTGTAGGCGACAACCTCACCGACGCTACGTTTTTCTCGTGTTTCATGGGCAACAACGATGCGCTTGGTTATGCCACTTCCGGTGGCGTTACGCCCTTTACGCCTACGCCCCTGTTCACGGCAAATTATAACGCGTTGATGAACACACTCAACGCTAACGGCCGGCAGGGTGTGGTGATTGGTATTCCCAAGGTGACCACGGCCGCTTTCTTCCAAACCGTAACGCTGGCCCAGATTCTGGCGCGGGTCACTGCTGCCGTGCAAGCCGCTAATCCGGGTGCTCCGGCCGTACAAGCTCTAATTATTCAGTCTCCATTGGCCACGGGTGGCGTTCGGGCCACTAAAGCCGGTGATTTGCTCCTGCTGACTCAGCAAGCGGCTTATGGCACTATCGGACGCACCGACGTTGGTACCAGGGTGGGACCATACGGTTTATCGGCAACCAATCCGCTGGCAAACGAAGTAGTACTCGATGCTGAAGAGGTGGCGGCGTTAAACGCCAAAATCGACGAGTACAACGGCATTATGAAAGCCGAAGCAGATACCCGCAACCTGGCTTGGGTCGATATTACGCCCTTAACCAACCAGCTTTCGTCAACGGGTTTCGCGCAGAATGGAGTCACCTTCACCCTGGGCTACATTTCGGGCGGTGTCAGTAGTCTCGATGGCGTGCACTTCACACCCGCGGGCTATGCGCTTCTGGCCAATGAAATCATTAAAGGCATCAATACCAAATACGCTGCCTCTATCCCACTTGTAGACCCCACGCGTTACCGCAAAGTGCTGGTTCAACCATAAACCGGCATTCGGACATGTATCGCCAATAGCCATTAATCAACATGAAACTTCTTATTTCCAGCCTTTCTGCTGCCTTACTAACCACTACGGTTACCCTGGCACAGACCACGTTTTCGTCATCAATTCGATCTATTGAAGTTGGGTTGAAAGGTGGGCCAACCTTCGTACATGGCTACACAACCATTCCGGCTCAGCCAACAGGCATAGCCGGGGTCCAGATTCCGCAGATCGAAAATATTCGCAACGGAACGGGCGTGGGTTACACGGGTGGTGCCTTCGTGCGGTTCAACAATTACCGCCGTAAGGGGTACGTTCAGGTCGAGATGACCTACAACCGGTATGTACTGAAACAACGAACTAACCTTACGCTCGACGTAAACGCCAACCCAAGTCTGGCAGCGCGGTTACCTGTTAGCTTCGCGCCCGGCCTGCTCAACGCTACGGTAAACATCACGTCAGAATCGTCGATCGAATCATTCAACGTACCTGTGCTCTTCGGACGTAGGTTGCTGAAAGACCGTCTTCGGGCCTATATGGGGCCGACACTCCTATTTGTGAATAAATCTCAGGCCATTCGAAATACAGAGGGACAGGTCAATCCAAATACCACCATTGGGTTTGCCACGGCCGTTCCCATTCCTGTTACCACCGAAACCACCAACCTACTTAGCCCGCGCGAAGCCGCTAACCTGGAAGTGAAGCGATTTAGTTGGGCGCTGGAAGCTGGTCTGGGTGTATCGCCGCTCCGTTGGTTAGACATTGATGTTCGTTATGCAGTACCTGCCGGCGGCGTTTATCGCGATACAGCCATTGAGGGGTTTCTCGGAATAGCCACCGTAACGGCGGGCATCAAGCTTCCATAAGCAAGGCAAAACAGGGCTGACAACGTACCTGCACGTCAACAAAAAAGCCACTCCTGACTATCAGGAGCGGCTTTTTTTATAAACAATCTTATTCAATCAGGCTTATAGGCCTGAAAAATCGAATCCTTCCAGAAAGGCTGTTGTGAAGTTACCTGACTGAAAACCGGGATCGTCCATCAAGCGGATGTGGAATGGAATGGTGGTTTTTACGCCTTCGATCACAAATTCCTGCAAGGCACGCTTCATACGCGTCAGCACTTCGGCCCGCGACTGACCCGATACGATCAGTTTAGCGATCATAGAGTCATAGTTGGGCGGAATAACATACCCGGTATACACATGACTGTCAATACGGATACCGTGACCACCAGGGAAATGGAGGTTAGTAATTTTACCCGGCGACGGACGGAAGTTGTTGGCTGGGTCTTCGGCATTGATGCGGCACTCAAGCGCGAACAGCTTTGGCGTGTAGTTCGTACCCGAGATAGGCACACCGGCAGCCACCTTAATCTGCTCCTTGATAAGATCGAAATCGGTCACTTCTTCCGTAATCGGGTGTTCAACCTGAATACGGGTGTTCATTTCCATGAAATAGAATTCACCGTGCTTATCGACCAGAAACTCAACCGTACCGGCCCCTTCGTAACCAATCGATTGCGCCCCCTTAATAGCCGCTTCGCCCATACGCGCCCGCAGGTCGTCGGTCATAATAGGCGATGGTGTCTCTTCCAGTAATTTCTGGTGACGTCGCTGAATAGAACAGTCGCGCTCAGAGAGATGGCATACTTTTCCGTACTGATCGCCAATGATCTGAATTTCGATGTGGCGGGGTTCTTCAACGAATTTCTCGAGGTAAAGACCGTCGTTGCCAAAGGCGGCACCTGCCTCTGTGCGGGCGTCATTCCAGGCTTTCTCGAAATCGGCTTCGGCTTTGATAATCCGCATGCCCCGACCACCACCACCGGCCGTAGCTTTCACAATAACGGGGTAGCCCATACCGGCGGCCAATTGCTGTCCTTGCTCAATCGATTCGAGCAACCCTTCTGAACCCGGAATAACAGGAACCCCAGCCGCACGCATGGTTGCTTTGGCCGTGGCCTTATCACCCATACCATTGATTTGGTCCGCCGTAGCACCAATAAACTTGATGCCGTAATCGGCGCAAATTTGCGAAAACTCCGCGTTTTCTGATAGAAATCCGTAGCCTGGGTGAATGGCATCAGCACCGGTTACTTCGGCGGCCGAAATAATGCTCGGAATATTCAGGTACGACTGACGACTGGCGGGCGGGCCAATGCAAACGGCCTCATCGGCAAAGCGCACGTGTAGGCTATCGCGGTCGGCGGTCGAATAAACGGCCACGGTACGAATACCCATCTCGCGACAGGTACGTATGATCCGCAAGGCAATCTCGCCCCGGTTAGCTATTAAGATCTTTTTGAACATAAGCTTAAGTCGATAGTCAATAGTCGGTAGTCTATAGTGTGCTGACGCAGATATTGCTCCTGCGTTAGCACACTATAGACTACCGACTATTGACTATCGACCAATTATATTGGTTCCACAATAAACAACGGCTGATCGTACTCAACAGGCGTCGCATTTTCCACGAGCACTTTTACGATACGGCCTGAAATTTCGGCTTCGATTTCGTTAAAGAGTTTCATCGCTTCGATGATGCAGACTACTTTACCGGGCTTGATCTCTGTGCCTACTTCGGCAAACATCGGCGATTCGGGATTAGCCGACCGATAGAACGTACCAATCATCGGTGATTTGATGGTAACGTGGTTACTGGCTGGAGCTGCCTCAGCAACTGGCGCTACCGGAGCAGCAGGAGCCGCCGCAGGAGCGGGTGGTGCTACAGAGGCTGGTGCCGGTAACTGAGCTGTTGCCGAAGCCGCTACAACAGTTTGCGTAGCCGACCGCTTTACATTGATTTTCAGCTCGTTCGTTTCGATTTTCACCTCATCGAGGCCCGATTTCGCGATGAAATCAATTAGTTGTTGAATGTCTTGTGTGCTCATATGTATAGAGTTAAGAGTTAAGCATTAAGAGTTAAGAGTTGCTCTGCTGGAGTATCGTACATTCATCAGCAGAGCAACTCTTAACTCTTAATGCTTAATTCTTAATTACTTAACTCGTTCCTGGTATTCCCGCGTGCGGGTGTCAACGCGAATTCTGTCACCCTGATTAATAAACAGAGGTACGTTAATCATAGCGCCTGATTCTACTTCTACCCGTTTTTTAGCGCCACTCGACGTATCACCTTTCAGACCGGGTTCGGCATAAGTCACTTCAAGTTCAACCGAAACGGGCAGTTCACAAATCAGCGGCGTTTCATTTTCAGCATTGATGAGCACCTCTACTTCCTGCCCTTCGCGCATCAGGTCTGATTGATCAAGAATTTTTTCGCTGATGTTGATCTGATCAAACGTTTCCTGATCCATGAAGTTATAACCAGCCTCATCTTTGTAGAGGTACTGAAACTTCCGGCGTTCAACCCGTACCGGAATAATGGTTGCTCCCGAGTTGAAGGTATTGTCGATTACCCGCCCTGTGGTGAGGCTTTTCAGTTTTGTACGCACGAAAGCGGCTCCTTTGCCGGGCTTAACGTGTTGAAATTCAACAATCTGAAAAAGGTCGTAGTTGTGGTTGATAACTAAGCCGTTCCGAATATCTGCGGTCGTTGCCATTTTTTGAAATGTAATTAATTGTCATTGATAGTCATTAATAGTCATTAAGTGTGATCGTCAAAGTCAAGCTACAAATGACAACTAATGACCATTAATGACTACAAATTACCTTTTTAGTAGGCCCACTTCACGTATACCGCTGCCCAGGTAAAACCGCCGCCGAAAGCAGCCAAAATAAGGTTGTCGCCTTTCTTAAGCTGTGATTCATAATCGAACAGACAGAGCGGAATAGTGGCTGCGGTGGTATTGCCGTATTTATGGATATTGAGCATTACCTTATCTGATCCGATTCCCATGCGGTTGGCGGTAGCATCGATAATGCGTTTGTTGGCCTGATGCGGTACCAGCCATGCCACGTCTCCGCCATCGAGGTGGTTACGCTGCATAATTTCGGCAGACACATCGGCCATATTTTTTACTGCAAATTTAAAGACGGATGGGCCATCCTGATACACGTAGTGCCACCGCTTCTCAACGGTTTCATGTGTAGGCGGATAGCGGCTACCCCCTGCTTTCTGATACAGATGATACTGCCCCACACCATCTGAACGGATAATTGAGTCGAGAATACCCAATCCTTCTTCTGCCGCTTCGAGTAGTACGGCACCTGCACCGTCGCCAAAAAGCACGCAGGTGGTGCGGTCTGTGTAGTCGGTAATTGCCGACATTTTATCGGCACCTACTACAATCACTTTTTTGTATTTGCCACTTTCGATAAACTGCGTTCCTACCGTGAGCGCGTATAAAAAGCCCGAGCAAGCGGCCTGAATATCGAAGCTGCCTACGTTACGGATACCCACCATTTCGCAGATGAGCGTCGACGTAGATGGGAAGACGTAATCGGGCGTAACGGTGGCACAGATTAGCAAATCAATCTCTTCGGGCGCCGTGTTTGTTTTGGCCAGCAATCCGCGAACAGCTTCAGCCCCCATATGCGAACTACCCATACCCTCTCCCTTAAGGATATGCCGCTCTTTAATACCAGTGCGGGAGGTAATCCATTCATCGTTGGTATCGACCATTCGCTCCAGTTCGGCATTGGTCAAAACGTAGTCGGGTACGTAGCCGTGAACACCGGTAATTGCTGCTTTCATCATTGATTCTGTTACGGGGTACTCACTTAAGGGCCTGGGCAATTTTAGTGTGGGCATCGGCCTCTACCTGACGAACAGCCAGCTTTAGCATATTATGGATGGCCATTGCTGATGAGATCCCATGGGCGATAATTACGTTGCCATTGACACCGATGATTGGGCTACCACCCACAGAGGCATAGTTTGTTTTGTCCAGAAAATCATCCTGCAAGCCTCGCTGTTTAGCTACCTGATAGAACGATTCACCTAATTTAAAGAGGGCATTCCCCGTAAAACCGTCGGTAACGATCACATCAGCGCAGTTCATAAACATGTCTTTGCCTTCAATATTTCCAACAAAGTTAATGCGGCGTGAATCTTTTAGAAGTTGATGAGCAGCCTGCGCAACAAGCGAGCCTTTCTGTTCTTCTTCACCAATATTCATTAGCGCTACTCTGGGTGTTTCTATGCCAAACATATGTTTTGCATAGATAGAGCCGAGTTCACCAAACTGAGCCAGCATTTCGGGCTTACAGTCTGCATTGGCGCCAATATCAAGCATAATGGCAGTTTGCCCGTTCATTTGAGGCACAAACCCCGCAATGCAGGGCCGGATTACACCTTCAATAGCCTTAATGCTGAATAAAGCCCCCACATGCATAGCACCGGTGTTACCAGCACTACAAAAGGCATCGATCTGGCGTTCTTTTAGTAGCTTAAAGCCTATGCTAATCGTTGAGTTCGGTTTCTGAGAGAGAGCTTTTGTAGGGTGCTCGCCCATTCCGATCACTTCATCGGCCTGCACAAATTCAATGGCAGCGTGATTAGTTACGCCTTGTAATTCCAACTGCGTGGTCAGCGCCGCTACAGGGCCAATCAGTACAATAGTGACATTTTCGGGCAAACCGGCTTTTACAGCATCAGCAACGCCTTCGATAATCGCTTCTGGTGCAAAATCGCCACCCAGGGCATCCACGGCAATCTTCATTTTATCGAGCAGCTTAATGAGCCAACAACCCGTAGAGTCAGGTATCAGGCGCGTAAAATTAGTCGCCGGGGGGCAATAAAAAAGTATTCCGCGTTCATCTTAAATCCGATGTCGGCGAAATACTCTTTTACTTCATAGTATGAATGTACCGCAGAAAGATACGTTTCCTGGTAAAAAACTTCCCCCGGCAGAGTGGGTCACCAACCGGTTTCTAAACCGTAGGTCGGTAGCCTTCAATCACCATTTTGCCACGGTAAAAGAGGTTACCCTCAAATACATGGGCGTGGTGACGCTCGTGAACTTCACCCGTTGTTGCGTCGGTAGCCAACGTTACGGCTTCTACTTTGTAATGCGTCCGGCGTTTGTCGCGGCGGGTGGTCGAGTGGCGGCGTTTGGGGTGTGCCATTGTAAAAAATCAGTTTAATGTTTAAAGTTCAATGTTTAAAGACCTATACAACGTTGGACTTTAGACATTAAACGTTGAACGTTTCGTTAGTTATTACTCAATTTTCGCAGGGCCTCCCAACGGGGATCCACTGCGGTTTTTTCTTCTTTCTCTTCGTCGGTATCTGTTTCTGCAACATCTCCTGACGAATAAATCAGTTTGCCTTCAGCTAGGTCATCCTCCTCATCTTCCTCTCGGAATCGTGGGTGCAGCCCTCGCATCGGCATTGACAACACAATGTAATCGAATATGTAGCGGGCTACGTTGATCGTGGCAGTATTACGCTCGATCAGTTCAATTTCGTCTGTCAATTCTTCGTTTCGATCAGCGAACTTCAGGAACAGCGTTTGGCGCGTGTCCACCTCTTCGTCGTACATATCGAGGCTACGATCGCAGGTACGTTCCACACTACCGGTAATAGAGAAGTCGAGACGAATCATCGTTTCTGACTTATCGAGTACCAGATTCGTTTTCACGTCTCCTTTTGTAATCAACTGTTGCTCAAGAGATTTGAAAAACGATTTATCCGACTGAAAGTCAAATTCGTACCGTTTTTCTTCCAGGCCAACAATGTTGATGTCGTATTGTCGCAGTTCGTTCACCTCAGTCATTCGCTAACAAGGCCGCAAAGATACGGATAGTTTGCAAATAGGGAAAGATGAATAGTGGAATTTACAGCTATGCTGCGTTACGGCTCATTTTGCGTTTGAGAAACTGCGCCAGAATAGGCAACACGGATAAGCCAACAATGCCGAAGACAACGAGCTCAAAATTCTTCTGCACAAATGGAATATTACCAAAGAAGTAACCGACGAGTGTAATGCTCGTTACCCACAGAATGGCTCCGAGAATACAGTTCTTTATATAGGTACCGTATTCCATGCTACCTGCCCCGGCCACAAAAGGCGCAATCGTGCGCACAATGGGAATGAACCGGGCCATGATCACGGTACGTCCACCATGTTTAGCATAGAATTTCTCCGTCTCGGTGATGTATTCGCGTTTAAAAAACAGGATTCTTTCCCGCATCTTAATCTGCGTCCCTAATTTCTTACCCACAAAATAGTTGACATTATCGCCCATCAGTGCTGCCACAATGAGCAGGGGAATAATGACGGCAACGCTCAACTCGTTGGTATCGCGGGCTGCGAGAGCACCTGCAGCAAAGAGCAGCGAGTCGCCTGGCAGTAACGGCATCACGATCAGACCGGTTTCGGTAAATACGATCAGAAAGAGGATGGCATACAGCAAAACGCCGTATTCATTGGCCCACAGATCGAGAAACTTGTCAAGATGGAGCAGAAAGTCGAGCAGAGATTTGATGAGTTCCATATGTGTTGAAGTCTGGTAAGTCGTGCAGAAGGAGTCTTGTTAGTCTGGAGAGTCATTTTGTAGATTCAAATTAAAACTTTCCAGACCAGCAGGACTCCTTCTGCACGACTTACCAGACCAAAAAGGGTTTATTTATCCAGGAAGAAACTGAATGTGTCGCCGCGCAAGCCCAGGCGAATGGTTTCTAATGGTATGATCTCGTTTGGCGCAATGTTTCCTACGTTAACGTTTGCTCCGAGCAGTTTAACAAACCAAACTTGCTGTTCTTTCTGGGGTGCTTCCCAAATAATTTTCTCGGATGGAATCTGGGTTAGAATTTCCTCCACAAGTCCCTGCCGAACCTCGCCACTGGCTCTGAACAAGCCAACGGTTCCACCTTCGCGGGCTTCGCCGATTACTTTCCAGGCACCTGCTTCAAGCTCGGTCTTCATCAATTTAATCCACTTGTAGGGCGGAATGATCTTGGCTTCATCTTTCGAGCCTACTTCCGAGAGAACCGTTACCTGCTGTGCCAACGTGCGAATGTACTCGCATTTCTCATCGGGGTCCATTTCTAGTGAACCGTCAGAAACTTCAGCAAATTTCAGATCATACTTATCAAGCAACTTACGGTAATCCTCAAACTGATTGCGGACCACGAATGCTTCAAAAAGTGTTCCTCCGAAGTAAACGGGAACACCAGCCGCCTTGTAGGCATCGAGTTTTTGCTGCAGGTTGGGCGTAACAAAGGAGGTAGCCCAGCCAAGTTTAACTATATCGATGTATTCGGCCGACATAGACAGCATATCTTCAACCTCACGCAGGCTGAGGCCTTTGTCCATAACCATCGTAAAGCCGCTATGGCGAGGTTTTACAGTGCGGTCAGGAATCTGAGTTAACGTATAATTCATTCGATCTTGTACAGGTACATGTTATCGTATAATGGCCCAAAAGTAGCAAGAGTTATCAGAAACTCACAATTAAATACACAAATACAAGCCGTTTCAGGCGATATAGCTTAGTTAAGTGCTATTTTTGATCTATGGAGATAAAGAGCCGTCTTGCCTTGTTTCAATCGATGATTGGGCAACCAATGAACAGAACACCGTCGGGCATGGGTCGGTGGCTAGGTGGTACATTAGTACAAATTGAAGAAGGGCGAACCGTAATCAGGTACGTTGTTCGCGATGATATGGTAAACCCGATGCAGGTGCTACACGGGGGGGCGGCTTCCGCTATTCTTGACGACCTTTGCGGCCTGACCGTTTTCGCATTAGGTCGGGAATATGGGTACACATCCGTAAACCTGACCGTCGATTTCCTGAACGCCGCCCGGCTGGGTGAGATACTGACTGCCGAAGCCACTATTGTCCGGGCCGGCCGAAACATTATTCACGTAGAAGGCCGCATCGATAACGCCGACGGCAAACTGATTGCCAAATGCAGCACAAACCTGGTGCAGACAACGGTGAAGATTTAGTTTGTTATTTCAAGTGCTCTGCTGAATCAAAAAAGCTAGGTCAGCAGAGCACTTGAAACCTGAGACTTGAAACTTGGAACTAAATTCCCTACCTTTGCACCCTCATTTTCAATATAAACAAAGATCATGTACGCAATCGTAGAGATCGCAGGGCAGCAATTTAAAATCGAGAAGGGCCGTTTCATCTATACCCACAGGTTGGGCGGTGACGTGGACGCTGCACTTGCCTCCGACCAGATTAAAATTCTTCTGGTTGACAACGAAGGTTCGATCACCGTTGGTGCCCCTACAGTAGCAGGAGCAGCGGTGTCGGCCACAATCGTCGAGCACCTGAAAGGCGAAAAAGTTATCGTCTTCAAAAAGAAACGTCGGAAAGGCTATAAGAAGAAAAATGGCCACCGTCAGTACTTGACCAAGCTTCAAATCAACGACATCACCGTCTAAATTTAGTTTAATGTTTAAAGTCTAAAGTTTAAAGGCGCGCTGCTACCTAGCAAAGCAACTTTAAACCCTGAACGTTAAACGTTGAACCATTTCTAAAAATGGCACACAAGAAAGGCGTCGGTAGTTCTAGGAACGGCCGTGACAGCATCAGCAAGCGACTGGGCGTCAAATTATTCGGTGGTCAAAAGGCCATCGCTGGTAACATCATCATCCGTCAGCGTGGTACAAAACACCACCCCGGCAAAAACGTAGGTATGGGCAAAGACCACACTTTGTTCGCGCTCATCGACGGTACGGTTCTTTTCACCAAAGGACGGGCAGATCGCTCGATGGTGAACATCGTTCCTGCCGAGGTAGCTGCTCCAGTGGCCGTTGCTGCTGAGTAGTCTTAAACGAATCGACGAAAAAACCGCTTGTTCTACCAACAAGCGGTTTTTTCATGCCCATTTGGTTAACCCCCGTTGGTGTAGTCCCGAAAGGCTATTTGTACTTTCAGGCAGTGTTCTGCTTACTGCTCTTGTTTACTGCCACTACCATTATGCCCCTCACCGATCAACTACAGACCATCATAGACAGCCTTGGCAGCGTTGGCGCCGAAGGATGGTTGGCCTTGACTTTTTGCGGCCTGCTGCTGGCCGAACTATTCCTGATTCGCAGAGGTAATGAGCGACAGACACGTACCTGGCTAACCGGACTTACGGTGGCAGGGCTGTTGGTGGCAGGTGCATTGGCCGTCAGCGAAACCGATCGGGGTAGTTTCTTCCTCGACCTGATTTTTCTGGACAACCAGGCCATTCTGATCAAAGGCGTAATCGCATTTGGCGCTATTGCGGTGGTGTTGTGGGAAACCGGCGTTTGGTATCCGGCCAATCAGGAAAGGTTGGTTAACAGAAGACAACTACCAACCGAGTGGTATGCATTGCTGGTGGCTTTAGTATTGGGGCTATTTCTGATGTCGATGGCAGTCAACCTGCTTTCGATTTATCTTAGCCTTGAACTCGTGTCTATTAGTTCGTACCTGCTGACAGGGCTTGTTGCCGACAGGAAAGCGTCGGAAGGTGGGCTAAAATACTTGCTTTTCGGAGCTGTTAGTTCGGCAGTGATGCTCTATGGTATGTCTCTGCTCTACGGCCTGACCGGCACGCTCGATATTACCAGCACTGTCTTTGTTGTGGAGTTAGCCAAAAACGGTACTGTTGCCCTGGTGGCCGGCCTGCTAACAACAAGCGGATTACTCTTTAAACTCTCGGCGGTGCCCTTCCAGATCTGGACGCCCGATGCCTACGAAGCCGCCCCCATTCCAGTGGCTGCTTTTTTCTCTATTGGGCCCAAAGCAGCAGCGTTACTTGTGCTGATGCGGCTATTGTCGGCAATGCCGGTTGCGGGTATGCAAACCCCATTGGCCGTTATAGCCCTGGCCAGCATATTGATTGGTAATCTGTCGGCGCTACGGCAAACCGATGCCAAACGAATGCTGGCGTACTCGACCATTGCACAAGCTGGTTTTCTGTTGGTAGGCGTGACCGCCTTGTCTGACGCTGGCTTTCAGGCGGCGGTATTTTATGTGGCAACGTATCTGTTCATTTCGCTGGCCGCCTTCTTCCTCATCGATGCATTGGCCCCGAACGGGTCTCTTCGCATGGCTGATTTTGCCGGTCTTGGTTTTACCTCTCCCCTGCTGGCTGTTTGCCTGACGGTTGTGGCATGGGCTCTGACCGGATTACCGCCCACAGTTGGGTTCACCGCAAAACTGCTTTCGTTTTCGGCTCTTTTCAGTGCTTACCAGTTATCGGGTAATCCGTGGCTGATCTGGTTATTTGGTCTTGGCCTTGCCAACGCCGTTATCTCCCTTTTCTATTATCTCCGAATTCCTTTTCTGCTCTTCTTCCGACCACGCATCAACAACGTACCTGACAATCTACCCACTCGGTTAACCATTGCTCAATGGGTTGCGCTGACCATGACGGTACCACCCGTGGTAGTGCTGTTTCTTAAACCCGGCTGGCTTCTTAAGCTCATTACGGAATTCTAAATCCCGATTATGCTCCACTACCTCATAGAAACCCTAGGCTGGATTGCTTCTGTCCTGATCGTTGGGGCTTACTTCTTAAATATTCAGGGACGACTAGATGCCAAAGACCCCAGGTATGTATGGGCTAATCTGGTTGGTGGTCTGTTTTTCGTGGTCAACACTTATTACCACGGCGCATACCCCTCAGCGCTCGTCAATGTGGTCTGGGTACTAATTGCCGTTTTTTCGCTACTCAGAAGAGGAAGTAGAGTATAACGTTCAAGGTCCGAAAAGTATAACGTTCAAGGTCTAAAGTCTAAAGGGCTCCGCTGACTCACAATATGTGAATTGGCGGAGCCCTTTAGACCTTGAACGTTATACTCTTAGTGCGAATGCGAAACGCGATGATGACGAAGGTTAACCAGATGAGAGATCACCAGACCTGTTGATGCGGCGTAGGCTATGTATTCAAAAATAGGGTCAACATCTTCAAGAAGTAGCCCTACAGCGAATATAAACAGGAAGCTCCACAACGCTGTCCGGATGGCTGATGAGGTATGATGACGGGCGGCATAATAGACGGCCACGATATTAACGGCAATGAAAAAATAGTCCAGGCTAAGAAAACCGGCCCGTAATGCATCATTGCGAAAGAGACTCGAGGTCATTACCAGAACGGGCGCTGCCAGGCAATGAATGAGGCACAATACCGATCCGGTTATGCCAATATAATCGGCTTTCTTATCAACAACGTTATCCAACTTCATAACCAAACTTAATTCTGTCGTACAAAAGTAAAAGGTTAACTATTGCAAATGCAATAAGGTTGCAAATTAATTTGCAACAACGTTGCGTTTATGTAAGTTTGCAGTCTAAAACTCGACAGCACAATGATGCATCAACACCACAAAAGACACATGTTCTATGCAGGATGGGTTCTTGCCCTTGGTAGCCTTCTCTTTTTAAACGGTTGTAAGAAAGGAACCGACCCCTTACCAGCCGACGAAAATGAACTGATCACAACCGTAACGCTTCGTTTCACCGAACAGGGTACAACCAATACACAAACCTTCTCATATCAGGACAGAGATGGCGATGGTGGAGCCGCCCCAACACGCTTTGACTCCGTTACGCTGACTGCCAATAAGAGTTATAGTTTGACAGTTGATATACTCGACGAAAGTAAAACACCCACTGAGAGCATTACGGAAGAAATCAGAGAGGAAGCAGATGAACATTTGTTCGTTTTCGCAACTACCCCTGCTTCTTTATTAACCTATACCTATGGTGATCGCGACAGTCGTAACTTCCCTATTGGGCTGGCAGGCACAGTTAGCACCGGAGCGGCCGGCACAGGACAGCTCAACGTAAGGCTTCGCCATCAGCCACCGGTCAATGGTGTGGCCGTAAAGAATGGCACCGCAACGCCAGGCTCAGATGATGTCAACCTCAATTTTTCGTTAACTATCCGTTAACAGATTCGTATTTATCGTTTCTGGATAGAAAAAGGCCCACTGCTCTCATAGTGGGCCTTTTTCTATCCAGAGCTCTCCCTAGCTGGGCGCAAATCAGGATAAACGACTGATCAGTAAGTAGTGTAAAGAAGGAACAGCACGATTTAGGCAAAAATTTAGCTAGTGTCCACTATGAACGGCCGAAGAGACGTTACTTTTACATAGCCGACCCCAACTTCTTTACGCAGAAAATGGCCCAATCTACTACCGCCCAAAACCGTCAGAATACCCGACGCTCTGATAGTGCCGAAGGAGCCCGTCGTGGCTCTTCGAAGCGCGAAAAAGCGGCCGATCCCGCCAGCGCAGGGCAGGTGCGAGCCAGCCGAAACTGGACTTTGCCCTTCGAGCGTGTACGAATAGACGAACGGACTAATCTGGCCGTTGGTGTGTTGTTGATCCTGTTAAGCGTGGGTTTGCTGGTCTCTTTTGTATCCTACCTCTTCAGTGGCTCCGCTGATCAGAGTTTAATTAATACCGACGAAGCGGTTAAAGAAGTTGGTAAAGATGTACAGAATTGGGTGGGGCTGCTGGGCGCTCACGTAGCTCACGTCTTCATGTTCCGGTGGTTTGGCATTGGCGCCTTAGGCATTCCGGTGGTGGTTTTTCTCGCCGGTTTTAAACTTACCTCAGGCCGCGAACCCTTACCACTAGCCCGCACCACACAAGCCGTTCTGTTTCTAGCCGTTTGGCTGAGCCTAATACTTGGGTACGTAGTCATGGCTACGGGTGCCGTCAGCACGGGAAGTGTCTGGTGTGGCGGCTTGGGGTACGAAGTCAATCGACTGTTGTATGGGCTTCTGGGATTCGGGAGCATCGTGTTACTGGGCTTTCTAGGGTTCGTGTTTGCGTTATTTTTCTTCAACATCACCAGTCTGTCTTTTTTCAACCGCCCCACGGAAGATGAGTTGGCCGACGAACAGGAAACACCAAAAACATCAAGCGGAACCAGTTATGGCCACGAAACAGATGGTTATGACGAACCTGCTGAGCCAGCCAACGTACCTGAACCAAGAGTAGAGCCTGTTTTTTCTGACCCAACGTACCCAGACGTACCTAACTACGCGCTGACAGTTGAGCCAACGAAACCCGAGGTGCTGTCTCTATCTCCCAAACCAGTAGTTCCTCCCATTACCCAAAATGTAGAGTCAGGTGGACTGGTGCTCACGGTGGCCGAAGGAATTGCCCTTGCCGAGGCCGAACTGGCCGCCGCCCCTCCTGTAGTTACGCCCCCTTTTGAACCCGATATGTTTGCAGGTGATCTGGTTGCACAGCACGGCCTATACGACCCCACCCTCGACCTGCCGCACTACCAGTACCCGACGGTGGAGCTATTGACCAACTACCCTGAAAACAGTAAAGCACAGGTATCTGCTGATGAACTGGAGGCCAACAAAGACCGAATTGTGGATACGCTTGGCAAATTCAACATTGGCATTCAACGCATTCACGCTACTATTGGGCCAACGGTAACCCTCTATGAAATTGTGCCTGCCGACGGGGTTCGTATCTCTAAAATCAAGAGCCTGGAAGATGATATTGCCCTGAATCTGGCCGCGCTCGGCATTCGTATTATTGCCCCCATGCCCGGCAAAGGAACGATTGGTATCGAGGTACCGAACAAGAACCGCGAAATGGTGTCGATGCGGTCGATGATGATGTCCGAGAAGTTTCAGAAAGCGAGTATGGATTTGCCCGTCGTGCTGGGAAAGACTATCTCCAACGAAATTCTGGTCGTTGATCTGGCCAAAATGCCTCACCTGCTGATGGCAGGTGCCACTGGTCAAGGCAAATCAGTAGGCCTTAACGTACTATTAACCAGCCTTCTGTACAAGAAGCACCCGGCGCAGCTAAAATTTGTTCTCGTTGACCCTAAAAAGGTAGAACTGACCCTGTTCAACAAAATTGAACGCCACTTTCTGGCCAAACTGCCCGATGCCGAAGAGGCTATTATTACCGACACCAAGAAGGTAGTAAATACGCTCAATTCGTTGTGTATTGAGATGGATAACCGCTACGATTTGCTGAAAGATGCCGAAGTACGGAACATTAAAGAGTACAACGCCAAGTTTACCCACCGCCGCCTGAACCCGGAAAAAGGGCACCGCTATCTGCCTTATATCGTGCTAATCATCGATGAATTAGCCGACTTGATGATGACCGCCGGAAAAGAAGTAGAGCAACCCATTGCCCGGTTGGCCCAGTTAGCACGGGCCATTGGCATTCACCTGGTAGTAGCCACGCAACGGCCTTCGGTCAACGTGATTACGGGCCTCATTAAAGCGAACTTTCCGGCTCGCCTATCCTTTAAAGTAACCTCAAAAATAGACTCCCGAACCATTCTCGATACAGGTGGAGCCGAGCAACTCGTAGGCATGGGCGACATGCTGCTTTCGTCAAATTCTGACATTATCCGGCTACAGTGCCCCTTTGTGGATACCAACGAGATTGAAGAAATATGTGGTTTTGTGGGTGGTCAGCACGGGTATGACGACGCCTATCCCCTACCCGAGTTTTATGGCGAAGATGGCGGTGGCTCTGTGGAGGATAAAGACGTTGATTTGGCAAACCGCGATGCCATGTTCGATGAAGCAGCACGCCTGATTGTGACCCATCAACAGGGAAGCACCTCACTGATACAACGACGGTTGAAGCTCGGCTATAACCGCGCCGGACGGCTGATTGATCAGCTGGAAAAAGCAGGCATCGTTGGTCCGTTCGAAGGTAGTAAAGCCCGTGATGTTCTCGTCCACGACATGGTTCACCTCGAAGAGTTGCTCAAACACCTGGGTTAATTGCCAGCCAATCAATCAGTTTTCGGATTACCAGCGTGTTTATCTGACTACAACGTGTTTTACAACCGTTATTCCATTCTGGCTAACCGACATTAGGTAACTTCCGGCACTCATGTCAACTTTTGGCCTAACGATCAGACTGCTAGTTGCCGTTTGCTGACTTTCACAGGCTATCAAACGACCTAGTAAATCGGCTAGTACAACCGTTGCAGGTTCAGCGGCCGACAATTGCACCTCAAATTGATTACCTGTGCTTGGGTTAGGGAAAACAATAGCAAAGTCGCTGGGCACGTAAGCGATGGGCTGCCATCGAAACGTTCCAAAATCTCCCGTACGATCTACTTGTTTGAGACGGTAATACGCCAAACCAGGCAATGGTTTTTTGTCGTAGGCTACATAGGTCTGTCGGTTCTGACTGTTTTCCGATGCATCGATAGTAACTACGGCCTCCAGATTTATCAAATCCCGACTTCGTTCCACTACAAAGAAACGACTGTTCACCTCCGATGCTGTCTCCCACTGGAGACGTACCTGATTTTGTGAATCAAGTGCTGCGCCAAATGAAAGCAGCGTGACGGGCAACACAGGTGCAGACAGATTATAGGCGCAACTGTTCGCCGAGGCATTAGCGCTCGATACAGGATCCATGATTACCATCACTACCACATCGACGCTTAGAAAAGGGGTTGGGTAATATGAATAGCTTCCATCGGTAGCTCCTGCCGTTGCAATATTGATAAACCCCTCTGAAGCTGCCGAGCCATAATTGTTTTTAAACCCATAGAGCGGGTTGCTTGTGCCGAGGTCCATATTCTGAAGCAGACAAGCCTCCCGGTGACCCCATGATGGAGCATCGTCATATATCCAGCTGTAAACGGCTCGTTCAATGATTAACGGATTACCACTTGTGCCGGTACTGGCAAAAATGGCAATATTTTCGGCCCGTGACAGAAACTGACTACAGGCTACTCCTGTCGGCGACTGCGGGTAAATGGCTTTCACCCGGTCGAACGGAGATGTACCGCCAGCACCTGTATGGGTAAAAAGGTCATTATTTTTCAGGTAATCAGCATGTGTTTGAGCCACCGTACCCAAATTCACATCACTTCCCTCAAAAGGCAAACCCAGCACCGTTCCCGAAGCATATGCAACGCCCGCGCGGGCAGTGCGCTCGGCATTCAACAAGACGAAAGCTTTTTCGTTGTTAGTGTAGCCCGACCAGCCGGCTGGCAGAATCAGATTACCAAGCACATTGGCTGCGAGCCCGAGTTGAGTTTCTTCCTGCCGACGCGCATTGGTAAATGCATTCTGAATAGCAGTCACGCCAGAGAAAGTGGTTTGCGGACCACCCGTTACGGCATCCTCGTCCCAGAGTATATTCGCTGTCAGGTTCGATGGCGATTGGGCGTTCGCCACAAAAGTTGACAGCAGGGCAACAATAATTATAAAGAGTGGGGGAATACGTGTATAGGGTGTCATCATAGTGTACAATTGACTAATAAAAGCCAATAGTACGAAAACACCATCAAACTAAGTATATACACTCAATTAGACGCGGCTATTCGCTTGATTCGCAGGCAGATTTTCCCTCCAGAATTAAGGAGGCTAATTCATCAATAGAGGGTGGCTTCACCATGAAGGCACAGGCACCCATCGCTTCACTGCGTGTCTGATCATCAACGTTGCTTGATGTGCTCAAAATGGCAACAGGAACCTTTTTCCACTGATTATGCCGCTTGAGGATAGTAAGCGTTTCGTATCCGGTTAAGCGAGGCATATTCAGATCAAGAATGATCATATCAGGTAGTGGACTTTCCGGATGAGAAACAAAGTGGTCAATTAAAGCTTGCCCGTCATCAAAACTGGTTAACTTCCATTTGGGGAAGTGAGTAGCAAAAGTTAAACGGGCCAGATAAACATCGTCATCATCATCGTCGACCAGAAAAATAGCTGGCTCTTTCATCATAAAATCTTCAGGGTGTTACGGCTTGTATTAGCACTGCTAAGATACACATCATTTCTATCCCGGCGCAGAGATAAATTAGCTTAAGGAGCTAAGCGTAAACAAGACTTGCATTAAACTTTTAAGTAGGTTCGCACGTCTAATCAATGTAATTGATCATAAATTTTTCGATTTTCTTACCCAACCAGATGGAACTCACTCCTCGAATAGTCAGGCAGATAGCCTGCACTTGCGTTTTATTGTTCAGTATAACCGGCCCAATACTGGCTCAGAAAGATAAACGTGCAGAAATCATATTAGATGCCATGAGTGCCAGATACAAGGCACTGACCAGCTATCAGGCAGCTTTTAGTTACACGGCTGATCGCCAGGCTTACAAAGGTGACATCACGGTGAAAGGCAAAATGTTCAGGCTTAAAACCGCCGGGCAAGAGGTATTCACCGATGGCAAAACCATGTCTACCTACGTAAAGGAAGCCAACGAAGTGAATGTGCAGGACTACGATGCCAGCGCAACCGGCGATTTTAACCCTACCAAGATCTACTCGATGTATAAAAAGGGGTTTAACTACACGTATTTGCGCGAACAAAAAACAGCCGGACGTGTGCTTGATGTGATTGAGCTAAAGCCAGAGAAGAAGAATACCCAAATTGCCAATGTCCAGATCAGCGTAGACCGGGGCGACAAATCGGTGCGTAGCTGGCAGATCACCGACAAGACTGGCAAACGCACCCAATATACCATCAGCAAATTCACGCCCAACCCCACGCTGGCCGACGCTTATTTTGCGTTCGACAAGTCGAAATACCCCGGCGTTGAAGTGGTTGATCTACGGTAATCGAGAGTAATCTAGAAACCCCACTTTAACCGAAGCGCCACATTTCGCCCAAGGTCATCGGCATAGTATCGAAACCGATTTAGATAATCCCGATACTGCACGTCGAACAAATTAGTAACTGTCAGACTGATGTCAACAGATTGCCTGTCGGTAAATATCAGCGTACCACCCGCCGAGGCCGTCCATAGGCTGTAAGCGGGTGGCGGTGGGGCAAAATCGCTGTTTGCCGGCACTCTCGCTTGCCGGGCCACCGCTAAATTGCCCAATTCCAGGTAAGGTTCGCGCCAGCGGCTTACCTGGCCAGAGCGTATCAACGCATATCGAATCGTGTTATTCCAGCGGTTTGGTGGAATCATTACGATAGGCTGATCTGTACGAACATCCTGCACATAGAGGTACGACGGCTTGGTTGTCCACTGCCAGCGGTTGCTGATTGCTACGCCAACCGTAGCGTCTATACCCGTGTAGATAGCATCGGTCTGGGTGTATTTGAAGTAGGGAAAGGCTCCCCGTACGGTTAGAATTGGTTCGGGCTGAGGGCGCAGGTAGATGTAATTCCGAATGTAATTATAGAAAAAACTCACTTCGGCCTGTACCCGTCCGGTTTGCCATTCGGTGGCTAGGTTCATACTCCCATTTGTCTCCGGACGCAATTGAACATCGCCCTGCTCATAGGCGGCCGCACCATGATGCACCCCGTCACTAAAGAGCTCGCTGATGTTGGGCGGGCGCCAGGCGGTACCTATGTTTAGCCGGGTAATCCACTTATCGCTGTGGTAGTGGGTAGCCCCCAACGTACCTGACGGACTAGCATATACGAACGTCGGATCGTCGTAAACCCGGTTAACGTACCTGAAAATTTGAAGCCGCCGCCAGTCCATCCGTACGCCGAGTTCGTATTCCCATGACCCATTCCGCTGTTTGCCAATCCAGAACGTACCCAGGGTGGCCATCTGAAAATTAGGAATTAGGGGCCGCCCCGTCATGATGTTATACTGGTACAGCCCACTAACGCCAGCGGTACTGCTCCGGTGATTACGTGCCTGCGTTTCCCGTACCAGATCGGCGCTATAGGTAGTTAGCTGAAACCGTAACTCGGGCCGATTCAAAGCCGCCAGCGAATCGTTACGGGGACGATGCAAATCGTACTCCATCCGATCGTCAGACTGCCGGGCCAGCGTCAGGCTCCAGTTAGTACCCGAAGTCGTTTTATGAGACGTGCGCCACTTCAACAAATCGTGCGTGATGTCTTGCCGGGGGCGGTCAATGACGTAGCTGAAATCGGTAGTCTTTACCAGTGGCTCACCACTACGCAGCACTTCCTGTAAATCGGTCAGACTACCAATGTGTGCGCCAGAGAAGATACCAATTTTCGACGAGAAACGACTGTAAAATAGGTCCGATTGCCAGCCCTTAGCTCGATATGCCAATGCGGCGGACCCATTTCGCTCCTGTACACCCGTGTTGTTCAAAAAATAAGTTGGCGTTTTCAGGGTACCTCCTTCTTTCGCTGTTCCCTGCAATCGCCAGCCGAAGCGCGAAACACCATCAGAACCTGATTGACCAAAGCTACCCTCTGCCTGTGCCGACACAACCCCCTGCCGTCCGTTTGAAAAACCCGCTACGTTTACTTGCCCCCGTATACCACCCGACGATGGTAGTGCGGCGGGTTCAACCAGGATAACGCCACCTATGGCATCTGAGCCGTACCGAACACCGGCTGCCCCCTTTACAACCGATAATCGATTGGCCACAAACGGGTCTATTTCGGGGCCATGCTCTGAACCCCATTGCTGCCCTTCTTGCCGTATGCCATTGTTGAGAATCAACACCCGACTGCTGTGCATGCCATGAATCACCGGTTTCACCACCGATGCGCCTGTTTGCAGGGTGGTTACTCCCGTCAGGTTTCGAAGCGCGTCACCTAAAGTTGCCCCGCGCGTTTGGTCCAGTTCCCGCCCCTGCAAAGCCACAATAGCCTGACTGGTCAGGGCATCCATTTTTTGCGCTGTAACGGTCACATTCTTAAGATGTTGTATCTCTTCAGAGAGCAACACATCCTGCTTAGCCTCCTCTGGATCATGTTGCAATACAAGTTGTTGCTGCACCTCTCGATACCCCACAATATGAGCAACGAGCATGTAGGTACCTTCGCACAGGTTGTCGATTCTATAATTTCCCTGGGCATCACTCAACACTCCACGACCTGTTCCTTTCAAAAGCAACGTAGCACCTGGAACAGGTTGACGAGTCTCCCGGTCTAATACCTGACCCTTTACAAAACAGTGACAAGCATCCTGCCCTAAACTGGGGAAGGGATTGCCCACCATTCCAAAAAGTAAGGCCCATAGTAGCCAAATTGGTGGAGATATGAAGAAACGAACGAGTAGGCCAACCATTATCAAGTGATTACGCAACAAAGTTGCAACAAATTGGTAACGCTATTTTGAGCAAATAGGCCTGTTTCTATGAATATTTTTTTGTGACGACGCAACTTTGTTTAACGTTTCCGTGTAATCATTCAACAAAGCATGAAGATTGTTTCCACACTATGGGGAAAACATTACCCACAATCTATCGCAATAACTCATTACCCACCAATTGGCACGCTTACAAATCATTTCATAAATCATTGATATTCATGCTTTTGACTAAATTCTCGCAATGATTATTCAGTGTTCACCAAACTTGGTCAGGAATTTGTCTAAGTGTCATCAAGATTGATTCAACAAAACTTTTCGTACTCATGACTGCGCTCGAATTCACCTATCACATTGGCAAAGTTTCAAAATCACTGCGCCCGTTTGCGCTCCGTTTGACGAAAGATTCGGAAGACGCTAACGATCTCTTGCAAGACACGCTGCTGAAAGCCTATACCAATCGCGATAAGTACACTGATGGTACCAACCTGAAAGCGTGGTTATACACGATTATGAAAAACACGTTCATTACAAACTA
Source organism: Fibrella aquatica (assembly GCF_041321135.1). Taxonomy (NCBI): domain Bacteria; kingdom Pseudomonadati; phylum Bacteroidota; class Cytophagia; order Cytophagales; family Spirosomataceae; genus Fibrella; species Fibrella aquatica. Next base: position 1,002,299 of record NZ_JBGGWF010000001.1, on the reverse strand, counting down.
TCAGCGTATGGTTCGTAAGAATACGTTTATCGATACGACAGACAACCTGCATTACATAAATTCAACCGACAGCAGTACTGATAATCTGGCATACTCATCGTTTGCCCAGGAAGATATTGCTCGGGCAGTAAACAACCTTGACGACACGTACCGGACACCATTTATGATGCACTTTAGAGGCTTTAAGTACCACGAAATCGCCGCTAAACTCGACATCCCAATCGGGACTGTTAAGAACCGCATCCACATTGCCCGTAAAGAATTGAAAAGCAAGTTGCACGTGTACGCTCACTTCGCTTCATAGTCTTGAATGGCCATTAATAGCATTGAATTGGGTACATACCCGATCCTATGCCAGCTATAACCTGATTTTTCGGTTGGCAGGCTATACACACATCATTTCATCATAACTTTGTTTAACATTTCTTAAACAAACTCATTGATTGAGTAGTTTTTGGTTAAAAAGAGGAAGGTTCCGAAAAGTTAGATGCTTTGCATCTAACTTTTTTTGTGCTGCATACAAACCGTTCAAAGTTTAAGGTCTAATGCCTAAAGTTTTATCGCTTGTGGCTCGCCAATCTTTACGCGATGTACCTTTATATGTTGAACTTTACACTTTAGACCAGCTAAAATGCCCCCACGCGTACTTGTAATTGGTGCCGGCTTTTCCGGATTATCAGTGGCCACTAGCCTCGCCAGTAAAGGCTATGACGTTACCATTGTTGAAAAAAACGAAATGGCCGGTGGACGTGCCCGTGTTTTTCAGGCCGAAGGATTTACGTTCGATATGGGTCCAAGCTGGTACTGGATGCCCGACGTTTTCGAAACCTACTTTGCCCGATTCGGCAAGAAACCAGCCGATTACTATAACCTGATCAGACTTGACCCCTCCTATAAAGTAGTATTTGGGCCTGCCGAAGCCGTTGACTTACCTGCCAATCTGGATGAGTTGAAAGCTCTTTTCGACAGCATTGAGCCTGGTAGTGGTGCACAGTTAAGCGAGTTTTTACGGCAGGCTGCTTATAAATACGATGTGGGCATTCAGAATTTTGTGTGGAAACCCAGCCGGTCGGTGTCTGAATTTATGAGCATAAAACTGCTCTACGATGTAGCTCGGCTCGATGTATTTCAGTCGTTCGCCAGCCATGCCCGCAAGTTTTTTACGCATCCGCGTTTGCTTCAACTTATCGAGTTTCCAATTCTTTTCCTGGGCGCTACTCCACAGAATACGCCGGCCATGTACAGCCTGATGAACTATGCTGAGATGGCGTTGGGTACGTGGTACCCAATGGGCGGCATGCATCTGATTATCGAGGGCATGGTCAACCTGGCGAAAGAGAAAGGCGTAAAAATTCTGCTAAACCAAACGGTTGAACACATCGAAACCCATCAGGGAACAGCCAAGCGGGTGCGTACCGACAAAGGAATTTTCGAAGCTGACGTAGTGGTTGGAAGTGCCGATTATAACCACATTGAAACAGCACTTGTAAACCCTGCCGACCGGAATTATTCCGATGCCTATTGGGCCAAACGAGTAATGGCCCCCTCTTCGCTCCTATTCTACCTCGGTGTGAACAAACGGATTCCAAAGCTTGAGCACCACAACTTATTTTTCGACGAAGATTTTGGCCTGCACGCACAGGAAATTTACGAAACACCGAAGTGGCCCAGCAAGCCGCTATTCTACGCATCAGCCCCGTCGAAAACAGACCCCTCGGTAGCGCCTGAAGGATCGGAAAACCTATTTTTGCTCATTCCGGTAGCGCCCGATCTGGTGGATGACGACGCAACCCGCGAGCACTATTATCACCTTATTATGGATCGCTTGGAGGCCTACGTTGGGGAATCTGTTCGAGATTGTGTAGTTTACAAACGAAGTTACGCACATCGTGACTTCAAAGCTGACTATAATGCCTTCCGGGGAAATGCGTATGGATTGGCTAATACACTCATGCAGACAGCCATTTTGAAACCATCGCTTAAAAACAAAAAAGTGTGCAATTTGTTCTACACAGGACAGCTTACCGTTCCGGGCCCAGGCGTTCCCCCCTCATTGATCTCCGGCTTAGTTGTGGCCGACGAAGTTGCTAAAGAATACCCGGTGGCCTGATTGGGCCCCTTCCTAACCCCCAGATCGTATCTAAACCCTTTTGGTTATGATGTCCCTTTTCAACCAAACTGCGCTCGAGTGCAGTAAACTCATCACAGAGCGATATAGCACATCGTTTACGCTGGGGATTAAAACATTAGATAAAAAATATCACCTGCCGATCTACGCCATCTACGGCTTCGTTCGCTACGCCGACGAGATCGTGGATACGTTTCATGACTACGACAAGCAGGCGTTACTGGATCGTTTCCGGGCCGAGACGTACCTGGCCATTGAAGAGGGAATTAGTCTGAATCCCGTATTGCATTCATTTCAGATGATCGTTCGTCAGTACAACATTGAGCGCGAACTGATCGACGCTTTTTTGCGGAGCATGGAAATGGACTTGCATCAGCACGATTACGACGCCGCTGGTTATTCCGAATACATTTACGGCTCGGCCGAGGTAGTAGGCCTGATGTGTCTGCGCGTTTTCTGCGAAGGCGACTGCGCTGAATTTGACCGCCTGCGCGAACCTGCCCGTAAACTGGGTTCAGCCTTCCAAAAAGTAAACTTCCTGCGCGACATAAAAAGTGATTACCAGGAACGGGGACGTACCTACTTCCCCGGCGTTGACTTCACCGACTTTTCGCGCGATGCCAAGCAGTTGATCGAAGACGACATTCAACGCGACTTCGACGATGCTTATCAGGGCATTCTAAACCTGCCCAAAGGGGCTCGTATGGGGGTCCATCTAGCATATATTTATTACCTGAAGTTGTTCTGCAAGATCAAAAACCTACCCGCTTCCCGCATTCAGGAAGAGCGCATCCGGGTTCCCGATCCGCAAAAGCTGGTGCTACTCGCCAAAACCATGGTGCAGTATCGGTTTAATCTGATTTAACGAAACGCCCCGCCTGATCTATAAGGTGGGGCGTTTTGCTTTTGCTGCTTTCTCTAGCCCGAAACGAGTATACGGTATGTCTGTTTGGCCAAACAGCGTTACTTTAGCGAAACAGATATAGCGCATTCACGAACGATTTGACGCGGTGCCTGCGTTAGGCTGTTGTTACGCATACACTTCCAACCGCGCTGGTCTTGCCGGTGCTAACCTGGTAAACGCTGTTCATGAGCGACGCTATTAAACACGAGTGCGGCATTGTGCTGCTACGCCTTCGTAAGCCCTACCAATATTACATCGACAAGTACGGTACGCCCCTCTACGCCGCCAACAAGCTGTTTTTGTTGATGGAAAAGCAGGTAAACCGGGGTCAGGACGGGGCCGGGGTAGCCAACATTAAACTCGATGTACCACCCGGACATCGCTACATCAGCCGCTATCGGTCTGTTGAGCCACAGCCGGTTGCCGACGTTTTTGGCAAGATCAACAAGAAGTTTGCAAAGGCGCTGAAGAAAAACAAAGACAAAGCCCGCGATGCCAACTGGCTCCAGGAAAACGTAGCCTTCACCGGCGAAGTCTGGATGGGTCACCTGCGCTACGGCACCCACGGTAATAACGACATCGAAAATTGCCACCCCATGCTCCGCCAAAGCAACTGGCGCAGCCGGAATCTGGTCATGGCGGGCAACTTCAACATGACCAACGTTGATCAACTGTTCAACAAACTGGTTTCGCTGGGGCAGCACCCCAAAGATTTTGTGGATACGGTGACGGTGATGGAAAAAATCGGGCATTTCCTCGATGAAGAAAATCAGCGCGTATTCGACCGATTTAAAGGCATCTACGAAAACCCCGACCTATCGGACATTATCGAAGATAACCTCGACCTGCAACGCGTCCTTTATCGCTCATGCCGTGATTTCGATGGTGGCTACGCCATGGTAGGCATGACGGGCTTTGGCGCTTCATTTGTGGCCCGCGACCCCGCCGGTATTCGGCCCGCCTATTATTATGCTGACGATGAAGTGGTGGTAGTCGCCTCAGAAAAGCCAGCCATCAAAACAGCCTTCAACGTCGAATACAGTCAGATTCAGGAGGTGAAGCCGGGCCATGCGCTCATCATCGACAAGTACGGCGAATATGGCGAGTATGAATTCATTCAGCCGATCGAAAAACGGTCGTGCAGCTTCGAGCGTATCTATTTCTCGCGCGCTACCGACCCCGATATTTATAATGAGCGGAAAATGCTGGGCCGCCTGCTGGTACCGCAGATTTTGAAGGAAGTCGATTACGACCTCGAAAACACGGTATTCAGTTATATTCCCAACACCGCTGAAACTGCCTTCTTCGGCATGGTGGAAGGCCTGGAAGACTATCTGGCCAAGCAGCGTAAGAAAGCCATCATGGAGGGTATTCTCTTCGAGCAAGACCTCGAAAAGGTCTTATCTTTCCGGCCGCGCATTGAGAAATTGGTGTCGAAAGATGTTAAACTTCGCACCTTTATTACCGACGATGCCCACCGCGACGAAATGGTGGCCAACGTGTATGACACTACCTACGAGGTAATTCGGAAAGGCATTGACACGATTGTTGTAGTCGATGATTCGATTGTTCGGGGTACTACTTTGGAAAAGAGCATTTTACGAATGCTTGACCGGTTAGGGCCTAAAAAGATCGTGATCGTTTCGTCGGCGCCGCAAATTCGCTTCCCCGACTGCTACGGCATTGATATGTCGAAGGTGAAGGATTTTGTGGCGTTCCGCGCGGTGTTACAACTGCTTAATGAACGCGGCCTGAATCACATTGCCGACGAAGTTTACGCACAGGCAGTAGCGGCCATCGAGTCGGGTAATGCCGTCAATGAGAACTACGTCAAAGCTTTGTTTGCACCGTTTACCCACGACGAAATTTCGAGCAAGGTGGCTGATATCATTACGCCTCGTCGCAACGACGTGGTTGACCTTAACGCTGAGGTATCCGTTATTTACCAAACCGTCGAAAATCTACATCTTGCCTGCCCAAATCATTCGGGCGACTGGTATTTCACGGGGAATTATCCTACACCGGGCGGCAACAAAGTGGTCAATAAAGCTTTTGTCAATTTCATGGAAGGTAAGGTGGTACGGGCCTACTAACATCCTATATGCTGAATACAAAACGGCTTACCAACAGGTAGGCCGTTTTTTTGTGGGTTATTGTCCGGTTTTCATTAGTATGTCTGGTTCAAATGCTTTGAGTAATACAACATATTCACATAGGGCAGAAATATGATGTTTGATGATGAAGCACATCTTTGGAGCGCATTTCAGCGGGGCGACATCAACGCTTTCGAAGTCATCTATGAGCGACATTCCGCCTCACTATTGGCCTATGGAAAACGCCTGTGTGCCGATCACCATCTGATTAAGGATCTGGTTCAAGACATTTTCATCGATATCTGGACTAGCCGAAAAACCCTCCGTGACCTGCACACAATCCGGTATTACCTGTTCAAGATTATGCGGAACAGGTTGGCGAAGTTGCACCAGAGAACGCCATCGCTCGTCCACGATGATCAGTCAGCTCTTTATGAAAACCTCCTTTCGCCGTCTATCGAACACCTGATCACCCAACAGGAAACCGACACCCGGCAACTTTCCCAGCTTCAGCACGCGATTACGCAACTTCCGGAACGACAACGCGAAGCCATTATGCTGGCCTTTTACCACGATTTCAGCAACGATGAAATCGCTGGCATCATGAACATTAATCATCAGTCGGTTATCAACCACCTGAATCGAGCGTTGAGTAACCTGCGTGAGTTGGTACTACGCAGCCCGTTACTCGTTTTTTTTCTTAACTATTTCTTCTGATTATCAGCACTGTACTATTTCATTCGTTCAATTTTTAAAAAAATTTCATAATAAGGTGAGTTAATCGCGGCGATTCCCGCCTATTGTCTTCGATAAGACTGCGATTATGGATTACCGCTACTTCACGCCTGACGAGTTTGTTGCCGACGATTATTTTCGGCAGTGGGTGAAACAACCCAACGAAAGCTCGACACTTTTCTGGCACACATTCCTGGCCGAGCATCCCGAGCAAACCGAGGCAGTTCGGTTGGCGGCAGAAGCTGTTATTAACTTATCAGCCGCTACAGCAGGTTTAGTTGCTTTGCCCGACGGCGAAGAAGAAGCCGCCATCTGGCGCGCCATCCAGGCCAGAGCTTCATCAGTTGATGCGCCTTCCCCTTTTCTGACTAAGCACTGGGGAACGGGCTGGCGCTGGTTTCTGGCGGCGGCTTCCGTCATGATCATAGTGTGGCTGGGCTGGTGGACTCAGCGTAATCAGTTGATACAGAACCCGGAGCATATCAGCGTTGAAAAGACAAACAACAATGACAAGCCCTTTTTGGTCTCGCTACCCGATGGCAGTTCAGTTATTCTTCAGAAAGGCAGTCAGCTACGTTTTCCCAAACAGTTTAGTGCTGGAAAGCGCGTTGTGCATCTGACCGGAGAAGCCTTTTTTGAGGTTGCCAAAGACCCGAATAATCCTTTTTTCGTCTACGCCAATGAATTGGTGACCAAAGTATTAGGCACTAGTTTCAACATCAGAGCTTACGCTGATGATAAAGACGTAGTGGTTACGGTGCGCTCTGGGCGTGTGTCGGTATTTCATAAATCAGATGAAAAGCAACAGCAGGAAATTAATGCTTCTACGCTGGATGGCTTGGTCATAACCCCTAATCAACAACTCGTTTTCGTGCGGAATAACAGGCAACTACCTAAGCCCGAAGCCGTGAGCCCTACGATTGCCAGCCGGGTAGTTGCCTTCGACACCACCAGTTTTCAGTTCAACGCCACCCCCATTAGCGAGGTGTTTAACCAATTGGAAAAAGTGTATGGCATCAGTGTTTCCTATAACAAGGAAACACTTGGCAAATGCCGACTTACGGCCGACCTGACCGATGAAACACTGGCTAATAAGATGATCATTATTTGCAAAAGCATTGAAGCTTCCTATACCATTACCAATACGCAGCTTGCCGTTTCGGGGCCCGGTTGTGGCTTCTGACCTGCCTGCGTTGAGCCGGTCTTACTAACGCAAAACCTAGATTGAATGACCCAAAACTCCCTGTAAAAAAAGAGTCAGCCGTGCGCCAACACGACTGACTCGGTACTATTCCCAGTTGCGAAACACACATCTGCTCTTCAGCAGACGACGGGAAGATTTTGCCTTTATTTCTCTAACAAAACCCTCTCAAATGTATGAATAACCACTTATTTACCAAGGATCTTGGTAGAAGAGTTATGAGGTTAACCCTGCTTCAACTTCTATTGACCGTTCTTTTCGTCAATGTGTCGCTAGCCATAGACGGCAAAGCACAGGATGTTATGAACAGACGGATTACCCTACAGGTCATAAACCGGAATGTAGGCACCGTACTTTCTCGCATTGAGAAATTGGCCGACGTAAAATTTTCGTATAGTCCGGATCTGATTCAGGCCGACAAACGAATTTCTATGTCGACCGTCGACGAACCACTTAGCCAGGTGCTGACGGCTTTGCTGAGTCCGTTGCAGGTGAAATACGAAATGGTTGGGAATCGGTTGGTACTCACCCGTAGCCGTACCGCGCTCAAACCAACTACTTCAGCGCTCACACCGGATAATACTGATGAAGCCCCGCCAATTACCATTAGCGGACGAATCCTGGATGAGCTTGGCAAACCCATTCCGGGCACAACCATTCTGCTGAAAGGCACCTCGAGCACAGGTACAGTCACCGACGCCGAAGGGGCCTATACGCTGAACGTACCTGATGGTTCAGGTACGTTGGTGGTATCATCCATCGGTTACACGGCGCAGGAAGTGGCCATCAATAACCGGACGGCAATTGATGTGACGCTGAAGACCGATGTGAAGTCGCTAAGCGAAGTGGTAGTGGTTGGTTACGGTACGCAGCGCCGGGCGGAAGTTACGTCGGCGGTGGCGACAGTGAAGGCAGAGGATTTTAACCAGGGTGGAGTACGCAGTCCCCTCGACCTGATTCAGGGGAAAGTGGCTGGTCTGACGATTACCCGCACACAGGGCAACAACCCAAACGCCGGGGCTTCCATTCAATTGCGGGGTATTGTTTCAGTCAATGGAAGCCAGTCTCCCCTGATCGTAATTGACGGTATTCCGGGTGGTAACCTGGATCTGCTTCAACAGGATGATATTGCTTCGTTCGACGTACTGAAAGATGGATCGGCAGCGGCTATCTACGGCACGCGGGCCAACGCGGGGGTTATTCTGATCACGACAAAGAAAGGGCAATCGGGAGCCCCTCGCTTCGACTACTCGACCTACGTGCAGCATGAGGTTGTTAACCGTCGCCCACGCTTTTTAACAGCCGAGGAGTGGCGGGCCTACAAAGCCGACCCTACCAACCTGAAAGCGGCCCAAATGCAAGACCTGGGTGCATCAACGGATTGGTATAATCAATTGATAAACAAAGGCAACCTGAGCCAGTACCACAACATGGCGCTGTCGGGCGGAACTCAGTCGAGCAACTATCGGGCATCATTATATTTCAACGGGGCCGATCCTATTACGCTCCAGAACGATCGGAAGCAGTACGGGGGTCGCCTGAGCATGTTCCAGCGTGGCTTAAATGATCGGTTGTCGGCGCAGATCAATCTGGCAACCAACCTGAGCAAGGGTAACCTGCTCGGCGGTCAGGGCGGTGACTTTGAGAATGCGCTGGGTCGGAACCCAACGCAGCCGGTGTATAACCCCAATGGTACGTTCTACGAAGAAGGCTCAACGACCAACCCCATTGGTCGGCTGACGCAGGAACGTAACCGACGCGATCAAGTGACGACGTCGGCAGATGCCCGGGTCACGCTGGAACCCATCGACGGGCTGCGGCTTACGGCGTTTGGTTCATACGTTCGTGATAGCTGGAACGATAACGAGTACCGCCGTACCGATTCGCGTTTTTCGCAGATTGGTACACTGAACGGTACGTCTGTCAACGGAACCGGTTACGCCTATAAACGCAATTACATTACCAATTACTACGCCTTTGAACCAACGGCCGAATATAGCCGAACCATCGCCAATGACCACACAATACGGGCACTGGCAGGGTACAGCTATCAGTATGGCACAACAGAAGACTTCTCGGCAGGTAACAGCGGTTTCCTCAACAACATTTTTGAAGAGAATAACCTGGGCGCGGGTAACTTCCTGCAATTGGGTAAGTCATCGCTCTATAGCTTCAAGGAAGACAACACGCTGATTGCCTTCTTCGGCCGCCTGAACTATTCGTACAAAGACAAATACATTGCCCAGTTCATTCTGCGGCGTGAAGGGTCGAGCCGATTCGGGGCCAACAACAAGTATGGTAACTTCCCGGCAGCGTCGGTGGGCTGGACCATCAGCCAGGAATCGTTCATGCGTGACGTACGGTTTGTCAACACCCTGAAACTGCGGGCCGGTTACGGGGTCACGGGGAACCAGGGGATTCCGAACTACCAGTCGCTGGTACGGCTTAGCACGGGTAACCAGTACCTCAACGACGATGGCATCTGGCGGCAGACCTACGGTCCCAGCAACAACCCCAACCCCAACCTGCGCTGGGAACGGAAAGCCGAGTTTAACGTGGGTCTGGATTTCGGCCTCTTTGGAAACCGGCTCACCGGTGCCCTCGACGTGTACCGCCGCCGTACCACCGACCTGCTGGGTAACTTCAACACGCAGTTACCCCCATACATCCAGTCGACGCTGTACACCAACGTAGGCACCATCGATAATAACGGGATTGAACTCTCGCTGAGCGGCACGGTGCTGAAGAAAGACAACTTCAGCTGGAGTATGGATCTGATCGCCAGTACGCAATCGAACAAACTGGCGTCATTCTCGAACGACGTCTTCAAAGTAACCTTCCTGAACTTCGGCGATATTGGTGGTTTTGGTGCCCTCGGACCAGCCATTCGTACCATCGAAGGCGGGCCACTGGGCAGCTTCTATGGCAAACGCTTTGCCGGGTTTACTCCCGAAGGCAGGTGGTTATTCTATAAAGCCAATGGCGAGGCCGTTACAGCCGATAAGATTGTTCCGAACGATGATTTTGCCTACATCGGTAATGGTATTCCAAAATACTACGCCTCGTGGACTAACCGCTTTCAGTACAAGAACCTGGACCTGACGCTCTTCTTCCGGGGTAAGTTCAAGTATGATATCCTGAATCTGCAACAGGTGTTTTTCGGCAACAAAGTGTATTTGCCCAACAACGTGCTACTCGATGCCATCACGCGCAACAGCCAGATCAACGACGCCCTGCAATATTCGGATTATTACCTCGAACGGGGTGATTTTGTGAAGCTCGACAACGTGACGCTGGGCTACAATTTCAAGTTCAAAACCAAAGTCATTCGCAACCTGCGCCTGTATGCAACGGGCCGCAACCTACTGACAATCACAGGATACCGGGGTGTTGATCCAGAAGTTCCTGATACAGGGCTGAATAACCCTGCCCCTGGCATCGACGGGCGCGGTTTCTATCCACGTACCCAGTCATACACGGCAGGTCTTCAAATTGGCTTTTAATCTGACCAACCATGAATCGTTCTTATAAAGCCCTGTTGATCAGCGGCATCACCCTGACATTATCCGGCCTGAGTGGTTGCACCAACCTGACTGAAACCCTCTACAGCCAGATCAACGCCGAACAATACTATAACAACCGGCAGGAAGTACTCGCAGCCGTATTGCGGCCCTATACCCACGCCAACGCCTGGATTGCCCCTACCAGTCAGCAAAGTTACTGGCGGCTGAACGAGCTTACGGCCGACCAACTAGCCTGGCCGCAAAAAGGCCGTCACGGCTACGACGACGCCCAGTGGATTCGCCTGCATGGCCACAGCTGGTCATACACAGAGAACAATATCTGGAACCCCTGGAGTCTGCTGTTCACAGGAGTTGGTTTCTGCAACAGTGTACTGGGCGATTTCAATCGGCTCAACTTTGCGCAGATTGGCGTCAGTGATACAGACAAAGCAGCGTTCACGGCCGAACTGCGCGTGTTTCGGGCATTGCATTACATGAAGCTGATGGACCTTTACGGCAATGTACCCATTGTAACAACCGTTGGTACGCCGCTCAGCCCGCCCACAGCGCCCCGCGCCGAAGTGTTTGCCTTCATTGAGAAAGAGCTGAAAGAAAGCGTTGATCAACTGCCTAATTTGAGCAAATCCCTGATTGGCCGGATCACCAAAGCAGCCGGGTACGCTATGCTGGCAGAACTGTACCTGAACGCTGAAGTATGGACCGGAACGCCCCGTTGGGACGACTGCATTGCCGCCTGCGACAAAATCATAGGCGGACAGACGGGTGGCCTTAATGGTGCCCCCGCCCTCGATGCCAACCTGATCAGCACGTTCAACAATACGAATGACAATTCGCGGGAAGCGCTGTTTCAGTTGACCTATGACTTCCAGGCTACGCCCACCCGTTGCGGCTGGAACAGCGATTTCTATCACTTCGCCCAGCGGTTGATCTACAACGGAGATGCTAACGGAAACAATGGCGTAGTTGTCATTCCAAGCGCCTACGATGCGTACAACGATAAGGACCTGCGTAAATCGACGTGGTTCCTGATCGGGCCTCAGTTCCAAGCTGCCAACCCAACGCAGCCCGTGTTGGGTACGGAAGAGTACCGCGACAAGCAACTGGTATTTGTGAAGGAGATTCGCCGGGCCAGCGAAAATAAGACCTCATCAACGATGATTGATGGCGAAGAAAACAGCGGTGCCCGGTTCAACAAATACCGGCCTGGTCAGCAGTCGGAAGCCAAGTACTGGAGCAACGACTGGCTGATTTACCGCCTCACCGACATCTACTTCTACAAAGCAGAAGCCCTGATGCGGAAAAACAGTAACGTAGCTACGCCGGAAGCCCTCGAACTGGTCAATGCGGTACGGAGACGGGCGTTTGCCACAGCCGACTACGTGCCGTATACGGCCGCTACGCTTACCCCGGCAGAACTGCTGGCCGAGCGCGGTCGTGAGTTTGTATTTGAAGGGAAACGTCGCACCGACATGATCCGGTTTGGGGCCTTCACCACCAACACATGGTGGGATCACCAGCCCAGCGACCCGACCAAGACGCTGTTCCCGATTCCGCAACGACAACTGGCGGCTAATCCCAACCTAGTGCAGAACCCAGGTTATCCAGCGAAGTAAAGTGACAGGGGTAAATCAACCAGATTGATTTACCCCTTCTTTTTTTGATACCTTTCCGAATTACTTATAAAAGAACAAGAATGAAAAACGCATTGCTGCTTCTTGTAATTAGTAGCTTATCTATACACAGCTTCGCCCAATCGGCCAAAACGACCCGTGGTAACGCGGCTTTGGCAAGGTCTCCGCAATCTGACCTGGTCGAACTGGTGAACCCACTGATTGGCACCGACTCTAAGCCTAGCCTATCGAATGGTAATACGTACCCAGCCATTGCGCTGCCCTGGGGCATGAATTTCTGGTTACCCCAAACCGGTAAGATGGGCAACGGCTGGGCATACACGTATTCGGCCGACAAGATTCGGGGATTTAAGCAAACGCACCAGCCATCGCCCTGGATGAACGATTACGGTCAGTTTTCGCTCATGCCCATGACCGGTAAGCTACGCATCGACGAAGACGAACGGGCTAGTTGGTTTTCGCACAAGGCCGAAGTAGCTAAACCCTATTACTACAGCGTTTATCTGGCCGACCACGATGTAACGACCGAAATCGCCCCCACCGAGCGTGCGGCCATGTTCCGCTTCACGTTTCCTAAAACCGACAGTTCGTTTGTAGTACTCGATGCCTTTGATCGGGGCTCGTACGTGAAGATCATTCCCGGCCAGCGTAAAATCATTGGCTACACCACTCGCAACAGTGGCGGTGTACCGGCCAATTTTAAAAACTACTTTGTTGCCTACTTCGATAAACCATTTGCATTGGCACAAGCCTGGCATGGAAAAACGCTGGCCAAAGACACCATCGAGATTCAGGCGGCGCATGCGGGGGCCGTGGTGGGCTTCAAAACCACTAAAGGCGAGCAGGTGCACGTTCGGGTAGCCTCGTCATTTATTAGCTATGAACAGGCCGAACTGAACCTCAACGAGTTAGGTGACGACGCGTTTGATGCGGTGAAGCAAAAGGGTAAATCAGCCTGGAACAAGGAATTGAACCGTATTCGGGTTGAAGGTGGTTCGCTGGCACAACAGCAGACCTTTTATTCATGCCTATACCGGTCGCTGCTCTTTCCCCGGAAATTCTTCGAGTTCGATGCGGCCAAAAAAGTGGTGCATTACAGCCCCTATAACGGCAAAATCCTGCCCGGTTACATGTTTACCGACACCGGTTTCTGGGACACATTTCGGTCGATGTTTCCGTTCCTGAACCTGATGTACCCGTCGCTGAATGCGCAAATGCAGGAAGGGCTGGCCAATGCCTACAAAGAAGGCGGCTGGTTACCCGAATGGGGCAGTCCTGGCTTGCGCAACGTCATGGTTGGGTCTAACTCAGCCTCGGTCATTGCCGATGCGTATTTGAAAGCTGGTCCAACGGGCGGTCGCGGCTACGACATCAACACGTTGTATGAAGCGGTGCTGAAAAACTCAGAGAACGAAGGCCCGATGGACGCCGTTGGCCGGAAGGGCGTGGCGTATTACAATCAGCTTGGGTACGTTCCCTACGACGTGAAGGTGAACGAAAACGCCGCACGAACACTGGAATACGCCTACGACGATTTCGCCATTTATCAGCTAGCCAAAGCCCTAAAACGCCCGCAGGCAGAAATCGACCGTTTCGCTAAACGCAGCCAGAACTACCGCAACCTGTTCGATCCCCAAACCGGACTCATGCGAGGTAAAAACAAAGACGGTAAATTCCAGGCTCCCTTCAACCCATTTAAATGGGGCGATGCGTTCACGGAAGGGAACAGCTGGCATTATACCTGGTCGGTATTCCACGATGTACAGGGTCTGGTTGACCTGATGGGTGGTCGCGAGAAGTTCGTGGCCAAACTTGATTCGGTGTTTACCATTCCGCCCGTGTACGACGAAAGCTATTATGGCGGTGTCATCCACGAAATTCGGGAGATGCAGATTGCTAACATGGGTCAGTATGCCCACGGCAACCAACCCATTCAGCACATGATTTACCTGTACAACTACGCGGGTGAGCCCTGGAAAGCCCAATACTGGCTTCGGGAGGTGTTGAACCGTATGTACCTGCCCACGCCCGACGGCTACTGCGGCGACGAAGACAACGGCCAAACCTCGGCCTGGTACGTGTTTACGGCGATGGGTTTCTATCCGGTTTGCCCGGCTACAGATCAGTATGTGATTGGGGCGCCCCTCTTCAAGAAGGTAACGGCCACGCTGGAAAATGGCAAACAACTGGTAATTAATGCACCAACGAACAGCGAACAGAACCGATACATCAATGCTATGCAGGTGAATAAGAAGCCGTACGGCAAAAACTGGCTAAGCCATCAGGAGTTGCTCAAAGGAGCCACGATCGACGTTCAGATGTCGGCTACGCCCAACAAGCAACGCGGCACAGCAGCCGGTGATTTCCCGTATTCAATGTCGACGGATAAAGCGAAGTAGGGCCTAGAGCGCGAAGCAACTTTACACAAAAAAACCGACTCTACACGAGAGTCGGTTTTTTTATGACTAACACGTCAATTTATCACCTCCCGACAGGCGCCGAGATGGTAGTCTGGGTAGCTTTCAGTCGTTCAATTTCCTGCTCCAAGCTGTTTGCTTTGAAATATTGATACAAGCCGAACGCCAAGAAGACCTTTCCTAAAACAAAGACGGCGATAAACGCCGTACGCCAGTATTTATGTACGCGAATATGGGTAGCATCGCCTACCTCAACATCCACGTAAGGTGAATTCGATGGTTGCGTTTTCGGCTCTTCCCGATGGGGCTCAGTCTGTTCTTCCCACTTCTGAATCTCTCCACTAAACAATCGCTGTTGCAAAGCTGCCTTGATAGTTGGTGGTGGTGGAACCGCATTTTGCAAAAAGTATTGTTCCATCCCACTTTCAAGCTCCTCGAGCTGAAGGGCTATCTCTTGGTCAGTAGCAATAAGATGCGCTGCCTGTTCCCGCTCCGTTTTCGGTAATGTACCAAGAACGTATGATTCAAGCAGGCCATCTGTCAGGTACTGATAATTTTTCACGGTCAAGATGATTAAGACGGAAGAACACTCGCAAAAAATTCACGAACTGCACCAAACACAGCCGAGCGCTTGATTTGCAACCGATCAGCGATTGAATCAGGGCTTTGATTCTGATAAAATAAAAGAGAAAAGATAAGTTCAGACTGCGTAGTCGATTTTGGCATATCAAGGGCTGGCAATTGCTGTTTTTGCCTGTACTCCAATGCTTTACTCCGGGCCATATGCACTACAGCACAGGTGCTGTTCGATGAAGGCAATAAATTTTTCTGCCACACCGAAGAAGTAAAAAGATCGAGTAAAACCTCCTGCGCCTGATGGGGTTGCGGAACAATTTGCAGAATTACACCATAAGCAACCGCTCCATATTGCTCATAAAGCGAAAGCGGGCTCACAACAGGCGTATTAGATACCAGGGATTTCCTCACAGACTGGTCGATCACATTCATCATGATGTATCTACTAATTATAGCACCAGCATTTGTATCGTCTGTTTTACTCACTGTGAGGCTGATGAGCGTGCTTTGGCGGCAACATACGAGCAATAGCAGATCAAAAATAACACAGCAGAGGCATATAGTCATCACTCTACGTCATTATTATTCCCTTCCCATGGAGTAAGTAGCCCACAATGTAGCTGTTGAATAAGCAGGTCAGTTGATGGTTGATTCTGAAAAAGCTAATTCTCCCCCTATTCGGCGACGATCTTACCCCTTCTCATCGAATTTCATGCCGTAATGTTGCCTTTCCTGACTGGCGGCGGGTTAGTGCCGCTCAACCTGTTAATCCTCATTACTCATGATAAATCGTATTCGCTCACTCGTTATGCCATCCGTTCCTTTTCTGAAACTGCTGACCCTGGTCACCTGCATCGGCCTAACGTACCCAGCCACTGCCCAGACAACCTCAGCGGCCCGAGACATCAATAAACCAGTGGCGCTGCTGAGACCGATTGATACGCTGCGGGTACGAGAACTTGCCGCTGTGCTACCCGAAAAGCCGCGCGGCTTTGGCGAGCCCTACACCGATCGAACTGCCTGGAACAAGTTGTACAGTGACCCTAAGTACCGGGCAATTATCAACGAAGCCGCTCAGTTAATCAGCAAGCCCTTTCCGGCCTGGAGCGATAGCCTCTATCTCGTCTTTTTCCGGCAAGGCACCCGTCCCGAAGGCGAGAAAATGATCAGGGCACGCACCAATCAGCTACCAACGCTGGTCTGGGCAGAGTGCCTCGAAAACAAGGGCCGGTTTGTGCCCGCCCTGGAAACGGCGTTGACAGAACTGATTCACCAGAAATCGTGGGTACTACCTGCCCACGACCGAAACCGCCTCAATTTTGACCAGAAACGCTTTAACGTCGATCTGTCATCGTCAAAATTAAGTCATTCGATCGCTCAGGCCGTTTATTTACTGGGCGACAAACTAAAGTCCGAACTACGTGCCGACATTCTCAACGAACTCAACAGACGCACATTTCGGCCTATCCTGAACACCATTGCCACCAGAAACGGCGATCATTACTGGCTCACTGTCAACAACAACTGGAATGCCGTTTGCCTGGCGGGCGTGACCGGCGCGGCAATGGCCGTACTACCTAACCGGACAGACCGGGCCCGCTTTATCTCAATTGCCGAGCATTACGCCAAAAACAGCATTGCCGGTTTCACCGACGAAGGGTACTCGACCGAGGGGCTGGGCTATTTCGCCTACGGATTCGGGAACTATGCGCTTTTACGGGAAACAGTCTGGCAGGCTACCAGTGGTAAAGTCGATCTGTTTGCTGACCCCAAAGTGAAGCGAATCGGGATGCTTGTACCAAATCTGGAAATCATGAACGGTGTGTACCCCGCCATCGCCGACTGCCGGATGAGCCCCACCGCACCGGCCGACCTGCTGTGGTATTGCAACCGCACCATGAACCTGGGCTTACCCCAATACAATACGTACGATTTCTCCGGCCAAGCCGACGACCTGCTCGACGACATCATGCACGCCTTTCCAAACTCGGCCACCATCAAACGGAACGTACCTGATAGTAAAGCCGCTCCCAACCGCCTCCGCTCCTATTTTGCCGATGCGCAGTTGCTCATTACCCGCCCCGCCAACGGGTCTGGGGGCCGACTGGGAACGGCGCTTCAGGGTGGTAACAACAACGAGATGCACAACCATAATGACATTGGCTCGTTCAACGTGGTGGTTGGCGACGAATTGCTGATGGGTGATCCGGGCGGCCCATATGCCTATACCGCGAAAACATTCACCGCCGAACGGTACACCCTCTACAAATCGCTTGCTTCTTATGGTCACCCGGTTCCGCGAATAGCCGGTATTGAGCAACGCGACGGGGCTGCCGCCCAGGCGGTGATTCTGGCCACTGATTTCACCGATAAGCAGGATCGCTACGCGATGGACATTACGTCGGCTTATGCACAGCCTCACCTGAAGAAACTGGTGAGAACCTTTACGTATAACCGCGAAAAAGCCGGTTCATTAACCGTGGCCGACAATTTTCAGTTTACGGAGGCGCAACCCGTGGAGTTGGCCCTGATCACACGGGTAGACTGGAAACAGATTGCGCCCGACCAGATTGAGTTTACCGGGAAACGGGAGCGGATGATTGCCACTATCAGCGCATCGAACGGCCCTTTTACGGTCAGGTCAGAGCGCATCGAAGAAAATTCGCCCGCCTTCACCCGCGTCGGTCTGCTATTCGATCCGGTCAAAACCGGCACGATCACGATCACCTTCCGCCCGGCCAGCCCCAGGAAGTAGCCTTTATGCCTCCGGGCTAACGTAGTCGCTTGGGGCTTTGCCAAACTGCTTTTTAAACTCTTTGCTGAAGTACTTCCGGTCATTGAAACCCACCGCATAGGCCACTTCATTGACGGTCAGCCTGCGTTGCTGAAGCAGCAGAGTCGCTTTTTTTAATCGGGTTGATTTAACAAAATCATTGACCGACATACCTGTCAGGGCTTTTAGCTTTTTGTACAGCACCGACCGACTCATGCCCACCTCAACGGCCAGACTATCAACGTCGAAATCGGAGTCGTCCATGTGCTGTTCGATGATCTGCATGACCCGTCTCAGAAACTGCTCGTCAAGGGTATCTACCTCGACATTCTGCGGTTGGAGAATGAGGCTTCGACTGAACCGAATCCGCATTTTTTCACGGGAAGCCAGCAGATTCCGGATGTGCAGTTCGAGCACCTGCAGGCTGAACGGTTTGGTCAGGTAGCAATCGGCCCCCATGGCCAGCCCGCTTACCTGATTGGCCGTAGCGGTTCGGGCTGTAAGCAGGATAACCGGAATATGGCTGGTTCGTTCGTCGGTTTTCAGTTGGTTGCAGAGGGTAAAGCCGTCCATTTCCGGCATCATCACGTCGCTGATAATCAGATCGGGAATGAGGGTAATGGCGGCTTCCCAGCCCGCGCGCCCGTTGGTATGTTCGATCACCTGATACCGCCCCGCCAACGATTCGCTGACAAACGCCCGTACCGCCGGATTATCTTCGACCAGTAGAATCGTTTCAGTTTTCAAGGCTGGCACATCCGAAGTTTCCCGAACCATAGGTAAGTTATCGACCAGCAACGTACCTGCCATCAAAGGCGTAACAGCGGCGGCAGGATACATAGGCGGTTGACTGGTCGATGACGCAGGTACGTTCGGCAGGTCTATGAATTGCGCCAGATGCGACCGACCGGCAAGCAGGCAGACGGTGAAACAGGTACGGTTCTGCGGTGCATCCGGCATCAGTACGCTCTCCACGGTGAGGCTCCCTTTATGCAAATCAACGATTGCTTTCGACAGGGCAAGTCCAATACCATAGCCTGTATTCTGAATGCCGTGATCGTTGACCTGAAAATAATTGGTAAACAGTTTATCGACGTACGCCGGCGCAATGCCCTGCCCATTGTCGATCACCCGAATGAACAGGTTGGCGCCCTGCTGTTCGAGCGTCAACGTAATCTGACCGCCTTCGGGCGTAAACTTGTATGCATTCGACAGCAGGTTGAACACCACCTTTTCCAGTTGTTCCCGGTCGAAATACGCATTTAGGGAATCAACGTCCTGGATGAACGACACGTCGATCCGCTTCGACCGGGCCACTTCCCTGAAAAACAGATAGATCGCATCCAGAAACGGCACCAAGTCGTGTTCGGCAACGTGTAGCTTGACGTGGTTTGTCTCCGCTTTTCGGAAGTCCATCAGTTCGGTAACCAGTTTCAGCAACCGGTCGGCGTCTTTCTGTACATAGCCCAGCTGCTGCTGCACCAGCGGGTCTTCTTTCCGGGCCAGAATGAGGCGCTCGATCGGCCCGGCGATCAGGGTCAGGTGAGTGCGAATTTCATGCGAGATATTGGTAAAGAAAGCCAGTTTCACCTGATGCAACTCATGATCGCGCGCCAGCAGGGCACGGAGGACAAAAAACCGAATGGCAAACACGATCATACCAGCCACAACAGCCGCATAGAATAGATAGGCCCACCACGTTCGCCAAAAAGGCGGCAGCACCGTAATCTGTAAGCGGGCGGGATTACTCCAGACGGTATCATTGTTAGCTCCTTTCAGCCAGAAAGTGTACGAACCGGCCGGTAAATTGGTGTAGGTAACTGAATTAGCCGATACCTGCGTCCAGTCTTTATCGAAACCCTCCAGCTTGTAGGCGTACTTGTTCTTGCTCGATTTGATATAGTTCAGGAGGGCAAAATCAAGGCTGAACACGTTCTGGTCGTGGCGAAACGTGATCACGTCCGTCAGGCTGATATCCTGCGTCAGCAAGTTATCAGGGCCACCAATACTAACCGGTTTATTGAACAGCCTTAGGGCCGTAAAAACGATGGGCGTCGCGTTTTTCGTAACCTGAATACCGGCTGGTAAAAAAGACACCACACCCTGATAACCACCAAATAGCAACGTACCTGTGCTCGTCCGCAATGCGGCATTCACGTTGAACTCGTTGCCCGGCAGCCCATCGCTGGTGGTATAATTGATAAACGTTTTTGAGCGAGGGTTAAAGCGCGACAGTCCGTTGCCCGTGCTGACCCAGAGTTGTCCATTAACATCATCAACTATGGCGGTCACATCATTACTGAGTAACCCATGTTTCGTAGTGAAGGTCTCTATCGCCCCGGTCTGTTTGTTCAGCACACTCAGACCATTCTGCCACGTACCCACCCAGATTCGGCCCGCAGCATCTTCACGGATGCTGTTGATCAGCGGCGACCCCAATGGCGTGGTGTCGAACGATTGAAGCTTGTTCGTAGCAAATGTGTGTTTGAACAGCCCCGACGACGTACCTATCCAGACGTTTTTTTCGCTGTCTTCGATCAGCACCCGAATCGTTAGCGGACCCAGTCGATTTCGGGTTGCCGACGGAGCCATCTCTACAAGGGGAGGACGGGCATTCTTGAATTCGCGCAACCCCGATTGAGTACCGACCCAAAACTTCCCATTACTGTCTTCCAGCACCGACAAAATTTCGGCGCTAAGCGAGGCTGGGTCGTTGGGCGTGAATAGAAAGCGCCGAAACTGCTGACGAGCCGGATCGAACAGGTTGAGCCCTCCCCCATGCGTACCCGCCCAGATTGCCCCGCGCCGATCCTGATACACTACTTTGACCAGATTAGAGCCAAGACTACTCGCCGTGGCCGTATTGTGTTTATAAGCAGTGAACGTTTTCGTTACAGGATCAAACCGATTGAGCCCACCCCCTTCCGTAGCGATCCATAATTTGTGTAACTGGTCTTCGATGATCGAGCTGACCACATCGTCGCTGATACTGGATGAACTGGTTCCGTTTTGGTATACGGCAAACTCCGTTTGGTGTGCATAATTCACGTTGATACCGCCGTAGTAGGTTCCGATCCAGATGGTACCGTGTGCATCTTCAACGATGCTGTAGATCGAGTTTTTGTTCAGGCTTTTTTTGTTCGACGGATCATGTCTGTACGAACGAAACCTAAGCGTGTTGGGGTCAAGAATGCTCAGCCCCTCCTGAGTGCCAATCCAGAGCTTACCAAGCCGGTCGGTCGTGATTTTCCGGATATTGTTGTGAGTGAGACTGGCAGCATTACCATTTTGATGACTGAAGCGCGTGAAGGTGCCGGTAGCCTTATCGTAGCGATTCAACCCACCAGAAAGCGTTCCGACCCAAAGTGTATGCTGATGATCCTGGCTAATGGCCGACACGTAGCTGTCACTTAAACTGCCGGGTCTGGCGGGATCGTGTCGGAAGATAGTCACTGCATACGTGCCATTGCCAGGCGACATTCTTACTAGTCCGTTTGCCGTACCCACCCACAGATTTCCGTCGGCATCCTCGGCAATAGACCGGATATTACTGGTACCCCTGCCAGCATCGCCCTGCCCCAGAAAGTGTCGAAATGTCAACGTCGTCCGATCGGTAAGCAGGTTCAGCCCTTCGTTTGTACCCACCCATAGTTGGCCCCGTTTATCGCTGAACAGACACTGAATGGCATTGCTGCTTAGGCTGCTCATCCGCCCCGGCTGATGCACAACGCGCTCGAAGCAGTCCATAGCCGGGTTGTACCGGTTCAGACCGTATTGGGTACCAACCCAGAGTGTTTTATGAGTGTCGGCCACTAGCGAAATGACATAGTTGCTGGTGAGACTATTGTTGTCTGAGAGGTCGTGCTTATAGGTTTTAAAGCTGTGCCCATCATAGCGGTTAACGCCCAGCCGGGTACCGAACCACATGAATCCACGACTATCCTGGGCGATGGCCAGCACTGAATTTTGCGACAAACCCTGCTCGGCCGTCAGGTGCTCAAACGATACGGTCTGAGCGGCACAGGATATCAGGCTAAACAGGCTTACCAGCAACAATACTCCACCGACTCTATTCCACAACAGTTGATTGACCATTTTTCGACTTTCACAGACTGGAATAAAGCAGCCCTGAACCGATCTAAAGTTAAAGAAAATCTAAAATAACCCCTATTCGGCACCGATTTTACCCCCTCCATTCAGCGTAGCCAGACCACCTTTGTCGCTACCAGACAAGGGGGTTCACTGGCCCGCCTTCGTCTCGAAAACCACTACTCTTTATCACCATGAAGCAACGTTTACGTTCGCTGTTCACACAGCCACACCGATGCCTGGGTCTCCTGATTCCGCTGCTTAGCGTTAGCCTTGCGGGCGGAATAACGCAAGCCGCCACCGTGGGTACGGTCCCTCCCCTCACTCATCAGTCGACAGTCGACCAGACTATTACGGGTACCGTCACTGACGAAAGCGGGAAAGGACTACCGGGTGTCAGTATTCAGATCAAAGGCACCTCACGCGGTACATCCTCCGACGCCGACGGTAAGTTTCAGCTGGTCGTTGACCAGAACGCCACGCTTGTTTTCTCCTTTATTGGGTACGTGAAGCAGGAAGTGGCCGTAGGTAATCAGACGACCGTTACTGTAACGCTGGCTCCCGATGCCCAGGCCCTGAGCGAAGTGGTTGTGGTCGGTTACGGCACCCAGAAAAAAGTGAACCTGACCGGATCGGTAGCGACCATCACGGCCAAAAACATCGAAAGCCGCCCGGTCACCAACGTGTCATCTTCGCTGGCGGGTCTGGCACCGGGCGTGTTTGTTCGGCAGGGCTCAGGCAAACCCGGCTCCGATGGCGCTACCATCCGGATTCGGGGTACAGGTACGTTGAATAACAGCGATGCCCTGGTGATCATCGATGGCGTGCAGGGGTCGATGGATGCCGTTAACCCCAACGACATTGAAAGCATCTCGATCCTGAAAGATGCTGCGTCGGCCTCGATCTACGGCTCACTCGCGGCCAACGGCGTTATTCTGATCACCACCAAGAAAGGCTCGCCCCGGAAAACGAGCGTGACCTACACCGGGCTGGTCTCATCGGCCCGGCCCATGAACCTGCCTGATTTCGTGTCGGACTATGTCCGCTACATGCGGCTCTTCAACGAAAGCAACCGGAACGTGGGCGTGTCGGAAGTCTATTCAGCCAACACCATTAAAACGTGGGAAACGGCCAACCTGGACCCGAACGGCATTAGTCCAGGCGGTTTTCCCAATTACGTAGCCTACCCAAATACCGACTGGGCAAGCTGGGTATTCAAAAACGAAGTGGTGCAGAACCATAACGTGTCAGTCAACGGGGGTAGCGATAAAGTGCTCTACAACCTCTCGCTGGGTTATCTCGACAACAAGGGGGTGATGCAGAACACAGGCATCAAGCGCTATCAGTTGCGGGCCAATGTAGAATCGAAAGTGACCAAGTTCCTGACTTTGGGCATGCAGACCTTCGCCTCGACCCAATCGGCCGGGAAAGCCAATACCGACAACGCGTTTAACTTTCTCTGGCAGACCAACCCTGGCATTTATCCGTATTACGAAGGCAAATACGGCTTCCCCGTTGCTGTAGAAGAGCCAACGACGGTGAACAACATTTTGAGCTACCTGGATGGCACCGGCGGCCTCGATCGCACCACGCGTTTCAACACCACCTTGTATAGCGTACTGACGCTGGCAAAGGGCCTGACGCTGGAACCAAGGGTGAACTACCAAACGCGCTTCAACGAAGGCAACTCGTTTAGCCTGCCCGGCCCCGCCGAACGCTGGGACCTATCGACCAACACGCAAAAGGTTCAGTTGACCCCTAGCGACCAGTTGAGCACCGGCTACTCATTCAACCGCGATTACCTGCTGACCCTCGACAATGTACTGCGCTACTCGACCACGATTGGCCGCGATCATGATTTTGGGGCACTGGTCGGTTATAACCAGTTCTATTTCCGCTACTACGATTTCAACGCCTCGAAACGCGGCCTGATCGACTACGCCACCACAACGCTTGGCTCGGCCGGCGAAACATCGAATACGGCCGGTGGCCAGGAATTTGACCGGGCGTTACGCTCCTACTTTGGGCGGGTAAACTACGCGTACCAGTCGAAGTACCTCTTGGAAGCAAACCTGCGCTACGACGGCTCGTCGAAGTTTGCAACAGAAAGTCGGTGGGGTATCTTCCCGTCATTTTCCGCTGGCTGGCGTATCTCCGAGGAGTCGTTCATGCGCGGCCTGACGGATAAGATTCAGAACCTAAAGCTCCGGGCCTCGTGGGGTAAGCTGGGCAACAACGCCTCGGGCGATTACGATTACCAGGCAACCTACAGCAAAGTCCCCTACTCGTATAACGGCATTGCCACCACGGGACTGGTGCAGGCCAAATACGCCAACCCGCTGTTGCAATGGGAATCGACAACGGTTACCAACCTCGGTCTGGAGGGCTCGTTATTTAAAGGCCGGATGAACGTAGAACTCGATGTCTACCACAAACTAACCGACGGCATTCTGACTACACCCCCTATTTACCTGACGTCGGGCACGAAAGCAGCACCAACCCAAAACACGGCCGCCGTGCTGAACAAAGGGGTTGAACTCACCCTTGGCTGGCGCGACAAGATCGGTGAAGTCGATTTCTCGGTGAGCGGCAACATTGCCCGGAATTACAACGAGGTGACGGGCTTCCGGGGGCAACTGGTGGAAGGCTTCACCACCGACGCGGCAGGTAACAAGGTGTACACCTCCAACATCGGGCAGGTCTCGAGCGGAGGTGACACCCGTATTCTGGAAGGGCACAGCATCAGCGAATATTACCTGCTGGACGTGTACCGGGGCAATGGCAGTAGCCCAACCAATACAGACGGAACGGTGAACATCAACGGCGGTCCAACCGATGGCATGATTCGTACACCGGCCGACCTGGCCTGGGTGCAGGCTATGATTGCGCAGGGCTACCGATTCCAACCCGTTGGCACAGTGGGCAAAGGGCAGTTGCACTACGGTGACCTGATTTATGCTGACCTCAACGGCGATGGCATCTACGGCAACAACTTCGATAAGCGGTTTACGGGCGTGAACTCAGCGCCTAAATTCATTATGGGTCTCACGCTGAACGCCGCCTGGAAAGGGTTCGACTTCTCGATGTTGTGGGCGGGGGCTACGGGTATGCAGTACCTCTACAACCAGGCAGGTGTGAACAACACTCGCACCACGCTAACCAACTCGATTGGCACCCGCATTGCCGACGACCACTACTACTACAACGAAGCAAACCCAGGCGACCCGGCAAACAACATAAACGCTACGTTCCCCCGCCTAAAATCCGGTTCCGACAACCAGACTAACATTGCCAGTTCATTCTGGCTATACGACGCCTCGTATGTAAAGCTCAAAAACGTACAGTTGGGTTACACCCTGCCGGGCGTATGGACAAACAAAATTGGCATGAGCCGGGCACGGGTATTCCTCTCGGGCGAAAACGTGCTGATGATCACGTCGTATCCGGGTCTGGACCCCGAAGTGGGCGCGGGTCTTTCGTATCCGACCATGAAGCAGTACGCAGCGGGTATCAACGTAACGTTTTAATCGACAACCTCGAATCATGAAATTGACCAACATCATAGCGAATCCAGGGCGCTCAGGTATCAAAAAAGCTACCCTTTTCGTAGCCGCCGCCCTTAGCCTTGGCAGTTGCCAGAGCGACCTGCTCGATACTACACCCTACGGCTCCATCAGCTCGGCCAATATGTGGGTGAGCGATAACCTGACGGATCTGGGCGTAGCCGGGGTGTACAACACTCTACGACTGGGTATTCAGAATGGAGGCGCCTCAGACCGCGAACTATACCAGATGGACGGCATGGGCTTCACCTCCATGTCGCGCGGTGGTAACGACATGACCAACGGCACATCGACCACATCGAGCGGGCGGTTCAGCAACACTTGGCGGGAGATGTATGAAGGCATTCACCGGGCCAATGATGCCATTGCCAACATTGGCGCAAAATCACCGTCGACCGCCGAGAAAAAAGCGCGGCTAATTGGTGAATGTAAACTCCTGCGGGCCTATTTCTACCTGCGCCTGAACCAGCTATACAAGGGCGTACCCGTTTATCTGGAACCCGTAGCGGTGACGGAGATGAACCGGGCGCGCGAAACGGAAGCAGCCGTTTGGGATGTGGTTGTTAAAGACCTGACCGACGCCATCAACGAACCCGCCCTACCCGCCAAATACGCGGCTAAAACGCCCACCTACGGGCGCGTGACCAAAGGAGCGGCCTATGCCCTTCGCGGAAAGGCATACATGTACCAGAAAAAATACGCCGAAGCCGCCGCCGATTTTGCCAAAGTGAAAGAAGCCGGCTACAAACTGTTTGGCGACTATAGCAAGCTTTTCAAAGAAGCCAATGAGCAGAGCGATGAGATGATTTTCTCCCTTCAGCACACCGGTGTCGACACCTATGGGTCAACCACCCAGTGGTATTGCGGTACCCGTTCGTCGTTCGGCTCGTGCTGGAACAACTACTATGTGTCGCCCAAAGTAGTTGAGCTGTTCGAGAATAAAGATGGCAGTAAGTTCAACTGGGATGCCGTGCTTCCGGGCTACAGCACCATGTCGGCCAATCAGCGTGAGGTCTTCTTTTACCGGAATGGCCTGACCGCCGCCGAGATCAGCACCGGAACGAATAAAGGCCTCGACATGAAGTTGTACCTGCCAACGGGTAACGAACAGCGCCTGGCCAAAGCGTATGCAGATCGTGATCCCCGGTTAAACGTGAGCGTCATTGTTCCCTATGCAACGTACCTGGGTCGGCCACAAAACGGAGCCGATCAGGTGTATACAAACCGCTGGCCCTCACGGAGCGAAACGCCCCCTGTGCTCGACCTCTTCACCGACTCACGCAGCCAGTTCTTCTACCTGCACCGCAAGTTTGTCTACGAAGGCTCAACCGAATTACTCAACCGGCAGTTTGGCCCAATCGACTTCCCACTGATTCGGTATGCCGATGTATTGCTGATGTGGGCCGAAGCCCTGAACGAGCAGAACAAAACGGCAGAAGCCATTCCACTGGTCAATGAAGTACGGGCCAGGGCTGGCATTGCGCTGTTGAATTCATCGACCGCCACGACCGTAGCCGGGCAGGCTGATCTGCGCGAGCGCATCCGCAACGAACGCCGCGTCGAGTTCATTAACGAAGGCATCAACTACTTCGACGAGTTGCGCTGGGGTACGCTCAAAGACATGGTCTTTTCGGCTGGCAGCGGGGTTAATCAGATCTGGGGAAGCATTACCGCACCCTACACCTGGAAAGACAACATCACGACCTGGCCCATTCCGCAAACGGAAATCGAGCAGAACCCCAAGCTGGTCCAGAACCCGGGTTGGTAAGCGATTCCAGACACACATTCATTATAGGTTAGTAATCGAAAGGTTGGTGTGTTTTCTACTGCCAACCTTTTTTTTCGCCTTAACGCATACCCGTATGACTCATTTTTTGCTCAGACAGGCCCGCTGGTCTATTCTTTTCGCCCTTTGTTTGCTGATAGCCGCCCTCTCTCCCGCCCCAAGCGAGCGCGCATTCGTTCAGCAGTCGATCACCTACGCCGATCAGTCGCTAAAAAACATCCTGAACGAAGCCATCGGCGTCGCTTTTCCCCGCTCAATGACCGAAGCTGGCAAGCTCAGGTCGACCAATATGTATGACTGGACATCGGGCTTTTTCCCCGGTAGCCTCTGGTATGCCTACGAAGCAAGGCAGGAGCCAGCCATGAAACAGGCCGCCATTCAGTGGACCGAAAAGCTGGAACCGCTTAAGACTTTCACCGAGCACCACGACCTTGGTTTCATGATGTATTGCAGCTACGGAAACGCGTATCGGCTAACGAAAAACCCGGCCTATAAAGCCATTCTGGTTCAGTCGGCCAAATCACTCTGCACCCGGTTCAACCCAAAAACGGGCAGCATCAAGTCGTGGAACAAGTTTGTGTCCTGGCACGGTGAGCCAACCTACACGTACCCGGTTATCATCGACAATATGATGAACCTCGAGCTGCTGTTTTTTGCGTCGAAGGTTACGGGCAACCCAACCTACCGCAACGTGGCCATTACCCACGCCAACAATGTGCTAAAAAATCAGATCCGGCCCGATTACAGCACCTACCACGTTGTTTGTTACGACGATAAAACCGGCAAGGTGCTTGGCCGCGAAACAGCGCAGGGCTACGCCGACAACTCCACCTGGTCGCGGGGACAGGCCTGGGCTATTTACGGCTTCACGATCATGTACCGCGAAACAAAAGACCGAACGTACCTGACAGCAGCCCAGAAAATGGCCGACTACTACCTGACGCACAAAAACCTGCCCGCCGATAAGGTCCCTTATTGGGATTTTGATGTGAACGAGGCTGGTTACACGCCGGGAGTAAAGGCAAACACGCACCATAACAGGCCGCCCCTTCGCGATGCGTCGGCAGCGGCCATCACGGCATCGGCCCTGCTCGAGTTAAGTGGTTATCTGGGGAAAGCCGGAGCCAACTACCGCGATGATGCGGTAACCATGCTGCACTCACTAGCAAGCACCGAGTACCGGGCCAACCCCAACGAGAACGCTAACTTCCTGATAAAGCACTGTGTTGGCAGTATTCCGCATGGCGTTGAAAAAGACGTCCCGCTCGTTTACGCCGATTATTATTTCCTGGAAGCCCTCCTGCGGTACAAAAACCTGATCAAAGCGTAACACAGGCACCGGGCAAAATAGGATGGTTTGCGGCGAAATGGCTAAAAAATGGATGCTTTTGTTGACAGAAACAACGTACCTGGAACGTACCTGCCTTAACGAATTGCCACTCTGGTTATCCTTGCCTAATTTTGGGCGTTCTTCTGAACGGCTTATGCTAAGTGGCCGTTCGGTTTGTAAGAAGATTACAACGCACTGATCCATGAGAGAAATACAATTCCGCGAGGCCCTACGGGAAGCTATGGTGGAAGAAATGCGCCTTGACCCGACGGTTTACCTGATGGGCGAAGAAGTGGCCGAGTATAACGGAGCCTACAAAGTCAGTCAGGGAATGCTGGACGAATTCGGCGCGGAACGGGTGATCGATACGCCTATTGCCGAGCTTGGTTTTGCCGGTATCGGTGTGGGTTCGGCCATCAACGGGCTGCGTCCAATCATCGAGTTCATGACCTTTAACTTCTCGTTAGTAGCTATCGATCAGGTCATTAACTCGGCCGCCAAGATCATGTCGATGTCGGGCGGGCAGTATTCGTGTCCGATCGTATTCCGTGGTCCAACGGGTAACGCCGGTATGCTGTCGAGCCAGCACTCGCAGAACTTCGAGAACTGGTTTGCCAATACGCCGGGCCTGAAAGTGGTGGTTCCCTCGAACCCCTACGATGCCAAAGGCTTGTTGAAAAGCTCGATCCGCGACAATGACCCCGTTATCTTCATGGAGTCGGAGTTGATGTACGGCGACAAAGGACAGGTTCCCGAAGAGGAATACCTGATTCCGATTGGCAAGGCAAACGTAGTGCGCGAAGGCAACGACGTAACCATCGTATCGTTTGGCAAGATCATGAAAGTAGCCCTGGCTGCGGCTGATGAACTGGCGAAGAAAGGCATATCAGCCGAAGTGATCGACCTGCGCACGGTTCGTCCCATTGACTACGCTACGATTATCAACTCGGTGAAGAAAACCAATCGCTGCGTGATCGTTGAAGAAGCCTGGCCACTGGCGGCAATTTCGTCGGAGTTGACCTACAACATTCAACGGAACGCCTTCGATTACC
Source organism: Fibrella aquatica (assembly GCF_041321135.1). Lineage (NCBI taxonomy): Bacteria > Pseudomonadati > Bacteroidota > Cytophagia > Cytophagales > Spirosomataceae > Fibrella > Fibrella aquatica. The sequence goes on along the minus strand of NZ_JBGGWF010000001.1, from coordinate 972,497 downwards.
TCGATTCGCCGGTTATTCGGGTTAATAGCCTCGACCTGCCTCTCCCCTACGCCCCAACCCTCATCGAAGCAATTCTGCCAAGTCTGAAGCGCACGCTGGAAGCCGTTGATGCGGTGATGTATAAGAAGTAATTGAGTCGATTTTACGTAAAAAGGCCAGCCTGTTCTGCACAGGCTGGCCTTTTTGTATTGGCTGGGTACGTTAATTGTTGTCTCTTGCCAGAAACGCATGCTACGCCCCTCTGGGGCTAGGTTTGTCAGCGTGGTCTATTAGTACTACCGATGCTGCGGCCCTCTGGGCCTACAAGTATGTCCCGCTCTAGCAAGAACGGCATCAGGTTGACACTTAATATCGTGCAAAGCAGACCGAACGCAGCATATGAATGAATCCTATAGGCCCGGCGGGCCGCAGCATCGGTAGAGGTTAGCACACAAGCAAAATCCTTAGGCCCAGCGGGCCGCAGCATGCGTTTTAGGCGTAACAACCGTACCGGCGGAGCAACGTCAAACACAAAACAGCAAACACGAAACCACTTACTCCTTCAAGCCTTTCAAATACGCGATACTCTTCGGCACCTGCGTGGTTTCGATATTGCTTTCGTCTTCGATGTAGTAGTGCTTGATGCCGACCTTTTTAGCCTCTTTCAAGACCTCAGGCATATTCACCTGACCATCGCCCAGGGCTACGTCGTTTTCGGGCGGAGTACCTCCTGTGAAATCGCCTTTGATGCCTTTCTTCAGGTCTTTCAGGTGCATTAGTTTCCAACGGCTACCGTACTTTTTCAATAAAGCCACTGGGTCGCCGCCGCCGTGCGTTACCCACAGAATATCCATCTCGAAGGAAACGTAGTCCGGGTTGGTGTTTTTTACCATGTAATCGAACAGCGTGCCATCTTCGTAGGGCTGAAACTCGAAGCCGTGCGTGTGGTAGCAGAACGTCAGGCCGTTTTCTTTCAGGGTTTTACCTACCCGGTTAAAATCGTCGACGGCTTTTTTGGCGTTGTCGAGCGTGAAATTGCCTTTCTCGTGCGGGATCCAGGCCACCATCACAAACGACGCGCCCAGCGCTTTCGCCTGCTTAATAGTAGGCTCAGGGTCTTTCACAAGCTGCTCATAGCCAGCTCCGGTTGACGTGACTTTGATATCCCGCTCATCAAGCATTTTTTTGAATTCCTCCGCCGTCAATCCTTTCGGCGGTCCGCCTTCAATTTCCCTGAAACCCAGCGACTTAATCATATCTAACGTGCCTGGCACATCCTTGGGAAGGCTATTGCGGTAGGTGTAAGTCTGAAGGCCCAGCGGAAACGTATAAACGGGCTTTCCTTTTTGTGCCGCCACTTCGCTCGTGGTGAAGCAAGTGAGGGCAAGTGACAGACTAGCGGCTGAAAACAGCCTGAACATGGTTTTGTTGTACATAAGCAGATTAAAGGTTCTTCTTTTTAAGTTCTTTCACAGCGAAATCGGCGGCACGGGCCGTAAGCGCCATATAGGTTAACGACGGATTTTGCGTAGACGTTGAGGTCATGCAGGCCCCATCGGTCACAAACACGTTTTTACAGTGATGCAGCTGATTCCACTTGTTGAGCAACGATGTTTTCGGGTCTTTGCCCATCCTGACGCCCCCCATTTCGTGAATATCCGAACCGGGATTGGCATGGGTGTCGGTAGCCCGAATATTCTTGAAGCCCGCCAGCGTAAACATCTCCGTCATCTGCGATAGATAATCAGCCACCATCTTATCGTCATTCTCTGTCCATACCGCCGACGTAATAAGCTGCGGAATACCGTATTTATCTTTCAGGGTAGGGTCGAGACGAACGTGGTTCCGCTCGATCGGAATGGTTTCGCCCATCATCCAGCCACTGATGTTCCAGGGGCCTAATTTCGGGTTCAACAGATGCTCTTTCAGCTCAAGCCCCACGCCGTCTCGGTTCTGTGCGTAGCCCCGTCCACCACCTACACCTGTTGCGTAGCCACGCAAAAACCCAGACGCCGGACCGGTCGTTTCCTGCTGATATACGTTTCTGAACCGGGGCATGTAGCCGTTGCTTGGGTTTTTACCATCGGTCATCTTATCCGGAAAACCGTCGTACTGCGCCGAAATTTTGCCCCGGTAATTGTGCCAGGCAATGAATTTACCCAGCAAACCACTATCGTTACCCAATCCATTCGGAAAACGGCTCGATATCGAGTTCAGCAGAATCTGGTTACTGTTTAAGGCCGAGCCATTCACAAAGATGATCTTCGCATAGTATTCCGTCATCTGTAGGGTGTTGGCATCGACCACACGCACGCCAGACGCCCTGCCGGAGGCGGCCCCGCCTTTCTTTTCGTCGTAAATGATCGAATGAACAACCGAGTGCGGCCGGAGCGTCATGTTACCGGTTCGTTCGGCCCAGGGCAACGTTGAGGCATTGCTACTGAAATAACCCCCGAACGGACAGCCACGCACGCACAGGGCCCGGTGCTGACACTGCGCCCGCCCCTGCGCCGTGTGGATAGGCTGCGGCTTGGTGATGTGCGCACAACGCCCCTGAATCAAGTGGCGGTCTTTATAATTTTGGGCAATAACGCTCTGTAAATGCGACTCGATGCAGCTCAGTTCCATAGGAGGCAGAAACTCACCGTCGGGCAAACTCGCCAAACCGTCTTTATTTCCGGAAATACCGGCAAATTTCTCGACGTAACTGTACCAGGGCGCCAGATCGGCGTAGCGAATGGGCCAGTCAACGGCAAATCCGTCGCGGGCGGGGCCGTCGAAATCAAATTCGCTCCAGCGCTGCGTTTGCCGCGCCCATAACAGCGACTTCCCGCCCACGTGATAGCCACGCGTCCAGGTGAACGGTTGCTCTTCCACAAAAGGCTGCTCATCGGGTTTGATGGCCCAGTGCAAGGTTTCTTCGCGCATGAACGAGCGAATGGGACTGTATTTTTCCTGCGTTGCCAGCGGGACCTGGCCCCGGTGTTCAAACTCCCAGGGATTGAGGTTGGCAGTCGGGTAATCAACCACGTGTTTTACATCCCGCCCCCGTTCGAGCACCAGCGTTTTCAACCCTTTACCCGTCAGCTCTTTGGCGGCCCAGCCTCCACTAATGCCCGACCCGATTACAATCGCGTCGAAGGTATGTTTGGGTACAGCATCAATCGTAAAATTTGCCATATCGGTTGTTGGGTTATTTGGCAGCTACAGGTGCGGGCACACAGCCATAGTAATGGCCGGGAATCATGGTGTGATTCAGGTACTTCGTCATCACATATTCTGATGTGGTATATCCCTGAATCGTCAGATTTTTGATCAACGAATAGAACTCCTTGCGTGTCGGATCGGGCGAGACCTGCAGTTGCCTGAGTACATCGAGCCGTTGCGGGGTATCACAAGCTGTAAATGATTTCGCGAAACTGGCGTTAGCCACGGCATCAGTCGCTGCCAGCCCTGCTTTGACGTTCTGCTGCACGGCCGATTCGTAACAGTCGGCAATCATTTTCTGCACGAAGTCAGGTACGTTCAGCGCTTTGGCGCCGGGTGTGTCGGAGGCCGGAATCAGGGTGTCGATCAGTTCCGTAAGCGTGTCTGCCTCTGTGGCAGTTAAGAGCGTATTGCTACCTGTTACCGATGCTTTCGTCCAGGCAGTAGCCCAGGCCGGTAACGTCATCAGCCCACTGGCAAGCAACGCCACTTGTTTCACCGCTGTTCGTCTTTCCATACCCATCTATCGGTTAAACAGAATTTTTCTGGCTTTTCCCGATAAAAGATAGCAATTCAGAAAGATTACTGTGTCTTGCGACACTAAACAGATAACTACAACTATCTGAACATGCTAGATCAATTGAACACGTTGATTAGGGTGCAGCAAGCAGCGCTTTTGTCATCCCTGATGCAAAAAGCCCGCCTCTCGTGTCGATAAGGCGGGCCTGGGTACGTTCTCTGGTTGCGGGTTACGAAACGGTTTAGTTACTTTTCGTAAAATTTATCTGTCAACGTTCAGCACCCGTCCATTACGCCATGCGCAGCCAGGCTCTTACGATTTATGAAGTGACCGTTTTACCGGTTGGTTCACTCAACTCAGTTCGTCAGCGTGAACCGACTATCGTGTATTTTTCCAACCTGCGTAAAGCTGTTGACGCCATTACGGGCGAGTTGGCCATGAATGGCTGGCCAGCGAAAGTAAACTACACCGCTGTGTATCGGGGTGTGAAAGAGCGAGGCTATTACAGTTGCGATTTTGAGGTGGGTGGCACCCGCGTTTTTCGGGTGAAAGTGCTTCCCAAGTTGCTGAACCCGCCCCTACCCCGGCTAGGCATGGACGAAAACCCGGTGCCAAATTGAGCTGGTGGTCATTGATTGCTAATACAATTAATCATCACAACAAATGACCACTAATGACAATCAATGACAACAAATAACCACCTATTTATTGCTCAGCCGGGCGGGTAGCAGCAACGGGGACGTCGGTCTTTTTAATAGCCGCCATGCCTCCTTCTACGTTAACGACCTGATCGAACCCACGGGCTTTCAGAATCGAGTTCGCTATCATTGATCGGTACCCGCCAGCACAGTGGACGTAGATCGCTTCTGTACGTGGAATCTGGGCCAAATGCTCGTTCAGCGTGTCCAGCGGCAGGTTTTCGGCACCTTCTACGTGCTCAGGATCGAATTCGACGGGTTTACGGACGTCCATCACAAACGCAGATGGTTGCTCGTTTAACCGTTCAGCGAAAGTCTCGGCCGAGATCGACTCGATGGTATCCAGTTCATTGCCTGCCTCCTGCCAGGCAGCAAAGCCACCTTCCAGATAGCCGATGCACTGATCGTAGCCAACGCGTGCCAGCCGGGCAATGGTTTCGCGCTCCAAACCGACTGGCGTTATCAGAGCAATCGACTGTTTCAGATCAGGAATCAATGCACCGACCCAGGGGGCAAACTGCCCGTTCAAGCCGATGTTGATGCTGTTCGGAATAAAGCCTTTGGCAAAATCAACGGCTTCGCGCACGTCGAGCATAACGGCACCCGTTTCGTTTACGGCCGCCTCGAATGCCGCCGGTGAAAGTGCCTGCGTACCCCGCTGCATCACCTTATCGATTGGCTCATACCCTTCTTTGTTGAGGCGGGCATTTTGCGCGAAATAAGCAGGTGCTTTGGTAAGCCCATCGAGTACCTGCTCAATAAACTCGTCTTTCGATTTAGCCCGAAGCGCATAGTTGAACATTTTCTGATTGCCGAGTGTATCGGTTGTCTCTTTGCTCATGTTCTTTCCGCAGGCCGAGCCCGCACCGTGAGCTGGATAAACGATAACATCATCGGCCAGAGGCATGATTTTCAGATGCAGACTGTCGTAGAGCATGCCAGCCAGATCACGTTCGGTCACATCGCCTTTAATAGCTAAATCAGGGCGACCCACATCACCGATGAAGAGCGTATCACCGGTAAAAATGGCATAGTCTTTTCCGTGCTCGTCAATCAGCAGGTACGTTGCCGATTCGAGCGTATGACCGGGTGTATGCAGCACTTTAATCCAGACATCGCCCAATTTAAATACTTCACCATCAGTGGCTTTATGTGCTTCATAACCGGTTTTAGCCGTAGGACCATATACGATAGTTGCCCCCGTCTTTTTGGCCAGATCAAGGTGACCGGATACGAAATCGGCGTGAAAATGGGTCTCAAAAATATACTTAATTGTAGCTCCAGCTTTCTCGGCTTTGCGCAAGTAGGGCGATGTTTCGCGTAGGGGATCGATGATAGCCGCTTCGCCTGCACTTTCGATGTAATACGCCCCCTGGGCCAGACAGCCCGTATACAGTTGTTCAACAATCATATGTTCTATTTCTTAACTACTTTTTAACTCTCCATTTACACCAACTCTCTGGCGATCATGTAGATTGCCACAGCCAATACAAACCACCCAAAGCCTTTTCGGAGGGCATTGGGCGGCACGTACCTGGCCAGATACATGCCAACAAAGATGCCAACAACAGACAAACCGGTAAATGGCAAGAGAAAATCCCAGGCTAGAGGAATCTGTTGCGCATCGCCCAGAAAACCGATAAACGAGTTGATCGCCACAATCAATACCGATGTGGCAACGGCGCGCTGAATGGGCAAACCAGCCAATAAAACCAGCATGGGCACAATCAGAAAACCACCGCCAGCGCCGATGATACCTGTTAACAATCCCACCGCCAGTCCGTCGAGTGCCAGTGTTCCGTAGCGCGGCTTTCCATCGGCGGCAATACCATCAGTAGACTGTTTGTCGCGAATCATAGCGCGGGCAGCCAACACCATGATGATCGCAAAAAAGAGAAGGATGGCCTCGTCTTTAGGTACGTTGAAGGTCCCAAGCCGAACTAATGGATCGGGAAGTGCAGGTACTATGTACCGGCGACTGAGATAGACGGAGATAAACGAGGGTACCGCGAAGGCTGCCGTTACTCGCAGATCTACCCGTTTTTTCCAGATATGGTTTACCGACCCAATCAACGAGGTAGTACCCACCACGAAGAGCGAATACGAGGTGGCCAGTAACATTGGGATACCAAAGATGTACACGAAAATGGGCACGGTAAGGATGCTCCCCCCACCCCCAGCCAGACCAATAACCAGTCCTACTAACACCGCCGCTGCATAGCCAACTAATTCCTGTGCTGTCATTTAAGCAATATAAGTCGTTTTCGACAAGCAGAATTCGCGGATGCCTGTTACGCCTAATTCACGACCAATTCCTGATTTTTTTACGCCGCCAATGGGCAATCGACTATCCGAGCGCACCACCGCGTTGACAAACACACTACCCACCGCCAACTGACGGGCCAGGTACGTTGCTCGCTCACTATCAGCCGTCCAGATAGCCGCGCTGAGGCCGTATTTAGAGTTATTGGCGTAGGTTATGGCGTCTTCTGCATTTTTCACCACTGTAAGAGCGGCTACCGGCCCAAACGTCTCTTCCCGAAAAACAAGGTTATCCAGACCAACATTGGTTAGTAAAGTGGGGGCAAAAGCGGTACCGTGACTATCGCCGCCAACGTGCAGTTCCGCCCCCTGTTGACGGGCCGTAGCTACTTGTTGGCGCAGTGTATCGGCCAGGTCGAGGCGGGCAATTGGCCCCATCTGCACATCATCCAGCAACGGGTTTCCCTGCCGGATGGCCCGGATCAATTCGGCTACCCGATGGGTAAATTCATCGGCGACCGGCGCTTCAACCAGCCATCGTTTAGCGGCAATACATACCTGACCGGCGTTGCTCATGCGAGAGGTGACAGCCGCCTGCGCCGCCGCTTCAAGATCGGCGTCGGCCAGAACGATTAACGGATCGGAGCCGCCAAGCTCCAGCACGCATTTCTTCACATTGGCTCCGGCAAGCGCAGCCATCGACGTGCCAGCCCGTTCGCTACCTGTCAGTGTGATCATGCCGATTCGATCATCGGCCACGATGGCTTTCAGTTCAGGTACGTCGACGAACAGGCAGGTCATTACGCCTTCGGGAAAACCGGCTTCCAGAAAAGCCTGTTCAATTGCCAAGCCACAGCCAGGTACGTTTGGGGCGGGCTTTAGTACGGTTACATTACCGGCCATCAGCGCTGGTGCAGCATAGCGAAATACCTGCCAGTACGGGAAATTCCAGGGCATGATGGCCAGTACAACACCTACAGGCTCGTAACTGACGCCACTGTAGGTAGCTTCAGTTGAAATCGTTTCGGGCCGAAGAATTGACTCGGCATGATCGGCGTAATACAGGCAATGTGCCGCACATTTCTCTATTTCGGCTCTGGATTCAGTCAGCGTTTTGCCCATCTCGTGGGTCATTAGCAAGGCCAGTTCATCCTGTTTAGTTCGCAACACCCCGGCAAGCCGCCGAAAGCAATCGGCCCGGTAGCCAAAAGACCGCATCGACCAGTCGGCAAAGGATCGGTGGGCTGTTTGCAACCGTTGGTCGATTTGCGCCTGTGTACACGCCGGATACTGGGCAAACACGTCGTTGGTGTATGGATTGAGGGAGGTGAAGTTCATACGTTCTATTGGCTTTTACCTCACCCCCGGCCCCGGAACGCCGGAACGCCGGACCGCTCTCCTGTTGAGAGGGGGGATGCTCTACCATAAACTATTCACAGAGCACTGCTCCCCTCTCAACAGGAGAGCGGTCCGGCGTTCCGGCGTTCCGGGGCCGGGGGTGAGGTAGTATAACCTATTTGAAATAGAAAAAGCGCAGGTTCCGGGCTAAAAACCCGAACCTGCGCTTTTCTAAGAGTCAACTATCTTTTACAGCTTATTCAGATTACTATTTGGACGACCATACAGGAAGTAAACACCCAGTCCCAATATCAGCCAGCCCAGCGCCAGTAGTTGCGCCAGCTCGCTCAGGTTGATAATGAGGTAGAAGTTGGTAAGGATTCCCAGCGGTGCAATAATATTCAGGAAAGGAGCGCGGAATGAGCGTTCACGGCCCGGATCGCTCCGACGCAACAGCCACACGGCCAGACAAACCATAGCAAAGGCGAACAGCGTACCAAACGAGCACATATCGCCCAGGATGCTGATTGGCGTGAAAGCCGCCACCAGTGACACAACAAGACCAACCAGAATCGTACTCTTGAATGGTGTTTTAAGGGTTGGATGAATGCTCCGGAAGAAGTTTGGCAACAGACCGTCTTTAGCCATACCGAGGAAAATCCGGGTTTGGCCCAGCATCATCACCAGCATTACCGAGACCAGGCCAGCTGTTGCAGCAGCGGTAATGATAAACACAGCCCAGGGCTGACCCACGTTATCAAAAGCGGCCGCTACAGGTGCTTTCAGCGCATCGCCAACAATGTCTTTGTAGTTGATCATACCGGTCAGTACGAGCGAAACAGCGATATACAGAACTGTGCATACCAGCAATGACGTAACAATAGCGAACGGAATGTCTTTCCGTGGGTTAATGGCCTCACCAGCCTGCGTCGATACAGCATCGAAACCGATATAGGCAAAGAAAATGGCCGATGCACCCGAGATGATACCACCCCAGCCATAGGCTTCGTGTGGTGCGCCGGTCTCGCCCTGAATCATTTCAGGAACAGGGATAAATGGAATCCAGTTGGCTGACTGTACGTAGAACGCACCAACAATAATTACGAACAGCACCGCCGCCACTTTCATGATCACGATGACGTTGTTGGCACCAGCGGCTTCTTTAATACCCCGTACCAATACGGCTGTTACTACCCAAACGATGAGGAAAGCGGGCAGATTAACCGAAAAACCAGGATCAGTTAACCCATTATCGGCGGCAAACTTAGCGGCAGAAACCGGATCGTTCCGTAACCAGAAGGGTATGTCTATGCCGAACAGATGAAGCAGTTTATTGAAATAACCCGACCAGCTAACGGCCACTGTCATGGCCCCCATGGCATATTCGAGAATCAGTCCCCAGCCGATAACCCAGGCAAACAGCTCACCCATGGTCCCATATGCATAGGCATAGGCTGACCCTTCAACGGGTAACATGGCGGCAAATTCGGCATAGCAGAGGGCAGCGAAAATACAGCCGATACCCGCCACAACGAAAGACAGGGCCAGTGCCGGACCAGCGTGGTAATGAGCGGCAGTACCCGTTAGTACGAAAATACCACCGCCAATGATTGCTCCGATACCAATGGCTGTAAGGCTCCATTTACCCAGTACTCGCTTCAATTCACTTTTCTGAATATCCTGCTCGTAGAGGTACATTGGCTTCTTGCGCCACACACTGGTTGTATCAGCCGGTTTGAGTTTTGCTTCCATGAAGGAAAATAAAGTTTGGTGATTTAAGCTTTCTGTGAAGTAATAATTGGCAATTGTAGCAGAAAGATACCGACTTTACACACACTATGTGTAAAAAGCCGAATGAGGCACGTCCTCATTCGGCTTTTCGGGTATTATTCAGCTTATTTCTGCGACGGCTTGATCAGCGTCGTCTTCACTTTTTTCTCTTTGGCGGCAGCGTTTTGCGCAAACTCTTCAGGCGTAGTCGCTTCCTTATCCGTAAAGTCGGCAGGAATAGCGCTGTAACCCGTTTTAGGAGCTAGCGAAGCAACTGGCTTATCTGCATCCAGAACGTCTTTGCTCAACGTATCGACCACGATTGGGGTGGCCACGAACAGCGATGAGTACGTACCTACGATTACACCGATCAGCATGGCGAACGAAAAGCCCCGGATGGTAGCACCACCGAAGAAGAACAGTACTACCAATACCAGCATCGTCGACAGACCCGTTACGGCCGTACGGCTCAGCGTGCTGTTCAAGGCGTTGTTGATAATGGTCGCGATGTCTTCTTTCTTACCCTTGTTTTCGGCCAGGTATTCGCGAACCCGGTCAAATACAACCACGGTGTCGTTCATCGAATAACCCATGATGGTCAGCAAAGCACCGATAAATGCCTGATCAATATCCAGCGAGAAAGGCAACCAACCGTTACCGATCGAGAAGATAGCCAGAATGATCAGCACGTCGTGGAACAGGGCCACTACGGCACCATACCCAAAGGCGAGCCGCTTAAACCGGATCAGGATGTAACCAAACACAACAGCAACGGCCAGCAGGATCGACCAGATGGCCGAATAGATCAAGTCTTTGGCGATGGTAGGTCCTACTTTCTGCGAACTCTCGATAGACGCTTTGTTGCCATTGATGCTCGCCAGGCCCTTCAACACCGCTTCTGACACCTGCTTATCAGCATTCGGGTCTGTGTTGTCGATATCGTAGCTTGTGGTCATCTTCACCTGATCGGTGCTGATACCATTGCCGCCATACGTTTTCACTTCCGGCTCAATACCACCCAGTGACGGAGTCACAGCGGCACGTACCTCATCGGTCGTGATCGATTTCTCGAACTTGATTACGTATGAACGACCGCCTTTGAAATCAACACCCAAACCAAATCCCTTGAACAATACCGAAACGATACCCAACGCGATAATGGTCGACGAGATGATGTAATACGTACGACGGTGCGATACGAAATCGAAGTTCGACCCTTTGAACAGGTTTTTAGACAGTGACGACGAGAAGCTCAGCGTACGGCCACTGCTTACGTACCACTCGATCATCAACCGGGTGATGAGCAGGGCAGCAAACAGCGAGGTCAGAATACCGATAATCAGCGTGGTAGCGAAACCTTTGATCAGACCCGTACCAAACAGGAACAGGATGATACCCGTCAGGAAAGTCGTTACGTTCGAGTCAAGAATCGAAGACAGGGCATTTTTGAAACCGTCGGAGATAGCCTGCCGCAGGGTCTTGCCCAGTTCAAGTTCTTCTTTAATCCGTTCGTAGATCAGTACGTTGGCATCAACTGCCATACCGATTGTAAGCACAATACCCGCAATACCCGGCATGGTCAGCACCGTCCCCGGTACCGCTGCCATTACCCCCATCAGGAAAAACAGGTTGACAAACAGCGTGATATCGGCAATCAGACCGGCGCGGCTGTAATACAGAGCCACAAAGATCAGGACGATGAGCAAACCAACCAACGATGAGACGATACCTGACTGAATAGCCTGTGAGCCCAGTGTAGCACCCACAATGTTTTCTTCAACAATATTGGCGGGGGCATCCAGCTTACCGGCTTTCAGCACGTTGGCCATATCCTTGGTTTCTTCAACAGTGAAGTTACCCGTGATGCTTGAGCTTCCGTTTGGAATTTCGTTCTGAACATTCGGAGCCGTGTAAACCAGCCCGTCGAGCAGAATCGCTACCGGACGGTTGATGTTAGAGGCGGTCAACGCACGCCATTTTTTGGCACCCTCGGCGTTCATACGCATGGTCACTTCAGGCCTTCCGCGTTCGTCGTAATCATTACCGGCATCAGAAATAACGCCACCTTCCAACGGAGCCTTACCGCTAGGTTTTTTCACGAAATACAGGGGCAGCAATTCGCGACGGGGGTTGGCACCCTGCGCGGCGATTTCAGTTGCTTTCCGGTCCCAGGCAAATACCATATCATTCGGGAATACGGCACGTACCTCAGGATCGTTGAAAATCGCGTTGGCACGGGCGGTGTCTTTCAGATCAACAGCCAGTTGATCTTGCGAGATCGGAATGAACAGGTTGGTCAAGGCCGCCTGAGTCTGAGCCGAATCGGCCTGTGTTTTGGCGGTGTCGGCCGTAGCGGCTTTCTGAGTACCACCCAACTGAGCCGCCAGATCGCCTGTGCTAGCTGTTCCAGATACGGTACCCGTTGTTTTGGCTTTAGCAGCAGTAGCTTTACGCTCAGCTTCGGCACGGGCCAGGTACGTACCCAGCGCTTCGAGACCCGGCGAAATTTCGTTCAGTTTATATACCTCCGTAAATTCCAGTTTGGCGGCCCCTGTCAACAGGCGACGAATCCGATCAGGATTATCTACGCCAGGCAACTCGATCAAAATGCGACCGCTACCGGGTAGGCGCTGTACGTTCGGGTTGGTTACCCCAAACTTGTCGACACGTGCCTGAATAACCCGGAATGACCGATCAATGGCACCGCTCACTTCTTCGTTCAAGAACCGCTTAACTTCGGCATCCGACGTTTGGTAGTTGATCCGGGCGCGGTTAGCGCTTGTAGCGAATACGCTGGCGAGTTTAGCGCCGGGCACTACTTCTTTGTAATTATTGACGAACAGATCAACAAAGCTCGACTGGCTGGTTTGCTGATCTTTAGTAGCCCGCTTGATGGCTTCATTGAATTGTGGGTCACGAGTGTTGCCAGCCAAACCGCGCAATACTTCGCCCGGCGACACTTCCAACACCACGTGCATACCACCCTGAAGGTCAAGGCCCAGTCCAAGCTCGCGCTCGGTTACTTCCTGAAGCGTGTTACCCAAATAAACGGGCCGCTTCCAGAGTGAGTCAATATAATGTTGCTTCTTCTTGATGTCTACCTCGCCTTTGCTGGTAGCATACTGCTCGGCGTCTTTTTTAATATTGCGCGAGACAAAGGTAAACGACAGGTAATAGAGGCAAAGCACCGCTATAATACCCGTCAGAACCAAAACGACGGTTCTGTTTTGCATGATGTTACGAATTGGAAAATTTGGATGGAAAAACTAAAAAAGAGTTTGTGGTTTGTCGTTTGACGTTCGTAGTTGCTATGCTGATCAACCAGTTTTCTGATTTAGCACCGCAACTACAAACTTCAAACGACAAACCTCAAACTCTTTATGGTGCATTCGGCGCAATAAGGTGGCCGAAGACCTGTCGGAGATACGACGAATAATACTGAGGAACATCGAAGACCCGACGCAGCAGAGGCCGGTCGAGGGTAAGTAGCCGACAGGCGTCGGCAAATAGCAGGTACGTTACCTGCGAAAAATCAAACGATAGCGCCGGGGCAACCACCGCTTCATCGAGGGCTGCTTTAACAACCGTCTGTTCTTTCTGATCGCCCGCGTCACGGGTTTTCTTGGTGGCCGCTGCTTTTACTGATTTCTCAACTACACGCAACGACGAGCCGATCCCGCTATGAAGCAGAAACAGCAACCCGGCCAGCGAGAGGATTAAGAAACGGTGTAACAGACGATTCGGCATGTGTATTGACAACTCGGATTACAAATTTCGCACCAATTTCAACTGTAAGCAAGAGAAAGTTGGGGCATGCCACGTAAATACTGTCGAAGAAAAAGAGACGGAGTCAAGGCCGGTTAGGCGAAAACACGCTTGTTTCGGCCCGGTTGATCAGTTTGGTTGCGACCTTTGTTAAATGGATTTTTCAAAAATAGCTTCCTTACTCTACACCGAATTGGCCGGTTGGGCCCGCTATGCCGTTCGGCTTCTTCCTCGATTAGCGCTTGCTCTGCTGATCTTGATGATCGCCATTATCGTGGCCCGTTGGGTTAGTCGTTGGGTTTGCGCGGGCCTCACGCGGGTGAGCAGTAATCAATCGCTGGTAGCGCTGACTAGTTCAGTAGTCCGGGTTATTGTTATCGCGGTAGGCGTGTTTATGGCTCTCGGCATTCTGGGGCTCGACAAAACGGTGACTTCACTATTGGCCGGGGCTGGTGTCATTGCTCTGGCCGTTGGTTTTGCGTTTCAGGACCTGACCGCCAATTTTATTTCAGGCACTATGATTGCACTGGCACGGCCTATTCAGGTGGGCGATACCATCGAAACCAATGGGTTCACGGGTAAGGTACTCAACGTGAAAGTCCGCTCTATCATGCTCGACAATGGACAAGGACAGACTGTAGAAATTCCCAGCAAAGACGTTTTTCAGAAACCGATTATCAATCACTCTCGGCACGGACTGCGACGGGTTGAAGTATCGGCGGGAGTATCTTACCTGGATGATCTGGATAGAGCAAAGCAGGTAGCGCAAGAGGCGGTACAGGCATTGCCTTTCATGGTAAAAGGAAGACACGTAGAGCTTCACTACCGCAGTTTTGCTGACAACAACATTCAGTTTGTTCTCTGGTTCTGGATCGATCCGCTGACAACCAATGCGGCGGCGGCCCAAAGTGAAGCCATCATAGCTATTCGAAATGCCTTCAATCGCCACCAGATATTGATGGTATTTGGCGGTCACACCTTCGATCTGAAACAAAAGCTATTCGGTGATCCCGAAGCAAAAGCATAGTTTCCAGGTACGTTACCACCTGCCGTCAACTAATTATTTTAGCTGACGGCAGGTAAGCACGTTGTTTAGGCCCGATAGGGTAACAGGGCCTGATAAACGCGGTGGGTGGGCAACCCCATCACGGTGTAGAAAGACCCTTCGAGCCGATGAACGCCCACTAAACCAATGAAATCCTGGGCACCGTATGCGCCAGCTTTATCGAATGGTTTACAGACCCGGATGTAATAGTCGATTTCCTCATCGGTAAGGTCAGCGAAATACACGGTGGCTTCGTCGGTAAAAGAGCTTATTCCTTCGGGTGTAAGCAGACAAACGCCGGTACGTACCCGGTGCGCCCGCCCGCTAAGGCTACGTAACATCCGGTGAGCGTCGGCAGCATCAGCGGGTTTATTCAAGATTTGATTATCCAGAATAACCACTGTATCGGCGCAAAGAACAAGGCGCTGACCCAGATCAGTGGTAAATTCAGCGGCTTTCTGCCGGGCCAAAAACTCGGCTACCTCCTCTACGGGCATATCGGCCGGGAAAGCTTCATCGGTAGGACGGGTTTCGATAGTGAAAGCAAAGCCAGCATCGGCCAACAGTTGCTTTCTACGGGGCGACCCCGACGCCAACACGATGGGGTATTTTAATGGGAACATAGTTGAAACTGGTCATAAACGACCGGCCCGGCCCAACATTTTGTTAAAAGCTGAACTCAATGCCGCCTTTTATGGCAAACCGGTCGGTTCGGGGACCAAGATAATTGAGGCGGTGGACAACCTGAATACGAAGTAGCTTGAAAATGTTACTAATGCCGTAGCCCGCTTCAATATAAGGAATGTTGGGGTCTAGTGAGCCGAAAACCGTTGGGCGAAGGCCCGGTTTTACGTCTTCCGGCGCATCTACCCGCCGGTTGGGTGCCTGCCGACTACCCCAGAGAACATCGGCGTTGGCCCAGAGACGCCAGTTCAGTTTTTTAATAAGCGGGAGCCGATTGAACAGAATCCCCTCGAAATTATGCTGCCAGTGAACAGCCACAAACCGATCACTAACAAATTCGTAGAACTGCATTCGATTGAATGTATTGGGCGCAAAAAAAATGGTAGGGTTACCGGTATGGGTAAACAGCAACGGAGCAGGTAACCGTGAAGGCGTAAAGCCAGCCTGTACTACATAAGACGACCGCCCTATTTTTCCGAGCTTTAAGGTCTGAAACGCCCGGAACGAGTAACGATTGTAGGTAAAACTTCCGCCAAATGCATGATGCCCGTGCGTGTATTTCAGCCAGATTACCGGCGTTCGCTTCGTAGATACCGGTATACGCTCGTTTCCGTCCATGATATATGTTTCTTTTCGTGAAAGCCGCGCTTCTACCGACCAGTACGAGTCGTTGAAATCAGGACGGGTAGGCGAGTTGTGATCCAGGTCGGGCTGAGTACGGTAGTGAAAAGGAAACGTAGGCATAAACGTTCGGTCTCCGATGGCGGCCGTCAGCATAACGCCTTTCAGCGGTTCGGTGCGGACAAATAATTCGCCATTGCTGCTGTAGTAACCGCCCCGATACTGCCCAAAACGGCTGAAGGCATAGAATACTTTGTTGCCATTGATCAATTCAGGCGTAAACCCGAGCCGTTCGAGGTCATACGCTATTCTGGCTCCGATTATGGTCCATTTCCGGCGCGAGAGGATATAATCGTATTCAAAGCCTCCCTTAAAGCGGGCATCGGCGGTTCCGTAGGCTGCATAGGCCCGAATGACCATGGTTTTGCTAAACGTGCCATTTGTTCGAAACCCGGCCCGTAGTCGAAGACCTTCAATATTATTGACGGCAATTGCATACGGATAAGGCCCCCAGTCTATAGGCCCGTGCCGATACCAGCCAGTGGTGGCAATCCGCGTCAGCACTTCCGTTGTCCGCACCAGCGGCACAGCCCGTAGCGTGTCAATCATTCCCTGCACTTTACGATCGGCTACACTAAGCGAATCGGCCGCACCCAGATTTTTGCGAATGGCAGCCCAGTATAGTTCTTCGGCAATAGCGTCCTCTTTCGATTCACCTTCCAATTCTTCGAGGGGAATAGCGTTGGTTTTGGCGGTGTCGGCTACCGACACCGGGCGATCGTAGAAACTGAGCGGCTTGGGTTTATTCAGAATAAACCCACCATTGCGGGTTACCTGTTGAGCAAGCGCCCCAATCGAGTTTTTGCCAACTCCATACAGTTCAACCGTAGTACGCATAGCTACCGGCATCCAGCCAATCATAGCCCCTGCCGAATCCAGAGCGGGTTCAAGTTCCTGCTCAAGTTCCATCCTGCGTACGTAATTAAGGTTGGCTTCGGCACCAACCTTTGCCTCGATCATGGTCAGGGCAAACGTGGTGGTATCGATCCACATTTTGCCAGTAAAAAGAAGGTCTTGTTTGTTCTTGGGGTCGAACTGAATTTCGTAACAGACAAAATCACCAATTCGGGTGGTATCGGCCAGATACATCGCGTACCAGCCTTTCCAATCGGCTCCCACTGGCGAAGCAAAATCTTTGCCCAGCACCCGAATGTAATTTTGGTAAAAGTTATAGCTAAGTGCATTGCCGCCCACAAACTGCGAGATAATTTCGGGCTCCACGATATCCATGCCTTTCAGGCGCGTTTTCAGGATTTCTTCATGGCGGCGTTCGGGCGATTCCCGGTAGTAATATTTGCTTACCGACTCAGTCATCATAAGCGGCATAATTTTTCGCCCCAGATCATCGACTACCGAGTCTTTCGTAGCCATTACTTGCAACACTTTCTTGATCAGTGGGTTACTACGAAGCTTGTCGGATATATGCGTTAGCGAGATACTCGTTTTCGCGTAGCTATCGTATTCGTAAGCCCTGATTCGGCTACGATCATTTTTCTCCAGATTCTTACGAACGTTGCGCAAAATGCCCCAGGCGGGGTTTTCGCCAGCTCGTACAATGACCTCCTGTAATACCTTTCCGGCCGGGGGCACTCTGAGTACAACTTGCTGGATCAACTTGTTTTTATCGATCCCAAAGCGTTTCACGCCAAAGCCCATCGAACTCACATACAGTGAATCGGTTAGGCGCGAAGTGCGTAACGTAAATAAGCCATTTTCGTCTGATGTGACCCCTGTATTGCGCCCTACCAGTGCCACACTCGCAAAAGGAATCCCTTCACCCGATCGGGCATCGATCACGGTGCCGCTGACGACGTAGGTTGTTTGTTGGGCTAATGCCGAAATACTTGTAGAACAGAAACAAATCAGTAAGCGTATAAACAGCCAGAAAGTAATGTAATATAATTTAGACATGTGCGAAGCAACTGCTTACTCAAACATACGGTGGAGTACTCTACGGCAAAGCCACTTTTTATCTAAATGATCAGTAAAAAAGCTCAAATTGATTAAGCGTATTACTCAACACAAAGAGCTTCCTCTGTTGATTGATGGCTGGAAAAATCGCTACCGGGACGATAAAGTTATAATTACTCTCCATTTAATGCCGTAAAAAATATCAACTATAAACAATTCGTTTGTTCTGATAACTAAAAGAGCGGACACAACGCAATGGCTGTCTCCGCTCCCGGCATCACATCTTGATGCTTTGTCTTATATAAATACCTGATACTGAAGAGTTAATTGACCTAACCTACCCGCAGGTACAATACGGTCATTTAGTAAAGCAGCCTGGTAATAAGGTCGGTTCTGATAATCGAGTGTTAGCTTACCGTTATGCCCTTTTATCAGATAATTCACGCCCACGCTGTATACGCCTAAGGTTTCACTTACCCGTTGATAACTGGCTATCTGTGCCTGTGCGTAGGGCATCAGTGTACCGTTACCTCCGCCAAACAAATCCTGTTTCATCAAGTAGCCCATTTGTGCATACACAACGCTACCGGTACCAAACATAGGAAAAGCATTTCCCTGCGTTCCGCCAATGCTACCGCCGCCCGGTGCCGCTGTGTTGGTGATGCCCGATGCCGGATTCATAATGCCATTAAAACGAAGATAATTGGTGCCATAATCGGTGTGAAAATAGCCCAGATACGCATTGATTGCTGTGCCTTTAGTGGTGTTCAGCGGCATATCAAGAAACGAAGCAATCGACCACAGATTCATGGCTTGGTAGGTTGTATCGACTGAACCAGCCTGCTTCAGCCAGGTTGCGTTTTTCTGATTGATAAACCCTGCTTCTAAATTGAGCACCCGCTTCTTACCCAGGTACGTTCCGGTCATGTAGCCCGGTACCTGATGCGGCTCTTTATCCAGAAACTGATAGGCAACAAACGCCTGATACTGTTTATGATGGCCTTTCAAGGCAAATGTGGCGTTAGGCCCTAATGCAGGTGGTACCGCCCCGTTGGTCTGAATCGGAAACGGATCACTTATAGCCACCCGGTAGTCAATTTTACCAACCTGACCGCGAGCATAAACCGTCAACTTACGGGCAAACTCGTCGGTTTGGTCAACGGTGGCTTGTGCAAACACAGGTACGTCCATGCTGGTAATGGTGCCAATACTGGGTTGTGTAAAGCGGGACAGGCCATTGACGATCGTTAGTCCACCGCCTATTTTGAGGTAATCCCGGTTTTTAACCACCTGGTATTCACCCAACGCGTCGTGAAAGAAAGCGGCTATTTTTCGGTTCGATGGCGTACCGTTTGTGTTAAATGCCGGAAAACCGTTGAGGTAATTGAAATTATTCATTCCGTACTGGAAGTACACGAATACCCGATCGCTGATTTGCCCGTACAACTGAATTCGGGTACGTCGTAACCCAAAATCAACGGTTTGTTTAGCGGGGTCTTGAATCGCGGTTGAACCGGGATTGCTTTGATTGAAACGTATCCAGGTTTGATTCAGGAAGGTAACCCTAAAGAAATTCGAACCAGACTGATTGAGATTATAACGCAGTTCGTTTCGGTCGGCAATTGGTTTTACCGGAATCTGGTCATCGGTCACATTTGGGCCGGCCGCAGGTGGTGGTATAGTCGAAACGGGTGATTGTCTACGGGATACCGTGTCTGTGACGGTGGGAGTTGGTTGTTGGACAGGTGTAGGTTGTGCGTAGCCAACGGTAGTCACCAACCAGCAAAGCCCAACAGCGATACTTGTTTTCATAACGAGTTATATCTATTCGACCGCAAAGCTACCTGCCGAATAACCTACAACTCGTTAAAACGAATTGAACAATACTTAAAAGATGATTAGAATAGCTTATTTCAGCGGCGCTGTTTGCCGGGTCAGCACCAACTCCTTGTTGATAAACCGGACACCTTTGTATACCGTTGCCACCAGCGTGTTGGCATTTGTCAAGCGCATCTCAACATCGAACTTAGTACCCGACGAAGGGTGTACCATGGTTCCACCCTTCCATTCATCTTTGGCGTAGGATAGGTTTGTTAGCACAACCTGATTGTTGATATCGCCATAATCGTTGGCACAACTGGCACTGATAGCCGCCATACGCCCATAATACCGGCCATTTTCCCGGTAAATCTCGACACATGTCTGTTTTTTCGGAAAAAGCCATCTTCCCAGAATACGATCTGCACTGGCATCAGTTGACTGACCAACTGTGGTAGCAACCAGACAAAGTAGTAGGCAAAGGCCAAGTTGGGTGACAGTACGCATAGGGACGGAGTTGTTGAATACCAACGCTTGAACAGCTAGCGAAAATACATAGTTTCGTTGATAACAACACAAAGTCTATAATAAATATGGATTTAATACTAATTTGATGGAACGGCACAAAAAAGCCGTCGGAGAAACTCCGCCGGCTTTCCGCTTCTATCCACACCATTACAGAGTAGGCACATCGCTGCACCAAACTCTGATATTCAACCTTCCCTTTGTAAAGGATCTTTATACAAAATCGGCGATTGCAAACAACAACTCACCTACTGTAAGACTTTGCTGACACGAGATTGCACGGGTTAATGCGCTCGTTTTATTGAGCAGAAGTTGTAGCGTACTAACTGTTAAAAGCCTGTTCCGCTTTAGTCTTCTATTCTACTGGATTAACGAATGACCGCTGGTAAAATTGTATGTTCCGGCTGGCGCATTTATTAGTATTACCCCAAAGTGAAGTAATATTCGATAATCGGCCAAGCGGTTATACTAAACGGTATCTGTAACCGATAGCTGTCTTTGCTTAGGCTGAAACAGGCAGGTTTAGTGAAAAAAGCTACCCAGGATTCCTGAATAGCTTTCCGACTATATCCACACCATTTAGGCCTAAGTCAATTGCTATCGTGCAATTCGACGGGCCCAGCTTATTAAAAATTAAGCTGAACAAAAGTAATCTGTGTTTAATACAATACAGAACTCAACGAACATTAAAATGAAATTAAAATCAGGACTGCAACCTGACAAAAAGGTTAGATCTCACTACCCTACTCTTCCCTGTCTTGTGGCCTTTTCGTAGATTATCTTTGCTGTTCATGATCATTCTGACCCTTATTGCCCGTCTGCCTTTTTTCTTGCTTTACCGCTTATCCGACGTTCTTTTCGTACTAACGGCTTACGTTATACGATATCGTCGCCGGGTCGTTCTCGATAATCTGCGTCATGCTTTTCCGGAGGCTTCTGATGACCGTATTCATCAGCTTGCCCGTGACTTTTACCGTAATTTCTGTGATGTGGTGGTTGAAACGATCAAACTACCCCACATGACAGCCGATGAGATGCGGAAACGGGTGGTCACAGTCAACACTGAGCTAGTGCAGCATTACATTAAAGAGGGCCAAACGCTGCTGGGTACAGCAGGGCATCAGTGCAATTGGGAATGGGTGCCGGCGGCAACCCTCGTTCATGACATTCCGGTCGACAGTGTGTATAAACCGTTGCACAACGAATTGTCCGAACGATTGATGCAACAGATTCGCAGTACGTTTGGCGCCCACCTGGTCCCAATGAACCGCCTCCCCCGCGAATTGGTGGCCCGACGGCCTATTCCACGCATTATTGCCCTGGTGGCCGACCAGATGCCCAACTTACCTGAAACTGCCTATTGGACCGATTTTCTTCACCGCGATACGCCCTTTTTTCCGGGCACCGAACGGCTGGCCCGTAGTCAGCAATTACCCGTGGTTTATCTGGATATGGTTCGAATACGGCGGGGCTATTACACGGCTACTTTTTCGCTACTGGCAGCCCCTCCCTACACCGACCTGCCGAATGGGGCTATTCTGGAAAGGTATCGCGACCGGCTTACGCAAACCATTATGGCCCAGCCTTCTAATTGGTTATGGTCGCACAAACGCTGGAAACATCACCGCGCCAAATACGCCAAAATTCATACAAGGCTGGACTAACAAAGCGGTCATTACGTTCGCTTCGTTTGGTTATAGTTCCTTACGTTTCATAGCAGTTACCGCATAGTTGGCGGCGCGGGCCGTTAAAGCCATAAACGTGATCGAGGGGTTTTGGGTGCCAGTGCTGGTCATGGCGGCCCCATCGGTTACGAATACATTTTTAACACTATGGAGCTGATTGTGAGCATTGAGCAATGACGTTTTGGGGTCTTTACCCATCCTGACGCCCCCCATCTCATGAATATCAAGGCCGGGATTACGCTTGTCATCACTCGGTCGAATGTTTATATGCCCCGATTTTTCGAGCATATACGTGCCCTGCTCCAGAAAATCGGCCAACAGTTTTTCGTCGTTGTCGGTATAGCTAATCGACGTTACCAGTTGGGGAACGCCCCACTGGTCTTTTAAATCGGTGCTCAATCGCACGTGATTCTCGTAGCGGGGAACGGTTTCGCCCTGCATCATCATGTAGGTGTGCCAGGGTCCCGGTTTGGTGAGGCTTTCTTTAAATGAGGCACCAAACGTCTCTTCGCTGGGTACACCTGTTGCGCGAGCGGCGCTGAAAGCGACCATATAGCCCCGTAAAAAGTCGGTTTCCTGCCGGTGTACATTTCGGAAGTTCGGCATAAAGGCCGTAGTAGGACGACGGCCGTAGTAATATCCATCTGGGAAACCTTCATACGTGGCGTTCAACGAACCTCTGTAATTATGAAAGGCAACGTACCTGCCCAATAAGCCGCTGTCGTTTCCTAACCCGTTCGGAAATCGACGCGATGTTGAGTTCAGCAGCACCAGGTTTGTGTTCAGCGCGGCGGCGTTGACGAAAATAATTCGGGCAAAATACTCGGTTACCTGTTTGGTGTTTGTATCTACTACCCGAACACCCGCAGCTTTCCCCTTTTTCTCGTCGTAGATAATTGATTCAACAACCGAGAACGGGCGCAGGGTTAGTTTCCCCGTTTTTGCCGCCCACGGTAAGGTCGATGCATTGCTGCTGAAGTAGCCTCCATACGGGCACCCCCGATAACACAAGTGCCGGGCCTGGCATTGCGCCCGGCCCTGATCGAAGTGAATCTGTTTGGGCTCGGTCAGGTGAGCGCAACGGCCAATAATTACGTGCCTGTCTTTGTAAAGCGAAGCCACTGTTTTCTGCACTTCTTTCTCGACACAGTTAAGCTCCCATGGTTTCAGGAACTCGCCATCTGGCAAAGTATCCAGACCATCTTTATTGCCGCTGATACCTGCAAAACGCTCAACATGGCTATACCAGGGAGCTATATCTTCATACCGAATGGGCCAGTCAACAGCGGCTCCATCACGGGCATTAGCTTCAAAATCGTATTTACTCCAGCGCTGCGTTTGCCGGGCCCAGATCAGCGATTTGCCACCTACCTGGTAGCCTTTTATCCAATCGAACGGTTTTTCCTGCACGTACGGATGTTCGTTGTCTTTCGCAAAGAAATGCTGCGTCCCTTCATCCAGCGCATAGCATTTAGTGGCAATCGGATTTTCTTCATCGAACGACATCGGCATCCGGTTACGATGCGGAAAGTCCCACGGGTTATTCATGGCTGTGGGGTAATCTTCAATGTGTTTAACATCGCGCCCCCGCTCCAGAACCAACGTGCGCAGGCCCTTTTCGCAAAGTTCTTTCGCCGCCCAGCCTCCACTGATTCCCGAACCAATGACAATAGCGTCGTACGTATGCTGTTCTTTTCCGGAGCCGGTGATGTTCATGAAGTAGTCTGTGGTTTGTAGTGTATTGTTTGTAGTTGCGATGCTAAATCACAAATATGTAAGTAAGCAGCGCAACTACAAACAACACACTACAAACCACAAACCCTTAATTACTTTCTATGTATGGTTGTAGCAGCAGACTGGGCGGCGGCCAGGATGGTGATGTCGGCGATGGTGACGTGGGCGGGGGCCGAGACGGCATAGGCTACGGTATCGGCAATATCGGCGGCTTGTAGCGGGGAAAAACCGGCATAAACCTGAGCGGCCCGATCTGTATCACCTTTGAATCGGACCGTTGAAAAGTCTGTCTGCACCGCTCCGGGAGCAATATTCGTGACTTTAATGCCGTGCTGCGTCAGATCGAGACGCATACCTGTGCTGAGGGCTTCTACGGCAGCTTTGCTGGCACAGTACACCGCTCCATTAGCGTAGGTCTGTTTGCCGGCAATACTGCTCATGTTGACAATGTGCCCGCGCTGACGAGCAACCATGCCCGGAATTACGGCCTTTGATACGTAGAGTAGACCCTTTACATTCCCGTCAATCATGGCATCCCAGTCAGGTACGTCGCCATCCTGAACAGGCGTCATTCCGTGGGCGTTTCCAGCATTATTTACCAGCACATCGATCGACTGCCAGACTTCAGGTAACGACTCGATAGCTGTAACCACTGACTCATTATCCCGCACGTCGAACGTCAGAATGTGAGTTTCAACCGGTAACTGAGCGGCGAGTTCATCTAATTTTTCCTGACGGCGACCACAAAGAATCAGCTTGTAATTGAGTTTGGCAAGCGCTTCGGCAGTGGCCCAGCCAATGCCCGACGAAGCGCCAGTGATGAGTGCAATCATGTTTGTATTTTTACAGTTTCAACGTACTTCGTTTACTATACCGGTCGATTTTACTACGTACCTGATTATGTCCATTCAGATTAGCCCCATCACGGCCCCAGCTACTTACCCGCTTCGTCATTCGGTTTTGTGGCCCGACAAACCATTGGATTATGTACGAATCGACGAGGATGAAGAGGGCTACCATTACGGAACGTACCTGGAAAATGAGTTGGTTGCCGTGATTTCGCTTTTTGTTGACGGAGAGAAGGCTCGGTTTCGCAAGTTTGCCACTCACCCCGATCACCAAAATAAAGGACTAGGTACGTTACTGCTTCAGCACGTTTTTGCCGAAGCGAAACGATTGGGAGCGAGTACCATCTATTGTGATGCCCGCCTAACTGCCGCCAACTTTTATAAGCGGTTTGATATGCAACCTACGGGCCCTGTTTTCTACAAAGGCCCGATTCCCTACCAGCGCTACGAAACCCGGACGTAACTGCCCAGGCATTTCAGGTCGGCGGCGTGGTTGGCCAGAATATCTTTTAGCGCCGGTTCCTGCGCATGGCCTTCACACTCGAGCAAAAACCAGTACTGGAACGTAGCTCCGTTACGAAGCGGCCGGCTCTCGATCTTGGTAATGTTGATACTGCGCTCGTTGAATTCCTGCAAAAAAGTAGCCAGCACACCCGGTTTCATGGTTTCGGGCAAACGGGCAATGAGCGTCGTTTTATCCTGACCACTGGGCTGATTCTGAAAGTTCTTGGCCAGAATCAGGAAGCGCGTTCGGTTCAGGTCGCTGTCTTCGATGTTGTCGAACAGCACCGGAACGCCAAAAAGCTTGGCCGCAATGTGCGAGCAGATGGCCGCTGAGTGGGGTTGCTGAGCAGCGAGTTTGGCGGCTTTCGACGTTGACTCAACCGGCACAAATTCCACTTTCATCCCGTCGAACGTGTCTTGCAGAAATTTGCTGCACTGGCGGAACGCGATGTCTTTTGAGTAGATGTATTTTAATTCAGAAAGGTCTTCGGTTTGGGTGGCGAAGGTAAAGTGCACGGGAATGTGCGCTTCTGCCGCAATACTGATGTCGCGCTCGTTGAGCAGATCGATGGTTTCATTGACTACCCCCTCCTGATTATTTTCAATAGGGACTACGCCAAACCGGGCGCGGCCTGTTTCTACGCTTTCAAACACCGACCGAATGGTGGGTAATGCTGTATAGGCACTCAACGCACCAAATCGACTTTCGGCGCATTGGTGCGTAAAACTCCCCTCCGGCCCCAGGTACGCTACCCGTTCGGGCAATTCCATGTTGCGGGCCACGGCAAATACTTCCAGAAAAATGGCTTCAATCGCCGATTCGTTGAGCGGGCCGTTGTTCTGTGCCACTAGTCGGTCAATGATCTGGCGTTCGCGTTCGGGACGATATATAATTGAGTTGGTTGATCGTTTCAGTTCGCCCACATGCCGCACCAGTTCCATCCGCTGATTCAGCAAAGCAAGAACCTGATCGTCGAGGGCGTCAATATCGTTACGCAGTGTTTCGAGAGTCATGGCGTAAAATTAAGCGTGAAGAATTAAGAATTAAGAGGAGATAGGCAAGAAGTGAGAGGTAAGAGGCAAGAATCAAGAGTGGCTCTGCTAGAAGACGTATCGTGCTACCAGCAGAGCCACTCTTGATTCTTGCCTCTTACCTCTCACTTCTTAATTCTCAATTCCCTACACCAGCGCTACATCCTCTACGTCTTTCTCAACGCGTAGGTTGTCGATAATGAAGCGTTGACGGTCGGGCGTATTTTTGCCCATGTAGTAGCTTAGCAGCTTGGGCACCGAGGCGTCTTTCTCCATAATCACGGGTTCCAGACGCATATCTTCTCCAATAAAGAGACCAAACTCGTCAGGCGAAATTTCACCCAGGCCTTTAAAACGCGTGATTTCCACTTTCTTACCGCCTTTAGTCAGTTTGTTGGTCGCTTTCTGCTTTTCATCTTCCGAATAACAATAGGCTGTTTCCTTATGATTTTTGGGGTTACGTACCCGGAAAAGCGGCGTTTCCAGAATATATAGGTGACCATTCCGAACCAGGTCGGGGAAGAATTGCAGGAAGAACGTCAGCATTAAGAGGCGAATGTGCATACCATCGACATCGGCGTCGGTAGCGATCACGATGCGGTTATAACGCAACGTTTCTAACCCCTCTTCGATATCGAGCGCATGTTGCAACAGGTTAAATTCTTCGTTTTCGTACACCACCTTTTTGGTCAGGCCATAGCAATTGAGTGGCTTTCCGCGAAGGCTAAACACCGCTTGTGTCTGAACGTTACGGCTTTTGGTGATAGACCCACTGGCCGAGTCGCCTTCCGTAATAAACAGCGTCGTGTTCAGGCGGTCGTCAGATTTTAGATCAGACAAGTGTACCCGGCAATCACGCAGTTTTTTATTGTGCAAACTGGCTTTTTTGGCCCGTTCGTTGGCTAGTTTCTTGATACCAGCCAGTTCTTTCCGTTCCCGCTCCGACTGCTCAATCCTACGTTTCAGCGCGTCTTTCACGCCTGGATTCATATGCAGAAAATCATCCAGACGATCCTTCAGAAAATCCATTACAAACGAACGGACCGATGGCGCACTCTCGTCGGGAGCCATGTTGACTGATCCCAGTTTGGTTTTTGTTTGCGATTCAAAAACGGGTTCCTGTACGCGAATACTAATGGCGGCCACAACGCTGGCCCGGATGTCGGCGGCGTCATAATCTTTTCCAAAGTGATCACGAATTGTGCGTACGAAGGCCTCTTTCAGCGCATTTTGGTGCGTACCTCCCTGAGTTGTGTACTGACCATTTACAAACGAATGGTATTCTTCGCCATACTGACTTCCGTGACTGACGGCCAATTCGATATCGTCTCCCTTCAGGTGAATGATCGGGTAGCGTAGGTCGTCTTCTTTGTGTTTGCTACGAAGCAGATCGAGCAGACCGTTTTGCGAAACAAACTTCTGCCCGTTGAAATTCATCACCAGGCCGGCGTTCAGGTAACAGTAATTCCAGAGCATGTCTGATACAAACTGCCCCCGATAGTGGTAATTCTTGAACACCGTGTCGTCGGGTTCAAACACAGACAGGGTGCCGTTTCGCTGACTGGTTACCTCCTCGCCCTGCCGTACCAGTACGCCACGCTCAAACTCAGCCCACACCGTTTTACCCTCCCGAAACGACTGAATGCGGAAGAAGCTGGCCAGTGCGTTCACCGCTTTTGTTCCAACCCCATTAAGGCCAACAGATTTTTGAAAAGCGCCGGAATCGTATTTACCACCCGTGTTTATTTTCGAGACTACTTCAACCACTTTCCCCAGCGGAATGCCCCGCCCGTAATCGCGGACCTCGATACGGTGATCTGTTACCTTAATATCTATTACTTTACCATTCCCCATAACATGTTCGTCGATGGAGTTATCGATGGTTTCTTTTAGAAGAACATAGATACCATCGTCGGCGGCGGCACCATCACCTAATTTACCAATATACATACCTGGCCTCAGCCGAATATGCTCCCGCCAATCGAGTGAGCGGATACTATCTTCATTGTATTGTACGGTTGGCTGTGCTTGTTCTGCCATATTGGACGTAATCGGAGGGTTTACTACAAAAAACGATCTATAAACAAAATTGAGTCGAGATACCGAAAATTAGAAAAATCATACCCAAGGTGCAGGGGGGCACTATACACCCGCTTGCTAGAAAACTGTTTAGAATCCGGCAAAAGTTCGTTTACTTTGCCCGCTGATTGTGCTGAAATATCATAAAAACAAGAAACGTCGTTAACTAATTACCATCCAGCTGACTTCATTTTCGATGAGGTTGACATCTTAAAAATATGCAAAAATTGCCCAATTTCCAACATTCCCGGGTTTCTTTCTTTGCCAGCCTTTCCGACCAGTATCTTCGTTCTACAACTCGCACAATCGCACTTCTCGGGTTAGTTTTCGGAACGGTCAACGCTACCACTGCTCAGATTACGCCCTCTGGCGGCACTACAGGCACAGGAGCACCTGCCACAACTGGCCGCCCGGGTCAGTCATCGCCTTCCAGTTCGCAAGGTGCCATTCAGTTACCTGCCGGTGTTAACATTCCGGCCGGTACACAATTGCCAAACGGCATGCGGGTTGGGCCAAACGGAACCATCCAGCAAGGTCAGACACCAGGCCGTAACACACAACAGGGCCGTACTGGACAACAGGGAGCCAATGTAAATCCGAATCAGCAACGCACCGGTCAGGGTCAGACTACACAGGGTGCTGTAGATGCGAATGGACGGACGCAAACAGGCGACGTTCAGAATGGAAATGGCCAGATCCAGCTCGATGCCAATGGTCAGCCCATCGAAGGTGACGTACCTCTGAATGCAAACGAAGAAGCGAACGAAAAGAAAGGCGAACTTTTAAGCGATCAGGAAGCGCTGAAAGCACAGGAGCGGGCTACTACCCGCCGCAAATTGTTTGGCTACGAAATTTTTAACAACCCGGCTCTGGCTACCACCTTTCAGCCCAATATTAATATCGCCACGCCAGCCAACTACATATTAGGAACCAACGACCAGTTGAATATTAACATTTACGGCTATTCACAAGACGCGATTAAGCAGGCTGTGACACCGGAAGGAAATATTTACCTGCCCAGTGGCATTGGCCCGGTCCACGTGGCCGGACTTACCATCGATGCGGCCAAAGCACGCATCAATGAGCGGCTGTCTAAAATTTACGTAGGCCTGAAAAATAGTTCTTACGGTCCCAGAAACACCTATCTGGAAGTAACCCTCGGCAATATCCGCAGTATTCGGGTATCTGTGCTGGGCGAGGCCGTGAAACCAGGTACGTATACTGTTTCGTCGTTATCGTCGGCCCTGAACGTAATCTATGCAGCGGGCGGACCAAGTGATTTAGGGTCTTTCCGGAACATTCAGCTGATTCGTAACAACCGGGTTGTAGCCAACCTCGACTTATACGAGTACCTGCTGACCGGTGTACTGCCCAGCAATGTTCGTGTACAGGACAACGACAACATCCGTATTCCCGCCTACATCTCGCATGTTGAGCTTCAAGGGACCACCCGTCGCAACAACATCTTTGAAATGCGGCCCAACGAAACAATGGAGAAGCTGCTGTTTTACGGGGGAGGTTTCACGGCCAATGCCTACAAAAGCCGCATAAAAGTAACCCGGCTTACCAACCGCGAACTGAAAGTGATCGATGTGTTGGCCGACCAGTATAGCTCGTTTGCGATGCAGGATGGCGACATTGCCGTAGTTGAACAGGTATTGAACCGGTACGAGAATCAGGTTACCATAAACGGAGCCGTTTTCCGGCCGGGTGTCTATTCACTCGATCAGAACAAGACCCTGAAAGAGTTAGTAACCAGTGCTGAAGGACCACGTGGCGAAGCCCTAATGGGTCGGGTAAACATTGTACGTACCCGCGAAGACATGACAACCGAGAATATCACGGTTGACCTGACAAAAATTCTGAATGGTACTGACGCTGACCTACCGCTTATGCGTGAAGATCTGGTGACGATAACCTCGAAATTTGAACTGGCTGAGTTTGGCGATATTCTGATTGAAGGCGAGGTAAACAAACCAGGTTCTATTGGGTACGTATCCAACATGACTCTGGAAGATGCACTGGTGAAAGTGGGTGGTCTTCGCGAATCGGCTGCGGTATCTCAGATCGAAGTTATCCGTCGCAAAAAAGACGTAGATCCTTCGTCAACGTCAGCTCAGATTGCCGACGTGCAACGGTTTAGCATTGATCGCAATTTGGAACTGAGCAACGAAAGTAAGTTCTTTTTACAGCCTTACGATCAGGTAATTGTTCGTCGCTCGCCTAATTACGAGATTCAGACATATGCACAGGTTGAAGGTGAAGTTATTCTTCCGGGGCTGTATCCTATCAGAACAAAAGATCAGAAAGTATCCGATCTGGTAACCGTTGCTGGTGGTCTTACCCCGCAAGCGTACGCCAAAGGAGCTACACTTGTTCGGCGGGTTAAGCTTAGCCCCGAAGAACTGGAACAACGTCAGCGTTCGGTTACTGAATTGGCTGATGATAACTTGAAAACAGATGTTCAGGTTGAAGAGGTAGTTGCCGACAAACAGGAATCTATTGGCATCAGCCTGGAGCGAATTATGGCTAATCCGGGTTCATCAGAAGATATTCTTCTGCAGGAGGGCGACGTGCTGAGGATCCCAAAAATGTTGGAAACAGTGCGTATCCAGGGTGAAGTGTTACTACCAACAACGGTGAAATATCGGCCTGGACAGACTTTCCAGGACTATATCTCGCAAGCGGGTGGTTTTACAGAGCGCTCTCAGCGTAAACGGGCCTTTGTCGTTTATGCAAATGGATCAGTTGATCGGACACGTCGTTTTATGTTCTTCAACGTCTATCCACGTGTAGAACCAGGAGCTGAAGTTATCATTCCGGTTCAGAAGACCAACCCACTAACACCGGCACAGGTCATTGGCACAGTGAGTGGAATTGCCAGCGGTCTGCTTGGCCTGATCTCTACTGTTCTCGCGATATCGGTAATCTCTGGACGATAAGTTAGCAAACAACATCACGTATGAACACGCCTAATCAGATCAATTCACCGGTTGTGTCAACAACTGGTTTGCCACCCGATCAGCTTTCGCCAAAAGAGGTGATTGCTCGGGCCAAGAAGTTTCAGCATATCGTGAAGCGTAACTGGATGTTACTGCTTGGCCTTATTGTGATCAGTGGTGCGATTGGCTATACAATTGACGCCACATCGACTAAAAAAACGGTGTACGCTGGTAAGATCATCTTCAACTTAGGTGGCGGTGGTAGCGGCGGTGGCGGTCAAATGGCCGAGTTAGGTGCACTCGCCAGTGCATTTGGCCTGGGGCAATCTGCGCCCGAAGCCAGCATTTTTACAGGTGACAACTTCATGTTGTACACCAAATCGCGGCCTGTTATTGAGACCACATTGATGAAAACAGTAGTTATCAATGATACATCGCACTTGCTGGTCAACTACTACATGCAACATAGCGGCATTCGGGATAAAGAATGGGAAGAAAGCGAGGAACTGCGCAACTTCACATTTAAAGAAGCCAAGTTGCGGAAAGACTTTACC
Organism: Fibrella aquatica; assembly: GCF_041321135.1. NCBI lineage: Bacteria > Pseudomonadati > Bacteroidota > Cytophagia > Cytophagales > Spirosomataceae > Fibrella > Fibrella aquatica. The sequence continues at coordinate 940,916 of NZ_JBGGWF010000001.1, read as the reverse complement.
AAGCTGGAAATTGCCGCTATGGCCGATATTCATACTAGGCTCGCCGATGAATTATCGATCAAACAGGTAGATCGCAAATCATCATTCATGTCGCTTATCGCCGAGATGGAGCATGTTGAGCTGGCTAAAGCTTTCGCCGAGAACCATATCGTCACGGTTGAGAAAGACTACAAAGACAAGCAGACGAAGAAGACGCAGGATATGAAAAAACTGCTTGAGCGTCGGGTCGATTCGTTATACGCCAAATTGACTGGTACGGAAGATAAACTAGCCAGTTACCTGAACCAGAACCAGCAAGTGGTCGTGGCTGAAGGGCAACTTCGGGAGAGCCGGCTTAGCCGTAGTTCGTCATTCCTGACGCAACAGTACTACGCAGCGGTCACCAGCTTAGATAACCTGCGCCTGTCGCTGATTCGTGAGCAACCACTGTTTACCATTATCGAACCGGTTATTTTACCGCTGTATGCTACCATCCCTGCCCGAATTGCCATGCAGGCTGGTTTGGCCATAGGGCTGGTACTTGGTATTGTGATTGTCTTTATCCGGGAGACATTGCGAAATATGTCAGCGAATAATTAAGGAATGAGAATCCACGAAGTAGTTATTGAGGCGGGCCGTCCCGAACGGTATTATTGGCGTGATTTATGGCAGAACCGGGAGTTGCTATACATTTTGTCGGTGCGCGACATATCAGTTCGCTATAAGCAAACTGCCCTTGGTGCGTCGTGGAGCTTAATTCGGCCGTTGGCTACAATGCTGGTGATGGCATTCGTCTTCAGTGTTGTAGCCAAACTACGGCCCGATCCGGGTGTACCCTATGCCCTGATGGTACTGGGCGGCATCACGATCTGGACCTTCTTTTCCAACGCTTTTACGCAGATCAGTTCGAGCATTACCACCAATGCCAATTTGGTCACAAAGGTTTATTTTCCGCGTTTGCTCATGCCCTTGAGTGCCGTGGCCGTCAGCCTGGTCGATTTTCTGATTGCGCTGGTTTTGTTTGTGGTCATTGCCATTTGGTATCAGTTTATCCCCGATTGGCACATTCTGCTAATGCCCTTTTTTGTGGCGTTGGCCTTGTTGGCAGCCTTCGCCTTCGGCTTATTTTTTGCGGTTATCAACGTGCGTTTTCGGGATGTGGCCCAGCTCATTCCATTTCTGGTGCAGGTTGGGTTTTACGTTTGCCCTATCGCCTACAGTAGCTCACAGGTTTCCGGCGAATGGTATGAGAAATACTACATCATGAATCCGATGGTGGGTATCATTGATGGATTCAGGTGGTCGCTGCTTGGCGGCAAAACGCACCTTAATCCGCAGAGTTTAGTATATTCGGTGGCCATTAGTCTGGTCTGCTTAGGTTTGTCGGTCGTGTTTTTCCGAAAGCGGGAAAGTACGTTCGTCGATGATATTTAACTATCAGCGTCATGTCCGTCATCACGGTAGAAAATATAAGTAAACACTACATCATTGACCATAAACGAAGCAAAGGTTCCAGTAGCCTGCGCGACGCTATTACTGGTACGGTAAAAGGTTGGTTTGGCTCTTCGGAAGCCGATGATGAAATGACGCACGAGGAGTTTTGGGCTCTGCGGGATGTTAATTTCTCGGTAGAACAGGGTGATCGCGTTGGCATTGTTGGCCACAACGGCGCCGGCAAGTCTACCCTCCTGAAAATTCTCAGTAAAATTGTTGAACCGACTAGCGGCTCGGTCCGAATCAAAGGGCGGGTAGCCAGTTTGCTCGAAGTAGGTACTGGTTTTCACCCCGAGCTAACCGGCCGCGAGAATATCTACCTGAACGGTTCACTGCTGGGAATGCGGCGCGACGAAATTCGGAGATCATTCGACGAGATCGTGGCCTTTGCCGGCGTAGAACGCTTCCTGGATACCCCCGTTAAACGCTACTCGTCGGGCATGTATGTTCGCCTTGGTTTTGCCATTTCGGCCCACCTGAATCCCGAAATTATGATCGTGGATGAAGTATTGGCCGTTGGTGATGCCGATTTCCAGAAGAAAAGCCTGGGTAAAATGCGCGACAACTCAGCAAGCGGACGCACGATCTTGTTCGTGAGCCACAACCTGACCGCTGTGCAGGCGCTGTGCAATAAAACGCTCTACTTCGAAAAAGGGCAGCTTATTGAACAGGGTGAAACCAATCAGGTGGTGGCTTCTTATCTGAGCAAAGTGTCACGTACCCGGCTGCGTCGCGAGTGGGAAACCCCCGAAGAAGCCCCCGGCAATGATCTGGTGCGGGTTCGGCGTATGGAACTACTCCCAGACTATCAGCCTGGAACAACGCACATCGACGTGAGAACGCCCATGCGGGTTCAGTTTGAGTTCTGGAACATGATGGACCGTGCCAACCTGAACCTGAGCCTACACCTGTATTCACTCACGGGCGAATGCATCTTCAACGTAGGTAGTGAGTCAACGGCCTATGGTAAAGGGCTCATTCAGGGCGAGTGTATCATTCCCGGTTATTTCCTGAACGATGGTACCTACACCATCTCCGTAATGATCGTGAAAGATACTGTTACCCCGCTCTACAACATGGAAGAAGGAATCACCTTCGATGTTGAAGATTTCCGGGAAGGAGTAGCCTGGTATGGCAAATGGCCTGGGTACGTCCGGCCTCAGTTTCCGTTCCGTGTTCATGCTCAGGAACCGATCATTGACATACGGTAGGCGTTTTCCCCGTATTGCACCGTATTTTTGACGGCGATACCGGTTGTTATTGTTGACAGCCTGTTTCCTAGCAACCACCGCCCATGATTAACGTCACCAAATCCTATTTACCAGATCTTACCGAATACACCCGCCTGCTGGAAGGAGTATGGGAGCGCGTTCACCTGACCAACAATGGCCCACTAGTCAGGCAGTTAGAAGGCGACATGAAGGCGTATCTGGGCATTAAAAACCTGCAATACGCCACCAATGGAACCGTGGTGTTGCAGTTGGCCCTCAAGGCGCTGAACATCACCAAAGAAGTCATTACTACGCCTTTTTCTTACTGTGCTACTACCAATGTGCTGCTTTGGGAAGGCTGTACCCCTGTTTTTGCCGACATTCGGGCCGACGATTTTTGCATTGATGCCGATCTTATTGAGCCGCTAATCACCGAAAACACCCAGGCTATTCTAGCTACACACGTATACGGAAACGCTTGCCGGGTAGAGCAGATAGAAGCGCTGGCTAAAAAGTATAATCTGAAAGTTATTTACGACGGGGCGCATGCTTTTGGAGCCGAATATAACGGACGGGCCGTACTCGATTATGGCGATGTGAGCACCTGTAGTTTCCACGCTACGAAGGTTTTTCATACGGTAGAAGGCGGTTGCCTGATTACCTCAGATGATGAGCTTGCCCAGAAGATGCAGCATTACGGCACTTTCGGTCATCACGGCGACGAGTACTACAGCATGGGTATCAATGCTAAAGCATCGGAGTTTCACGCAGCCATGGGTTTGTGTGTATTGCCCAAGGTAGATACGCTGATTGCTCTTCGCAAAACCATCTCTGAGCAATACGATAGCCTGCTCGATTTCACCCGAATCAGCCGGCCTATGCTGTCGCCAGGCATGACGCGCTACAATTATGCGTATTACCCTATTGTGCTCAGCTCTGAACAAGCACTCTTGACTGTAACAGACGCTTTAGCTGCTGAAGGTATTGTGCCCCGGCGTTATTTTTACCCCTCCCTTAACACGCTTCCGTTCGTCAAGAATGCCCAACCCTGCCCCGTTTCAGAAGACATCGCGCTTCGGGTGCTGAGCTTGCCGTTATACCCTAGCCTGGCCGAGGCTGACGTGAACCGGATTTGTCAGGTTGTTAATGAGGCCATAATGGCCGAAGCTGTATAGAATGACTATTTTTTTACTGCTTTTTGTCGCCTACATCGGCTGGCTTGCTGCACGCATCACCCGTCCTTCGCTGGTTGAGTGGTTGCTGGTTTCGTTTCTTCTCTATACCAGTAGTGTCATATTAACAGGCTTTTTATTGTCGGCACTGTACCAGACCAACCACGAATGGGTCTGGGCATTTTCGGTGTTCGGTACAGCCTCTATCATTGGGTTTGGCCTGAAAAGGTTAATTCAGCAAAAAACGACCATTAAACCGCTTTCGCTGATTGGCCAACGCTGGCAACTAAGCCAACAGTGGTTTGCAGGGTTGCCAACGTACCTGAAAATTCTGTTTTCTGTTCTCTTTCTGACCCTGCTCGTTCTTTCGGTCACCAACCTGGCCATTGTACTGTTTACGGTGCCCAACGAATGGGACAGCATGACCGGCCACCTGAACCGGGTAGTGCAGTATATGCAGCGCGGTACTATGCGGCACTTCGGCGGTACTAACTGGAACATCGACACATACCCGAAAAGCGTTTGTACTCTTCAGATTTACGGTTATCTGATCACCGGCCGGTTTGAAAACGGATTCAAGATCATTCATCACCTGTCGTATTGGGCTACCATTGTGGCCGTTTTTGGCATTGTACAGCGGATCGGACAGCTTCAGGCAAAAACAAACCCGACTACCATTTTGTCGGCCAGTTTTCTGGCCGCGTTGGGCATGAGCCTGCTGCCCGACTTCCTGATGCAGGCGGTTACCACTGAAACGGATATTGTACTGACCGCTTACCTCAGCGTGTTGCTCTACATGCTGTTTAGTTATCGGGCATCGGCTCAAACTGTAAATGGCCAAACCGACGCCCTGCGCGACAACCGTTACCTCTATCTGGCAGGCATTGCCTTTGGCGTAGCTTATGGGCATAAAGTGACTTTCACGCTGTTGTTGCCCTCGGTGTTTGTGATCATGATCTATACCGTGTTCTGGTCAAGATCAATCGGCGTAACGGCGGCCCGAACAGCGCGTTTAGCCGCTTCCATCGCTTTGGGCGTTTGCCTGTGGATGCTGCCAACGGGCTACCTGAAAAACATTGCCGTTTTCGGACATCCGATTGGCCCGCCAACGGCTCTCCGTCATCAATCTGTTGAACGGGCAGGACCGCTACGCAACCTCTTTGAGCAGGGATCGCGCAATGTGGTGCGCTATACCTACGACCACATCAACCTGGATGGGTTGCGTAATACCGCTACCGGTGAAACGATCAACCGGTCGATGCGGAAGCCCATTATCTGGCTGGAAGATAAGCTTCGTATGCGCCTTGACGAGGAGACCGACTTTTCGATCATCCCTTTCACCTTCGAGCGGAAGTTCGTTTTCTACAACGCCAATCCGTATTGGGGCATTCTGGGCTTTGGCCTCATCATTCCCCTGCTGGTGCTGACGCTGCTTTTCGTATTCCGCTCAACGCCGCACGTATACCTGGGCATAGCGGTGCTGCTTCATTTACTAGCCCTCTCCTACTCGGCTCCTTATGACCCGTTTAAAGGACGCTATTTTACCGAAACAGGACTATTCGGCATTCTTTTTCTGGCCCTGTTATTCCTGAATCCGCGCCTGAATCTTTCCGTTGCCGGTAAGCCACTCCTGAAAACGTACGCTGCTTTGGTCATGGTTGTCGGTGCCTTATCGGCGTTGGGCTGTGTTTTTCTAAACATCCGTGCCCTTCCTTTTGCCTGGACAACACCCGATGGATATCAATTCCCCTCCGTTTTTGAAGCCGATCGGGTTCGGGTCATGACCGTTGGACGTCCCGATACGTACCTGCCTTACAAACGGTTCGACGATATGGTGCCCGATACAGCTACGGTAGCCCTCGGTACCATTAACGACGACTATGAATACCCGCTATACGGTTCTAAGTTGACCCGGCGACTTATTCCGATCAACCCATTCGAGAAAGGCGTGCAACCTATTCCGAAAGAAGCCACGTACCTGTTCTTCTCGAAAAATGTGATCACGCCCCGCCCCGGCGATATCCGGCTGGGTACCGATACGGCTTCCCGTTCGCCGTATGTAGTAGTGCCCGGAGAAGACTATTACCTTCGTAAGCTTAACTAACCACATCATGACCCTCGCCATCATGCAGCCGTATGTGCTGCCCTATATCGGGTACATTCAGCTCATGAACGCCGTGGATACCTTCGTGTTTTACGACGATGTGGCGTTTATCAACCGGGGTTGGGTAAACCGGAACCGGCTTCTGCTGAACGGAAAAGACCACTTGTTTACCATTCCACTGAAAGAGGCAAGTCAGAACAAAGCCATTCGGGAAATAGAACTTGCTAATGACCCCAAATGGCGCAGCAAACTGCTCAAAACCATTGAGCAGAGCTACCGAAAAGCACCGCAATACACCGCTGTCATGCCAATGACAGAACGAATTATTAACTTCGGAGCCAACCTCGACGTCTCGGTTGCCGATTACATCTTTCACAGTTTCAGCGAGATCACGGCTTACCTCGGCATCACAACCCGTTTGGTCGCTTCTTCGACCGTTTACGAAAACGGACATCTAAAAGCACAGGAGCGCATCGTTGATATTTGTCGGCAGGAAGGAGCCGATCGCTATATCAATCCAATTGGAGGAACCGAGTTGTACAATCAGGCGGCTTTTGACCCAATCGGTTGCGAACTGCGTTTCATTCAGCCTCACCGGGTAACGTACCCACAAATGAACGCGATTGAGTTTGTGCCCTGGCTATCTATCTTAGATGTAATGATGAACCTCGACGCAGAAGCCATTCGCCCCTTACTCACTCAATTTGACCTTATTTCAACTACTGAACAGGCGAATGAGTGAACGGGCAAAATCGGCTTTGCCTGATGTCATTTTCAGGCTACAGTAGAGCAGCTTTCACTTACTCATCCATTCGGTCACTCACTCATTCATCCATGGCTAACATCATCATTTTCGGGGTACTCGATACGGCTGAACTGGCCCATTTTTACCTCACCAACGACTCTGAACATACCGTTGTGGCGTTTACCGTCGACCGCGAATACCTGAAAGAAGAGTCGTTTAAAGGATTGCCCGTTGTGGCGTTTGAGGATGTAGAAACCCTCTTCCCGCCAACCGATTATCAGTTCTTTGCGCCCATGACAGGCCGAAACATGAATCGCAATCGCGAAAAAGTGTACCTCGCCGCCAAAGCCAAAGGCTACGAGTTCATTTCGTACATCAGTTCGAAAGCCACCACATTCGGGAATCAGATTGGCGAGAACTGTTTTATTCTGGAAGACAATACCATTCAGCCATTTACTACCATTGGCAATAACGTGGTGATGTGGAGCGGTAACCATATTGGCCACCACGGCCGGATCGATGATCACGTATTTTTCACGTCACACGTCGTGATGTCGGGACATTGCCACATTCAATCCTACTGCTTTTTTGGCGTAAACAGCACCATTCGCGATTACCTGACGGTAGCCGAAGGAACCTTGCTTGGTATGGCTTCGGCGCTGTACAAAAACTCAGACCCCTGGGGTGTCTACATCGGCAATCCGCCCAAAAAACTTCCCCAGCCCAGTTACGATACGTATTAAGTGCTTCGCTGTCATTAAGTGGTCATTGATTGTCATTATAGTCATTCATTGCTTTTTACACTTAGTGACAATCTAATGACCACTTAATGACAGAAAAGCTTAATGATCACCTAATGACTATTCTCCTTATCGGTCACGACGCAAACCGGGCTGGTGCTCAGTTGGTCTTACTCCAGTTGATGCAACGGCTCGAAGCGCAGGGTTTTGCGCTTTTCCTGCTATTGGGTGAAGGAGGCCCGTTGCTGGCTGATTATGAAAAACTGGCATCCGTAACCATCTGGCCAAAGCCCGAAAAATATGTGGTTGGCCCCACTACCGACAAAATCCTGGGGAAGCTCGGCCTATGGCAACAACAAGCCGACCGACAACACCAACAACAGCGCGAAACCCTCCATACCGCCCTTCAACTCGACTCAATCGATCTGGTGGTGGTGAATACCGTCACGAGCGGACACTATTTCAAACAGTTGCCCGTCTCTGACAACGTACCTGTGCTGGCCTTCGTACACGAACTAGCCATGTCGGTGAATCAGTACACGAAGCCCGATGAGCTGCGTTATCTGCTCGAACGCGCCACCCGAATTTTGGCCGTGTCGAAAGCAACAGCGCGCTATTACGAGACGGTGTGGCACGTATCGCCCAACCGCATCACTCTGTTCACCCTGATCGACCTACCCGCTATTCAGCAGGCGCTTGATGCAGCCAAAACCCGAAAAGGAGCGCTGCCCGGTCTCGACAATCTACCCGAAAACGCTATTGTGGTGGGCGGCTGCGGCAATGCCGAGTGGCGCAAGGGAACCGACTTGTTTGTATCATTGGCCCGTATGCTGATCAACCAAATTCCGGCAGAGCAGCCACCCGTTTACTTCGTCTGGGTTGGCCTGCCGCCCGGACCATTGCACAACGACCTGACCCTCGATGTGGCTAAAGCCAACCTCACCAACCGCGTCCGGTTTGTAGCGCCCACGCCCGATGTGCTGCGGTATATGGAGCGGTTCGACCTGTTCCTTCTCTGCTCCCGCGAAGACCCCTACCCACTCGTGATGCTGGAAGCCGGCCTGTCGGGCGTACCCGTAGTCTGCTTCGACGGAGCTGGTGGCGCGGCTGAATTGGTAGAGACCGACGGCGGCGCGGTGGTTCCCTATCTCGATCTCTTGGCCATGACCCAGGCGCTTCAGGAGTTGGTTACAAGAGCCGATATTCGCCGTCAGAAGGGGCAAACCCTGCGGCAAAAAATTCGGCAGCGCCACAGTCTGCAACAAAGTACCGATCAGTTTCTGGCGCTGATTGCCAACCTTGTCCCGGCCGTTGAACAAGCCATTACGCGCAAAAAATGACGCTCGCTTTCACCATTTGCTCCGTGAATTACCTCGCACAGGCTCGTACCCTTGGCAATTCACTGAAACAGACTAATCCCGACTGGCAGTTTGTAATCGGTCTGGTCGATGACCTCAAAACGGCCAACTTACCCGCTCACCTGATACCCGAGTATCCGATGTTGGAGGTTGCCAAAATCGGCATTCCGGATTTTGCGGGTATGTGCGACCGCTACGACATCACCGAGCTGAACACGGCGGTAAAACCTTTCTTCATCGACTACTTTTTCAGGAGTGAACCTCGGCCTGATGCCGTTATCTATTTCGATCCCGACATCATTGTTTTTCAGCCCCTTACCCGCCTGGCCGCTGCTCTGGACAGCAACAGCCTGGTTATTACACCTCACACCATTGCCCCCACCCCCGACTGGGAAACACCCAACGAGCAACACCACCTCAACACCGGCATCTTCAACCTCGGCTTTATCGGACTGCGCAACGATGCTACCGCTCAGCAGTTTGTGGCCTGGTGGCAGCAACGGCTCACCTACGAATGCCGGAATGACCTCTGCGAAGGCCTTTTCGTCGATCAACACTGGGTCAATTTTGCGCCGATTTATTACGACAACGTACTCATCGAAAAGCACAAGGGATATAACGTCGCCTACTGGAATATCCACGAACGCCTGCTGACCGAACGGGACAACACCTGGCTGGTGCAGGATCCGGACACGAACGAAACCGCACCCCTTCAGTTTTTTCATTACAGTGGCTACGGCGTTCAAAAACCCCACGAGATCTCGAAATACCAAACCCGCTATACCTTTGAACAACGCCCCGATCTGGTACCACTTTTTCAACTGTATCATAATCGGCTGATTCAGAATGGGAACGATGAATACCGCGGTTACCCCTGCATCTATATCAAGCCCGCGCCCGTTCTCTATTATACCAGTATTCGTCAGCTGCTGAACGTACCTGTACAGAAGCTACTTGAACGAATTGGCTGAACGAGTAACCCTACTGTACCTTTGCAACTCGTCATGCTGACAGTCAGCCCAGTTCTTCTTTACCTATCTCCCTCTATTCGTGCGTGTTTGCATTGTTATTCCGGTTTATAAAGCAACGCTGACTCCTTACGAAAGCGTAGCTTTAACGCAGTGTATGCGCGTTCTGGGCCATTTTCCGGTCATTTTCGCCAAGCCGGCTTCACTCGACCTAACGCCGATCTTACAAACGCTACCCGCCTCGGTACAAACCCGATCATTCAGCGACCATTATTTTAAGTCGGTGCAGAGCTACAACCGGCTGATGTTGGCCCCCGCTTTCTACGAAGCATTTACCGATTTCGACTACATACTTATTCATCAGTTAGACGCCTTTGTTTTTCGCGACGAATTGCTCGACTGGTGCAAACGCGGATACGATTATGTGGGTGCTCCCTGGCTTCGCGATTGTGACTTTACCAGTTCCTGGGCCGAACACTGGTTCAACGCCAAAAAGCAAGTCGCCCTTTGGCTGAACCTTCGAAAAGAAGACGGCATAACACCGCGCGAAATCACCACCCTTAACGGAGTTGGTAACGGCGGACTATCCTTGCGACACGTGGCCCATTCGCTTAAAACGCTACGCCGCATGCAGAAGCGGCTGGCCAGTTACGAAGCCATACCCATGCATCAGTTCAATGAAGACGTGTTCTGGGGTGTGGAAGTGAACCGCTATTGGCCACACTTGAACGTACCTGACTTCCGAACGGCTATGCACTTTGCCGTTGAGTTTTATCCCGAACGGGCTATCTCGGTATACAACAAAGGAAAGCTACCCTTTGGCTGTCACGCCTGGGATATTCACGGTACCGACTATTGGCGACCTATCTTTGCACAGTATGGATACACCATCTGACCAGCGGCCCAGCCTCTCTGTAGCGCTCTGCACCTACAACGGTGCATCGTACCTGCGCGACCAATGGAATAGCCTGCTGGCACAGGAATGGATTCCCAACGAACTGATCGTCAGCGACGATGGTTCGACCGATGGCACGCTGGCTCTAGTCCGCGAACTGGCCCAAACAGCCCCTTTCCCGGTAACTATTCTGGCCAACGAAAAGCCCCTGGGCTACAACGGCAATTTCAGTCAGGCCATCGCTGCCTGCACCGGTGAACTTATTTTTTTGTGCGATCAGGACGATGTCTGGTTTCCGCACAAAACCCGCACCCTGGCCACGTACCTGATCAATACGCCCCAACACGATGTTGTTTTTGGAAACGCCACCGTCGCCGATCAGCACCTGACACCAACTGACCGGCAATTCTGGGATGTAGTTCGGTTCAGCACCAGCGATCAGCAGGGCTGGCAGGAGGGCGGGGCTATGCACGTGCTGCTTAATGGAAATCGGGTGATGGGCTGCGCTATGGCGTTTCGCCAATCGTTTCGGCAACGGGCGTTACCTGTTCCGGGCAACGTACCTGGCGGCTACGTCTATGATGGCTGGCTGGCGCTGGTAGCCGCCGCCACCAATCAGATCGGGTTCGTGGCCGAACCGCTTCAGCTCTATCGCACCCACCCTAAACAGCAAATTGGCGTGAAACCACCCGAAAACGGCCCACCCGTTCGTTTTCTAGATCGCTTCAACCGCGACCGGATGCTGAAACTAGCCCCGTTTCGGCAAAAGCAAGATAACTGGCAAACGCTTCTGTCGATGTTAATCGAACGGGTTGGCCCCAAAGCACAGGGATTAGCCCAGTTGCAACACCGGCTGAACCACACCGCAATGCGGGCTACCTTACCCAACAACCGGGTTGGGCGATTACTTCCTGTGTGCCGGGCTTTGCTGGCGGGACACTATCACCGGTATGCCGATGCCGACGCCAATCGGCTTGCACCTTTTATCGCCGCCGCTGGCGACCTTCTCGAATAATGCTGCTCACCGTCTGTACCATCGCTCAACTGCCGCAGGCCCTTGCCCTTGGCGAAAGCTTTACCCAACATCACCCAAATCGCCGATTTATCATTGGCCTAGCCGACGACCCTGCCCGGTTGCCTGCCAATTGGGTGTCGCCCTACCCACTATTGACCCTCAGCGAAGCGGGCTTGTCGGCAGGGGAAGTGGCTACGTTGTCGGCCCGATACACGCCAACGGCCTTTCGGGCGGCTTGTAAACCGGCATTCATCCAGGCAGCGTTTAAACAGACTGGCCCCGAAGGGTTACTCTACCTAGACCCATCGGCCATGGTTTACCATTCGCTGAATGAGCTGTTTGCGCAGATAAGCCAGCACAGTATTGTCTTGAATCCACACTGGCTAACCGCCCCCGCCGACGATCGACAACCCGACGAAAAGCACCTTCAGAACGTAGGATTATACAGCAGCGGACTCATTGGTTTCGGGCCCCATCCCGATACCGAAAAAATGCTGTCGTGGTGGAGAAGCCGCACCGCCGACCGGGCTCACCTGAATTTCTGCGAAGGGCAATGCCTGGATCAACTCTGGCTCATGCACGTACCTGCCTTGTTCGAACAAGTACGTATAGTGAAACAGGCAGGGCTACAAGTGGCTGTCTGGAACCTTCCCCAACGCCTCCTAACGACTACACCCACGGGCTGGCAAGTCGCGCAACAGCCAAATGCTGTTCCCCTGCTCACGGCCGATTTCCTGGGATTGATGCAGCCTGACCAGGGTTTATTTCAGCATCAGGATCGCCTCCGAATTAATAGAAGACCCGATGTTGAAAACCTGTTGAGCCTGTACAAAAAAACCCTTAAACCTCATCTTCTTCCCGACCTGAGCCAGGTAACGCCTGCCTACGGACAGCAACCAGAATCAATTGTGATACGCGGGTGGCAACGCTCGGCCAAACAGCGATTGCAACGCCTCAGCAACTGGATAGATAACGTGCCCGTGCCACCCATTCATCGCTGAGTAACAGGACCACTCGTTAGAAATTCTGGGAAAAACCGAGTGTTTTTGGCTAATTTGCGGCCGATTTCTCAGAAAAATACAAACACGCGTTCGTTACAAATGAAAGTACTGTATGACCATCAGGCCTTCACCGGCATGACCTATGGGGGTGTTACCCGGTACTTCTACGAACTAATGCAGGCGTATGCAGACCGGGATGATATTGACTTTGAGCTGTCGCTTCAGTTCTCAAACAACGAGTACCTCGACAAAGCTTCGTTCAGCAACCATCGTCGCTACGGCTTATCGCATTGGCGTAATGTTAGTCGATTAGCTTCAGCCGTAAATCGGTTATATAGCATCAAGCGGGTACGTACCGGCGATTTTAGCGTATTCCATCCCACTTACTACCACAATTATTTCCTGCGCAATCTGGGCAAAAAACCCCTGGTGGTCACGTTCCACGATGCCACCAGCGAACGCTACGGGAAGCAGTACCCTGATGTGGGTGAACATTTGACAGCCGCCAAGAAGATTCAGTTGGAACGCGCCGACAAAATCATTGCTGTCTCCGAATTTTCGAAACAGGAAATACTACGCTTTTTTTCGGTCGACGAACAGAAAATCGAAGTCATTCACCTGGCAACCGCATTCAGTCGCCAACGGTCGGCTATTCCACGCGTACCCGGTGCTTATCCGTATCTGCTTTACGTGGGTAAACGGGGGCTTTACAAAAACTTCGAGGCCTTTTTCCGCGCTCTGGCACCTGTTTTCAAGCAACACCCCGATTTGCACTTGATCTGCGCGGGCGGCGGGGCTTTCGACAATGCCGAGAAAAACAGCTTTCAGGCGTCAGGTTTCGGGAACCGGGTTCATTATAGATCCATCACCGACCTGTCGCTCTACGAACTTTACCATCAGGCCGAAGCCTTTGTCTTTCCCTCGCTCAACGAAGGGTTTGGTATTCCGGTATTAGAAGCTTTTAGCGCGGGCTGCCCGGCCATTTTGAGCAATCGTAGTTCGTTGCCCGAAGTAGGGGCCGACGCTGCCCTGTATTTTGACCCCGAGCAGGATGAATCGATAGCCCTTGCCGTTGAAAAAGTACTAACAGACAAGATACTACAGCAAGAGTTGCGCTTAAAAGGCACACAACGACTCGCTGATTTTTCGTGGGAAAAAACCGCCGCCAAAACGCAGTTTCTCTACAACCAGTTAAGCTGATTCTCTGACTTTTTAGACTAACCTGTGCCTACTTCATCACTCACCGATACACAACGTAAATCGCTTCATGGTTTCGTCACGGCTGCCCCCCAACCGCCCGGCCCGGCCCGGCTGTCGGGAGCGTTGCCCAGGCTTACGGTGGTGACTCCTTCCTACAACCAGGCAGAATACCTGGAACGGACCATTATCAGCGTGTTGAATCAGCAGTATCCGAATCTGGAGTTTTTTGTCATTGATGGCGGCTCTACCGATGGCACACGGGCCGTACTGGAAAAATATAGTGAGTACCTGACCGACTGGGTGATGGAAAAAGACAGCGGACAGACCAATGCCATCAATAAAGGGTTTCGCCGCGCCACCGGCGACTACGTTGCCTACCAGAACTCCGACGATGTATTTGCACCCAATGCCCTTTGGAAAGTAGCCGAAGCCTGGCAAAAATCGCCGGATACCGATGTTTTCTTCGGCGATATGTACATCATCGATGAGCAGGACGTTATTCTGGAAGAATTGCGCGTACCAACCTTCAGCGCGGGCTGTCAGGTATACGAAGGCATGCAGGTTTTTAACCAGTCGCTTTTTATCCGCCGTACTTTACTGTCCGAAAGTGGCTGGCTCGATGAATCGCTTCGGTTTGTGATGGATTACGAAATCGTAACCAGGCTAGGCGTTCAACCCGGTGTTCGGTTCCGGCACGTACCTGGCTTCTGGGGTGGATTTCGGATTCAGCCCGACGCTAAATCATCGCAGATTGCTGCTACCGTTGGTATCAGCGAACACAAGCAAATCAGCGAACGCTACCAACCCCAATTGGCCAGCCGACTAAGCGGAAACCTTTGGCGGCGTTACAGCCGGGTTCGTAAATTGCTTTGGTTTCTGGCCCGTGGGCAATTTCGTTACATCTACCACCGATTAACTCTACGTCAATCCAATGCGTAATTTCCTGCACAAATGGGCCATGATTCGAATATGCCTGGGCATGTTCATCGTGCTGGATGGCTCTCCTCTTTTTTTCTTCGTTAAGGAAACCCTGATGCTGGCGCCTGGAAATACCAACGTTACAGCCGCATTCCTCCTGATAGGGCTCGCAATGATGATTCCGAGTACAGTACTTAGGAAACTTTACATGCCCAATATGCCCGTTTTCAACGCTCTGATGGCTTTTGTTATCATGTGCGTACTGTATTCTTTCCTGTTCAACGAAATCGCGGTGGGAGAGCGTAGTAAAGATCTGATCTACTACGTGTTCGTCTTTATGTTCATGCTTCTGCTCATCAACGTACCCAATGAGATGACCCGGTATGTTATCGTTGTAGGCGTGTTTTTCACATTTATCTCCAATGTAGGTCTAGTTATCGCACTCATTACCGACCCCGACTGGACGCTGGGTCAACGGGCGGCTATCCAGTTCGGCGAACCCGGCGAACGCATGGGTAATCCGCACGTATTTTCCCGAAATGCACAGATCGGTTTATTGTGTTGCCTGATGTGGGGGAACCGGCGGGATCAATCGTTTTTCATCAAAATAATTGCCCTTTCACTCGTCATATTCAACATCATCATTCTGATGCTGACTTTCAGTAAATCGGCTATTCTATCCACCGTCGTCACGGCAGTTATCTACCTGCTGGTTAACCTGAGGCATTCTTCACCCCAAAAACTGTTTAAAACACTCACCAGCCCTATTTCGCTGATTGTCATTTCAATGCCTTTTATAGCGTTCATTGGCCTGGTTATCGTAAAACCAGAAATCTGGGAAATCATTACGCTGTATGGCGATATGATTTTCGGCAGGTTCAGCGAGAATATCCTGGCGCTGCTGGGTGCTGAAAACGAAAAAGGAGATCTGGCCGAATTTGATGGTTCATCGGTAAACCGCGTAATGAGCTGGACGTACGTGACCTATGCCGTGATGGGCGACCCCCTGGGGCTTATTATGGGCTATGGGTATAAGTTCTTCTTTATGGATATTCCTGTGCTGGAAACCCTGATCAATCAAGGCATTTTTGGCTTCCTGCTCTACGCTTTTATCTTTTATCAGTTAGGGAAAGAATCCCTTAAAGTGGCCTACTACGGAGGCAAAACCGAGGTTGAGGTGATGGCCGCTTACCTCTTTTTCCTGTTCCTGGTCAGCTATTTTACCAGTGGCCGACCCTACGAAATGGCAACGCTGCACCCACTTTGCCTGTTTACCCGATTCCTGGGCATCACTTATCCGCCCCAATTGTCGCGTGGGTACGTTGATGAAACTACCCCACCGGTCGACATTGATCAGGAGACACCACCAACTTTGCAACCTGCATAACTTAACCTATGCGGTTGCTTATCATTCACAACACGCTTTGGGCGCACTATAAGTCGTTGTTGTTCAGAAAACTAGCTGAACAAATGACGACTACAGATACCATGCTGGTCATTCAGATCGCCCTTACTGAAGGGCATCGGGCCGGGTTGGGCGTACCTGAAGCATCGGCGGTGGGGTATCCGTTCACGCTCCTCCATAATGGGCCACTCGAACAGGTTTCACTTCTGAGCCGCATTCGGGGTCTACTTAGCCACGGACTGGCTTTTAAACCGGATGTGGTCTTGCTGACTGGCTATTACGACCCAGCTCAACTCCTGCTTGGTCTGGTACTGAAAGCGAAAGGATGCCGAGTTGTTTTGCAGAGCGAATCGACCAGCCTCGATAATGCCCGAACGGGTTGGCGTGAACGAATCAAAAAAGCCTTCGTCAGCCTGTGCGACGGTTATTTCTGCTTCGGCACCCGCGCCGCCGACTACCTTGTGGAACTGGGCGCTAAACGGGATCGCATTCTGGTACAGAATAATGCCGTTGTCGATAACGCACAGCTACGGAAGATCTTCACCGAAGCTAAACCCAACCGACTGGATGTGCAGAGAGCCCTTCACCTGGCTCCCCACAACCTCATCTACGTAGGCCGCTTGATCGCCATTAAGAACCTGACCGCCCTCATCGATGCTTTTGCCACTGCCTGTCGGGTTAACTCGGCGGCTCAATGGGGGCTGATTTTGCTGGGCGAAGGCGATCTAAAAACGGCCCTTGAAGAACAGGTGCGTCAGCTTAATCTAACCCATAGAATTCACTTCTTACCTGGCTGCAACTGGCAGGAAGTCCCCCGATTTATGGCCCTGGCCGATGCACTGGTGTTGCCCAGCCAATCAGAACCCTGGGGTTTGGTTGTCAACGAAGCCATGGCCTGCGGACTGCCCGTACTGGTATCAGATCGCTGCGGGTGCATCGACGATCTGGTGCAGGATGGAGTCAACGGCTACCGCTTCGACCCTGACAAGACCGACCAACTGGCCGATCGAATTGGTCGCCTCATCACCGCCGCCCCCGACGATCTCGCTCAAATGGGTACCAAATCGGCTCGACTGGTAGAAGCCTTCAATCCTGACGTCGTTGGTAAAGCTATGTACAACGCCCTGCTTCGCCTTTCTACACATTAACCTCAATCGTCTGTTCCAGACAGTTTTATTATGCGAATTCTGAATATCTGCGCTTACACCTGGGCCATTGGTGGCCCCGCCCGCATCATCTATGATCATGCAGGTGTTGCTGTTCAGCGCGGTCATCAGGTCGATATTCTAAGCCCTATGTCGCCGGGCGATGAGCTTTATCCGGCTCCGGAAGGTGTTCGGATCATTCCGGTACTGCGTACGCCTCCTTTCAGCCGTGTATTCCGGGAGTATTCAACCCCGCTTTATCAGTACTTGAAAGCCCATATTCATGAGTACGACATCATTCACTGTCATGGAATCTGGCACTTCGGAAGCCTTGCCCCTTTTCTGATAGATAAGTCGGTTACGAAGGTGATCACCATTCACGGGTTGCTCGACAAATGGGCTGTCCGGCATAGCTATTGGAAGAAGAAACTGCTATCCATTGTGTTGCAAAAACGCCTGCTAAACCGGGCCGACCTGATTCAGATCAACAACACCGACGAACAGGGCGACCTAATCCGTTACCTGGGTCACCAGCATCCAAATGTGGTCATTATTCCGAACGGCATTCCCATGGCCGATTTCGAGACCTTACCCGCTACAGGTACGTTCAGAAAGCAGCACGGCATTCCTGACAAACAGCCACTCATTCTGTTCATGAGTCGCCTCAACATCAAAAAAGGCCTCGATCTACTGTTACCCGCTTTTCAGCAGTATGCCCAGCGCCACCCCGACGCGCTTCTGGTACTGGCAGGTCCCGACGATGGGTATCAGGCTACGGCTGAGGCTTTTATTCGTGACAATGGCTTAATAGGAAAGGTAAAGCTGGTGGGTATGCTGATGGATGACGACAAAAAAGCAGCCCTTGCCGATGCCAATGTATTTGTACTTCCCTCCTATTCTGAAGGCTTTTCAATGGCTGTGCTCGAAGCCATGGCCTCGGGCACACCGGCCATCGTATCAGACCGGGTTGGTTTTGGCGAAGTTATTCGCGAAACGGGTGCCGCCTGCCTCACCGACCTCACCCCCGAGAGTGTATTGGCTAGCTTGGAAAAAGTGATGCACGACGAAACATACCGGGAGCAGATACGCACGACCGGACAAAAGCTGGTTCGTCAACGGTACGACATTCAGGTTGTGGCCGATCAACTGCTCAACGCCTATCAATCGACCATAAACCGCCGCCTGACTAAGGATACAGCCGTAGTCTGAAACAACGCATAACCCTACCCGTTATCATCCCGACCGTCAGGGTCAATTAGTAACCAAGTCTATGTCTGCTCTCTTTCAGCCCAACCCAGTGCCCGAACCAATCATTGCTGCCGATATGCCTGCCCGGCAACAGCTGCAAACGATTCAGGCCGTGCGGGGGGTGGCAGCACTGACGGTTGTAGCTTTCCACCTCACTCAGTTTGTGGATGGTAAATATGGCGAAGCCTTATGGTTTGGCTTATTTGAACGGGGTTTCGCTGGCGTTGATCTGTTTTTCGTCATCAGCGGATTCGTGATCGTTTATACCAGTCAGGCCTATATTGGCCGCCCCGATACACTGCGAACGTACCTGACCAAACGGGCTATCCGCGTGTACCCGATCTATTGGCTCACCATTGCACTGATGACACTCTTGATGGCAATTAGCCTGTGGTTGCGCCCAGACGGAGTAGGCAAGGTAATCGCCGATCGCTGGCCCGGCCTCGATACCATTCTACTAACCCCCCATCACCATGCCCTGAACATTGTGAGCTGGAGCCTAAGCCACGAGTTGTTTTTTTACCTGCTCTTCGCCTGCCTGATCGTTTCGCGGAAACTGTGGGTGATTCCCGCCTTTTTTCTGGTTGGCACCCTCTATATGGCCCTAACCAAACAGGAATACATTGACGGACAAAGCACCGTATGGGCCTAT
Organism: Fibrella aquatica; assembly: GCF_041321135.1. Taxonomy (NCBI): domain Bacteria; kingdom Pseudomonadati; phylum Bacteroidota; class Cytophagia; order Cytophagales; family Spirosomataceae; genus Fibrella; species Fibrella aquatica. The sequence goes on along the minus strand of NZ_JBGGWF010000001.1, from coordinate 921,666 downwards.
TTCTGGTTCAATCCGTTAAATGCTGAATTTGCCCTTGGTGCCCTGATAGGCTACGGCTTTATCCACCATAAAGCCAGTAAATGGGAAGGTATCAGTGCCGCCCTGCTTGGTCTGGTATGGCTGTATAGTTTTGGTGATACACCCAACGAGTTTTTCGGCGAACGGCTACTGCATTACGGCGTAGCCAGCCTGCTGTTACTGATCGCCGTGCTCACTTACGAATACATACGTCATCCTAAACTTCCTCAGTGGATCATCAGTACCGGCGATGCCTCGTACCTGATTTACCTGATTCACACGCCTTTTCTGTTGCCGTTCACCCGTTTGTTAACGCGTGCTTTTCCTACCTATTCGGCCATAGGCGTACCGCTTGCCTGCTTTGCGTTGGTCATTGTGGTAACGTACCTGAGCATTCTAACGCACCGATTGGTCGAGAAACCACTAATGCGCTACCTCTCTGCTAGGCTACTGCCGAAAAGAAAAGCGGGGCCAACAGTGGCATAATATTTAAGTGTTGTTTCAGGTAACTTTACCACATGGAGGCCGGCGTTTATATTCCAATTATTTCCGATTATGGGTTCAAAGCTACCTTTGGCAACGAAGCCGACAGTTTGTTTCTTCGTACTGCGTTGCAGGCACTCATCAAGTCCGAAACACCTATTCGGGAGATACATTTTGACAAAAACTCTTTCGAAGCATTGACCGTTGACAGCCGAAGTGGCATTTTTGATTTGGCATGCACCGATGAAAACGGAAGTCAGTTTATTGTTGAAATGCAGTTAGGGCTAGCTCCGCATTTTGTGCAGCGCATGAAGTTCTACGCGCTCCACAAGTTTAACACCGTGGTGGAGCGTGGTGAGTTCGACTATGCTAATCTGCCTAAAATCTATGCTGTTGCCATTTTGGCGAAGAACATTCTGCCTATACCCTATTTTCATAATGTGTCTAATCTACGAAGTGAAAGAGGTGAAATCATTGATACCCAAATGACGTTTATCACGGTAGAACTGGCTAAGTTCAATAAGCAAGTAGCTGATATAGAGACTGATTTAGAAAAACTAGTTTACACCATGAAGACGATTCATACCACCCAACCTACGGAGTACCCGGCCTTCTGGAATGAGGAATGGCTCAAGCGAGCCATTGACGAATTGGATACGCGCAAGATGACCCCGGAGGAGCGGGCATATTTCGCTCGTGTGACAGCGGCTAACGCCGAAGCAGTGAAAGCTGAAAAGCAGAAAATTCAAGAAGCAAGAAACGCAGAGAACGTAGCAGTCAAAACTGAAGCAATAACCAGAGCATTAAAACGCGGAAAACTCACGATTCAGGAGATCGCTGAAGATAGTAGCGCTAGCATTGATTTCGTTCTTGAGATTCAGCGAAGACTTGCCTAACGTTCACGTTCAAGAAGACCCAACGTCCGTTCTGATAGTATGGACGCTTATGTTTTTGGCCTCTCAGGCTGATTCGTGTATGTTTTTGGCCTCTCAGGCTGATTCGTGCATTAAAAAGCAACCGGTTTAAGGCGTAGACCGGCATCTTCGGGAAGGCCAAACACGAGGTTCATGTTCTGCACCGCTTGCCCCGAAGCACCTTTTGTCAGATTGTCCATAACGCTTGTAATCAGCAGTTGACCATCGTGTACTTCCAGGCTTAACAGCACTTTGTTGGTATTGACCACCTGCTTCAGGTCTACCGGCGTATCGCTGACGTGCGTAAATGGGTGGGTGGTGTAGTAATTGCGGTACAGAGTCAGCGCTTCGGCCAACGTACCTGAGAATGGCGTGTACACATTGGCCATGATGCCCCGCGTGAAATCGCCGCGGTACGGAACAAAATTGATCGCTTCGCTAAAGCCCGGTTGCAGGTAGGTCAGGCTCTGCCTTATCTCGGCCAAATGCTGATGCGTAAATGCCTTGTAAACAGACAAGTTGTTATTACGCCAGGTGAAACCGGTAGTCGGCACCAGTGCCTGCCCTGCTCCGGTGCTTCCCGTTACGGCGCTGATATGAACAGCATCCACTAAACGACCCTCGCTAGCCAACGGAAGCAGCGCCAGTTGAATAGCCGTGGCAAAACAACCGGGATTGGCAATCCGGTCGGCCTGCTGAATACGTTCGCGCTGTAACTCAGGCAACCCATAGATAAACTCATTGGTCTCATCGCGGAAGTCGGTGCTGAGGTCAATGATCGTTACGTGTTCAGGTACGTCGTTGTCGGCCAAGAACTTAGCTGATTGGCCGTGTCCTGAGCAAAGAAACAACACATCCAGCTCATCCTGTTGCACGAGTGGCTCCGTTTCACCACCGCTGAATACCAGATCAGTATCGCCCAGCAGGTCGGTGTGCGTGGCCCAAACGGGTTTCCCGGCCTGACTTTGGCTGTGCACAAAAGCAAGGGTAACAAAGGGGTGATTGATTAATATACGGAGCAGTTCGCCGCCGGTGTAGCCTGCGCCACCAATAATACCTGCCTGAATGGTCATGAATTTGAAAGGTTACGATACACGTCGATGTGCTGACGGGTAAATTTTTCCCACGAAAACAGCTTGGCCCGCCGAAGGGCGTTGGCCCGAAGTTCCTGCTGAAGATCGGTAGAATTAATTACATTGATAATGGCCTGACAAAGTGCGTCGCCATCGGTAGGAGAAACGGTAATAGCCGCGTCGCCAACTACTTCGGGCAACGACGATACATCAGATGTAATGACGGGTAGCCCACATTGCATCGCCTCGAGTGGCGGCAAACCAAACCCTTCGTAGAGCGATGGAAACAGAAATGCCGTAGCTCCACTGTAGAGTGCCGCCAGTTCTTCGTCGGGCACGTAGCCCGTGAAAATCAGGCGCGAAAGTAACTGCTCACTAGCCCTGATTTCGGTGAGCCACTCGTCCATTTTCCATCCTTTCGTACCTACCAGCACCAGCCGCAACTCGGTCGGAATGGCATTTTCGGCCACGAGCCGGGCAAAACACTGCACCAGATGCCGAATGTTCTTTCGGGGTTCGAGGGTGGCAATACTCAGCAGATAAGGCTGGTCGTGGATGCCATACCGTACCTGTGTAAGGTGAAGACGATCGGGATCAGCAACAGGGTAAAACAACCGCCGCGAAGCCGCCAGATAAATGGGCGTAACCCGCTCGGGATCAAAACCCGTATACTCGCAGAAATCGTCTTTGGTTGCCTCCGATACAGTGATCACATGCGCATCGCTCGATAAGGTACGAATGGCCTGCTGCACCGCCTGCTCACCGGAAAGAAACCACTCGGGGTGGTGAATTGGAATTAAATCATTGACCGTCAATACCTTCTGAATTCGCCGATCACTGCCAATGTAATTCGGAATGGCAAAAAACGGGGAATGGTAAACCGTTTTATTGGGGTATCTATCCAGCGAAATGCGCGATGAATCAAGGCCGAAAGCTCTCCGACCCGTATAAAATACGTGGCGAAAAGCCTTCGACATAAAGCTACGGGTGTCCATGCCACGCAGCATATTTTTCTCCCACTCAGCCAATTGCAACTCACCAGCCCGGTTCGCAAAGGATAAATTGCGGTCCGGCATCACATCTTCGACCCAGCGTAGTGTTTCACTCAGATGGGTAGGCGCTGCCAGCGATAGCGACACATCGGGTGAGTCGGCCAACCCCCGCACCAGGTGCTCGGCAACCCGATTCACGCCGGTACGGGCTTGTGGGTGGAAATGACCCAAGCCCAACAGACTGGCATCAAAGACGATATCCAAAGTGGTAATGGATGGTGGATACTTAGTTTCCTGCTTTTACTTTTTCGTAAATCATCACCTGATTCGACGCTACTTTCGAGAAGCCACGCACATCATCACCGGTCCAGGCGTTGTTCATCTCCCCATACGAGCCAAACGTCGACGACATTAGATCGTATGTTGATTCGATGCCCAACACAGTGAAGCGGTATGGAGCCAATTGTACGTACACCTCACCGGTTACATGCCCCTGCGTATCAGACAGGAACGTTTCGATGTTGCGCATGACAGGGTCCATAAACTGACCTTCATGCAACATGGTACCGTAAAAATTGCCCAACTGCTCTTTCCAGGTTAGTTGATGCTTGGTCAATACGTGCTTCTCCAGCGTGTGGTGTGCTTTGATGATGATCAACGGTGCCGGCGCTTCAAAACCAACGCGGCCTTTGATACCAATAATGGTATCGCCCACGTGAATGTCGCGCCCAACACCGTAAGGACCCGACAATTCGGTCAGGCGTTGGATTGCCCCTACCGGATTATCAAATGTTTCACTGCCGAACGCTTCGCTCTTGATGCCTTTCAGCTCACCGTGCGTAAACGTAAGCGTAATCACCTCTTCGCCCGACTTAGTAATGGGTGTTGGCCAGGCCGATTCGGGCAGATAACCGTTGGATGTCAGCGTTTCTTTGCCGCCTACCGATGTGCCCCACAGCCCTTTATTGATTGAGTAAGCTGCTTTGTGCCACTCCTGATTAACGCCTTTGCTTTTCAGATACTCAATTTCGGCCTCGCGCGATAGCCGCAGGTCACGAATTGGTGTGATGATTTCGGCTTCGGGAATAATGATCCGAAAAGCCATATCGAAACGTACCTGATCATTACCCGCCCCGGTTGAACCGTGTGCAATAGCCGACGCACCAATTTCGCGGGCGTACTCGGCCGCCGCAATAGCCTGAAAAATACGCTCGGCCGACACACAAAGCGGGTACGTATTGTTTTTCAGCACGTTACCGTACACCAGAAACTTCAGACATTCCTGATAATACGCATCCGTTTTGGTTACTACAGCGTGTGAAACAACACCCAGCGAATAAGCCCGCGCCTCAATGGCAGCAAGTTCATCTGCCGAGAAACCGCCTGTATCGACCAGTACCGAATACACGTCCATACCCCGATCTTCAGTCAGGTATTTTACACAGAAAGAGGTGTCTAAACCCCCACTAAATGCTAATACAACTTTTTGTTTGTCAGCCATTTATCAAACTATTAATCGCAGCCACCTGAATGGACCGTTATACAATATACTCGCTAATGCGCCTACAAATATCGGCTACTTAGGCGGATTATTAGCCCTTACTATTAACAAATGCCTATCAGACAGCGTTGAAACCACACGAATTATCAAAGCCGCGCCATGCACCGCACCTTCAGCGTTTCTCTTCCATCCAATTGCACAGATGAACTCATCGGTCAACTTCATAACATGCCCAACGTGATTGGGATGAACGTTGAACGGGGCATCTCAATCAAACCCGTTGGTGATGTTTTGACCTTGCACGTGCTTAACCGGGGCACCGATGCTGTCCTTCAATGCATTGCTGTTGTTTGCGCAGAGAAACCCTACTCCATAGTCACGTCTGAACTAGCTTCACTGATCGACCCAGCCAATCATCAGCGGATAGAGAAAGACTATGATGAAGCAATTTGGGAGGAGATGGAAGCCAGCCTGCGCCACAATGGCCGCCTTACCACAAATTACATCATGTTGATGGGTATTGGTGGTATGATTGCCGCTGTTGGCCTTGTCTCTGAACCGGCACCGCAGGCGGTAAGTTTCATGGCAGCTTCTGTGCTTGCTCCCGGCTTTGACCCGCTGGCAAAAATAGCATTGGGAATAACCCACCGTCGGCTACACTTGATCGGTTATGGTCTTCGCAACACGTTGCTGGGCTATCTTACGTTGATCATCGCGGCTGGGCTGGCGTTTTGGCTTATGCAACTGACCGGAGCCACTACAGCCGCCGAGTTTACGAGCAACCCGGAGATCAAGAGCCTATCAGAACCTGGCACCAAGCAGATCCTGCTCTCTATAGGCGGAGCTATTGCGGGCGGCATCATCATTGCCTCCTACCGGGATAGTTTTATTCCCGGGGCACTCATGGCACTGGTTAGTATACACTCGGCCAGCATGATCGGTGTGAGTCTGGCTATAGCCGACTGGCCTAACGCCTGGCAGGGAGTTGAACGATTCAGCCTCGATGTGTTGCTGGTTATTGGGTGCTGTTACGTTGTCTTTAGTCTGAAACAATGGTTTGTCCATCGCCGACGGCCGATTGTGTAATTAAAAAGGCGGTGACCAGTTATGATCACCGCCTTTACTATATCCGCCTTTAAAGCTACGCTGCTTCCAGTTCGCGCTCCACTTTTTTGGCAGCCGGGCGATCGTGGAAACGGAGCAGTACACGCTCTTTCAACCGCTGCCAGCGTTCGTAAAATTTCGAGTCTTTAATAAAATCCCAGGGAGCTTTCTTATGATCTTTCTTCTCTTCAGGATCATACAGCATGCCCGTACACAGGCAATGCTTCCGTTCTGTACGCGTCAGAATATCGTAGTTAACGCATGTTTTACAGCCTTTCCAGAAGGCATCATCACCCGGCAACTGACTGAGCGTTACAGGCTGATAGCCCAGGTCGCTGTTAATTTTCATCACCGCGAGGCTGGTTGTCAGGCCAATGATTTTTGCATCCGGATAACGGGTACGTGACAGCTCAAATGCTTTTTGCTTAATATGAGTAGCCACGCCGCTTTTGCGATGGTCGGGGTGTACAATCAGGCCTGAATTGGCCACGAACTTGCCGTGTTCCCATGTTTCGATGTAGCAGAACCCCACCCACTCGCCGCCCAGTGTTTGGGCAACAATTGCTTTCCCTTCCAGCATTTTCTGCATCAGGTAAAGCGGTGAGCGTTTGGCGATGCCGGTTCCCCGCGCCTTCGCACTGTTTTCCATCTCGTTACAGATGGTATCAGCCAAATTGAGGTGAGCCTCACTGGCTACCTGAATGATGTACTGGTCGTTGATTACTTCTTGCGTGATCATCGTCATTTATTGAACGCTCGACCTCAACGGTCGATGGCGGCCTCAAACGGAGACGTTTTTTATCCGGATGGATGTGAAACCTGTAATTGAGAAAAAAGAAGGGGGCGAAATTGGCCTGCTACGTGGGCAGGACATAGTTATAGGGTCCTCACGGACCTGAACCGATAGGGCGTCGTGTGGCAAGAGGCCTGTATGTAAACGAGCTGGTTCATGTCTTGATTAAAACGAAGGCAATATTCGATAAATTACCCCATCTGTGCAATGCATAACAGAATTTTATCAGATTGGTTCGACCCTTTTTTTGTCTAACCTATTGTATAGACTCGAACGTACCTAAATAGTTTAAAACAGAAGACGAAATGTACTTCCTTTTTCTACGTTCGTACGCACGGTGAGTTGTCCGCCCATCTGCTGCATCATTTGCCGTGACAGACTCAATCCAATACCCGAACCTGTTTTCTTGGTAGTAAAGAAGGGAATAAAAATTTGGTCGAGCGCTTCGGGTTCAATGCCGGGGCCATTATCCGTCACATCAATCACAGATCGACCACCATCAGTTAACGCCTCAAAGCGAATACAGGGGTTATGCGTTTTTTCAAGTGCCTCGCCCGCATTCTTGAGCAGATTCAGCAAAATCATCTCCACCTGCGCCTCATCGGCCTGAATCGTGAGTGGTTCCTCCGGCAAGACAACTGTCATTGTAATAGATCTACCCTCAAATTCAGGCCGGACCAAGCCAACCACGCGCTGCATAATTGCCTGCACGGAGATGGTGCTTATCCGAGGTGCCGGAATAGTGGTGAAATTTCGGTAGGCGTCTACAAAGCGCATAATCCCTTCGCCACGCTGGGCAATGGTGCTTAGCGCGTCCCCCAAATCGTTGACCGCTTCGTGAACAACCTCGGCATTGGCTAAAACGGGTGGTATACTGTCGGCAGGTGGTAAATTGGCTACAATATCATGCTCCAGAATGGCCTGCATGGTTCCGGTGAGTGAGACCAGAGGCGTTACGGAGTTCATAATTTCATGGCGCAAGACCTTGGTCAGGTTTTGCCAGGCGTCCACTTCTTTCTGTTGCAACTCCGACCGGATATTTTGCAGCGAGACCAGGGTAACCAACCGCCCTCGTAACCGCACATCGGTAGTGCGAATGGCCAGATCATTGCCACTCGCGGTGGTATAGGCAAAGGCCGCCTGCCGGTCGGGGCCAGTGAGGCGGGCGGGCAAGTCGGGGTATTGTTCGGTGAGGTCGGTGAGTAGGCGGAGCCGGTACGTGTCGAGCAACCGCAACGCGGCCTGATTCACCAGTTCTACCTGACCGGCGGCGTCAAAAGCAAGTAAGCCCACGCTCACGTGCTGCACAATGGTGTTGAGGTATTGCAGGTTGGCCTCTTTTTCGGCCCGCGCCTGCCTGAACGCTTCCAGCACTTCGTTGAACTGCTGGTTTAGCTGTGCAAACGACGGCCCCAACTTACTGTCGGCGTTGAAACTAATCGCAAAATCGGAGTACCGCACCGATTCCAGAAAGTAGGTCAACTTACGGTTGATGCCCGTTACATACTGATACAGATTCACCGCTACCATCAGTAAGACCAGGCTGGTGACGATCAGTACAGGCACTAACCGGCTGGCGGGACCAATATACACAACTGCCCCGGCCAGTAACCCCAGCAGCGCCATTCGCCAGCCTATACCCCACGCAAAACGATTCATTTTCTATAAAGTCTGGATAGTCGTTAAAAAGGAGTCCTGAGTCTGGAAAGTATCGCTAAAAAGACTCTCCAGACTCAGGACTCCTCTTCAACGACTATCCAGACTCAGTTACAACCCATACTTCTCCATCCGCCGGTACAGAGCTTGCCGCGACAGGCCCAGTTCGCGGGCTACGTCGGTAATATTACCACCGTGCTTTTGCATCGCCTGCTGAATCATGCGCCGCTCCATATCTTCGATCTGAAGCGTATCGCTACCGGGTAAACCTCCGCCGCTTTGCATCGCCGCCGGTGAGGAGCCAAAGAAAAAATCGTCGGGCGTCAGCGTGTTTCCGCGAGCCAGAATAACAGCACGTTCAATGGCATGTTGCAGCTCGCGCACATTACCAGGCCAACTGTATTGTTTTAAGTGCTTGATCAATTCAGGGCTGATTTGCCCCACCGGCCGGTTATACTGCTTTCGGTAGATGCGCAGAAAATGCTCGGCCAGCGGACCAATATCGTCGGGGCGCTGACGTAGCGGCGGAATGTGCAGCTCAATGGTATTGATCCGGTACAGTAAATCCTGCCGGAACGAACGATCCATCACCCGGTTGTTCAGGTCGGCATTGGTGGCGCAGATCAATCGTACATCCACGTTGCGTGGTTTGTTACTGCCCACCCGTGTCACCTGCCGTTGCTGCAATACGGTTAGCAAACGAGCTTGTTGCGCCAGCCCTACGTTACCAATTTCGTCCAGGAAAATGGTGCCGCCCTGTGCCTCTTCAAAACGGCCGGCCCGGTCGTCGCGGGCATCGGTGAAAGCACCGCGAACATGGCCAAACAACTCGCTTTCAAACAAACTATCGGGCAATGCACCCAGATCAGCACTAACGAACGATTTATCTCTACGAGTCGAGAGGCGGTGAATTTCGCGGGCCAACACATCTTTACCGGTTCCGTTTTCGCCCAAAATCAGAATGTTCGCATCCGTGGGAGCTACCCGTTCTATCGTCTCGGCAATCTGCCGCATGGCCGCACTCTGCGCAATGAAGCGGTCCGCCGACGCGGCATTTCCCGACCCACTCTTTTTCAGGGCCGCATTGCCATCGCCAGCGGTGTGTTTCCCGGCAATGGCAGTCTTGATGCTGTCAACAAGCTTCTCATTCTCCCAGGGCTTCAAGACAAAGTCAACCGCCCCGGCCTTGATGGCCCGTACGGCCATCTCAACATCGCCATAGGCCGTAAACAAGACCACCCGCGCCGTTGGGTCGGCATCCAGAATACGATCGAGCCAGTCGAAACCTTCTTTACCCGAACTGACATCACGGGTAAAATTCATATCGAGCAACACGGCATCATAGCGTGTATTTCCCAATAAGAAAGGAAGCTTATCGGGGTTCTTCTCAATGTCGACCTGACCAATGTGCCGCTTCAGGAGCAGCTTGGCCGCCAGCAACACATCGGGATCGTCGTCGACGATAAGGAGTTTAGCGGTTTGCATGGGGTAAAGATACCACGTAGAGACGCAAGATTTTGCGTCTCCCCTGCGTCAGCAATGTCTAGAAGGCGGTTCTTACCGGACCCAAATCAACTTCTCCTGTAGGCTTGCCTGTGTTGCTGACGCGAGCCGAGACGCAAGATGTTGCGTCTCTACATAATATCTTTACCCCATGCTTACCCCTGCTCCCCTGTCTAACCGACTATTTTATACCTTACTCGGGTTCATCGTTACCATTAATTTTACGGCGCTCTGTTTGCCAATTATGGAGCCTGATAATGGGCTCTATGCTACGGTGGCCAAGCGCATGTTCCTCACCGGCGACTACATCAACCTGTATTCATGCGAAGTAGAGTGGCTCGACAAACCACGTTTACCCTTTCTGCTGAATGTGCTGTTCATGGAAATTCTGGGCGTAACCACGGCGGCCTATAAGTTGCCCGCGTTGCTGTGTTTTTGTGGCAGCCTGTTCTACACCTATCGTTTTGCCCGCCTCAATTACCCGAAAGTAGTGGCCCAGGTGGCTACGCTGATTTTCGGATCTGCCTACCACGTTATTCTCTCGAATACAGATGTACGTGCCGAGCCATTCCTAACGCTGTTTCTTATTGGTCCTGCCTACCATTTCATGCGCGTCGTACAGGGCGGAAAGAGCTATCATTTGGTGCTGGGGTCGTTATTGACTGCCTGCGCCATGATGACCAAAGGGCCGGTGGTGCCCATTGCCTCGGTTGGGGCCGGCCTGGTGGCTCATTGTGCGTTCACGGGCCAATGGCGCCAACTCTGGCATCCGCGCTGGTTGCTGGCTGCTGTATTAACGGCGGTGTTCGTTTCACCCGAATTGTATGCCCTGTATCTGCAATTCGACGCCCATCCCGAGAAAATCGTATATGGTCAGTCAGGTACGTCGGGATTACGATTCTTTTTCTGGGATAGTCAGATGGGGCGCTTTCTGAATAATGGGCCGTTGCGTGGCAGCGGCGACCCGTTATTTTTCACGCATACCCTGCTTTGGGCGCTGCTTCCATGGGCGTTTCTAGTCTATGCCGCCGCCGGACGGGCCATTTTGGGGTTGGTTCGCCGCCAGCATCAGACCGTTGCGCCACCGTTGCCCGAATACCTGTCGCTGGGAGCCGGTCTGTCACTATTCATTCTGTTTTCGGCATCCCGGTTTCAGCTACCCCATTACCTCAACATTGTCTTTCCATTCTACGCCGTACTGGCTGCCCATTACCTGAGTCAGTTGTCGGCAACCGGGCTGCGCCGCTGGACCATTGCGCAAACGGTGATTGGCGTTCTGGCAGGTACGTTGGTCACGGGCATTTTGCTAGTGTATCAACCCGATCGACTATTGAGCGGTCTGGTCTGGATTGGCCTGATTGCGCTCTTGACAACCTTTGTTTTCTGGCGGTATAAACTTGGCTTTGGCAACCCCGTGGCCATTCTGACCGGACGCATGGTGGGGCTGATGGTGATTGTTGGCGGCCTGATCAATCTGTTTCTGTATCCGTCCATTATGCAATATCAGGCCGGTATGGTTGCGGCCGATTATGCCAACAGCCGCCCTGAGTTGCAACGTACCACCTGGTTTTATGGCGGCACCACCTACGGCGAAAGTTCCTGGTCATACGAGTATTATACCAAACAGCCCACGCATTATATCTATGCCGACTCTACCCTACGGCGCATCACCCGCCAAGGCCCTGTACAGGTACTGACCACCCCCCTCTACGCCGACTCATTAACCCGGCAGGGATTCCAGGTACGTCGACTGGCTTTGTTTCCCTATTACCATATCAGCCGTCTTACAGGCACGTTCCTGAACCCGGCTACCCGAGCCAGCACGCTGAAGGCCTACATACTGACGGAAGTTCAGTAACGGGCTTCTGTGCTATATTTAGGGGTTAAAATCTACAGACACCTGACCAACGGCCACTAAAACGCCTGCTTTTTCTCCTTCATGAACGTCACAACGCCTGCCCCTGCTGCCCAAACCGGTCATTCCACGGGCCTTTATGTCCTGTTCTTCACCGAAATGTGGGAACGCTTCAGCTATTATGGCATGCGAGCCATTTTGCTGCTGTTTCTGATCGATAATGTTCGGGGCGGCATGGGCCTCAGCGAGGTAGAAGGAGCCGCTATCTATGGCCTATATACGTCATCAGTTTACCTGCTCTCGCTACCGGGCGGATGGGTGGCCGACAACCTGCTTGGTCAGCGTAAATCAATCTGGTACGGCGGCATCATCATCATGCTGGGGCACATTATACTGGCCTTCCCGGCTGGCACGGCGGTATTCTATATGGGCCTTGCCATTGTGGCTATGGGAACAGGTTTATTAAAGCCAAATATCAGCTCAATCGTAGGCGAACTATATCCCGAAGGTGGTGCCCGGCGCGATGCTGCGTTCTCTATCTTCTACATGGGTATCAACCTTGGTTCACTGCTGGGCATCACAACGGTGGGTTATCTAGGTCAGAAAGTAGGCTGGCATTACGGTTTTGGCGCGGCCGCGGTGGGCATGGGTCTAGGCCTGATCACGTTCCGTACGTTAGGACAAAAGCACCTGGGGCACCTGGGCAACGTACCTGAACGCCCCGAAACCGCCACCCGAAAAGAAGGCGGAAATCGGCCATTAATCGCTTTTCTGATCGTACTGGTGGTCATGCTGGGCACGCTTCAGTTCACCGGTGTGCTGGATCTGACCACCGCTATTGGCCTGGCTCAGGCTATGGGTACCATTATTTCGCTGATTGCCGTCAGCTACTTCCTGTTCATTCTGCTGGCGGGCGGACTGACCACCGAAGAGAAAAAACGGGTGGTTGTTCTGTTCGTATTCTTTATTGCAGCGGCGCTGTACTGGGCTGGAAATGAGCAACAAGGCACATCGTTACAAATTTTCGCCGAACGCTATACCAACCTGAATTTCTTTGGTTTCGAACTTCCCTCAAGCTGGTTTCAGAACTTCAATCCGGCGTTTATCCTAAGCTTTTCGCCATTGCTGGCCATGCTGTGGGTTTTTCTGGCCAATCGTAACATTGATTATCCGGCTCCGGCCAAATTGGCTACGGGCCTGGTGCTGTTGGGATTAGCGTACCTGATTATGGTCGTTGCGGCCAAAATAGCGCTGACTGGTGTGCGTACATCGGCCTTGTACCTCACCTTTACGTACCTGTTTTTCACCCTGGGCGAGCTCTTTCTTAGCCCGGTTGGCCTGAGCGCGTTCTCGAAACTGGCCCCCAAGCGGTTTGCCAGTCAACTGATGGGTGTCTGGTTTGTGGGTACGTCGTTGGGCAACCTCATCGCCGGTTTATTTGCCGGTGGATTCGACGAAGAGAATGTATCGCAAATGCCCGCCCTGTTCCAAAGCGTAGCCTATTTTGGCATAGGAGCCGGCCTGCTGATGCTGCTCTTCACCAAACCCCTGAAACGCTGGATGGGCGGTATTGCATAAGCAGCTTATAATTAAACGCGTAAAGCCCGCCTGTGAGTTTGCAGGCGGGCTTTACGCGTTTGATACACTATTCGGCGGGCAAAAAATGCTTACCGATTTCTTTGATCTGTAGAAGTATAGGCATTACTGCTACACCACGTTCCGAGAGCCGATACTCGACCCGTGGAGGCACCTCATTATAGGATTTCTTCTCCAGCACCCCCAGCAACACAAGCGCCTTCAGTTCCTGGATGAGGACTTTCTCACTAACATCGGGAAGCAGTCGCCGTAGTTCACTGTAACGACGCGTTTTCTGGCCCAAATGCAACAGAATAAACAACCGCCACTTACCACAAACAACCTCCAATGCTTTCTTCACAATAAGCCGTTCTTCTTCGGCCATCAACTCCGGTTGAATTCTCTCGTTCATTTTGGTTGTGTAATCGCCACCCATTCTGGCAACGATTTCAGATTAGTAAAAAATTAGAGGACGTAACAAAGCTAAGGGTTGTTCGTTACGTTGTTCATAAAAAAGCAGAAACATTAACAAAAATACCCTTAAATATAAACAAAAGTAAATATTTCAATATGAGCGTACTACAAAAAAATCCCGGTTGGTTACACCACCATCATAGCCGGTTAACGGCAGGAAGTATTTCGAGTCCCTACCAAATCTATCATCGCTCTGTTGCGTTCTTAAATCAGTGAGTGACTGAATTATAACCTGAAGCCAGTAGTTTAGTAGCCAGTTTCTATTATTGATAATTTCCCTGTGAGTAAGACGGTTGTTGTAATCGCCGGCCCTACGGCTGTCGGCAAAACGGATATCTGTGTTCGGTTGGCAAAACGGCTCAACACCGTCGTTGTGTCCGCCGATTCCCGGCAACTTTATCGTGAACTGACAATAGGTACAGCCAAACCCTCGGCGGTTGAACTGGATAACGTACCTCATTATTTCATTGATTCTCACAGTATTACAGCACCCATAAGCGCCGGTCAGTATGAACGGGAAGCACTGGCTCTGCTCGATACACTCTTCAAAACCCTCGACCTGGTGATTCTGACGGGAGGAACAGGCCTCTATATAAACGCAGTTCTCAGGGGTTTGGATGAGATGCCGGAAGGTGACCCAGTCCTGCGTGGTCAATTACAGCTTCAATTTGAAGCCGAAGGCATTGCTCCGTTACAAGCCCGACTCCTTCAGCTCGACCCCGCCTATGCTGCCCTGGCTGATCTGAACAATACACAACGGGTAATGAGGGCGCTCGAGGTGTGTCTCACCACCGGTAAACCGTACTCGTTGTTCCGGCAACGGACTGCTACAGACCGCCCTTTCGAGACGAAACTGATTGCCTTGCAACGACCCCGTGAAGAACTATACGCCCGCATTGACCAACGGATGGATTCCATGTTGGCCAACGGACTGATTGATGAAGTGAAGGGGCTGGCTGATTTCCGACATACGCCCGCTTTGCAGACGGTAGGCTATAAAGAGGTGTTTCCCTTCCTCGACGGCGATTGCGATCACAGCACAATGGTGGAGACACTCAAACGCAACTCGCGCCGCTATGCCAAACGGCAGCTAACCTGGTTTCGGCATCAGAACCAATTTCAGTGGTTCAGCCCCGATGAGGAGGAAGGCATCCTGAAAGCGATAAACGTCTAACGTTCAGGGTCTAATGTTTCAAGTTGCGTTGCTGTTATCATTTGTTCGATGTAAAGCAGCGTAACTTTAAACATTAGACCTTGAACGTTGAACCCTAATTAACAACCAGTTTCTGAACCAGCGTATCGGCTCCACGGCGGATACGAATGAGATACATGCCGGTTGGGTAACCGGTCAGACTTACAGGAACCTGCGTGGCATTCACCAGCTGCTGTTCCAGCTTCACACTACCCTGCACATCCAACACTTGCAACAACCCACTGGTAGGGCTGGAAAGATGCACCGAAAACTGACCACCAGGAGCCGGGTTCGGCCACAGACTAACCGTTGTGGTAGGCTCAGAATCAACCGATAAGAGCACAAGTGTTGTTGCTTCAGCCAGCGCAGCCTCCGACTGTGTTTTGTTGCCGTAAGCTGTCAGCCGATACTGGTACGCCGTACTGGGAGTCAGTAAGGTATCGCGATAGGCGCTTTGTAATGCCTCCAGCCTAACGGTGTTTTCATAGCTGGTTGCCGTGGCCAGTTTACGCTCCAGCAAATAATGGGTCGCTTCGGGAACAGGAGCCCAGGACAGGGTCATCACATCGAATGAAGCAGGAGTCAGTAGCAGGTTAGGTGTAGCAAGTCGATTGGGTGTAACGGCGCTGACGCTGACAATGGGCGACTCGGTTTTATCACCAATGGCAATTATTCGGTACGTGTAGGTAGTACCGGGCGTTAGATTCGTATCACTGAACGCCACCACCTGAGCAGTAAACGTACCTACTTCCGTAGGCTCCTGGTTAGGCGAAACCCGCTCCAACTGGTAGGCAGTAGCATTCGATACAGGCGTCCACTTTATTTCCAGCGCATTGTTATACACCACAGTTAACGAGATAGTGGGCGTGTCCAGCAACGATGGCGTGGTAGCTGTAACGGTGGCAAACGGCGATTCGGTTCGGTCACCAACCGCCTTGATCTGGTACGTATAGGTGGTGCCGATCAGCAGATTGGTGTCTCGCAACATCATTACATCAGGCCCGAACGTACCTAATTTCTGAAAATCACCATCGGCCGTTTTGCGCGCCAATTCGTAGCTGACGGCGTTAGCAACAGCCTCCCATTTTACCGACAACGCATTATTGTAAAGCACATCCACGTCAATTTTCGGCAGGGCCAGAAAAGCAGGCGTCTGCACATTGGCCGTTGTATAGGGCGAATCAGCATACCGACCGGTAGCCTTTATGCGGTACACATACGAGCGGTTGTCACTTACCAGCCTGTCGATGAAGTTCAGCGTAGTTGCGCCCACACTCGTAACCGAAGTAAACGCTGTTTCGGTAGCCAAACGACGGTCAATTACGTACCCAAGCGCCTCGGCTACCGGTTGCCACGCGAGCGAAACCACATTGGCAAAGGTGGCCGCACCCTGCAAAACGGGCGCACTTGGTACCGCCGGAGTTTGGCCATCAACCTGATACCAGGCCGATTCGGTATTTTTGCCCAACGCTCTGATACGGAATGTATAGGCATTGTTAGTCAATAGCCCTTCGGCCAGGTATGTTAGTGTGCCGGCGGGAAGTTGCTTCAATGCCGTGAACGTACCCGACTTCGCTTCTTTCACTTCCAGCACATAGGCCGTTGCTTCAGCAACGGCATTCCAGCTAAGTTGCAGCGAGGAGGCCGACACAACGCCTACGGAAAGGATTGGTGCAGGTAATGGAGTAGGCTCATCCGGCCCGACAATGGTTTCTGTAATAGACAATTCGTAAAAAGACAGCGCCCGCATACCCCGCTTATTGGTGATATATGGTCCCCGATACGGAAAATTAGGGCCACCCGGATCAACCTTGGGGGGAAGATAAGTCAGTTTAGTCGCTGAAGATGGGTTTTTCAGCGTCAGTATAATCCGATTCCCCGCTGCTCTGCCACCCGTAACTTCCCCTTCGCGTCCGTCGATGTAAAAGACGTTTTTCAACAATACATTCTCAAACTGATCTGTCCAGGTCAACACCTGCCCGTCGTTGAATCGGAGGGTAATTTCAGTGCCGTCTTTTTTCGAAAAATAAGCCTGTTTAATAATGGGCGTATCAATATTGTCGGTGTCGGTTGCGCCATAGAAATCGCGGCCAACCAGGCGGGCTACTTCCTGCGCATTTTGTGCATAGCCTTCGTCGGAATAATGCAATCCATCGAAGCCAGCTGTCCCAATTGACGGAAGTACCTGAATATCTTGATACCGATTAGCCAACGATCGTTGTGCTTCGCGCACTAGTGGAGCCGCCGCTACAGCTGGATCTATGATATCGATCTGGTAAACGTAGAGTTGCTTTACGGATGGCAAATCTGTTTTCAGGTTTTTATAATAGGTGTCAAAGTTTCCGGGCCAGTTCACTCCTTCTCCATACGCCTCCGACTCGCCTTGCCTGTAAATCAAGGCCTTAACATGCTTATCGAGGCCACCTTTTTGCAATCTATACAACATTCGCCCGTATCCGTTGGTCAAATCAGCCGGATTACCGGGCGTGCGGGTAGCGTGGTGCGCCATCATCGACCAGTGAAAGGCAGCGTTGATAAGGCAGGTGGGAATACCGTATGTTGACAGAATAAACTCTTGAAATTCAAAACCAAACGTACCCACGTTCTGCTCCAGTAATGTCTGATTAGACAGGGCCCAGGCTGTATCTGCCGGATTAGAAGCCTCAACACCATACGTGCCGCTGGTTTTTCCGAACGTGCGACAAAATTCGTTGGTGCGCTTTTCCCGAAAAAAAGCCGACGCATTAGACTGGCCCGTCAGCACGTATACATCGCCCGATACTATGCTTGTTCGACTGACAACGTGTATGGAATCAGCTCCTTTTACCAGGTGAACGCTGACATCATACTGGGCTTTTTCGGCTCTGATCGTGATTGGGTCAACTGTAAATCGACCCTGTGCGCCTGCGTATTGAATGATGGCCCGCCTATAGCCAATGGCCTGCTTATTTCGGAATACCTGCACAGAAACGTACTGCCATCCCGCCTCGTTAACCCGACCGGCAATCGGAATCTGTGCTTCACTTTGCTCATTACGGGGGTACAGTTGGTAGTTCTGCGGCAATTTATCGAAGGCTATTACATTGATCTGCTGCGCCCATCCTGATGTACCAACGAAACAAAACAGAACAATACGAACCAACTGAACAACCGCAATACGTAGTTGTGCGGTCATTGATTGAGGAAGAATGAAGTAAAAGGATATGTCATAGTTGAGTGCATCATTTGTGAAAAAATGCTATAATTCGTTGCATTGACGGTAAGTACGGCATTTGGTTTCACCCGGATTACTACTAAGTACATCAACATTTCACCAGCCATTCACCCAACCAGCCAAAAATTAGCGAACGGTCCACAAATAGGCTCAATTAGTCCCGGTGGGCCTGTACTGATAACAAAAGACGGCTTCTCCAGTGATGAAGAAGCCGCCTGATGATGCCGATTTACGAATCAGCTACGTAGATCGTAAACTCGCTTTTGTACTACTTTAACAAACCTCTGTTACGCCCGGTAGGCCAACATACCACCCGTTACATTGCGTACATTGTTGAACCCGTTTTCTTCCAGAAACTGCTGAGCGCGCGCCGAACGGGCACCTGACCGGCAATGAACAATCACTTCTTCATCCTGTAAGCCATCGAGTTCATCGATACGGTAAGGCAGTTCGCCCAACGGGATAAGGGTAGCGCCTATATTATCTTCAGCGTACTCTTCGGGCTGCCGAACGTCAATGAGGTTGAGGGTTTCGCCTTTGTCGAGGCGTTCGCGGAGTTCCTGAACGGTAATATCCATAGCTTATGTGCGGGTTGCGTTTAATGTCTGATAATCAGTTTTCGGGTTTGCGGACGAGCCTGCGCATTGGTGAAACGAAGCAGGTAAAAACCGTCGGGTAAATGAGCCAGATCCGTGTGGGTCTGGGTAGGCAACAAAGGTAATGTCTGTACTGTTCGGCCGCTTATATCGAGCACATCGAGTTGTACCGCTCCGGCCAGCGAGCCCCCCCAATTGATAGGCCCCGGTGTTGGGTTTGGAAACAGCAGCGCGGCTACAGTCGGTTCGGTGGCGGTAATAACGGCCGGGCCGTTGTTCATGACCGGTCGTACCATCAGCGCCCCATCCTGATCGGTAACCCGATCCCACCGAGTGCCCAGGTTAACGAATAGCTTATCCCGAAACGGGCTGTTTCGGTCAAATCCCACCGGTATGGCCGGATCGTCGAGTTGCGAGAAGGCTACGTAAAACACCGTATCAGGTACGTTGACCGGGTTGGCGAAGATAAATTCGGTGAAACCATTGCGCTGAGCGGCATACGAAACTGAGAAAGGCTGTTGCAGAATGGGCTGATCGGCGGGTTGTCCGTTATTGTCGGCATACACGCCCAACAAAACGGTTTGCCCCTGCTGATTGCGTCGGGTAGGCGCAATATTCATACGTACTCCGCGCACGGCATCGGGCTGATTCAGCACAAACTTCACCGCTACCCGCCCCAATCGCTGATTGATCTGCTTCACGGTTTCGGCGGTTCCGTCGTCGTAGGCGTAATAATCGTCGAGCACGGTTGTGGCCGATAGGGTATCGTTGAGGGTCAGGTCCAGACCGGGTACGTCGGGGCTGCTGGCATCGGTGGTAATGAGGCTAAATGTTGTTCGCAACACGGCCCGGCCCGACAAACCGCCGGGCAAGCGAACGGGGAAGGCAAGCGGATTGCGCGATAACCCCAGCGCGTTGATTGGATTGGCTAGAATCGACTCCTGAAGCAATCGTCCCGACACCTGATCCCGAACACTGAATCGGCTGTTAATGGGGATGAACTCGGTGAAGAGGTTTGTAAAATCGCTTCTGACCGTATCGGTTACTTCGCGTGCCTGATTGGCCAGAAACTGCCCCAATGGCATGGCTGTATAACGGCGCAACAGAGGCGTAACAGGCTGACGCATCGCCCGATCACGCAGGGGAATATTGATGGCCGTACGGTTTTGATTCAGATACACATAATCGATATGCCACGAATCGAACATACCCGACTGCCTGCCCCGGCTCCGAAATCGAAACTGAAAGGCTGGATGAAAAAAGACCGGATTAGTAAGTTGGGTTAATTGAAAGGCATAATTATTATCAATCACGCCGCCCCCCTGCGTCCATACCTTTCGCCAGTTGCCGTCATTTCCCAAAAACTCAAGACTGAGCGAATCGGTAGCATCCGGCAGTTCACCCAAACCGCGCCGCTGCCAGTAAAAGCTTAGATATACCCCATTGCCAACGGTCAGCCCACCCAAATTGATAGGCAGCGACGTCAGTGTGTCTGTGCCACCCTCCGCATTTTCGTCGGTCAGATTGTAGGGCATTCCGCTGGCACGAAGACCATCGAACGTGGCGATGTTGACTGATGGCTGATTGATAGTCAGCGTATTGTTAATGTACACGCCACTCCCAGCCACCCAACGGGTTGGCGAAGGCGTTTGCCGGGCGGTTGAGAAATCGTCGAAGAAAGGTAGTGTCAGCGACTGCGCCAGCGCTATTTGCCCCGACAGCAGGCTCATCACCACAAGAAATAACTTACTGATTTTCATCAACATCGCTTGATACCGGCCCCACGACCCACACGTCGACAGATTGCCCTACGCGGATACGCTCACCTGCTTTGGGTTTCTGTTTAATCACCGTGCCTACTTCCTGCTCAGGATCATCGACCGGTACGCGAACGCCTACCCGCAAACCTGAGCCCTGAATGGCAGTTACCGCTTCGTCGAAAGGTTGCCCCACCACATCAGGTGCCGGGAAAAATACATTCCCTTCGCCATCGCCAA
Organism: Fibrella aquatica; assembly: GCF_041321135.1. Lineage (NCBI taxonomy): Bacteria > Pseudomonadati > Bacteroidota > Cytophagia > Cytophagales > Spirosomataceae > Fibrella > Fibrella aquatica. The sequence continues at coordinate 900,726 of NZ_JBGGWF010000001.1, read as the reverse complement.
TGATCAGATCAACTTTCGTGCCTTTGGCAATGGGCGAACCCGCTTTAATTTCCTGTCCGTTGGCATACTGCCGCAACACCTTGTTTTTGCCCAGATCCGGCTCATACGTCAAATCGCCCATCACCAGGCCCATCGACCGCATCAGCAGTTCGGCCGTACGCAGTGTCTGATCAACAAGATTGGGCATCACCACCGTTGGCGCGGTTCGTTTGATCACCGTCAGGTAGATCTTACGCCCCTCTTTCACGTTGGAACCCGGCGTTGGATACTGCGCAAAAACCGATAGGGGTACTCCCCCGGCCACGAACGTGCAATCGCTCACCTCGTAGCGTAGCTTGCGGTCTTCGAGGTAGTTTTCAAGCTCGTCCAGGCTCATATGCTTCAGGTCTGGCACCGTAATGGTCTGACCGTGATTGGTCGAGAAGGGCAGGTAAACAAAGAAGAAGGTCAGCACCAACACAGCCGTAAAGGCTATAATGAGGCCAATATGAACATACAGGTCGGTGCGGGAACGGGTACTCAGTTTCGTCATGCGGTAAAAATAAGGGAAAGTAGTTTAGTGTTTGACGTTTCGGGTTTGATCGGTCCGCCGGTGCGGTTGCGCCGCTAACTAACGTAACAGTGAATCTGCAACGCAACCGCACCGGCGGACCGATCAAACCCAAAACAGCAAACACTAAACTACTTGTACGCGGCCAGCATCTTTTTGATGTATTTGCCTACAACGTCGAACTCCAGATTAACGACATCGCCGGGCTTCAAATTGCGGAAGGTCGTGTGTTCGTACGTGTACGGAATGATGGTGACCCGAAAACCATCATCGTGCGAATCAAAAACGGTGAGACTCACGCCATTAATGCAGATGGATCCTTTTTCGACAGTGATGTTCCCTACGCCGGGATCATACTGAAAATCATACAGCCAGCTTCCGTTCTGATCCTGTACGCTGATGCATGTACCGGTTTGGTCAACGTGACCCTGCACAATGTGACCGTCGAAGCGGCCTGTGGCGGGCATACACCGTTCGAGGTTTACCGAATCGCCCACAGTAAGGTGGCCCAGATTGGTTTTTTTCAGCGTCTCATCGACTGCCGTTACGCTATACGCATCTCCGGATAAGCCGGTCACCGTCAGGCAAACGCCGTTGTGGCTCACACTCTGATCAATCTTCAGTTCGTTGGTAAGCGATGATTCAATATGAAACGTCAGGTTGGTTCCTTCGGCGTCGATGGCGGTTACCCGGCCGGTAGTTTCTACAATGCCCGTAAACATGGGGAGGGGGATGATTGGATTGGTTGACTTAACTACCAGATCAACACCCCTGCCCATAGTAGGCGTTCACTCCGTGTTTCCGTTCATAATGCTTCATGCGAAGCGTGTCTTTCAGGCGGGGCGTGTTGGGATTGATCTGAAGGGTAAGGTACGCCATGCGCGCCAATTCTTCGAGCACAGCAGCGTTATACACCGCCTTTTCAGCGTTTTTCCCCCAGGTGAACGGACCGTGGTTCTGCAACAGCACCATCTCCATCTCCTTGTGAGTCAGCCCTTTTTCGGCAAACACGCCAAAAATCTGATTGCCGGTTTCGTGCTCGTAATCACCCTCGATCATCTCGTCGGTGAGGGCAGGGGCGCAGGGAATATCGCGGTGCGTGTGATCGGCGTGGGTGGTTCCAAAGATCGGAATATCCATACCAGCTTGTGCCCAGGCTACGGCGTGGGTGCTGTGTGTGTGTACAATACCGCCAATATCGTCCCAGGTTTTGTAGAGCAACGCGTGCGTTTTCGTATCCGACGACGGGCGGAACGTACCTGACACCACCTTCGCGTCGTAATCGCAGATCACGATATCGGCAGGCGTTAGCTTGGCGTAATCAACGCCGCTTGGTTTGATGGCGAACACCGCCCGGTCACGATCGACCGCGCTGACGTTACCAAACGTGAAGAGCACCAACCCCAGCTTCGGCAGCTGCATGTTGGCCTCGTAACATTCTTCTTGTAGGGATTTGTACATGATTTTAGAGGGAGGAAAGGGAAGAAAGGGAGGAGGGGGAAGAAAGGGAAGAGAGGATAGTATTTTATGCGTACATCCCTTTATTCCCTTTCCTCCCCCTCTTCCCCTTCCTCCCCCTTCTTTTACATTTCTAACACAACCACCGACACCGCTGGCAGGGTGACGGTTAATTCGTCGCCGTTTAGTTTGGCTCCGTTAAAAGCAACGGGCTTCACTTTTGTCGAATTCTCAAACGTGTTGTGATCCTGCACTTTAGCCGACGTCAATACGCGCCCGGTTACGGCTTTGGCAGTCAGGCCCTTCAGGCTTACCGTCACTTCCTGTGGCTTGTTCGGGTTCAGGTTCACCAGCGATATGTGAATTTTACCTGCTTTGTCGCGAGAAGCTGAGGCCGATACCGCGGGCAGTTTGTCTTTACCCACTTCGTAGTCATCTGACTTAATATCGATTGGCAACAGCGTGGCGTCCTGGTGTACGTTATACATTTCCAGTACGTGATAGGTCGGCGTCAAAATGAGCTTCTCTCCTTTCGTCAAAATCACGGCCTGGAGCACGTTGATTGCCTGCGCCAGGTTCGCCATACGTACCCGCTCGGCGTGTTTGTGGAAGATATTCAGCGTAGCCCCCGCCAGAATCGCGTCGCGCATGGTGTTTTGCTGGTACAGGAAACCCGGATTAGTACCCGGCTCTACTTCGTACCACGAGCCCCATTCGTCAACCACCAGCGCTACTTTTTTCTGGGGATCGTACTTGTCCATGATGGCCGAGTGCTTCTGGATGTATTCATCCATTTTCATAGCCTGCTGCATGGTACGGAAATACGTCGCTTCGTTAAAATCGGTAGCAGATCCTTTCACGCCAGGATCCCAGCCAAATGTCGAGTAGTGGTGCATGGCCAACCCTTCCACCATATTGACCGGAATGTTTTTCATCAGCGTTTCCGTCCAGTTGAAGTCGTCGGAGCTGGCTCCCGAGGCAATGCGGAAGATCTTTTCCTTGCCCACCTGCGGGTTCATGAACGTGCTGTACTGCCGATAAATGTTGGCGTAGTACTCTGGTTTCATGTTACCGCCGCAACCCCAGGCTTCGTTACCAACACCCCAGTATTTCACGTTCCAGGGGGTAGCGCGGCCGTTCTGCTGCCGCAGGTTAGACATCGGACTGTTTTTCTCGAAGTTGACGTACTGCACCCATTCGGTCAGGTCCTGCACGGTGCCGCTGCCTACGTTACCGGCCAGATAGGGTTCGGTGCCCAGCAATTCGCACATGTTCAGGAAATCGTGCGTACCGAAGCTGTTGTTCTCCGTTACGCCGCCCCACCAGGTGTTCACAATCGATGGCCGTTTGGCTTTCGGACCAATGCCATCTTTCCAGTGATAAGTATCGGCAAAGCAACCGCCCGGCCAGCGCAGGTTCGGGATTTTCATCTTCTTCAAGGCATTGACCACATCGAGACGTACCCCGTTCTTGTTCGGGATCGTCTTGTTGTTTTCGCCTACGTAGAAGCCATCGTAGATACAACGGCCCAAATGCTCAGCAAAGTGGCCATAAATGTGCTTGTTGATGATCGTCTTGCCATCACCGGCATTGACCGTCACCTTGTTCTGCGCCGCTAAAAGTATGGGCAGGCACAAGGCAGAAAGGGTAAAGAGTTGTTTTTTCATGTAATGTTTGGGGAATAGCTTCGTTGTGTTGCTTCGCGCTGTAGTGGGCTTACGCCTAGTCGAAGGGCTATGCGTAAGCCCACTACAGCGCGAAGCAACACAAAGCAACGTACCTACCGGAAATAGCTTTCGCTCCAGCGGAGTTCGTTTTTGAGTTGACGTAGGTTTGTATCACCGTCGATAACCACGAGTTCGACGCCGAAGATGTCGGCGAAGTCTTCGATCTGTTCAGTGCTCAGGTTCTGGCTGAATACCGTATGGTGAGCCCCCCCGGCCAGAATCCAGGCGGCACAGCCGGTGGCCATATCGGGCTTGGGTTTCCAGAGCGCACGGGCAACGGGCAGTTTAGGCAACGCCTCGGTAACTTCCACGGCGTCTACTTCATTGACCAGCATTCGGAACCGATTTCCCATGTCGATCAGCGACACGTTGATAGCGGGGCCAGCGGGTGCGTTGAACACCAGACGAACTGGATCAGCTTTACCACCGATGCCCAGCGGATGAATCTCGCAGGTAGGCTTACCTACCGCAATACTGGGGCAGATTTCGAGCATGTGTGAACCTAACACCAGCGGATTCGACGGATCGAAATGGTAGGTGTAATCTTCCATGAACGAGTTACCTCCTGGCAAACCGGCGGCCATTACTTTCATCACCCGCACCATCGCCGACGTTTTCCAGTCGCCCTCGCCACCAAAACCGTACCCCTCGGCCATCAAACGCTGCGACGCAATACCGGGAAGCTGTTTCATGCCGTGCAAATCTTCGAACGTATCGGTGTAAGCGCCGAAACCACCATCCTGCAAAAACGCGCGCAATCCAATCTCGATTTTGGCCGCGTCGCGCAGTGACTCGTGCTGAGCACCACCTTTCAACAGCGAGTTCATCAGCGTGTAGCTGTCGGCGTACTCAGTGACCAACTGATCAATTTCGGCATCGGTCACTTGATTGGTCACCGCCACCAGATCGCCAATACCGTGTGTGTTGACCGACATACCAAACGTCATTTCGGCCGACACTTTATCGCCATCGGTTACGGCTACCTGCCGCATGTTGTCGCCAAAACGAACTACTTTCAGCGTCTTCAGTTCATGCGCACCAACGGCTACCCGAGCCCATGATCCGATTTTCTGAACCACGGCGTCTTCCTGCCAGAAACCAACCACGATTTTACGGTTCAACCGCATCCGAGACATGATGAAGCCAAACTCCCGGTCGCCATGCGCCGATTGATTGAGGTTCATAAAGTCCATGTCGATGTTACCCCACGGAATATCGCGGTTGAACTGCGTGTGCAGGTGCAACAGCGGTTTTTTCAGGATGGTCAAACCCCGAATCCACATTTTAGCGGGCGAGAACGTGTGCATCCAGGTCACGATGCCTACGCAGTTTGGCGCGACATTGGCCTCCTGACAAATGGCGTAAATCTCGTCGGGCGTTTTCACTACGGGTTTGAACACGACACGCACCGGCATAGCCGCGGCTCTGTCGAGAAATTCGGCGATGACCTGCGAATGGGCATCTACCTGCCGCAGGGTTTCTTCCCCGTATAAATGTTGGCTACCAGTAACGAACCAAACTTCGAACTGTTTCAGATTAAGCATTGATAATGAGTATTGTAGAATGAAAAATTCTTAAACGTAACACAGGCTTCAGCCTGTTTAGTCGTGCGTCAGCAATAGCGTAATGAATAGTCTCTTATTGCTGACGCATCACTAAACAGGCTGAAGCCTGTGTTACACAGGTACGTTCTCGACGAACGCGCCGAGGGTCAGGTATTTCTGATAAAGGGCTTCGTAGATAGCGACCTTATCGGGGCGGGGAGCATACGACGCGTCGAAACCAGAGCCCATCGCCTGTTGCGCTTCCGATAACGTTGGATGCACACCCGCTGCTACGGCCGCACACATAGCCGCACCAAGGGCACAGGCCTGGTCAGACTGCGCGACCTGAATGGGTTTGTTCAGTACGTCGGCCAGGGTTTGCATCACGAACGGTGATTTCTTGGCCACACCACCGATAGCGATTACTTTTTTGATCTGAACGCCCTCCTGAATAAACCGATCGACGATGCTGCGCGACCCGAAAGCCGTGGCCTCAACCAGCGCTTTGAACACCTGTGCGGCGTCGGTACCCAGGTTCAGTCCCGAAATAGCGGCTTTCAGCGTGTGGTTCGCATCCGGCGTGCGGCGGCCGTTAATCCAGTCTAGAGCGATGATATCGTTTGGTGTGACGGGCAGCTGAGCCGCCTGATCTGACAGGTGCGGAATCAGCTTGCTCATCATCGTGTCGGCGGCTTCATTGCCCAGCAGATCGCGAACCGGTCCGGTCAGTAAACGAGCGAACCAGGCGTAGAGGTCACCAAAAGCCGACTGCCCCGCTTCCATGCCGAGCATCCCCGGCGCTACCGAGCCATCGACCTGACCGCAGATACCCCGGATTAAGCGATGGCCGATTTCGTCGTTCGGAGCCATCAGAATATCGCAGGTCGACGTACCCATGATGCGCACAAACGTGTACGGCTCAATCTCGGCACCGACAGCGCCCATGTGTGCATCGAAGGCGCCAACGCCAATTACGACGTCAGTTGACAGGCCCAGCTTTTCCGCCCACTCAGCCGACAAATTACCCATGGCTTCATCAGCGGTGTAGGTATCGGTGAACAGACGGTCGCGAAGACCTGCCAGTAAAGGATCAAGTTTAGTTAGGAATTCATCAGACGGAAGCCCGTCAAATTCACTGTGCCAGAGCGCTTTGTGGCCCGCCGCGCAACGTGACCGGCGCAGGGTCAGCGGATCGGTATTGCCCGTCAAGACTGCCGATGCCCAATCGCAGTGTTCGACCCACGAGAAGGCGTGCTCACGTACCTGCTCGTCGACGCGCAACGTCCGCAGCATCTTGGCCCAATACCATTCCGACGAGTAAATGCCGCCGACGTATTTGGTGTAATCGGTGTCCCAGTGATGAGCCAGGTTATTAATTTCTTCGGCTTCAGCGTTGGCAGTATGGTCTTTCCAGAGAATGAACATCCCGTTGGGGTTTTCCGAAAAATCTGGACGAAGGGCCAATGGCAGGCCGGTTTTATCAACGGCAACGGGCGTCGAGCCGGTGGTATCAACCGAGATACCAACCACCTGCGCACGTACCTCGTCGGGTGCCTGCGCTAACGCGCCCTTGATCGATGCTTCTAACCCTTCGAGGTAATCGAGCGGGTGCTGCCGAAACTGCGACTGAGCGGGGTTGCAATATAGGCCCTGCTTCCAGCGGACATACTCATGCACGTGGGTGCCAGCGGCTTCCCCTGTCTGGGCATTGACCAGTAACGCACGTACCGAATCGGTACCAAAATCGACGCCAATGACGTACTGACTTTTCATATTGAGTTTATTCGTTCTGAACGAGTTAAGGGGGTAAATTTTCGGTCAACATACTGTTTTACGAGCTGTGTTGCTGACGCGTTGTGAGCTTCGCGAGTCGTGCCCTTCGACAGGCTCAGGGTGACAATACACATCCTGCATTTGAATGACGAACTTGAGTGAGATTGTCACCCTGAGCCTGTCGAAGGGCACGACTCGCGAAGCTCACAACTGTACTACACTCTTCAAAGAACCCCGCTCCATCCTTCTAACCATAACGTGTAGTTCATACACGATTAAAGGCAATAAGAGGCAGTTCTTAAAAAGTGTCAATTTGACACAATATTACAAACGATCAATTTATCCCCGATACGGTCGGGTCAATTATTCTTCCAGAATCGGCCAGCCTTTGCGGAATTTGAGCTGACGGAATGCCAGTTTTGAACGGCCTTTATCCTCCGCGTCATAGTAGTGGATCGACACTATATTCTTCCCCCCTTCGCGAAGTAGACCAACGTGACCGGGGCCAATGTATTTCCCGTCGGTACGCAGTACAATTGTGCCTCCCCCAGCGGTCAGATCCCGGCCAGTTTGGTCAACAAATGGCCCTAACGGGTTTTCTGATCGACCAACCACAATGTAATAGGTACTATTTAACCCCTTGCAGCACAGCCCGTTGTTCACGAATAGATAGTAGTAATTTCCTTCTTTAACGATCGTGGCGGCTTCCCAGTCTGACTCGCGCCCACCGGCTACACGCTTTATTGGGGTTTTAGTTTTCCCGGTCAGCGTGTCGATTTCAGCGGCGCCGATGCCGCCGTGAAACGAGCCATATACGAAGTAAACCCGTCCGTCAGTATCGCGCATCAGACCGGGGTCGATGGCGTTGAAATCGGCGCGTACCTTCGATTTAACCACCATTCCCTGATCGTCCCACTTGTAATTTGGCGAAGCAGGGTCGAGTGTGGGCGACGTGGTTACACCGATGGCCGAGGTAGGCGCGCCAAACGACGAGCAGGAATAATAGAGGTAGTATTTGCCGTTCATCCGAATGCAATCGGGTGCCCAGAAGTGACCTTTGAAATTGGTGACCGTAGAATCAATCCACTTCGGCCAGGTACCCCGCTCGAAAATCGGCTTCTCCACATTCCAGGTTTTGAGGTCGGGGGAGCTGACCGCCTGAATGCCGTTTCCTGTGGCGAAGTACCAGTACTTCCCGTTCTCTCTTTGCACCGTACTGGGGTCATGGGTAGCGATGCCAGTTCCCGAAGTTGGGCCTTGACCCTGAGCGTAGCTGGGTACGTTGCTGGCAAGGGCTAGTAGTAGGCTAACAAGCGCTTTTTTGTTGAGCATGGGGTTGAAGAGTACGTTGGTTGAGATCTGGTATTGCGGCTTCGCGAGCTAGGTTGCTGACGCTTGGCCCTTCGACTAGGCGTCAGCAACCTTAAGCATTAAGCCAATCGTCGACGTTTACTGCATCGCCTTGATGCGCACCACCGAAAACGACTTTGGTCCCAACGTCATGGTTACGTTTTTCTTCTTCGCGTCCACAGCAATTGTCTGCTCCACAGGGCTGACGTTGGTGGCGTTTTCGAAGGAGTTCACGGCGTTCAGGTTGTCGTTTTTCAGCAGAAAAAGCGTGCCTTTGGCGTCCAGTTTCTTCGTGCCGTCGAGCTGAATCTGACGTATTTGTGCTTTATCGGATACATTCGCCACTTTCAGAATGATCTCGTTCGTGGCCTTGTCCCAGGCGGCTGAGGCGTAGAGGCTATCCTGACCAGCCAGCGGTTCGTTATTCTGCGTCATGTTCAAAACGTGCGTGCCTTTGTTGACCGAATAGAGCTTTTGTACGAAGTAATTCGGCGTTCCGTATACGCGCAGATTATCGACCCAGATCAGGTCGGGGGTCCACTGCCAGGCGTCGGCGTTGGCGAAGAGGGGCGCGTACGAGGCCATTTGCACTACCTGCGCATTCCGTTCCAGACCCGTCATGAAAGCAGCTTCGTTGAGGGCGCAGAGCCAGTTGTTTTTGTTGTTAACACTCACCGTTTTGTCGCTCTGCGCGGCCCATTCGCCCGCAAAAATCTTCGATCCATTTCGTGGGTACGTGTCGTAGCGTTTTGCATTTTGCAGAAACCACTCTGGCCGACGATAGTAATGCTCGTCGATTAGGTCGGCGTTCATAGCGCGGAGTTTTCCGTTTAGGAAGTCGAATCGTTCGCCGTCGGGGTCGGTACCGGAGCTGCATACCAGCCGGATATTCGGATATTTCGCTTTAATCGCTTTCTGGAAAACGGCTAACCGCTCAATGTACTGCGGCCCCCAGTTTTCATTGCCCACACCCAACACTTTCAGGTTAAACGGTTTCGGATGGCCCAGCTCGGCCCGCACTTTTCCCCATTTCGTGTTCACATCGGCATTGGCAAACTCGATCAGGTCAATGGCATCCTGTACATACGGATCAATCTGGTCCATGGGCACCAGTTCGGCGGTGTTGAACTGGCAGGCCATGCCACAGTTCAGAATGGGCAGGGGCTCGGCACCAATGTCTTCACAGAGCTGGAAATATTCGAGGAAACCCAGGCCGAACGTCTGGAAATAGTCGGGTGTTGGGCGATGGCCAAACTCAAAATTCCAGCGATTAATAACCAGTTGACGGTCTTCGGGTGGGCCCAGCGTTTTCTTCCACTGATACCGCTGCGTGAGGTCGTGCCCTTCTACAATGCATCCACCGGGAAACCGCACGAAACCGGGCTTCATGTCTGCCAGCATTTGAATCATGTCGGCACGCATACCACCGGGGCGACCTTTCCAGGTATCTTCCGGAAAGAGCGAAATCATGTCGAGGTCAACCACGCCGGTGCCTTCAAACCAAACCTTCAGTTTGCCCTTGGGCTCGGTAGCAGTCGATTTAAAACTGATCTGCTGTTTGTGCCATTGACCATCCGTTTTTTCGGGCGCCAACGTACCTGAACCAACCGGTTCGCCTTTAGCATTCAGCAGGTCGGCATGAATTTTTACATTGCCCGACTGCACCCGGTACATCAGGGCAAAATCGTAGCGCAGACCGTTTTTGATACCCATACCCCGAAACCCTTCGTTGATCATTTCCAGATCACCGCTGTTGGCCCCGTTGGCAGCTATCCGGATATAACGCGGATTACTGCTCTGCGTCTCCGACAACGTACCTGGCGCGGCCCGGTTCTGCACCAGAACGTCGCCTTCGGTGCGCTTCTTACCCCGTACATTCCAGCCCATCAGCGGCTTAAAAAACTCGAACGAGCGGTTTTTAACCATTTCGGCGTAGATACCGCCGTCGGCCCCAAAGTTGATATCTTCAAAGAAAACGCCCCACATCGTGGGTTGAATCTCGGCCACTGGTTGGCCCACATTCACGCGTACAACGGGCGCAGGTTGGGCGTGAGCAAGGCTGGCAGTGAGTACGAGTAAGCTGGTGGTTCTGGTAAAAAAATTCATAGGTTGGAAAGTTGTGTTTTGGGGGAGGGCCTAGCTCGCGAAGCAATATAGCACCACACATACACCCCATAAATAAACCGGGCAACAGAGGTTAATTACCCTATTGCCCGGTTTGCATGCATGGACTCGTTATAACGTAATCTTCTGCACCGGTGCGTATAGCATCTCGGCTACACCCACCGTCTTGACCCCAATTCGGGCGAAGAAATAGGGTCTGTTGGCTACAGCAGTTGGTAAGGCCAAGGAGAGAGCTACGGGCTTACTCAGATCAGTCAGCGCGGCAGCAGCAACAGTAGAAGAACCTACGTTGTTTGTCACATCTACAAACTGTGTGGTACCCACATAGACCGTTACCCGTTCAATAGCCCGGCCGGCCGCTACCTGAGCCACCGTACAGTTGGCCGATAAGTTGGCTCCGCTGCGCGTAATGGCCGGATTACGAATAACGAAGTAAGGCTGTACCGGCACATCGATCGTGGTTCCGCCACGTACCTGTACGGCGATCGTATCCGTATTGTCGACCCAAGGGCCGTTGCCCCGCAGCCGTACCAGCTTGTAGTCACCGTCGAACAAAGTGGCCGAGAACGAACCATCCTGCCCTACCAGCAACGGAATCTTTGAAAACAGCTGATAACCCCGCTGCCACAGCTCAAGCTGAACGCCGTTGGAACGTACCCCTACCGGCTGATTATCGTAGATCACGCGGCCCGTCAGGGTTGACTTGGGCGGCTCGTAATTATCTTTTTCGCAGCTGGTTAACAGAATAGTGCCCGCCAGCAGACTAAATAGGATTGCTTTCATGATTAATGCTTACTGGAAAGGATTGCGAACAATCTTCGGGTTGTTATTAATAATGTTCTGCTCGATCGACGAGTAGTAGTTCCCGAACTGGAACAGGCGCGGTGCCCGGAAGCGCGGTGCCACCAGTTTCACGAAGATGTATTTACCATCCTGCGCACTGCCAGGACGTACTACCCGGTATGGGTACAGCGCATACATCATAGCCGTAGGGCTGTTTGGGTTACCATTCCATAGCTCGTGCGCAATACGCCACCGTTTCAGATCCCAAACGCGGTGATCTTCAAAAGCCAGTTCAACCCGCCGCTCGTTTTGCAACCGTGCCAGCGTCAGCGTTGTCAGGCTATTAGCCGGGAAACCAGCCCGTGCCCGCACCTGATTCACGTAAAGAAGCGCGTCGGCGGTGTTACCCAACTCAAGAGCAGCCTCCGAGGCGTTCAACAATACTTCGCCTAAGCGGAAACGTACCCACCACATATCGCTCCGGATACCGCGTGTACTCGACAGCGGGGCGGGATCAATGTATTTACGCAGATAGAAGCCTGTGTTCGACACCTCCGTCTGCGACCTTTGTGGCCCAGAACCGCCGGTCAACAATTTACCATCAGTATAGTTGGTGCCCAGCGCATTGCCTTCTACCAATTGATAGGTGCTGGTACCGGCATTCCAAACGGCTACACCGGCCTGAATTTGCACTTCCTGCCCTTTGAACGTAGTGCCCGGATAAATGACCGTGCCATATAACCGCGCATCTTTATTGGCAAACGGGCCGCTCAGGTTATCGTAGTAAATGTAGTCGCTGTTGTTGGCCGTGCGGGTTTTCAGTTCGCCCGATGTGCCATCCAGATACTCATACGCCTCCACCAGGTTCAGAACCGGCGTAACGTTCGACGACGACAGGTTATCTTCCCGAATGTTACGGGCAATGTTGTCGTAGCTGAATCCGTGCCGCTTGTCTTTCGTCACCAGAAAATCTTTGGCCATAATCACCTCGTTGTTATTCAACTTCTTGGTGATGGCTTCGTAGAAATTCTCGCCTGTATTTGGGTTGGCACGGTAGAGCGAATACGGCCCAGAAATCACTTCCTTGGCGGCTTCCAGCGCTTTGGTGTAATACTCAGTGGCGCGGTTGGCCGGAATACCCACTTCGCCACCCGCCGTTTGAATCGGCGCGCCCAACTGGTTGTTGTATTTCGCGATCGAACCGGCGTAGAGCATAGCCCGGCTTTTCAGCGCCATGGCCGTGAACCGGTTAGCCCGTGTGTTGCTGCCCGCATTGCCCAGATCGTTCTTGATGGCATCGAGTTCACTGGCTACAAAATCGTACACCTCCGATTCTTTGTTGCGCGCAAACTGGAGCGACGATGGATCACCACTGAAATCATAAACCAACTGTTTGGTGATGATGGGTACACCACCCATCCGTTTCACCATTTCGAAGTACACATAGGCTCTCAGAAACCGAAACTCGGCCGAAAACTGGGCTTTCTGCGCCGCATTGAGCGCCGTGCTTTTAGTTTCGATGTTTTCAAGTGCCAGGTTGATATCCCGAATCAGGCCATAATCCCACAGGCGCCAGCGCTCGAAACCGTAGTTAACGATATTGTTGGGTCCATCATTGTTGCCCGACCACATAGCCTCATCGTAGGCCGCAAACTGATCCCAGCCAATATCGATTTGGGTATGGGCTGGTAGCCGGTCGTAATAGTTAGCCAGCAGACTCGTGATCAGACGGCTATCGTTCCAGACCTGGCTTTCCAGGATAATGTTGGGTGGCTGACGTTCCAGGAAATCCTCCTGGCAGGCAGTAGCACTAACGGTCAGCAAACCAATGGTCAAATATGTTTTAAAACGATTCATTGTTCTTGTCGTTTTGGCGATTAAAAACTGAGAGCGAAACCGGCATTGTACAAGCGCTGCGGCGGATAAACCAACGCACCGTTCGACGAAATTTCGGGGTCTACCTGAATAGATTTCAGGTTGTCGAACGAAATCAGGTTGGTTCCGTTGATGTATACCCGCATGGCCGAGGCCCCCACTTTGCTCAGGAATGTTTTCGGAATGTTGTAGCCTATTTCGAGGTTACGCAGGCGGAGATACTGCACGTTGGTTACCCAGAAATCGCTCCGGCGGCTGTAGTTCACATGGCTGGGCTGATCTTTCCGAATGGCTGGGTACGTTCCTTCTACCCACGGACTATCGGGATTGAACGGATCGGACCGGTGCCAGCGATCTTCCAGAATGTAGTCAGGCGATGTACCGTTGTTCTGGAACGGAATTTTCTGTTCTACCTCGCGGCGGAAAGTCTGTAATCCGGCACCGACCACATCGAAGCGGAGCGAGAAGTTCCGGTAGCCAAATGTACCGTTGAAGGCGTAGTTTACGTAGGGCGTAGCGCCTTCGGCGTAACCGATCGGCCGCTCGTCGAGACCCGTGATCAGACCGTCGCCGTTCACGTCTTTGTAGATGAAGTCGCCCGGTAATTGGGTGCGGTTACCCTGACCATCATTGTCTACGCGGTGCTCATCAATCTGCTGCTGCGACTGGAACCGGCCTTCGACCTGATAGCCCCAGTTGATGCTCGACCAGCGATCGACGCCTGAGTTGCGGTACTCATCCCATGAGTTACCAAAGCGTGGCTTATAAATGCTCAGGCTGCGCATCCGGGCCAGGGTGGCGTTGGCGCCTATGGTGTAGGTTACGTCACCCGCTTTTCCTGAATAACTCAGCGCACCTTCCAGTCCGCGAATGGCATCAGAGTTCAGGTTGGCGTTGGGCAGGCTATAGCCTACTTCGCTCGGCAGTAACACGTCGTACTGAGCAGCGGGAAGACCCGACCGGCGGCGTTCAAACAGATCGAACTGTCCCGACAGGCGGCCATTGAACAGGCCAAAGTCAACACCAATGTTCGACGATGCGTTGCTTACCCACGACAGCGTAGTGATGGGCAAACCCCGTGGCCGAACCCCTATCACGTACCCACCGTTGAAGATGGCGCTGCCTTGCAGAAAGTCGTAACCAGGCAGGTAGCTATAGGGTGGTACAATGAAGCTGTTGTTGAGCAGATCGCTACCCGTACGGCCATAGCTGGCCCGCAGTTTCAGCTCGCTAACGACCTTACCTACGCCACTGTTCTTGAAGAAGGGTTCTTCAGACGCCCGCCATCCAAGCGAAGCACCGGGGAAGAAACCGTAGCGACGACCGGGAGCAAACAGGAACGACCCGTCATATCGACCCAGCACTTCGGCCAGATACCGCTGTTTGTAATTGTAGTTTACCCGACCGATGTAGCCCGCCCGCGCCGTCACGTTCCACTCGTCGAGCAGGTAATCCTGGTTGGCGAATGACATCAGCGGAATGTAGTTATTAGGCGGCACCGTGTGTACAATCATGTACTTGTTGTCGGTATCATAGCGCTCGTAAGCCAGTACCGTCGATAATCCGTGGTCGCCAAACTGCTTGTTATACGTAGCCTGAAGCTGGCTGAACCGGTCGGCTACGTTACGTTTACGCCGCTCGCGCCAGGGGTTCTGGTTACCACCGCCCGGCACCACATTGTAGGTATCGGTGTTTGCGTCGTAGTTGTAGGCATCGTAGGTGTACTCGAACCCATCGAAATCGAAGTTGGTGAAGTTGTACGAATACGTTCCTTTGAGGCTAACGCCGAAATCGAAATCATACTGCGCCGTAAAGTTGGCTTTCACCGCCCGCCACAGTTCATCGATGTAGCCCGTAATCTCTTTCCGATACGTAGCCGGGTTAACGTTTACGTTATGGGTCTGGTTGATGTAGAGCGGGTTGTCATTGGCATAGGGCCGCTCAGTAGGCCACATCGAGAAGATACTCAGGAACGGGTTAAAGTAATCATCAAGACCTGGAACACCCACCTGAGAGCGGTTCTCGAACCGGCCGCTGATTTGGGTACCAATCCTGAGTTTTTTGCTCAATCCAGCTTCTACGTTTGCCTGGAAGTTGCTGCGCTGGAAGTTATAATCTTTGATCAGTGCATCCTGATTCAGGTGACTGGCCGATACGTAATACGAAACGCTTTCAGAGCCACCCGATACGCTGCCGTTCAGGTATGACTGAGGTACGTTGGGCCGCATCACCATGTCGTAGTAGTCGAAGCTCTGGAAGCCTTTCTCGGTACCTACCCGCCACTTCTCTAAATCGGTGGGCGTAATGTTCGGGGCAATTCCCCGGTTTTGATCCGACTCGGCCAGGCCGCGCACATGCTGATAGGCATTAGCGGGCTTAGGGTAGCGGGTGAAATTCTGCAAGCCGTAATAACCCGCCAGACTGACAACTGGTTTTTGTCCGGCTTTCCCTTTTTTGGTGGTCACCAGTACAACCCCATTGGCAGCCCGTAAGCCGTAAATAGCCGCCGATCCATCTTTCAGAATCGAAATATTCTCGATATCGTTAATGCCCAAATTGTTGAACTGACCTTCGTCAGACACAATGTTATCGATGACATAAAGCGGAGCGCCCATGTTCCGAATCTGGATGGTGGTACCGCCACCCGGACGGGCATCGGCCTGACGAGCTGTGATACCCGGAACCCGACCTACCAACGCACTCGACGTAGCCACGGCGGGTGTTCTGATGATATCTTCTGACTTCACGGCGGCCACCGCACCCGTTACCGTTCCCCGCGACTGCGTGCCATAGCCTACTACCACCACTTCATCGAGCGCCTGCTCATCAGCCAGCAGTTTGATGTTCAGCTGCGTTTGGCCACCCACCGTAATTTCCTGCGACTTATACCCAACAAACGACACAACCAACACCGTTGACGCGCCAGGTACGTTGATTGAAAACCGTCCCTGTACATCGGTGGTAGCGCCTTTAGTGGTGCCTTTGATAACCACGTTTACGCCGGGTAACCCTTCGCCTTTATCGTCGGTAACGATTCCCGAAACCTGAACATCGCTTTTTCGCGCCTTGAGGCCACTTGCCGCAATCAATGGCTCCCCTTTAATGGACAGCCGATCGGTTGTTGGCGAAGCAGCCATCGTATTGAGTGATACGCTGAGCGCGATCGGAACCAATGCATGCCTGATTGCTGCATACACCCGCTCAGTTTGTACTGGTTTTTTCATATTCCTGTGCGTTTTATTCAAATGGAAGAAACAGGTAGTGGTAGAAAACTCTTCAGACATATTCTATATTATGCATATAGGACCTATCAATTAAATTCTACAATTCAAACCTAAAATGCTATTCTATTAAAAACTAATTAATGACAAAATAGAGTCATCATTGGCAAATAGCTAGCTTAGATCTAGAACTATTCACATACTATCTAGCCCTTTACCTTGTATCTTGACTTTATTTTACCTTTTATCTCTTATTTATTGCGCACTGTATTTGTACTAAATTTTAACAATAAACTATACTATTTTTCATCAAAAATACACCTGTTGTAATCTGATTTCAGGGTTAGATAACTCAATAAGCCAGCATGTCAGCCCGCACGCTTCCTTTCCTCTGCGAGTAACGATGCAGACGGTGGGCAGGAGACCGAAAAAGGGGGAGTTATTGGGCTGTCAGTTCAGCCAGTTCGGGCAGGAAGGTATAGTAGCCGTCGAGATACTTCTGGTATTTCTCGGTATTGAGGCTGTAGAGTTGTGCCTTCTTAGTAACCGAATTCGTGTCTTTTTCGCCAGTGCCTGTCAGCAAGTTCGTAGCCAGAATCTTACGACTAAAATTGCGCCGATCGAGTTGCGTGTTGTAAATCGCTTCGTAGAGTTTCTGCAACTGAGGAAGCGTAAATTTTTGGGGGAGCAGTTCAAACCCGATCGGGTGCATAGCAGCTTTGTATCGCAACCGCTGAAGGGCAAGATCAACCATATTATCATGGTCGAAAATGAGTGGTGGTTTATCGTCCAGGTTAATCCAGGCAGCGTTGTGCGACTGAATGGCCTTCACATCCTGATCGGCAATGTTGACGAGTGAGTAATACACCACCGAAATGGTTCGCTCAACCGGGTCACGGTCAACGGTGCCGAACGTTTTGAGCTGCTCCAGGTAATTATTGTGGAGGCCCGTGAGGTCGTACAAAATTCGCCCGGCGGCGTGTTCCAGGTCTTCACCCTCATCGAGAAAACCGCCCATCAATGACCATCTCCCAAACTCAGGCTCAAAATTTCGCTTGATCAACAGCAACTTCAATTGCTCACCGTCGAAGCCAAAGATGATACAATCAAGCGCAACCAGAATTCGGGTATTGTGTTGATAAGCTGATTTCATTGAAAGGAGGGTATATGGCATTTTGTAAGGGAGAAAGCACGCTTGGAGTCCCATCAGGACGACCAATTTTATAGCCTCCGGTTTCAACCGGGGGTTATCTGTACAAAATCTTCCCGCATGGGGGTAAACACATCGACCAATGTACCTGCCTCGTGGCAAACGGCACCGTGCAACACATTGGGCGCAATAAAATACGCGTCGCCAGCTTTCAGCACGCGCTCTTCGTCGGCAATGGTAATAGCGAATACACCGCGTTGAACGTAGCTGATCTGGGTATGATAATGCTTATGAATCGCCCCAACCCCACCCTGCTCGAAGTCAACGACAACCATCATCAGGTTGGCATCATAGGTCAGGATCTTGCGGCGAACGCCTTCGCCTACAATTTCCCAGGCAATGGCTTCGGCGTCTACAAACTGCTGTTCAAATGGAAAGGTGGTCATCAGGTAATTAAGGTAAGGTGACTGCTAAGAAGTCTTTCACGATCAGTTGACTTCGCTCATTATGAAGACAATATTACTAGCAACGTACCCAACTAGCCATCAAAAAGTCGCAAATAAACCTAATTTGACACCCCGTTACGCTGCACGAAAATGCGCCCCTTAAAGAATCAATCAATATAACCCGCATGACCCTTCTCCGACTCGCGCTGATTTGCACTTGTTTCTTGTTCGCCAAGCTTTCCTATTCGCAATCCGTAAAAAGTAAGCCCGACACCCAACTGGAGAGGAAGCTGACCGAAGCATTGCGCGGTTTTCGGGGAGAAGTTGGCATTTACGTGCAACATCTGAAAACCGGCAAAACGGTCGCCATTAATGCCGATTCGACCTTTCCAACGGCAAGCACCATCAAAATCCCGATCATGATCGGCCTGTTCGACCAGATTCAGCAGGGAAAAATCAGTTACCAGCAGGAAGTAGTGTATCGCGATTCACTACACTACGACGATGGTATTGTAGGCTCCCTGAAAGATGGCGCTAAACTCCCGCTGAGCGAAGTAGTCATGCTGATGGAAACCGTATCTGACAATACGGGTAGCCTGTGGTGCCAGAAACTGGCGGGCGGCGGCCAAACCATCAATGCCTGGCTCGACGCCAATGCGTTCCCGCAGACACGGGTAAACTCCCGCACACCGGGCCGCGAACCCTTCCAAAAGCGCTACGGTTGGGGCCAAACCACACCCCGTGAACTGGCCAGTTTATTAACGTACCTGAGGCAGGGCAAAGCCATCAGTCCCGACGCCAGCGACCGGATGTACCGCAACCTGTGCCGCCAATACTGGGATAACGATGGCCTTTCGCAACTGCCCGTTGACGTAAAGGCAGCCTGTAAAAACGGGGCGGTCAACCAGTCGCGCTCGGAAGTGGTACTGGTACATGCCCCCCACGGCGAGTATGTGTATTGCATTATGACCAAAAATCAGACCGATCAAAGCTGGACCCGCACCAACGAAGGCTTCACCCTCCTCCGCACCGTAGCCGCCCTACTCTGGCAACACTTCGAACCCAAATCACCTTTTAAGCCCGTAGCGGGTTACGAGAAATGGTGGTAACTCTTTAAAGAATTAAGAGTTAAGAATTGAGAATTAAGAGTTGCTCCGCTTAGTCCTCCAACTGATGTCTAAGCGGAGCAACTCTTAATTCTCAATTCTTAACTCTTAATTCTTCATGTCCCCCATCGCTATCATGTGGCATCGGCGCGATTTGCGTCTCCACGACAATGCCGCTCTGTACCACGCCCTTAAAGCCGGTCGGCCGGTGATGCCGCTGTTCATCTTCGACAAAGACATTCTGGATCACCTTGACGATAAACGCGACCGACGGGTGGAGTTTATCTATAAAGAGGTGCTGAAGATGCAGGATGAACTCCAGAAAATGGGCTCAACCCTGCTGGTGCGCTACGGTCATCCGCTGGAAATTTTCAAGGAACTAGCCAATGAATACACCATCGCCAACGTTTTTACGAACTACGACTACGAAACCTACGGCAAAGGCCGCGATGCTGAGGTGGCAACGTACCTGAAAACGGTGAACAGCGGCTTTCACAGCTATAAAGACCAAGCCATTTTCGACCGCGACGAGGTGCTGACCGGCACCGGCAAACCGTACACCGTGTTTGGGCCGTATAGCCGCAACTGGCTGGGCAAGCTTGCCGACCCGTTTTACCTGAAAGCTTACCCCACCGAGAAGTACTTCGACCGGCTCTACCAAACCCCACCGACGCCCATGGTTACGCTCGACGATATGGGTTTTGAGCCACTGGGCGAAAACTTCCCAAAGCCAACCGTATCGGCAAAACTGCTGTCGGAGTACCAGAAAATGCGCGATTACCCGGCCGAACGGGGCACCAGTGAGTTGGGCATTCACCTCCGCTTTGGCACCATCAGCATCCGCGACCTGGCCCGACAGGCACAGGAAACCAGCCCGACGTTTCTGAGCGAACTCTGCTGGCGCGACTTCTATTTTCAGGTGCTCGACCATTTTCCGCACGTAGAACATCACGCTTTCCGCCGCGAATACGACAACATCAAGTTCCTGAACCGCCCCGAAGATATTGAGCGCTGGAAGACCGGCACAACCGGCTACCCGCTGGTCGATGCCGGTATGCGCCAACTGAACGAAACCGGCTGGATGCATAATCGGGTACGGATGGTAGTGGCCAGTTTCTGCATCAAGCACCTGCTCATCGACTGGCGCATTGGCGAGGCCTACTTCGCCCAAAAGCTCCGCGACTTCGACCTCTCGGCCAATAACGGTGGCTGGCAATGGGCCGCTGGCTCCGGCACCGACGCCGCGCCCTACTTCCGCGTGTTTAACCCCACCGCCCAGGCCGAAAAATTCGACCCGAAAGGCGTCTACATCCGCCGATGGGTCCCTGAGTACAACAGCTTGTCTTATCCCGCCCCCATGATCGACCACGCCTTCGCCCGACAACGTGTGGTGGAAGTGTATAAAGAAGGGTTGAAGAGTTAAGAATTAAGAGTGAAGAATTAAGAATTGGCTCTGCTGAGGCACATATGATTAGTCTAGCAAAGCCAATTCTTAATTCTTCACTCTTAATTCTTAATTCATTCCGTGCAACGTTCGCGAATCATCCTACGTCATTACCCCGATTGATGACCTAAACCCGGTTGCTTATGCGCCGGCGGCCTAGACCTTTTGGCGACGTACCCAAACCCCGCCCTGATCACTGACCTGGTTGATCGCTCGAAAACGGGCGACCGACGGGCACAGTATGACCTGTATAATCGCTACTCGAAAGCGATGTACAACGTCTGTTTGCGGATTGTAGGGCACGGCGCTGAAGCCGAAGATGTGTTGCAGGAAGCCTTTCTCGACGCCTTCAGCAATCTGGATAAGTTTCGTGCCGAAAGCACCTTCGGCGCGTGGCTGAAACAGATTGTGGTAAATCGGGCCATTGGTCATTTGCGGAGTCGGCGGCTGGCCCTGGTCAGCACCGACGAACTAGGCGACGGATTCGATGCGCCCGACCTTACCGACGGGGGGATCGACGAAGAAAGCCTGAGCTGGGATGTGGAGCGGGTACGTCGCGCCATGCAATGCTTGCCCGAAGGATACCGCGTGGTGCTGACGCTGCATCTGTTTGAAGGCTATGACCATGAAGAAATCGGTCAGGTGCTCTGCATTGGGGAATCAACCTCCCGATCGCAATACCTCCGGGCCAAACGAAAATTAATTGAACACTTAAAGAAATAGTCATTACGCTTCGCGTCATTAAGTTGTCATTACGCTTCGCTGTCATTAAGTGGCCATTGGTTGTTCAAACCATGAATGACTACCTAATGACAGCGAGGCAAATGACAGCGAAGCATAATGACAACTTAATGACCATTAACTATGTCCCTCGAAAAATTCATCCGCGATAACCGCGACTCCTTTGAGCAGGACGGTCCGTCGGCTGGGTTGTGGGCGCGTATTGCTGACCAACTCCCCGACCAGCCCGCCCCCGCCAAAGCGGCCGAGCCATTCCGGGCCATTCACCGGCAGCCAACCTGGACCCGTTCCTACTGGACCTGGGCTGCTTCTATTGCCTTACTGCTACTGGCCGGTAGCCTGTGGTGGATCAACGACCGCTACGCCCTGACCGACCAGCCCGACGTGGTAGCCATTAGCCCTAGCTACGCCAAGGAGGTGGCCCAGTACGCTAGCCTGATCGACATAAAACGGTCTGAATTAAAGCAGCTTAAAGAAAGTAACCCCGACCTGTACGCCGACTTTTCGCAGGACCTTGAGCGACTCGAAACTAGCTATAAGGGATTGAAGAAAGAGCTGCCCAATACCCCCAATCAGGAAGTACTGATTCAGGCCATGATTCAGAACCTGCAACTCCAGATTGACCTGCTTAACGAACAATTGCGTGTTATTCAACGCATTAAACAACAAACAACAACCAATGAACCTGTTTAATCCATACCTGGTATTTGCCACGGCCAGCCTGCTGACAGCCCGTGCCTTTTCCCAGACAACGGTTGGCGATGCCGTAGCGGTAGCTCCCCAACCTGCCCCGACTCTTTACCTGGAAGCCAGTCAGGAAGCCGTCGACCGCACTGAATTTACCCGCACCATCACAAAATCGATTCCCGTTGATAGCAAAGCCGCTTTATCGATCGAAAACCGGTTTGGTGATGTGTCGGTGTCGCTCTGGGATCGCAACGAGTTTCGGTTACAGATCATGGTTACTGCGTCGTCGCCCGATGCTGGAGAAGCCAAAAAAGCGCTCAATGCCGTGCAGATCGACGAACGCCGGGAGGGTCCTCTTTACGCGTTTAAAACGCTAATCGATAAAGAATTTGAATCATCTCAGGCAAACGGCAAAGAGTCTGAAACACAGTCGATAGGTGATGAGCGTACCTATCCGAACGGGCTAAAGACAAGCTGGAAAGTGAGCCGCAAAGAGTCGGGCACTATTCTGCGAATCAGTTACCGGATTTCGATGCCCAAGGAAAATAGCCTGACCATCAAGAACAGCTTTGGCAATACGATCATCCCCGACTTCTGGGCCCCGCTTTCGGTCAGTTCTAAGTTTGGCGATGTAACAGGAGCAGCGCTGAACAGCGCAAATACTAAAATAAAAGCCTCTTTTGGCAACGTAACCATCCGTGAGCTTCAGAACGGTAATCTGGATATGGCCTTCGGTGACCTAGACATTAACTGGGGCAACGTGTTACAGATTGAGCAAAAACATGGCAAATTGACCATTGGCGAAACCAACAAAGTAGACGCTAAAACCAGCTATGGCCGCACCCTGATTGGTGCCATTAAGCAATCAGGCACGTTCAAAACGAAATACGCCGAGCAGTTTCGGGTGGCCAAACTCGGCTCTGCTACAACTCGCATAAACGTGGAATCGAACTACTCGTCGGTATCGCTACCCATGCAGTCGACTCCCAATTGCGATTTCGACGTGACCGTAACCAACGGCGGATTCTCATACCCCAACGTACCCAATCTGCAGTTGCTTGCTCAGCCCGGCCCACCACCTACTCCGTCTACCGGCGTATTGTCGATAGCACCCGTTCGGCCTGTGCGCCCCAACCAGCCCCGGCAATATGTGGGGCGTGTAGGCAATGGTGAAGGACCAACCATCAAAGTAGTGGCTACCTACGGCGATGTCCGTTTCAATAAATAGGTTGCTTTCAAGACACTGGACTTTGGATGCTGGATACTAGACTTAACCTACCTGAGAAGAACCTACTTCCTGTCTACTATCCAGCGTCCAACATTCAGCGTCTACTATCAATAAATAGTTTGTCTTTAGGGATGAACGGATAGGGTTTAGCGCCGGGTCAATTTATCTTTGTAGCCAGCGAAAGCTGTTTACAAGATCTAATCACGTGGCTTTAATTAAATCGATCTCGGGCATCCGGGGAACCATCGGCGGGCGTTCAGGCGAAGGCCTTACCCCACTCGATGTAGTGAAATTTACGGCGGCGTTTGGCCAGTGGCTTTTATCGCGTCAGGCCGACAAGAAAGGGCCGCACACGGTAGTTATTGGTCGCGACGGCCGTTTGTCGGGACCAATGGTTTCGCAACTTGTTGCCGCTACCTTACAGGGTCTGGGTATCAATGTGCTGGATCTGGGTCTGTCAACGACTCCCACGGTCGAATTGGCCGTTCCAGGAACAGGTGCTATTGGTGGTATCATTCTTACCGCCAGCCACAACCCCATTCAGTGGAATGCCCTAAAGTTGCTGAATGAAGCCGGCGAGTTCATCTCTGGCGAAGACGGCAACGAACTGCTGGCTTTGGCCGATGATGAGGCGTTTACATTTGCCGAAGTAAAGAAACTGGGACAATACCAAACAGACGACACCTGGCTTCAGAAACACGTTGATGCTGTTTTGGCCTTGCCTCTGGTTGATCGCGAAGCCATTGCCAAACGTAATTTCCGCGTCGTTGTCGATGCGGTAAACTCTACGGGCGGTCTGGCCGTGCCTATGTTGCTGGAAGCCCTGGGCGTTACCAACATCACGAAGCTTCATTGCGAACCTACCGGCCTTTTTGCGCATAATCCCGAACCGCTGCCCGAAAACCTGACCGACATTATCAACATTGCCAAACGCGATAATCAGGACCTGGGCATCGTGGTTGACCCCGATGTGGATCGTCTCGCGCTGATTTGCGAAGACGGCTCTCCCTTTGGCGAAGAATACACGCTGGTGGCTGTGGCCGATTACGTGCTGAAGAATAGCCCGGAAGGGTCTTCCAAAAACACGGTCTCCAACATGTCAAGCACGGTAGCGCTACGCGACGTAACCCAAAAGCACGGCGGTCAGCATTTTGCTTCGGCCGTGGGCGAGGTAAACGTGGTGGAGATGATGAAAGCACAGGGTGCCTTGATCGGTGGGGAAGGCAACGGCGGTATCATTTTCCCCGAACTGCACTACGGACGCGATGCACTGGTAGGCATTGCTCTATTTTTGAGCCATTTGGCCCGTTTTGGCAAGTCAGCCTCTATGTTGCGCCGGACGTACCCAAACTACTACATCTCGAAAAACAAAATTGAACTGACGCCCGACATCGATGTTGACGCCGTACTGGAGCGTATTCGGGCCAAGTACGCTAAAAACCCGGTGAGCACCATCGATGGCGTTAAGATCGAATTTGACAAAGAGTGGGTTCACCTCCGCAAATCGAACACCGAGCCCATTATCCGTATCTATTCGGAGTCAGACACGTTATCAACGGCTGACTATCTGGCCAATAAAATCATCTCCGACATCCGCGAAGTGATTGCCGATAAAAACTAGAAGAATATCAACAAAAAGTGGCCGCAACGTCAGGTACGTTGCGGCCACTTTTTGTTGAGCTTTACTTTGACCTCGGTGGCTTCATGACCAACGCATAGACCTTTCCGATGAAGCGAAAAAAGAGCCAAATCGCGATTAATCCGCCAAAAACGACCAGCGATTCATAGTTGAGAATACCCGATAACGGATTTTTTGTTACGGCCCGCGTACTGAGTTGGAGCAACACGACCACGCAAGTTACGTACACGACGACCAGCGACAGCAAAACGCCTACCACATTCAGCACGAGGCTAATCACCCATTTTCTAACGTGTTTCGGCATATCAGGTTAGTTACAACAATGCATGTAGCCGACCAGTAAATACTGCCTGGATTAATAGAAAGCAGCTATCAGCCCTCAAAAATACCAATCATAGAGAACTTCTTGATTACTGGCGCTAATTTGCCACCCGGAACGTACCTGACTGTTTTTATGAAAAACCGTGCTCTTTTTCTGCTTTGCCTCTGCCTGTTTCTGGCCGCTTATCGCCCCGTACCACCTTCTGCCTCGTCAGGGAAACCAGCCCCCTCCATTCTGACGGGTGCCGACCAGACCAATCAGTATGTGCCTTACCTGATAGGCAAACGCGTAGGTATGGTGGTTAATCAGACGTCGATCATTGGCAATAAACCCAGCGTCGACAGTCTGCTGAGCCGGGGTGTTAAGGTTGTACGAATATTCGGGCCTGAACATGGTTTTCGGGGTAATGCCAGCAATGGTGATAAAGTGGCTGACGAGGTAGACGCCAAAACCGGCGTTTCCGTGATTTCGCTCTACGGCAAAAACAACAAGCCAACCGCCCAGCAACTCGCCGATATCGACGTCCTGATTTTCGATATTCAGGACGTAGGCTGTCGCTTCTACACCTACATCAACACGCTAACGCACGTGATGGAGGCCTGCGCGGCAAACAACAAAGAGCTGATGATTCTGGACCGACCCAATCCGAATGGGTACGTTGTCGACGGCCCTATGCTGGAAGATCACCTTCATTCGGGCATTGGTATGCACCCTGTTCCCATCACCCATGGCATGACCATGGGCGAGTTCGCGCAAATGGCCAACGGTGAAGGCTGGTTACCTAATAAGGCCAAGTGCAAACTGCGTATTGTAAAAGTAGCCAATTACAATCACGATAAACCGTATACGTTACCCGTTTTGCCCTCGCCCAACCTTAACACCCAACAATCGATTCTGCTATACCCCAGCATCTGTTTGTTTGAAGGCACCATTGTCAGTCAGGGCCGGGGTACGTACATGCCATTTACAGTGCTGGGTGCGCCCACGCTTAAAGGAAAATACCCCTTCTCCTTCAAACCGATTAGCCTCAAGGGCATGAGCGAAACGCCCTTGCACCAGAATATGGACTGTTACGGCCTGGACCTGCGGAAATACGACACGGACAAACTTCGCAAATCGAAACAGATTAACCTGGGCTGGCTCATCGAGATGTACAACGCCTATCCCGATAAAGATCGCTTTTTCGACCGCAGCCAGAGCAAGCAAATGGGCGACATCAACAAGTTGGCCGGTACCGAAAACCTCAAAAAACAGATCATCGCCGGCACCCCGGAAGCTGAGATCCGCAAAAGCTGGGAGCCTGGATTGTCGACCTATAAGAAGATGCGCAAGCAGTATTTGCTGTATCCGTGAAGGATTAATGTACAATGAATAATGTATAATGAACAATGGCTCTGCTAACGAATCGATTTGATCAGTAGCAGAGCCATTGTTCATTATACATTATTCATTGTACATTATTTAACCCTTCCACCTGACGAATGCCTCCATAGCTTCGTATTCGGCGAGGCCGAGGCGGTTATAGAGGTCGGCGGTGGCGCGGTTACGCTCTTTGGCCCGTTATCGGATTTACTCTGGCGGCATAGCAGGATTGTTGTATTCCCACATTGCTGTAAAGATCTTGAGCGCAATATCGCGCACTTCGGCGGCGACCTCTGTTTTCAGGTAATCTTGCGAATTGAGGGTTAACGCTTTGATAGCCTCATAGAAAGGACGCCACATCAGTTGGTGCCCCGTTTCCCGGAAGATAGTTAGCACCATCTCACCATACCCAGCCCGAACAGCAATCGCCATCGTTTGCTGCCAATCGTCAGCCTCCATATGCTCAAGTTGCTTATCGCCTTTCTCCGCTAACGCTTCGCGCAGTAATTGTTGAAAAGCAGGCTTATCACCATCCCAAACGCTCAGTAAGACACGAAGAAATTGCTTTTCGCTTTTATAGGATGATTCATCATCAATCGACTGCCAAACCGCTTTAGCCTCCTCTATTCTATCCAGCCGATTTCCCAATAGAAAGATTAGATCTTTTTGGGTGTAGTAAGAAACAAATCTGCTATCTGCGTCTATCGAATCTCTATACGCCTTTTCAGCAAGTGAATAGCGATGCATATCTTGATCATATAATTGGCCAAGAGAGTGCAAACTACTGCTTACATTCCAAGATGATTTATTTTTTCGTCCTATACTTATTGCTTTCTTGTACATCCTCTCCGCTTCTTGATAACGTTCCTGAGAGGTTAAGAAATCAGCGTAGTAGTCGTACAGAGAATCGTCCTTTTCATTTTGTTTTATAGAAGCAACAAACAGTGGTTCTATATCTTTATATCGTCTTTGCTTTATTAAAAAATGGCGGTATCGAATCACTTCACTAGAGTGAAAATTACTCGCTTTAATCGCCTTCCAGTACATTTCGTCCGCCTCTTCTGCTCTACCAACCTTTGCTAGTGCATCGGCAAAATTGGTGGCGAAGATTGTTTTCTCTGGCAAAGCTATGTATGCTCTTTCGCAAACGGAAAGTCGTTGCTCTTTTGTGAGTTTTTCGTAAATCCAGTCCGTATATAATTCCCAAATACTTGAGGATTTAGGGTTAGAGCGTAAAGCCGTCTCTACTATATCAATTGCTTTCTCGAGGTTTGAATCCAAATATATAAACACCCTGCCCGCCCAAGCCCATTCATTTTGACTGTTTAGCTCAATGGCCTTTTCGTAACATTCATCAGCCTCTAATTTTCTATCCAGCTCGCTCAATATACCTCCTAGCTTTTCCCAAGCATCATCACTTTTAGGGTTTAACTCAATAGCTTTACGACACAGTTTTTCAGCTTCTGGAAATTTTTTTTTCACTTCATAATCGCTGTAGATATCATCCGCCTCTTCAACAAGGCGAACACTCTCCTCAACTTTATATGTCTCGACCATAGTCTCGTCAACTTCATCGATGTTGACGCCAGCCATGTCTTCGAGTTTCGTTAAATCGCCTTCAACTTTCCGTAATAGATGGTGATAGATTCTAGCCTTTAGTTTTGCCCCGGTTTGGTTGGGTAAGGCTCGCGACAGGGCAAGTCCGTAGCCTAATTCATGCTCGTTCTCTCGGTCGTAAACGCTTCGCATGAAATCTCTGGCGTGTTGCGTGAGTTCAGGGCGGGTAAAGAACACCTGCATGAAGCGAGTCAGCCATACCATTTCCTGCCGTTGTCGCCGTACCGCCCGCCGCATCAGATACCATACGTTGAAAAACCGCTCGTTGATCTCGTAACGCACCGCTTTGCGCTTACCCAACCGGCTGATCCAGCCCGATTTACTTAGCCGGTCTAATTGGACCGAAAGCTGATTATTTTCCAGCGAGGTACGTTCGCGTAGGGTTTCCAGATTACAGGGATGCCAGTTGAGCGCAACGGCATCGACTACCACTTGTGCCTGCGCAGCAAGCTCCTCGAAGCGCGATTTGTAAAGCGGCGTCATCTGATCAATCAGCGCTTCCAAATCCTGAAATACATCTGACGATAATCCCTGGGCAATCAGTGAAAACAGGATAACCACCGTTCGGATATTACCACCTGTCAGGGCATGTAACGTTTCAAGTCGGGATCGGTTTTCGGGCGTTAGTTGGCTGAGAAGCTTAATTTGTCCCGTCAGTTCGCTTAAGTGCCTGAGCATCGTGAGCATTTGCCGGAAACTGAGTTTCTCCAAGTAATGAACAGCAAAAGCATCATAGAAGGGCGCATCATACCCCATGTTTTCATCAAACGTTTCGGGGCTTGCGCTGATGATAATCGGTGCACCTGGCTCACTAATCAGCTTCCTTAGCTTCGATTGCGCTGTTTCGCCCAATCGATCAAAAATCAGGTTGAGGTTATCCAGCAGCAAGACAGGCCTCCGGTTTAAGGCCTGCGTAACACGTTTAAACGTATCATATGCCTGCTGGCTTAGCTCCTGCTCGTTTTTTATGGCGGCCAAAGCAGCAATATCGGCATCTAATGCGAAGGCTTTTTGCTCATCACCTTCCGCCTGAAGCGTATCGGCAATTGCATCGAGACTATTCAGCCAAAATTTAGAGAGACGGTCAATATTATATTGCTCTTCGGGAAACGAAAGTGGGATGAATGTGCGCTGGAGCGGTTGCTTTTTCAGCTCAACATCAACTCGCTTTAACAGCGTGGTTTTGCCCATTCCTCGCTGCCCAATCAGCAGGTGATGTTGGGGAATACCGTCAAGACCTTCCGACTGTATCGAG
Organism: Fibrella aquatica; assembly: GCF_041321135.1. Taxonomy (NCBI): domain Bacteria; kingdom Pseudomonadati; phylum Bacteroidota; class Cytophagia; order Cytophagales; family Spirosomataceae; genus Fibrella; species Fibrella aquatica. Next base: position 871,324 of record NZ_JBGGWF010000001.1, on the reverse strand, counting down.
TCAATGATTGTCTGAAAAAGCTCGGCACGCATGATAAACAATCGTTCAACCTCATCGTCGCTAAGGCGTTGGGGCATAAATACGCTGATGCGTTGAAGCGGTAGTGGTTCTTGTTTGTTCATTGAATGCGCGAGTTAAACCAGAACATACGGAGTAACGGAGAGCGAAAAGCATAGATACCAGCTTCAGTTACGAGATAGCCATCACGTTCCAACATCTTTAGTAGCTTAGCCGCACTGTCTTTAGCCAAATCGATAGGTATGTGCAACGATCCAATCAGGTATTGCTCAATGTGTGCTCGCTTTCGACCCTTCTCCTGGCGGCACAGCATATCGAGCAGGCCTTTGGCCAGCCGGGCATCGTCAAGTGATAATTGCTCATCAAGGCGTTCCAGCCAGGTACTTAATTTGGAATAATTCGCTGCCTGAGTAAATGCGCTGGATACGTCGGCGATAGTAGCCGCTTGTTGTGAACCTTTCGACCGAGCAATAATTTTCAGTTTAGAAAAAATGAGTTGAAGGTAGTAAGGCAAAGGCCAGCCAACCTGACGTATTATTTCTTGACGTACATCGGGCGATAACTGTATCTGTTCGGCTTTGCCTAGTTCATCCAGAAACAAATCGGCAGTGGTAGAGCTAAATGCTCCCAGTGGAAAATCATAGAGGTCATTTATCGTCTTCACAACGCCTAAGCGTTCAGTAAATGAGTCTAGTCCTATTGATCCACAAAAAACCCAACGTACCTGTATACCTGGCAGTTGACGGAAAGCTCGAAGCCAATGTAGAAATGATTCCGTCCGGCTTTTACCGTTTTCGGCATTCGCCATCCGGTTTAACATAACGGGCAACTCATCAATAACAATTAGTCCGTCACCCATCTGGCGTAGCAGTTCTGCTAGCTGTACTTTAAGATCAGTGGCTTTGGTCTGACTCCAATTGACCTTTACGCTACCGATATCGTCAGCTTTTACTTCTACTTCAAGCGACTGTAGCAAATTCGTAACTGCTTTGACTGTACTGTCTTTGGCTTTACCAATCCAGTTTTTTTGCTCTTTAAGGCCTTCTACTAGCTGCCTGACGAACCCAATCTCGCTATCTTCACCCTCAACGTTCACAAACAGTGCTTTCCATCCGCGTACTTCGGCATCTTTTACTAAGTGACGAACTAAGGACGTCTTCCCTACTCGGCGCGGGGCAGATATAAGCAGATGGTTTTCTGCTTCAAGTAGCTCCCAAGCTGTTATCAATTCAACCTCTCTACCGAAAAAATCCTCGCCTTCTACAGGCGAACCTACTCTATTCCGCACTGCTATATCGTTACTTAAATAAGACAGCGCAAGTTATATACAAAAAATTATATATACAAAAACGTATAAATAAATTGTCTTACAAATTAGACAATCACATTTTCCTCTACACATGATAAAGGGCTGACACTTTTACAGTATCAGCCCCTTCAATTAACTCGCTTTGTCTGCTTAATACTACCCTTTCCAGCGCACGAACGCCTCCATGGCTTCGTATTCGGCGAGGCCGAGGCGGTTATAGAGGGCGGCGGTGGCGCGGTTGCGCTCTTCGGCCCGCTGCCAGAACTCCCGTGAATCGGTGCCCTGATACACCACACCATCTTTCTGCGACTGGTGCTTGAAGATGCCTAACCGTTTCTTTGTCACCTGATCGGGCGACATCGGAACGGCCATTTCAATTTCGTGAATATCCCACTCGGCCCAGGCTCCGCGGTAGAGCCACACCCAGCAATCTTTCATGAAATTCTTGTGGCTCAGGCGCTTAACGGCTTCTAAGACGGCATCCAGACAAACCTTGTGCGTTCCGTGCGGATCGGCCAGATCACCGGCGGCGTAGATCTGATGCGGCTTGATCTTCTCGATCAACTCCATTGTGATTCGAACATCATCTTCGCCCAGCGGTTTCTTTTCAACCTTACCCGTTTCGTAGAACGGCAGGTTCATAAAGTGCGCATGCTCGACGGGTATGCCTACAAACCGGCAGGTTGATTTGGCCTCACCCATACGAATCAGACCCTTCACCTGACGGACTTCGGGGGTATCCATCTCGGAGTCTTTCTTACTGCGAAGGAATGCCGCGGCATCCTGGAAAATGCGCGTTGCATCGGGGCTTTTGATGCCAAACTTCGTGTTGAAATCGACCACGTAGTCGGCAAAGCGGAGGGCTTCATCATCGGCCACGGCAATGTTGCCGGATGTCTGATAGCCTACATGCACTTCATGCCCCTGATCGACCAAGCGCTGGAAAGTGCCCCCCATCGAAATAATGTCATCGTCGGGGTGCGGGCTGAACAGCAACACACGCTTCTGAGCAGGTAAGGCGCGCTCAGGCCGGTTGGTATCGTCGGCGTTGGGTTTACCACCGGGCCAGCCGGTAATGGTGTGTTGTAACTGATTGAAAACGTCGATATTAATATCGTAAGCCTGACCGTATTGCGCCAGCAGATCGCTCACACCATTGTCGTTGTAGTCGCGGTCGGTAAGTTTCAGGATCGGCTTTTTCAGCGTCAGCGACAGGTACGTTACCGCCTTTTTCTTCATCGGATTATCCCACACCACTGAGTCGACGAGCCAGGGGGTTTTCATCCGGGTTAGTTCATAGGCCGCCGCCGTGTCGATCACGAACAGGGCATTGCGGTGCGTTTGCAGGTACGAGGCTGGGTTTGTCTCCGTCACAGTGCCTTCTACCGCGCCGCGAATTACGGGTGCTTTGCGTTCGCCCCAGGCCAGCAATACTACCCGCTTGGCCGACAGAATACTGGCAATACCCATAGTAATGGCTTTGCGCGGCGTGCGCGGCAGGCCCCCAAAATCAACAGAGGCAGCGGCCCGCGTCGAGTGGTCAAGCATCATCAGTCGCGTATGCGAGTTGATGAGTGAACCGGGTTCGTTGAAACCAATGTGGCCGTTACCGCCAATACCGAGCAACTGAAAATCCAGCCCGCCCGCTTCGGCAATCTGCTGATCATAGTGCTTGGCAAATTCCGCTACTTTGTCGGGGCGCAGGGTTCCGTCGGGTACGTAGTAGTTGCCTTCGGGAATGTCGACGTGATCGAATAACTGTTCCCGCATGAACCGCCAGTAGCTTTGCAGCGAATCGGGCTCCATGGGGTAATACTCATCGAGGTTGAACGACACCACGTTGTGGAAGCTCAGTCCCTCTTCACGGTGCATCCGAATCAGTTCGGCGTAAACCGTTTTGGGAGATGACCCGGTGGCAAGTCCCAGAATACACGGCTTTTTTTCTTCCTGCTTCTGACGAATCAGGGCCGCGATTTCATGCGCTACAGCCCGCGAAGCGGCCTTGGCATCGGCATAAATGTGGGTTGGAATTTTCTCATACGTGATAGCCGACTGAAGCGGCCCACTAAACGCGGCATCAGATGAGGTAGGTTCTGCAAGCATACGTTGACCAGCAATTAGGATGGAGCAGCAAAGGTAAGAAATCAGTTATCAATGAACAGTGATCAGTTATCAATGAACAGTGATCAGTTATCAATGAACAGTTATCAACGTACCCAGCTACCCAATGCTTCACTGCTTGTTTGTATGGCTGGTTACGTTGATAACTGATAACTGTTAATTGATAACTGATCACTGATTCCGGGCCATCTGATCAGCGGCAAAAGCTAGTTCAAGCGATGTGAGGCCGTTTTCTTCCGAAATAATTCGCTTTATATCGGGCTGAATGAGAACGGCCACCTGATCGCGGAACATCGATCGGAGTAATTCACTGTATCGGTGTTGTTTTTCCACCTCGAAACCAAATTTTAGCTCGATCTGCTGGTAGGCGTAGAACGTTTTGTGCCGTCCGCCGATCGGTTTCGACGGATCAATATTGGCTGTTACGTTGAGTTGCGCACCGGGAAAGAGGTCCATCAATGCTTTTGTGTCTGCTTCATTGGCAACGCAGCGGAGCACCATTCGGGTGGGCACCCATTCGTGCAGGGTAATATCGCCGCGTTCGAAAACGAGCCGCATCTCCTGCCGGTCCATGCGCCCGGTTTGGGTGAAGCCGTGGTAAAAATTAACGAATTGATAACCCCTTTCAGCATCGCCATACTTCACCGTAGCCTGTACCTGATCTTCTATGTCGTTGCTATCTGGCCGCTTCGACAGTTGCGACGCCACAACCTCACCTTCACCTAGCCAGCCAGCAAATAAATCGAAGAAGTGAACAGCGTGTTCAATGAATATACCGCCCGATTTGGTCCGGTCCCAGAACCAGTGTTCCGGGCTGAGGCCTTCGTCGCCCGCGTAGTTCTCGAAATAGCCGTGCAGGAAATCGCCCAGCAGCTTATCATCGATCAATTTTTTCACCCGGGCAAACAGCGGATTGTAACGTTGCATCAGGTTGGTTACCATCAGCAGGCCTTTCTCTTTTGCTTTGGCAATCATCTGACGACCCTCTTCGGGGTTCATCGCCAGTGGCTTCTCGCAGATAACGTGTTTACCGGCCTCCAAGGCCAGCATAGCCTGTTCGAAGTGCAGAAACGGCGGGGTAGCAATGTAGATAATATCAACGTCGGGATGTTGTACCAGTTCTTCAAGGGTAGCGAGTTGCTCTGCTCCAAACCGTTCAGCGGTGCGGCGGGCTTCTTCGCGTTTCGACCCGGCAATGGCCACCAGCCGTGTATTAGGGTGTTGTAAAAATTGCTGAATGGCAAATAGGCCAAAGCCTCCCATGCCAATCACGCCGATTCCAAGTTGTTTCATAACAGACAGGTGCCTACAGAGCACCCTTGTCTAACCTGAAATGGGGGAAGGCTGTTTTTAACAGTTTACTGTTGCTCCGCTAAACTACAGTCAGGTACTTTAGCGGAGCAACAGTAAACGGCAAACTGCAAACAGTAAACTTTTTAAAGAATCATGGCAGGTTTCGGTCGTGGAATCTGACCGTAGCGGTCGTTACGGAGCAGCATCTCAAAGAGTTTGACCGTAGCGGCGGCATCACCATAAGCGCGGTGACGGCCCTGCAACGGAATATCCAGCGACCGGCAAAGTTTGCCCAGGCTATATGATGGATGCCCCGGCAGGATCTTGCGGCTCAGGCGCACAGTGCAGAGTGTACGACGCAAGAATTCCCGATCTACCCAATTCATTTCCTTTTGCAGGAAACCAAAATCGAATGACACATTGTGGGCTACGAAGATAGCCCCTTCGGTGATTTCGTGTACCCGGTCGGCCACCTGATCGAAGGTAGGGGCTGCAGCCACCATCTCGTCGGTAATACGGGTTAACTGACTGATAAAAGGCGGAATGGGATGGCCCGGATTAAGGAGCGTCTGAAATTCGTCGACGATTCGGTGCCCGTCGTGACGAATCAGGGCAATTTCAGTAAGGCGAGAGGGACCTTTCACGCCCCCGGTCGTTTCAACGTCGACGATACAATACACGTACAAAAGGCGTGGTTCTTAACAGCCACCAGCAGGCCGAATGGTTTATTAAAGGTACAGGTGCCAGTTCAATCTAACAAACACTGATGACAAACCGGTCATTTGCTCGAGCGCTTTCATTGTAGCCATTACCTTTGCGACTATGACACGCTACGGACTCATCGGGCATCCGCTCACTCATTCGTTTTCCCAAACGTACTTCACCGAGAAGTTTGCCCGCGAAGGTATTACAAATGCCCGCTACGATTTGTTCGATATGCCTGATGTTCAGGCAGCATTACCCGAATTGTTTGCATTTCCGGGGCTACGCGGTCTGAACGTGACGATTCCGCATAAGACCAACGTCTTACCCTTCCTGGATCGGCTCGACGCCTCTGCTGAAAAGGTCGGTGCCGTCAACGTCATTCGCCTCGAAGCTGATGGCACAAAAACCGGTTTCAATTCCGACTATTACGGTTTCAGGCAATCGCTGACCGAATGGATTGGCGACACCGTCCGCGAACAGTCCGACGACCCGGATATTCTATCAATTCTCCCGGCCAATGCACTCGTCCTGGGCACTGGCGGGGCCTCAAAAGCTGTAATAGCTGCTCTGACGGATTTGGGAATCGACTATAAAATGGTATCGCGGAGCCCATCGGCCAACGGACTTACATACGCCGACGTACCCAGCGTATTAGCCGAATACCAGCTTATTGTCAACTGCTCTCCTGTGGGTACGTACCCAAACATAAGTGAGGCTCCAGACCTGCCCTATGACCAGTTGACGAACGAACACTGGCTCTACGACCTGGTCTATAACCCTGCCGAAACCGAATTCATGCGCCTAGGCCGCCAACAAGGTGCCGCCGTCATGAATGGCTACCAGATGCTGGTACTACAAGCCGAAAAAGCGTGGTCGATTTGGCAGTAAAGAGTTTGTGGTTCGTCGTTTGAGGTTTGTAGTTACGCTGCTAATCACGAACTGAATAATTAGGCAGCGTAACTACAAACCTCAAACGACAAACGCAAAAAATGTCTCTCCTCGTATTTGCTACCATTACTGCCAAGCCTGGCTTGGGGGCTGAACTGAAAACAGCCTTTCTTGATCTGATTCCTCAGGTACGTGCCGAATTGGCCTGTCAGTTGTATGAACTCTACGAAAGCACCGAGAAACCCGACCAGTTTATCATGCACGAACGCTGGGACGACGAAGCAGGTCTGGCCGCGCATGCCGCCATGCCGCACATGGATGCGTTCAAACAACAGTTTGGCAACCTGATGGCCGGACCCGCTCAGTTAACCACCGTTCAGGAATAGGTGCTTACCAACCAGCTATGTTATTTACCAACGCTACCGTTTTTACCGGCAATTCGTTTCTGCCCCAAACCCACGTTCTGGTCGAAAATGGCCTTGTCAGCGCTATTGGCTCTGATTTAACGGCCGATGCAAGCGGTGACATTATTGACCTTCAGGGCGATTACCTGGTGCCGGGACTGATCGACTTGCAACTGTACGGCGGGTCAACTGAGTTTCTGAACGCTGACCCAACCCCCGAAACCGTTCGGCATATCTGGCGGAGTCACGCGCTCAACGGTACTACAACCCTGCTACCAACCCTGCATTCGACCCATTTGGCCGAGATGCAACAAGCTATAGACGCCGTGCGGGTGGTGCGCGATGAAATGCCGCTGAACGTACCCGGCATTCATCTGGAAGGACCCTATTTTAATCCGGTAAAGCGGGGGGCTCACCGGGCCAACTACGTGCGTGTTCCCGCCGATGGTGAACTGGAGACAGTATTCAGTACGCATGCCGATGCTATTTCGATACTGACGTTAGCCCCCGAAATGCTGCCGCCCGAGCAGTTAGACTTACTGTACGGCCTGGCTAAAGCCTCAGGTACGTTGCTCTCACTGGGTCATAGTAATGCCACCTATCAGCAGGCGATGGCGGCCTTTGGTGAAGGAGCTGACACCGACCGTTTTCTGCTGGCCACGCACCTGTACAACGCCATGAGAGCCTTTGAAAGCCGCGAACCTGGTACAGTTGGCGCCATTTTCGACCATCCGACGGTGATCAGCAGTATTGTGGCCGACGGCTATCATTGTTCCCCCGCCGCCATTCGACTAGCCCACCGGCAACTGGGTCCTGACCGATTGTTCCTGATCTCTGACGCGTTGTTTGCGAACCCGCCCCGTGCCCAATTCACCCTCGAAACGTTCATCGTTCACTTCGAACCCGGCACCGGAGAACCAAACTCTCCGACCCACGGCAGGTACATGAACGAGCAGGGCACGTTGGCTGGTACCGCCATCACGGTTCTTGACTGCGTACGTTTCTGCGTGCAGGAGGTTGGTTTGCCCATAACAGACGCGCTACGCATGGCGACCGTTACCCCCGCCAAAGTCATTGGTCTTGCCGATCAGATCGGATGCATTGCGCCTGGGTACGTTGCCAACCTGGTTCGGCTGGACCAACAGTTGGTGAAGCAGGGCGTTTGGGTCGATGGGAAGGTACTGTAACACGGACTTCAGTCCGTTTTTGATACTGCCAAAAACGGACTGAAGTCCGTGTTACGGCGATACACCAGCAACATATCGTCGCCAACTGGCTGTTGATCAACCAGCGTGCCCTGTACCTGGGGGGCACGAACGCCAGCCTGCAACGAAGCATGGCTACGAAAAAGTCGAATCTCATCCCACAAACCGGCGTCCATAAACGACGTCAACGTTTGCGCACCCCCTTCGACCAGCACCGATTGAATACGCTGCTGATAGAGGTCAGTTAGCACATCGGTCAGTGAATGGCTGAGTACATAGCGTAGGTTTAGCTGGTCGCCCGGCATATCCAATCCTGAGTTGTGATACACGCGTGTTGGCTGGGCTCCATCGAATAAGTGCAGGTCGGGCGGCAACGTAAGCGATCGATCGAGTACAATCCGAATGGGTGCTTTACCACCCGGCCAATGCCGAACGTTCAAGCGGGGATTGTCATGACGAGCGGTGGTGGTTCCTACCAGAATCGCGTCTTCCTCACTCCGCCAGCGATGAACCAACCGACCAGCCAACGGCCCACTGATAGCTACAGGCGTGGCCCCTACGCCACCCATGAAGCCATCGGCAGTTTCGGCCCATTTCAGGATAATGTAGGGTCGTTTTTGCTCAATGAAGGTAAAAAAACGGGCATTCAGCGCACGGCCTTCGTCGGCCAATAATCCGGTGATCACGTCAATACCCGCTTCTCTGAGTTTGGCGAACCCTTTGCCAGCTACCAACGGGTTGGGGTCATCATTGCAACAAACTACACGCCCTATCTTTTTGGCAATCAGCAGATCAGCACAGGGCGGTGTTTTGCCGTAGTGCGAGCAGGGTTCCAGCGTAACATAGGCGGTCGAATCGGGCAACAGTGCTTCATCGGCGGGTGCAACAGACCGAATGGCGTTCACTTCGGCGTGCGGTCCGCCATACTGCTGATGCCAGCCTTCGCCCAAAATCCGGCCTGTGGGTTTTTCACCCAGGTCGTAGACGATTACGCAACCAACCATAGGGTTGGGGCTAACCGTGGCCCGACCATGTTGAGCCAGTTCGAGCGCCCGGCGCATAAAGAGAGGTTGTATAGACATGGTCTGCAAGAAAGCAACTGAGCAGTGATTGGCGAAGCTTTTTTTGAGAGGATTTACAGGATTGGTCTTTGCGTCAGAGAATTCCGGATCGAAGGCAAATCCTGTTAATCCACTCAAAAAAATACGCCGTGCTCAAAAAAACACCGTCAGTAACCAAATTGGTCCACAAGAAGTTATCAATACAATCAGGTCAGCTAATGACCTGCATAGTAATCACTCAACACATGATCTCTTTACGAATTCCCAGTTTACTCCTGGCCGGCAGCCTGTTGATGGCCAGCTGTGGTGATAAAAAAAAGTCGGAAGGCCAGGCCGCACAGGTCGAAACGGCCATTGGCCCACTGGATCTTCCAGCACCCTACGCCAGCAAATCGTCGGTCAAATTCAGCAAGGTAATTGGCTGGCCCGATGGTCAGATGCCAACGGCCCCCGAAGGATTTGTGGTTACGGAGTACGCCCGCGACCTGATTAATCCCCGCTGGGCGTATGTTGCTCCCAATGGCGATGTGTTCGTTTCTGAATCGAACACCGAGAAAAAAGGCGTTAAAAAGACAGTTGCTGACGTAAACGGTCAGTCAGACTCACAGCGGTTCGACCAAAGCGCCAACCGCGTAACGATCTTTCGCGACACCAACGGAGACGGCAAACCCGATCAGCGAGCTGTGTTCTTGACCGGCCTCAATCAACCCTTTGGCATGCTGGTGATGGGCGACTATTTCTACGTGGCCAACACCGATGCGTTGTTGCGTTTCCCGTACAAAGCGGGTGAAATGAAACTGACAAGCAAGCCCGATACCATTCTGAAACTACCAGCCGGTGGCTACAACAACCACTGGACGCGTAACCTGTTGGCTGGTCCGGATGGCAAGAAAATATACATCTCGGTTGGTTCGGGCAGTAACGTAGGAGAAAACGGGATGGAGCATGAAGTGCGCCGGGCCAACGTACTCGAAATCAACCCCGACGGATCGGGCGAACGGGTGTATGCCAGTGGTTTACGCAATCCGGTCGGTATTGACTGGCAGCCCGGTACTAACAAGTTGTACGCCGCTGTGAATGAGCGCGACGAACTGGGCGACGGACTGGTACCTGATTACCTGACGAGTGTGCAGGAAGGTGGCTTTTACGGATGGCCTTATAGCTATTACGGTCAGATTGAAGATCCGCGTCGTGCTGGTGAAAAACCCGACCTGGTCAAGAAATCTATCATGCCTGACGTACCCCTGGGTGCGCACACAGCCTCACTTGGTCTGGCTTTTTATGATGGGAACAAATTTCCGACTAAGTACCAAAGTGGTGCTTTCATTGGTCAGCATGGATCGTGGAACCGTTCTGAACTGTCAGGGTATAAGGTTGTTTTCGTTCCATTCACGAACGGCAAACCTGGCAAACCTGAAGATTTCCTAACCGGATTTATTGCTAAAAACGACGGTCAAGATGTATATGGCCGCCCTGTAGGTACGTTCACCATGCCCGATGGTTCACTGCTCGTCACCGACGATTCGGGCAACCGCATCTGGCGTGTAGCCGCGAACTAGGGAAACGTCATTAGGCTTTGCTGTCATTTATTGTCATTCATCGCAAAAGCCAGAAATGACGGCGAAGCCTACTGACAATAAATGACAGCAAAGCCTAATGACCACCTAACTAGTAGGCTTCATATTCGAACAGTATGCGAGACGACGTATTGTCGGTTTGCGCTACTATCGGCAACCCCTGTTCGTTATAGGTATAGCTGATGGTATACGTCCGTACGCTACCGCTAGAATACCGCACTGTGGCCTCTGTAACATTGTTTCGGCTGTAGCGTCGCACAGGTGTAACGTCGGGACCAAAGAGACCAAAGAACGGATTTGGCTTATCGTCGAACGTAAAAGTTTCGTATTGATCTGGCCCGGTAAGTGCTCTAATGCCCATTAAATTCCCTGACTCGATTGTATACTGGTCAGTAGTAGCCGTCGATGCCGTGGTAGTGGCTTCGGTCCGTACTGTGTTTACGGTACCGTTGACAAGTGTTGAGGTAGTGTGTTTCAGCAACTGATAGGTGCCGTCTGACTTAGCGAAATCAGTTTGGGCAAACAAAATCTCTACCATTGGCTGGCCGGGGCCACTGGCCTGTGGACTGTAACTAAAAACTGTGCGCTCCCCCTTTAGGCCCTGACTGTCGACATACGGATATTGATAGTCGTATGTAGCAAGCCGGTTGCTGCCGTTGTAAGAAAATAAGCCTTTTGGTGCGCCTCGTCCGGAGTCATGCCCGGTGTATGTGGCCTGACTCACTTTCCCATTGCTGCCGTACGTAAATTCGGTGGTAGCTCCTGTGGCCCAGTTTCCCTCGTAAACGATTCGTTTAATACGGTAGCTCTTCTCGGTTTTCTCCGGTTCTTTTTTGGGTTCCGACTTCTGTTCGGGCGGTGCATTGTTGGGTAAAACCGAGTAATCAGCCCCACAGCCAAGCAGGAAGAGCCCCCAAATCAGCAAGGAAATCGTTCGTAATGATGATCGCATGGCATTGGCTGTTTTTACACTAACTCAGTTCACTGACAAAGAGTTGTAACGAACAAACTCTACCCATCAAGACTACTACTTAGAAACAATAAAGCCCTTTATCTGAAAGTTAATTTCAGGTAATGGGCTTTATGGCAGAGTAAGCCTGTAAGGTCTTCAGAAACCTCACAGGCTTGAACGTTTTACCCCAACAACGCGCGGCCTTGTGCCAACGCGGCGTCTAGGCCGGAGGCGTCGGAACCACCGGCAGTGGCGAAGAAGGGCTGACCACCGCCGCCGCCTTTGATGTTTTTGGCGAGGTCTTTCACCACCTGACCGGCGTTGAGGCCACGACCGCTGATGAGGCTGTCGGGCAACATCACGGCGAGTTGCGGTTTGCCGTTGATATCAGCACCGAGTACTAAAGCCAGATTATCTACTTTCGCTTTCAGATCGTAGGCAAGTTGCTTCAGCGCATCGGCGTTGGGTACGTTCACCCGCTCAACAACGACGCTGTGCCCGTTGACAGTCAACACTTTACCCAGTAACTCTTCTTTGATCTGCTGCACTTTCTCATTCTCCAGCGCCTCTACTTTTTTCAGCAGGGCGTTGCGCTCGTCCAGGATCGACTGCACCGCTTTCACCACGTCTTTCGGCGCTTTAAGCAGTTCCTTTAGCTCGCTGTTAATTGATAATTGTTCATTAATAATTGCCCACGCGCCTTCCGACGTTTTGGCTTCAATCCGACGGATACCGGTCGACACCGATCCTTCCGACGTTAACTTGAACAGGCCGATCTGACCCGTTGCCGGTACGTGGGTACCGCCGCAGAGTTCAACCGAATAGGCGGGGTCGAAGGTAATGACGCGAACAAAATCGCCGTATTTCTCACCGAACAGCGCCGTAGCACCAAGCGATTTGGCCTGCTCGATGGGTACGTTCCGTTTTTCATCGAGCGGGATATTTTGGCGAATCTTCTCGTTGACGATCGTTTCCACGCGGGCGACTTCCTCGTCGGTCATTTTGCCAAAGTGGCTGAAGTCGAAACGAAGGGCGTCGGGACCAACGTATGAGCCTTTCTGTGCCACGTGCGTACCCAACACCTCGCGGAGGGCTGAGTGCAGCAGGTGCGTAGCCGAGTGGTTATCTTCGGTCAGTTCGCGGCGGTGCGCGTCTATTTTGGCAAACACCAGATCAGCCGATTGCAGCAGATCGTCCATGTCGGGGCGGTCGGCTACGAGGTGGATGCTCAGATCGTTCTCTTTACGGGTATCCAGTACGCGTAAGGTCGCCTTAGGTACGTTCGATTGGAACAGTTCCAACGTACCGGTATCGCCAATTTGTCCACCCGATTCAGCGTAGAACGGTGTGCGGTCGAGCACTACCTGCACCTGCGTGCCCTGCTTATTCTGCACCCGGCGGTATTTCACCACCTGGGCGTAGGCTTCGGTTTCGTCATAACCAACGAACTCGATCTTATCGACGTCCTGCAATTCAACCCAGTCACCGGTCGATGACGAGGCATCTTTCCGCGAACGGGCTTTCTGCTCCTGCAAGGCTTTCTGGAAACCTGCTTCGTCAATTTCTAGTCCTTTTTCGCGAGCAATCAGGGCCGTTAAGTCAGCGGGGAAACCGAAGGTGTCGTTCAGTTCGAAAACAGTTTCGCCAGCGATCGTTTTCGCGTCGCCCAATTGGTCGATGATCTGGTCGAGGCGGGTCAGGCCGGTACCCAGCGTACGGAGGAACGAAATTTCTTCTTCGCGAATGACCGTGGCCACAAAATCCTGTTGCGCTTTCAGTTCGGGGAATACGTCGGCAAACTGATCGGACAGTAAGGGCACGAGCTTGGTCATAAACGGCTCGGTGAAGCCCAGATACGAATAGCCGTAGCGAATGGCGCGGCGCAAAATGCGGCGGATAACGTACCCAGCTTTGGCGTTGCTCGGCACCAGTCCGTCGGCAATGGCAAACGATACAGCCCGGATGTGGTCGGCAATAACGCGCATGGCCACGTCCGACTTTTCCATCTTACCCGTATAGGTACGTCCCGACAGTTGCTCGATCAGGTTGATCGTGCCCGAGAACACGTCGGTATCGTAGTTCGACTGCTTGCCCTGGATGGCCATACACAACCGCTCGAAGCCCATACCGGTATCCACATGGCGGGCGGGCAGTTCTTCCAGCGAGCCGTCGGCTTTGCGGTTGAACTGCATGAACACGTTATTCCAGATCTCAACCACCTGCGGGTGATCGGCGTTGACGAGTTCTTTACCTGATTTCTCAGCTACCTCTTCCGGCGAACGCAAATCGATATGAATTTCTGAGCAGGGACCACAAGGGCCGGTTTCACCCATTTCCCAGAAATTATCCTTTTTGTTGCCCAGAATAATCCGGCTTTCGTCACCGATGATACCTTTCCAGAGATCCCACGATTCCTGATCGAAGGGCACTCCATCTTTCTCGTCGCCCTGAAAAACAGACACGTAGATACGGTCGGTCGGCAGTTTATAGACTTTCGTCAGCAGTTCCCACGACCATTCGAGTGCGTCTTTTTTGAAGTAATCACCGAACGACCAGTTGCCCAGCATTTCGAACATCGTGTGGTGATACGTGTCGAAGCCAACGTCTTCCAGGTCATTGTGTTTCCCCGACACCCGCAGGCATTTCTGGGTATCGGCTACCCGTTTGGCGGGCGGCGTCCCGTTTCCGAGGAAGAAATCTTTAAATTGAGCCATCCCCGAGTTGTTGAACATCAGGGTAGGGTCATTTTTGGCAACGAGCGGCGCTGAAGCAACGATCAAATGTTGCTTTGAACGAAAAAAATCCAGAAACTGGCGGCGTATCTCAGGAGAAGTCATAGTGCTGTAGTTTACCCCACCCCCAGCCCCTCCCCTGAAAACCAGGGGAGGGGAGCTTAACTACAGTAGCTTCGCACTGAAGCGGAGCATTGCCCCCCTCCCCTTTTTTTAGGGGAGGGGCCGGGGGTGGGGTCCTGCAAAATTACGCTATTTTCGCCGTTGGGTTAGTATTCACACTACACATCGGCCTTTAAATCACATCGTAACACCAATATGGAATCGGGCGAAAAGCGGTATTACAGCATTCGGGAAGTGGCTGATCTGTTCAATGTGAACATCTCTAAGCTGCGGTATTACGAAAAAGAATTCCCTACGCTCAGCCCCAAAAAGAATCGCTCCGGTGATCGGGTATACACAAAAGCAGAGGTCGATCACCTCCGCGAAATCCTTGATCTGGTCGAAAACCGGGGATTTAAACTCCAGGGAGCCCGTGAGTTTCTGAATAAAAAGCTGACCGCCCAGAATGACACCGCCAAAATGATCGACAAACTCCGCGAGATTCGACAATTTATGGCCGAACTACGCGATAAGATGGACTGATCCAATCAGTCGCCAGTCGTACTTTTTACCCATAAAAAATGCCCGACCAATAATGGCCGGGCATTTTTGTTTGTCATTATTGCCTAGAATAGTCGCCCAATGAAAATGAGCACAACGGCACCACCGAATGCGATCAGGAGGTTCATGAACAGGCCGTCATTTTCTGGATCATTACCCAGCTTTTTGGCGATGAAGCCGCCAACAAATCCGCCAACGATACCCAGAATGATGTTGACCAGCATCCCGTTGTGACTACCCATGAACCGACTGGCCAGGTAGCCGGCAATACCACCTACAATGATTGAATACAGGAAACCCATACGTATAAAAAGTTAAGTGAACAGGAAAAATGTTTAGGTACTAACGCCCAAGGTATTAATAAAGGCTGATAAAACTGAGCAAGCGGGCAGTCAAATGCAGGTGACCGTTTTGAATTTCCCAGTCATTACAAGAGGGTAATACCGCTCGATTGACAACCCATTATTCTCTGCCATGACATACGCTACACTTAACTTTACCATATCAACAAAACTGCGGTTGCTGGTTATTCAGGCGATGTGTCTGACGGTTTTACTGGCTGGTTGCAAAAAGGAGGACGGGCCAACCACACCACCATCGGCTGTAGGAAACTGGAAAATAACGGCTCTCACGTTTAGCCCCGCCTGGGCGGCACCCACCGGAACCGTTCCCGATTTTGTGCCATTCCTAAAAGCCAACAGTGAAACGTGCCTCACCGACGTTACACTCACCTTCGGCACCGACGGAACAGCGAGGACCAATGCATCTGCCTTGGCGTCGTGCAATGAAGCGATTAATTCAAAAGCGTTTCTGGATTTTCTGTTTGAAGACGAAGCGTCGTTTACTGAAACCGAAACCGAACTGATTTTATACGGAAAAGGCAAGTTGACCGCTTTGCCACTGGTAAAATCGGGTGCGGGCAATGTGCTTAACATTCAGTTCGTAGACGCCACTGACTTCAGCAATAAGCCCATCAGAACAACCTACACGCTCAGGCTGGAGAAGCAGTAATTTCTGTTTACGAATCTGTATTTACTCAGTCATAAAAAAAGCCGCTTCGTCAGGATAGACAAAGCGGCTTTTCTATGGGCAAAAACGTATTGGTTACTTAGGCATCAGCACCGTGTCGATGGCGTGTACCGTACCGTTAGTAGCCTGAATATCAGCCACGGTAACTGTAGCAGATCCGCCTTTGGCATCGACCAGCATCACTGCATCACCCTGCTTGCGAACCGTTAGTGTACCGCCGCCTACTGTTTTGATGGTTTGTCCGTCCTTCAAATCAGCAGCCATTACGTTACCCGATACTACATGGTAGGCTAGTATGCCCGCCAGCGTACCCTTGTTTTCGGGCTTTACCAACATGTCGACCGTACCGGCAGGCAGTTTGTCAAAGGCCGCATTAGAGGGGGCAAAAACAGTGTATGGGCCTGCACCCTGGGCTTTGTCGACCAGGCCAGAGGCTACCATTGCCGCTTTTAGCGTAGAAAAGTCGCTGGCACCCAGCAGATTTTCAACCAGATTTTTTCCGGTTTCTTTTGATTTTCCTCCCGAAGGACGAGTCATCGATGATGACCCCATAGTACCGTTAGCGGCGGGATTAGACGGAGTGCCTGTCTGCGCGTAGGCAGTGCTCCCTGCTGCCAGTAAAGCCAGCAACAGCGTTTGTTTCAATTGGATTTTCATACGAAAGGTATTTAAGTTCTTTTGGGAACATAGACCTAACCTCGAATACGCCCAATTGTTAGTTAACACATCATTAATTTAACACACACGCATTTACCAGATAATCAGAGCGTTTAACCAAAAACAGGCTTAGTAACCCACAGATGCAGGTACGTTAGTTATTTAGGCGGGAAAATGATATGATTGTGACCCCATTTTTTCCGCTCTACCGTGCCCACCACTCCCTCTCAGCAACTTCACCAAATTGCGCTTTCGCTCGTTCCGGGTGTTGGCGGCGTATTGATTCGTCAGCTTATCAGCTACGGCGGTTCGGCCGAGGCCGTATTATCGGCACCGATCGCCAAACTGCTCAAAATTCCGGGAGTGGGCGAGGTAACGGCCCGTTCTATCCGGCAACCCGGTTTGCTGGACACCGCCGAGCAGGTGGTGAAACGGCTGGAAAAAATAGGAGCTAAGGCCCTATTCTATACAGATACGAACTACCCTACCCGCCTGAAAACGCTTTACGACGCACCAGCGCTGCTGTATCAATTGGGTCACGCGGACCTGAACGCAACACGTACGCTGGCGCTGGTTGGCACACGACAAGCTACCGACTACGGGCGGCGCATCACCGAAGAGATTGTGCAGGCCATGCAACCCTACGGCGTATCGATCATCAGCGGACTCGCGTATGGTATTGATATCGCCGCTCACCGGGCCAGCCTTCAGGCAGGTCTACCCACAGTGGGTGTAATGGCCAGTGGTCTCGACGTTATTTACCCATCAGTTCATCATCGAACGGCACAGGATATGCAGGCATCGGGCGGTTTATTGACAGAACACGTACCTGGCACCAAGCCTGACCCGCGTTTTTTCCCGGCCCGCAACCGCATTATTGCAGGCCTGAGCGATGCCGTTGTCATTGTAGAAGCTGCGGCCAAAGGCGGTGCACTGATCTCGGCCGAATACGCCAACAACTACAACCGCGACGTGTTTGCCGTACCAGGTCAGGTGTCGCAACAGTTTTCGGCGGGGTGTAACAAATTGATTCGTGAGAACAAGGCGCAGATTTACACCAGCCCCGCCGATCTGATCGAAGCCATGAACTGGGATAGGGACCCTGCCACTATGGCCGCTGGCAAATCATCAGCCTCTATTCCGATACCTCTAGATTTTACGGCGCAGGAAACGCAGATTGTTGCTCTGCTTCGTCAGAAACCCGGTTTCCACATCGATGAATTGAGTTGGCATTCGCAGATCAATATGGGCGCATTGGCCTCCCTCCTGCTCAGTCTCGAATTCCGTGGGTACGTTCGGTCATTACCAGGAAAACGCTACGAAGTGGTGTAGCCCCAGCGGGGCGTAGCATCGGTAGAAAACATATAGCTTCCTCCATTTCCTTAGCCCCAGCGGGGCGTAGCGTGCGTAATTCGTTCTTTATAAATCATATATGGCTAATACCTACACCCAACTAGAAATACAACTGGTTTTTGCTGTCAAAGGCCGTGAAAGTCTGATCCAGAAAATATGGCGTGATGACTTATATCGATATATAACTGGCGTCATCCAGAGTAATCAACACAAAGTCCTTCAGATTAACGGAATGCCCGACCATATACACATTTTTACCGGCTACAACCCTACGCAACTGATTCCCAAATTAGTGGAAGAGATAAAGACATCGAGCAACAGATATGTAAAGGAGAACCGGTTGTCACGTTTTCCGTTCAGTTGGCAAGCAGGATACGGTGCATTTTCATATGGTCGATCCCAGCGTCAGGACGTCATACGGTATATTGAGAACCAAGAGTTACATCATAAAAAGAGAACCTTTCAGGAAGAGTACCTGCTGCTTCTACAAAAATTCGAGGTGGCTTATGATGATAAGTATCTATTCGATTTCACTAATATCGGCTCGTGGGAGTGAGTAATACATGGTCCCGACACAGAGTTTAAAAATACCCGCATGCTACGCCCCGCTGGGGCTAGACGGTTGTATGCACACCGCCCTATGCTACCGATGCTGCGCCCCGCTGGGGCTAGACGGTTGTATGCATACCGCCCTATGCTACCGATGCTGCGCCCCGCTGGGGCTAAACGAGTGCGGAGACACGTCACATCCCACCGATGCTACGCCCCGCTGGGGCTAGACGGTTGTGTGCACACCGCCCTATGCTACCGATGCTGCGCCCCGCTGGGGCTAAACGAGTGCGGGGACACGTCACATCCCACCGATGCTACGCCCCGCTGGGGCTAGACGGTTGTATGCACACCGCCCGATGCTACCGATGCTGCGCCCCGATGGGGCTAGACGGTTGTATGCACACCGCCCTATGCTACCGATGCTGCGCCCCGATGGGGCTAGACGGTTGTATGCACACCGCCCTGTGCTACCGATGCTGCGCCCCGATGGGGCTCTATGGTAAACTCCTCATTTAGCCCCATCGGGGCGTAGCATCGGTAGCACGGCACGAGTTGATCCACGGATTCTTAGCCCCAGCGGGGCGCAGCATGCGGTTCCTGGAAAGCTGATACCCGGTTCAATCGATGCTTTTCACCTTTACGGCATGCTTTACGGTTTCAACGCTGTTTTTGCTTCGTTCCAATATACGTCCATTTCAGCGAGGGTCATTTCGTGCAGGGCCTGACCGTTGTCCCGGGCGCGTTCTTCGAGGTACTGAAAGCGTTTGATGAATTTCTTATTGGTTCGTTCGAGGGCCGTTTCGGGGTTAAGATCGATGAACCGGGCGTAGTTGACCAGCGAAAAGAGCAGATCGCCAAACTCACCTTCGGCCCGTTGCGCATCGATCGGTTCACCGTTATCGGCGTTGAATTCAGCTTTAAACTCCTGCATCTCTTCTTCCACTTTTTCCCAGACCTGCTGCTTTTCGTCCCAATCGAATCCGGCGCCGCGGGCTTTTTCCTGAATACGCATAGCTTTTACTAGTGCAGGTAACGATTGAGGCACGCCACCCAACACTGACTTGTTGCCTTCTTTCAGCTTCAACTGTTCCCAATTGGCTTTTACTTCGGCTTCTGTTTCGGCTACCACATCGCCATAAATATGCGGATGCCGACTCACTAATTTATCGCAGATACCGTGTAACACATCGGCCACATCGAAGCGGGTTGGCTCTCCTTCCGGCGCTTCCGAACCAATCTTGCTATAAAACACCATGTGCAGCATCAGGTCGCCGATTTCTTTTTTGATTTCGGTACGGTCGCCTTCCAGAATAGCGTCGGATAATTCGTAGGTCTCTTCAATGGTCAGATGGCGCAGCGTCTCCATAGTCTGTTTACGGTCCCAGGGGCACTGTTCGCGCAACTCATCCATGATAGTCAGCAGGCGGTCAAACGCCATCAGTTGTTCCTGGCGGCGGGGGGGCAGTTGGTCAAACGTCATGAAGTAAAGATACGGGGAAAAGAGGTGAGGGGTGAAAGGTGAAAGGGTGAAGGGTGAAGGGTGAAAGGGTGAGGGGTGAAGGGTGAAGATCTCATAGTTCGCATTAATCTTAATTACACCCGTAAATTCGTCCTCACTCTTCACCCCTCGCCCCTTCACCCCCTCACCCTTTCACCCTTCACCCTTTCACCCCTCACCCTTTCACCCCTCACCCTTTCACCCCTCACCCCTTCACCCCTTCACCCCTCACCCCATGTCCTCCCGGTTACCGCTGACTACCATTTTCTTTACCGTATTTCTCGATGTTATTGGCGTTGGCATTGCCACCCCAACCATTACGCCGCTCATGCTCCGGGTCGATTCGGGGTTATTGTCAGGTATGTATAGTGTAAACGAGCGCACCATTTTGCTGGGTTATCTGCTGGCTTCGTTTTCTATCGCGGGTTTCTTTGGCGGCCCTTTGTTGGGTGCATTGTCGGATCGGTACGGCCGGAAACCGTTGTTGCTGTTTTCCCTCCTGCTGACCCTGGCCGGGTACATCATTTTTGCGCTGGGCATTCAAACACGTAACCTACCTCTGCTCTTTCTGAGCCGAGTCGTGTACGGTATTGGCGGCGGAAATATTGCCATTATCCAGTCGGCCATTGCGGATGTGAGCGATACGGCTTCACGCACCAAAAACTTCGGACTGATCGGTGTAGCGTTTGGTCTGGGTTTTATTATTGGCCCCACCCTGGGCGGTGAGCTATCGAATCCGAATACCGTTTCCTGGTTCAATTTTGCGACGCCTTTCTATGCAGCAGCGCTACTGGCTATTCTGAACATTTTGATGGTCATGTTTGCCTTCCGTGAAACGCTGTCTGTACCCATCCACCGACCCATCACGCCACTCACCGGTTTTGTCAACCTGGCCGAGGCCTTTACCATTCGACGGTTGCGCATTCTGTTTGCCGGGGTCTTTTTCTACACACTGGGCTTCAGTTTCTACACGCAGTTTTTCTCCGTTTATCTGGTCAAACGGTTCGATTTCGATCAGGTACACATTGGTCGCTACTTCGGTTTTGTGGGGTTATGCATTGCATTGATGCAGGGTTTGGTGGTACGTCGACTCTCGGCTATTTACACGCCCAAGCAGATTTTGCGGGTCAGTGTACTCGGGCTGGCGGTAGCTTTGTGGTGCTTCTTGTTACCTCAGGAGTCGTGGCAAATTTTCCTGATCGCACCGTTCATGGCTCTATTTCAGGGGTTGACTTCACCCAATGCTACAGCGCTTGTTTCGACCAGTGCCGGAGCGAGTGAACAGGGGAAAATGATGGGCATTAACCAATCGGTGTTATCGGCGGCTTTTGCTACACCACCCATCATTGCGGGTTATATCGAGACCATTAACCTCAGCTTACCACTCGTTATGGCCGGACTGATGGCACTACTCGGCTGGATCTTCTTCATCCAGTTCATCCGGCAGGAAACCGTTTGAGGTTTTGGGATTTCGGACGTTGGCTTTCGGAGCTAGCCCGCCCGTTTCACACCCTTTCTCTTCGAACCAAGCATCTAACGCCAGAAATCCAACGTCCGAAATCCCACATCCAAAATTCAACGTCCTGTTTCCTGCCTGACAATGACTAACTTATCTATAAAGTCGCAGGGACAAGCAGGAATACTCCGCAAACCCGATAGACTATTGCATAACTAACTGACAATCATTTTTTTACATTTTCCTTGCAAGGCAATTTTTTACGTATCAATTTTGCTGGCGAACCACAACGCGTAAGCGGTTTGGCTCGGTATGTGTAGGTCAGTTCATAGCTGGCCTTTTCATTCAATCAATTAATCTATTAAATCTATAGATTATAAGTATTATGATTCATGCGCTGCACTATCATCAATCTGTTTACCAGATAACCGGCTTTGATCGACACAACTTCGTGAGCGACGTGACCAACGCCATTCCGCAGGACGAGTATTGCCGGATTACAGGAATGATGTTTGAAGGCGATGGCATTCGGGTTGATGGTTGCCTGACGGTGCAGGTAGCTGATGAACGTCATCTCTCCTTGATCGACTACCAATTGCGGGCCATTCGGGGCCTGGTGAGCGTAAAACAGAGCAACTAATACCATGGACGAACTACAGGAACAACAAACGGGTCCGGTCAACCCTTACGCACAGACGTTTTTCTGGATATGGGGACTGGCCTTACTGGCACTGGCTGGTTTTAGGTCCGATAACCCGTCGTATCGCGAGCAACTCGATAGCTGGCACTGGCAACGGGTCGAGTCATTAAAGGGCGAAAACGGCTGGTTGAATCTGGCCGGCTTACTCTGGCTGAAAGAAGGCACCAACCGCGCAGGTACCGACCCCGGCAATGAACTGACCTTCCCCGGCGGAAAAGCACCCGAACAGCTGGGTACGTTCCAACTGGCGAACGAAACCGTACAGTTTGAGGCTGCACCGGGCGCGGTGGTACAAGCCGACGGTCAGCCGGTGCTGGCTGCGAAAACCATTTTTTCGCCGGAGCTGACCAAACCCATCACCCTGTCGCACGGCTCACTGCGCTGGTTCGTCATCAAACGCGGCAACCGGTACGCACTTCGATTACGCGACCTGGAAAGTCCACTGTTGACGAATTTTAGAGGCATTGACCGTTTCCCCGTCGATGAATCGTTCCGGGTAAGTGCACGACTTGAGCAACCGACGGAAGCCCGCACCATTCCAATTCTGGATGTTATTGGGCAAACTGCTCAGCAACCGCTAGCAGGTACGTTGGTCTTCACCCTCGATAGGAAAACGCACCGGCTCGATGCCATTAGCGAGGGGAATAAGCTATTCATCCTGTTCGGCGATGCAACCAACGCGCACGATACCTATGGCTCGGGCCGGTTTCTGTATGTCGACAAACCAGGCGTCGACGGCCTTACCACGATCGATTTCAACCAGAGTATCAACCCGCCCTGCGCCTTTACCCCCTACGCTACCTGTCCGCTTCCGCCTAAACAGAACCGACTGGCGCTGGCCATTCGGGCGGGCGAAAAACGCTACGGCGACCATTGAGCTACATTGGCCCACTTCACAGCACACAACTAATCCGTAACACCAACACACAATACGCTTTTCTATGCTGACACTAACGAACGACACCGCCCCCCTCCTCACCCGCGTATTGACCGCGGAACAGCTTGCCTTTTTCAACAAGAATGGCTTCATCCACATCAAAAACTTCGTCGATCGCCAGACTGTCGATCTCTTCCTGTCTGAAATTCAGTGGATCGAATCGCAATGGCTGACCGAAGGCATTGAGAAAGTAAATGGTACGCCAATCAAGTTTGGCTATGATGAAAACGGCCAGCGGATCGTGCAGCGGTTTGCGTTCACATCGATGTTTAGCCCGGTGTTACGGCAGTTCCTGAACGATGAACGCCTGCAGGGCTTAACGAAACTGCTTGCTCCCTACGAAGGCCGTATCAGTCCCGAAGAGAAAGACGGGCTGGTAGTAAACCATTACGTTAGAACCCCCGAAAGCAACTTTTCGCGGATGGGCTGGCATACCGACAGTCCGCGCGATCTGTTTCTGGGTCAGCGCATTCTGCCGATGCTGAATGTAGGTCTGCACTTAGATGACTGCCCGCAAAGTAATGGCGGCCTGCGCGTATTGCCCGGCACGCACCGGCAACATACGCTGATGACGCTCTTCCGGAAAAAGCAATTCATCGACCACCGACCCGACCGCCGCGAAGTTGGTTTCGACATCGAAGCGGGTGACCTGACCATTCACAACGGGAATCTGTGGCACCGCGTTGAACAGTCGCCAAACTTCGGTGCCTCCAGCCGGCGTCGGGTCATGTATATCCCGATCATCACCGGCGATGTCAAGCTTAAAGACGCCAGCAGCAAAACGCCATTCTACCACCGGTTCGCTAAGCGGATTCAGGATTGAGTAGATGGATTAGCTCTTGTGCATTGCTTCGCGAGCTAGGCCCTTCGACTAGGCTCGTGAAGCAATGCACCTGAAACACAAAAGCAACTAACCAAAAAACAACACCTTTCTTTCAACTCATAATACGCATACCGTGCTCAGCCTGGCGGCAACCGGGTTGGGCACAAACGAAAAAGCCGAAACGGCGGCAACCGTTTCGGCTGGTACAAACAAGGTCCGGCAACCGAACCGTCGGCCGGACCCATTTATCACGTAACCACGACAATAATGCGAATTTTTATTCGATTGATAGCAGTTTTTCTGCTATTCACCAGCGTACTGGTGCCCGGCAAGGTACAGGCGCAAACAGCTACTATTACCGGAACTGTTCGTTCCGACACCGAGCTTATCCCCGGTGCGAACGTCGTTATCAAAGGGCAGAATAAAGGAACGAGTACTGATGGCAATGGCCGTTATTCGATTGCTGCCGGTCCTGGACAGGTACTGGTTATTTCAGCGATCGGCTACCAGAATACCGAAGTTACAGTCGGCAACGTGGGCAGTTCAACCCAACTGGATGTTACCCTCAAAGAAGCGGCCTCGCAACTGAACGAACTGGTTGTGGTGGGCTACGGCACAACGGATCGCAAAAACCTGATCGGTGCCGTGTCGCAGATCAACGCAGACGAAATAAAAACCCGGCCTGTTGCCAGTTTCGAGCAGCAATTGCAGGGACGCGTAGCAGGCGTACAGGTGTCGGCCAACACGGGCGTTCCGGGAGATGGACTCTATTTTCGCATCCGGGGCAATACCTCGATCAACGCCAGTAATGACCCGCTTTATGTGGTCGACGGTGTGTTTATCAACAACAACAGCCTTCAGAAAATTACCACGCAGGGGCAGGCGAACAACCCGCTGGCCGACATTAACCCGGCCGATATTGAGTCGATCTCGATTCTGAAAGATGCCGAGGCCACGGCTATTTACGGCGCACGGGCCGCTAACGGGGTGGTGGTGATCACGACAAAGCGGGGTACGTACAATGCCAAAACGAAAGTGGCCCTGAACACTTCGGCCGGACAGGCATGGGCACCCAAACTCTGGGATCTGGTGACAGGCCCCGAACACGCCACAATTATAAACGAAGCCTGGGTGAACGACGGCAAACCATTCGCTACACGGCCATTTCGCCCCGTTGCCGAGGGGGGACGCGGCCTGCCGGAAGAGCAACCCACCTACGACCGGCTGGGTGATATTTTCCGGACGGGCATCTTGCAGAATTACGACCTGAACGTGTCGGGCGGGAATCAGCAGACGCGCTTTTATCTCGGCGGGGGCTACACCAGCCAACAGGCCACGCTACGAACCAACGACTTCGCGCGGGCCAGCTTCAAACTCAATCTCGACCACGAATTGGCCGACAAGTTTCGCATCGGAACAAGCAATATCTTCTCGCAGTCGAACCGGACCAATGCGCGGGTGGGCGACGGGCCACAGGGCGGTATTTTGCAGGCGGCGCTGCACACGCCAACGTACCTGCCCAAGTTCAACGCGGATGGTACCTATGCCAAATGGGCCGGCTTTGATAACCTCGACGTGCTGATCAACAACACCGACATGCAATCGGTGAGTACGCGCTACATCGGCAATATCTACGGCGAATGGGACGTGGTACCGGGCCTCAAATTCCGCAGCAGCTGGAGCCTTGACTATAACCTCTACGACGAATACGAGTACTGGAATACGCTTACCAATCGGGGTACCGCCAGCAGAGGCCTGGGTACGTCGAGTATCAGCCAAAGCACCGTCTGGATCAATGAGCAGACCCTACAATACCGCAAAACGTTCGGCGATCAACATTCGTTTGGGGCATTACTTGGCAACACCATACAAGGTACGACCTCGACACAGACCCTAGCACAGGGGACCAACTTCCCCTCCGACGATTTCAAGCAGATTGCCTCGGCATCGGTCACCACGTCATCGTCTAACCAGAGCCAGAACCGGCTGACGTCGTTCTTCGGGCGGGTCGATTACAATTTCGCCCGGAAATACTTTGTCGAAGCCAGCCTTCGAGCCGACGCGTCGAGCCGGTTCGGGGCCAATAACCGCTGGGGGTACTTCCCGTCGGCGGGTGTTGCCTGGCAGATCAAACAGGAAAACTTTTTGCAGGATGTGCGGGCCATCAGCGACCTGAAACTGAGGGCCAGCATTGGCTGGACGGGTAACCAGAATGGCATCAACGACTTTGCCTCGCGTGGTTTATGGGGGGGCGGGTTCAACTACCAGGATAACCCAGGTACGTTCCCGACGCAGTTGGCCAACCCCAACCTGCGGTGGGAAAGCACCCGCCAGATCAACGCCGGTTTGAACGTGGGTCTGTTCAACAACCGCATCGGGCTGGAATTCAACGCTTACGAAAAGTACACCTACGACCTGCTGATTCAGGTGCCCCTGGCGCAGAGCACCGGTTTTTCGAGCATATTCCGCAACGATGGCGGAATCAGCAACCGGGGGCTTGAATTCGGCCTCAATACCGTCAACATCCAGAGCAAGGACCTGACCTGGAGCACGAGTTTCAATATTTCTACCAACAAGAACCGCATCGAAGAACTGTCGATTCCGGTCGATGCCAGCTATAGCGTACAGCGGCTGGTGCAGGGTTACCCCTACCATGCCTATTTCGTGTACAAGCAACTGGGCGTGAACCCCGAAACGGGCGATGTGATTTACGACGACTTCAACAAAGACGGGTCCATCACCGCGGCCGACCGGCAATATGTGGGCACGGCCCTGCCCAAATTCGTTGGCGGACTAAACAACACGGTGGCTTACAAAGGATTCGACCTGTCGGTGTTCGTCAATTTCACGTCGGGTAATCTGGTGAACAACAACAACCGGTTTTTCCATGAGTCGGGCGGCACGCGCGACGACCGGCGGGCCATCAACAAAAACCAATTGAACCGCTGGCAGAAACCAGGCGACATTACCGACGTGCCGCGCATTACCACGCTGGGTAACAACTACAACCTGAGCCCCAGCAGCCGCTTCCTCGAAGACGGCTCGTTTGTCCGGCTCAGCAGTGTAGTGTTCGGGTACACCCTGCCCAAATCACTCCTGCGTAAGGTCGGCATCTCGTCGGCGCGGGTGTATTACAACGGCTCGAACCTCTTCCTGATCAGCAACTATCAAGGTCCAGACCCCGAGGTAAACGTAACGGCGAATCAAAGCACGCAATCGCAGGACCTGGGCACGCCCCCGATCCCAAGAACCGCCCAGTTTGGTTTGAATTTGACATTGTAAAAGACCCCACCCCAACCCCTCCCCTGAAAACAGGGGAGGGGCTAATGCGCTGCCTACTCTAGATTGCTTGACATTAAGCTGGCAACTGTGAATAGCGAAGCATTGCTCCCCTCCCCTTGTTTAAGGGGAGGGGCCGGGGGTGGGGTCAAACATCCTCCACTATGAAAAAGACAACATTCTTCCTACCACTGCTTTTCCTGCTAACAGGATGCAGCAATTTTCTGGACGTTCAGCCCGTATTACAGGTTGACGAACAGCGAGCGATTACTGGTGCCGCTACAGCGGAAGTGGCCCTCAACGGACTATATAACCGGCTCGGTAATGATGGATATTACGGCTCTAACTTCTCGGCCCTGTCGTATCTGTCGGGGGGCGATATTCAGTGGACGGGCTCGCAGGGGGCACCACAGGAGATTACAGCCCGCAAACTGACCGCCGATAATGGGTACGTTGGCTCGGCCTGGAGTGCCATCTACCGCACCATTCTGGCGGCCAACTACCTGCTTGAAACCGTGCCGACACTGACCGATCCGCAGTTGACGGAAGCGCGGAAAAACCAGATTCAGGGCGAGGCACTGGCCATTCGGGCATTATCATACTTCGATCTGGCGCGGGGCTGGGGGGGCGTGCAACTGATTCTGAAGCCAACCCGCACCCCCAATGATAATACGAATGTGCCCCGTAGTTCGGTAGCCGATACCTACGCACAGGTGTTGAAAGACCTGACCGCTGCCGAACCGCTACTGGCCGCCACGACCAACCGCAACCGCGTGACCCGCAAAACGGTCTGGGCCTTACGGGCGCGATATCACCTCTACCGGCAGGAATGGGAACAGGCCGAGGCCTTCGCCACGCGGATTATCGACGATGCCACCAACTACAAACTGGTGAAGCCCTACAACGCCTTCTTTGCTAACAATGCCGTGAACACAACGGAGTCGGTTTTTGAGTTGGCGTATTCCAACTCGTTCAAGAACGGGCACTTTAACTGGTGGTTACCGCCCGCCCTGAGCGGACGGCGCGAATGGGCACCCAACACGCAATTGGTGACGCTACTAAACAACCCGGCGGTGGGGGGAAATCGCTCGGCGGTCATTGCGCAAACGGCTCCTCCGGGCAACCTGTGGTATGGTCGTCTGTATTACCGCAATCCAACCGGCACCGACCCCGCCTACCTGATCCGCATTGCCGAACTCTATCTGATTCGTGCCGAAGCCCGCGCTAAACTGGGTAAACCTGCTGATGCATTAGTCGACCTAAACGCCGTTCGCAGCCGCGCCGATCTGACCGCCCTGACCAGCACCACAACGCCCACCACCGACGCTATTCTACTGGCCATCGAGAATGAACGGCGCGTTGAGTTCGCCTTCGAAACCGACCGCTGGTTCGACCTCATCCGCACTGGTCGCATAGCGCCCGTACTCGGTATCAGCGATACAGACAAATACGTGTTTCCTATTCCAACGAGCGAAATCCTGGCCGATAAAGCCCTGACGCAGAACAAGGGGTATTAACTTACTACCCTACCCCCGGCCCCTCCCCTGAAAAACAGGGGAGGGGAGCAATGCTCCACTTTCAAAACCGCATGTTTGAAAGCGATCTCCAGGCAATATTAAGCAGCGCATTAGCCCCTCCCCTGTTTTCAGGGGAGGGGTTGGGGTGGGGTAACCACGCACAAATCATGCAACCATCATGAAAACTCGCATCTCGTACATCATCCTCCTTGTTGCCCTCCTCGCCGGGCAACTTTCCGCTCAAACGACTGGTCCTGAGAAAGGGGCTGTGGTGATCGTTGGGGGTGGTGCTATCTCGCCCGACATCTGGAACCGCTTCATCGATCTGGCGGGCGGGAAAGCCAACGCCCGGATTGTAGTCATCCCTACGGCAGGTGACGATTCGACGCTGAACGCCAGCGGGCAACGTACCCAGAAACGGCTTCAGGAACTGGGCGTCGCCAACGTGACCTTGCTGCATACCCGCGACCCGAAACAGTCGAATCAGGAATCGTTTGTGGCGCCCATTCGGCAGGCAACGGCCGTGTGGTTTGAAGGGGGCCGTCACTGGCGGCTAGCCGATTCGTACCTGAATACGCTGGCGCACAAAGAATTCAATGCGTTGCTTAGCCGGGGCGGGGTTATTGGCGGCACGTCGGCGGGAGCTACCATCATTGGTTCGTTTATGGTGCGGGGCGATACGAAAGGCAACAGCATCATGGTAGGCGATCATACCGAAGGACTGGCTTTTGTGAAGAACCTGACCGTCGATCAGCACGTGCTACGCCGGAATCGGCAGTTCGATTTGATCGACGTGATCAAAGCGCGGCCTGAACTGCTGGGCATCGGCATCGACGAAAGCACGGCGGTGGTGGTGCAGAAGAACGCGTTCGAAGTAATCGGCAATTCGCTCGTGGGCATCTACGATATCAACCAGATCAATAGCAACGCGAAGTACCCATCGGGTCAGAATAGCACGGGCGGGCCGTTTTACTTCCTGAGTAAAGGGCAGAAATTCGATCTGCAAACGCGAAAAGTAATCAACCAGTCACCACCCCGGCCCAACGAACCGGCGAAATAGGTTCACGGCCATTGGCCTGCGGCGTCATTTATTGTCATTACGCTGCGCTGTCATTAGGTGGTCATTTATTGCTAGTTCTACATGATTACCTAATGACAATGAATGACTACCTAATGACAGCGCAGCGTAATGACGCCATAGGCTAATGACCACTTAACTCCAACACATCATGCGTACCTCCAATCACGAGCCGCACCCTTCCTGGGAAGGCCGTTCAGCCACTGCTTTGCCCGATTCGGACTGGAAACCGGCCGAAAAAGGGCTGTTCCGGTTCGCTACCCTGTATTTTCTAATTCAGATTATACCGTCGGCTCCGTCGTTCTGGCGCGATCTATTCACCGCCAACTGGCAGTATGGCCTCTATCAGCCGTTGTTCAAACTGGCTAAGTACACGCCCAACTTCGTTGGCGATAGCGGGTCATTCCTCAACTGGATCATAGTGGCAGTACTAGCCGGGCTGGGTACGTTTGGTTGGTCTGTTTGGGAGAAGCGGCGGGCTAAATCGGGCAAACCGGCGCTTGATTACAACCAGTTGAACGCCTGGTTACGCATCCTTGTCCGCTACCGACTGGCGGCTGGTCTGCTGGCGTTTGGCCTCATCAAGCTGTTCCCAATTCAGGCAGCCGAACCGTCGTTGAGCCACCTCAATACACCTTATGGCGAACTGACCGAATGGAAAATCTTTGCCCTGACGCTGGGCGTAGTTCCCTCGTATCAGGCGTTTCTCGGTCTCGTAGAAACGATTGCTGGCCTGCTACTGCTCACCCGGCGATCTGCCACGATTGGGGCGTTTATCACGGTCTTCTTTACGGGAAACGTGTTCATATCGAACATCGCGTATGGCGGGGGTGAGTTCGTTTACAGCCTGTTCCTGATCAGCCTTGCGCTGTATCTGCTGGCCTACGACGGCCTCCGCATTTACAATCTGCTTGTGCTGGGCAAACCAACCGCGCCCAACCGCTACCGCCTGACGTTCGCCGAAGGCTGGCAACAATCGGCCCGACTGGCAGGTAAAGTCGTAGTTGCCTTGTTAATTCTCTCCTACGGGCTATCAGCTTACGGGGCCTTGCGGCAGGGTGGGCATCAGTACCCAAGTGCCACAAAGAAAGCTAGTCTATCCGAAGCCGCTGGCTTATACACCGTTCGTGAGTTTCGCCTGAACGGACAGACGCGCCCGCCCTCACCAGCCGATTCGCTTCGCTGGCAGAACGTCGTGGTCGAGAAGTGGAACACCATCAGCATCCGTCGTCCGGCCCCGGCTGCGCTGGCCACGCTCAACCAGGAGGATGTAATCGGACCTGATTCAGCCAGAAATTTTGAGTGGTCAGGACAGATCGGTCGTCATTATTACCACTACGAGCCAGTGGCCGGGCAATCAGATTCAGTTGTCAAAACGCTTCAGTTCCGAAACCCACAGCGCCCCGAAGACAGCTTCCAGTTCCACTACGAACGACCCAACCCCGGTACGTTGGTACTGGCTGGGGTGAACGCCCAACGCGATTCTGTCTACGCCGTTCTGGAAAGGGTTGATAAGAAATATCTTCTGGCCGAAGCCGCCAAAGCTGGCCGTCGTAAAGGATTGACACTGTAGATATAGCAACGCTGGCGCGAGCATGTGCTGGGGACGCCCAGTCCGTGCCTTTAATGTCGCAAGCGTTTGCTTGCACAGCGCGAAAGCGTAAAACGCTAGAGGCTGACAAACGGTAAGATTACAAACGGGTTCTTTTCACCACCGTATTGCGCTTTCGCGCTGTGCAAGCGAATGCTCGCGACATAAGAGGCACGAGCACATGCTCGCGCCAGCCAGCAATAACACCATTTTCCCATGATAAGCACGCAAACACCTACTGAGCAACGGTCCTCGCCTGTGGCCACCTCACCAGTCGGGCCAACGCAAAGCCGTTGGTCCGAAACGGAGAAGATCGCGTTTCGAGTCGCCTTCATTTTCTTTGTCGCCATGGCTTTGCCAAATAACGTCGGCTGGTACCGCGACGTGGTAGCCCTCGACTGGACGAACCTGCACTACCGCGACGTGTATGACATCGCCCGTTTCGGTTCGGGCCTGAGCCTGTTCGGCAACACTCTGTTTGGCAGTCCGTTGCTCGGCTATGCGCCCTGGATTATTACGATACTGGCCGCTATCGTCGGCGGATTGATCTGGACTGGTATCGTGAAAATTCGCAAGTCAGAGCCAAGCAACTATAACTTGTTGTACTACTGGCTTCGTGTGGTGGTGCGCTACCGGGCGGGCATCGGCATTATCGGGTTTGGCTTCACGAAACTGCTGCCAACGCAACTCCCCTACCCATCGCTGGGCATCATGAACGCTAATTTCGGTGACCTCACGGCGCAGAAACTGTATTGGCTATCCATTGGCATTGTGCCCTGGTATGAAGTGTTTGCGGGCGTGGTCGAAGTGGCAGCGGGCGTATTTCTATTCTTTCGCAAAACCACGTTCCTGGGCGCGGCGCTGCTGTTCGGTGCCCTGGCCGACATTGTGTACGTGAACCTCGCCTACGATGGAGGCGTACATGTGTATAGCTCCTACTTCGTGTTGTTGGCGGCTTTTCTGATGTGGTACGACGTACCCTTCGCCTGGAACCTGCTCGTTCGCGAACGATTCACGGTGCCGGTTTACCACTACCCCACCTTCCCAAAAGCGGGGCAGCGCTGGACACGCTACGGTCTGAAAGCCGCTACGCTGTTCCTGTTTATCGGTGTGCTGTTCTACCTGCAAGTCGTCAATTTTGTATACGACCCCTACAAGCAACCCGCCCAACGTGGTATTCGTGAACTGCGCGGCAACTATGCCGTGACCGAATTCAAGCTCAACGGCCAACCCATTCCTTACAGCCAAACCGATTCGACACGCTGGCAGGAAGCGACCTTTGAAAACTGGAGCACGCTGACCTTCAAAGTGAATCGCCCCGCCCGACTCGACCTCAGCAATGGCGGTGGCTCGCCCATGCGTGACCTGAACCGGACGTTTGAAGTAACGGGCGTAGCAGGTGGTCAACGCGTTTTCTACTACGATGCCGACACCATAAACCAGACGCTCTACTTACAGGATAAAGTACGCCTGAACGGCCCGCGCGAGGACGCACCCGGTGCCGGAAATCCCGGTGAAAGTGGCACGCGACGGAAAGAAAGAGTTAAAAATCCGAACGCCATTTCGGAGAAACAGTGGATTCCGGCGCAGGCACAAGCCAACATCGGTGAGGAATTTACGAAGGTGCATCCGTTGGTACAGACCACCCGACGCAAGCGGGGCCTGGTCGAAGAAAGCAAGCCCGCCGAGCGGAAACGGATGGTACTCCGCTACCAGACTACCGACGGTTCACGCGTGGTGTTGACCGGCATCAACGAGAAAAAAGACTCGATCTACGTGGTGTTAGACAGAGTCGTCAGGCCATACGCCCTCACAGAAAGCACCTTGAAAGCGGGACGGTATGAATGACTTATCTTTCGGCTTTAAACCCCGACAATGAACGTACCCGGTATGCACACACCCGAAAAACAATATGACGCCGTGATTGTCGGCTCCGGCCCGAACGGACTGAGTGCCGCCATTGTACTGGCGCGGGCGGGTTTATCGGTGGTAGTGCTCGAAGCCCGCTCAATGATTGGGGGCGGCACCCGCTCGGCGGAGCTGACCTTACCAGGATTTGTGCACGACATGGGTTCGGCCATTCATCCGCTGGCAGCTGGCTCTCCCCTGTTTCGAAGCTTACCGCTGGCCGATCACGGTCTGGAATGGATTTACCCGCCTGTAGCCGCCGCCCACCCGCTCGACGGTGGCAAAGCGGCCATCCTGACTGGTTCTGTGGCCGACACCGCCCGAACGCTTGGCGCCGATGAGGCAACGTACCTGAAGTTGATGGAGCCGATTGTGAAGCACTGGTCTACGCTGGCTCCCGACATACTTGGCTCGCTCCGTTTCCCGAAACACCCCATCGATCTGGCCTTGTTCGGCCTGGATGCCCTTCCACCGGCAACGTACCTGGCCAGTCGATTCAAGACCACCGAAGCGCGGGCCTTGCTAGCGGGCATGGCGGCCCACGCCATTCAACCGCTGACCAACCTGACCACCTCGGCTATTGCGCTGGTGCTTATGGCGGCCGGGCATCAACGGGGATGGCCGATGCCCAAGGGCGGTTCGCAACAGATTGCCAACGCGCTGGCCTCGTACCTGCAGTCGCTGGGAGGCGAGATTCAGACCGACCGAACGGTTCGCACGCTGGCCGATATTCCTAAAACGCGCGTGGTGTTGTTCGACCTGACGCCGAAACAGATCCTCAGCATTGCCGGTGATCGCTTCTCGACCCTATACCGAAAGCAACTGGAAGGCTACCGTTACGGTCCCGGCATCTTCAAAATCGACTGGGCGCTCGATGGGCCAATTCCATTCACGAACGTCGATTGCCAGCGGGCCGGTACGATTCACCTCGGCGGTACACTCGAAGAAATCGTGTTGGCCGAACAACAAACCTACGACGGTAAACACCCCGACCGGCCATATGTGTTGCTCGCTCAGCAAAGTCGGTTCGACCCTACCCGCGCCCCCAAGGGCAAGCACACCGCCTGGGCGTATTGCCACGTACCCAACGGCTCCACTGTGGATATGACCGCTCAGATTGAGGGACAGATCGAACGCTTCGCGCCCGGTTTCCGCGACCTGATTCTGGCCAAACACACGATGAATACCGTGCAGGTCGAGGCTTGGAACCCCAATTATGTGGGCGGCGATATCAACGGCGGCATCATCGACGCGGGTCAGTTGTTCACCCGCCCCACGATCAGCCTGACACCCTACCGAACCTCAGAAACGGGGATGTTCATCTGCTCGTCGGCCACACCACCGGGCGGGGGCGTTCATGGCATGTGCGGCTACCACGCCGCCCGCGTCGTCCTGCGCGACAGCTTCGGGAAAGATGTCCCGGTTGAACTATCGACGGTGTAACGTACCTACTGACGGAATGTTAGCAGAAAGGCCCTATCTGCCAGCTTCGACAGGATCAACAATTTATAACACCAATCAAGTTTTTCTGTGCGTGTTGCTGACGCGTGGCCCTTCGACTAGGCGTCCCCGACAGGCTCAGGGCCACGCGTCAGCAACACGCACGGACAAACTTGATGTAGTAGTATATCGCATTACCAAGAATGTATAAACTCACCAATTGGCATTCAAGTATCTGCCATCGAACGGATCACATTGGTCGTACACCCTGACAATGAATCGCTTAATATACTTATCCAATTGATTCAGTGGAATACTCCCTAAACCCGATAGACTACTAACACAACCAATTGACAATCATTTATTTAACTTTTCTTTCAGATTTCAAATTTCCTGTTCAACTTTGCCCCGTTGCTTTCATATCGAACCAAACCGCCACTGGATCAGTAGGCCAACAACGATCTGAAGCAATCCTTTTTTTGCCTCTATTACTATATTTAGTATATAGACTTTATTAACTAATAAAATGCATTGATTTCTGTTCAAACGATCGCATTGGTAATCTTCTCTCCTGAAAACCAGTAGCCCATAAACCAGACGAAACGTTAGCCGACAATCTCCCCATTTACGCTTAACAATAACAATACACCTGACAATGAGACACTTTTTAGTAACTGTTTTACAGATTTCAATCCTGCTGCTACCCTTCTGGTCAGCGGCTCAGAATACACCGATTATCAATGAAACCATATCGGGCCGAATCATCGACGCCCGTACCGAACGGCCCCTGATTGGCGCAACGGTGGTTATTAAAGGCACCACAAACGGCGCATCAGCCAAAGAAGATGGCCGTTTTACGCTCCTCACGGGTCAGAAACTCCCCTTTACGCTCACGGTTTCCTTCGTTGGTTATAAGACGACCGATGTCGTTATCGGCGAGAATAATGTAGAGATAAAACTGGAAGAGGGCACCAATGAGCTGGCCGACGTAGTCATTACCTCGCGTCGCCGGCAGGAGTCAGCACAGAACGTACCTATCCCGATTTCGGTAGTGCGGGGTGCGCTGGTCGAGGACGCCGGAGCGTTCAACGTGAACCGGTTGAAAGAACTCGTGCCTTCGGTGCAGTTATACGCCTCGAACGCCCGCAACACCACGCTCAACATCCGGGGTCTGGGCTCAACGTTTGGCCTTACCAACGACGGTATTGATCCGGGTGTAGGCTTTTACGTCGATGGTGTTTACTTTGCTCGTCCCGCCGCCACCGCCCTTGACTTTGTCGATATTGACCAGATCGAGGTGTTACGTGGTCCGCAGGGAACGTTATTTGGTAAGAACACAACATCCGGGGCATTCAACATCACCACCCGGCCAGCCAGTTTTCAACCGGGAGCCACCTTCGAGGTCAGCTACGGCAACTACAACTACATGCAGGCCAAAGCATCGGTGACCGGACCGTTAGCCAAAAACCTGGCCGCCCGCGTGTCGTTTTCCGGGACCCAGCGTAATGGCCTGATCTACAATGTCCGCAGCCAGCAGTCTATCAATACCCTTAATAACCTTGGTGTTCGCGGGCAACTACTCTTTACGCCTAGCGATAACGTGAAGTTGACACTGATCGGCGATGTTACCGACCAGCAACCCGTGGGTTATGCCGTTATCTATGCCGGAGTCGTGCCCACTCAGCGGCCAGCCTATCGCCAGTTCAACGCCATTATCGCCGATCTAGGCTATAAACTCCCTTCGACAAACCCCTTCGACCGGATTACCGATCAAGACACCCCTTCGCGGGCAGGCAATCAATTAGGCGGCGTTTCGCTCAACGCCGACGTCAAACTTGGCGGCGGTACGCTGACATCGACATCGGCCTGGCGGTACTGGAAGTGGGATCCGCTCAACGACCGGGATTACATCGGGTTGCCCGCATTCACAATTTCATCGGGTAGTTCTAAACACGATCAGTACTCGCAGGAGATCCGTTACGCCGGCAACGTATCATCGCGCGTGAATGGTGTGGTTGGCGCTTTTTATCTCTACCAGGATTTACAGTCAGACCCCGTACAAACGGAAGAAGCAGGTTCGGCTCAGTGGCGCTTTGCGCAGAGCTCCACCAGCGCACTCTGGAGAACACCCGGCCTGCTCGACAACTTCGGCATCCGCACCACCAACCGGATCCGCAGCACCAGCGCCGCTTTGTTTGCTCAGGCAGACTGGGCCATTACCGACAAACTGCACGTGCTGCCCGGTCTTCGCTACAACTACGACAAAAAAATTGCCAACTATAGCCGTCAGACTTATGGTGGTCTACAAACGACCGACCCCGCCCTGCTGGCCCTCAAAAACGCCGTTTATACCAACCAGGCGTTCAACGTTGACGTCGACGAAACCAACTTTTCGGGTCAGTTGACGCTGCAATACAAAGCCAGCGATCGGCTAAATGCCTTTGCTACCTACTCAACCAGTTATAAGCCCATTGGCGTTAACATTGGTGGATTACCTACGGCCAACGGGCAGGTGTTGACCGATCTGGCCCGTGTAAAGCCTGAATTTGTAACGCACTACGAAATTGGCGTGAAGACCAAACCAACCCCAAATTCTGTATTGAACGTAGTACTCCATAACTCGGATATCAGGGATTATCAGACTCAGGTACAAACGCCTGAGCCCGGCGTAAACCGGGGGTATCTGGCCAATGCTGAACGGGTGCGGGTACGCGGTGTAGAAATAGATGGCAACCTGCGCGTCAGCAACGCCTTTTCGGTATACGGCGCGGTAGCCTACACCGATGCCAAGTATCTGTCATTCACCAATGCGCCGGTACCACTCGAAGAAACGGGTGCTGCCCAATCGTTCAAAGACATTTCGGGAGGTGCGCTGCCGGGCGTATCGAAATGGGCGGGTTCGCTTGGGGGTGAAGTAAGTGGAGCCGGAAAATTCCTGTCGCAGGAAGGACGGTACTTTGCTGCTGCTGATGGCTATTACCGCTCTTCATTCTCATCGAGTGCCTCACCATCACGATACCTCAATATCGACGGGTACACCCTGGTGAACGCCCGCGTTGGTTTCCGGGCATCGAACGGCACATCAATTTTTCTATGGAGCCGCAACCTGCTGAACAAGGATTATTTTGAGCAACTGTTGCCCGCACCGGGTAATGCCGGTCAGTACGGCGCCGTGTTGGGTGATCCACGTACCTACGGCGTTACCTTGCGGTATTCATTCTAAGCAGTGCCCGTAAACGGGTGTATTTATGTTCAACGGAGCGGTGCTCCGGTAGGCCAAAAGGTATGCTCGATTAGCCTAACGGAGCACCGCTCCGTTGAACATAAATACACCCGTTTACAAATTCTTAACAGACAATCTTACTTCGCGCTACGGTCTGCATTTTCTGACCGTAGCGCGAAGCTTATCTTTTGTAACTCATCGTAAATTTGACCTTCCATTTTCCCTTCCCACCATGCAATCCTTCCAAACGCTTCCGTCTAAACTTCCTCGCGTCGGCACCACGATTTTTACCGTTATGTCGAAACTGGCGGCAGATGTGGGGGCGCTGAATCTGTCGCAGGGATTCCCGAGTTTCCCGGCCGATCCGGCTCTGCTTGAGTTGGTCACGAAGGCGATGCGGGCGAATCATAATCAGTATGCACCCATGGCGGGCGTGCCGATGCTGCGCGACGCCATTGCCCAAAAAACCGCTGATGTGTACGGCATCAGCTACAATCCGGATACAGAAATCACCGTCACGTCAGGCGCAACCGAAGCGCTGTACGCAGCCATTACAGCGGTAGTGCAACCCGGCGATGAGGTGATCGTCTTTGAACCTGCCTACGACAGCTACGTACCGGCCATCGAACTGGCGGGGGGCATACCCGTTTACATCACGCTCACCCCGCCCGATTACGGCGTCAATTGGGCACAGGTGGCGGAAGCCATTACGGAACGTACCCGGCTCATTCTGGTCAACACGCCGCATAACCCCACCAACCGCGTCTGGACAGGCGACGACCTGAACCAACTGGCCCACCTGATCCGCGACCGCGACATCTTCGTGATTGCTGACGAAGTCTACGAGCATATCACCTTCGACCAGCGGCCGCACGTATCGCTGCTGCAGCATCCGGGATTACAGGAACGCACGTTTGTGGTCGGCTCGTTCGGGAAGACGTTTCATGTGACGGGCTGGAAGATCGGCTATTGCCTCGCTCCGGCGGAGTTAACGGTCGAGTTTCGGAAGATTCACCAGTTCCTGACCTTTAGCGTCTCGACGCCGATGCAATACGCGCTGGCCGAGTACCTGCAACAGCCTGAGCGCTATCTGGAGCTACCCGCTTTCTACCAGCAAAAGCGCGACCTGTTCCTGCAAGCTATAGCCGGGTCGCGGTTCAGGTACGTCCCTACCGAAGGCACGTTTTTCCAGAACGTATCGTACGAAACCATCACCAATGAGTCTGACTACGACCTCGCTATTCGACTCACCAATGAAATCGGTGTAGCGTCTATTCCCGTTTCTGTTTTCTATGATCAGAAGAACGACTACAATATTCTCCGCTTCTGCTTCGCCAAAGACGACGACACCCTGCTCCGTGCAGGTGAACGATTGGTGAAGTGGTCAGTTGCTTCGCGTCATTAAAGTGGTCATTGATTGCTTCACGACGAATGACCACTTGATGACGCCGAAGGCAAATGACCGCGAAGCAAATGACATTTCTATCTCAACGTACCTATGCGTATAAAATCTCTTGAACGACTGCGGCAGGAAGCAGCAGAGAGTGACTCATCAACCCTTAAGCGATCGCTGGGGGCCTTCAATTTAGTGGCTATTGGCATTGGCGTTATTATTGGCGCGGGCCTGTTTTCGCTGACGGGTATTGCCGCCGCCAACCATGCTGGTCCCGCCGTGACGCTGTCGTTTGTGGTAGCCGCCGTGGGTTGTGCGTTTAGCGCCTTGTGCTACGCCGAATTTGCCGCTATGGTGCCCATTTCGGGCAGCGCCTACACCTATGCCTACGCCACCCTGGGCGAGTTGTTCGCCTGGATTATAGGCTGGGATCTGGTACTGGAATATTCTGTCGGGGCGGCTACCGTGGCCATCAGCTGGTCGCAATACCTGAACCGCTTTTTGGGCAATTATGGCCTGCATATACCGCCTCAGATTATGCTATCACCGTTTGAAACCGCTACCGGAGCCGACGGTTCCACCGTAACTGGCTTCATGAACGTACCTGCGGTCTTAATTGTGGTGTTGATCACCAGCATCATCATTCGTGGCACGTCGGGCTCGGCCATTTTCAACGCCATTGTGGTCACACTCAAAGTACTGGTCGTTCTCGTGTTCATCGCCCTCGGCTGGCAATATATCGATCCGGCCAATTACCAACCATATATTCCGGCCAATACCGGCACCTTTGGCGAATACGGCTGGAGCGGCGTACTGCGTGGTGCTGGCGTCGTTTTCTTCGTCTTTATCGGCTTCGATATTGTGGCTACGATGGCGCAGGAAGCCAAAAATCCGAAGCGCGACATGCCTATTGGTATCATTGGCTCGCTGGTGGTCTGCACCATTCTGTTCGTCCTGTTTGGCTACGTTATGACCGGCATGGCCAACTATACCGAGTTCAAAGACAGTGCGGCTCCAGTAGCCATTGCCATCGAAAAAACGCCGTATCGTTGGCTCGGTCAGCTCATTATCGGGGCCATTTTGATTGGCTACACGTCCGTTATCCTGGTCGATCTGTTGGGGCAGTCGCGCGTATTTTTCTCGATGAGTCGGGACGGATTATTACCAAAAGCGTTCTCCGAGATTCACCCACGATTTCGTACGCCCTGGAAAGCCAACGTGCTCTTGTGCGTGTTCATTGGCCTGTTCGCGGGTTTCGTGCCCATTCGGGTGGTGGGCGAAATGACCAGCATCGGCACACTACTGGCCTTCGTGATGGTCTGCATCGGCATCCTAATTCTGCGTAAAAAACAGCCCGACGCCCCCCGCGCCTTCCGCACGCCCTGGGTGCCTGTAGTGCCAATAATGGGCATTCTGACTTGCCTGCTGATGATGTTCTCACTGCCCGGCGATACCTGGTTACGGCTGGGCGTCTGGTTGGCCATAGGACTGGCGATCTATTTTGCGTACGGCAAAAAACGCAGTAAACTGCATCTTTCCTCTGTAACCGATGATCGGAGAACCCTTGATTAGCCGCCGATCGACTGCTTAGTTCAATCAAGAAAACGGTCTGTTAACGACTATTTTCGCCGTTAACAGACCATTCCTATCAACTCAATCTTCCCGCCCTTCTTTCCGGTTGGCATCCGCCATGCGGACAATCTTGGGCGTGAACTTGGCCAGTACTGATACCAGATCGCGTTGGGCTTCGATAACACTGTCGATATTTTTGTAGACCATCGGCGCTTCGTCTAGGTCGCCGCCCACCAATTGAATATCCGCTTCGACCAGCGCCTTCTGCCATTGCGACCGCGTAATCGTGTTGAACGCCTGGGTACGTGACATCAAGCGACCCGCACCGTGCGAGGCCGAGTTGATCGAGTCTGCGTTGCCGCGGCCACGCACTACGTAGCCCGGTTGGGTCATCGAGCCGGGAATGATACCCAGCACGTCAGGACCAGCGGGGGTGGCTCCTTTGCGGTGAACGATTACCTCCCGACCATCGGCCAGTTGCTCTTTCCAGGCAAAATTGTGGTGATTCTCAACCATCACCAGCGGTTTCTCGCGCAGGGCTTTGGCTAGTTTCCGGTGAATTTCGTGGTGATTGGCCGATGCGTACTCACCCGCCAGATTCATCGCAATCCAGTATTCCTGTCCTTCTTCCGTATTCAGATCGAGCCACGCCAGATGAGCTGCTTCTTTGGGCAGCTTCGTTTTCTGCATAGCCAATTTCGAGTAGTAATTCGCTACGTTTCCGCCAAAACCACGCGAACCTGAGTGCGACAGCAAGGCCAGGTATTCGCCCGGTGGCAGATTCAGGCCGGTCTCTTTGGCTTCGTCGGCGTACACGTCTACAATGCCCCACTCCACAAAGTGATTGCCCGTTCCTGAGCTACCTAATTGGCGGTAGGCTTTGTCTTTCAGATCGCGGATCACCTTCGTGGCCTGCCATTCGGGCAAGTCCATCACGCTCTCGTCGATCTTGTCGCGGGTTTCGCCACCGATGCCGAATTTGGTCTGCTCCACCAGCGCCTTCTTCAGCAGATGAGGTTCGCGCTTCAGAAAATCGGGACTTAAGTCGAAGATCGACAGGCACATACGGCAGGCGATATCAACGCCCACGGCAA
Source organism: Fibrella aquatica (assembly GCF_041321135.1). Taxonomy (NCBI): domain Bacteria; kingdom Pseudomonadati; phylum Bacteroidota; class Cytophagia; order Cytophagales; family Spirosomataceae; genus Fibrella; species Fibrella aquatica. Next base: position 829,296 of record NZ_JBGGWF010000001.1, on the reverse strand, counting down.
ACGGAATCACCGTGTTCGCCTCCGTAGCTAACACGCCGCCAATGGGCAGTCCGTAGCCCTGATGCGCGTCGGGCATGAGCGCACCCGCCACCGATACCGGCAAACTGGCCGCCGTGTGCATCTGTTTAAGCGCCCCTTCTTCAATGAAATCACGCCCAAACACGGCATATGGAAGTGGGCCTTCGCGCAGTTCGAAGGTATTTTCGACCTGCTTCTGCCCGGTGCCCAACACAAAGGGCGCGGGCTCAGCGGGCAGGTACGTTGCGCCCACTTCGCTGAGCGGAATAGCGATTCCCTGTTTGTTCAGCTCGTAGACCGACTGCGCCAGGTTAGTCACTTTATTCTTCGAGAACGCGTATTTCTTCGGGTTCTGAAGCATCTGCGCCAGTAAACCCATTACTTTCTCTCTGGTGTAATTTCCCCGCAGCATCAGGCCATTAGCCACGCGCAGGAATGTGGTATGTAACGACTCCGGGATTGGCCCGAGCGTTAAGATATCGTCAAGTAAGATTGATGTTTCCATGTGGTTAAAGGTCATTAAGTGGTCATTAGGCTGCGCTGTCATTTATGATCATTCGTTGTTTTGCGATAAAGGCCTACTTGATGACAATGAATGACCACTTAATGACGCACAGCGCAATGACTACCTAATGACGCGAAGCATAATGACGCCGAAGGCAACTAATTATTTCACAAACAATTGTTTCAACTGGTCAACCATCGTGCCGCCATTGGAGACGGAGATTGAGCCGATTTTATCCGCGATTTTTTCCACGTATTCCATCTCTTTCAACTTCCACAGCATCTCGTTGTCTTCCATCAGCTTAGCGGTGTTCAGCAAGCTACGGGTCGACGCCGTTTCTTCGCGACGCATGATGCTGTTGGCTTGTGCTTTCTTTTCGGCCATCAACACCTGGTTCATAATATCGCGCATATCGCCCGGCAGGATGATGTCGCGTAAACCGCCATTTCGGAGAACGATACCCAACTCCGCCGCTTTAGCCGCTGTGGCATTGACCACAAACGGAGCCAAGTCGCCTTTTTTGTCGAGGACTTCATCGAGTGTCAGACCACCTATGTATTCGCGTAGGGCCAACTGAATAGCCACGTACAATTGCTTGTCGTAGTCTTTGTTATCGACCAGGGCTTTCATAATATCCTGCACCTGATACTGAACAAAGAACGTTAACCGCAGCGACGCTTTGTCTTTGGTCAGAATCTCCTGACCCGACACTTCCATTTGCTGCTGACGGGTGTCGACTTTCAGCACGTGGATAGGCGTCGTGTTTTTCCACCAGTGATATGTACCCGGCGTCAATACCCGATCAAATGTCCAGTCAATGAACAGAACACCTTTTTCGTGGGCTTCAACGGTATACGTCCGCACATAGGCCGACAATGGCTGCGGCATTAGCGACACCAGATCGATCTCGGCCGGAATATCTAGTTGGTTCAAATCGGCCTTGATGTAGGTGTAGTGCTTTACCCCTTTCCAGTACGCCCAGCGGCCTTTGTGCAGGATGGTCTGAAACAGGCCCGTCGATGAACCAACCCGTTCGTATTGAAGGGCTATTTCATGGTCGTTGACCTCAACCACATCGAGCGCAGCGGCAACCTCCGCGTGTTCCAGCAACAAGGCCAGATCGCAGGGCGGATTCTGTAGCTGTTCTCCCTGGTTGTAGACATAGACGGTTTCGTTGGACCAAACCCAGTGGTTGCCCTCGGAAAGCATTTTCTTAAAGCCGCCATGTTTGAACACGAGCCCAATCTGATGAGCCAGGATGCGTACAGTTTTCATTGTAATAGATAGTTAAGTAATTCACTAAAAACCAGTTAGAAGGCAACCCATTTAGCCTGTGCGGAAGCCGATGGCTAGCTGTATTTGTACGAAGGAATGGCAACCTGATGGGGCGAAGAAATCAGCCGATCAGACGCAACTCAGTCTGATCAACCACCTTGTTTACCCCACTCTGTTTGCCAACACCCCGTACGCCCGACAGCCGCGTTACCGACTTGCTGGCCCTTGCTAAACCGTGTTGACCGGGCGCTGCCCAACCGCCACAGGGTCGCTTCTGACTGATTCACTGTTCGAGAGACCATTTTTAGAAGTGGCCGTCTTCCCAACCATCGGATCAACTTTTTGAGAGTTGATAGCAGGATTCGAACCTGCATATTCCAGTGAAACCAATCAATAACCAACAGCATATCGGGCTCAGCCACAGGCTGCGATACTATGAGGCTATACAGAAACCTACATCCGGTTTGGTCATCGACGCTTTCACTGCGACAAAGATTTAGGCCTCCTGCGCAGTCTTTTTGCGTAGTACGATTAATTTGTACGCGAATTGTTGGATGGGTACGCGGATTTCGCGGATTTAAAGGGATTTACACAGATTTTTGGATTAAATCTGATTGGCTCTGCTTGGGTCTACTATTCCGCTTACATCCAAGATCCGTGTAAGTCCGTCTAATCCCTTTAAATCCGTGTTCCATTAATTCTCTGTGTAAATCCTTTTAAATCCTTTAAATCCGCGTACCCATTACATGCCTGCTAACCGCAATGCCCTTGTTCGCTACAAAACGCTCGACGCCTGCCTGCGCAACCGGCAACGTACCTGGACTCTCGATGACCTGATTGAGCGGGTGTCGGAGGCGCTATACGAATTTGAAGGCATCGACAAGGGCATCAGTCGGCGTACGGTTCAGGCCGATTTGCAACTGATGCGGAGCGATAAGCTGGGCTACTTTGCGCCTATCGTGGTAATCGACAAGAAGTACTACACCTACGAAGACCCGAACTACAGCATCACCAATATTCCGCTGTCAGACGGCGATTTATCGCGGATGAACGAGGCGGTGGAGGTGCTGAAGCAGTTCCGGGGGTTCTCGCATTTCACGGCGCTTAACGAGGTGGTTCAGAAGTTGGAGGACCATGTGTATTCGACCGCCCAAAAGTCAACGCCAGTCATTGATTTCGAAAAGAACGATAACCTGAAAGGGCTTCACTGGCTGGATGAACTGTATCAATCGGTCGTTCAGAAACGGGCGGTTCAGCTTGATTACCAATCGTTTTCGGCGCGGGCACCACAATCGTTTACGTTCCATGTCTGGTGGCTCAAAGAGTTTAAAAACCGCTGGTTTGCCGTGGGACTACGCAATGGAAAAGGTATGATAACTAACTTGGCGCTGGATCGGATGCTGGCCGTCAGCATAAACCCTGCCGTCGACTACGTACCCAACGAGCACATAGACCCCGACCAGTATTACCAGCATGTAATTGGCGTAACGGTGAGCGAATCCATGCGACCGGTTCAGGTAAAGCTGTTCGTCACGGCCCGGCACGCCCCTTACGTGGAAACAAAACCACTGCATCACTCACAGCAGGTAATCGAACGAACCGAGAACGGCATGGTGATTCAACTATTGGTGCAACACAATTTTGAGCTGGAAAAAGAGATTTTGGGCTTCGGCGAGGCCATGCATGTACTCGAGCCCGCCCGACTACGAAGCGTCATTCAGAAACGATTGCAAGCCGGACTCGACGCGTATCTGCCCTCAGAACAGCCGTTGATGTAGAGGCAAAACATTGATTTGAGCGTTCAGACGAGGCATTTTGTTACCAATGATACCTTATCTTGGCAGTCGTTATCGAGAATTATAGCGGAAGTTGCTTCGCGCTGCAATGTATTGCTGGCGCGAAGCAACTCTCAATCCGAAATCCCTTCATCATGCCCAGAAAGCACGTTCTCCTCTTCCTTTGCGCCGGACTGATTCAGTCGGTTTCAGCCCAGACTATTACGATTCCTGCCGATGCGCAGCAAGCGGCCAAAAGCGTTCGGCCCGAAGCCATTGAGGCGCACATGCGCTACCTGGCCGATGATAAGTTGCAGGGTCGTAAACCCGGAACGCCGGGTTTTGAACTGGCGGCGCAGTACGTAGAGAAACAGTTTACGGCACTTGGCTTCAAACCGGCCGGACAAAAAGGAGGTTTTCGGCAGGCGGTGCCATTGCGAAAAGCGCAGGTACGTGATGAAGGCAGCACCATGGCCCTGATTCAGGACGGCAGCACTCGGCAGCTTACCTATGGCAAAAATTTCTTTCTGAGTCCGAATTACAACGCGGCCATTAGCGAGGTATCGGCACCGATCGTGTTCGTTGGTTTCGGTGTGTCGGCCCCTGAACTGGGCTACGATGATTATGCGGGGGTTGATGTAAAAGGCAAAATCGTAGCCTGCTTCAACGGCGCACCGTCTACGTTTCCGTCGAATCAGCGGGCTTACTCCAATTCAGCCAAGCAGGAAGTAGCCGCCCTGCGCGGTGCCCTAGGCATTATCACCTTCAGCCTACCCACCGACGTCAGCGCCCGGATCGAATCGAACGCACCACGCAACCGGCAGGCCACCTACCGCTGGACCGACGCTAACGGACAGGCGCAACGTACCTACTCACAGCTAAAAGTGATTGCGTCGATGGGCGACGAAACAGCCCGCTCGCTGTTTGCCAGAGCGGACAAAACGTTTGAGGAAGCCCGTCTGACCGCCAACAAGAACCAACCGCAGTCATTCCCGCTCAATATCTCCGCACAGGCACGTACCCAGACCGAAATCACCGACGGACTGGTAGGTGAAAACATTATCGGCCTGCTACCCGGCACTGATCCGAAACTGAAAGACGAGTACGTCGTGTACGTGTCGCACCTCGACCACCTCGGCATTACCCGGCCCGTAAAAGGCGATTCCATTAACAACGGAGCGCATGACAATGCGTCGGGTGTGGCGATCAATCTGGAAGCGGCGCGACTGTTCTCGACATTACCGAAAAAGCCACGCCGGTCTATTCTGTTTGTGGCCTTAACAGGCGAAGAAATGGGCCTGCTCGGCTCCGATTATTTCGCCAGCAACCCGACCGTTCCTAAAGACAAGATCGTAGCGAACCTCTGCCTCGACATGCCGTTCTTCTTCCACCCGCTAATCGATATTGTGCCTTACGGATCGGAGCATTCGAGCATGAAGGGGACCGTTGAAGCCGCCGCGAAGTTTGTCGGCGTTCAGATTGCGCAGGATCCCATTCCCGAACAGTCGGTGTTTATGCGCTCCGACCATTTCAGTTTCGTGCGGCAGGGTATTCCAGCCATTTACATCAAAAGCGGCAGCACCACCGGCGACGACCGTGATGGCACCCGGCTGAACCTTAACTGGCGGGCCACGATCTACCACTCACCGCAAGACGATATGAACCAGCCGTTCGACTGGACCGCAGCGGCCCGGCACGTACAGCTTCAATTCCTGATCGGTTACCTTACGGCCCAGGCCAACGACCGCCCCGTCTGGAATAAAGGCGACTTTTTTGGCACCAAATTCGGGGCTAAGTGAAATGTCATTCTGCTTCGCGTCATTACTAGCTAATAACTTACAATAAATGGCTACCAATGACGCGAAGCAGAATGACAAAAATGACCACTTACTTATTGTACGTCAGCATGATCAGGAAAAAGAGGTTCATGCCCCAGCCGGTGAGGCGGGTCATCCACATGGCGGCGCGGTAATCAGCAACGGCAGGGTTTTGCCAGACGCGATAGGTCAGCGCGGCCAGATACACAATACCCGGCGTCAGCAGCGCAATCATCAGCACAAAGGGCCAGGTGCCCTGATAGAAAATCAGAAAGCACACGCCCGACGCCAGCAGACAAAGCCAGGCGTTGATGAACGTACCCCGCACGCCCATCAGCCGGCTAATGGTGAGGTCGCCCCGGCTGGCATCTTCGGCATGTTGGTAGACCTGCGTAACCGGGTAAAGGGCCAAAATATTAAGGGCCGAAATCAACGTACCCAGCCAGAGGCCAATCGCCTTCGACATCACAAACAACTCCCAGAAGCTAACGTCGTGCATGATCATGTAGGTCATCAGAAAGACAAACCCACCCTGAAACGTACTGATTAGCAACCAACTGGCTACAGGGCGTTTCTTGATTCGAATGGCGGTATGGCTGTAACATTTCATGAACGCCCCGTAGACCAGAATAAATACCACGAACTGCGTATTGATAAATACCGCCGCCAGTAACGACAGCGCTTCGAGCCCCATCGACACCCAAAACAACAGTTCATTGACCGGGGGCGGGCTTTCGAGGCCGTTCACGCTGCCTTCGTCTTTGTCGTAATAACTGTTGAAGGTATTGGCCGCCGGGTACACCAGCACATGAATGATCAGCAGTACCCACACTGCCCGTCCCCAGTCGCTGATACCGGGTTTAAGGGTCATGGCAAACAGGCAGACAGGTAATAAATAAATGGAGAACGGCATGCGCAAATGCAGCCAGATAGCACGTAGGGTCATATTTGTAAGTGGTGAAACAACCTTATGGTAACGGTGTGGTTATAGATGTAACATCGTGTGAGTTACAAAGCACGTATATTGAGAAATATCCCGTCGGACCGCAACACCAATACCCCTGATGAACGTACCTGCCAGTTTTATTACGTCGCTCGGCACTGCCGTACCAGCCAACGCTATTCCACAAGCGCAGATCGCTCAGTTTATGGCCGAGGCCCTGGGGATGGACGAACGGGAACAACGCCGATTGTCAGCACTGTACCGGCAAACCCGCATTGATCAACGCCACTCGGTCTTACCCGACTACAGCCGTTCGCGGGGTGAATATACGTTCTACCCCAACACCGAAGGGCTTGAACCGTTTCCAACGGTAGGGCAACGCATGATAAAGTACCGGGAAGAAGCGGTACCGCTTGCCCTGAAAGCCATCGATGATTGTTTGGCAACGTACCCAGGTTTCGACAAACAGCGCATTACGCACATTGTAACCGTCAGTTGCACAGGCCTGTATGCCCCTGGTCCCGACATCGAAATCATTGAAGCGATGGGATTGCCGGGTACCACGCAGCGAATGGCCATTAATTTCATGGGCTGCTACGGGGCCTTCAACGGACTAAAAGCCGCTGATGCTATTGTGCGCTCGACCCCCGAAGCAGTGGTACTGGTTGTGTGCGTGGAACTGTGTACGCTGCATTTCCAGAAGAAAAACGACCTCGACAACCTGCTCTCCAACGCCCTATTCTCTGATGGGGCAGCGGCCGTTCTGATCGAAGGAAAAGCCCGGCCCGACCGGTCATTGCGGTTACGTTCGTTCTACTGCGATCTGTTGCCCGAAGGAAAAGACGCGATGGCCTGGCACGTAACCGATTTTGGCTTTGAAATGACGCTGACCTCCGAAGTTCCCTCGTTCATTCAACAGGGAATCGGCCAGATGCTGTCGCGGTTACTCGAACGCAGCGGCCTCACCATCGGCGACATTGGCACGTATGCCCTGCACCCCGGCGGAAAGCGCATTCTGGAAGTAATCGAAGGCCAATTGGGCCTCGACCAAAGCGATAACCGATACGCCTATCAGGTACTGCGCGAATTCGGCAACATGTCGTCGGCCACGGTGTTGTTTGTCCTGAAAGCAATCTGGAACGACCTGGAAAACGCCGCCACCGACCCCGACAAAAACAGCGATGGCTCGTTCAATATCTTGAGTTGCGCCTTTGGCCCCGGCCTCACGCTCGAATCCATGATTCTGGAAGCCAATTACACGCCCCTCGTCGATGCAGGTACGTCTGTTGACGCTGAAGCGGTGACGGTGTAGTTTTGTGCCAATGAGTATCTTACCGAAGCAACTTTTACTCGATCTCGTATCGGCTATTGAACCCCTATCGAGCGATGTGCTGACCGATGTGGAACAGGCGATTTCGGTGCAGCAAACGCCGAAAGGAACCATGTTGCTCGAAGCCGGTCGGGTTTGCCACAACGTGTGGTTCATTACCGAGGGAGCCGCGCGGGCTTTTTACTACAAAGACGACCGGGAAGTCACTGCCTGGTTTATGGGTCAGCACGATTTCATTATTTCGGTGCGCAGTTTCATCGAGCAAAAGCCCAGCTACGAATACATTCAGACCCTGACCGACTGTAAACTGGTCAAGATTTCGTACACCGATCTTCAGGAGTTGTACCAGAAGCACCCGTCGTTCAATGCCGTTGGCCGACAGTTGGTTGAAAAATACTACGCCCTAAGCGAAGAGCGCCTATTTCAGCTACGCATGCATACCGCCGCCGAACGCTATGATCTGCTACTGGCAACGTACCCAGCCATTTTCAAACAGGCTCCGCTGAAACATATCGCCAGCTATCTGGGCGTCACCCCCGAAACCGTCAGCCGCCTGCGAAAGCGGAAATAGCTGGGTACATTCTTGATATATGTCAAGAGAAACATGGTTGTAGATGACTTGTTTTGTCTCGTTCAAAAACTCAACAGAGTGACGACAAAACTGAACTTACAACTGTAGCCGTATGAAAACCAAGAAATGGCACGAGGCACTTCCGCGCTTAAAAAAGCGGTATGTTGCCTTGATAGTGGTATTTACACTACCAAACCTGCCGTACGGGAGACAAGTTATAAATACTCAATTGAACCATTTTCTCTACGTGACTAGATACGGCCAATGGATTGAAGAATGGGAGTTCTTTGGCTGGCGGTACAAGGATAGAATCACGGCATTTGATAAATATTGTCAGCATCCTTACTACAAAAAAGATTCAGTCTTATACCGGGTTGACGCTATCAATCCGTTAAAATTCTGGCGGTGGTACGATTATACTACCCACCCCCGCTGGAAATTACCTTACAATAGCCAACCTGATACGTTGCCTATTAATAATCATCCGATTGGATCAGAACCCAGACCGTTGCCGAAATAAGCCAAGTGTTACCTGATTATCATGCCCATCAAACGACTTGTTTTCATTCACGGTAACCTCGATGTGCCGGCTTCGTTTGATGAGCTACTGCCCCTGTTGCCACCCGCAAAAACACGTTGTATTAATCTGGAAGATGATTTCAATGTCTGGGACGCTAACCAGCCGGTAACAGCCAGAACCGTAGCCGAACGCGTAGCGCAAGCCTACCGGATTGGCCCATACGATGTACTGATTGGCCATTCGATGGGGGGCTGGGTGGCCGCACATATGAAGGAACTGACCGGAGCCCGCGTAATTCAGCTAAGTTCGTGGACTGACCAACGCAAAATAAAAGCCCCCATCCGGCGGCTAACGATAATTCGGGCGATCATCAACAGCGGGGTAGTACAACATCCAGTCTGCATCAGCCTCGCCAAAAGGCTCTATCCGTTCCGGCAGTCCCGCACCCGTATTCGGGCGGCGATGGATCGGGTGCAGCACATGAACCCGGCCTACATGATCTGGCAATACGAACTAATTTTCAACGCCGCGCCCCCGCTCACCCTCCTACCCGACCTCCGCATTCACGATCCCCATGACCGGGTCATCGGCCCACCCGACGAGCCGTTTGTCAACGTACCCGGCAATCATAAAATCCACGCGACTAACGCAGCGGGTGTGGCAGAGGCTATTGGGAGATTTCTGAAGTCTACTGTTTAAACCTTACTTCAACACTTTCCAGTCGATGAGTCCCCAACGGGTGAGGCGGTACAGGAGCGATACTTTCAAGACGCCGAGGCCGTAGATGGAGCTGCGTTTGAAATTGATGGATGAGGCTTCTTCGAAGTACTTGGTAGGGCAGGTGACTTCGGCGATTTCGAAGCCTTTATAGAAAATCTGCGCGATCATCTCATTGTCGAAGATGAAATCGTCGTCGTTATGCGTAAAGTCAAGCGCCCGCAGTACCTCGCCCGAAAACGCCCGGTAGCCAGTATGGTACTCCGACAGTTTCTGGTTCATCAGAATATTCTGCGTCAGGGTCAGAAACCGGTTCGCTACGTATTTATACATCGGCATTCCGCCTTTGAGCGCGCCTTTGCCCAAAATGCGGGAAGCGAAAACGACCGGGTAGAGGCCGTTCCCGATGATCGAGATCATGGCCGTCAGCAGTAGCGGGGTGTACTGGTAATCGGGATGCAGCATGATCACGATGTCGCCACCGATTTCGAGCGCCTTGCTGTAGCAGGTTTTCTGATTACCGCCATAGCCCTTGTTCACGTCGTGCCGGATAACGTGCCGGATGCCCAGATTTCTGGCCACCTCCACCGTGTTGTCGGGGCTATGGTCGTCAACCAGAATGACATCATCGACCAAATCGAAAGGGATTTCGCGGTAGGTACGTTCCAGGGTCAGGGCGGCGCGGTAGGCGGGCATCACCACCACTACTTTTTTACCATTATACATAAGTACAAAGCTACAACACGAATTTCATGCCAAAACAGCTATCAGGGGCACATATTTCCCAGGTCGCTTAACCAATTCCTCATTGATTAATGCGCAGGGCCATATTGTTTGGTACGTAGACACGCCCACCCCGGTCAACAACACGTTTGGCGGCTTGCCCTGGTTGGTTAACAGTCACTGTGTGCCCAGCTTCGATATGAACCACATCACTGGCAGTAGGAATTCGGCCACAAGTCCAGGTAGCGGGGTTTGTCCAGTTACCCGATTGGAGTGACCGCATAGGCGAATAAGTCAGCGTGGCAGCTACCCGCAAGCTGGGGCACATGCCTGCACACAGGCCCTGTGCGTAAACGGTTTGCGAGGCATTGGATAGCGAAACCGGCGAGTATGCTGCGCCAGTGCCCAGTAACGTACCTCCCGTTGGGGCGCTCCACCACGAAACGGCCGACGGGCTGTTTCCGCCGCCACCCGGCGAAACTACTTTAACGGAAAAACCAGATACACATAAAGGATCTGCTCCTGACAGATCGGTAGGTAATAACGTCCACACTCCGGTTGGATTTTCGGAGTTGAACGTAGCCAATGGCTGAGTTGGGCTGAAGATACCTGAAGTTGGTCGCGAACCAGCCGTAATTGGCGTTGCCCCGTCTCTGAACACGGTTGTTACCACACCACCATAGTCTCCCCCAAGAAAACTGCCGGGAATCAGCGTTATGATGGTTCCCTGCGGCGACCGCAGTCGAAATTGGGTTTCGCTGTTAAATGGCGAGCCCCCTTCATGCGGACTGCCACAGGATGTCTCGTAATACCCGTCTTTCTTTTCCCAGGTAATCGATACCTCAAGTTGAATTGCACCAGACGTATTTGTAATGGTGACCGATGGGTCTGCGCCACTACTATATCCATTATCGTACCCGACTGTACCACCGGTATACGTAGCTGTTTGGGTCAGGCCGGCAGGGCAAGCTACCGTTGTAGCCACAAGCGTACCACTCACACTGGCCGATGGGTCGCCTCCGCAAAACGACGTATTGTGCACGACAGGCGCTGTGGTTTGAGTAGCATAAAAACTAATAGTGGACGCCGACGATTGAGCCTGGCAATTACTTGCCTGAATACGTACCGTATAACTCCCCGACTGCGTAGTGCTGTAGACCGACGATGTGGCCGCGTTTATTGCGTTGCCACCCAGATACCATTGGTAGGTTACCCCTGCCGGGGTTGGGCTGACTGTAGCCGATAATGAAACCACTGTTCCCAAACAGGCAACGGTTTGAGGGGCATTTATGCCCACCCGGTACACAGGTACCGACACGCTTATGGCTGGCGATGTGGTGCTACAGAATGTAAAGGACGCGCCAACGGTGTATTCACCAGCATCACGAGCGGTGTAACTGGCCGACGTAACACCACTGATGTGTTGACCGTTACGCCGCCAAAAGTAGGATACGCCAGCCACGTCAGTTGTGCGCAGACCGGTTGAATCGCCCAGACAAAAGGTAGTTGGCCTTGTTGTGGCTATACTAAGCGTGGCCGGTAACACCGAAACCAGCGTTTGGGCCGATGTGAAACTACAGAACCCGCTGGTAATCGTAACCAGATAAGTCCCCGATGTAGTTACGGGCAACACATTACTGTTAGACCCAACAAAGGTTGTGCCCCGCCGCCATTGATAGGCCGCCCCAGCAGCAGCAGCAACCTGCAAATCGACCCGCTGTCCGGGGCAAAGCTGCGTGTTACCCCCTGCGGTCACTTGTGTATCGACCAGAATACGCTCAACCACCAACGGGTCACTGGTAATAGCACAACCCGATCCGGGCACATCGAGCCGGGCCGTATAGGTTCCCGGCATCGAGGCAACGTACCTGTTGGTTGCATTGGCAAGCAATGCGCCATCACGACGCCACTCAACCGGTACGCCACTCATCACGGGCACCGTAAGCACAACCGAGTCGGCATTACAAAGCACCGGCTGCTTGCTGGTACTGATCATCAATGTTTGTGGCACCACCGTAACATTAACGGCAGTGGCTGACGAAGGGCACCCGTCTGCTCCCTGAAAGACAACCCCGTACGAACCTGTTTCATTGACAACGAGCGTCGTTGCGTTTCCACCCACAAACAAGTTGTCTTTAGTCCATTGGTAGGTTCCATTGGCTAACGATGTGGCGGTGAGCGTTACCGATGTGCCTTCGCAGATAACCGAGCTTCCGGCCGGAGAAATAGCAATGGGCGCAGGATTCGGGCAGGCTTGCAGGGCGGCCCTCAATGCGTTGACCCGGCCACTGCCCAACAAACCGGTTTCACCCGGATTTTGCGCGTCGATGTTGTCGCAGGTACTCTTTATAAGATTGATGAGCTGCGTAGCTGTTAACGTCGGATTAATTGACCATACGTACCCAAATACGCTGGCTGCCAGAGGCGATGCCATAGATGTACCGCTAAATGTTCCGTATGTATTGGCAGGTAATGAGCTATAGATCGCATCGCCGGGTGCACACAAATCAACGGTGGTTCCGTAGTTACTGAACGAGCTTCGCGCATCGGTCGAGTTGGTGCTGACCACTGAAATTATGTTATTGAGCGCGGCCGGATAAGAGGGTAAGGTCGAGGCGGAGTTACCAGCCGAAGCGATCCAGATGATACCCCGGTTAAACACATCATTGGCAATATCCTGCGCCGTTTGTGAGAAAGCACCGCCGCCCCACGACGTGTTGATGATATTAGCCCCGTTTTGAGACGCCCAGACAACCCCTTCGTAGGCGTGGGTGATTGACGATGGCCCAGCGTCATCTCTGGTCGATTTGACCGGGATCAGTTTTATTTTGTTAAAACCCAGCGACGCAATACCGATGCTATTATTGGTTACGGCTCCTGCAATGCCAGCAACGTGTGTGCCGTGGTTCATGGTCACATCCGGAGGGTTGGGGTTAGTATCACCGTTGGCCACATCGTAGCCGGGCAACAGGTTACCCACTAAATCGGGATGGTTGGTGTCAATGGCATTATCACAGATGGCAATCTTTATAGTTGCGTTACCCTGACTGACATTCCAGGCTTCATAAGCAGCAATTCGGTTGAGGCCATATTGCTGAGAGGCTACCGCAGGGTCATTGGGAATTACCCGCACACGCATCAGCGGTACAGGTTCGGCATACACCACATCACTCTCACGGCTCATGTCTTCAATAAACTTAGCCACCATTTTCGGGTCGGCTAACCGGATTCGATATACCTGACGGATAGTTTGTGTACGAGCAAAATAAAACGATTGCTGTGCCCCTGCTAAGGAATACTTTGAGGCGTATTTCGCCAAAAAAGGCAATTCGCTGGTAAGATTGACCGATGAATTAGTCTTGACCTCTGTGGGATTAGTGAGCCTTTTGACTTTTATATATATCTCGCCATCGACATAGTTTGAATCTATTTTTTGAGCCAAACCGGGAATGGAGCACATAGTTAGTAAAGTCCCCAAAAGGTATAAATAGCGCATCGTAGCTGATTAAATAGTATAAGGTTTTAAGAAAAGTGCTACAATAAACAACCTCAGCGTATATTTTGCACTATACTGCTAGCTATAATTACTCATAATAACATTTAATCATACGTAAGTACATTAATCGCCTCAAACAGATTAGAGAGTCATTATAAACCTTAACCCTGCTACATACTTACCATGCTTCAACTTCGAATCATCGAAAACATTGGCAACTTTGCATACCTATTTCAGTGAAACGCGAAGCCATTTTAATCCCTTTCGTGTTATCCTGACTGTTATCCATTGCTTATGTTCACCAGCGAAACTTTGTTTTTTACCGGCTTTGCCGTGTTTGTCCTGTTTGTGATGTCGCTCGATCTGGGCGTCTTTGCGTCGAAAAAGGCGCAACAGAGTCACGTTGTTGGCTTTAAAGAGGCCGCTACCTGGAGCGCCATCTGGGTAGTTCTATCAGTCCTGTTTTACCTGTTTCTGCGTCAATACGGGCATTTTGTCCACGGAATTGATGATATGGCCCGGCTTCAGGAAATCCGGGATCGTTATGCCAGTCACGTGCAGCTCACCGCAGGTACGTTCGCCGAAAACCTCGATATTTTCCAGAAGAATATGGCCCTCGAATACATCACCGGTTATCTGGTTGAGTATTCACTGTCGGCCGACAATATCTTCGTATTTATCCTCATCTTCAGTTCATTTGCTGTTCGGGAGCGGTACTACAAGAAAATTCTGGTGTGGGGCATTCTGGGTGCCATCGTGCTACGATTCATCTTCATTTTCCTGGGTGCGGCCCTGCTCGAACGTTTTGACTGGATCATGTATGTGTTTGGCGCCTTCCTGGTGTACACGGGGGCTAGCCTGTTTTTTCAGAAAGACGAAGACGAGAAGATCGACACCAAAAATCACCCGGTGGTCAGGTTTGTGTCGAAATACATGAACGTGTATCGGCGCAACGTGATCGACCACTTCTTTGTCCGTCGTAAATCTGATAATAAGCTGTTTGTCACGCCATTGTTTATCGTTGTGATTGTGGTGGCCTTTACCGATCTGGTGTTTGCCGTCGATTCGATTCCGGCGATTTTCTCGATCACCAAAGACCCATACATCGTCTTTTTCTCGAACGTGTTTGCCATCATGGGCCTGCGGTCGATGTTCTTCTTCCTGTCGAGCATCATGAGTCAGTTCCGCTTCCTGAAAACGGGTCTGGCTGTACTGCTGACATTCATTGGTCTGAAAATGCTGTTCGAACCCCAACTGCATGATCTTGGCTTCAAGCCCGCTTACTCACTCTACGTGATTCTGGGCATTCTGGCAACGAGCATCCTCGCTTCGTATCTGATCCCAGAGAAGAAAGAGATCGAAGCGTAATTAATTACGATTTACGAGGTACGATTTACGATGTAGCGCTGCTAAATTATAGTTGCTTATCGGGCAGAGCTACATCGTAAATCGTACTTCGTAAATCGTAATTCGTAATGCATTTTTCTGCCACCGTTCTTAAAACATACCGTCGTCGCCTCACGAACCTGAGCAGCCGCAACCGGTCGCTGTTGCTGAGCAGTCTGCCCGTCGATCAATTTGTTGACCTGCACGACGCCGATTTTCGCCTTAACAAATCATCGTTCGAGTTGGTGGTGGGGCTAATGGCCCGGAAAAATCACGTTCCTATCTGTGCCATTTCCGATCCGCGCGACGAACGCACCAACACGCTTAGCAAACGCCTTCGCCGACTGTCGCGTACCGAACGGTTCATTGAAGAAGAACGCGGTACCGAAGACCTGTACGTAGGCTGGCCGTTTGTTCGCGGTCGATTCAACGATGGCACGCCCGTTCATGGCCCGCTTCTCTTTTTCCCGGTTCATCTGACTACCGAAGGCAACGAATGGCGACTGGAACGGCGGGGCGACGTACCGGTAGTATTCAACCAGTCGATGGGCTTGGCCTACAGTTATTTCAACGGCATAAAACTAGCCGACGAATGGCTCGATCCTGATTTTGACGGCTTCGATAAAGACCCGCTTTCATTTCGGATGCAGTTGTACGACTGGCTGAAGAGCAGTCCGTTCGAGGTGAACTTCAACACGCAGAACTTCACTAACCTGTTGTTGCCATTCGACAAACAGTCGGCCAAATCATTAACCCAACTGGAAGGCGTTGGCGAACTAAAACTAGTTCCCGAAGCAGTCTTAGGCATTTTCCCCCAAGCCGGTTCGTTTCTGGTACCTGATTATGATAGGTTGTTGGAGAAGGGGGAAGAAGGGGAGGAAGGGGAAGAAGGGGAAGAAAGGGACGAGAGGGACGAGAGGGAGGGAGAGGATAAATCCTCTTCGTCCCCTTCGTCCCTTTCTTCCCCCTCCTCCCTTTCCCCCCTCTCCTCCCTTTCTTCCCCCTCCTCCCCCCTAAAAGAATCCTCTCTTCTCCTGCCCCTCCCCGTCGATGCGTCGCAGGAAGCGGCTATTCGGGCCGTAAAAGCGGGACAGTCGGTGGTGGTGCAGGGGCCGCCGGGAACGGGGAAGTCGCAGCTGATTGCTAACCTGATGGCCGATGCCGCCGCTCAGGGTAAGCGGGTGTTGCTGGTGTGTCAGAAACGCGCCGCCCTCGATGTAGTGTATCAACGGCTGAAACAAGTGGGCATGGACGCCTTTGCGGCGCTGGTCCATGATTTTCAGGACGACAGAAAGCCGCTCTACGCCCAGCTTGCCGCCCAGATCGACGCCGTGGAAGGGTATCGGCAGCAGAACAACGGCCTCGATGCCGTCTTACTGGAGCGTGAATTCGATAGCGAAAGCCGCCGGATCGATGTGCTGGTGGGCGAGCTACAGACCTTCAAAACCGCCCTGTTCGATACGTCGATCTGCGGGGTGTCGGTGAAGGAGTTGTACCTGACTAGCAATCCTAACCTGCCCGGCCCAAACCTGACCGATTGCTACCGGGCCTTTCGGTTCGATTCACTAGGTCCGTTCCGCGATCAGTTGGGTAATTACCTGGCCTATAATGACCGGATTGGCCCCGATCATCCGTTTGCCGATCGGGTTAGCTTTGCCCTATTTAACGGGCAAGACCTGGTTGAACTTCGGGAAACGATTGAGGAAGCGGCACAGGAATTACCGCCCCTGCTTGACCGGGCAGGTACGTTGGTTGGACAAGCTGTTTCCTGGACGGAGCTGATGAGCCAATACGCACCGAACCGTACCGAGCTCGACGCGCTGGCGCAGGCTGTAAGCGACCCGCTGGTGTGGGCCGTACTGACCCGTATAGCCATAGGCGCGCTTCCCGACAATGCGGTTGCTACGTTTGCGCAAGACAAAGCTGACCTAAGCCAGATTGAAGCGCGCGGCATGCTGTTAACGGCCGAAACCAATGGCCTGACCGACCGGCTTAAACAGGGCATTACCGCCCGGCAATCGGTATTCAACTGGCTGTTTTACAAGGACAAAACGTACCTGAGCACACTGGCGCAAGAACACGCACTGGGTACGTCGCTGGCCGATCTGCAGCAACTCGAAGCGCGCTGGATAAACCGCCAATCATGGGAAGCGCGGGCCGCCGAAACCGGGCAACAATTTGCCGGAACAGCTATTGTAAGTCAAACGCCGACCCAGACAACACAAGCCTTGGAAACGCTGGAAACGGCCGTTTCGCACGCTCAGGACCTCTGGGTACGTCTCCGTGACCAGTTTCCAACGCTGTGTCGATTGATTGCTACCGAAACTTCCGGCGCTTCATTTGGCCAACGGCTGATGGACATCCGGTTTCTGCTGGCCGATGTAGTTGCCCGCCAAACCCGATGGCAAACGTACCTGACGGCGGGGCAATTAGCCGCCCTCGCCGTCGACCCGCAGACGTACAAAGCATCGCTGCTGGCGGCCGTACGTACGGATGCGGATAACCTGATTGAGATGGATCGAATCTGGGCTTCGTTTACGGCACCAGAACGTACGGCGGCTAAACGAATAACCAGCGTAGCCGACTTCGACAATGCGTTGCGCCTGGCCTGGATCGACGACATTGAGCGGCAACACCCAGAACTACGCTGCGTTTCGTCGTTGAAAATGGTGCAGAATGAAGCGGCGCTTCAATACAGCATTCGGCAGAAACAGGCGCTTACTCATGCCATTCTAGGGCTGAAACTGCGCGAACAAACGTATCAGGAGTTGGTGGTTAATCGGCTCAACAACCTGGTCAGCTACCGCGAGTTGCGGCATCAGGTGACGAAAAAACGGAGCATCTGGCCCATCCGTAAACTGATGGAGCAGCATGCCGATGAGGTGTTTCGGCTGGTTCCCTGCTGGATGGCGTCGCCTGAGTCGGTATCGACGCTATTCCCGATGCAGGAAGGTCTGTTCGATCTGGTCATTTTCGACGAAGCCTCGCAGTGTTTTGCCGAAAATGGCCTGCCCGCCATGCTTCGCGGCCAGCAGGTGGTAGTCACCGGCGATAGTAAGCAACTTCGCCCCAGCGACCTGTACCGCGCCCGGTTCGACACCGATGAGCCAGACGCGCCAGAGGAGGAAGATACAACCTCGACGGTGATGCTGGAGGTGGAATCATTACTCGATCTGGCGGCGCAATACCTGCCTCAGGTGTCGCTGACGGGACACTACCGCAGCCGGAGCCTAGACCTGATTGCGTTTTCGAATGAGCATTTTTACAACAACATGCTCACGCTTCTTCCCGATTTTGCGGACGTGAACAACCCCGAACCGGGCATCCGCTACATGAACGTGAAGGGCACGTGGCTTAACAACACGAATCCGGTTGAAGCCACCGCCGTATTGACGTTGATCGATCAGCTTCAGGGCGAGTTACCCGGCCGTTCAATTGGGGTAGTCACGTTTAATTTTCAGCAACAACAGTTTATTCAGGAACTGCTGGAAGACAAAACCGCTACCAGAGGTACCCCGCTCGGAAGTGAGGTCCGGTTTGTGAAGAATATCGAGAATGTACAGGGCGATGAATGCGACGTGATCATCTTTTCGGTAGGGTACGCGCCCGACGAACGGGGTAAACTGTCGGCGCAGTTCGGGAGCCTGAACATGCAGGGTGGCGAGAACCGCCTTAACGTAGCCGTGACCCGCGCCCGCGAACGTACCTACCTGATCACCAGCGTAAACCCGGATCAATTATCGGTAGAAAACACAGCCAATGAAGGCCCGCGCATGCTGAAAGCTTACCTGCAATATGCCCTCGACGTGTCGCAGGGGCGGTTTACACCACAGCCACGCAAGGTAACGGGTATACAGGCAGGCGGTCTGCTGAAAAACGTGCTGACAACCGCCCACCCAACCTGGCGTCCCGAATTACCGTTCGCCGACCTGACCATCCGCGACGGTAGCCAGTATCAGGGGCTGGTCCTCACCGACGACGATCAGTATTTTCAGCAAACACCCAAAGAGGCTCACGCTTATCGCCCCTTTGCCCTGACCAATCGTCATTGGCCGTTCCAACGCAAGTGGAGCCGCGAAATCTGGACAGGAAAGGAGGCGTAAGGCATTTTCTGTCAGAAGCCCCGTTGCCATGCTTTTACGGCAGCGGGCAACGTGCCTGGATCAGCAACGGTTACGTTGATCAGGGCAAAGACGGGTTCGCCCCGCAACATCCGACTCCGCACGTCTAGCTGACCAATGCTGCGGTGTTGTCCGTTGGTGAACCACCAGGCCGTTTGTAACCGCTGATGCCCTTTTCGTAGTTCGCCCCTGTAAACACGCTGACCGGCAACAGTCACCTCATGCACCTGTCGGAGCGTGTAGCCCTGCCCTTTCCAGCAAACGGCGGGGCTGTGTTCGGCACTGTACCAGTCGGGAAGCGGTTTTACGTAGATTAACTGACCGGGGCGGCTGTATTGAACGAAATCGAACAACGTGACTTGCCGAACGTACCCAGCCCGCGGCGGAACCGGATACCGTTGACTGGACGGCCGTATGAACGCAACGCAGAACGTACCCACGAATAAAAGTGCCATACCAGTTTTCCAGTTGATCACCCGCGCAAGTCGTTCCTGTAGCTTGTCGGGCTGGCCATAGCGGGTAAGTAGCCAGCGAGCCAGCCACCAGAGCGGCAACCAGGCATAAACAAGCACACAACATAGCCCAACCAGTTCGTGGAGCGGGTGGTCGGGCCCAAGGTTGAACAGGACTAGAAAAACAATCCGGATCAGGTTGCTAAGTATCGTCAGGGTCAGGGCCACAAAGCCGTAGGTCAGCACCCAACCTGTTGCCAGTGTGCGTAGTTGCCGCCGTTCATAGGCTAGCAACCAGAAAACGGCCAGCAGCAGCGTCAGCCCGGTCATGCGTAAGCCCATGCAGGCCGGATCAACGGCCATTTCCTGACCGTGTAGAATCAGCAGATTTCCTTCCGTTTGTACGGGAACGCCCACCCCACGAAGCATCTGCCCGGCCCAGTCGCTCAATCGTAACCGAACAGCAAAGCCGAATACGGTTTCAACGTACCTGAGCAACGGCGACAGCAGCAAAAGTGTAAGCAACCGAAGCAACCACACAACCCGATTGGGCTGACCCGGCCACATGGCAAATACGATCAGCGCAGTAGTTAGAATGAGCAGAAGGTCAGGCATTTATTAAGTTGATTTGCTGTACAATGATTGGTGTGTTGCTTCGCGCGTCGTACCCTAACTAACAGTAGTTTACCAAAGAATCTGGCACAACCTCATACCATGAGCCGGGGGCGGATGTAGAACCAGCCAACCAGCAGCGCAATGATCAGCATCATCGCCCATTCGTGGGGCTCGGGTACAGAACCATCCTGCTTCAGCGTTGCGTTATCGAGCCCGTTGTTATCCGCTTTGATGCCAAAACGGTCGTAATCGTGCTGCGTTTCCAGCACAACCAGACTCGACACGGGCGACACCACATGCCCTGCCTGTGCCAAACCGGCCAGCGTTTCGTTATTCCGATACGCTTTGTCGAAATACTGACGGCCCACCCGCTGCATGAGTTGGTTGTAGGTAAACAACCGAAGCAGATGATCGGGCGCCATACCAGCCGCCTGCGGGCTACCTGACTCGACGGGCGTTTCCCGAATCACCACGCCGGTTTCGGCAATGACTACCCGATAGGCGGTTTCTGGTTTCGTGGAGAACGTATGCGCTTTCATGAGCCGCTCTGTGTAGTCACTGCTACTACCCCACTGCACGTTCAGCACCCGCAGTTCCTGAAGCGATTGCAGATAGGGCGAGAGTTGATTCGTGGCATTGTCTGACAAACAGAACGTTCGGATTGGCTCACGCAATGTTGCCATTGTCGACAAGCGATCAGCGAACGGACTTCCCTGCAAATCACTCAGCGCGGGGCCCAGCGTGCCTTTAGTAACCAACAGGGCCGTAGCGGGCTGGCTAATGCGATAGACCGGAAACAGACTAAAACGCTGCTCCGCCAACCGATCATACGTTGCCTGAAGGGCGCCTGTCGTCAGTTGTTGAAGTCCGTCGTCGAACACCCAGACAATCGCCGTTTTTTGCCGACTGGCCGCCAGGAAAGCAGTTTTAAACTCCTCAAATGTCCAGGCAGCGTTTACATCCAGATACACGTTGACTGGCGTAAACGATTCATGCTGTGGCGTATAGGCCGCCATGCTGTATTGTTTCCCATCTAACCGAAATGGCTCAGCGGCAAGCGGCGGTGCGTCCATTTGTACAGACCAATCAGGTTTGTATGACTGATACTGCGTGAGTGCACGATTTACCAACGAACCTGATAGGCCGGTCATCACGAGTGCCGTTGGTTCACGGTCGAAGGTCAGTTTTAACGTTTCGTCGGCTCCACTGGCGTTAGGGCCCTCGAACCAGGGGTTCAGGTACGTTAATTTTTCACCATCGAAGCGGAGGGGTGACGTGATACCGATTTTCAGCTGTCGATTGCCCCCTGCCGGTACCGGAAATACCCGAACCGTTACGCGGTTTCCTTCCTGCCACGTCACAACCGACGGGTCGCGGGACGATATCCTGCTTTCGACACCAACCACCTGTGCATAGGCCGAATCGGCTTTGGCCTGCGTGGTTAATCGTGCCGGTTCTTCGCGGCCATTCACCCACAGCGATAACGCCGACACAGCCGACCCTTCGGGCAGGTGAAACGTGTAGAGCGCCTCCCGATCGCCCCACTGCGCCGCACTCTTAACCCAGATCGTTTTTTCGGTATAACTCAGCCGATACTGCGGCCAGATACGTACCTGCGTGGTCAGTTGCGACGTAGTCAGATTCCGGCCACTCCAGAATTTGCTCTCGGTACCATAGTGCTGTTGACTCACCGTCCGTAGCAACTTCGTTCGTTCGTCGGCCGTGACAGCCTGAACCGGAAACAGATTCTGGGCAATAACCACCAGTGGATCGTGCAACCGCACATCGTCGAGGGCCGTTAGCTCGCTGAACGAGCGGCCCCAGGGTTCTGTTCCGTACACCAGTCCTACTTTTAGCATGCGGTCAGTCAGTGGGCCAGGTGTTAATTTCTGCGCCATTTGTACCCAATCGGGCAGGTCACTGGTTTGGCGCAGCGCCGAGTCCATACGTACCTGATTCAGGCGCTCGCTGGTACGGTACCACGCAAACAGGAACAGGAGCAATAGCGAGACTGACATCGCCAGCCCCGTAAGCACTGCACTACGCAGGTACGTTTGCTCTCGGGCAGCTACCCATAGCTGTCGACCTGTCACAATGGCCAGTAACGCCGGTATAAACGTATGGAACGAGATGCCCAGCACAAACATGCCCGGAATGCTAATCGGATACAGCGACGCTACGTAAACAGCCTGATACAGAAACAGCAGAAAAGCACCCGTCAGGCCGGTGTAAAGCAGTTGCTGTGCCCAGCGCGGCATCATATCGGCCCAGGTATGAAGCACCATCAAAGCACCACTGCCCACAATTATCCAGCACAGCCAGGGCATTGACTGCTCAAAGACAGCCATCTGCCGGTTCAGGGCAAAGGCGCTCAGGTACCAAATTAGCAACGATATCCAGGTTGCCGCCTGCTGCCGCCGGTCGTTTCGCACCAGATAGGCAACACCACCACTCGCAACGACCAATAGCCCAAAAATCACGGTGGCGACATAGTGGATGCCAAACCAGATCATCCCATCCGGCTCACGAGATGGACCGCTTGCCCGCCAGTCATGCGCCAGAAAAACGCTACCAGAAAAAACCAGCAGCAGGATTCCGGTCTGGAAAACAGAGTTCTCGAAGGGCGACTTCCAGGTGGTCAGAAAATCACTCCGGGTGCCCGGCAGCGGGCTTAGCGGTGATTGCGGCACCTGTGTGTCAGGTACGTTGGTTAGGCTAAATGTGGTATCCATAAAGTACTTTGTTTTTCAAAGTGAAAAGACGTGAACGCACACGAAAAAGGGCTGACTGCTACTACATCAACACCACACTTAATATTAACTAACTAATTATCAGCAAGCTAACCTCAGATAGCTCCCCGAATGAAGGCTTCGAGGGCGTTGAGGTGATCGGTGAATGCCTGTTTACCAGACTCGGTAGCCAGGTACGTTGTGTTGGGTCGCCGACCAACGAACTGTTTCTGAACCAGTACGTAATTCTGTTCTTCCAATGCCCGCAGGTGGGTAGCCAGGTTACCGTCGGTAAGGCCAAGTAACTCTTTCAATTCGTTAAAACTGACCGCGTCGTTTACCATCAGCACCGACATGATGCTGAGGCGGGCTTTACTTTCGAAAGCCTTATTGAAACGGGACAGCACATCGTTTGTCATACAGTTGACTGGGCGTTTACAGACTGACCGTTCGTGGGGCGATCATATTTAAGCCACATCATGGTGCCGTATACCACGTGTAGTACGCCAAAACCAATAGTCCAGGCCAACAGGCTGTAGCCCGTCAGGAAGAGTGATGATAGGCCAAGGACTATTTCGCAGAAGCCTAGGTACTCCAGATCGCGGTAGGTGTAGCGGCTGGCGTTGAGTAATGTCAGGCCGTAAAAAGTAAGCATGGTGGGGCAAACCAGCCAGAACAGTTGGTGGTAGATCAGGCCGATGCAGAAAATGCCCGCTGCCACCAACGGCACCGCCAGTGCCCAGATCATCCGCCGCGAGGCCGCCGTCCAGATACTCAGGCCCTGCCGACGGGCTTTCCGGGACGTGAAGTACCAGGCTGCTAACAAAGCCAGGGACAGCACAATCGCGGCGTCGACAGCCAGAAAGTCGATCAACTCCCGTTGCGACATGGGCGTGAGTGACTGGTAATGTCCCGAATCGAAGACGGTAAACCAGCCTTTCCGAAACCGCAGATAGGCTACCAGCGCCCCACCCAGCGCGATGATTCCCACCGACACGCCCGACAGGCCGCTCAACGACAGGAACTTGGTCGACCGCTCCATGAGACCACGGATCTCGGTCAGGGTTTGTAGATGTTCGCGCGACTCGGTCATAGTATTGAAAATGGGTACGCTGATTTAAGGGATTAAACCGATTAACACGGGTTTTTAGGTAGTGAGATGGCAGGAATATGCTAAATAGAGCGATTAAAACGGATTGAGGGCAAGTAGTTTGGGCACAAAGATAACCAGCCCAACCACCAGTGCCACGATAGCTACGATCAGCACCGCCCCGGAGGATAGGTCTTTGGCCACCCGGATCAGGGGGTCGCGCTCAGTAGTGACCCGATCAGCCAGCTTTTCGATCGCCGTATTGAACCCTTCGGCCGCCATAACGAGGCCAATCTGGGTAATCACCATGGCCCATTCCATAGCTGAAAGTCCTAGCCAGTAACCCGCCCCTATTACCAGCACAGCTGCCAGCAGATGGATTTTGGCATTATTCTCGAACCGGAACAGATCGATAATTCCCTGCACGGCAAAGCGGATACTTCGAAAAAATTTAAAGACGTCGATCATTGTTGGGTAGCTGTCAATTCGCTCGTTGTCATGCCTTATTCAGACCGCAAACTTACCGACGGGAAACTACTGACATTGTATTGTCAACGTATATGTAAAACGCAACATACAGCGTGGCAAGCGCGAACCCGTAGGTCAACGCCACTTTTTGAGCCAGCGGATTATGCATTGACGCCCACAAGCTACGGGTAAGAATCATAGGTTCGGTGACTATGCTCCAGCTATTCCAGCGAATGTAGCGCCCTAGATAGATACCAAAGCCAGCCAATCCCTGACAGGCCAGAACCAGTGCCCAGGCGGTGAGCGAATCGGTTAGGGTGCGCAATGTACGGTGGGCAAGCAAGGTACTGTAGAGCCCCGCCAAAAGGCCGGTCAGCGCACCAATAAAGATCATCAGCGTGTCGAACCAGACCAGTTCATGGTCGGTCATGCGCAGGTGAAAAAGATCGGTGATGATGTAGGGCGCGTTGGGCATAAACAGCAGCCAGCCACCCATCATCAGCCACGATACGGACAGGTTTAGCCGCCCTCGGCCCAGCAAACCCGACTGACGCAGATCGCGAAGCACCAGCATGATGCCCAGCGGAAACCAGGCCAGAAACAGGTTCCACATCAAGAACATGAAGAACCACCAATTACCGGTCAGTGCCCCGCGGGTAGTGACCAGAACGAAACTCACCCCCGTCAGTAGGGTCAGGGCCATAAGCCCCTTCCCGGTTGACGGTGTTACGGTGGGTAGAGTACGCTCTACCAAAAACTTAGTCGGATAAAGCATTGTGCTGAAAGTACTTTGAGTTACAAAGTAAATAGATTTCACTTTGTAACTCAAAGTGAAATGAGAAATAAATAATAATGATTGATTGAACGGTAGTTTCAAGCCTACTGTCGAAACCGACATTACGTTGAAATCGTCATTCGTGAGCGACTTGTTAATCTGGACAACGAAACGGCTGAGTAGATGCGGCCATTTACAAGCTCATTGACTACTAACCTTCTTCACTCTGCCGTTTCAGTAATCCGTATGCACTCTGCTTCCCCCACCCCTACCCTTCGTGCGGTGCTCACCTTACCCGTGCTGGTGGCCGCATTAGGCTATTTTGTTGATGTTTACGACCTGCTGCTGTTCAATATTGTCCGCGTACCCAGCCTGACCGAACTCGGTTTGTCTGAGAAAGATGTCTCGCTTGTTGGTGGCCGGATCTACAATTTCCAACAGGCTGGCT
Source organism: Fibrella aquatica (assembly GCF_041321135.1). Classification (NCBI taxonomy): domain Bacteria; kingdom Pseudomonadati; phylum Bacteroidota; class Cytophagia; order Cytophagales; family Spirosomataceae; genus Fibrella; species Fibrella aquatica. The sequence goes on along the minus strand of NZ_JBGGWF010000001.1, from coordinate 803,522 downwards.
TACTGCTGGGTGGTATTTTGTGGGGTATTCTGGGCGATAAACGGGGGCGGTTATCCGTCTTGTTCGGGAGTATCATCACCTATTCGCTGGCCAATCTGGCGTGTGGCATGGTTCAATCAGCCGATACGTATGCCTGGCTTCGGTTTCTGGCGGGGCTGGGCCTGGCGGGCGAACTGGGTGCAGGCATTACGCTGGTGAGCGAAGTGTTGCCCAGACACCTGCGCGGCTATGGCTCATCGGTAGTTGCCAGTGTTGGCTTATTGGGCGCCGTGGCCGCTTTTCTGACGGTGCAGGTAACCGGTAACTGGCGACTAACGTACCTGATTGGCGGCGGACTTGGACTAGCTTTATTACTGCTCCGGATCGGTGTACTCGAATCAGGCATGTATAAGGGCGTGGTTCAGTCGGAGGTTCGGCGGGGGAACTTCGGGGCTTTCTTTACCAAGCGTGACCGATTTCTGCGGTATCTGCGCTGCATGGGCATCTCGCTTCCCACCTACTTCATCATTGGCTTGCTGGCCACGTTTGGCAACGAATTTGGTAAGGCGCTGGGCATCGACGAACCTATTTTCCCCGGCAAATGCGTCATGTACACCTACATTGGTATGGCGGCAGGCGATCTCTTCAGCGGCTTTTTCAGTCAGTGGTTACGATCACGGAGAGCAGCCATTGGCTGGATGATGGCTTTCACGGCGGCCTTTGTCGTACTTTTCTTATCAGGAGCCGTCAATTCAGCCACAGTGTTCTACCTCATCTGCGGCTGCATGGGCTTTGGCATCGGGTACATCGCCATGTTCCTGACCATCACGGCCGAAAGCTTCGGCACCAACCTACGCGCCACGGCAACCACCTCCGTGGCTAACAATGTGAGGGCCACTACCCTGCTCAGCATTCCGGCTTATCAGTATCTGAAAACGATACCAGCTCTAGGCACGCTTGGCTCGGCCGCACTCGTTGGCCTCGTCTGCTTCGCTATAGGCGCCTGGTCGTTATGGGCCATCGGCGAAACCTACGGGAAGGAGCTGGATTACGTGGAGAGTTAAGGGTTAAGAATTAAGAGTTGGCTCTGCTCAGGTACGTTCCTAAGCAGAGCCAACTCTTAATTCTTAACCCTTAATTACTAAGAATCTGATCGCGGCGGATGTTTTCGGCGGGTGCGCCGTTGAGGCCCTGTCGGTATTCTTTGGTCTTAAAATCACCCCGTTTTACCGACTTGATAAAGTTGGCCCAGGCAAAGGGGTTCAGGAATGGGAACGTGGTAACCGAGCCGCGATTGGCAAACGACTCCCGACCCAAAAATTGCTGATTCATAAAGTACTGATGGTTCGACAATGCACCCATCGGTGTAGCGGCCATAGCACGCAACAGCGCCTGTGGGTCGGTATTTCGGGCCAGCGCATCACGATCGCGCTGATCGGGCAACTTCATATTAATCAATGCCTGCTTGAATAATTCTTCGGTTGGATACGGGTACACCTTTACTTCCGAGAGCAACTTCACGTCTTCCTGCAACGCCACAACCGCCGAGTACGTAGGCTCTGTAAGGCGGCGGGGAATAATATGATACTGCGTTTTATAGCCCACATAGCTAAAAATCACACTATCGCCGGGATAAACGGGCAACGCAAAATAGCCGTTGGTAGCCGACAGTACACCCTTTCCTGCACGGGGAATGAAGATGCGGGCCAGCGGCAGCGGTTCATTGTTTTGCCCCCCTGTTATTATACCTGTAAACGTAATCTGAGCCCCCTGCCCCTGCGCCAGACCATCGGTGGTCAGACAGAAAAGAAGGGCCACAAGGCCAGCCCACGCACTGTATTGTTTGATCAATCGATTCATATCGGAAGGGGAAAGGCAACCTACCCAACAAAATTAACAGTTTACCGGCGGGAGGTTGACAAGAAGACCCCTATTTTGAACAGGGGGTTGTTGCAGGTATTAACAAAGTAATAGGCCCTACGGTTGCAACAGGCTGGTCAGCACCAGAATTTAACGAATATTAATACCAATCGTAGACAAACCTATAAGGTTTTTAAAAACCTTATAGGTTTAAGATGGCCTATGCAAACAGCTTCAGAAAAGTCAGAATAAATGGTGCGGCCAGCAACAGTCCATCGAACCGGTCGAGGAAGCCGCCATGACCGGGGATACTGGTTCCCGAATCTTTGATGGCAATGCTCCGCTTAAAGAGCGACTCTACCAGGTCGCCATACGTACCTGTGACTACAATGATAGCGCCGATGCAATACCATAACCAAGGATCGAGCACAGGGGCATACCACGTAAGTGCCAGGGCCACAATGCCTGCTGCTACGGCACCACCAATACTCCCCTCCCACGATTTTTTAGGCGATACCCGCTCAAAAAGTTTTCGTTTTCCAAACTTCGTACCGGCAAAATAAGCGCCGATATCCGAAGCCCACAGCAGGAACAGACAGCCCAGAATAACATCGGGCTCATACGTACCTGTACGAAGCGCCAGCACGTTGAGCAGGGCAAAAGGAACGCCCACGTAGATGATACCCAGAAACGTGAAACCGATGTTGGTGAACGGTTTCATGTCTTTCTTTTTATACAGTTTAATCAGAAAAATCATCGACGACGCCGGGCTAATGAGGTAGTAGGCCGATTCGGCTACGTAGTTCATTTCGACCAGAAACGTCAATATACTGACCAAACAACCTACTACCGTTCCGTAGTAAGTCAGTGGCTGATTGCCATCGAGACCGAGCAGCCGGTAGAACTCGATTTGCGCCAAAGCGCTGATAACCAGAAATAACAGCGCAAACGTATACACGCTGTAACTGATGCAAAAAAGAATGACGGCTACGCCGAAAATAGCCGCGATAACGCGCTGCTGTAGGTTGGATAGCTCAGCTAATCGTTGTCTCATTATCTAAAATTATACGGGCTATAATAGCATCTTTCGTTGGGACGTACACCTCGTAATTACCAAACAGTTCGGGGTACGAACTGCTTTGTTTATTGATAATTACGGCATCGATGTCGTTTTCAACAAGCTGCGCTTTTGCCAGTTCGGCCTGATACGCTTGCTTCGTCATCAGCACTTTTTCCCAGTCTGTTGTCATAAGTCAGTTATCAGTTATCAATTATCAGTAAACAGTTATCAGGGTTGCAAGGACTACGAACTTGATTGTCCTAAGCAACGCTGATAACTGTTTACTGTTAACTGATAACTGATCGATTCATTCGTTTAAAATAGAGCAATGCGGCCACCGACACAGCCGTGCCCAGTAAAGCCGTTGATAGCGGGACCGATTCGGTATTGTCGATATCGATGGTTGTTAATTGACGCTGATGTAGAAAAATGAGTACCACCGTAAATCCGTTATTGACAAAGTGGGCCAGAATTGGTGCCCATAAGTTACCAGACCAAATATAGAGATAACCGAATAGAGCCCCCAGCAACATACGCGGCACAAAGCCGTAGAACTGAAGGTGTATAGCACTAAACAAAGCCGCCGCCAACCAGATCCCTACGTGTATGTTACCAGTCCAGACAATAAATTTTCGTTGCAATACGCCCCTAAACAGCACCTCTTCGCCCATTGCCGGCACAACCGCGATTGTCACCACAGCCATCAACAGTTGCGGAACGGTGGTGAAGGTGGTCAGAAATTTAGTGAGTTCGGCCATTTGGTCTTCTTTGGCGCGCATCCAGCGTTCCAGCGGGGCCAGCGACTCAGGAAGTTTAAGCATCTGGTTCAGCTCGATGATGAGCCCGTTGACAGGCATGAAGGCAATGGTAAGCACCACAACCAGCCCCCAGCCAGCAACCCGGTGAACAGGCTGACCATTAAAATCGTTAATTCCTCGCTTGTCTATGAAGTACCAGTAAAAAAGCGCAGGGAGCAGAAACGTACAGATGTGACTCAGCAACTGTACCATCATCAGCAACCACCAGCCATTGGGAATAGTTGTTGGGTTTTGAAGCAACTCCGTGACACTATTGACCGTACCACCCGTTGCCACCGCTTGTGCCCCAATAACCCCGGCTGCGGCAAGGGCACCAAGGGTCATACCCAGCATGATGAATCCAAACAGCAGGAACATCGAACGCAACGGTTGCGGCTCCGGGGTCAATGGGTAAGGCGCTCGTAGTTCTCTCATAGTTTTTACAAAAATAGGCTAGCTTTCCCAGACAATTGACCCAAATTTGTAACCCACCGATACTCAATTATTCCTTTGGCTTCATTCTGGCAAACATTCACAAACCGGCTGAAACAAGCTTCTTCTACGGCGCAACCCGTTAAGGCGGGGTACGTTATAGAGATGCACAGTCACCTTCTACCCGATGTAGATGATGGCATTCGAACGACCGACGACGCCCTGACCTGCCTGCGTCAGTTTGCCAAGTGGGGTATTCAACATGTAGTGACTACCCCGCATATTAGTCAGGATATGTACCCAAATACATCTGATTTACTGCGCAATGTAGCCGCAGAACTACGTACTCAGCTTGAAACCGAACAAATTCCCCTGACCTTCGACGTTGCTGCCGAGTACATGGTCGATGAATTGTTTGTGAAGCGATTACAGGAAAATGACCTGCTTTCGTTTGGCGCTGAGCGGTATGTACTCATCGAAACGGGCTGGGCAAGCCTACCCCGGCAACTCAACACCTGGACTTTTCAAATGCAGGTGCAGGGTTACAAACCCATTTTGGCCCACCCGGAACGCTACCCTTATTTTCGGGGAAAAACCGAGTCACTGGCCGAGCTTCGCCAACAAGGTTGTCTGTTGCAGCTCAATTTAATGTCGCTTGCTGGCCGATACGGGGCAGAAGCACGTCGAATGGCACAGGCGCTCATTCAAAACGGTCTGGTCGACTTTGTCTCATCAGACCTGCACCACCCCCGCGATTTACCCATCCTCGAGAAAGCCATGCAAACAGCTGATTATCAAGCACTATGCCAGTTACCTCTCTGTATTCCCACGTTCGAGGGCGGGCCGTCTGCTCTATAAACCAGGTCGGATAGGCCTTCCAACTGGGTGATAGCCAACATATTTATAGACTGGGCTCTATATTTACGGCTAGTTCCGAGAAACCCTATCCCCATCCACTTTCATTGATCCCAATTACCACCCCACTCGCCAGTTCTCCGCGCATAGGTATCATTGGGTTGGGCTATGTGGGCCTTCCGCTTGCCCTTGAATTTGGCAAAATATGGCCGACCACAGGCTACGACCTTAACACAACCCGGGTTGCCGAGTTAAACCAACACACCGACCGGACACGCGAAATAGAAACAGACGCATTTCTGGCCAGTCAGTATGTTTCGTTTAGTAGTGAGGCCAGCGATTTGGCCCATTGCACAGTGTACGTTGTAACCGTACCAACACCCATCGACAAATATAAACGGCCTGACCTTTCGGCCTTGCTGGCAGCCTCGAAACAGGTGGGAACGTACCTGAAACAAGGCGACGTGGTCATCTACGAGTCAACCGTGTATCCGGGATGTACTGAAGAAGACTGCGTTCCGGTGCTTGAGCGCGTCAGCGGCCTTCGCTACAACATCGACTTTTTCTGTGGATACTCACCCGAACGCATCAGTCCCGGCAATAAAGAACGTACCCTGGTCAATATTTTGAAAATCACGTCTGGTTCTACGCCCGAAACAGCGCAGTTCGTGGATCAGCTTTACGGGAAAATCATTCTGGCGGGTACCCATCGGGCCCCGTCTATCAAAGTAGCAGAGGCGGCCAAAGCCATTGAAAATGCCCAGCGCGACATCAACATTTCGTTTGTTAACGAACTGGCACTCATCTTCGACCGGCTCGATATCGACACCATGGACGTGCTGGAGGCTGCGGGTACCAAATGGAATTTTCTGAAGTTCAGGCCCGGTTTGGTGGGGGGGCATTGTATCAGCGTTGATCCATACTATTTAGCCCATAAAGCGCAGAGTGTAGGGTATCATCCACAGGTAATACTCTCAGGCAGAAGGGTCAACGACGACATGCCGATCTACGTAGCTAACAAACTGATCAAAGCCATGATTAAGGCAGGTAGCCCCATTGCCGGTGCCAGCGTGTTGCTGTTAGGTATTACCTTTAAGGAAAATTGCCCCGATATACGGAATACCAAGGTGGCCGACATCTACCACGAACTTACTGACTTCGGCGTCGATGTAACGGTTTATGACCCCTGGGCCAATGCCGTTGACGTAGCCAATGAGTATCAGATTAACCTTGCCAATAGTCCTGATGGCGCTTATGACGGAATTATTCTGGCGGTAGCTCATGATGAATTTGAGCAGTTGACCATTCCCTCATTGTGCCGCAACGATAAAGCCATTGTGTACGACCTTAAATCTGTGTTAGATCGAAGCATCGTATCTATACGAATCTAGTTTTTCATTTACTCAACTTCTCTATATATGCAATTCAACAACATTTCCGCTTTCGCCTTACTCACTGCCCTGCTTCTCACGGGCTTGTCAGAATCAACCAACGCTCAGTCGAAAAAACGGCGCGACGACATTACCTACTTTCAGGACCTCGCGCCTTCCGACACATCCATGCGTATTAGCACCGGGCCAAACGGCACCGTTTCTGGCCCTTACGTTTACCGGTTACAACCGGGCGACATTCTGGCCATTGCCGTTTCCAGCCTGAACACCGAGGCCGATGTGGCCTTCAACCCCTTTGCCCGTACAGGATTCACGCTTTCATCGGGCGCCAACAACTCGCAGGAAAACAACAATCTTCCGATTGGCTACCGGGTTAGCGAAACGGGCCTGATCAATTTCCCCAAGTTGGGCACCGTACGCGTTGAGGGGAAAACCCTCTCGGGACTAGAAACGATGCTCCGCGATACGCTTCGCCAATACCTGCGCGAACCGTTTGTGTCGGCCCGCTTGCTGAATTTCAAAATATCAGTGATGGGCGAGGTCAATCGGCCGTCGGTGTACACGGTACAGAACGAAAAAATTACCCTGACCGAAGCCATTAGCCTGGCCGGTGACCTCACCGTATACGGGAAACGAGATAATGTGATGATCATTCGGGAAACTGCCGGGCAACGCGAGTTTCTACGGGTAGACCTCACCCAACGCAACACCTTCTCGTCGGAGGCCTATTACCTAAAGCCCAACGACGTTATTTACGTAGAGCCAAAAAGTAGCAAAAAAGTACAGGCAAGCCGTACCCTCCCTATTCTTCCATCTATACTTGGCGGTTTAACCCTATTGGCCACAATCGTATTGAATCTGGTTCGATAACAAATAAGGCCAATAATACTAACCGGCGTGTATAAGTCAAAACACTTATACAAGCCGGTTTTTCATTTCGTCGCTGTCTGAGTATTAATTTGCAACTTGCGGTAGCAGAGTACGACTATAGCTTGTAGCATCAACGAATGACAGCACCTGAAAAAACAGCATCCGGTCAGCCTGGGCAGGAATACATTAAATTTCTGGTAACGAAGTACCTCCGTAACTGGCACTGGTTTGGGTTGTCACTGACCATCAGTCTTGTGAGTATGTTTACTTATCTCACTACCCTGAAATATTCGTACAGCGCCCAGGCCAGTATTCTGATCAAAGAAGAAGACAGCATGGGCGGTTCGTCTAAGCAGGCCCTGATGGAGGAACTGGATATGTTCGGTTCTAAAAAACAGGTGGAGAATGAGATTGAGGTGCTTAAATCGTATAAACTGGCCAAAAAAGTAGTCGACGATCTGGGCCTCGACATTGTTTATTCGTACAAAGACCGGTGGCGGGTGCGTGATATTTACCGCGACGCCCCCATTGTGGTCAAGGTGCTGAAGCCAACAGAAGCAGCGTACGACATACCGGTCAACGTAACCATGGCCGCCGACAAAGCCATCATTGGGGGCGTATCTTGTCCGTTTGGGCAGGCTACACAGTCGCCCCTGGGGCTGGTGATGGTCACCAGGCGCGACAGCGTAACGAAGCAGCACCGCGATATCATCGTTACCATGGAGCACCACGACGATGTGATTAAATCGTTTACGAAACGGTTACGCGTGTCGCAGCCTAACAAATCAGCCTCGGTGCTTTTCCTGACTATGGAAGACAATGCCCCCGACCGGGCCGAGATATTTCTGAACCGGTTGATTTACCTCTACGAACTCTCTTCATTACAAGACAAAAACCGCGTTGCCGCCAACACACTGCGTTTCGTTGAAGACAGATTAGGCATTATTTCCCGCGAGTTGACCTCGGTTGAAGGTGATATTCAACGCTACAAAACCAATTCGGGCATTGTAGACCTCAGTTCAGAATCGACGCTTTTTCTGGATAAAGTAAAAGAAAACGACGCCCAGTTAAGTCAGGTAACCATTCAGCTGGGTACGTTGACAGAGATAGAAACCTATCTGGCCAGCAAAAGTGGGAACCGCGTGGTTTCACCATCCACGGTAGGCCTGGAAAGCCCCACCCTAACGGCCCTCATCGGTAACTTAATGGACCTGGAAGGGCAACGCGAAAAACTGATTCGGACAGTGCCCGAGAAATCTGTTCCGATCGAAACGATTGACGATCAGATTAGGAATACCAAACGCAACATTGCCGACAATGTGCAGACCCTACGCCGCATTCTGACGAATACGCAGGGCAGTTTACAAACGACCAACAAACGGATCGAATCGACCATACGCACGATTCCGCTCAAAGAACGGCAGCTACTCGACATATCCCGGCAGGCCAGCATTAAGGGTAATCTGTATACGTACCTGCTGCAAAAGCGCGAGGAAACAGCCATGTCGTTTGCCTCCACCATATCAGACCTGCGCGTTATCGATGACGCCAAGGCCGATCCTTTGCCGGTAAAACCGGTCAGACGTAACTACTACCTGGTTGCCATCCTGATAGGTTTGTTACTCCCAGTACTGGTGTTGTGGCTGATCGACTATTTTAACAACAAGATCAGCCGAAAATCGCAGATTGAAGAGGCCACTAATACGCCCATCATTGGTGAGATTATTCAGTCAGACTCAACCGAATCGCCATTGGAAATGACCGTTAAAAGCCGGTCGCTGCTGTCTGAGCAAATTCGAGCGTTGCGCACCAACATCCAGTTTTTCAACCCCGATACGGGCACTAAACAAACCATTCTGATTACGTCGAGTATCAGTGGCGAAGGCAAGTCGTTCATCTCCCTCAACCTTGCCGCCAGTTTAGCTATTGCCGACAAGAAAGTGGTCATACTGGAGTTGGATATGCGGAAACCGAAACTGCATCGGTACATCAAAGAAACCAGTCCGCAGGGTTTGTCCAGCTACCTCTCCGGACAGGCCACACTCGACGAAATCATCAAACCGGTGCCGGGCTACGATTCCCTGTTTTTCATTCCCTGCGGCATCATTCCACCCAACCCATCTGAGTTGATCAGCGGCGAAAAAATGCGTTATCTGTTCGAGAATCTGCACGAACATTTCGACATTGTCATTGCCGATACGCCCCCCGTTGGCCTGGTAACCGACGCCAACATTCTGGCCAAATATGCCAGCATGACCCTCTACATTGTACGGCATCTGTACACAAGCAAGGGATTTCTTAAGACTATCGACACCCTGTACCGGGAAAAGCGCTTTCCGAATATGTGTCTGGTAATCAACGGTATAGACGTACAGAAAGATTACGAGTACAACTACGGATACGGCTACGACGCGGGCTACGGCTATATGTACCGCTCTACCTACGGAGGCGAAGAAGGCAAATCAGAGCCAAAACGCGTTGCCAAGAAAGGCCTGGGATTTGATTGGTGGAACAGGAAATGAACACGACACCAGTTGGCCGAAAAAGGGCGAAACCGTTTCTGATCATCAACTCGCATCCAGTGCAATACTTTGCTCCCCTTTACAGGCAAATGGCCGCCGATTCTTCCATCGACATGAAGGTGCTTTACTGTTCCAGACATGGACTTGATGGCGAACTCGACCAGCAGTTTGGCACGTCGGTGCAATGGGATATTCCGTTGTTGACCGGCTATTCCCACGAATTTATCAGCAACCAATCGCCCGCTCCGTCGATCTATACTTTCTGGGGTTTACTAAACTTTTCAGTGATCGGGCACTTGTGGCGTGCGCCCAAAAGTGTGGTGATCATACACGGATGGGCCTATGCCGTATGCTGGCTAACCCTTGTTTTTGCCCGACTGTTTGGGCATACCGTTTGCCTTCGTGGCGAGAGTCCATTGCGCCTCGAACAAACAAAAAGTAAGGCAAGCCGCCGGGTACGTCGGCTCATTCTTGGTCATGGCTTATTTAAGCTCGTGCATTATTTCGCGTATATCGGCCAGCAGAATTACCAGTTTTACCGGTACATGGGCGTTCAGGACAGTCAGCTACTATTCTGCCCTTATTCAGTTGACAACGATCGTTTCCAGCAACAAGCGGCCATACTTTGCCCACAGCGTACCTCATTGCGCCAGCGTCTGCAACTGCCGGAAAACGCTTTTGTGGTGCTCAGTTCGGGTAAATACACCGCTAAAAAACGCCCCCTAGACATTCTGAAAGCGATTGCCGAACTGAAACAACCCAACCTGGCAGCTGTTTTGGTTGGCGACGGCTCACTACGCCCCGAACTCAACGACTTTATTGCCCGGAACGATCTCAGGCATATCAGCCTCACGGGCTTCATCAATCAGTCGGCCATCAGCGAGTATTACGCCGCCGCCGATGCGTATGTGATGTGCTCGACAGAAGAAGAAACCTGGGGACTGTCGACCAACGAAGCCATGAATTTTGGTTTACCCATTGTGCTCTACGACACCGTTGGCTGTACTGATGATCTATTGGCCGACGGAGAAAATGGCTTTAAAGTCGCCTTTGCCAATACGGCTGGACTAGCCGCTGCTTTTCAGACACTGGCCAGTATGTCGCTGGGTCAACGCCGACAAATGGGTCGTGCGTCACTAGACCGCGTCAGCGGGTACAGTTACGCGAACGTTATCGAATCGTTAAAAGCCATTGCCTAACGCCGATACCATGACCGTCTTCATTGTAGGTAACCAAACAAACTCCTGTCTGGAAGCATCGTACCGGAGAGGTTTTGAGGAGCAGGGCGTTCGGGTACGTACCTACGCCATTTTCGAGCACCAACGAAACTATGTGCGCCTGGGTACGTTCGGCAAGCTCTTTCACGATTTTGTGCCGGTTGAGGCCTGGCAGCAAAAGCTGAACCGGGAGCTTGCGCTGACTATTGTGGCCGAAAAACCAGATCTGGTGCTCGTTTTTGGCAATGCGCCTGTATTGAGCGGTACCCTTGCCTTTGTCCGCTCGCTGACCACTATTCCCTTTGTGCTGGTCTGGCCCGACCCGCTCCTCAACCTGCAGGCGCATGTACAACAAGCCGCCCTGCTCTACGATGGCGTAGCTACTTTTTCGCGGGCCACAGTGCCTGTTTTCGAACAAATGCAGTTTCGCCATGTATATTGGCTCCCCCTCGCCGCCGACCCCGCCCTGCACGGCCTTGACTCACCCCCAAACACATTTTCGTACGATCTATCCTTTGTCGGGGCCTGGCGGCCCGAACGGGAGAAAGCCTTAGCGACTATCAAGCGGCTTTTCCCTCAGCTAAGGATAGGCATTTGGGGAACCGACTGGAACCGCTGTCAAACGGTTGCTCTCCGGTCGTTGGCCCGTAATTCGGCGTTGCGTGGACAGGCTTACGCCCAAGCGTTTAATGCCAGTCGCATCAACCTGAATGTCATTGACGACACCTGCTATCCGGCGGCAAACATGCGTTTTTTTGAAATTCCAGTTGCGCATGGGTTACAACTCGCCAGTTTGTGCCCCGAGTTTCAGGAGACATACCGCCATCAGGAGCACATGCTGTACTTCTCGGACGAAACGCAGCTTGGCAACAACATCGAGTGGGTATTGCAACATCCCGACCAAGCGGCCACTCTCCGGGCAGCCGGGCACAGGCAGGTTCTGCAGGCACATACGTATGCCCATCGCGTGGCGCAGTTGATAGATTTGATCAGTCATATCCGTGCCAAACCATGACGACCAAAACGGATCTGACAGCGCTGCCAACCCCCGAACCTGTCCAGTCGACCTGGATGGGAAAGCTGCTAGTATTTCTGTTTAGCGGACAGGCCGTTACCGCCGGTTTGTCGGTACTCATCGGTAAGATCACAGCTACTTACATTGTTCCCGATCAGTTAGGGCTTTACAACCTGCTGTTTGCCGGTATGACCTTTGCCCAAACGTTGCTGATCACGCCCATCATTCAGTCGTTTAAATCGGCAGTTACCGATAACAATCAGGAGCCGGTCATTCCCTTTTACATCCGATTGTTTCTCATCGCTTTTGGTATCACCCTGCTGGTTGCCTTGTTGGCTGGTAGCTGGTCGGGGGCACCCGTGTTGCTACTGCTTGTTTGGCTAACAGGCATTGGTCAGGCGCTCTACTCGCTGGGGAGCGACTGGCTGATTATCAACAGCCAAACTAAAAAGCTGACCTGGATTCAGTTGACGTATTCATTCATTAACCTGCTGGTGCTGGTTGTGCTGGTGATTGTCTTACAGAGCCGTACTGCCCGTTCTATTTTCGTGGTGTTGCTGAGTACGAATCTAGTCCTGGCCGGCTTGTCGCTCTGGCAATCGCGGCATCAGCTACTGGCAGTTGACTGGCAACAGATTGGCAAAGCAAACACGTACCTGTGGCACCGTTACAAACAGTACGCCCTTCCCATTATGGGACTAGCCTGCTCGAGCTGGCTACTGAATTACGCCGACCGCTTTCTGCTGGATTACTACATGACCACAACCGACGTGGGTCTGTATTCGGCGGGTTATAACCTGGGGGCCAGGATTTCGCTCTTATGCAGTCCGTTCATGATTATACTGAGTAGTGAAGTCTATCGGGCCAAAGCCGCCAATACACCTGAGCAAATTGCCCCAGCCCTCCAGCGTACCCTACTGCTTTTCTGGCTTACTGGTGGCGCGGCATGGCTGGTCTACACCCTCTTCTACGTACCAATCAGCACACTGTTACTCGACAAGCAGTACAAGGCCGGTTTTGCCGTTGGCCCCTGGGTTGCTCTGGGGTATATGTTCCTATGTAGCCTGTGGCTGGTCGACATACGACGATATGCCTACGGTAACACAACATTCATCGCCTTGCACAACATGGTCGGCGCAGGTGTCAATATCCTGCTGAACATCCTGTTTATACCCCGATTCGGGTTGATGGGTGCCGCTTACGCTGCCTGCCTTGGCTATGTGGCACAGGCTCTAGCCGTTTATGTTTTACGGGTAACCAGTGAATAAAATGAAAAACAACTATCATTTTGCCATTGCAGGTTTTATTCTATACGTTCTGTTAATAATTCAGGGAAGCTGTACCGTGCTTGAATCAATTGCACTGGGTTTTTCGCTCTTTTCTTTCTTGAATTTAATGCACGAAATAGGTCGTTCATTTCCTATAAGAGAGTTTATGGCCTTTATTGCCGTATTGCAGCTCTTACTAATGCCTACACTAGAAATACTTCAGGATAGTAATGTGCTTATGGTACAATCAGAAGAATATCTGGCTTTTGCAGTGCCGGTAACCATTTTATTCAGTATTGGTGTTCAAATGCCTTTATTCAAACTGCCAGAACCAATATCTTTTCTCGAAAATGTTCAGGAATATCTTAGAGATAAAAGAGAAGTTACGGTATTATTATTTTCGATTGGTCTAGTTGCCTGGTTTTTATCTGACAGTTTACCTCTGCAATACAAAGCCGTATTTCGATTACTGACCATCTGTACACACGCATCTGTTCTATACAGTATATATACACCCGGTAAACTAAGATTTTACATAATCAGTGCTACGCTAGCCGCTATTTTACTACAAACTATTCGCGAAGGTATGTTCGGCGAATTAGTCAACTGGACAACGCTATGGATTATGATTATTTCCGTTGGAACATCCTGGGGACAAAGTACCAGGATAAAGTCACTTGCGGTTATAGCGGGCTTGTTTGTTATTATAATTATTCAGTCTATCAAGTTAGAATACAGATTACTAACCTGGGGAGAAACGCAGAAAGACAGAAATGGTGATGCCTCATTATTATGGTCTTTGGTTACCAACAGAATTAACAACTCAAGCACACTGCTGGAAACCGGAATTCTCAACGCTTCGCTACGCCGTTTCAATCAGGGATATATTTTGTCTCATGTAATGGCATATGTACCTCATAACGAACCATTCGGAAACGGAGAAGTCATTATGCACCTGAGTTATCCGTTTATACCCCGCCTGTTCTGGGATGACAAACCAATCACAGGCGGCGCTGCCAACATCAAGCGATACACTTCTTTACAGATTTCAGACAATACGAGCTCAAACATATCACCAGTTGGTGAAGCTTATATCAACTTCGGCTATTCAGGAGGCCTGTTGTTTATTTTTCTTTTCGGATTACTCCTGAATTATTGCTTTCATAAGGTATTAGATCTCGCCAGAACCAGACCAACTTTAATATTATGGATACCATGTCTTTTTATTGGATCACTAACGATGGAAACTGACATTTTAACAACATGGGGTAGCTTCGCATCAATGGCTATTTTTTTAACTGCATTGTGGCATACAATGAAGCGACTTACTATTTCGATATAGCCTGTGAATACTTCAGTTAGTCTATTTTTTGATTTCATTTTCCTATCTATAAAGTAGATGTGAACTGCGCACCTGATGAAGATATTATACCTATACCGTAAAAATAATGCCGGCTATAGTATTGAAAACTTATTCAGCCAATTGGCTGACGAGCTAAGGGGGCGGCGTTTTTTTACAGTTACCGAAGCGTTTGTTCCGCATATGGCGCTACGCATTTGGTCAATCCTACAGAACCTTCGCTTTGCGCACCGACAACAGGCCGACATGTATCACATCACGGGCGATGTACATTATCTCATGCTCGTTTTACCGCCCGCCCGTACTGTATTGACCATTCATGATTGTGTGTCGCTGGTGCGTCAGCAGGCAGCGAATAATTGGCTAAAATTCAGGCTACTGTGGCTATTCTATTACTACCTGCCCATGCGCCGGGCACGCTACATCACAACGGTATCCGAAAAGTCGAAAAAGGAGTTGCAGCACTTTATGGGCGATAAACTAGCTGGTAAGGTCAGCGTGGTTCCCAATCATTATAATCCGCGATTTGTAGCTTCACCCAAAGCATTTAACGAGACTAAACCCACCATTTTGCAGATTGGCACTGCCCCGCACAAGAATCTGGAGAAACTGGTAGAAGCGCTGGCGGGTATTTCGTGTACCCTCGTCATTTTGGGGCCATTATCCACTACCCAGCAGTCTTTGTTACAACAGTCCAGGCTTAACTTTTATCAGAAAGAACAACTCACGGATGAGCAGGTACTAACTGAATACATAGCCTGTGATCTGGTCGCTTTCGCTTCCACCTACGAAGGTTTCGGTATGCCTATCATCGAGGCAAATGCGGTAGGTCGTCCTGTGCTTACCGCAGCTATTTCTCCCATGCGTGATGTAGCCGGTCAGGCAGCCTGTCTGGTAGATCCACACTCAGTCCAGTCTATCCGGGCCGGGTTACTTCAGATTATTACCAACGCCACTTACCGCGATCAGCTTATCGGGGCCGGGTACGAGAATGCGAGGCACTACACGGTAGAAAAAAAGGCAACCCAATACGAATTGATTTACCAACAACTACTAGCCTGACAAACGGCAGATGCACATCTTCTATCCCATAGGTACGTTCTATCCAGCTCAATCGGGTGGACCAAGCAATTCGGTGTATTGGCTGGCCAAGGCAATGGTACGTCAGGGAGTGAGCATAACCGTTGTTTCCACCGATACCGATCAACCAGACAACACCTTACGCGACCAATGGATCGACTCAGAAGCCGGACGAATCAGGTACGTTACCACCCGCCATCATGGCTTACCCTGGAGGGTTATCTGGCAGTCGTTTCATCTACTCGCCACGACCGATGTCGTCCACCTCGCCAGCTTATTTTACCCCCTGTCATTGGCGGTAGGTTTCCTGGCTTTGCTACGCGGAAAAATTGTTGTGTGGTCGCCACATGGGGAGTTAGCGCCGGCCGCTTTAGCCTATCGATCTGCACGCAAGAAAGCAGCGCTCAAGTGGCTTTTACGGAAGTCGAAAGCCATCACTTTTCATACGACCTCGCCCAATGAAACAGCTCAGGTAAGGCAACAGTTTGGCCCTTCTGTGCGAGTAATTGAGCTCCCTAATTATATGGAATTACCTGCCTTACTACCGAGAAGTAATAAGCAATCTTCTCCTTACCTGCTCTTCCTGGGCCGACTACATCCCATCAAAGCCCTTGACAAACTTATAGAAGCGATTGCCCTTTCATCCGCCTTTCGGCAAGGATCCTGGCAACTTCGTTTGGTCGGGCCCGATCTCGACGGCTACGGCGATATACTCCGTCGACAAACTGACAGACTGAATATTACGAACAGAATCACTTTTGAATTACCTGTTTCGGGCATCGAAAAAGAGGTGCTACTAGCCAATGCCTATGCGTTGGTACTTCCCTCGCACAGCGAGAATTTTGGGAACGTAGTTGTGGAAGCGCTGGCACAGGGTACGCCCGTTATTGCCTCGACCGGAACCCCCTGGGCTACCCTATCGACAACCAATACTGGTTTTTTTGTAAGTAATGACCCAGCCGAGTTAGCTGCTGCCATTACCGCCTGTTTATCTTTATCGGCTGATGCGTATGCTGGCTATCGGGAACGGGCATTAGCACTCGCTCAAGACCAGTTTGACATAAAGACCAACAGCCACCGTTGGCTGGCTGCTTACCAACAAACGCTTTTATCCACGAATCAGCATCCCCCCGTATGTGTGATATAGCTGGACTCATTGCTTCTGCCAACGCAGTTACTCCAATAAGCATGGTGCCTTTAACAGTTGTGGTCTTAACGCTTAATGAAGAAGTCAATATTCCGCTTTGCTTACGCAGTGTGTCAGGCTGGGCTCGCGACATCTTCGTGCTAGATTCGGGCTCAACCGACCGTACTATTGAGTTGGCAAACGCCGGTGGAGCCACCGTGTTTTACCGGACTTTCGATAATTACGCAGCGCAACGCCGCTATGCCGTCAGTCACCTTCCCATACAAACCGATTGGGTCTTGTTTTTGGATGCAGACGAAGCAGTAAGTGCACCGTTGAAAGTAGAAATCGACGGGATTATTAACCAGCCCTCGGCGCTGAACGGCTACTTTATCCGGCTACAGTTTGTCTTCATGAAGCAGTGGATTCGTCATGGTGGGTATGACGCATGCAGCAAGCTGGTGCTTTTCAGAAAAAGCAAATTAGTGGCTATCGAACGCGATATGGACGAACTCGTTATTGTGGAAGGTCCCACCCGTCAACTGACCGAATACATTATTCACCAGGACCGTAAACCCGTACGGTTCTGGTACGAGAAACATGCCCGCTACACCCGTTTTCAGGTGGCCGATTTAGTAAAGTCAAAACACGAAAAGACACTTCGATGGGCTGAGATCACGAATCAACGAGATCGTAAACGATGGGTTAAAGAACAAGTCTGGGGCCGTATTCCGGTCTTGCTGCGTCCTTTTCTCTACTTCGTTTACCGGTACTTTCTGCTCCTGGGCTTTCTGGATGGCCGCGCCGGTTTCATTTACCATGTCAGCCACGCCTTTTTGTATCAGTTTATGATCGCCGCCGTCTACATCGACGAACGTTCCCGCTTACCCGCCGCCCATGAACGCCGTTGATTTTCACTCCGACATTGCCAAGGCCTTTGGTGATCGATACCAGCAATCACCTGATTTTCAGGAGCGCTTTAGTGTGTGGAGTTCGCTGCTGGAAACCTACATTCAACCGGGTGCCAGCGTACTCGACGCGGGTTGTGGTACGGGCGTTTTCAGCCACTACCTGACCAATCGGGGTTGTACGGTGCTGGGCATCGATGGGTCGGCCGAAATGATTCGTCTCTGTCAACAGCAGGCAAATCCGGGCGCTACTTTCCGCGTGTCGCTGTTGCCGATAAACGATGAGCTGACCCATGAACGGTTCGACGCCATTCTGTCGTCGAGCGTATTGGAATACGTACCTGATCTGGCTAAGACACTGGCTTCTTTCGACCGTCATCTGCGGCCGGGCGGCCGTCTTATCGTGTCGCTTCCCAACCGCCATTCCGTGTATCGGGTGCTGGAACGAGTCGGCTTTTTTCTCACTGGCAAACCGCCCTACTTACAGCACGTATTGCATTACGGCACGGCTAAATCGATAGCGAAGCTGCTTGAGACGGATCATTATCAACTGATTGCCAATCAAACTTTTGGCGGCACCAACGCCATTGCCCGGCTGCTTCGTAGCTGTTTACCCACCTCCTACGCCGACACGCTGTTTGTGGCGGTTTTTCAGAAAAAATGAAGATTATAAACATTGTCGGTGCGCGGCCCAACTTCATGAAAGTGGCCCCACTACACCGGGCTTTTTTGAAAAAAGGCGGTATTGTATCGAAAATCGTGCATACCGGACAGCATTTCGATGACCGGATGAGCGACGTTTTTTTCAATCAACTCGAATTGCCAAAACCCGACTATTTTCTGGGCGTAGGCAGCGGTACCCATACCCAACAAACTGCCGAAATCATGACCAAATTAGAGGCCGTGATCCAAACCGAAAAGCCAGATTGGGTCGTGGTTGTGGGCGACGTGACCAGTACGCTCGCTTCCGCGCTCGTGGCAGTACGAATGGGGGTACGTGTAGCCCACGTTGAAGCGGGCCTTCGCTCGGGCGACCGGCAAATGCCCGAAGAGATAAACCGGATTTTGACCGATAATCTATCTGACCTGCTGTTTGTTACGGAGCAGTCGGGCATCGATAACCTGGTCTGCGAAGGGATTGCCGCCCGAAAAATCAGGTTTGTTGGCAATACCATGATCGACTCGCTGATTCATTATCGAGCTAAGGCCAATACCCTCAACACGGTTCGTACGCTGGGGCTCGTACCCGGTCGGTACACGTTGCTCACCATGCACCGCCCCACCAACGTAGATACGGCCGAGGGCTTACAAGCTATTTCAGCGATCGCCTGTGAAGCGGCTCAACACAGTACCGTCGTGTTTCCAATTCACCCGCGCACCCATGCTAATCTGATCCGGTTTGGGCTGCTCGACAAGCTAAAGGCAACGTCGAACATACGGCTACTTGAGCCGCAGGGTTATCTGGAATTTTTGAACCTGATGGAACATGCTCAGGCCGTAGTGACCGATTCGGGAGGCATTCAGGAAGAAACTACGTACCTGCAAGTACCGTGTTTAACTCTTCGCAACAGCACCGAGCGCCCCATTACCGTCACTACCGGTTCCAACACCTTACTGGCCGGGCTTAACCCCGCACTCGTTGCCGCTCACCTGCACGCCATTCGGGAAGGCAGGGCCAAATCTGGCGCTGTTCCTCCCCTATGGGATGGAGCAACCGCCAACCGAATTGCCGCCATGCTGGTGACCGAACAAGACGCTTTACCTGCTCATTCCTAGATGTACCAACTGATACAGAATTTAAAGTCTGGTGAAACGGTGCTGGAGACGGTGCCTGCCCCGCAGGTACGTGCCGGTCAGGTTTTGATACGTACCCGACGCACGCTGGTATCGCTGGGAACCGAACGAATGCTGGTCGATTTTGGCAAAGCCAATCTGCTCAGCAAAGCCCGGCAACAACCCGATAAGGTGAAGCAGGTAATCGAGAAAATTCAGTCAGATGGGCTACTTCCAACGCTGGAAGCCGTTTTTCGGAAACTGGATCAACCCTTACCGCTGGGCTACTGCCACGTTGGCGAAGTGGTGGCGGTTGGGGCTGGTATTACCGATATAGCCGTTGGTGACCGGGTGGCCTCTAACGGTCACCACGCCGAAATGGTCTGTATCCCCCGTAACCTGGTCGCCCAAATTCCCGATTCGGTGAGCGACGAGCAGGCCACGTTTACGGTTATTGGTGCCATTGGCCTGCAGGGAATTCGCCTGTTGAATCCGACGCTGGGCGAAACCGTAGTGGTTATTGGGCTGGGGCTGATTGGCCTGCTCACAGCCCAACTTCTGCGCCTGAACGGCTGCCGCGTTATTGGTCTCGACCCCGATGAACGTAAGCTAACCCTGGCCCGCACTTTTGGCATTGAAACGCTGAACCCCGGCAATACCGATGTGGTGAAAGCGGTGACGGACATGACTGGGGGCGTTGGTGCTGACGGCGTCTTGATTACGGCCTCCACCAAGTCGGATGAAGTAATAACGCAGTCAGCCCGGATGAGCCGGAAGCGAGGGCGCATTGTGCTGGTCGGCGTGGTCGGTCTGAACCTGAGCCGGGCCGATTTTTTCGAGAAAGAGTTGACGTTTCAGGTATCATGTTCATACGGCCCCGGCCGCTACGATGCTGGTTACGAACAGGCTGGACACGACTACCCCCTACCGTTCGTGCGCTGGACCGAGAACCGTAATTTCCAGGCTATACTACACCTGCTCAGCACCGGGCAGTTACAGGTAGAGCCCCTGATTACGGAGGTAGTAGCCCTAGAAAATTACCAGCAGATTTACGGGCAGATGAACAGTTCGGGCAGCATTGCATCGCTAATCAGCTACCCCGATACGCTGACTCAGTCGGGTACGTCGGTAACCTTGCGCGAACCAACACCGGGTACGTCGAAGGGTGTGGTGGGCATCATCGGCGCGGGCAACTTTGCGGGGTCAACACTGGTGCCTGCCCTTAAGAAAGCGGGGGCCGAGCTTCATATGATTGCCAGCGCCAATGGGCTGTCGGGTACGTTGCTGGCCAAAAAACACCACATCGGCCGCAGCACCACCAATTACCTCGACGTTCTGACCGACCCGGCAATCGACCTGTGCGTCATAACCACCCGCCACAACAACCACGCGAAACTGGTCGTAGAAGCACTACAGGCGGGCAAGCACGTGTTTGTAGAAAAACCGCTTGTGATCTACGACAGTGAATTACCCGGCGTGATCGCTGCCCAACAAGCCGCCAACCGCATGGTCATGGTGGGCTTTAATCGCCGTTTTTCCCCAACAGCCCGAAAAGCAAAGGCGTTACTGGGCGGCAACAATAGCGGAGCTACTCCCATGAATATTGTGGCCACGATGAACGCCGGGGCCATTCCGGCCAATTCCTGGGTACACGACCGCACCGTGGGCGGGGGCCGTATTCTGGGCGAAGCCTGCCATTACGTTGACCTGATTACGTACCTGACAGGTAGCCGTGTGGTGGCGGTGTGCATGAACGCCATGGGGCAACACCCGTCAGAAAGTACCGATTCGGCATCGATCCTGTTGCGTTACGAAAACGGGGCCACCGGCGTGATCAATTATTTTGCCAACGGAAGTAAAGCCTACGCGAAAGAACGTATTGAAGTGTATTCACAGGAACGGACGCTGATTCTCGACAATTTCAAATCGCTGAAAGGCTATGGTTTTCGCGGCTTTTCCAGCCAGTCGGGCGGGCAGGATAAAGGGCATACCGAACAGTTTCGGCAGCTTATAGCCTGTCTCCGTTCCGGCAGCGCACCCCTTATTGCGTTTGCCGAGATTGTGAACACCACCGCCGCCACGCTTGCCGCGCTGCGTAGTTTGCAGGACGGAGGCTGGGCCGATGTCAGTTAACAGTTAACAGTTATCAGTAAACAGTTATCAGTTATCAATGAACAGTTATCAGAGTTGCTCCTACACACCCCACCCTCAATGCAAGCCTTCACCAATAACTGTTCACTGATAACTGATAACTGTTCACTGATAACTGATAACTGTTCATTGAGCTTGTACTGGCGAACGCTACGGCATTTAACGATCCGGCAGGTAGGCTATCAAGTGTGGAACAGACTTCGCCCATCACCTCGCCTGTCGCTAAGCGATATGGCCCTACCTGCCAATGTACCCAACGTCGCCCTCCCAATTACCTTCACCTTCCTGAGCCAGTCGGTCACCTTCACCGAGCGCATCGACTGGAATTACGCTGCCAACGGGAAGCTGTGGACCTATACCCTGAACTACTTCGATTGGTTGCAGTTGCCCGAATACGAAGCCGGACAGCAGGGCACCGCCCTGATCTACGATTTCATTCGACAAACAGCGTCGCTTCAAGATGGGCTGGAACCGTACCCAACCTCGTTGAGGCTCCTGAACTGGCGGGCATTTCTGATTCGTGAAGCCATTCAGGACCCAGTGATCGAGCAACATCTACACGCCCAGACAGCGCTGCTCCGGTCTCGCCTGGAATACCATTTGGGCGGAAATCATTTGCTCGAAAATGCCTGCGCCCTCACAGTGATGGCCCTTCGTTTTCAGCATAAACCCTGGTTCTTAACGGGTGCTAGCCTACTACGCACTCAGCTTACCGAGCAGATTCTGGCCGATGGCGGTCATTATGAACGTAGCCCGGTTTACCATCAGTTACTCACCGATCGGCTGCTTGATGTGTATGCAATTTTACAGGCCGACTCCTGGGCCAACGAGCCGGGCCTGACAGCCTTTGTGCACGAAAAAACGGCCGCCATGCTCAATTGGCTGGTTGCGGTAACGTTTCGTGATGGATCGGTGCCGATGGTCAACGATGCTGCTTATGGCGTTGCTCCCACTACGGCCGAGTTAGTCCAGAAAGCTGCACTATTGGGCTTTCAGCCAACACCCGTTTCGCTAAGCGACAGCGGTTACCGAATGCTCACAACGCCCCGCCTCGAACTCTTCATTGACATTGGACCGGTGGGACCCAATCATCAGCCGGGGCATGCCCATGCCGATACCTTTTCGTTCATTCTGCATATTGATGGGCAACCTGTTCTCGTAGATCCAGGTACGTCGACGTACCAGATTGGGGAGCAACGACATTGGGAGCGCAGTACGGCGGCGCATAACACCGTGACAATTAATGACCAGAACTCGTCTGAAGTCTGGAGTGGCTTTCGGGTTGGTCGCCGGGCGCAGGTACACATCGCGTTGGATACCCCTACCTGTGTTGAAGCTAGTCATGATGGTTATCAGTACCTGGGCGAACGGCACACCCGCCGTTGGGAGATACTGGATGGCGATAGGCTTGTTGTACGTGACTCCTTTACAAACCCGACACTCATGCGAACCTATCACCTGCACACAGACCATGGTTTGCCGTTGAGTACCACGGAGCAGAACGTTGTTGACTTACCCAATTGTAGTATACAATTCAACACCGATGTTCCACTGCATATCCTTGTCTCTGCTTATCATCAGGCTGTAGGGTTCAACGTTACCCGATCCGCCTCTCAACTAGCCTGTAGTATTCCTGCCGAACTGACGACCTTATTTACTGCCCGCCCGTGAACGTACTTTTACTGACTTACTACTTTTCACCAGACCTGAGCGCGGGTTCATTCCGCAATACACCATTAGCCTACGAGTTGGCTCGTCAGGTTGGCGACACGGGCACCGTTCATGTTATTACCACGCAACCCAACCGATATGCTTCGTTTCGGGCTGAGGCGGCAGCTGAAGAGCAGCAGGGTAATCTGCGCATCAATCGTATCTCGGTGCCAAACCATAATGGTGGTTTCATTGATCAAATCAGGTCATACCTTCATTTTTATCGACAGGCTTATGCACTCACCAGAAACGAGACGTACGATGTGGTGGTGGCGTCATCGTCGCGGTTATTTTCGGCTTTTCTGGGTGCTCAGCTGGCTCGTCAGCGGCAGCTACCCCTTGTGCTCGACATTCGGGATCTGTTTCGGGAAAACATTCTGGAGTTACTGAAAAACCCGCTCGCTAAAATTGCATTAGCCCCTACTTTACAGGCAATAGAACGATACACATTTGGCTATGCCCGGCATATCAACATGGTATCTGAAGGATTCAACGATTATTTTGCCAAGTATCAGCAGGCATCCTACAGCTACTTCACCAACGGCATAGATGACCATTTTCTGAACCTTCCACCTACGCCGGATACTGGTCAGCAACGGAACCACCGCACCATCTTGTATGCGGGTAACATCGGAGAAGGGCAGGGACTGGAAAAAATTGTGCCGGCCGTAGCCAAACTGCTAGGCCCAACTTACCGGTTCGTTATCATTGGCGACGGCGGTACCAAATCCAGGCTGGAAAGAGTAGTGGCCGAGTTAGACCTGCATAACGTCGACATTCGGCAACCGGTAGACCGAACGGCTTTACTCAACGAGTACAAAAAAGCCGATTACCTGTTTCTTCACCTCAACAACCTAAAAGCCTTTGAGCGGTGCTTACCGTCGAAACTATTTGAATACGCCGCCACCGATAAACCTGTTCTGGCAGGAGTAGCGGGATATACGGCCCAATTCATCAGTCAGCACGTACCCAATAGCTTCGTCTTCAATCCCGGCGATGCCACAGCACTGACTACGTACCTACAAAAAACGCCGTACCAGAACACAGTCCGTACGGCGTTTATCGATCAGTTTCGGCGCCAGACCATCATTCGGTCATTGGCCGGGCAAATAGTACAGGCGGCTGGGCTTATGGCGCAACCGATACCATCGTCAGCAGATCTTGCTGAACTGTAGCAACCGGTTTGCGGCGACTTTCAAAAAACGCTTCGATACGGTTCAGCGCCAGGGTCATTTCGTCGATGTTGGGCAAACAGACAATGCGAAAATGGTCGGGCGTGCTGAAGTTAAAACCCTGCCCGGCTACAACCAGCACCTTCTGCTCAACCAGCAGATCGTAGACAAACTCATTGTCGTCGGCAATATCGAACTGGCTCAGGTCAATTTTGGGGAAGATGTAGAGAGCTCCTTTTGGTTTTACGCAGGTAAGGCCCGGAATAGCCACTATTCGCTCGTAGGCTAGCATGATTTGCCGATACAGTCGCCCAGCCGGAATAACCAGATCCTGAATACTCTGATACCCGCCCAGCGCTGTTTGAATGGCATATTGCGTAGGTACGTTGGCGCACAAACGCAGACTAGCCAGCAACGTTAACCCTTCGATATACGATTTGGCCTTGTGTTTTGCCCCCGTCATAACCAGCCAACCACCCCGAAAACCAGCAGCCCGGTAATTTTTCGACAGACCGTTCATGGTGATACAGAGCGTATCATGGACAAAACGCGCCATAGGGTGATGCACAGCCCCATCGTACAGAATTTTGTCGTAAATCTCGTCGGCAAACACGATCAGCTGATACTTTTCGGCAATACGGGCAATGCCTTCCAACACCGATTTGTCGTAGACGGCTCCGGTTGGATTGTTGGGGTTGATCAGTACAACAGCCCGCGTGCGGCTGGTGATTTTACGTTCTATATCGGCCAGATCGGGGTTCCAGTCGGCCGTTTCATCACATATATAATGTACCGGTTTGCCGCCACATAAAGCCACTGAGGTTGTCCAGAGTGGGTAATCAGGTGCGGGTACCAAGACTTCATCTCCTTCATTGATGAGCGCCTGCATGGAGAGCAAAATCAATTCGCTTACCCCGTTGCCAATGTAAATATCATTGATGGTCACGCCCGGCAAACCCAGATTTTGCGTATAGTGCATCACCGCCTTACGAGCCGAAAATAAGCCACGCGAGTCGGCGTATCCCTGCGCATTGCGGATGTTTAAAATTACATCATGCACAATCTCATCGGGCGTATCGAAGCCAAACGCCGCCGGATTGCCGATGTTGAGACTGATGATTTTGTAGCCCTGACTCTCCAGTTCCAGCGACTTTTCATATACCGGCCCCCGAATATCATACTTGAGGTGGGTAAGCCGGTCTGATTTGCGAATTTCCATCATAAAAAAAAGACACAACCTCAGTGGGTCATGTCAAGGGCGCAAAGGTAACGGATTTTAAAAGGCCTACAGCCTTTCGGACACTGAAGATGAGTGCGTTTAATTACATGCAAATAGCACTTACTTCGGCTATTTACAGTGGAAGGTGGGCTTTAAACAGGCGTAAATAATGGCCAAGCGGGCATTGTCAAAAATCATGCCTTTTATTTACAAACAGCAATAATACAGTAACATCAGGCAACTATTCATCATTAGAGTTTCGGATAAGCACATATAGTATACTAAAATAAAACCATACCAATCACATATGTTACTGGTCCAATAGTTGTAGGTAAGTAAGGATGCAATGGAACCTGAACGCGACCACCTTCGTGCCTTCCTGGGAGGTTATCTCCACGCTGCAGGCACAGCAGACTGCCAATGGTACTGGCTGGGTACTAACGGTTACCGTGCCGCCGCTGATTCCGTCAACGGCCCACTAAGCATCGCTACTGCCGGTTAGAAACCAACCTTTGAACTACCTTCCGTACGTTCACCAGAAATGGTTTGCCCTTCAATATTGAAGATGTCTGCCAGGGTCATTGGATCATTGGTATGAAACTGACTACCCAGACTGGTTAGCAGCGCATTAGCTTTCGGAGCCGCCAGTTTCCCAAATGCATAATCGACCATCAGCCGCCCTTTTCGGAGCAATGCCTTATCCAGCAAACTCTTGTTGGCGTTGAAGGTGGCGATGATCTGAATGTGCAGACAGTCAGCCAGTAGACCATCAGTAAGGTTCAGAATATTAGAGACGCTGTTGGTGTCGCCGCCCGCTTCGCGCGCCTGCAAAATTCGCTCGGCATCTTCGATCAGTAATACTGAATCTCGCTGTTCGAGGAGGAACGGAATCAGGTCCGGCGAGGTCAGAAAATTGGTCATGTAGGGCGGCAAAATCAGCATGTTCTTCCGCACCTGCGAACTCAGGTATTTGATATAGGTTGTTTTGCCGGTGCCGGGTTCGCCATGCAGCAAGATCAAACCTTTGTATTTGGGCCGGTTCAGGAGCGACACCAGCCGCTCGTGAACGTCGGGGAAACCATCGTTGTAGTAAAGTTCCAGGTCAATCTGCGGCGGTTCAATCTCGACCCGTTCGGTGTGCAAACCACCCAGGCCGCTCTGAATCAGGTAGATGTTAGTTTTCTCGGGCTCCTGCTCACAAATCAGGCTCTCAACGCCTTCCAGACAGGCTTTCAGCGCGTCGGCATCCCGATAAAATCCCGAAAACCGACAATACGAATCCCACATAAACTCCCCGCTTATCATCACACCATTGGGGTGCGTGTACGCGCGTTCGTTGGTCCGAATCCCGTCTTTAGAAATCCGCATCGACTGATTGATGACGGTAAACCCACGCGCGAGTAGCCAGTCGTGCAGCTCGGTTTTATAGTCTTCGTGGGTAAAGAGGTAGTTGGGATATTCGCCGTACGTTTGAACGAAATGAGCCGCCAGCGGAAACTCGCGATCTAAATCGTGGGTAATGAACAGGTCCTGAATAACGCGTTGATTGGGCATACAGGGCTAAAAGTACGAAAATTTGAGTGTATTGGGGTTAGGCGTGTACCGAAAAACCAGTTCGTGCATGGTTCGCTGAAACGCCGTCAGCGGTGCTTCAGGTGCAATGGAATTGAAGAGATATCCCAGTCGCACATTCCCCGATAGCTGATACTCGAGCGTTCCCTGCACGTAGCTGAAGGTGCCGTTTGTAAATGTGTTATTTTGCCGAACCGACACGCCTACTGCCGCACGATTGGCATACCAGACCCGGGCGTTCAGGTCAACGGCCATAGGTTCGGCCCCCGACCGCGACAACACAATCGACGGAATTAGTTTAAAGTCGTCGGTCAGGTCTAGTTTTGCGCCGCCCTGCACATAAACAGGCTGCCGGTAACTAAATCCACCGAAGCCGAATGCTTTGCTGTTCAGTTCAGGAACCGATACCCCGGCAAAGAATTTGTCGGCATCGTAATATAGTCCCACGCCGTAGCTTAACAGGGCGCTGCTGCCACTTCGGTTTATGCCAGTGCCCACCACAGGCAACACGTTCACGCCACCCTGCACGCCAATAAACAGCCGGGACAGGTTAGGCAGATCAACCCGATACGACAAATTGGTGGACAGCCCCAGATTACCTAGTGTGCTGTTGCGATCATTGAGAATCTGAAACCCTAAGCCAAACTGACTGCTACCCAGTTGACCATCGGCAGCAAAGGTTTGGGTAATGGGCGTGGCAATTTGCTGTGCGTTCTGACTCAGAAAACTAAAAAGCCGCCCCCGAAAACCGAGTGTCATGTTAAAATCTTCACGCACCCCCGCAAAAGCCGGGTTTATCGCCATCGGATTAACAAGGTATTGCGAATACAGTACCTCTTTCTGCGCCAGTGCGGGCAGGCAACCGATTGATAAACAGGCGAAGAGCAGAAAACAAATAGAATAGCGCATCTGATTGGTGTTACAACAACCGCAAGTTGCCCCATACTGCTCGTTTTTCCAATCGTAACCCGGGAGCCAGGTACGTTAGCCTATTTTCCGGCCGGGCCAATTCGTTCTGTAGGGAACTGTATGTAGCTGTGACCGATCGTGGTCGTTAAATTAGCACCCGTTAAGGCTTTCCTGAGTACATGTGTTGCCCCTCTCCTATCTTATGTCTACAATCTGTTGTTTTGGTGAAGTGTTATTGCGGTTTTCGCCGGTGGCAAACGGCGGCTGGATTCAGCAGTCGGTCATGCCCGTTTTTGTGGGTGGTGCCGAGCTGAACGTATCCATGGCTCTGGCTAACTGGGACGTACCTGTCCGCTACTCGACCGGCATGCCCGAGAACGCACTCGCCAGCGATATTACCGACTACATCACCAAACGCGGCGTTGACCCGTCGGGAATAATTCGTAACAAACCGGGGCAGACGTCGGGGAATAGGATTGGGTCGTATTACCTGCCGCAGGGAAGTGACCTCAAAAATGCCGGCGTTATCTACGACCGGGCCGGTTCTGCTTTTGCCGAAATCAAACCCGGCGAAACAGACTGGGAACCCGTTCTGCAAGGCGTCAGTCGATTGCACATCAGCGCTATCAGTCCGGCATTAAGCGCTCAGGCGGCCGTTGTTTGCCGCGAACTGCTGGCCATCGCCTCTGAAAAAGGCATTTCTATTTCGATCGACCTGAACTACCGCGCCCGCTTGTGGCAATACGGCGTTAAACCTGTTGATATCATGCCTGAACTGGTGCAGTATTGCGATGTGGTGATGGGCAATATCTGGGCGGCCAACACGCTGTTGGGCATTCCGGTGGGCGATCACATCACGGAGCAGAGCACGCAGGCCGATTACGTCGCCCACGCACAGATAACGTCTGAGGCCATTCAGGCTCGTTTTCCACGCTGTCAGGTAGTGGCCAACACGTTCCGGTTCAGTAAACAACCCACGGGTATTCACTACTACACCACGCTGTTCACCGGCGGGCAATCGTACGTATCGCCGATCTATGAAGCCGATACCGTGATTGACCAGATCGGAAGCGGCGATTGCTTTATGGCCGGATTACTCTACGGGCTGTATCACAACCACGAACCCCAGACCATACTGAATTTCGCCACAGCTGCCGCCTTCGGTAAGCTGAGCGAAGTGGGCGACGACACCAAACAAACCGTTGCCGACGTACTGCTTGTTGGTGAGGGGGGAAGGGCGAGGAGTGAAGGGTGAAAGGGTGAGGAGTGAAGGGTCCGCTAAGGAACGGTCGGAAATAGTCACTGAGCGGATCATCACCTTTCACCCCCTCCCCCTTTCACCCCTCACCCTTTCACCCCTCACCCTTTCACCCCTCACCCTTTCACCCTTCACCCCTCACCTATGTCTCCCTTCCTCCAGAATCTGGCTGACCACCCATTAGTACCTGTTTTCTACCACGCCGACGCTGCCCACGCCCAATCGATTGTACAGGCCTGTTACGATGGCGGTATGCGTGTTTTCGAATTTACGAACCGGGGTGCCGCGGCCCTGCCCGTTTTCACGGAGTTGGCTGGGTACGTTGCCGAACACTGCCCCGGCCTGTCGTTGGGCATTGGCACCATTCTAACCGCCACCGATACTGAGCGCTTCCTTGATGCCGGTGCTGACTTTGTGGTGCAACCCGTGATGACAACCGAAGTAGGTGACGTTTGCCGCGAACGGGGCCGTCCCTGGGTGCCCGCCGGGGCCACACTGACCGAAATTTATCAGGCTACCCAACTAGGTGCCGAAGTGGTGAAGGTATTTCCCGGCAACGTAGTGGGACCTGGTTTCATTAAAGCAGTGAAAGGCCCGATGCCCTGGCTAAACCTGATGGTGACAGGCGGCGTTGAGCCCACCGCCGAAAGCCTCAACACCTGGTTTGGTGCCGGAGCAACGGCAGTGGGCCTTGGCTCTCAACTCTTTAGCGGCGAAACCGCCTCGCCCGACGCCCTGCGCGACCGGGTGACTATGCTGGTGCAACTGGTGGCCGATCAGAAGGTTAAGCGGTAATAGGGCACGGGCAGAAAGCCCTGCTGGTAAGCCGTTCCGATCTGATTGGTGCGCGGGTTGTAGGCTTGCTGAAACACGTTCTGGTGGTTGGTCAGGTTTTGCAAATCGATGGCAAATTCATGGGTAGATCGGGTTCGGTTCATGCGGTAACCAAACTTGGCATCGAGCCGAAAATAGGCCGACTGTTGCTGGGAAAAAGCCCGGTTATAGTCGCCGACTTCAGAACGGGTTTCGGCCGACATGGCCATGTTGATGGGCGTTGTAAATCGTCCGTCAGCCGTAGTCATTCTCCAGTTCACGAGCAGAACGTTGTTTTTTGCGCCAATCTGCCACTCTTTACCCGTCAGCAAATTTACCACGTATCGGTTGTTAAATGGCGTGTTGCGCTCTACCCCATCGCTACCGGTATACAATGAGTTGAAGACCGAAGCTGTGACCAGGAAATAGTAATTGCGGTTGAAAAATTGCTCGAGGGTTAGCTCTACACCGTAGTTGCGCCCGGTGCCCTTGTTCACCAGGTTGGCTTTGTTGGTTGGCGCGAAACTTACCCCTTCGGTCAGGGCCGAGTAGTAGCTGGGGGTACGTTCAACGGGGGCGTTAAACAGCCACTGGTAGTATGTCTCCAGCTTCAAACGCAGCGTTGGTGTGAGCATGCGGTCATAACTCGCCACTAAGTGATGGCTGCGGGTGAACCCGAGGTCTTTGTTGGTCAGGGCATAGCTGCCGTTGGCCTGTCGAGTTTGGTAGAAATAGGTCAGAATGGGCTGCATCATGCTGTGCAAGCCATACGCCACGTTGAGCGAACTCGTGGGCGACACCCGATACGACAGGCCTGCACGGGGTTCAACGGCCGTTGACCCGTTTAGGGCCAGGTGCAGCACAGACATACCCGTATTCAGCGTTAGCTGGTCGGTGAAGCGGTGCTGCCATTGACCAAATGCCTGAAACAATCCCGTTTGGCCATCCGTGTTCCGAAGGGTAACCACCGACGGATATAACTCCCGGCTCTGCAGATCATAATGAAGCAGATCAACAATAACGCCACCCGACAGTTTGTCTTTTGCGCTCAGTTTATGCGTAAGACCGGCGTTGAGCGACAGTTTTTCCTGCGTGAAATCATTCTTTGCCGCCGCAATTTCCTGCGCAATCACACCCGTCGACTGGTAAATCACGGTATCGCCTTCAAAGTGCTGCGTGCTTCGCGAACCGGATAGGGTCAGTTTTCCCACCGTGCGGTTGCTGAATCTGTGTTCATAAGATACCGCGCCAAGACCCATCGAAAAATTAACGCGCGTATTGGTGTTTTCGTCGCCATAGGCATCGGGTTTATCGGTGTCAATGTCTTTGCCCAGAAATGTGATCCGGCTTTGCCCACCCAGCACCCAGACTGACAAATTACCCTTGCTGCCTACAGTCAGATCGGTTTTGAATAGACCATCCTGGTATTCGGGCGTACCCGCAATCTGATAGCCTACGTTTTTGAGCAGGCCAAACAACGAATATCGGTAGTTGACCAGATACGATGATCGGCCACCCATACCGTCAGACTTTTTGCTGTACGGCCCTTCTGCGCCCAGTTCCAGCCCGTTGAACGCCATCTGGCCCAGAAACTCGCGCTTCTCGTCGTTGCCTTTCCGTAGCTTCAAATCGAATACGGAGCCAAGTGCATTGGCGTATTCGGCCGGGAAAGCACCCGTCAGAAAGTCTGATTTGGCCAGCAGGTTCGCATTCAGCATAGACACCGGCCCGCCCGACGTACCCAACGCTCCGAAATGGTTTGGGTTCGGGATATTTACCCCTTCCATACGCCACAGTAACGACGCTGGTGAATTACCCCGCACCACAATATCATTACGGGCATCGTTAGCCCCGCTTACGCCTGCAAAATTGGCCGCCATTCTGGATGGATCGCCCAGGCTTCCCGCATACCGGTTGGTTTCGGCAGCATTGAAAGGCCTTGCTGATACCACTGCCAGTTCATTATTGGCCACCGTGCGATCTTCGGCCCGTTTGTAAGTTACGGCCAGCTCGGCCAGTTGGCGCAGACTTTCGGTGAGGGGCAGTTCAAGCACAGTTTCCTTTCCTGAATTAACCAACACATCGCTTAATACCAGTTCCTGATAGCCCACCAGCGTAATTTTCAGCCCTACACGGCCCACAGGAACATTCACCAACCGGAAGCGGCCATCGCCATCGGTTGTTGTACCTACTAGTGGATTGCTGTTGATGAGCACAACACTAACGCCGGGCAACGGTGTACGCGAGGCAGCATCGACCAGCGTACCTCTGAGGGTCTGCGTTGGTGAGGCAGAGGTAAGGCGGTTCTCAGGTACGTTCTGGGCGTAGGTAGCCAGCGCAAGGCCTAGCAGCAGGCATGTAAATAAAGTCTTCATGGCCAAAATCGGTTTGGTGATTGATTTCGAACCAAAGGTGGCAGGGCCAGACCGTTCAGGAAACGGGATTCTGGTGGATTGCGGTTTAGGTATGGTCAATTGTCGGAGCAGGCGGGTGAATCGGAAGCCAATTATTGCCCAACTCATCGGCCAGTGGCGCAAGAAATAGCTATGTATAAGTACTTATATGGCCCAACAGACCATGATTAGTCATAGTCTACAAACATCGTTGGTTGATGTAGTTTACGAAAACAACTAATTTGCCAAGCTACAGTGTCTGGTACCTTATGAGAAGACTACCTGTTCTTTCCACTGTGACCCATCAATTCATGAAAAAAATAGTAGTTAGTACCCTGGTTATGCTGGCTTGCTCGGTGTTTCATCTGGCAACGGCTCAGCGGTGGCAACAAATTGGCAAAACCGGCGACTGGGCCAATACCGTTGCCGTGGTGGCTCAAAACGGCAGTCTCTACAGCATCGAAAAAGACGGCACCCTATTTCAAACCGATAAAAAGGGAAATTACCAACAGTTAGGCAAGAAAGGCGATTTCGAGAATGCCGAGATTCTGGTTGCCATGGGTGGCGAAATCTGGACCGTCGAAGCAGGGTCGTTATACCGCACTAACCCAACCACCGTTGCCTGGCAGCAGGTTGGCAAAACCGGCGACTGGAAAAATACGGAAGCGATGGTGTCGCTGAACAATAAGTTGTACAGTATTGAAACCGACGGAACGCTGTATGAAACCAGCAAAAACGGAACCTGGCAGCAAATTGGTGGCGACGGTGAATTTACCGATGCCACCATGCTCGAGGCAATGGGCGATTACCTCTGGACCGTGGAAGGCGGCACGTTGTACAAAACCAATGTCCGTGCCATGCGGTGGGAACAGGTTGGCAAAAAAGGCGATTGGGAAAGCACCGTTGCCATGGTAGCTGATAAAGGGTTTTTATGGAGCGTCGAAAAAGACGGAACGCTCTTCAAAACAAATATGAACGGCGACTATGAGCAGGTAGGCGAACGCGGACTGCTTAAAGATGTCTCCCTGATTGTTGCCATGGACGGCATGTTGTATGTCGTTGAAGACGGCACCTTGTACGCGACAAAAGGGTAAGCCTATATGCCCTTACGTATCGTGTTTCTGCTATGCTGCTTCGACTAGCGAAGAGCCCGGCTCGCGGAGCAACATAGCCGAAATACACTAACTCTTATAGCCTGGTTACGGCTTCAACCATGTCACCAGCCAGTCTATTGCCGTTTGGAGCGCAATGGGGGTAACGGCATGGCCGGTATCTTTCTGAATGTACAGTTTTACCTTTTCATCGGCAGCAGTACGCTGATATGCCTGCTTCGCGAGCGTCATGCATTCATCCAGGCCAGACAAGGGGGTTCGGGCATCGGAGTCGCCATTGATGACCAGCAGCGGCCGGGGCGCAATAAGCGGCACCATAGCCGGGCCATCGAACTGTGTATAGATACCAGGAGCCACCCGGTCATAGAACGCACGAACAAAAGCAGCGTCTACGTGGCTGATGCCTGCTTCTTTAGCCGCCTCATCAACAGCCGTCTGGAATGTACCCACGCGCGACATCCACATGTTGTTATCCAACGCCCAGCGAAAGCTTTGCACGCCAATCATCGGCACTGCTACGGCAATTCGCGGATCAGCGGCGGCAGCAAGGTACGTTTCCATACCTCCTTTCGAGAAACCCATTACACCAATACGGGCAGCGTCTACATCGGCTCGGGTTTCCAGATAATCGATCAGTCGCAGTATATCCCAAACTGTATCATACAGAAAGGGATGCCCCTGCCCTGTTCGATAGGTTTTCAGCATGGCATCTACATATTGAGTCGATCCGGTACCGGTTTGCCGTTCGCCGTGATACCGCCCGTCAATGGCTATAGCGATGAATCCCTGATTAGCCAGTGTTTTAAGTAGACTCAGTTGCCCCTCTTTCGTACCGCCCGTTCCGTGCAAAACCACCACAACCGGTCGACGCTGACTACCTTCCTGTGTCAATAGAATACCCGGTACGCGCTGTGTTTGCTCAGCAGCATAGGTAAAATGCTCCTGTCGTAAGCCATCGGTGTTTGGCAATACCTTTATCTCTGCCGCCACCGGCACTCGTGGATGATCGATCAGTTGCAGGAAGGCTTTTCGGGTTGCATCTGTGTTGGGCGTTTGCTGCGCCAATACACTGAATTTGAGCAACATCAATAGCGAAGAAAGCCGGAGACTTTGGTATCTAGTGAAGGGATTGAGCATGGGTTTATGAGTGTATTGAACTGGCGCGAGGATTTCCTCGTGCCAGTTATGTCGCAAGCATATGCTTGTAGCCCGGCAGGGCGATGTGCTATAGCTAATTTTAGTACTACCCTTGCGCTGTCGCGCTGTGCAAGCGGATCGGTCCGGCGTCCCGGCTTGCGGCATAAGAGGCGCGAGGAAATCCTCGCGCCAGCTCGCGGAGGGATTCGGCATGGGTGGATAATTCAAATCAAGGGGTAAGTCAAGAACCCACTACTCCTTTACCCGCTGCAGGTCAAGGTCCTGGAAGTCGAAGCTGAAATCGGTTAGGGGGGAGATAGGCTTCATTTTTATGGAAGCAGGCTTCATGTCATCATCAACCTGGAAGGTTACAAACGCATCGGCATCCAGACTGCGGTTATTCCACTTCACCACGAACGTATTGCCTTTGTAATAAAAGAGTTCGCCCGTCAGCTTCGGTGCCCGCACCGACCGGAACCAGGTACGTCCCCCCTGCTGACTCAGCACTACATCGCCAAACCAAGGGTCACGGTAAGTACCGGCGTAGTTCGCAAAATCGACTTTCCTGATGTTGTTTTTCTGCTCTTTTTCAACCCCCTCCCAAATGGTTGCGGTGATTTTATCGGCTTCCTGCTGACCACTTTTTGCCCGATCGCCGTAGCGGGTAACCCAATCGGTTGGTGGCAGGCCCAGGTAGCTGTCTTTTATGGTGTTGGTCACCGAGTTAAACGCCCCACCCGATTGCTGATTGGTGAAAACGATGATGCCCAGTTGAAGTTCGGGCAAGAGCGTTACCTGCGTAACCATCCCCGCCAGGCCCCCCGTATGCGTCACCTGCTTCAGGCCTTTTACATCAGACAGAAACCAGCCCAAACCATAGGCCGCAAAATGGGTATTATACGGCGGCGTTGCTGTTGGGCCGGTTGGCAAAATCGTCTGCGGAGCCCACATCTCGGCGTGTACTTTCTCACTGAATAGTTTCTGGCTTCCGTTTTCGCCATACTTGCCCCTGTTCAACTGAGCAATGACCCACTTGCTCATATCGGCCACGCTGGAGTTGATTCCCCCGGCCGAATAGCCAAACCGCATCATGTCCCGGTCAATCACCTGCACTTTCCCATTAACGGGCGCATGGGCATCGATGACATTTACTTTGTCGGCCAGGCGTTCGTAATAGCCGGCGCTCCGATTCATTTGCAGAGGCTTCATGATCCGGTCTTCTACAAACGCAGACCAGGTTTTGCCGCTGACTCGCTCAATCACCTCGCCAGCCACCATGTAGAGCAAGTTGTCGTAATCGTATTTAGCCCGGAAGTCCGAAACGGGTTTCAGATAGCGCAGGTTATGAATGATGTCTTTCATGGTGAAGTTGCTCGAATCGGGCCAGAACATCAGATCACCCGCCCCCAAGCCAAGTCCGCTGCGGTGCGTGAGCAAATCGCGGATGGTAAAGGCCTCGGTTACGTAGGCGTTATACATCCTGAACTCAGGTATGTGGTCAATCACCTTATCGTCCCAGGTCAGTTTACCTTCGTCCATTAGCATACCCAGGGCGGCGGCGGTGAACGCTTTACTGTTGGAAGCAATCCCAAACAGCGTATTCTCATCGACGGATTGCTGCGTCTTCAGCGAACGGACGCCGTACCCTTTCGCATGAACCACTTTTCCGTCTTTCACCACGGCCACGGCAATGCCAGGTACGTCGAACGTAGTGAGTGTGCGCCGCACCAGCGCGTCGATTTGCGGTGATGTGATGGGCTGAGCCCCGCATTTTAGCGAGCAAACAGCAACGAAAACGGCAAGACAGTAAGTAAGCAGTTGTTTTTTCATAAATAGTCAGACAGTGAATGACAAGATAAATCAGCACCTCAACGACAAGGTACTAGATTATCAGACTATTAGAAAAGAGTACGGCTTACTGATCCAGCCAGGCTTTAAACTCACCTACCCGTTCCCGGCTCACAATCACTTCGAAAGCCGGATTGGGTTTCAGATCGAGTTTGAGGCGGCTGTTGAAGTAGGCATGAATTCGACCAATGGCCGAGACCTGAACAATGACCTTACGACTGATTCGGAAAAACTGGCCGGGCGGCAGAAAATCGTCGGCCTCGTCGAGGGTATACTCCAGAATATGGCGTTTCCCGTCCGATTCCACGGCAAACGTCAATCCTTCATCGGAGTACAGATAGGCGATTGACGAAACAGGCACCGTAGCCATCTGAGCGCCGTTACGGATGAGTAGCCGTTCTTTATGCGCTGTTTTCGGCGTTGTCAGTTGGCTGAGCAATTGCGTCAATACCGTTGGCAGGCCCTTGTCTGATGCTACCGCCTGGGTAGCATGCAGCGACTCGAACTTTTGAATAGCTGACGCGAGCTCGTCTTCATCAATTGGTTTGAGCAGGTAATCGACGCTGTTGACTTTGAAAGCTCTGAGCGTAAACTCGTCGTAGGCGGTCGTGAATATCACCGGTACGTTCACCGTCACCTGCCTGAAAATATCAAAGCTGATTCCGTCGGCCAATTGCACGTCCATCAATAGTAAATCGGGCGGGGTATAGGTACGTAGCCAATTCACGGCTGCTTCCACACTGTCAATCACATCCAGCACTTTCCAGCCGGGGCGGATATCGGCCAGCAAGCGGGTCAATCGCCGGGCGGCGGGGGCTTCGTCTTCAATGAGCAGCAGGTTCATTAGGCTAGTGCGGGTTGTTCTGTGGCGGTCAGTATCGGTAAACTCACGGCAAACTGCTGCGTAGTCACGATCACATCGACCTGTTGACCAGCCAGTAACTGGTAGCGCGAGCGGATATTTTGCAACCCAACCCCCGTTGACTCTTCCAGTTCATCGGCATTGATCTGTAATTTTCGTTGCAGGTTGTTGCGAACAATGATCCGGTTATTTTCGATAAATACCCGAATCAGCAATGGCTTTTGGGTGGAAATCACATTGTGCTTTACTGCATTTTCAACCAGCATCTGCAACGACAGAGGCACGACACGTACCGTCAGGCAATCATCGGGCAGGTCGATCTGAATAGCAAGCCGGTCACCGAACCGTATCTGCATCAGGAAGTTATAAGCTTTCAGGGCTGAGAGTTCATCGGCCAGAGAAACCGTTTGTAGTTCGCGAATTTCCAGGATGTAGCGGTATACTTTAGCCAATTTCTGCACGAAGCGCACCGCCAGATCGGGATCTTCGGGAATGAGGGCCGTTAATGAATTGAGACTATTGAACAGGAAATGCGGATTGACCTGATTTTTAAGCGTCTCCAGCTGCGATTGCAGGTTGGCCTGTTTCAGCTGCTCGGCTTCGAGCAAGGCTGCCCGTAGCTGTCGGAAATAATAGATGCATTCATACACGGTCAGGCACATCACCAGCGGAATGAGTGAAGCCCGGTATTTTTCCAGCACATCCGTTTTATTCGTCGACCCCGGAAAGACGATATTCAATACCTCGTTCAGCCCATAGCAAACAAACGCCGAAAATAAAGCCGAAAACACTAACGAAAGCCCTGCTAACCAGAGCAGACGACGCATGGTTTGCGAAACAGCCGGAAACCAGCGGCGGGTTTGAAGGTATATGATTCGGCTACCTTCCCAATACACTAACGCATGGGCAGTAGAGGAAATCCAGACGGGCAAGTACGGCACCAACCCGTTTTGGAGTGTTTTTCCAAAGAACAGTAACGGCATCATAAACCCTATCAACGGAATACCGATGAGTCGCATCAGGCGATCGTCGAACTGAACAACGGGGGCAGTGGTCTGCATAGGGTGAAGCCGAAAACGATTCAAGGTAGCAACCCGGCTCTCTGCAAGCTACAAAAAAGCCGTGACCGGTCGGATTTGCCCGGTGAACTGTCGCAAACACAAGCTGATCAACAACTTTGATTAGCCCTCAACTAGTCGACGGTGGTAGTTTATCTGACCCAGATGATAAGCTAAATGAGTAGCCAAATGCACTAAAAAAAAGCCCGTCGACATTTTTTCCTCGAAAACCAGCACTGGATAGTCTTCCTCCAGCCGAGCTTCATCAAAGTTCAAAAGCGTCTGTGCTACCATCGAAAGGGCTTCGTTGAGTTGGGCCAGCATGACGGCACGCGGAATATCACGAAGCGAAAACTCAAGCTCACGCTGACGAACGTACCCAGACTGGCCTAATTCTCCGCCAATGTACGTGTTCAGGTTACCGATCAGATGCAGGCATAAATTCCCCGCTGAGTTGGTGATCCCCGGCGGCACAGCCCAAATCTGTTTTTCATCCTGATATTGAGTCAATTCAGTTTTTACCCGGTTTAGGTCCCGGATAAATAAGGTGGTCAGGGTTTTGAGTAGCATAGAGATAGAGGTTTGTATTCGTTGTTTCAGCCATTCAAACTAATCTTTCTCAACGGCAATTCCACGATATGATACCTTTCCGAACAGGCTATAAACAGCCGCTACAAGCATTCATGAAAGCCAAAAGCCGAACCCTTCGCAAGGCTCGGCTTTTGGCTTTCGTGAATAAACGGTCTAGGCTGGCGTCAGGGCTTTCTTCTGATCGTCGATCGCTTTCAACAGCTTGTCATAGGGCTTGTTGAATTTGTCGATTCCCTCATCTTCCAGTTGCTGCATCAGCGCGGCCAGATCAATGCCTGCCTCACGTACCTGATCGAGCACCTGCTGCGCCTGTTCCGGGTTTTCTTCCAGCCGCGATTCCGCCTGTCCGTGATCACGGAAGGCGTCGAGCGTTTCCATGGGAACGGTGTCAACGGTATTGGGGCCAATCAGTGCTTCTACGTACTTCACATCCGAGAAGGCGGGGTCTTTACTACCCGTACTGGCCCACAGCAACCGCTGCGGCGTGGCGCCTTTGTCGGCTAGTACCTTAAACCGGTCTGACTCAAATAGTCGTTTGTAGATCTGATACGCCTGTTTCGCAGAAGCAATGGCTACTTCGCCTTTCAAGTCGGTCAAGCCTTTTTCAACCAATATTGGATCAACCAGCGTATCAATGCGGCTCAGGAAGAAGCTGGCTACAGAGGCAACCTGATCAATGGGCTGTCCGGCGTTAGCCCGTTCTTCAAGTCCGGCAATGTAGGCTTCGGCAACGGCTTCATAGCGATCGAGGCTAAACAGCAGGGTTACGTTGATGTTGATTCCTTCGCTGATAGCCTGCTGAATGGCCGAAAGACCGGGTTGCGTTCCCGGAATCTTAATCATCACGTTTGGGCGGTCTACGGCCTTCCAGAGGGCGCGTGCCTGCTCGATGGTACCGGCCGTATTAAGCGCCAGATGAGGCGATACTTCCAGGCTAACGAATCCGTCTGCGCCGCTCACTTTATCGTCGTAAACAGGCTTAAACAGATCGGCAGCCTGCTGAATATCGGTCACAGCTACGCCGTAAAAGATATCTTCGTTCGATTTACCTGCCTGCGCCAGTTGCTTGATGTCTTCATCATAATCCTGGCTGCTACTGATTGCCTTTTCGAAAATGGCCGGATTAGACGTAATGCCCCGAATGCCATCTTCATCAATTAGCTTCTGTAGTCCACCGCTGTTCATAATCTGGCGGTCAATAAAATCGAGCCATATGCTTTGGCCCAGTTCATGAATTTGTTTTACCCGATTTGCTCCCATGGTGCTAGTTTTTGTTTACAGTCGAGACTGATAACCCCGGCTATCTTCATAAAGCCCTGACAACCGGGTTTGTTCATCGAATACCCACAACTCAACTCATTTTTCATAAGAAAGCCGCCACCAGTTGACTGGTGGCGGCTTTCTTATGAAAATTCAGGTACGTATCAGGCTAGTTCTCGCTACCCTAGTTAATGGCCAGAATCTTGATCTCTGTGCGGCGGTTCTTCTGGTGATCTTCTTCGCTACAATTGGCTCCATCAACACAATCATTCACCAGGGCCGATTCGCCAAAACCGGCAGCTTTCAGCCGTGACTTGGCAATACCTTTTGAGGCCAGGTAGGCAACAGCCGCCTTAGCCCGGTTTGTCGACAGTGTTTTGTTGTAAGCAGCCGTTGCGCGGCTATCCGTATGCGACCGCAGTTCGATCGTCATCTTTGGGTAACGACTCAGCATATCAACCAGCCTATTCAGTTCAATGGCCGCATCGGGCCGGATTTTCGACTTACCCAGATCATAAAAAATATTGTCGAGCCGTAGGATATCGCCGGGGCTAAGCATCGTGATGTTTGGGTTTCCGCTACCATCGGCGGCAATCCGCGAGCCAAGGCACACCATGTCCTTGTAAGTAGCTTCGAGTTTATATTCACAGCCCAGAATGGTAGTGAACGAGTACAACCCATTACCATCAGACACCATCTGGTACGACGAGCCATCACATTCGTTGGCCAGGGTGATTTTTACATCCGGCAGGGGTACGTTATCGCTCTGCGTGACCACTTTTCCTTTCTGCTGCACAACCATACCGGCTACGGCACCGGCCACGGCGGTTGCCGGTGTGGGGTAGCCCAGGGCTATCTCGAGCCGCGACGGCTGATCGTCTTGCAGGTTGTGCGTGGCAAACCCAATTTTGCTGTCAACGTACCCGTCACGCTGCGCTGTTAGGGTCAGTTCACTTTCTGCGTCAACACAAATCCGAATATCGCCGTTAGCATCGGTCTGTAGTTCTTTGCGCTCGTTGCCGGGTTCGCCACCCTGCAAAACAACCATGGTATTGGGAAGCGGCTCTTTGGTTCTTTCATCGAATACATTGACCGTTAGCTGGCGACAGGGATATAGCGATCCCTCGCGGGCAAATCGATAGATATCATCATCAGCACCGCCATTTTTACGGTTGCTACTGAAATAGCCCGATGAACGGTTTCCATCTGTTACAATACCGAAATCGTCTTTGGCCGAATTGATTGGCTCGCCCAGATTGCGGACCTTACTAGTAGCTTTCCCATCTGCCGTTAATTCAGCATAGAACAAGTCCAGATCGCCCAAACCGGGCAGGCCGTCGGAGGCTAGGTAAAGATTACCCTTTTCATCGACGAAGGGAAACAATTCGTTTCCTTTTGAATTAACCTCAGCGCCCAGGTTTATCGGGGCCGACCAGCGGGTTCCTTCCCAGTTCGACACATAAATATCGGTACCGCCAAAGCCACCGGGCATGTCAGAGGCAAAGTATAACCGCCGGTTGTCGCGGCTCAGCGATGGGTGACCGGTTGAGTACTCATCGCTATTGAAGGGCATTTCTTCAATCTCGGTCCACATGCCATTGACTTGCCGGGCCGTATACAATTTGAGTTTATTAACCCCGTCTTTACTGGCCGATGTTTGCCCGTTATTATAGTTGTTGCGGGTAAAAATCACCCGCGACCCATCCTGACTGAACGTGGCTGGTCCTTCGTGGTATTTACTGTTCAGCGACTGACTAAATTGTTCTGCTTCTGATACTGGAACCAGATCATATCCCTCGCCGGCGGCTACCTGACTGCCACCAAATACACCCGGCGTACGGCTGTCGTTGGACGTACTAGCCGTGAAATCATCGCGACCGAGCGGCCGATACGACTGCCTCCGGGCCAAACGGGCTGTTGATTTACCGTTCCCCAAACTAGCCGGTGCAGAACTTTTCACAGCGCTGAGTTCGGGCAGGAAATACAGATCCAGAAAAGGCGTATTATCCCATTTAAACACGCGACGTATGCCGTTATCTGTTTTTGATGAGGTTACGAACACCAGCCCTTCCCGGTAGTAAATTGGGCTAAACTCGGGCTCTCGGGTATTCAAATCCAGAAAATCGACCCGGTAGCTACCTGCGTTATTCGTCAGGGCACTCACATCGCGGTAGAGCTTGGAGAAACGTGGCCCCCGGCTATCTGACCCCTGGAGGCTCGAATACGTTTCGTAGGCTTCCTGGGCTTGTTTGTATTTCCCGTTACTGGCTAGTGCCTGAGCAAAATGTAGGTAAGCATCGTTATAATCGGCGGGCAACTGCCCCTCGCCAATCAATTCCCGATAAATACGTTCGGCATTTTGGGTATCGCGCAACTGACGGTAGCAGTAGCCTAACTTGGCCCGTACCTGACGCACCTCGGTCTCGGTAGGTAATTGAACGTCTTTCAGCGCCTTCTCATAGAGTTCGGCCGCCTGAGCATAAGCTAGCTGGGAAAAGTGCTGATCAGCACTTTTTACGGCATTCTGAGCCGACGCAACGTACCCAAGAAGCAGGAGTAGCCAGCAAAGGGAAAGAGATAATCGAGTGTTCATACGTGAAGCTGTATGAGAATGGGTTAGAACTAAGAAAGGGTATAATCCCGAAAAATCGAGACTATACCCTCTGAATAGCAAATACTTTGCCGAACTCTTAAAAATAACGCGGCGTCAGAATTTTGTTCCTGTTGAAGCCTAATTCATAACGAATCATGACCTCATGTGAATTAGGAGAAAACTTCCCCAAATTGTTTAGCGTACGGTCATACGCATAACCGAAGCGGAACTGATCGCTCAGTTGCAGTTCGAGCATGCCGACAACTGCGTCGTTGGTTTGATCGGTGAATGTGTAGAACTGATTGCGGCGATACGACGTACCGATAGCTACCCGATCATTGATCCACAGATTGACATTACCATCGAAACCAAGGGGTGAATTCTCTGAATATTTCACCAGCATCGATGGCTTCAACTTGAGCGCCGGACTCAAACCGATCACGAAACCAGCCATGGCATAAGCCTGCCGGGCCTGCTGAGACCGGATTCCCGGTGCGTTGAAGTCACTCAGATTGTTGCGTAACAAACGTGGCACCGATACCCCAAGATACGACCGGTCATTACTGATGTAAATGCCCGTTCCGAAGTTGGGCAACATCTTATTAACATCCGTAGCAAAAGCCGGGTCAACGGGACCAATTTGGCCCGACGACGTTACGACTTCGGTAAGCCGGTTACTGTACGCTGATACGCCACCGGTCAGACCCAACGAGAGCGTTGACCGCTCTCCCACCCGAAAGCGGAAGGCATATGACGCGTAGGCTCCAGTCTCGGTCTGCTGACCAATGCGGTCATTATACAGTTGAATGCCCACGCCAACCCGTTCCCGGTTCAGCGGCATATCGGCAGTGAATGTTGCCGTTTGCGGCGCACCTTCCAGGCCAATCCACTGCGCCCGGTAGAGGGCTGTCATACTCAACACATCACGGCTGCCCGCGTAAGCCGGGTTAAGCGCCATCATGTTGAACATGTATTGCGAGAACATCTTGTCCTGCTGAGCCTGGACCCGGCTACTGCCAACCCCCAGGGTAAGCAGCAGCACAGCTGCCCAAAGTTTAAAAGCGTGTTTGTTACACATATCAGATAGACTGCTTTGGTATATTTCAGTTCACTGTGGTTCGCCGTGGCCAACCACAGTGAACTTACTTACTACCGGTTAATCGTCATGTATCGCACGAACTCCCGGCCATCACTCAATTTCACGACGTAGAAGTACGTGCCATCAGGCAATCCGTTGCTGGTGTTACCAACCTGCACACCTGTGTTTGGCTTGCCATCCCAGTCATTCTTGTAATCTGCACTGTTGTAAACGCGGTGGCCCCAACGGTTGAAGATCTCAAGGTTAACTGTTGTTCCCTGCGTTCCGGTAATCACGAACGTGTCGTTGATACCATCTCCGTTTGGTGAGAAACCTTCAGGAATAAACACAGTCGACAGGTTCAGCGGCAGGTTCAACGGCGTGGCTTCGCTTTCGCTTGGATCTGTAGGGTTGTTGTTACCGTTCAGATCCGGGTTCAAGCCATTGGTCGATACGTCGCGGAGCGTTTCCAGACCTGCCTTCGCTACAGCATACACCGTGTTGAAGAACGTACCTGTTTGTCCATTGGTGATGACGTTAACCCGAACAAGCAGGGTATCCGTAGCACCTACAGCCAACCGGCTCGTTGAATCACCTGTTACCAGTACAGGATCCGTGCTTCCGTTGAAGCCTGGATTCACCTTCAGTATACTACCTGCTGATGCAATTGGTGTGCCAAGAATACTGAAGCTGGCACCTACCTGCGAATTGAATACGTTCGACAGGCTGTCTGACAGCGATACATTGCT
Organism: Fibrella aquatica; assembly: GCF_041321135.1. Lineage (NCBI taxonomy): Bacteria > Pseudomonadati > Bacteroidota > Cytophagia > Cytophagales > Spirosomataceae > Fibrella > Fibrella aquatica. The sequence goes on along the minus strand of NZ_JBGGWF010000001.1, from coordinate 758,524 downwards.
CAAGGCTACCGTACCGTAGTTTTTCACCACCATGCGGTAAGTAACGTTGTAGCTACCGTTAGTCTGGCGAACTGTATCGCTTACCGTCATGGCAACTCCAATGTAAGGCGCACCTGGCAGGCTGTTCAGCACTACCTGCGTGCCATCGTTGTTGTTACGCGGATCCAGATCGTTGTCAGGGTCAACATTTGATCCTGTGTTCGACGTATCGCTTACGGCTACTGCGCCACTCATTGCCGAACCAAAGGCAATGTTGGTGTAGCTCAGCGACGTGGCTTGCGACACATTCACCCGGGCTACCAGTTGCACGTAACGAATTGCTTTTACAGGCAGTGTGCTGGCTGTGGTATCGAGCATGCTGGTTAGCAACCCTACACCCGTATAACCGGCGTTTACTTTCAGACCCGCATCAGCCGTTACCGTCACACTAGTTACCTGTGCACCGTTACCAAACGTTTTCGACAGATCGTCAATTACCTGTACTTGTTTCAGTTCGGTTGTGCCCAGGTTGCAGACCTTAATGGTGTAAGGAACATCCCACACATTATCAGCCACACGAACCGGAGTACCAACCTGTTTGGCTAAACCAAGCAGTGCAGAAGGCAGATCGAAACGAACGGCAGTTTTTGTATCATCATTCGGGATGATTACAGAACCGGCATTCGAGCGATCGCTAACCGTCAGCGTTGATCCTTCAGGCTTGGCAATAGCTACTACCTGGCTGTAGAATGGACCACTGGCGCCGTTGGGCTGTACATTGACTGTGTAGCTCAGGGTATCTTCTTTACCAGCAGCCAAACGGCTCAGATAGCTATTGAGGTAGTAGGGTGCGTTGTTTCCGTCGAAATCACCGCTAACTACTAACTGACTACCTGCATTTGCCACAACACCACTCACGATTGAGTAGGCAGCCGGGCTGGTAAAGGCATTAGCAACTGTATCGAGCAGACTGATATTGGTCAACGTTGTGCTTCCGTAGTTTTTCACGTATACCGTATAGGTTACGTTATAACTTTCGTCAGCCTGTTTAACCACTGAAGCAACCGACATGGCTACACCCAGTTTTTTGGCCTGCGGCTTGGGCGTTCCCTGAATTACGATCGACGTTGCGTAGCTGTTGTTGGTTGGATCACCGTCCTTATCAGGGTCGGCGTCATTTCCTTCAATCGAAACGTCACTCACGTGCGTAGTCGAGTTCGTGGCCGTGGCTATTGCCGAGTTCCAGAACGTGCGATCTACCGTGTCAACCTTGTTTACGCGTACCATCGCAGACAAGACAAATGTCGATGTCTGACCGGCGAGCAGCGTGCTGCTTTCCAGCATCTGCGAGTTGCTGCCAATTCCGGTAAAAGCCGGGTTAGCCATCAACTTGCTGGCAGGATCGATGACCAGTTCGGTAGCAATCACCTTGTTGGCACCATACACAATGTCGAGATGATCGGCAACACCTACGTGTGTCAGATCTTCGTCGCCATAGTTGGTCAGAGTGAAGCGGTACGATACGGCCAGAGTGCTGTCGTTGGTGAACGTTGGCGTGCCAACTACCTCTTTAGCCAGACCAATCAGGCCCGCTTTGTGAGGTGAGTTGTCGGTAACCGTCACACTCGACGTGTTGTTGGCCATAGCGGCATCCGTTACATCGCTGTACGTGATACTAGCCGTGTTCACAACAGCCCCTTTCTTGGTGAGACGAGCCATGAAGACAATCGAGTCAGTGGCACCAACAGCCAGGCTGTCGAACCGCTTAGTGATCGCTCCATTTGTAACCGTATATGACACAGGTGCGTTGGCAACAACCAGGTTCAGGCCAACAGGCAGTACATCGCGAATATCGACGTTGTATGCTTTGTCAGGACCGTTGTTGGTCACTTTCAACGTATAGGTCAGCGTTTCACCCACTTTCGCCGATGTGTTGCTTACCAGTTTGGTCATTACCACGTCGGCCGACTTACCGTTATCGATTGTGCAGTTGATCACTTTCACTACTACCTGAGCTGGCATGCTAACACACTGGTTAGCCGTCCGCTCGAATATGTAGTAAGTGCCATCGCCAGCCAGTTCCGGGTTCATCACCAGTGCTGAAGATGCTGACTCACCCATGCGGTATTCGTAGGTGCTGCCAGCCGGAGCCGGGCCAGCCAGCGCAGTGCTAAGGCTAACCGTTGTGGCTGGACAGGCATTACGCAGATTGGCAACAAGTGGTGCGGCAACCGGCGAACCAACGCTGATCGTTACATGCGCTGAAGGTACTGAGCTACAACCGTTGGCGTCGAACACCTGAACAGTGTACTCACCTCCTTCCTTCACCATGATCGACTGCGTAGTTGCCCGGTTAGACCACAGGTACGTAAACCCGGCTGGTGCCTGAAGCTTCACTGAGTCACCGTAGCAAAGCTGGGTGGCTCCGATCACCGACACCATCGGCTGCTCTTTCGGACCATTGAGATTCAGTACCATGGCATCAGTTTTCACACCGCAGGCCGTATTGTTGGTCTTCACCGAGAAGGTCAGTGTGACCTGGCCGGCCTGTACATCCGTCGCCGACGGAGTGTACAGAGCCTGACCAATAAAGGCGTTATCGAACGTACCTGACCCGCTGGTTGTCCATTGGGTGATCAGGTTGTTTCCGGTAGCCTTACCGTCTAATTTATACGTTTTGGCGGCACATACTGTCGCATCGTCACCAGCACTAGCCGTTACCGGGTTATCGGTACATGGCAGCGGATCACCACAACCTGTGATGTTCACCTGGATTGGAGTTGGCAGGCTGTAGCAACCTGTCGTCGTTTTCTCCACTACGTAGTACGTACCTGACACCGTTACGTTGGTGTTGGTCAGTTTAGTAGCCGGAGCTAGTGTGCTGCTTGAGTAATACTCGAACATACCACCGGTAGTCTGTACAGTACCTACTGCACTGGCCAGATTCACCGTCAGCAGTGGGCAGGCATTGGTCAGGTCAACCGTTTTCGGCTGTGGCACCTTCGGCAACACCGTGATCACGATGGCGTTCGATACCTTGCTCTTACAGTTGTCAGACGTGCAGCACTGTGCTGTGTAGGTTGCCGTAGCGGCAGGGTTCACCGTGATGGTGCTACCAACCTGGTTGTTACTCCAGATGGCGAATGCACCGGCAGGGCAACCGCTGGCCGTCAACGTAACAGGCGAGCCGAAGCAGCTTGTCACGTTATTCGTCGACCCATTGACCATTACTACTGGCGTACCAGGCTGACCAACCGTCAGCTTGCAGGCTGGTGACCAGGCGCTTTCGCACTGTCCGATCACACACTTCACTGCGTAGGTTGTGCTTTCACCCGGTGTCACCACGATGCTCGACGTTGTTGCGCCGGTGCTCCATAGGTAACCTGCGTTCTCGCATCCCTGCGCCGTCAGTGTGGCCGGATCACCCGCACATACTGTTGGCTTGTCGCAACCAATCGTTGGCACTTTAGGCTGAACGAGGTAATGATCAACCATTTCAGATGGTGCACTGCTGCATCCATCTACTGTGCATACAGCACTAAACCATGAGTCGTGCAGGACAGTGAACGTAAACACACTTCCCTGGGCACCACCACCCCACGATACCGTACCGTTTTCGCAACCGACAGCTGTCAGCGAGACTACCTCGCCGTAGCAACGGTTCAGACTTCCGATACCCAAAATTTGTGGTGCAGGTACGTATTTAACTTTCGTACGAGCGCCAGTCACATCCAGGTCAGCGCAAATCTTGTTAGTCTGAATCAGGTTCAGTACATCAGCACCCGTTGTTGTTCCCGGAACTACCACCGACAGATCGAGGGTAGCAGGGTTGTACACTAACGTGTGGATCGTGTAGATACCCGCTTCAGTAGCTGGCACCGTGAACGTTGGCATATCGCTGGTCTGCTGAATCACAAGACCGGCTCCTTTTGTCAGCACGTAGCGGACTGAGAAACCTGCTGGTACCACGCGACCACCGTTGTCGGTTGCCGAGATTGTTACCGTAGTCATTGTCGACGCGCACACCTCGCTGATCGTTGGTACCAGTGTACCCGCTTTAGCAACACAGTTGTCCGGGCCTTTCTTACGAACCGTGATCGTTACCGATGGGTCGCTGACGCAGGTACGGAAGCGGCAGGTAGCTGTGTAGTAGCTTACATCAGATGATGGCATCACTACAATCGACGAGCCTGTCTGGTTTGTGTTCCAGGTTACTGTACCTGGGCAGTTGGTCGCTGTCAGTGTCACGCTTTCGCCTTCGCTGATAATCGTGCTGCTAGCCGATACAGTTGGCACCGGAACCGGCACTACTTCGATCGTGTACAGGATTGACGAACCGCTCTCGCAAGCACCGTTCACACACTTCACCGAGTAATCGGTCGTGCTTGTCGGCGATACAGAGATCATCGACTTACCGTTGTCTGCCGAACCGGTACTCCATACTGGCGTACCTATGCAGTTCTGAGCCGTTAATTCAACTGACTCACCTGGGCAAATCACCGAGGTGCTGCAGATGATCGTTGGCGCTGTTGGCGTCGTTACACCGATCGTGATTACACGTGACTGTGGGCTTCCACACTTGTCAGCTTCCTTACAAGTTGCTGAGTAAGTGTTGGCATCAGCCGTTGGCATTACTACGATCGACGTACCTGTCATACCGTTCGACCACTGAACCATTCCGTTGGTGCAGTTACCGGCTGTCAGCGTTACGCTGCCACCATTACAAACCGAAGGTGCAGACGAAGCAACAGTTGGTGCAGTACCAGCCGTTTTCACAATCACCTTCACCGTGTTCGACGCTACGCTTTCGCAATTGTCGACTACGCAAGTGGCCGTGTAATCGGTATTGACCGTTGGTATCACTTGAATCGTGCGACCAGTCAGGTTACCCGGCATCCATTTGATCGTACCGTTGGCACAGCCTTCAGCTACTGTCAGGGTTACCGACTCACCAGAGCAGATAGCCGTGTTTGGAATTGCCCGGATTGTTGGTGCCGAAGGCTTACCGACGCGAATCGTTACCGACTGCGATGGGTCGCTCAGGCAATCCCGCACTTTACAGAAGGCGTAGAAGCTTTCTGTTGCCGTTACCGACACCGAGATCACACTACCCGTCATGTTGTTACTCCATGTTACGTGACCCGCACAACCCGTAGCACTCAGGCTAACTACTGTACCGGTACAAACCGATGTAGCCGAAGCAACCACCGTTGGCACCGCCGCTGGCGTCACCTTGATTGTGTAGTCGTCTGAACGTGGGCTGGTGCAAGTACCATCCATGCAACGTACCGAGTAGCTGTTGTTACCCTGCGTTGGCATCACCGTGATGCTCGTGGTTTGCTCACCCGTGCTCCACATTGGCGTACCCATGCAGTTCTGAACAGTCAGTACAACTGATTCGCCTGGGCAAATCTCCGTTGTGCTGCATACTACAGTTGGCTTCGGAAGGTCGTTACCAACCCGGATTACTTTTTCCGTCGATGGGCTGTAGCAGTTATTGATACGGCACTGAGCAGTAAGCTTCGTCTCGGCAGATATCGTTACCGTTACCACTGAACCCGACAGGCTGTTATCTGACCAGAATACCTGACCATTTCCGCAACCCACTGCCGTGAGGCTAACTACACCACCAGCGCAAACCTTGTCGGCGCTAGCCAGAATAGTTGGTGCCTGTACGTTGGTTACCGTTACCGTGATCGCATTCGAAGGAACACTGGTACATGTACCTACTACGCAACTCGCTGTATAGGTTGTCGTTACTCCCGGAATAACCTCGATCCGATTACCCGTCATGCCATTCGACCACTTGATGGTACCACGGCAGTCACGGGCAGTCAGCACGGTTGATTCAGTTGGACCGCAGAGTGCAGTGATGGCACAGGCAATCGTTGGCGCCGGTGCAGTACAATCTTCTACGGTGATAGTCACTGTAGAGGTGTTGTTCTCCGGTTTGCTTGGATCGTCGTTGCCACCTGTTACAATCGCTTTGTTCACTACAGAACCAATCGATTTGATACGTGCCTGAACAATCAGACTACGGTCAGAACCATTGAGCAGGCTGCCCACTGTCCAGATTCCCGTATTGGCGTTATAGTCGGTTGCCGGTGTGGCGCTCACGTATTCCAGTGAGGCAGGCAGAATGTCAGATACTGACACCGCCGTAGCGTTTACCGGACCGTTGTTGGTCACCGTAATACCGTAGGCAATTACATCACCCACTTTATACGGACCATCTGTCATTACTTTCTTCGCTACTGCGAGGTCGGCCAGACAAGTGGCTTTCACCGTTACTACTACTTCTGTAGTCGACACACTGGTGCAACCTGCCAGGCTTACCGATTCAGCTACGTACGTAGTCGACTGCATCGGCGTCACCGTCAGGCTCTTACCGCTGGTTGTTGTACCCAGCAATACACCGTTGGCGTACCAGTTGATCTTGGCACCCGTTGTGAATCCGAACAGTTTGGTGCTGCTGCCTTTGCAAAGAATATCGTCTTCACAAGCAACGCCAATCGGAGCATCGGGCCGTTTGTTGATCACAACCAGTACCGTGCTGTTGGCTGGCGTACAAACACCGTTGCCATCAGGATCATTTGTTGTTACCGTGATAGCAACCTGACCGGCGGCAATGTCAGCGGCAGAAGGCAGGTACATGGCTGTTAGGCTGTTGGCACCGGTCAGCATACCAGCGGTAGCCGAATTAGACGCCATCCAGGTTACACCCGTAGCCGATCCACCAATGGTGGCAACCAGCATGATCTTGTCGCCTTCGCAAACAGAACCCGAGGTCAGGCTTGTCGATACCATGGCTACGCTCTGGCAGCTGCAATCGATCGCGTTTACCGTCAGCACAGCAGGGTAGCTGTAACAACCGTAGCGTGAGCGCTCGAAGAGGTAATACTCTCCTGCGCCAACGGCTGTTAGGTTAGTCACCAGCGGACTAGTTTCGCTGATGCCCGTGCGCCATTCGAGCGTGCTGCCAGGCAGGGGCACATTATTTAGCTGAACCGTTGTTAAGTCAAACGTCTTGTCTTTGCAGATCGTCGTCTCCTTCAAACACGATGGTGTGTTTGGGCGGGCATTAACGATGATGACAACCGGTTTGATCTCGCTCTTGCAACCATCAGCCGATTCTGCCTGTACATAGTACGTCAGATTGGTCGACGGCGCTACTTCGATCAGTTGACCGCTTACCGTTGTGAAGGCCAATACCTGCGCCGTAGCGTCGAGGTACCAGTTCACTTTAGAAGCACCCATGGCAACGGCACTTACCGACGTAGAACCACCCACACAAAGGCTCATGTTGGTTGTTCCGGCCACCAGCATGAGCGGCGTAGCACACTTGCCAGCCACACCCGCATCGATGGTCATGTTATTGCGACCAACGTTACCAAGCGCCAGGGCCGTGTTGATCACGACCGTCTTGCTGAATCCATCAGCACCCGGATCACTATCCACCGCACGGTCATTACCAACTTCGCTCAGCGTAAAGGTTTCTCCTGTTGGCAGGGTAAACTTCACTTTATAGCTTCCTGAAATCAGGTTGTCGAACAGGTAGAAACCAGTTGCATCGGTCACCGTTTCAGAAAGTGGAACCGTCAGGTTATCGTTACCAAACAGTTCAACTGTAATACCAGCCAGGCCAGTATTGCCGTCATTCTGAATACCATCGTTATTCGTGTCGCGCCACACATAGTTGCCAATTGAACCGTAAGGAACAATGCCGGCATCAATGGTCAGGTTAACACGAGCAGTGCTCGACAGTGGCTGCGTTACATCGATGGTGATGACATCCGTCAGACCATCTACAACGCCCGCGTCGCTGTCAAGTGTTGCATCAACTCCTGTTTTGTTCTTCGTTGTGAACACACTACCCGCTGGGGCCGTAAACTTCACTACATAGGTACCCGAAGGCAGCTTGTCGAACAAGTAGTAACCAGTTCCATCTGTAGTGGTGGTAGCTAGTGGCACAGTCGTGTTGGCCGCAGCAAAGAGCTGAACCGTTACACCCGCAACACCTGGCTCAAGAACCGTAGTGCCCTGCTGACCATCACTGTTGTAATCGAACCATACGTAGTTACCAATTGCACCCAGGTTGCGAATAAACCCGCCGTCTATGGTTGGATTGTATTCGCCACTAGCCAGCGTAACGCTTTGGCTACGACCTGTCAACGGATCGATATCGCTGTCATTAGCAGCGTTGGTACCCGATAACGGCGTTGTTGGCGTGAAACCACCCGGCGTAGTGAAGCCTACGCTGTAATTGTTCGACGTACCTGGCGTTAGACCCGTAAATGAATACAGACCGTTTGCGTCAGTTGTCGTAGTAGCTACGACTGAACCGTTTTGATACAGCGTTACCGTCACCCCTTGAATTGGGCTGTCACCCGCATCCTGAATGCCATCACGATTTACATCGTTAAATACATAGTTGCCTAGTGAAGCAGGACGGAAGAAACCAGCGTCAACCGTGGGGTTGAACTCATTGGCCGTCAGTGAATATACACCCGTAAGACCAGTGGTCCGGTCAGCGTCTGAATCAAGAGCATTGTTACCGACACCTACCAGCGTTGGCTCGAAACCGGCTGGCTTACCGAAGCCTACCACGTAGGGTGTGCCCGGCGTCAGCCCTGTGAACGAGTAGAAGCCAGCAACATCCGTCACCGTAGTGGCGATAGCTGAGCTGTTGGTATACAGAGTAACAACGACGCCTGGAATGGCTACGTCACCCGCATCCTGAATGCCGTTGGCATTCTTGTCTTCAAATACATAGTCGCCCAGACCCGCTGTTGGCTGGAAGAAACCAGCATCGATCGTTGGGTTGTTCTCGCCAGATGACAAAGTCACACTCTGGCTACGACCTGTAATGGGATCAGCGTCAGAATCTTTAGAAGCATCTGTGCCTGAACGAGGGGTAGTAGTCGAGAAGCCCGATGGAGCCGTGAAGCCCACTACGTAGCTATTCGACGCACCTGGGGTCAGACCCGTGAATGAGTAGGCACCGTTTACGTCCGTAGTAGTCGTGGCGATGGCCGAACCGTTCTGATACAGCGTT
>NZ_JBGGWF010000001.1:0-749390 GCF_041321135.1 Fibrella aquatica | reverse complement strand
TGGGTTGTTCTCACCAGAGGCTAAAGTCACACTCTGGCTACGACCTGTAATCGGGTCAGCGTCAGAGTCCAGTGACTTATCCGTACCTGACAACGGCGTTGTAGTCGAGAAGCCTGATGGAGCCGTGAAGCCCACTACGTAGCTATTCGACGCACCTGGGGTCAGACCCGTGAATGAGTAGGCACCGTTTACGTCCGTAGTAGTCGTGGCGATGGCCGAACCGTTCTGATACAGCGTTACCGTCACCCCTTGAATTGGGCTGTCACCCGCATCCTGCGTACCGTTGCGATTGGTGTCGTTAAACACATAGTCACCCAGCGAAGCAGGACGGAAGAAACCAGCGTCAACCGTGGGGTTGAACTCGTCAGCCGTCAGCGAATACACACCCGTCAAACCAGTAGTCCGGTCAGCGTCTGAATCAAGAGCATCGTTGCCGACACCTACCAGCGTTGGCTCGAAACCGGCTGGCTTACCGAAGCCGACCACGTATGGTGTGCCCGGCGTCAGACCCGTGAACGAGTAAGCACCGTTAACATCCGTAGTAGTGGTAGCGATAGCCGAGCTGTTGGTATACAGCGTTACCGTCACCCCTTGAATTGGGCTGTCGCCCGCATCCTGAATACCGTTGGCATTCTTATCTTCAAATACATAGTCGCCCAGACCCGCCGTTGGCTGGTAGAAACCAGCATCGATCGTTGGGTTGTTCTCACCAGAGGCTAAAGTCACACTCTGGCTACGACCTGTAATCGGGTCAGCGTCAGAGTCCAGTGACTTATCCGTACCTGACAACGGCGTTGTAGTCGAGAAGCCTGATGGAGCTGTGAAGCCTACCACGTAGCTGTTTGACGTACCTGGCGTCAGACCCGTGAACGAGTAGAAGCCTGTAGAGTTCGTCGTTGTGGTAGCTACAGCCGAACCGTTCTGGTAGAGCGTTACTGTCACACCCGGAATCGGGCTGTCACCCGCATCCTGAATACCGTTCCGATTGGTGTCGTTAAACACATAGTCGCCCAGTGAGGCAGGACGGAAGAAACCAGCGTCAACCGTAGGGTTGAACTCATTGGCCGTTAACGAATAAGTACCCGTCAATCCAGTTACCAGATCGGCATCCGAATCAACAGCATCATCGCTACCTACGCCTAACGCTGTCGGCTCAAAACCAGCTGGCTTACCGAAACCAACCACATATGGTGTGCCTGGGGTCAGACCCGTGAACGAGTAAGCACCGTTTACATCCGTGGTCGTAGTGGCAATAGCCGAAGAATTTGTATACAGGGTAACAACTACGCCTGGAATGGCTACGTCACCCGCATCCTGAATACCGTTGGCATTCTTATCTTCAAATACATAGTCGCCCAGACCCGCCGTTGGCTGATAGAAACCAGCATCAATCGTTGGGTTGTTCTCACCAGAGGCTAAAGTCACACTCTGGCTACGACCTGTAATCGGGTCAGCGTCAGAATCCAGCGTATCATCTCCTATGTTAGCCGAAGTAGACTCAAAGCCCGAAGGCTTGCCAAATCCTACTACATAACTATTCGACGTACCTGGGGTCAGACCCGTGAAGGAGTAGAAGCCCGTAGAGTTCGTTGTTGTGGTAGCCACAGCTGAACCATTCTGATACAGCGTCACCGTCACACCCGGAATTGGGCTGTCACCTGCATCCTGAATACCGTTCCGATTCGTGTCATTAAATACGTAATCTCCCAATGAGGCTGGTTTAATATAGCCAGCATCGAGAGTAGGATTAAACTCTCCAGCCGTCAAAGTCACGGATAGACTTCTGCCTGTTAAGGGGTCAGCATCGGAATCTTTCGACCGATCAGTTCCTGACAGTGGCGTTGTTGTGGTGAAGCCAGCCGGAGCAGTAAAGCCTACACTGTAACTAAGCGACGTACCGGGGGTCAGACCTGTAAACGAGTATGCGCCCGAAGCATCGGTCGTTGTTGTAGCAATGGCCGAACCATTAAGGAAGAGTGTTACCGTTGCACCAGGAATCGGCACATCGCCCGCGTCCTGAATACCGTCGGCATTTTTGTCTTCAAATACAAAATCGCCCAAACCTGCCGTCGCACCTGGGTTAACCAGAATATTACAACAGTTACTTACATCACAACCATTGAGTTTTCCTGAAAACGAAAATATACCGGGCGCCTTGATGACAAGGTTACCGGATGCATCAACACTTGCTTCAGTAGTTGCTCCTGTAATTGGGTTACCATTCACCAGCCAGGTAACCGCACTAAAGTTGGCTGGCTTATCAACGGTGTACTCGTCGCCTTCATACCAGGTTAGTGGTACAGAGAAACAGGCGTTGTCATAGTCATCTTCTACCAGCGAACCATTGCCGGGAGTAGAGTTAGCATCAGTGCCATCCATCGAAGCAATTTCTGCCGCGTTGAATGAAACACCTTCTCCTTCCACACGGGTAGTAATAAGGAGTGTAACGGTTTGGCCGGGGTTCACCGTACCAACAGTCCAGCTTCCTGTAGAACCAACCGCATCAAAACTGAACGTTCCAATTGAGGCTGTCGATGACAGATAGGTAGACAAGCCTGCCGTGATAGATTCACTTACAATCACACTGGTAGCAGTTGCCGACCCGGTGTTTGTAACAGCTACCGTATAAGTAACCAAATCACCCAACGCGGGTGAAGCATTACTGATCGACTTCTCGAGTTTGAGATTAACCGTCGGCGCTTGTGCAAAAGCGCCTGATGCCAGACCCAATAGCATAAACACCGCTACGAAGGCTCGCAACAGCATTGATGAGCTACCAGAAGAAGGAGGCCCTATGTGCTTATGCAGAAACGCGACAAAATAAGTCCAAAAGGAGCTTATTCGGCGCAGAGACTGGTTTTGTAGAAAGATATCATTCATTGCATGCGGGGAAATTTGTAAGCTGGATAGATTGCCAAATGGAAAGTATCTGGATCGTTGATCAGGTGGTTCTGCCCATCGGGGTGGCCTTTCCAGACGATTACCGGTTAATGGTTGTCCCGAAAAACAAACCGGCTTTTGAGCAACCTCAAGCTCCAGAAACCGTGACGCAAAGCTCCACGCTCCCAGCATGTACCCAAATTGAAGGATCAACCGCTCCAGGAAACAAAGTAACCGACCGCCGAAAGCGGGCTGAGCACGTTTGTCCAGAGTCAATATCGATGCTGAATCAACCTGATTGAGGACTTTTTTCAATGTAGATGTTACGTTCATCTGCGATGGAATTAGAAGCGTTTAATGGGGTCCGTTAGCCAACAGATATACGCTCAGTTCGGACCTGATGCCCGTGCGAAAGTCACGAACACAGTGCAGACCAGAAAGAAGGCTATGGTTCGCTCTATTTTCATCTAAAACTATGCCAAAGGCGGCCGGGTATCGGGCAAATACACGTATACCCAATGTTACGGGCAAGTCACTAGCTATTCGTGTTTACGAACTACCATTTTCGTACACCAACCGTACCGACACCTCTGTATATTCAGATAGAAAAGAGTTGCAGGACAGTTAGCGAAAACTATGCCAAATAAAGGCTCCACTAAGCAATAGCACTTAAGCATCTCCCCATATAGACACAAAAAAAACCCGCCTAAGCGGGTTTCTTTTCACTACAATGTGTCGCAAAAATTAGAAGTCATACCCTAATGTCAGGTACGCAGTAGGGCTATTAACGGTCTTGTTTTCGATTCCCCAGGCATAGTCAAACTTCACGTAATAACCCAGCAACATCGTCCGTACGCCGGCACCATAACCAATCAGGAAAGGGTTTTGAAAATTAGTTATCGTTACACGAAATGGAGTTGGCGGGCCACCAAAACGCTCCGTGTTCAAGCTGTTCTCCCGGCTAAATGGGCCACTTGTTCCATTCCAGGCAGTACCAATATCGGTGAAACCAACAAGCTGAAGATTACGCAGGAAGTTCGATGTGATATTGCCTCTGTACAGGTAACGAATCAATGGAAAACGTAATTCAGCATTGAACAGCAAGTGGCTGTTGCCAACCAGCTTGCCCTGCCGGAAACCACGGAGCGGCGCCGCAAAATCCAGAAAGAACAAGTCTCTGATATTATTACGTACCTCAGTAATGTAGAGCGGGTTAGTAGCGGTTTCTTCTCGCTGAGTGTTTATCCAGTTTTCCATCCCTCCTACTGCACTTTGTTTCGGAGCTGCTCCCCCCGACTGACCGTACGATAAACGCAGGGCCAACACCAGATCACGATGAATATGCTGGTAATGCCGAATGTCGGCCGAGAGTCGGTTAAACGATTCATTTACACCGCGCAACCCGGTATAATTATCATACCGAACCTTAAAACGGGTGCCCTCGATCATGTTCATGCCGCTGACCTTTGTATTATCGAACACCACTTCAGCCCGCGCACCGGCATAATCGGATACGGCATCGGGTTGCCCCTGCCCTTGAAACGACAAGTCGATCTGACGGGTTAAAGCGTAGAAAGGCGATACTGAGAACCGAGTATTTACCGAGATTGGGTAAGCGGCCGTTAAGGCGACTTTATTGTATCGGAAACGCTGACTAAACTCGCCCGCATCCAGAAACAGGGTCTGGCGATCGACCCGAACGCCATAATCAACCCGGTGTTTCAGGTTCTGGTACTCAGTCCATAAATCACTATTCTTCAGATTGGTCGTAATAAACAGGCCCCCTTTTACGATATGATTTTCAAGCAAGTCATTTAAGGCTATGTTCTGAACGTACCCAAATCCACGGATCGGGTCTATGCGCCAGGCCGAACTCGCATCATTCATGACGAACAATCCCTGGTATTCAAACGGGCCGCGAACAGTTACGTTTTCCCGGCGACGATTCCGTGGCAAAGGTGCGTTCAAACCAGGAACGGTAGCTTGGGCAGCCGTAGAAGCGGCCCGGCGCTGCCGATATTCGGCCGCCTTCAAAACGTCGGCATCAAACTCATACTGGTCTGTGTCTACCTCGCCCGGAGCCAGTACCATACGCTTAGGAGGGGCTACCGTAACCGAATTGACTGGTGTCGTTCTAGCAACTGTATCACGAACCATCGTTGTACTGTCACGAGCGGGTGCGGGCTTTGGGGTTGGCTTGGCAACAAGGCGAGGGCTCATAGCTATGGCCCGCTGCGTAGTGGGTAAGGCCGCTACGGCGTTGGCTAGTTGCGACCGGAAACCAATGTATACTGAGCCTTCCTGAATGCTGCTGTAAACAAATCCTCCGTTGGCGGGCAGATAGTCGTATTGCAAAATTCCACTGGGTAATGCCGTTACTGCCGTTTCCGATTGCTCGTCGATAAGCCGCTTGTATACATTGCGAATACCTGTTTGCTCGCTCACATAGAACAGAGTATTCTCATTGGCACCAATGGGCGCCAGTGCCTGATACGTAGAATCGGTTAATCGGCGAGCAGATGACACACGAGCTGTACCTTCAATGGTAAAAATACTGAACTGATCACGTATCGATTTGTACGTCCCCTTGTCTGCGTTCAACGTGTCTAACCGGCGATTCGAGGAAAACACAATCTGCCGACCCGACCGCCCCACAAATCGTGGATTAAGATCGTCGTACAAATCGTTGGTCAACTGCTGATAATTGTTCCGATTCAGGCTATACAGGAACAGGTCGTTCTGACCTCTCCGAACGGCACTTAAAACTAGACTACCTCCATCGGTCGAAGCATCCATACTGGTTACCTGCGCCAACCCACTAATTCCCTGACTGAGTACGCGCTTGGGTCGTTTTTTCAACGACGCATCCAGATCGCTATATATATATAGGAACGGTCTGCCTTTTTCTTCCAGCAAAATAACCAGGCGGTTATCGCGTTGCCAGGCTACCAACGGCATGTTCGGTTTATACGTTAGCCCGTCGAGCCGGTACCCTCCCGACATGAGACTGTACCTTTTTTGAGTAGTTGTGTTCACTACCTCTACACTATACTTCCCGTCACGAACGGTTGTGTAAGCAAGCAGTGACTTATCCGGGCTTAATTTCAGACTATTTAACTGAACGGGCGTTTTAGAACCAGACAGCTTAATTCGGAAATCATCCGGGTTGGTTTTGAATGCGCCGGCAAACGGCGATGCCTGCACGGTATAATACTCGCGCCAATCGCGTAGGAATCGGTTGTACGAAATACCCAGGGTGCTCTGAATGCTTTTCTGCTCATCCCGAATAATACGAGTCAGATTCAGAATATTCGAAATGTTATCACGACCATATTTCTGACCAATGTAATTCCAGATCGACTGCCCTACCCGTTCCGCATCCATTCCCGACAGCGTAGACGGTTTACGTACCGGATCATTGATAGAGGCATCGCGCATGTAGTCGTCAAGTTCAGGACTCCACCCTTCGGCTACATACGAGGCCATACCCGGCATAAACCAGTTGGGTAGTGTCAGTAGCAACGAACTTTGTAACGCATCTTTCAAACTACCGCCGTACAGCATATCGTACACGAACAGCATTGTAACATTACGCAGTAACTCTTTACGGAAACTGACCTGATCGCCCGAGAACGCCAGCTCTACCCGCGACTTCGACAGGTCGAGTTCACGGCGAGTCATCTCACCGAGGGTAGTTACGCCAATGTTACTTTGGGCAAGCTCCTGCGGTGAATTGTACAGAAAGATCTTAATGCGATTGTAAGGCGTGTAGCCAAGCAGTTCGGTAATCCGATCGAAATCAGATTCGGCATACTGCGCGGCCAGATTAGCCAGTTGCTCACCGTCTTCATAGAAGTAAATCTCGAAGTTCGAAGTCCGCACCGTTTTCCACTCGAACGTTCGATATTGGATCCGGTTTTTACCAAACTGTTCGAGCGACGGATAATTCTGCCCCCAAGCCGACGTACCTGCAACCAGGCACAATAATGAAAAGATATATAGCTGACGCATAAGCATCCCGAGTAAAAAACAAGTCAGACAAACTGCACTTTATAACGAATGAAAACGGCTAATATTCACGGCCGGATTGATTTCTTTACCCAATAACATATGATCAGCGAAATCATGGGCCAAATACGGCGCCAACGACACTCCTTTCGTCCCCATTCCACCAAATATACCAACAGCCGGATACGTTTGATGCCAGCCCACAAACGGCCGCCGATCGTTGGTCGAAGGCCGAATACCCGCCTGCTGATCAATCACGGTAAACGGAATGGTGAGCAGTGCACGGGCCTTCGTCTCTAAGAACGACCGCCCCACGTCGGTTGTTTTCCAATCTAGTTCGTGCCACGAATAGGTAGCCCCAATCCGAATGCGCGTCGGTGACAGGGGCATCACGAAAATACCCTGATTGACAATGTTCGTCAAGGGATAGTTGGCAACTTCGGCAGTCAGAATTTCGCCTTTCACCACATTGTAAGGCAATGTCTGAAAGAGCGGGTTAGACTCACCATGCGGCCCTTCGCAAAAGACAACATACCGATATTTTTTTCCCAGGTACGTTACCGAGTCAGCTTGTATCTGTAACTCTTTGGTATGTACCTGATCTAGACTAAACTTCTCTTTTTCAATAAAATAAGCCCGAACAGCGGTAATAAAAGCAGGCAGATCAACCCAACCCGCCTGTGTCACCTGAATGCCGCCAAAGGGGTTATTGATAACAGTTGAATAACTCGATTCGTCGACATCGTGCCTGAAGTAAGGCTGCAGGTCAGGGTCAGCGGCAATGGTCTGATAGAGATTCCGCTCCTTTTCGTCGCGATAAGGCCGATACACGTCGAGCGACGTAAAAAACGAAGCATCGAGTTGATGTTCGGCATCGGAATAGAAGCGATGCAGGTACGGAAAAAGTCGATCTGCCTCCCAGGTTCTTACCAGCTTACGACCCGTCAGTGGGTTTACAATGCCTGCCGCTACGGCCGAGGCAGCGGGTAGTTGGGCCGACGAAACAACATGAACCGACAAACCCCGCTGTTGCAGGGTCAGGGCCAACACTGAACCCGCAACGCCCTGTCCAACAATCAGGACATCGGCCGACGACAGGCTCATGAGTGAGCCCGTCCGAAATGTCCCTGCCGATGCAACTCTGCAATACGACGGTCGGCGAGTTCAATGACCCATTCTACCTGTTCATCAATCATCATAAATGAGGTATCGAGCAAGACGGCATCGGAGGCTTGCGAAAGCGGACTTTCGGAGCGGGTGCTGTCGATATGATCGCGCTTTTCGAGGTTACGCACAATCTCGTCGAGGTTCACCATCTCACCTTTTTCGAGCAGTTCAACCTGCCGACGTTTGGCCCGGATGAACGTATCGGCGGTCATAAACACTTTTACTTCCGCATCCGGAAAAACCTTGGTACCAATATCGCGGCCATCCATGACAACGCCGCGTTTACGGCCCATTCGCTGTTGTTGCGATACCATGGCGCGACGTACTTCCACGATGGTGCTCACCTCGCTGACCATATTGGAAATATACATTTTCCGAATTTCTTCTTCTACGTTGAGTCCGTTAAGACATGTCTCGTTTCGGCTCGTTTTCTCGTTGAAATTAAACGATACGTGCAGTTTTTCCAGAGCGTCGGCCACCTCCTTCGGATTGGTGTAGGTGACGTGATTCTGATGAAAGTACAAACTCACCGCGCGGTACATGGCTCCGGTATCGATGTAGGCGTAACCCATTCGGGCGGCAACGGCTTTGGCCGTGGTGCTCTTCCCGCAGCTCGAATATCCGTCTACGGCAATGATGATTTTCGACATGCAAAAGGGGCTAATAAGTCCGCAAAGAAACCACAAACGGGGCGTTTATGAAAGTTGGTTTTTGCGCGCCTGATACTCTTCGCGCAATATGGCATAGATATGCTCGTCTAAGAAACGGTTGTTTTTAACGGCCGCTTTCCGGTGGATGGCTTCGTGCCGGAACTGTGTTCGCTCCAGTACCCGCATCGACCCTTCGTTACCTTCTAACACACAGGCATAGATGCGATTGACCTGCGAATTTTTGAAAATGTAATCGACCAGAACAGGTAATACTTCGGTGATAATACCCTGACCCCAATGCTTTTCTGAAAGCCAGTACCCTATCTCGGCGTTGAACCGGTAAATGTCGTCACGGACAGTATAACCTACATTACCAACAGCTTCACCATTTACCTCAATTGCCAGATTACTAGGTAGTTGCAATGTTCGATTAGAACGTACCCAGGCCGTGGCATCACGCATACTGTAGGGATACGGAAAGAAATCACGGACCCAATTCCAGATATTCCGGTTACTGGCATGGCGCGATAACGGCTCCTCGTCACCCTCACGCCAGGGGCGAAGCAGACAGGTATTTAATTGAAAGTGCGTCAAAAGGCAGCGGATTTTTGCCTAAACTACAAGTTTATCTCGCGAAATAACAACGGGCAGGCCGCTTTGTTGGCATAACATTATCCTATCTGGCTATAACCGGGCCGAATTCATAGCGTACGGCTAATGAGGATACCTATGCAGAAAAGTCTGTTTCCCACTTCCCAAAAACCGCCGTTTTTTACCACCAGACCGCCAGTAGTATCGCCCATTTTTGTCTCGCACTTAAACAAAACCGAACATGCAACGAAGAACATTCCTGGCTACGGCCATGGTGGCCCCTACTCTTGGTTCATCAATAGCAACTATGCCGACAACGCAGTCTGCCCCGGGTACCCAGCCCCAAAAAGGCTTTATGGTTAAGGCGGGAGAAGCCCGCTTCGGCGTGCATACACCCTTCAAAGGCGTCAATCCCAACGACCTCAAAGTATCGTCGAAGGACACCAACGGTGCGTTGTCGGTATTTGAGTACATAGGCAGGGAGAAGACCGGTCCATCGCTACACGTTCATTTTGACCAAGACGAAATCTTCTATATCATCGAAGGAAATTACCGCTTTCAAGTTGGCGATGAAACTGTATTGGCCGGCCCCGGCGACACGGTATTTAGTCCCCGTAACGTACCCCATACCTGGATTCAGTTATCAGACGCTGGGAAACTTGTATATTCGGTTCAGCCTGCCGGTAAACTGGAAGATTTTTTTACGCTGATGAGCCAGATGACTGGGCCGCCTACCGTCGAAGAAAGTGAAGCCATTCATCGGGCACATGGCATGAAGGTAATAGGCCCGCCACTGTCGCTCGAGTAAAACGGATCGTTTATGCTTGTTCACTATTTTCAGCCCAACCCTGCTCTGCGTGAATACGTCAGGCTATTTCAGATTGTCCATTTCGTTTTCGATGACAGCGTCGTTCTGCCGGTCAAGCCGTATTGGCCCCGGCCAGAACACTGTTTGGCTTTTTATACCCGACACACTGAAACAGTCAGGTACGTTGGCAACGACACGCCACTCCAAAAACCCCGGTCAGCACTGATCGGACAGCCGTCTATCGTCACGAACCGACATGTTGGGCGGGAATTCTTATTGTTTCAGGTCGTTTTTCAACCCGGAGCCCTCTTTCGACTCACCGGCCTTCCTGTTCAGGAGTTGACTAATCAATTTATCGATGCTGAAGCCCTTTGGGGGCCAGAGATTCGTTTGGTTAATGAGCGGCTGAACAGCACCAACAATTACACCGATATGACCGCTATCGTTGAACTGTTCATCCGTGTCTTAATCGACACCCGGAGCAGCAGGCAGTCGCGCTACAGCATCAGGCCAATCGACAAAGTGAGTCAGTTTATGCTCACCAATCCAACTCCCGTTTCACTCGATTGGCTGGCCAGTCAGGCCTGTTTGAGTACAAGGCAATTCTACGAACGCTTTGTAGAACGATTAGGTATCAGCCCTAAACTATACAGCCGGATTATCCGCTTCGATAACGCCATGAAGATCAGCAATGCACAGCCAGGGAAAGACTGGTTGAGCATTGCGCTTGAAGTAGGGTATCATGATTACCAGCATATGGCGCGTGATTTTAAGGAATTTACCACTCTCACCCCCGCCGAATTCTCAAAACAGGAAAGCCAAGCCCCCGAGCGCGCATTCGGAATCATTGAGACCTAACGGAGCAACGACTATAAATCACGGGCCTTAACCCGCACAGGCTTCCCGTCGCGCTCGATAATGAGGGTCTTGTTTTCCAATTTGGCCCGCTTTAGCATTTTTTGGTGATCAGTTACAAAACCCTGCATTACTAATGCCCCTAAATCCTGGTCGCTTTTTACGTTACTTTCCATAACTTCTTGTTAGACTGTCCCATAAACACAGCACTAATCGGTCTCTTCCAGGCTAAATAGCACCTCCACCGGTTTGGCAAATACGGTGGCCAGTTTAAGTGCTAGCACCGTCGAGGGAACGTACCTACCGGTTTCAATAGAGTTGATCGTTTGCCGACTGACTCCTATACGCTCAGCCAGATCACCCTGCGACAGGTTTGCCTCGGCCCGCGCTATTTTCAGTTTGTTCTTCATGCCGCCATTAGTTGGTTATTCCGGTAAATCAACCAGCGGAAACGTAATATAAAGATCAACAGTGGAGTAAACAGGTTATATACCAACACTGAAGAATAACTGAATCCATAAACGAGTAGGGTGGCCATAATCAACAAGATATAGTTGATAAGCAAACTCCACTGAAGTGATTTAAGTCTGATTTGAGCGATCATTTCGTCTTCTACAGCTTCGCGAGAAAAAGTAACAAAGCCCATTCCAGTAATTAAACTTACGATACTAAACGTGTCGGTCAGGTTCAGATCGTCTGTGTGAAACCGCCTGTATTCGGCTGTTAGTGGATGTACAGGAACTGTGATTGTTAGCCAGTCAATAGAATATCCATAGGCGTTGACGAGAAAGCTAAGCAGTAAGGCAGGAATGAGAATCGACCAGCCAATGTGCTGAAATCGATGTGGTAAAAGCAAGTGAGATCGCATATATAGTGTAAAGTTTATTTAACAGCACAAGTATCAAGCAAACTTTTCACATTGTCAAGTAAACTTGTCATTTATTTTCAAACCTATAAGGCCCTTAAGACCTTATAAGTTTAACCCAGACCATAAATCTGGTCCATCAGTACCCATTTTTCGCCGGGTTTCGCGCCGGGAATGGGTTGTTGGTAGCCCCACATGAGTTGTTCCCAGACCTGCACGGCTGGGTTATCAGCATCCATTTGGGCTTTACGCTCGAAGGAAAACGTCTCATCGGTTTCCATGATCATGAATAGCCGGTTACCAAACCGATAGATATTCATGGCCGTAACGCCCGCCTCCCGGATGCTCGCCTCTATCTCGGGCCGTGGGTTGGCGTGGTGGTGTTCATACTCGGCAATCAGAGCCGGGTCATCTTTCAAATCAAGCGCAAGGGCGTAGGTCATATACGTAACGCGGACTTCAGTCCGCCGATCTAAAGCATGCGGACTGAAGTCCGCGTTACATTACTCTTCAACAACGTGTCCTCTCCAGCCGTACCAGGCGATGACCGTCAGGCAGAGCATGGGCACCACGTAGGCGATTTGGATGTTGGTTTGGTCAGAAATCCAGCCCATCAGAAGCGGGCAGAACGCGCCACCAGCGATCGACATCACCAGCAGCGAAGAGCCAAGTTCACGGTCTTCATTCAGCTTATTGATACCCAGCGCGAAGATGGTCGGGAACATGATCGACAGGAAAAATGGTACGGCAAACAACGCCCACACCGCCACCTGCGATTGCGATGACAGCGCCACCGCCAACAGCGCCATGCAAATCACGGCATAAATCGTGAGCAGTCGGTGCGGTGCAATATAGCGCATCAGGAACGTACCTGTAAACCGGCCAATCAGGAAACCCAGCATAGCAAAACCAAGCAGTTCGGCGGCCGCTTTTTCGGGAATATCGCTGGTAAATTTGGCAAAGCGGATAAAGAAACTCGTTACACAAACCTGCGTACCCACGTAGAAAAATTCAGCACCAATACCGCCAACCAGTTGCTTGTGCGACAGGGCCGTACGCAACGTAGAGACACGTTCGCTCACGTGGGTATGCACGTTCGGCAGTTTAATGAACACGAACAAGACCAGCACCAGCAGCACCAGACCGGCAATGATGAGGTAGGGCAGTTTTACCGAGTCGGCTTCAAATTGCAGGTACGTATCCAGTTGAGCCGGGGTCATAGCCGCCAGTTCACTCTGCGTATGTTCGATGCCACTCAAAATCAGCTTCCCTCCTATCAGTGGAGCCAGAAACGACCCCAACCCGTTAAACGACTGACTCAGGTTCAGCCGCGTAGTAGCCGAATCGGGTGGGCCAAGAAGCGTGACGTATGGATTGGCCGCCGTTTCCAGAAAGGCACAACCCGACGCAATGATGAACAACGCACCCAGAAACAGGCCATAAATACGGGTATTGGCGGCAGGTACGAACAGCAACGCGCCAACAGCGTACAAGGCCAAACCCATCAGAATACCCTGCTTATAGCCATATTTCTTCATGACCAGACCAGCCGGAATAGCCATCAGAAAATAGCCCAGATATACGGCTGAGTCGATAAAGGCTGATTGTAAATCTGTTAATTGACAGGCTTTTTTCAGGTGTGGAATCAGGATAGGTTCCAGGTTGTGAACGAATGCCCAGAGGAAAAACAAACTCGTCACCAACGCAAAAGCGAGTGTGTACGATTGGGCCGGGGTGCCCGGTGGTTTGGTAGCAGGAGTAACAGGAATGGCAGCCATTTTTAGTAAGGGAAGGTTTAGGGAGAGAGTTTGTGGTTTGTTGTGTGTGGTTTGTGGTTGCGCTGCTTGCCATCGTGATCGTGATTTAGCAGCGCAACCACAAACCACACACAACAAACCACAAACCGTTAAGAAATTGACCGATCAAGGTGCGTGTAGCCGCCATCGACGTATACGAGTTGGCCGGTGGTGTGGCTCGACTGCGATGATAATAGAAAAGCGACGGCATTACCTAATTCAGTAGTCGTTGTCATCCGGTGTTCGAGCGGAATTTTACTGGTAATCTTTTGCAGTGTTTCTTCCGGATTGGGAAGCGTTTTAATCCAGCGTTCATACAGCGGTGTCCAGGATTCGGCCACAATAACGGCGTTTACGCGAATACCGTACGGCAGCAGTTCAACGGCCCATTCGCGAGTCAGGGCATTACGACCGCCGTTCGACGCGGCATACGCCGACGTACCTCCCTGACCCGTTGTAGCTACTTTGGAACCGATGTTGACTATACTACCTTTCGACGCTTTCAGCGCGGGCAGGGCGTGGTGCGCCATTAGGTAGTAGTGTACCAGGTTCTTGTGCAGCGACGACATGAAGCCTTCGTAACTGCCGTTTTCGAGCCCAACGCCGTCGTTCTCACCTGCGTTGTTCACCAGCCCGTCGATCCGGCCAAACTGAGCCATCACCTGCTCAATAGCCTGCTTACACGCCTCCGGCTGGGTTAACTCGGCCACGACGCCAAACGCTTTCCCACCTGCCTGTTCAATGTTGGCAACGGTGACGTCATTATTGCCAGCACTACGCCCAACAATGACGACGATAGCTCCCTCTGCGGCAAGTACGTGGCTAATGCCTTCGCCAATACCACGAGCCCCGCCAGTAACGATAATGACTTTATCTTTTAAGTGTAAATCCATGAGTTAGGATGCTGGATGTTAGATGTTGGATATTGGATATTAGATGCTGGACTCTAGACAATGGACTTCGTTAGACGTGACCTAAAGACTCTGGTCTGACGCTGAAATGAGTTGATCTGCTCCAAACATTGATCGAAAGGAAAGCCAGGCAATATCCATAGCCTGTTGCCAAATTCTCAGTTCTTTAAAATTATGCATAGAAACGGTGGGTGATGACGATGTATTGATTAATCAGGCTTCTCCAGCGTCCAGAATCCAATGTCTAAAATCCTATAAACTATAAAACTCAACTGCGTTGCCGCCGAATACTTTATTGCGTACTTCATCACCCCAGGGGGCCACATAATCCTCAATCAGCGTTTTCACCTGCGTGTAGTCGGCCGCCACGAGGCAAACGGGCCAATCGGACCCAAACAGCAACCGATCGGGGCCGAACTGCTCGAAAACCACGTCGAGATAAGGAAAGAAATCGGCTTTCCTCCAGTTTTTCCAATCCGCCTCCGTCACCATTCCTGATACCTTACAGGACACGTTCGGCTGTTTGGCAATCTCGGCCATGAAATTCGACCAGCGGTTTATCTCCTGTTTCCGAATAACAGGTTTAGCCAAGTGATCGATTACAAACTTCACGTCGGGTGCCGACCGCACCAAATGCAGGGCAGCTTTCAACTGCGACGGGTAGATCAGGATATCATACGTAAAGTCGAACGCAGCCAATTGCTGAATTCCTTTTACCACCTCGGGACGCATCAGAAAATCATCAGGTTCAGCCTGCGCTACATGCCGAAAACCACGAATTTCCTCAAACTGAGAATAGGCTTCCAGACGGTCGTAGAGGCCAGAAGCCCGCAAATCGACCCAGCCGACTACGCCCTTGACAATATCGTACGCCTGCGCCATACTGACCAGAAACATGGTTTCTTCATCAGACTGCGACGCCTGAACCGCCACACAGCCGTCGATCCCGTTGGCCTGTAGTACAGGCTCCAGATCGGCGGGCAAAAAATCACGGCGAATCGTCGCCATGTCGTCTGTAATCCAGCTATCCCGTTCGGGGTTATACAGCCAAAAATGCTGATGCGCGTCTATGGTCATAGTGAATACGAGACTGCTACTTGCCGTTGTTCGCCCAGGCCCTCAATACCGAGTTCGACTACATCGCCGGCGCTGAGGTAGCGGGGTGGTTTCAGACCGAGACCAACGCCGGATGGGGTGCCCGTTGAAATTACGTCGCCGGGAAGCAGGCTCATAAACTGACTGATGTAGCTAACGAGCGTAGGTACGTCGAAGATCATGTCGTCGGTGTTGGAATCCTGTAGCTTTTCGCCGTTGACAGACAGCCACAGGCCCAGCGCGTTCGGGTTTGGTACCTCGTCGCGCGTGACCAGATAAGGCCCCAGAGGAGCAAACGTGTCGCAGCCTTTCCCTTTCGCCCACTGACCGCCGCGTTCGAGTTGAAAAGCCCGTTCGCTATAATCGTTGATCACAGCGTAGCCCGCCACGTAGTCCATAGCGTCGTCGAGTTCAACGTAGCTGGCCCGTTTGCCAATGACCACGGCCAATTCGACTTCCCAGTCAGTTTTTTCAGACCGCTTCGGAATGACCACGTTATCGTTGGGGCCGCAAAGTGAAGTGGTCGATTTGAAGAACAAAATCGGCTCGGCCGGGGGGGTAGCGCCCGTTTCGGCGGCATGTTTGGCATAATTCAACCCGACACACACGATTTTCGACGGGCGTTTGATGCACGAACCAAATCGGGTATCGGCCGGCACGGGTGGACATTGAGGAGCATGAGCCGTAAGCCAATGCGCCAGCCGTTCGGGACCATCGGTAGCGAAAAAAGTTTCGTCGTAGTCGCCACCAAAGTGCGTAACGTCGAGGTGGCTACCGTCCGGCATCAATACACCGGGGTGCTCATGGCCATCGGGGCCGAAGCGAAATAGTTTCATAAAAATGCGTTTCTGTAGCGGACGAGTGTACTACCGCTTAACCAGTAATCGTACTCCGAGCCTCTATAAGCCTACGGAAGCCCAAGTTTAACCAGTTAGCGACAAAAAGGCCGGATCGTTTGTTAAATTTGTGTACGGTGACCACCAATTCTATGACCACGCTCGATCAACTCTGGCAAGCGCCTAACCTGCGCACCCTTCTGGACGAAGCCGAAGAAAAATGGCAGGACGAACAACGCCGTCGGCATCAGTTTTGGGCTGATGTGGATGAGAACGTCAAGTCGGAATTCATTCTCGGAGAGATAATCTATCACTCTCCTGTCTACGGACGTCATTGGAAAGCCTCGTCCCGAATTACCCGGCATCTAATGCCTTATGTCTACGATAACAAACTTGGCGAGATTGGCTACGAGAAGGTAATGGTCCGCTTGACTCGAAACGATTACGAACCAGATATCTGCTTTTGGAATGCTGAAAAATCGGCCGCTTTCGAACCAAAACAATCCGCTTTCCCGCCACCCGACTTTGTTGTCGAAATTCTGTCAGATAGTACCCGCGACCGGGACTATGGCATCAAAATGACGGATTACGCCTTACATGGCGTTCATGAATATTGGATTGTCGATACCGAAAAGGAAACCATTGAGCAGTATTTGCTGGATGGAACTACGTTTCGGTTAGCGCAAAAACTAAGAGGGGGAACATTAGTATCCGAAGCAGTCGATGGCTTTACAATTCACGTGAGCGACATCTTTGCCGACTAGCTACCACTACTTTTCACATGCCTCCATATACGACCTGCCCAACTCGGCTCGTTGTTAGGGCAATGTCCATAAATCCCGCCTTATACCGTACTGCCTCGGCTCCCGGTTTACTCACCGTTTGCCTTCTCGTGGGCTTGTCTGCCTGCCAGCGTCCTGTTGCCCAGTTTCAACGCAGCAACCGCGAGGTTTTCTACTCGCCGGCCCCGAAACAACTCGCCGATAAACACGCAGGTACGTTGCCTGCCGATCAGCAGGTTGATTCGATCAGCAACGTACCTGACGAAACTGAACGTACCCGGCAACCGCTGGCTTATGCCGAGGCAAACAGACCCGCCGAATCGACCGGCAGGCCAATGCCGACGCAGCATACGTACCCGATTGCCGAGCGGATTAGGCAACATCAGTCTAACGCACGGCGTCTGCTGACTCCCAACCCCGTTACTGCTGCCCGACCTGTTTCCGCGCCGGTTGCGATGAACGCCGTACAGCCTGGGCCAAAACCGAAAAAGAAAACATTACGTGAAATTCTTGGCCTGCCTGCCCGTAAAAAACTGAACTGGTGGCAACGCATTTCCTGGCAGCTCAAAGCCTCTATTGTTGTCATATCTATTGCGCTCGTTTTTGCAATTTTAAACGTCACCATACTGGCAATCATTTTCGGCGTCATCGGCGCACTGCTCCTGATTCGGGGCCTGAAGAAAAGCTTCAAGGTGAAGCGGCCCTGGTTCTAAGAAAAGCTAATCCCAGGCAGCATAGCCACCTATTCCCGGGCAAGTCCTTCGGGGAGGTTCACCAGAATCTCGCGGCGAAGGGCATTGATGAGGCCGCGTTTCAGAAAGCTTCGATGCATCACTAGGCTTACCTGGCGTACCGGTGGAACACCCGAAAATGGGCGTAACTGCTTCCGACGGGCCGCATCGAAATCCAGCGTAGCCAGATAGGGTAACAGTGTAAAACCATCCTGCCGGTCAATGAGCCTGACCAGCGTTTCCAGCGAACCTGTTTCATACCGCAACATCTTATTGCCCTGATGGCTGTTGCCACATAAATTCAGCACCTGATCCCGAAAACAGTGTCCCTCCGACAACAACCACAGCCCTTCGTTTTTCAGATCGTCGGGGCTGATTTTCTGCTTTTTCAATAGTTCGTTTCCCGTTGCCGCATAGAGCATAAAAGGCTCTTTGAACAAAGGAATCTCGACCATATTATTCTCGCGCAAGGGTGTAACCACGACGCCAACATCCAGCAAACCGGTACGTAGTCGCTCCACAATCTGCTCGGTTAGTAACTCCTGCAACTGAATGGTCACGGCCGGGTAACGCGCCATGAACGCGCTGATAAAATACGGCAACAGGTAGGGTGCCAGCGTTGGAATAATCCCTACTCGCAAGTCACCACCTACATCGTCGCGTGATTCTCTGGCCATTTCAGGAATACGACGAGATGCCTGCAACACCTCACGCGCCTGAGCCACAATAAGTTGCCCGGTTTCAGTAGGCACTACCGGGTGTTTCGACCGGTCGAATAGCAATACACCAAGTTCATCTTCGAGCTTCTGAATCTGCATGCTCAGCGTAGGCTGCGTTACGTGGCAGTGCTCGGCAGCGGTGGCAAAATGCCGGTGCGTATCGATAGCAACAATGTAATCAAGTTGGGTGAGGGTCATGGGAAGGAAGTTTACCGTTTTCATAGGTGTATTCGATATAAAACTAAATCGTATTGATGAAAGAAACGGGGGGAATCGGCTTTCTTTGTCTTCCAGTTCAAACCCAGTTATCATCGATGAACATCTATCGCTCTCTGCCTCTGTTGCTTTTGCTCCTGACCTCGCCTCTGCTGGCGCAAAAGAAAATGAATAATCCAGCGGCCAAAGACTTTGATTTAGCTGGGTCAGATGCCCGCGCCGTTCAGATCGCCGATGAAGTGATGGCGGCACAGGGAGGACGCAAAGCCTGGGATAACACCCACCACATTGCCTGGACATTTTTTGGTGCCCGCCGCCTTCACTGGAACAAATGGACCGGCGATGTACGGGTCGATAACCTTAAGAATGATCAGACCGTTTTGCTTAACATCAATACCGATAAAGGCCGCGTGTTTCGCAATGGAAAAGAAGAAACCAACCCCGACAGTGTAGCTCGGTTTGTTAAAGCAGCCAAGGGGGCCTGGATCAATGATTCGTACTGGCTTGTGATGCCTTACAAACTGAAAGATTCGGGGGTTACGCTGAAAGACCTGGGCACAGCCAATACCGAGGCCGGTCAACCCGCCGATCTGATTCAACTCACGTTTAAAGGCGTGGGTAATACACCCGACAATAAATACCATGTTTGGGTTGACAAAACAACCCGTCTGGTATCACAATGGGCCTACTACCCAAAATTCACGGACGAAAAGCCTGGTTTCATTTTACCCTGGACCGATTATCAAACGTTGGGGAAAATCAAACTATCGGGTAAGCGCGGCCCACGCGAACTATCAGATATCAAGGTGTTCGATTCTCTATCAGACGCGATCTACGTGAATTTCGATCGGCCGTCCCTGTAACGTTTTTGGGTTCTGTTGGCTCCAGCTCCGTTGGCTGAAGCCAACGGCAAAAAACCAGAAGTCCCCGTTGGGACTTTCCCTTCCAGTCCCAACGGGACTTTTCACTCATTGCTATTGGCTTCAGCCAATGGAGTTTTAGCCAACGGAACTGCTCTTCAGCGTTATGAATGTTCGCTCCTGCATTGTCTGGCTAGGTACGTTGCTGTGGGCTTCGGCGGCTTTCGCACAAACTGATTCAACTACCCTGAGCGATTCAACGCGTTTTCGGAATCACCGGTACAACGAATTTTTTCGGGGTAATCGCGACTTTTCGTATATCTCGCCAAGTGGTGAATTAGGTGCCCCCAGTAAGTACGTCATCAACGGTGAGTTGATTGCCAGTTATTTTTTGCTCGCCAATGCCAAATCGCGCTTGTCGGTTGCTGTAACGCAGCGTTTCATGGCTCGTACCCGCACAGACCGGTCTTCGCCAATTCGGACGCCAAGCTTCAGACTGGGCACGCAGATTTTCTACCGGTTAAGCAACAGCGTAACACAATACAGGTACGTTGAAGGGCAATTTTTTCATCACTCCAATGGGCAGGATGGCCCAACTTACCGGCCAAACGGCACGTTCAACACCGAAACCGGCGATTTTTCGACCGATTACCTACAGGCCACTTATAACTGGGGTACTCACTTAAGCCAGCGTTACGGTACCTACTATAATCTGGGCTATCGTTGGCACGCTCCTATCTTTAACCATTCAGAAGGGCTGGAAGGCAATTATGGCTTTGGCCGACTGCTGGGCCAGGCTACTTACCGACTATTTGCCCGAACGCAGACAGCATCTACGTCATCGATAACGACCGAACGGCTACGGCTAACACTACAGGCCTCCTATGCCGTCAATCAGTTGACCAACTGGCCACTGAACATAGCACGTCGCCGATTAAATACCGAGTTAAGTCTCTGGTATGTTCCACCCTTTAGCCATGATGCTGGTATCTTTGCCACCGCAGGTTATTACGGCGAAGATCCGTACAACATTTACTTCAATGACCGATACGCTTTTGTACGGTTTGGCATTGCGGCAGGTTTTACCCGTTACAATGACGAACGCATAAAGTGAAGGTCGACCTACCGTAAACCGATTTCGGCCAAAAACCGTTACCCACTCATGGAAGCCACTGCTTTACACTCTCCCCATACGACAGTTGCCGGAACTACGCCGAAACAGATCGGAAAAACCGGTGTTTTATTGGTCAATCTGGGTACCCCCGATAGCCCAAACGTACCCGACGTCAGGAAATACCTGCGTGAATTTTTGATGGACGGACGCGTTATCGACGTTCCCTACATCGTTCGTTTTCTGTTGGTAAATGGCATCATTGCGCCGTTCCGAGCACCGAAATCAGCGAAGGTGTACAAGGAACTCTGGAATGAAAACGGTTCGCCCCTGAAACACTACGGACACGTAGTGACGAAACTGGTGCAGGAACAACTGGGCGACGATTACGTGGTTCGTCTGGCCATGCGCTACCAAAGCCCAAGCATCGATACAGGCCTTGCTGAGTTTCAGCGGATGGGCCTGAACGATATTGTGGTCCTACCCTTCTTTCCGCAATATGCCTCAGCATCGACCGGGTCGGTGTATGAAAAGGTGATGGACATTCTGAAAACCTGGCAGGTGATTCCGCAGGTACGTTTCATTAACCGCTTTCTGGAACACCCCAAATTCATCCAGGGCTTTGTTGAGCGGGGCCGCAAGTACATGAACGAGCGGGAATATGATCACTACCTATTCAGCTACCACGGCCTGCCCGAACGGCAAATTCGCAAAGGTGACGTAGACAAAACGGTCTGTAAATTTGGTGAATGCTGTGCCTCATTACGGCCCGACAACCAGCATTGCTATCGCGCTCAATGCTTTGAAACGACTCGCCGGTTAGTGAAAGAGTTGGGTATTCCTGAAGGCAAGTACACCACAAGCTTCCAGTCACGCCTGGGCAACGATCCGTGGATTAAGCCCTACACCGATGACGAGATCAAGCTGTTTGCGGGCAAAGGCATCAAGAGCGTACTGGCGTTCTCACCCGCTTTTGTAGCCGATTGTCTGGAGACGACGATCGAAGTAGGCGAAGAATACAAAGAGCTATTTGAAGAACACGGCGGTGAGCACTGGCAGTTGGTCGAAAGTCTCAACGACAGCCCGCTTTGGGTTGAAGCCGTGGTTGATATGGTAAAAAAAGAGTCGTAAGTCGTAAGTCAATAGTCGATAGTCGCGCTGATGACGGACGTATTGAATCTTGCAGCGCGACTATCGACTATTGACTTACGACTTACGACTCTTTTTTAGTTTAAAATGCAGAAAGCCGAACGTTTCCACGTTCGGCTTTCTGCATTTTAAACTAAAAAAGGTTTACGGCTGTATCTCAGCGTTGATGACCAACGTCTTATCCCAGCTGTCTTTATTCTCATTAACAAACGCTTTGTACGCCGGATTTTGCTCGAACGCTTTCATGTCTTCTTCACTCTGAAAAGTCAGATAGTGCATGACGTCGTACTCAGAATCAGCCTTACCAACCAAAAACGTCTTGCCGGCCGTGTAACCAACGACCTGTGGAATTTCGTGCCGAAGGGCTGCAAAATCGCGCATATGCTTGTCAACAGCTTGCGGATTTGCATCATTTGTGAATGAAAAGCAGAAAATCTGCTGTTTCTGGGCTTTGCGAGCGGGTGAGTACGCTCCGTAGATTAATAAACCGAGGATGCAGAAGAGACCTACAATGAGGGCATATCCTTTAGTTTCGCGTTGCATTGATTTGGAATTTATGTCGTTTAACAAAATATTATTCGCTTTTGGTCGAGGTTTTATTTGTTACGTCTTATTGAGTCTTCAAATAGTACCATGACTACACAAATGTACAAGGATAGTATTTGGTTGGGTATTTTTTCGGGAAAATATTTTCGGAACACCTTTTTTGGCTTTTTTTCGCTTTGGACAGCTATCACCAATTTCGCGTTCGCCAACCCGCCGCGTCCGGCACCATTATCTCCGAAATGGGGGTTTTATGCTCACCAACAGATCAATCGGCTGGCGGTATTTACGTTGCCGCCCGAAATGATGCCGCTCTTCAAAAGCCGCATTCAGTTTCTGACCGATAATGCCGTTAATCCCGATAAACGTCGGTATGCCGTTGTCGGTGAAGCTCCCCGCCACTTCATCGATCTAGATGTATATGCCGACACCACCCGCGAAACACTGCCCCGCAGTTGGAGCGCCGCCGCCGAGCGATACGGCGCCGATACGCTGGCCATGCACGGCATCGTACCTTGGCACATTCAACTGGCCAAGTATCAGCTCACCGAAGCGTTTAAAGAACGGAACGTACCCAAGATTTTACGATTATCGGCCGATATAGGGCATTACATTGCCGATGCCAATGTGCCGCTGCATACCACCCGCAATTACAACGGACAGCTAACGGGCCAAACCGGTATTCACGGCTTCTGGGAGTCGCGCTTACCGGAGTTATTTTCAGGAAATTATGATGTGCTGGTCGGTGCCGCCGAATACATTGAACGCCCTCAGCAACGGGCATGGCGGGCTGTTTTTGACGCCCACGCAGCACTCGATTCTGTGCTGACGATTGAGCGGGAGATGACTGCCGAATTGGGCGACAGCAAAAAATGGAATTTTGAAGACCGGAATGGGCAAACCGTCAAGGTGTATTCCGAAGCCTTTGCCCGGCAATATCACGAACGGCTACGCGGGCAGGTAGAACGCCAAATGCGGGCGTCGATTAAAATGGTAGGCGATTTCTGGTACACCTGTTGGGTCGACGCCGGGCAGCCCGACCTGACAAAACTGGCCCGCCGACTGCCCGACGAAGCCGAACAAGCAGAAACAGCCGCCGAGCAACAAAGTTGGCTCAAGCGGCTGTTTAAAGTGCGGGAAGAGTGACCGGCCTAAAACTTGAATTTTTTCAGGTAATCGGCGTCGGCTTTCAGGCTCACCATGGATGGGCCGGGGTATTCTTCCTGCTCGATCAGGAAGTACTTCATACCGCTTTTGCGTGCCTGCTTTAGAATGGCTTTGTAGTTTACCTCTCCCTGGCCTAGGTCCTGCTGTACTACCTTACCGCTCGTCTCTTTTTTGTAATCCTTAATGTGACACAGTTCATAGCGATTGCCATATTGCTTCAGGTGATCGACGGTGCTTTGGCCAGCCGCTTCACTCCAGCACATATCGAGTTCGAACATCACATTCATTGGGTCGCAATGCGTAAGCAGATACTCTTGCGGCAATTTACCATCCAGCGGGCGGAACGAATAATCGTGGTTATGGTAGCCGAATTTCAGACCACCATTCCGAACCACTTCGCCTACCCGGTTAAAACTATCGGCAATGCGTTTCCAGTCGTCCCAGGTTTTCTGCGGGCCGATGTAAGGGCAAAGCATATAACTCAGACCAGCTCCATTAGCCATATCAATGTATTTCTGAAGCGTATCGGCGCTTTCCGATGCGCCTTTGAAATCGAAATGTGTACTAACCATCTTTACGCCAAGGCCATTCAGAAACGACTTCATAGCGGCGGGTTCCATTCCCCACAGAAAGCCTTTGTCGCCCTGATAGCTTTCAAACTGTTTGTAGCCCATCTGGGCCAGTTTTGTCATAACGCCTTTAGGATCAGCGGGCAACACATCACGAACGCTGTACAATTGAAGGCCAAACGTTTTTATGGAAGCGCCCAACGCCTCAGTCAGGGTTGAACTTAGCGCAACAGCACCCGCAGACAGAAGGCCCGCCTGCTTTAGAAAATCACGTCGATTGGTTTGCATTGATTAGTTGATTTGATAGATGAAAGTAGCTGAATTTGGCGATTTACCATTGCCCGCCAACGCTTCACTACCTTTGCAGCATGAATTACCCCAAAATTTTTCTGCAAAAAGGTCGCGAGCAAGCCGTGCGACGGTTTCACCCCTGGGTGTTCTCGGGCGCCGTTGCCCGCCGAGAAGGAGCTAAACCTGACAACAATATAGAGGATGGTGAAGTAGTCGAGGTCTTCGATAGTAAGGCAACGTACCTGGGAACGGGGCACTTCCATGACGGTAGCATTCAGGTACGTCTCTTCTCATTTGCGGCCCATACAAACGGTCAGTCCATCACGCCTGACGTTGATTTCTGGGCACAGAAACTCGTTCAGATTCGGGCGGTGCGCGCCAGCGTGATTCCACCACAGACCAACTGCTACCGCTTAATTCATGGCGAAGGCGATGGCTGTTCAGGCCTGATCATCGATATGTATGATGGCGTAGCGGTGCTTCAAGCTCACTCGATTGGCATGCACCGGCAGCGGCAGCCCATCGTAGAGGCGCTACAACGTGTTTTTGGGACAGACCTCGTAGCCGTTTACGACAAAAGCGCCGAAACCCTACCCGAACAGTACGCCGCTGGTGTGCAGAATGGTTACCGCTATGGCCGGGCAGAGACACCGCGTGCCGTTCAGGAGAATGGTCACACGTTTATGGTCGACTGGATTACGGGGCAAAAAACCGGCTTTTTCTTAGATCAACGCGATAACCGGCAATTGCTGGCGCGCTATTCGGCGGGAAAAAGCGTGCTGAATGCCTTCTGCTATTCAGGTGGTTTTTCAGTGTATGCACTGGCAGCAGGCGCTACAATTGTTCATTCGGTCGATGTATCGAAAAAGGCCATCGAACTGACCAATCAGAACGTGGCGGCTAATCCCGGTTTCGCCGGTGAACATGAGTCGATTGTGGCCGATGTGATGGATTACCTGAAAGAGCCCGCCACACCCACGTACGACATTGTGGTGCTTGATCCGCCTGCGTACGCCAAAAGTCTGTCGGCTCGGCACCGGGCCGTACAGGGGTACAAGCGTCTGAATGTAGAGGGGTTGAAACGGGTAGCACCAGGCGGCATTCTATTCACCTTCTCGTGTTCACAGGTGGTAGACAGGGAGTTGTTTTACAACACCGTTGTGGCCGCAGCCATCGAGGCGGGTCGTCAGGTACGTGTGCTGCATCACCTGAGCCAGCCCGCCGACCATCCGGTTAGCCTCTTTCACCCCGAAGGCGGGTACCTGAAAGGGTTGGTGTTGTGGGTAGAATGAACAAATTGTAATGAATAATGTATAATGCACAATGAACAATGTACTTCGCTCTACGAACGTCTCTGAGCGAAGCCATTGTACATTATTCATTATACATTGTTCATTGCTATGGCATCTTCTACTATCTACACGCCGAAACAACAGCGTATTCTTCTCATTGCCAGCCTATTAATTTTAGGAGGCTTCATTATTGCGGGGCTCCGTGGGTACGTATCGGCTTTCTTCGGAGCGGGTATACTCTACGTTATCTTCCGTCCCCTCTTTTACAGTCTGGTCTACCGTAAAAAGTGGAATCGGACGCTGGTAACTACCGGTATCATCATCTTTTCGCTGTTTGTTATCGTACTGCCCTTTATCGTGTTGAGTTTTCTGCTCATCGATCGAATTCAGTATTATTCGCAGCATACCGACCAGATTTTGGGTCTGGTGAAACAAGCTGAACAGTTAACCGGCTTCAAGATCACCAGTCAGCAGAACATTCAGAAGATATTGCAACAGGGCGGCACCTTTGCTTCCCGTCAATTGCCTTCGCTTGCTGGTGGCGCGCTTGACTTTCTGGTCATCATTGGCCTGATGTTCTTCACCCTGTTTTACATGTTTTCGGATGAAGAGTCTTTCCTGGAAGGTTTACGCAAGCACCTGCCCTTCAAGCGGGATACACTGAAAGAGTTAGGTGAGCAACTCCGTAACAACGTAAACGCCAACGTATTGGGCCAAGGCATTGTTTCATTGGTTCAGGGCATTCTCACCGGTGTAACGTTATTGATCTTCGGCGTTCCCGACGCGGCATTCTGGGGTACTGTGGCTTTTTTCCTGGCCTTCATTCCCGTACTGGGTACGCCGCTTGTTTGGTTACCCGCCGGCCTGATTCAGCTTTCGCAGGGCAACACCACGCAGGGCGTTGGTATTCTGCTCGTAGGTGCCATCGTGATCACCAATATCGATAATCTGCTTCGTATTATGCTGGCCAAGCGCATGGGCGATGTGCACCCGCTCGTCACGCTGGCGGGTATCGTAATTGGTGTACCCATCTTCGGCATCCTGGGTCTGGTAATTGGGCCAACCATTCTCTCCTTTTTTATTGTGCTGATGCAGGTCTTCGCCAAAGAGAATAAAGACTCCCGCGAAGAAGTAGCACAAGATGAAGCCAGACTAACCGAACACGCAGAGGTGAAAGCTGAGAAGGCGGTGAGGGAATAAAAAAGAAGTTCAAAGTGCCAGATTCAAAGTCGCTCTGCTGATTAGCAACGCGACTTTGGACTTTGAATCTGGCACTCTGAACTTCTTTTTTATACTTATTTTGCGAAATAATCCAACAAAACCAAGCTTAGTCATGGAGCATATCGTTGATTATTTCGCACATATACCATCGTCCCACCGAAGTTTGATACTGGTGGGTGGTATTTGCTTTTTCTGGCTGATAGAAAGTATCGTCCCGCTTGTTCGGTTTGATTATCAGAAAACCCGGCATGCAGGCATTAACTTCTTCTTTACGTTCACTACCATTCTGGTCAATTTTTCACTGGCGTTCATCCTGGTCAAAACCAGCGACTGGACCGTGGCGAATCAGTTCGGGCTGTTGCAGTGGTTATCTCTACCAATCTGGGCGCAGGCTATTGTTGGTTTGCTGTTGCTTGACCTCCTGGGGGCCTGGCTTGCGCATTGGAGCGAACATCAGGTTAAGTGGATGTGGCAGTTTCACGCTGTTCATCATTCCGACAGGCACGTTGATACCACTACGGCCAACCGGCATCATCCCGGCGAGAGTGTGATTCGATTTCTGTTTACGACACTAGCCGTAGTCATCACCGGTGCCCCCATGTGGCTGGTGTTTATGTATCAGGCTTTTTCGGTGCTACTGTCGCAATTCAACCACGCCAATATCGAATTACCACGCTGGGCCGACCGGGTTGTCAATTGGTTACTGGTGACGCCGAATATGCACCACGTTCATCATCATTACGTGCTGCCCTACTCGAATACCAATTACGGGAACATATTCTCTGTCTGGGACCGACTTTTCAGCACATTCGCCGTTCGCCAAGGCAAAGACCTTGTTTACGGCCTGGACACCCACCCAGATCCAACTGGGCATAGTCATATTGTCGGAATTCTAAAGGCACCGTTCCAGGCTTATCGGGCACCCGTTGGGGAAAATCAGGTTGAACGATCAACGGTCGACGTTTAATGTTCCTATGCTATATTGAGAGTATTCTCGCTGGCAACGTAACTTTAAGCACTAAACCTCAAACGCTAAACGCATATCATGACTTCCCGTCGTACCATTCTCCAAACCCTGTCGCTGGCCTCGGCTTCAACGCTCATATCGCCGCACACGTTACTGGCGGCTACGTCGCCTAAGAAGGATAAGCTGGGCGTGGCTCTGGTTGGCCTGGGTTACTACAGCACCGATTTACTGGCTCCGGCGCTTCAACAGACTAAAAACTGCTACCTGGCTGGTATCGTAACAGGTACGCCCGCTAAGGCAGAGGCCTGGAAGAAAAAATACAATATTCCTGATAAGAATATCTACACCTACCAAACCTTTGATCAGATTGCCAACAACCCGGACATCGATGTAATTTATGTGGTGTTACCGCCATCGATGCATGAAGAGTATGTAGTGCGCGCTGCCAAGGCAGGTAAACATGTTTGGGTTGAAAAACCGATGGCCGTAACGGCAACAGAATGCCAGAATATGATTGATGCCTGTAAGAAGAACAAACAGTATCTCTCTGTCGGTTATCGCCTGCATCATGAACCTAATACCCAGGCGTACGTCAAATACTTACGTGAAGGAAACATCGGCAAGATAAACATGGTGAACTGCGCGGCGGGCTACTACGATGCACGAACCGATCACTGGAAGCAGAAGAAAGAGATGGGCGGCGGTGTTATGTATGATATGGGCGTGTATGCCATTCAGGGAGCCCGCTTAGCTACCGGCGAAGAACCGATTGCACTGACTGCCCAGCAGTACACGACCCGCCCCGATGTGTATAAAAACGGGCTGGATGAAACCAGCATGGCCCAGTTGGAGTTTGCGAGCGGTGCACGTGCTATGATCCAAACCAGTTATGGTATGAACATGAACTTTCTGCATGTGACAGGGCAAAAAGGGAAATTAAAGATGGAGCCTTACTCAGATTATAATGGCGTAAAAGGCGAGGGCAGTAAAGATTTCAAAACCGACGTTCCCTACAAGACACCGATGCAACAGACCATGCAAATGGACAATGACGCTAAAGCCATCATGTCGAACTCACCGGTGCTTGTTCCCGGCGAAGAAGGGCTAGCCGATATTCGGGTTGTCGAAGCGATTTACAAAGCCGCCAAGTCAGGCAAGCGGGTGACGATGTAATATAAGTTTCAGGTTTCAAGTTTCAGGTTTCAAGTGCGCTGCTGATCAAGCCTTTGGCTGAAAAGCGAAGCACTTGAAACCTGAAACTTGAAACCTGAAACTTTTTTTTAGCCTATATTCGCTATGAAATCGCTCTTTTATGACACCAGCTCACTTTACCAGCCTCGATACCGACGACCAGTTGAACGCCCTGTATTTCGAGGCAAGCATTCTGGCTAATCGGTATGAAGACGATTTCATCTACCTCCTCTACAGCCTCGACTCATTCTACGTGGAGGTTCGTCATGACGCTTACACCAATAAGGTGAAGCAGATTTCGGCGTTCAAATCAACCGATAAGCTGGAACCGTACCTCCCTTATTTGACGGAGGTTTCCAATTAACGCATCAGCATTCCAGGTACGTTACCGCAACACCGTTCCCTCTACATCGAAAGTGTTCTTATCGGAAATGCTCAGGTGCTGAAAGCCCTGCAACCGGTAGTGGACGATTCCCCATGAACCGTTAGCCCTCGATCCATTATCCAGCCTGATCCTTCTTTCCGAAGTGTATAATAGATTCTCGGTAGCCAACACAGCATCGATATGGTGTGGTTGGCGCGTAGCCGAATCGAGCCTGACCGTCAATGATCGGACGGTTAGATTTTTCTCCGTTGGTTTTAACGTATACTGATACGTCAGGGAGTCGGGCCGAGCAATGGTGTAACTGTTACGCAGGGCAGGCTTGTTGATATCTGCCTGCGCGAACAATTCCAGTTCACGGCTCCAGTTGATAGTACTGGTTGTCTGCTTCTCCACTTTATCGCCCATCTGCGACCGTTTAGTCACTGTTGGCTTTTGCTTCGACAATACATCAATCTGACCTTTAACGAATCCAGCTACATCAAAATAGACGGGTTTTTCGGTGCGCTTGGCCGTACCGTCTGAGCAGGCGGTAATCGATAAAGCGGCCAATAGCAGGAACGCGTATTTCATAGACAAAAAAACCGCCCGCAGCGGTTGTGAGCTACGGGCGAGTTAGTAGAACGTTATACAGAAATAACAGCGGTCAGGTACGTTGCGTTCAGTGAACGACAGCGTGCTTAGGACAACAAACTGGTACCCGTCATTTCGGCGGGTTTTTCGATACCCATCAACGCCAGAATGGTAGGGGCAATATCGCCTAGCTTACCGTTCTTCAAGGCGGGCTGATACTCATTGTCGACCAGAATGCAGGGCACCAGGCTGGTTGTGTGCGCGGTGTTAGGCGAACCGTCGTCGTTAACCATGTAATCGGCGTTACCGTGGTCGGCAATGATGATCGATGTGTATCCGTTCGCCAAGCCCGTTGTCACTACATCACGCGTGGTGGCGTCAACGGTTTCGGCGGCTTTCACTACCGCTTCGAATACACCGGTGTGGCCCACCATATCGGTATTGGCAAAGTTGAGGCAGATAAAATCAACCTCCCCTTTTTCTAGCTCTGGAATAATGGCATCGCGAATGCCATAGGCCGACATTTCGGGCTTCTGATCATACGTTTTCACTGGAATCGTGATTTCTTCGCCCTGTTCGTTGGTGATGATCATTTCTTTGGGTGATGGCACCAGCAGACGCGACTCACCGACAAAGGGTTCTTCGCGGCCACCCGAGAAAAAGAACGTTACATGCGGATATTTTTCGGTCTCGGCAATGCGTATCTGCTTGCGGTTGGCTTCGGCAACAACTTCACCCAATGTTTTAGCCAGATTATCTTTCTCGAAAATCGCTTTCACGCCCACAAACTCACTGTCGTAGTTTGTCATGGTGATGTACTTCAAATCGAGCTTGTGCATGTTTTGCTCCGGGAAGTCGCGCTGCGTTAGGGCTAATGTGATTTCGCGACCCCGGTCGGTGCGGAAGTTGAAACAGATCACCACGTCACCATTCTCGATCTGAGCTACGGGAGTATGGT
Source organism: Fibrella aquatica (assembly GCF_041321135.1). Taxonomy (NCBI): domain Bacteria; kingdom Pseudomonadati; phylum Bacteroidota; class Cytophagia; order Cytophagales; family Spirosomataceae; genus Fibrella; species Fibrella aquatica. The sequence continues at coordinate 718,206 of NZ_JBGGWF010000001.1, read as the reverse complement.
CTGCATTTTCCATCACTATCGGGTTGATAAATTCGTCTGAGACACCCGCCTCATAGGAGTCCCGGATCATCTGGAATACACCATCACCCTGCGCCCGGTCGCCAATGGCATTCACCATGGCATCGTACGCTATTTTAACGCGCTCCCAGCGGTTGTCGCGGTCCATCGCGTAGAAACGGCCTACCACAGTAGCCAGTTTTCCGGTTGTACTGGCCATATGTTCGCAAACATCAGTCAGGAACCCCAGCCCACTCTTCGGATCAGTATCGCGTCCATCGGTAAAGGCATGAACAAATACATCGTTCAGCCCCTGCTCATGGGCGATAGTCAACAGGCCTTTCAGGTGCGTTATGTGGGCATGAACGCCACCGTCAGACACCAACCCGATCAGGTGCACGTTCTTACCATTCGCTTTGGCGTATGTCAGCGCATCGGAGAGTACAGGCTCTCTTTTCAGGGTATCATGCTCAACGGCCAGGTTGACTTTAACCAGGTCCTGATATACGATCCGGCCTGCGCCAAGGTTCATGTGGCCTACCTCTGAGTTGCCCATTTGCCCGGCAGGCAAGCCAACAGGCAGACCCGAGGCTTCGAGCGTACTGTGCGAGTAACGGTTCCAGGCATCGGTAACAAACGGTGTTTGGGCCGCTGCCAGCGCCGACCGGTCGTTCTGGGTGGTCATGCCCCAGCCGTCCATGATGATGAGAATGACTTTCTTATTCATAAAGAGGGAAAGAATGGAAGAGATAAAGAGGAAAAGCTGCTTACGCCATAGACAATGCCTGCGAGAGCAGCTCTTGTTCCGGTAGGCGTACCACTCTTTTACTCTTTATCTCCTTCACTCATTAGTTAAAGGTTATGTCGTCTCTGGATGTATGTCAGTAATTCCTCGCAGCATCGGCGAACAATCTGGTAGACCTCCTCAAAAACCTCCGGACCTTCGTAGTAGGGATCCGGTACACTCGGTTGGTCACTAACCGCCGGGTCGAATTCGCGAAGCAGGAATATAGTATCATCGTGAACCAGACCAACTGAACGTTGACTAAGTTTCATAACCGACTCGAAGTTGGCTTCGTCCATCGTGATGATGTACGTAAAACGGGCCAGGTCTTCGCCGATCATTCGGCGACCACGGTGGGTTAGCGTTAGCCCATGCGTCAGGGCATTTTGGCGGGTACGCAGGTCAGGCAACTGCCCAATATGGTACGATGACGTACCTGCCGAATCACAGTCAATTTGCCCGGAGAGGCCCGCCTCATCAACCAACTGCCGAAATACTCCTTCTGCAACCGGCGACCGGCAAATATTACCCAGACAAACAAAAAGAAGGGAAATCATAGCGTAGAATTAAGAATTAAGAGTTAAGAATTAAGAGTTGCGCTGCTTACCCACCAGTTGACTGAGAAGCAGCGCAACTCTTAATTCTTAACACTTAATTCTTAACTATTTTTCAATCGGTTCACCGTTTTCGTCGACGAGTACGTACACGTCTTCGTTACGCTTTTTCATCAGGTATTTCTCGCGGGCGTATTTAACGCGGAGTTGTTGGCTGCCAAGCACTTCTTTGCGCTCGGCCTTAACAGCTTGAATTCTGTCCTCGAAATAGGCCTTCTCTGCTTCCAGTTCCTTCGCCTTCCACCAGTTACGAAACTGCGAACGGAGATCGTTGGCGTCGAAAAACATCATCCACAGCAATAACCCCGCACCCGTCAGGATGTAAAAACGATAGCGATTGTTGAGGAGACGGTTCATGGGAGTTAAGAATTAAGAGTTAAGAATTGCGTTGCTACGGCACGTGTGATAACCATAGCAGCGCAATTCTTAACTCTTAACTCTTAATTAAAATTTTAATCCTGGGAAATAGGCCATTTCGCCTAGTTCTTCTTCGATACGGAGCAGTTGGTTATACTTCGCCATCCGGTCTGAACGAGAAGCCGAACCAGTTTTGATCTGACCGGTGTTTAGGGCAACGGCAAGGTCAGCGATGGTTGCATCTTCTGTTTCGCCTGAGCGGTGCGACATGATGTTTTTGTAGCTGCTGCGTTTCGCCAGATTCACGGTGTCGATGGTCTCCGTCAACGAGCCGATCTGGTTTACTTTCACCAGAATAGCGTTGGCAATACCCTTATCGATACCTTCCTGAAGGCGCGTTACGTTGGTTACGAACAGGTCATCGCCCACCAATTGGGTTTTGGTACCCACCAGTTCAGTCTGCAGTTTCCAGCCCGACCAATCGTCTTCAGCCATACCGTCTTCAATCGACATAATGGGGTATTTCGACACCCAGTCAGCCCAGTACTGCGCCATTTGGGGTGACGTCAACTTATCGCCAGTCGATTTCTTGAAGTGATATTCTTTGGTTTCAGCGTTGTAGAACTCAGACGCGGCGGCATCCATGGCAATCCAAACGTCTTCGCCCGGACGGTAACCTGCCTTCTCGATTGCCTCGATCACGATCTGAATCGCCTCTTCGTTCGATCCGATGTTTGGGGCAAAACCGCCTTCGTCACCTACGTTGGTGCTCATGCCTTTGCCTTTCAACACTTTCTTCAGCGTGTGGAAGATTTCGGTACCCATACGCAGCGCTTCAGCGAACGTTGACGCGTTGGCGGGCATGACCATGAACTCCTGGAAATCGATTGAGTTATCGGCGTGTGAACCTCCGTTCAGGATGTTCATCATTGGCACGGGCAACGTGTTGGCGTTTACACCACCGATGTAGCGGTATAGCGGCATGCCACAGTCGATGGCAGCGGCTTTGGCAACGGCCATCGATACGCCCAAAATAGCGTTGGCACCCAGACGACCTTTGTTCGGCGTACCATCCAGTTCCAGCATCATCCGGTCGATCATACCCTGATCGAATACCGACATACCTACCAATTCAGGATAAATCAGTTCGTTAACGTTTGAAACGGCTTTCAATACGCCTTTGCCAACATATACTTTGCTATCGTCGTCGCGCAGTTCAACGGCTTCGTGCGTACCTGTCGAGGCACCCGATGGAACAGCAGCGCGGCCCAGGGCACCAGTTTCGGTACGTACGTCGACCTCAACGGTCGGGTTGCCACGCGAGTCAAGAATCTGGCGGGCATGGATGCTTTGAATGGTACTCATTGTGCTTTACGAACAAAAATTTGGATTAATCACCTAACAACAACTGAAACCGAGCCGAATGCCCTTTTTCACACCACAAATAAACGCAAAAGCCGGGGAATGAGGAGGATTGTCATCCGGGCTTTCGTGTTAGAGGGTCAGATACGTTACTATTTTCATCAAATAATAACTTACTGATAGAGTCTGGGCTGGAAAGACGGCCCAAGTTGATTATATTTACTGTAGATGAATCCACAGAAAAATATCAACTACGGCACGATCACATCAGATGGTGCTATCCATATCGGAGATATTCATTATACAATTGAGGAGCGATTCATCGATAGTCATAGCGTCCTGTTTCTACGAATCGATAAAACTGAGGATGGCTACGAGGCCTTATTATCGGCAAAGAATGCAATTACTGGCAGTATAGCCAACTATGACGTTCCCATATCCGTAGCAATACCTACTGGTTTATTTGAGCAGGTAGACGAATTCCAGCTAACAAGGCGTAAGATTGGTGGTACAACACGCTATGGTGCTACACTACCGCAACATCCTGAGCAAAGCGAAGCTGTACTGGCAGATGCGTTGTACAATACATTCTGGACAGGCGAAATACGGACAGTTTGTGAGCGATTTATCACACTCCTTCAACAACGCAAGCTAGCCGAACTGCTACTAGTCATCTCAACAGATGATGCCAATCTGCATCAATTGCCTTGGGAGATGATCCTGCCCCGTCTCTCAGGGAGCGCAGGTACGTTACCACCAAACAATTTCGGGTTAGTGCGGAGTCACCTCACAACCCTGGACGATTTCAACCAACAAGGACCCACTGACCAGCCTGCTCCACTAAAATTGCTTTTCATTCCGTCTCTGCCCGAAAACATGGCGGAAGGGCATAAGCAATTAGAACTGGAGAAAGAACAGCGTCTAATCATACAAGCCGTTCAAGGTCTGGATAGCTCAACACAGCCTAAGCTTGTAGTGGACATTCTAGACTGTGCCAGCCTAGCCGAAATTGAGAAGGCCCTTACCAGGCGTAGTCATGACATTGTTCACATAAGTGGACACGGTGCTTTCTTGACCGACCAGCAGCAAGGCGTGTTGTTTATGGAAGATGAAGACGGCAACGAAGAGATCGTGACGGGCAGCCAATTAGGTACGCTGTTGCGCAGGTTTGCTTCAGTTAAGGTGCTAGTACTGAGTGCTTGCGAAACGGCCGTTGGCGACGCCACAGGTAGCTTAGCCCGGCAGATGGCCAACGTTGGCATTCCGGCGGTAGTAGCCATGCGTTTTTCGGTGACCGACGAAGCGGCGCGACAACTGGCAGAGGTGTTTTATAGCAGGTTAGCCACTGGCGATTCATTCACGAAAGCGGTACATGATACTCGCCACGCTCTTTGGCAGCGGACTAGTGAGCAACGTACCCAGAACCCCCAAGCACCTATTCCAGCAGAGTGGTTTACGCCTGTGGTTTTCCAAAATCAGGGAATAGGCGCGTTACTTAACCCGCAGCGTAACTACGACGATCAGGTCCGCAAACGGTTTTATCCACCCCTTACATTCATCCGGAGCCAAAACACACGGTTAATTGGCGAGGACTTCATTGGTCGGAAGCGCGTACTTATTGAATTACGGCAAGCTTTCCGGCAACACAAAGCCGTTTGTATACATGGTATGGGTGGCTTAGGCAAGACGACAACTGCTGAGGCATTTGCTCATAATTACCGCTCTCAACAGGGTGGCCACGTACCCACGTTACTGTTCCGCGAAGGCAATTATCCAATCGAAGAGTTCAGCATTCTGCAACGGTTAGTTGCCAACTGGAAACTCAAAGAAAGGCCAGATGAAGGCTTGATAGCTGAAATAGAGTTTACGCTAAAAAATCCTAACCTGTCGGTCCTTGACAAGCTACAGGCTATAATGACTACTTGTCTTCAAAACTTGCCGACAATCCTACTATTCGATAACGCAGAGGATATCCATGATGAAAATGGAATCATCAAATCTGCTGAGTTACACGACTTTCTTCGCCAATTAGTCAAGAAAATCCCACGCAATTGCCACGTCTTATTTACAACTCGTTACCGACTGACTGATTTACAAGACTGCTTAATGCATTTGCCTATTAGCAAGATGACTTATGCTGAGCAGTACCGCTATATTCAGTCGTCGGAGCAACTAAATCGGCTCACCCGCGACCAGCATAATTTACTTTACCAACGCTTTGACGGATTACCACGTGCCTTTGAATTTTTAGAGACCGTTTTAATTGATCAACCTGATTTCAACCTTGATCATTTAAGCCACGTTGAGGGACAGATATTAGAAAACCTATTGCTAAGCGAACTCTTCAACAGCTTGAATACAACTGAGCAGCAATTGTTCACGCAAGCTTCGGTGTTGATCGGTCGTGTATCAATAAAGGCTCTTTCTTACGTATTAGAAAAATCGGAAGAAGAACTATCACTCGCACTAATTTCACTACAACAAAAAGCTATTGTCTTTCTTTACGATAAAACGTTCGAAATCCACCCTCTCACACGGAGATGGGTTCAAATACATCACGATATAGATCATTATTTAATTAAATCACTTGCACATAGAGCTGGTATATTCTACGAGAGAGAGCCAGAATGGAATAGTGCATTCGCCGCAAAACACTACTTCGAGGTAGCACAAGCTTGGAATGAATATGCAGATCTAACTTTAAAAATAGCTTCTTCTTACTCTCATTCTGGCATGCACCAATATGCTATACTATTTAGTGAAGAAATAATAGCGAAAAACATCTCTTCAAGTTTTAATCTAAGTGCAATTAATCATTTATCAAGTATTTATGTTAAGATAGGAAAATATGACAAGGCGCTTCAATTTGCCCAGAATAGCCTAGAAATTAGCAACAAAATAGGTAATTATAAAGCAAAAAGTGATGCATTTCACCTAATTGGAACTATTCTCAATTTGCAAGGAAAATATGAAAGTGCAATAAAAAACCATGAATTAAGTATAGAGATAGCTAAGTACTTAAGGGACAAATCGTCAGAAGGAATTTCTCTCAATAACATAGGTCAAGTATATATGAGATTAGGAAGAATGGAAAAGGCGGAGAAAAGTTTTAAAGAAAGTCTTAGTATAGCTACGTCTCTCGACGATGAAAATGCACAATCTTCGGCGTTAAATAGTTTAGGAGCACTCTCTCGTGTTCAAAGAAATCTCACTGAAGCTGTAAAATATTATACGGAAGGATTACTATTAGTTAAGAAAAATTTAAATGTATATGGTAAAGCTGCACTTCTCGGCAACTTAGGGCAAGTTTATGAACAAATGCGAGAATTTAAAATGGCTTTGGAAAAATTTGAGGAGAGTTTATTGCTATCCAAAGAGATTGGTGAAATATTTGGTGTTGCAAGTGTTTTAAATAACATTGGGCAACTCTACAATTCTCAAATTAATTATGAAAAGGCCTTGGCATATTCTTTGGAAAGCTTATCAATTAAGCAAAAAATTGGAGATAAGCAGGGTGAAGGAGTAACTTTAAATAACATTGGACAGATTTATGTAAAAGTAAAAGATTTTGACCTAGCTTTTGAATACCTTCAAAATAGTCTTAAAATTAGAATAGAAATTGGCGATATACGTGGGGAGGGTTTTACTTTGAGTAATATAGGCGATCTGCTATATATGAAATCTGACTATCAAAAAGCAATCTATCAATACCAAGCAAGTTTAATTAAGCAAGAGCAAATTAGCGACTCCGTTGGCATATCGAGTACACTATATAAAATAGGTGCATCTTACTATAATTTAAATAGAATCTACAAAGAAGCTATAGAAAATTTAATGAAATCTTTTTACATTGCTAGCATTTACAATGTAGCTGTCGCTTACAAAGCAGCTAACTTATTGGAAACTATAATTAGTGAAATAGGCAAAATAAAATACGAACAAATATTGCAGGATATCGCAACTAAAAGGTAAAGAGCCACAATGATTGAAAGCATGATTCCAGTAGCCATCAAATACGTGACTGATCTTCTCCTTGAAAACGAGGAGGTCAAGAAATTCCCTAAAGACTTCGTTACAGCGGGTATGTTGTGGGTACGTTCATGGTTTCTAAAAGAAGATGATCCAGTTACCAAAGGCATTATTGAGTCTGAGACACAGCCGACGGCGGTAAAAGAAGCGGTACTGGAAGCCAAACTGAAAGAGTTACTAAAAAACCCTCAGTTTGTACAGGAACTTCAGGCACAGTTAGCCACGTATGCCCAACACAGTCCTACAGCTAAAAATATCATTGACGGAGCAAACATTGACGTCACGGGATCAGTGCATATTGGCGACACAGGAATCACCGATGCAGCTACATACGACCAAAAAAACGTTGTCAAGAGTGGCTCTGTCATCAAGGCCGGAGGGGATTTCCGGCTGGGTGACGGACAGTAGTATTCGTACCTAAATTCGCAAGGGCAAGTGATTTTCGCCAATTAACCATATCATTTCCTATGATTACTGACCTTTCGCAACTCGACCCTAACGGCTCGTATGCATACAGTGATTATCTAAAATGGCGATTTGATGAGCGGGTTGAGCTGATAGGGGGACGGATTTACAATCTAACAGCGGCCTCGCCTACGCTTCACCAACGTATCTCTATGCGAATCACCGGCGAGTTGTACAATCATTTCCGGGAACGTACCTGCGAAGTTTTTCCAGCACCATTTGATGTTCGTCTGCCTAATCATGACTACGAACCAAGGTTTAACAACAAAGTCCATACGGTGGTGCAGCCTGACATTTGCGTCATCTGTGACCCCGCCAAAATCGATGAATTTGGCTGCGTTGGCTCACCCGACTGGATCATTGAAATCACCTCGCCGTCGACACATAAGAAAGATTTCAACGAGAAATTCGACCTGTACGAGTCAGCAGGCGTGCGTGAGTATTGGATAGCGGTTCCGAAAAGTGCCGAAATTTACGCCTATACGTTGGTGGGTAACCAGTATGAAGAAACGGCCGTTTATGAGAAAGGTAGCCGCCCTACCTCATCGCTATTTCCTGATCTCAGCCTAGATATTGACTGGATTTTTGGGTAGGTCACTGCTCACCGTACCCGATCTTCGGCCCAGCGCACCGGATTGGTACGTATATACTCGCTAATCTGGTTGTAAGCGGCTTCTGTCCTGATTATGTGCTCGTAATAATTACGCTGCCACAACCGCCGATCAAACGCCGGATAGCGTTCCTCCTTCACACCCCTGATATAATGATTGGTCGTACTCGCCTTAAACCACCCAACCACATCCGCTACGCTGGGTACGTTAGTCGCATCGGCATGATCAATCGCCGGATAGTTGCTATCATTGGTTTGATCAATCATCGGATCGTTGCTATCATTGGTTTGATCAATCATCGGATCGTTCATGTGTAGGGGCGGCCCATCGTGGTCGCCCGCTTTCGGGCCGATAGGACCGCTGAAGTTAAGCCAATCCGAATCGTCAGGCATTATTCCCAAATTAAGGCTATCGTCATCATGGGGTAACGTACTTGGGCGGCCCTGTCGGTCCGAAAGCGGGCGGCCACGATGGGCCGCCCCTACACATGAACGATCCGGCAACTGATCAAGCCGATAACCCAGTAGGGTGAGAATGAAATGGACGTGGTTGGGCATGACTACGCACGAGTCGATCAACGTACCTGGAAATTTGGCAGGAATAGCCAGGATACGTTCGAAAATCATTTGACCAGCCTCATTCAACAACATCGTCCCGTCGGTGATGCGGCCGAAGCGATGTTCTTTGTGCTGCGTGCAGATCGTGATGAAATACGAATCTGCGGAGGCGTAATCGAAGCCGTCGAGGCGGATTGACCGGCGACTAGAGTAATTCTCCATTAACTAATCCGGCTCCAGTCGGATTGGGTGCGGCCGATAGCGTCGATGTGATTGCGGATGGCGGCGTGTTCGGGGAGAATCAGGTTGGGATCGGTTTCCAGAATGATCTGCGCCGATTCGCGGGCAGCGGTCAACACGGCACCGTCTTTAGCCAAATCGGCAATCCGTAGATCCAGCAGGCCGCTTTGTTGCGTACCGGCCAGGTCGCCGGGTCCACGGAGTTGCAGGTCAACGTCGGCGATTTCGAAGCCGTTATTAGTGCGTACCATCGTCTCGAGGCGGACTTTAGTATCAGCGCTGAGCTTGTAGCCCGTCATCAACACGCAGTATGATTGCTCAGCACCACGACCCACTCGGCCACGAAGCTGGTGCAACTGCGAAAGACCAAATCGCTCGGCGCTTTCAATCACCATGACGCTGGCGTTGGGTACGTTTACGCCTACCTCGATCACCGTGGTGGCCACCAAGATCTGCACTTCGCCGTTAGCAAAACGGGTCATCTCGTAGTCTTTGCTGTACGAGTCCATTTTCCCGTGCAGAATACCGACTTGATACTTTGGCTGCGGGAAAGCGCGCTGAATCCCTTCGTGTCCATCCGTCAAATCCTTATAATCCAGCGTTTCCGATTCTTCGATCAACGGATAAACGACGTACACTTGCCGACCCAACTCGATTTGTTGCCGCATGAAACCGAATACCTCGGCCCGGTGCTTATCCGTTTTGTGCACCGTTTTAATCGGTTTCCGACCTGCAGGCAGTTCGTCGATGATTGAAATGTCGAGATTACCGTAGAGCGTCATGGCCAGCGTACGCGGAATGGGCGTAGCCGTCATAACCAGAATATGCGGCGGCACCACGGGGTTCTTAGCCCACATTTTAGCCCGTTGCGCCACCCCAAACCGATGCTGCTCGTCGATTATACACAGGCCCAAATTCCGGAATTGCACCACATCTTCGAGCAAAGCATGCGTACCCACCAGAATATGCATCTTCCCGGTTAGCAGTTCTTCGTGCAAGACCCGGCGGCGTTTGGTGCGTGTACTTCCCGTAAGAATACCGAGGTTCAAGCCCATCGCGTCGGCGAAGGGTTTCAGGCCGTTGTAATGCTGATCGGCCAGAATTTCGGTGGGAGCCATCAGGCAGGCTTGCGCCCCGTTGTCGATAGCCAGCAACATAGTAATGAACGCCACAATGGTTTTGCCACTGCCCACGTCGCCCTGCAACAGCCGGTTCATTTGCCGACCCGTCAGGCAATCTTTATGGATTTCACGGATTACGCGTTGTTGCGCACCGGTGAGCGGAAAGGGTAACAGCGTTTTGTAGAAGTGCGACAACAGGCTGGTTTTCTGGAAGAGCTGACCAGGATGTTCTTCTTTCTGGATCAGCTTATTCGAGATAAGCCGAAGCTGATTGTAGAACAGCTCCTCGAATTTCAGCCGCCGTTCGGCCTGCCGTAGCCAGGCGGGGCTTTGGGGCAGGTGAATGTTCCAGACGGCCTCGCGTTTACCCACCAACCTAAACTTCTCGATCAGACTAGCAGGCAGCGTTTCGTGTATGTGCGGCCAGGCCAACTCGAGTAACGACCGCATTGCTTTGGCCATCACCTTGTTGTCGATGAAGCGTTTGCGGAGCTTCTCGGTCAGGTTATACACCGGCGAGAGTGTGGCTTCGGGTTCCACGTCCGGGCGAACGGGATCGAGCTCGGGATGGACAATGCTGAATTTCCCCTGAAACTCCTGCGGCTTGCCAAACACGATGTATTCACCATCGCGCCGAAGCGATTTTTCGAGCCACGAAATCCCCTGAAACCAGACCAGATCCATGGTGCCGGTGCCATCTGTAAAATGCCCAACAAGCCGCTTTTTCGGCCCTTCGCCTTCCGTATGCCAGTCGCGGAGGCGACCACGTACCTGCGCCGATGGCATCGACTCCAGCAGTTCGCTGACGGTATAAAAGCGCGTACGGTCTTCGTACCGGAAGGGGTAGTACTGAATCAGATCGGCGGCTGTAAACAGGTGCAGTTCTTTATTCAGCAACTCAGCCCGTTGGGGGCCAAGTCCTTTCAGGTATTCAAGTCGGGTGTCGAAGAAGGTGGTACGTTCAGTCATGCGGGCATTGGGCAACTAACTGTAAAAATAACAGTTTACCGCTTGATGTTTGTGGTTTCGTGTTCGTAGTTTGTATCTCATTAACCGTTAACCAAACAGCCATGACTCCTCTCGACACTGTACTTGCCGGCCTGATGCGCCGGTACACTGAACGGGTTCCCGATGTAAAAAATATCCTGTATGCGCTTCAGCAACAGGGAGTCATTAACGCGCCGGAGGCCATTGAGAACGACCATATCGCTTTCCGGACAATGGGTGTACCTAACCTGGGGCTGGCTTCATTTGAGAAGATCTTCATGCATTACGGTTACGAAAAACGGGAGCCGTATAATTTCGCCGAGAAAAAGCTGAACGCTTACTGGTATTCACCACCTGCCGACCGGGCAGCTGATAACCTGCCCCGCATTTTCGCCAGTGAACTGCGCGTAAACGACCTCTCAGAAGAAGCACAGCAGATTATTCACAAATACACAGACACCGTCACCAGCGACCCGGTTGATGCGCTAGACCTGAACGATGGAGAGGCCGTTGACGCGTTTCTGCATCAGCCCCTCTGGAAAACGCCTACCCTGGCCGACTATAAAGCGTTGCTGGCCGAAAGTGAATATGCCGCCTGGGTGATTTACAACCGGTATTACCTGAATCACTTCACCATCAGCGTGCATAACCTGCCGGAGGGGTACAACACCATCGACGAATTTATCTCGTTTTTGGAGCAGCGCTGCTTTAAACTGAACTCGGCCGGGGGCATCATTAAGGTTAGTCCCGACGGTGGTTTACGGCAGGCATCGACGGTAGCGCAAATGGTCGACGCTAAGTTCACTGGCGGCGAAACCTTCCGGATTGCCGGTTCTTATGTTGAATTTGCCGAGCGCCGCATCCTCCCCGAATTCGCCGATTTGCCCGCTGATCAGATCACCCGGAAACACCGCCGCGACGGATTTGAGGCAGCCAACGCCGACAAAATTTTCGAGAGCACGTTCACAAAGCAGACGGGGTTATAAATCGTAAACTGACGGTATTAATTATGGAAACGCTAGTTATTGAAGTCCGTGATCAAAAAGGTATGGCCTTACTACGTGATCTAGAGGCATTACAAATTATCAGGGTTCTTGACCGCAAGCAGGTACACAAAACAAAAGCCGCCGACCGTTTTGCAGGAAAACTCTCGCCCGAGACCGCAGAACTACTCGACAAACACATTCAGCAAAGCCGCGACGAATGGGATCGTATCTAATCGATAGTAACGCCGTATCTCACTATTTAGCAGGGAAACTCTCGGAATCAGCCACGGATCTCATTAACCAGTTGGTTGATGAAGGTGCCGTCATTTCGGTTATGACTCAAATAGAACTACCAGGTTTTAATGCTCCAAAGTCTGACGCCTTGTTGTTTCGTGAGTTTATCAATGAAAGTGTAGTCATTGGTTTATCATAATCTATTGTAAATCAAACTATTGCTCTAAGAAAAGCAAGAAAAATTAAAGTACCAGATGCAATTATTGCGGCAACTGCCTTAGTAAATCAATTGACACTTATAACCAATAACACGAAGGATTTTCTGAATATACCAAGCCTGTCTATTTTAGATCCTCACACCATTTGAATCGACCGTATAGGGCCTTCTCATTCTTTAGAGTTTTATCTTTCTTCAAGCCACAGCTGAAATTGCCTAATCAGAGTAGCAACCCATTCGGCTTTGAACCGAAAAGCACCAGGGTAAATAGGTCACCAGCCATCGGTTAATATGCGGCGAAATTGGCTACTTTTAAACAGTCAATTCTAAACCGAGCCCTATGAAAATTTTTCCTTTTCTCTTGTTTGGTCTGTTCACCGTCAGCGCGTTGGCTCAATCGGCTCCGCCCGCGCCGGTAGGTCTTGGTCTGTACAGTTTCAGAGATCAGTTTAAAGCCGACGTACCTGGCACAATGGCCAAGGTAAAGCAGATGGGATTCCGCGAAGTAGAAGTGGCGGGCACCTACGGACTTTCCCCGGTTGCTTTCCGACAGGAGCTCGATAAAAACAACCTCAAAGCGATCAGCGCTGGTGCCGACTTCGACGATCTGGAAACGAACGTACCCAAGGTTATAGCCGAAGCCAAAGCTCTCGGCGTCAGGTATGTTGTTTGTTTCTGGATTCCTCACACCGCCGATTTGTTTACCATAGGCGACGCTGATCGAGCTGTCGAGGTATTCAACACCGCTGGTCGGCTATTAGCCGATGCCAAGCTCAGTTTGTGCTATCATACCCACGGCTATGAATTTCAGAAAATGCCCGATGGTCGCCCTTTTTTCGACTATATGGCCGAAAACCTAGAGTCGAAATACGTAAACTTCGAGATGGATGTGTTCTGGGTAAAATCGCCTGGACAAGACCCGGTAAAGGTGTTACAACAGTACCCCAAACGCTTCTTGCTGGCCCACCTGAAAGACCGCAAACCCGGCACACCCGATACGATGACCGGTCAGTCTGATATTGAATCGAACGTGGTATTAGGCGACGGTGATATTGGTATTGAGGCTTTTATGAAAGCGGCGAAGAAAGCGGGTGTAAAGTATTTCTTCATCGAAGACGAATCATCCCGATCTATGGAGCAAATGCCAAAAAGCATTGCCTTTCTGCGGGGCTTGAAGTAGCCCCGACCCTAAACCTTATATGTTTTATAAACCTGTAAGGTTTGACTAACTATTCAACTCACAGCCGTGTCAAAACGGCTTTTTCTGTCTCTATGATCTCCTTTAGGTCAACTCGAATTTCTATCTCAACAGCCCGCCCCGCCCTGGTGGGTTTGCTTACTGGTCTGTTGGCCACATCGCTAGGTTGGGCGCAAACCTCATCGGCTACGTTGAACCCCGATACCGTTCAGGCCGGGCCGTTCGATATGGGTAAAATGTGGACGTTCGACACACCGCCGACCGACTATTTCAAGAAAACCTACAACTTCACCCCCGACGCCAAATGGTTCGATGAAGTCCGGCTTGCCTCGCTCCGATTTGCCGATTATTGCTCGGCGTCGTTCGTGTCGGCCAACGGATTAGTCATGACCAATCATCACTGCGCCCGTGAGTCGGGAACGGGTGTAGCGCGTCGGGGTGAAGATCTGAATAACAATGGGTTCTACGCCAAAACGGCCGCAGAGGAGCGGAAGGTAGAAGGGCTATTCGTGGATCAACTGGTGAAGATCGAAGACATTTCGAAACGCGTGCAGGATGCCGTTACGGCCTCGGGCAGCGATGAGCAGGCTCAATTGCAAGCCCGTGAAAAGGTCTTCGCCGATATTAAGGAGGAATATACCGGCAAGGCAGAGTGGCAAGGGCTTGAGCTGCAAACCATTACTTTCTACGACGGAGGGCGCTACGCACTCTACGGCTTCAAACGCTTCAATGACGTTCGCCTCGTGTTCATGCCCGAACTGAATCTGGGCTTTTTCGGCGGTGACCCAGACAATTTCACGTACCCACGCTACGCGCTCGATTGTTCATTCTTCCGGGTGTACGACAAAGGCAAACCGTTGCAAACCACCCACTTTTTCAAATTCAATCCGAACGGCATTCGCGAGGGGGAACCCACGTTCGTGACCGGTAACCCCGGCAGCACCGAGCGCCTGAAAACAGTGGCCGAACTGGAATACGACCGTGACCTGCAATTTCCGTACACGCTCTCGTTACTCCGAAGCCGGTCAAATGCATTGCAGACCTACAACGCCACGGCTAAAAGCGACAGCGTGCTGAACGAAATTTTTAACCTCGAAAACAGCCATAAAGCTTCGAAAGGTCAACTCGATGGCCTACGCGACCCGTATCTGCTGGCCCGTAAGGCGGCTTTCGAACGAAAATTCAAGGCTGACGCGCAGAAGAAAGGTATCTCTCTGAAAACGTGGGACGATATTGCCGCTAACGTAGCCGACCTTCGAAAAGCTTTCAACGATTATACGTACCTGGCTCCTAACCCGATGGCCCTGGGCGAAACCATGACCTTTGCCATGACTCTGGGCTTTATCAACGCAGCCGTAACAGCCAATCCGGTGATTTGGGAGCAGGCCAAAGGCGTGTTGGAAGAACTGCCGAAACCCAAAAGTCGAGCATTGGAAGAGGCGTTTCTGGCCGCCCACATCAGCGAAGCACAGGCCGCTTTGGGCAACGATGACCCTTATGTGAAAGCCGCGTTGACAGGCCCAAACGGTCAGGTACGTTCTCCACGCGAAGCAGCGGCGGCTTTACTGGCCGCTACTAAACTCACCGACCGCAGTTTCGTCACACTACTGATGGATAAAGGCGCGGCAGCCTTGAACAGCAACACAGACCCACTACTGGCACTTGGCCGAATTGGTGGCAAACGTTTTCTGGCTGTCAACACGCTTGTTCGCGATCTGAACACCCGGCAACAGGTACTCCGCAGTCAGTTGGGGCGTGCCTTGTACGATACCTACGGCACAGCCGTTCCACCCGATGCTACGTTTTCGTTACGGATCAATGATGGTGTAGTAAAGGGCTACCCGTACAACGGAACACAAGCTCCCATAATGACCACGTTTGCCGGGTTGTATGACCGCAGTTACTCGTTTGGCAACAAAGACCCGTGGAAGTTACCCGCCCGCTGGGCCAATCCACCCGCCGCTCTACTGAAAGAGCCGATGTGCTTTATCTCGACCAACGACATTATTGGTGGCAATTCGGGCAGTCCGATGATCAACAAAAATCGGGAAGCGGTAGGGCTAGTCTTTGATGGCAACATGGAAAGTCTGCCCGGCTCGTTCATTTTCGTGCCCGATGCCAACCGCGCTATCTCCGTACACGCCGGTGGTATTATCGCTGCCATGCGCTACATCTACAAAGCCGACCGGCTGGTGCAGGAGTTGTTGAAAAAATAGGTTCAATGTTTAAAGTCCAAAGGTCTAAAGCTTCTCCGCTACGTGAAATCGGGCGAAGCAACTTTAGACCTTTGGACTTTAAACGTTGAACCTATTTCTTCCCTACCGCCTTCGGGCCGAATTCCAGTTCCTGAGCCTTATCAAAGAGGGTCAGGGCTTTCACGTAGGTGTTGTCGGCAGTGTTCATTACACGGTAGAACTCGTTGTTCTGACCGCCTTTATTCGCTCTCTGGTATACGTACCTGGCAATGAGCGCTTTGGTCTGGATGCGTATGTAATTCTTCGAGCGGGCAAACTCAGCAGCGTTGAACTTCACCCCATCGGCAATAGCCGCTTTGTTTAGTGCCTCCAGCTGTCCGTCGTTCAGATTTACGGCTTTATCGAACTCAGCAAACGGCATTTTCTCCAGCCGGGCCCGGTTCTCATTGGCGTACGACAGCGCGTATTCCCGGATAATGTTTTTGGCATATAACTGCCCTAAATAAGCCGTTTGCCAGCTTGAATCGCGGGGCACGAAATAATCGGGCGTAATACCGCCACCGCCGTAAACCGTGCGACCTTTATCAGTTTTGAACACACTTTTAGGATCATTCTTGATACTGTCGGCCACGTAATATTCACCACGTTTCGAACGTAGTTCGAGTTCTTTCTCGTAGTCACCCTCCTGCCCCATCACATAAGGTTTCTGGATACTGCGACCCGTTGGCGTGTAATAGCGTGAAATAGTGAGACGCAGTTCTGAACCGTCAGATAGTTGTACCGGCATTTGCACCAGTCCTTTACCGAACGACCGACGACCCACAATATAGCCTCGGTCATGGTCCTGCAAGGCACCGGCCAGAATTTCCGAAGCCGACGCACTGCCTTCATCGATGAGAACAATAAGGGCACCGTCTTCAAACTGCCCGTTCAATTTGGCAAAATATTTCCGATCATAACGGTCGTCTTTGCCATCCGTATACACCAGCAGTTTGTTGCCGTCGATAAACTCATCGGCCATGTTAGTGGCCCGGTCGAGGTAACCGCCGGGGTTGTTCCGCAAATCGAGCACGAGTTGCTTCATGCCCTGTTGCTTCAATCCAGTCAGTGCCGTTCTGAACTCTTCGTAGGCTGAATCAGAGAAGCGGTTCACTTTCAGGTAGCCCGTTTGCGCGTCGGTCATGTAAGCGGCATCAACGGCGTAGGTCGGAATTCGATCGCGCGTGACGGTTACCAAACGGGGTTTCTGCCCCTTCGACAGCACCATCAATCGCACCTCGGTACCCCGTTTGCCGCGCATGGCTTTATAGACTGCGCTGTTGTCTACGCCTTTCGCGGTAAGCGGCGTATCATCGACCTTCAGAATTTTATCGCCACTACGAATACCGGCCGCTTCGGAAGGACCACCGGCCAAGGGTGTAACCACGTAAACCGTATCGGCAAAAATATTGAATTCAACGCCAATGCCATCAAAGCCACCTTCCAGTTGTGAACGCGCCGCTACGGCGTCGGTTGGGTTCAGGTAGGCCGTATGCGGGTCAAGTTTTTCGAGCATCTTCGTGATCGAAAAATCAACCAGATCATCGGTATTGACCGAGTCGACGTAGTTATTTTCAATCAGTTGCAGAATCTCTTTGTATTTGGTGTAGCCTCGACCAATTGAGTTCAGGCCTTTTGTTCCACCAAAAAAAGAAGCCCCAATCAATACCCCGCCGGCCAGCGTAATACCCAGTAGCATGGGTAGCCGAACGATGGTGCGGTCGTTGGTGATCCGTTCGGGCGATGGCGTTGTGTTGTTGGTTGCCATTGGGTTGTTCATCAGATTGTTGCGTATAGATGCGTAACACTAATATACGCCAGTAATGTTTGCCTGATTACGGATAATCTGAGCGAAAAGAAAAGGTAGTGGAAAACTAGTGCATCAGCTGTTCAAAAGCCGCCAGCGAACCGGGATTTCGCATGGTATCGGCGCTTGCCACCCGGTCGGCCTGCTGCCCCATCAGAATTTTTTTCACCGGCGTTTCCATCTTCTTCCCGCTGATGGTATACGGCACTTCAGGAATCTGATGAATGCTGTCAGGTACGTGCCGGGGGCTATACTGGTTTTTCAACGTTTGCTTTATTTGTTTCACCAGTTCGTCGGTCAGCGATTGCCCGTCGCGTAAGACTACAAACAACGGCATCTGGTAACTGCCATCGGACAGTTCGATACCCACAACCAGGCTATCGGCAATATCGGGCAGACTTTCTACAGCCGAATAAATCTCGGCGGTGCCAATTCTTACCCCATCCCGGTTGAGGGTGGCATCTGACCGGCCGTAGATGATCACGCTACCCCGGTCGGTGATCTTGATCCAGTCGCCGTGCCGCCACGTGTCGGGGTCGTTCTCGAAATAGCTGCTTCGATAACGCTCATTGTTGGGATCGTTCCAGAAATAAATAGGCATCGAGGGCATCGGTTCCAGAATCATCATCTCACCCAGTGCTTCACGAACGGGTTTGCCCTGTTCATCATACGCCTCTACTTTACATCCCAGTAGACGACACTGAATTTCGCCCGCCACCACCGGCGCCAGCGGATTGCCGCCCACAAAACCACTGCAAACGTCGGTGCCGCCACTGAACGAGATTAGCCAGACATCGGTACGAACAGCCTCGTAGATCCAGCGGAACCCCTCGGGCGGCAGTGGCGAACCCGTTGCACCAATGCTCCGCAATGAGCGCAGTCCGGTAGCTTTACCTGGCTCAAGTCCCGCCCGCATACAGGCCAGGAAGTAAGCCGCCCCACCCCCAAAATGCGTGATCTGCGCCTGCTCAATGAGTTGCCACAGACGGTTCATGTCGGGATAGACCGGAGAGCCTTCATACAGTACCAGTGTGGCCCCCACCAGAAGCGAAGCCACCGAGAAGTTCCACATCATCCAGCCGGTGGTCGAATACCAGAAATAGCGTTCACCCGACTGCACATCCTGATGGAGCGCCAACGTTTTCAGGTGTTCGATCAGGCAACCGCCTACGCTATGGGTAATGGCTTTGGGCTTGCCCGTTGTACCCGACGAAAACAACACCCACATCGGGTGGTCGAAGGGAACGGGCGTGAAAGTTAACTCGGCAAACGGCGTTCTGAGTACCTCACTCCAGGCGGTAACGCCCACCGGAACAAGTGCGTCGGGGTTGAGAAAGGGCACCCAGATTAGTTGTTTCAGCGTGGGTAACCCCTGCCGTAACGTACCCAGATCGCCTGATTTATCAATTGCTTTGCCATTGTAGGTATATCCATCCGTCATGAGGAGCACCTTCGGCTCGATCTGCCGAAAACGATCCAGCACACTAGCCGTGCCAAAATCGGGCGAACAACTCGACCATACGGCCCCCAGCGACTGCGTGGCCAGAAAGCCAACCACGGCCTCGGGTACGTTGGGCAACAAAGCCACTACCCGATCGCCGACACCAACGCCCTGCTGACGCAAAAACTGCGCCATCGCCCCCACCTGATACGCCAGTTCAGACCATGATACGCTTTGCAGTCGTTTTTTTTCGGAAGCAAACAGCAGGGCCGGATGTTGACTGTTCGCATTCCGGAAAATATGTTCGGCATAATTTACGGTTGCGCCGGGGAACCAGCGCGTGCCAATCATGCCCTGCCGTGGCCGCTCAAGCACCTGCTGGTAGGGTGTATGAAATTGCAGATCGAAATACGTAGCGATCGACTCCCAGAAATCGTCCAGGTTCATCACCGACCAATTCCAGAGATCATCATAGTGACGCAGGTAGAGGCCCTGTTTCACGAACAGGTAATCGATATAGTGTTTCAGCCGGGACTGGTGCTGGAGTCGGGCACCGGGGGTCCAGAGAGGTTCATTGGGCGCGTGAGGAAATTGGGTCATGGGCAAAAAAAGAACGGGCTTCGACGTTCCTGAGAAGGTAACGCCGAAGCCCGTTCGGTTCGCGTATAGCTTGTGTTATTTGACCTCTTTCAATTCTTTAGTCTCTTTCACCTCTTCGATGAGCAGGCCTTTGCGGCGGAGAAGGAGATCCATGAACCGCTGGTCGCTTTCGCTGGTAAAAATGGAGTAAGGCAGGTACAAGAACTGCGCCCGCCCCATTTGCTTGGCCAGGTATTTCATAAAGAAATTCATGGTAGGGGTGTTGGCTCCGTCGAGGCCATTGCCCAACTGCAGCACATAGGCATTTTTATCCTTAACCGCAGCCTTGATCATGTCCCACTTCAGCATACCACCTTCTTTGGCGTTCAGCTTCATCATAATGTGGCGGCTGTCGATCTCATATACGTATTTTTCGAACATCGGTTTAAACTGTTCCGACTGCGAAACGCCCGTGAATTGTACCGCCCAAAACAAGACGTAGATAATCGTGAGCAGAATCACTACGACGTAGATCCAGTAATTGGGATAAATGCCCGTCAGGTTCAGAATGGCATTTATCAGAATCAGCGCCAGCGGTATCCCGCTCCAGAGCCAGTTGTCACGTACCCACTGCCGAATAGCTAAGTTGATGTACGTTTTTTGATCTAATGCGTATTTTTTGGTTTTAATGGTCATTGCGAACTTCCATAAAGAAAGTGCAAAGATAGGAGGAGTTAGTCGGAAAAAGTCGTGAGTGCGGAGTCTGGATAGGGTGTTTAGTGTTGATTGCAGCGAAACATTTCTGCGTCAGCCATACTAAACAAGCTGTCCAGACTCCGCACTCATGACTTTTTCGACTTAATTACTCGTTTACCTGAATAGCGTGAATCCGGTATTGGCCGGGGGTAGTCTGCCGCATCAGAACATTGACCCGGAATGAGCGTGAGCCCGACCAGTAAGTACCGGTGGTGTACCGCAAGTTGGTTGTACTGCCCTGTTCAGTAGGCATGAAACGGCCGGGTGGGTATTTTTTGAAAAAAGAACGCATAATCACTTCAGCCTGATCGGCGCGCACCGATGGAAAATCGACGCCAACCGGATCGACGCGTAACTCGAGTTTAGTATCGAAGAAAGCCGCTAGCTGATGCGCTTCGCCCGTTTTGATAGAGGCACCAATAGCTTGTGTAGGATCTGTAACGCTGGTAAAGCACGAGAGTGCAGTCCAGGCAATTCCGATAAGCAAACCGATCGATTTTGCTTTTAAAAACATAATGATACGTGACATGGTAGTGAGGTTGTTTCTGGATGGGCATATACTGTATACATCTGTTGGCGAAAACTATGCCAAACAAGCCGTATTAAACCCTGATAATTTATGCATTTTTGCAGCCTTACTTTTACCTGGTCTGGCCGGGTCTTTGCTAATGAATCCCACTCAAATTCTATCGGCTGATCAGATCCGCCAAAAAATCCGTCGTATTGCCAGTCAGTTATACGAAACCAACTTCGACGAGGCTGCCCTGGTGCTTGCCGGCGTAGCTGGCGAAGGCTACGAACTGGCCCGCCGACTGGCCGACGAACTGCAACAGATCGCTCCATTCAGCGTGTCGCTGGTACAGATCGACCTCGACAAGTCGCAAAAAGCGCAGCCTTCGATTGCCTTGCCCGGTGGCTCAGGTACGTATGCAAACCGCGTGGTGGTGCTGATCGACGATGTGCTGTATTCGGGCCGGACGCTGGCCTTTAGCCTACAGCCTTTTCTGTCGGTACCCGTCCGCAAGATTCAGGTGGCTGTGCTGGTGAATCGTAATCACCCCCGCTACCCTATCGCCGCCGATTTTATTGGTCTTGAACTGGTCACCACCCTGAACGAACACGTAGAAGTCATTTTGAGCGACCCTGCCCGCGAAGGTGTTTACCTGCAATAACCTAACGATGCCCGGCTCATTTCTAAAAACTGGTTTAGCGCTGTGTCTCAGTCTGACTATCACGCTACCAACACTTGGCCAGGCTTTCCGGCTCGACACCACGATTTACCTGCCCCAGGAAGCGGGGCTACACACCATTTCCGGCATTGAGTATATAGCACCGGCGGGAGTTTGGCACCTGGTAGGCGATCGGGGAGCCCAATGGCAGTTGCCCAACTTGACCCAATACAATCGGGCGGTAAGCGGGCCCAACACCGGATTGCAGTTAGAAGCCTTGCGTTATGACGCAGCCAGCCATACTTATTTCGGTACGGTAGAAGACGATAACGCTTCGGGAGGGTATGCTTTCTTTTGCCGCGACTCGTTGCCACGTGCCGGCACAACGCCCGACATCACCGTATTTGACCGCATCATGCCCTTGCCTTTCGACAATAAAGGCATTGAAGGGTTGGCGTTAGGAGCCGATTCAACCCTTTGGCTGGCTCCCGAAGCTGGCTGGGCACCCGCCGACAGTAGCAGTGCTGCTGTGCTTTTCTACCGGTATCACTGGTCAGGTACGTCGTTGAGCGCAAAAAAAACATTTGCTTACCCCCGCGACCGCATGCCACAATTGCCTACTTCGGAGCGGTACGGCGGCATTTCGGAGATTTTGTGGGCGGGTAAGAATCAGTTGCTGGTCATCGAGCGGTTCTATGACAACGTGCGCGACACATCGTATGCCAAACTGTATGAGGTGGCGTTTAGCGATAACGAAACACAAAGTACCCCGACCAAAAAATTGGTGTTCGATTTCAATACCATGCTCAACGGCAACCGGATCGATAATCTGGAAGGCATGGCGTGGGTACCTGCCGCAGCGGGTAAACCTCGGCGACTCGTTATTATTTCAGACGACAATGGCGGGCAATGCCCCCGCCCTAGTGGCAAAAAATGCCAGCAAACCCAGCTTATTTATCTAAGTGGTAAATAGTTACACCGGGCACAGCCCGGTGTAACTATTTACCCATTTATATCTCTTCCAGTAGCGTGCGGAACGACACGTATTTATTGGCGTAGCGGTCAGCTACCTGTTGTTGGAGGGCGGGTTGATGAAGGCTTTGATAGGTTACAAAATCCTCCATGGTCTGAAACCAGTACTGAAACGTGTAGGTAACGCCGCCATTGTCTACTTCGGTCAATAGTTTTAGGGCATTATTCTGCATGGTAAGCCCCGTAGCGACCACCGCAGGTACGTGTTCGTCTTTCATCCAGCGAAGCCATTCGCGCTCGATCTGCTGGTCAATGTTGTAGGTTATGTTGTAAAGAATCATCGAATCCTGGGTACGTTGAGGCATGAATCAGCGGTTTGTCCGTTTCTTTGCACCAACATTAATTTTGATAAACCTACACTATGTATACTGGATTAGTTCATGCCCATTCGGGCCTTCGCTGGGTTGCGCTGGTGCTTTTACTGGCGGCCGTTTTTGTATCTGTTAGCCGTTGGATGGGTAATAAGGCTTTTACGGACGGAAACCGTAAACTGTATCTGTTCACGCTCATATCGGTTCATATCCAACTGGTGCTTGGCCTGATTCTGTACTTCATCAGCCCAAAGGTTGATTTTGCAGGAATGAGCAATAAGGTTGTTCGATTCTATACCGTTGAACACATTACCATCATGCTGCTAGCCATTATAGCCATAACGGTTGGTTATTCACGCTCGAAACGGGCTAGCGGCGATACCCAAAAACATCGATTGGTTGGCATTTTCTATGGTGTTGGCCTCATCCTCATTCTGGCGGGTATTCCCTGGGCATTCCGTAACCTGGGAGCGGGGAATTTTTGAGTAAACGTCGACTACTGATAATGGCTTTGCTGATCACAGAAATGTGGCGCGGCAAAGCCATTATGCATTATTAATGACGCATTGTGCATTTGCTATTAGTTTTGTGTATACGATAGATAGGGCGTAGATGAGAGACGGTATACGTAGAAACGGCTGGTGGCAGCTGGTTGCTGGAGTGGGAATGCTGTTGATGGCCTACGGATGTAAAGTCGAGCAGTTTCCGCCAGAACTATGGAATGTAAGCCCCAACCGCTTTGACATTGGCCGGCCGGTAGAGTTAAAAGGGGCTCAGTTTGGCAGTAACCCAATTGTTACTTTCGGGCGGGCCGAAACGGCGGTTCAGGCTACCGTCAGGTCACGGTCAGACGGTACGCTGGTGGTTGAGGTTCCCCGCATGGCTACCGGGCCCACGCAGATTCAGGTAGCCAACAGCGAAGGCGTAACGCCACCCGTTAACTTCACCGTTATTCAGCCCGAACCTACGTTTGACCAAACAAATGCCGTTTTACCAACCAATGCCGCTCCGGGCGCTACCATTCGTATCAGCGGCAATAATCTAGACCGACTGCAAAGCGTTCGCTTCGATACCACAAGCGCGGCTTCTTTTACGGTTGTATCGCCCAACGTAGTGCTTGTGACCATTTCGCCACAGCAACCCCGTGGATTGGCAAGAATGACCCTGCTTACGGAAGGAGGGCCCATTGCGATACCCTACCTGATAGCTGGCACACCCGAAATCACCGGTTTCTCACCCAAACGCGTACGTGCCGGCCAGGAAATTGTGGTGCAGGGACGTTACCTGACCGATGGCGTTTTGCTGATTAACCGCGCCGCGCCAGACCCCGCAACCGTCCGAATCACCGATACCGAAATAAGGGCTATTGTTCCCGCCGATGCTACGAGCGGACGCATCAGCGTGACCGTTTTTGAGCAGCTTATTGGCCTCAGCGCCGACAGTATTTACATAGCGGGCGCTCCTGTGCTGACAACTAATCCGGACCCAATGGAGGGTATTACTGGTGATAAGGTATTGCTGACGGGGCTTAATCTAGGCGACATTACCAGCGTATCGTTTGGAGGGACTGCAGCACCCTTTCGCATCCTAAGCTCCACTCAGATTGAAGCTACCGTGCCAGCCCGCAGTCAGTCGGGCAATGTAGTCATTAGCCTAAATGGTGCCGGTGGCGCAGTCAGCGCCGCGCAACCATTTTTATATATCCTGCCGCCCGCCAACCTCGTATTTACCCCTCTACGACGCGGTATCAATAAGCTCGTTTCGGTAACGGGACAAAACCTACACCGGATTCAGCAGATTACGCTGAACGGAAAACTACTTACTATCAATGCGCGTACGGAAGGCACTGGTTTTCAGTTTTTTGTTCCTGCCGATGCCACAACCGGGCCTATAACGGCTACCAACCGGGCAGGTACCACCACCTCGGTGCGCTCGCTTACCGTAGTACAGGCCCCCGTTGTGACCGATTACCCCCTCCGATTGCCCGCTGGTGGTCGGATGGTTATCAAAGGCAATTGGCTACGCGACGCGGTTGTTCAATTTACAGGGGCTGTTAATCCTGCATCCAATGATGGTCGCAACGACGATACCGAGATATGGATTCGTGTTCCCGACGACGCGCAACCCGGCCAATTCAGGCTCACGACCGACTCTCCTACCGCTTTCACTTCCAATCTGTTTACGCCCATCCGGCCCGTATCGGGCGTGGTGTTTACCCCCACAAAAGGCCGTGTTGGCGACGAACTAACCGTTACCGGGCACTTTCTGGAAGACGTTACTGATGTTCGATTTGGCGGCGGCGCCTCACTGGCTGCTTCTTTTCAACGCCTGGGAAATGGAGAAATGAAAGTGATCGTACCAGCCAATGCAGTTGACGGTACCATCTGCTTCACCAATCCGGCGGGCCTTGCCTGCACCGCCACTGTGTTTGATGTGCAACGCGTTGTAGCGGGCGTTAATTTTACGCCTAAAACCGGCAAAGTAGGCACCGACGTCACCTTCACCGGCCAAAACCTGAATGATGTGGTCGAAGTCAGGTTTGGGGGCGGCTTATCGACCCCTGCCCGCTTCCGACTTGTAGGTAATACGTTGGTGGCCACTGTTCCCAATGATGCTGTGAGTGGTACCATTTGCCTCACAACCGATTCAGGCACCGTTTGTACTACCGACTCGTTTGTAGTTACCAAGTAACGTACCTGACATAGAAACGGCTCGCCAGTGAATCTGGCGAGCCGTTTCTATGTCAGGTACGTTCAGGACTTATTGCACTCGTTTCCAGCGGAGTGCATTGATATTTTGGCCAATAGTACGTCCCTCCCGCAGACCAACTTCGTTGTCTTGCCGGGTGTGGATACCGCCCAGAATTCGCGAATAGCCCGACTCTTCGGCCGCTTCCCAAAACGAACGGAACGTACGCGCTTTAAAGTCTACATTCCGTTTCGTGTCACGTACCCGCCCAACGTGCGAGTTATCGGTAAAATTGAATGACGATCCATACAGGTCGGTAAGTACAATAGCTGTGGCAGCCGATTGGGTAGAGTGCCCTGACGCAAAACCAGGAAATGGAGGCGAAGGCCAAAATGGTATCCAGTTTGGGTCAATAGCCCGGCGCACAAACGTATAAGGACGCTCGTTGTTAATGGCAAATTTGCATTTCCAGCAGGCAATGAAGGCATCGGTCACGGCCACACCTACACGGGCGAACGTTTCGGCAGCTTTAGCCAGATTAGATTTGTCGGCCTGTACGGCAATACGGGCCAGATTGTATGAGTGACCGGGGGGCGTAAAGGTTTCGCTTGGATCGTCGGCCCACCAAATTGAAATCTCTTTTTCCTCCTGCGTCAGGCTGATATTTTTGGCGTATACTTCCAGATATTGCGCAAAATACTGAGAGGTTACCTGAGTCGAATATGGTATGGCAACAGGCAGTGACATAGCAGCCGTAGCAGCCAGCATGGTACGATTTTTGCCCCAATAAGGTTGCATTGGAATGGTGCGTCCGTTCTCTGTGGGGCGCCATGCACCCGGTCCTGTAGGCACCACATAATCACTCGGAAAATTTCGGCTGTAGCCTTCGTGACCGCCATCTGTTTTCGACCAATCGAAGATAGCAGTGGCTATGTTTTTTCCGTAAGCTGCAGACCGCTCACTAGTAGTAGCATCAGCACTTTTAAACTGATTGAAAAGAGCTGTTTCCAGCGAATCAATCTTCAGTTTATAGGCGTCGCTCGTGTTGGCAAATAAGTTGCGCAGTATCTCGGCTTCGGCTGCATTGGCACTCAATGCCCAGTTATAAACCTGCCCCGGCTGCACGGCGGGCAACGTGGTCAGCCCCTGAAGTTGCCCGGCCATCGACTGATTTTCAGGCATTCCGGCCACAATTGATTCATACATAGCCAGGCCCGCGTAGCTAAACGTTCGGGAAGCAACAGGCGGCGTCTGGCCAGGACTATTACGCACCAGCCTTAAATGCAAATCGCTCCATTTGAGTGCAACTTCATTGCTGTATGATTCGGCATCATTGGATTTTGGATCTACCCCCGACTGATCGTCATTGAGGCGGCAGGACTGTAACAAAGTGACAGCTAGTATGACAATCCAGCCATTCCGAAAGAGTATGCCAATCGGCAGGGCACGTGTAGAAAGAGGTACGTGTATTTTCATATGCAAACCATATTGAAGAGGAGTTCCTTAATCTTGAGACGGTTAACTCTTCTAAAATGTGCAAAAATGTTGCCACTTTTTTCGGGGCTATTTTCAGAGCGGCTAAACTCAAAAAGTTGTTTTGATAGAACTTTACCAACTCTACGTTAATTTTCGCTCGCAATGAGATAGCTTACGGCCCCGTTGCTCAATTCATAGCTTATGAAATCCTACCCCTTTTGCCTATGCATTCTGGCCCTCGTTTGTCTGTTTACTAACACAGTATCAGCACAAAGCCGCCGTCGACTGAATACGAATAGTCAGCCGATACCGACCACCAATTCGCCCCTGCCAGTCATGATGGCTCCACAGGCGCATTTGCTCGAAGGCATCACCATGAACAGCTCGTTGCTGAACCGGGGCGTACGCTACTCAATCTATTTACCACCAGACTACTACGTATCGAATCGCCGTTACCCGGTTGTGTATTTACTGCACGGCTACACCGACGATGAAACGGGCTGGACACAGTTTGGCGAAGCCGATCGAATCATTGATGAGGGAATAAAGTCAGGTACGTTGCCGCCCATGATCGTGGTCATGCCCGATGGGGGCGTAACCTGGTATATGAATGATTATCTGAACAAAACCCGCTACGAAGACATGTTCGTCTCGGAGCTCATTCCCCATATCGACTCGATGTACCGCACCCGCACCAAGCGCGAATTCAGGGGCATTTCGGGCTTATCAATGGGTGGGCATGGATCGCTTTTACTGGCAATGCACCACCCTGATCTGTTTGGCTCTTGTGCCGCGCTGAGTGCCGCCGTATTTACCGACGAAACCATGAAGACCATGCCCGACGAGCAATACGACAAGACGTTTAGCTTCCTGTTTAGCGGCCCCGTGAAAGGCGAGGAACGCCTGACGGCCCACTACAAACGCAACAGTCCGCTGACCCTGGCAACCTCAGCACCGGAGGGCGATTTAAAAAAAGTGCGCTGGTACCTCGACTGCGGTGACGATGATTTTCTGACCGCTGCCAACGCTCAACTCCACATAGCCCTCGTAGGCCGTAAGATTCCACACGAGTACCGCGTTCGCAACGGAGCCCACACCTGGACCTACTGGCGGACCGGTCTTCCCGACGCGCTAAACTTCATCGGCGCGCAATTTCATCAGCAATAAAACTGTCCTTTGCCTTTAGTGTCCTCCGTCTTCTGTCCTCTGTTGCGCTGCTAATGAGAACGATACGTACCTAAGCAACGCAACAGAGGACAAGAAGACCGAAGATACTAAAGACAAAGGCCTCCTTTCCCATGACCCTAACCCTTGATATTGGCAACTCCGATGTAGTGTTTGGCCTGTACGATGCCGATTCCTGGCTGCATATCTGGCGAACTCCCAGTTCACCCATGCAGCCAGCTGCTTTTTACCAACGTAAACTTCGACTATGGTTACTCGAAGCCGATTTGACCCTCAGTCAGATCACTCAGGCTACCATCAGCAGCGTGGTGCCTGCCCTAACAGCCAATGTGCGCGAGGCCGTAAGCGATTTATTTGCCATTGACCCGTTGGTAGTCAATGCATCGGTGTATGACCAATTGCCTGTTACCGTACTTAGCCCACAAGAGATTGGCACTGATCTGGTAGCGAATGCCGTTGCCGCCCACACCCGGTATAAAAAGGCTTGCGTTATCGTTGATTTTGGCACGGCGCTAACGTTTACAACAGTTGGTAACGACGGTCAGATTATGGGTGTAGCTATTGCGCCAGGGCTAAAAACGGCTATTCGGGCGTTGTTTGCCAATACGGCCCAATTGCCCGAAGTACCCATTGAACTACCCACATCGGCACTGGGATTAAATACGGTTCACGCCATTCAGGCAGGTGTTGTTATGGGCTACGAAGGCCTGGTTCGCAGCCTGATTCACCGTATCCGATCGGAACTAGGGGGAAGTTGCCTGGCAGTAGCCACGGGAGGACTATCGAAAGCGATTCCTTCGCTTCATACCGAGTTTGTGGACGTAGTGCCCTCGTTGACCCTCGACGGAATCAGGCTGATTGGCGACTACGCACGCGCCGACAAATAACCTCAGTTGGGTACGTTGCTCTGTGGCTCCTTTTCCTCATCAGCCAGATAATCAGGCTGGTGAGCTGCCACTGGTATATCAAAGCGGTGTTTTTTGAGCAAATGGTCTGTCATTGTTTACCAGGCTGTAAGCCATTGAATGTTTCACCAATAGCCCGTATAACCAAATTTTCTGTATACCATTCTTATATAAGTAAAATTAGTATAAATGGCATTTTGCCCACACTAGGCCACTTGATAAGCCAAATGCTTATCTCACATATTGCACGCTTCGTTGGCATGATTTTCTAGCCACGGTGGCACGTACCCAGCCTGATCCTGTCTGAAAGACAGTTTCGAGCCCGTTCAACCGGGTGCAGACCAACGTTATGAAGAATGTGTTAGTAGCCATGCTTTTGCTGGTAGCAGGAAGCAGTGATGCAATTGCCGGGGCCAAATCCTGGCATGTGGGATATGTTATACTGCCCGATGGCCGCAAGTTGGAAGGGAAACTAAGTTACAATTGGAAAGCCGACATGATTCAGGTGCAATTACCCAACGGACTGACGAAAGTCTACTCTGCCGGACAAGCCGATTCGTTCGTGTTTTTCGATAATTCCCTTCAACTGCTGCGTAAGTTCAACGCGCTTGATCTGCCGGTTGCCACAAAAAGAAGCCGGCCTGCTTTTCTGGAAGAACTAACGACCGGTTCACTAACTGTTTACCGACGTCTTCGGCCTGTACGTCAATTTATAAAGATTATTCGTCCGTCTGTATTCAACAACGATAACGACCTGTTGAAAGACCCCGATAACTTCGACTATCTGGTCATTGATTCTGAAGGCCGGGTTTTTGACCTGACGTCATTTGACCAGCATTTGTGGCCAAAAATGGCGGCGCATCAAACCAGATTGGCTAATTATCTGAAAGGGCAGGCCATGGACCCGTCGACCACTGTTGCGCGGCTGATTATGATTAGCCAGTTCAATTTTCTTGACGTCGCCACCAAAGCAACGGCTACCTCAGTTACAGGTGAGTAGATTACTCATCTGTTTTTCGGTCTGCTTCAGCGTCTCCGGCTCCGGCGTCGGCACTTTTACGGGTACGTCGCCGTTTTTTCAATGCATCGCTGAGCAGATACTCGATTTGCCCATTCACGCTCCGAAACT
Source organism: Fibrella aquatica (assembly GCF_041321135.1). NCBI lineage: Bacteria > Pseudomonadati > Bacteroidota > Cytophagia > Cytophagales > Spirosomataceae > Fibrella > Fibrella aquatica. Next base: position 687,735 of record NZ_JBGGWF010000001.1, on the reverse strand, counting down.
CGTCTTGCGCCCAACGCTCCAACTCAACCAGCATTTCAGGATTGAGCCGCAGTAAAAATCCTTTCTTTTCAGACATGGAAGGAGGTTCAAGGTTCAATGTCTAACGTTTAAAGTCGCTCCGCTTATTAGCAGAGCAACATTAAACGTTAGACATTGAACCTTGAACTTTAAAGATCAGTAAATCGACCCGGCGTTAACGACTGGGCTGACGCTTTTTTCGCCACAGAGAACGACCAGCAGGTTGCTCACCATAGCGGCTTTGCGCTCTTCGTCGAGGTGGACTACGTTCTTCTCCGCCAACCGCTCCAGTGCCATTTCAACCATACCCACAGCCCCGTCGACAATCTGACGACGGGCCGCTACCACGGCCGATGCCTGTTGCCGTTGTAACATCGCTCCGGCAATTTCGGGCGAATAGGCCAGGTGACTAATCCGGGCTTCGATGATCGTCACACCCGCTCTCGACAGTCGCTCGTTCAGCTCAACTTCCAGCACATCGTTGATGTGGCCAGTATTGTCACGTAGGGTTACTTCACCATCATCAGCGTTGTCGTACGTATGTGAATTGGCCAAATGACGCACCGCCGCTTCAGACTGAATCTGAACAAAGAGCGTGTAATCGTCCACCGAAAAGAGCGCTTTGGCTGTATCGGCCACTTGCCACACCACCACAGCGGCAATGTCGATCGGGTTACCCATCTTATCGTTCACCTTCAGCGTTTGGCCGTTCAGGTTACGGGCGCGCAGGCTGATCTTCTTTTTGCTGTAAAATGGATTGACCCATCGCAGGCCATTCTGTTTCATGGTGCCCGTGTAATCACCAAAAAAAGTGGTCACAACGGCTTCGTTGGGGTTTACAACCGATAAACCCGTCAGGGTTATCAACCCGGCGAAGAACAGAATTCCGCCAAGAATACCCAGCCACAAACTGGACGTAACAACACCGGATATAAAGAGAACAGGGCCCGCAATGAAGCCAAGCAAGCCAATCAGAAGGGCTAGGTAGCCCGAAATAGAGGTAAGGTTCTTCTCAGTCATTAGTTTAGATAGTAATAGTGTTTCAATAGCACAATGATATCATACTAATTTTGAATGAAGTCTGTTTTTCAGACCAATGGTTCGTTTATCATGTAAACGGTCACCCGCTAATCTGGTAGGATCAAGCCTGTTCCAGGTACGTTCGTAGTTCGGCCGTGCGCTTGTCGCGTTCGAGTAGCGCATTATTCAGTTGCTGATCGAGTTGGCGCTGGGCGTAGATAATTCGATCGGCCAGCATCCTGGATTGATGATGCGCCTTGTTGATGCGCTGTTGTACGGAATAGTCAGTGAAGATGTTATCGAAGAAAATATCCGCGAAACGGGTAAAGCCATCGAGTTGCAGGTCGGCTCGTAGCTGCATGTGCAGATCAGCCAATTCGAGATTAAAGCGTTGCAGACTCTGGTTGACCCGGTAGGATTGGTCGCGCACGTCGTCGAGTTTGCTGTACTTGGCCATTGAGATCAGCGTTGACCCGGCAAACATATCCCAGTTGCCAAGGCTGATGGCGCTGTCGAGCAAGGCTGCAAGCTGGTTCACCTCATGGGCTGCTTCCTGACTGGCCTGCTGCGCTTCGTGAATTTCCCGAATCTGCTGTTCAGCGGTTTGAAGCGCTGTCGCATACACTTCATACATGTTGCCCGGCTTCGCCTTTACTGACTCCGTTTTTTCCCGAAGCAGGGCCTCATAACGTGTCTCTACATCAGCATAGGCCACCAGTTGATTTTTCAGCGACGCAACTCGACTTATCAGCGTATCGACCTGCGCCGTGACGGCATCATAGGCTATCCGGGCCGACCGGGCTTCGGCTTGCTCTTTGGTTAGCTGTTCTTCCCGCCGATTCAGCAGATCGTAATAGATCGTTGCCCAACTAAGTCGGCCTAACCGGTCAACGTCGACCTGTTCGGCGTTCCATTGGGCATACAGATCGGCCTGATGAGCCTGTTGCTGCTGTAGCTGGCCGTTGACGTGATTTAGTTGTTGGGTGAGCACCACTTGTTCGCCTCGTGAACGAATCAGGGTGAGCAGGGTTTCCTGCTGGGTAGTAGTCCAGGTCATTGGGATGTTAGTTAAGTACGTGAAGCAACGACCGAATGAGCCTCGAAACCAGCAACTCGGGATGAATGGCTTGCAGACAGGCCAAACAATCAACCTGGTGATTTAGTCGGCACATAGCTATTTCTGCCGTACTTTTGCCCCTCGATTTGCCTGACCATTCAGGCCACGTAAATCGGTTAAATCCAGCGAATCCCCGTTCAGATGTTAAGTGAACAAGAAGTAAATAGACGACAGAAGCGCGAAGAACTGATGCGGATGGGCATTGACCCCTACCCTGCCGAGTTATTCGACGTTACCCACACCATCACCAACCTCCGCGACGCCTTTGCCGATAAGGCAGGTCAGGACACGCAGGGAGGTTACGAATCACACCTCGATTTTGCCGGCGATGCCACCTACGGTCAGGTACGTTTGGCCGGCCGCATGATGGGCTTCCGTATATCGGGTGCAGCCTCTTTCGCCGAAATGCAGGACAGCACCGGTCGGATTCAGCTTTATTTCAAGCGCGACGACATTTGCCCCGGCGAGGACAAAACGATGTACAACACGGTTTTCAAGAAACTGCTTGACATCGGCGATATCATCGGTGTAGAAGGTAACATCTTCACCACCATGACCGGTGAATTGTCGCTCTACGTGCGATCGTTTAAACTGCTGACCAAATCACTGCGGCCGTTGCCGGTGGTGAAAGAAGTGGTGAACGAGCAAACCGGCGAGAAGGAAATCTACGACGCCTTCACCGACCCAGAACTCCGTTACCGGCAGCGGTACGTCGATCTGATCGTGAATCCGCAGGTACGTGAGGTGTTTATCAAACGCAGCAAGCTGGTTAACTCTATCCGACAGTATCTGAGCGGGAAAGGCTATCTGGAGGTGGAAACGCCTATTCTTCAGCCCATTCACGGCGGTGCTACGGCGCGTCCTTTCCAGACGCACCATAACACGCTCGACATGACGCTGTACCTGCGGATTGCCAATGAGCTGTATCTGAAACGGCTGATCGTGGGTGGTTACGACGGCGTATTCGAGTTTGCGAAAGACTTCCGCAACGAAGGCATGGACCGAACGCACAACCCCGAGTTCACGCAGGTTGAATTTTACGTCGCCTATAAAGACTACAACTGGATGATGGACACCATTGAAGAAATGGTGGAAAAGGTAGCCATCGACGTGGCCGGTACCACGAAGGTGACGGTCGGTGAAAACATCATCGATTTCAAACGCCCCTGGAAACGCCTGACCATGTTCGAGGCTATTCAGGAGTATACAGGCGTTGATGTGTCGGAAATGGAGGAAGATGCGCTGCGCGCGACCGCCGAAAGCCGGGGCATCAAAACCGATCAGTCGATGGGCAAGTCGAAGTTGATCGACGAACTGTTTGGCGAAGCCTGCGAGCCGAACCTGATTCAGCCGACGTTTATTACCGATTACCCCGTCGAAATGTCGCCGCTGACGAAGAAGCACCGTAGCAAAGCCGGTTTGGTCGAGCGATTCGAAGCGATCTGTAACGGCAAAGAAATTGCCAACGCCTATTCGGAGCTAAACGACCCAATTGATCAGCGGGCCCGCTTTGAAGAGCAGCTTGAGCTGGCCAAACGCGGCGACGACGAGGCGATGGTAATGGATGAAGATTTCCTGCGCGCCCTGGAATACGGCATGCCACCTACGGCGGGTGTTGGCCTGGGCATTGACCGGCTGGCAATGATCATGACCAATCAGCCAAGCATTCAGGAAGTGTTGTTCTTCCCGCAGATGCGCCCTGAAAAGAAGGAAGAGTTATCGACAGAGGCTGATTTCGTGGCGGCGGGCGTGCCCGAAGCGTGGATTCCAGCGCTTCAGAAGTTAGGCTATCTGACAATCGCTCAATTACACGCCGCAAGCCCGAACAAACTGTTCAACGATCTGGGCGGCGTTCGCAAGAAGCTAAAAATGACCGACGTACCCATGCCGAGCATCGCTGATGTGCATGGCTGGGCGGGGCATAACTAGTTTGTGGTTTGTCGTGTGTTGTTTGTGGTTGCGCTGCTGATTGACCTGTCTGTTGACAAGCAACGCAACCACAAACAACACACGACAAACTACAAACTTTAAAAACAAAATGCCCCGACTTTTCAGCCGGGGCATTTTGTTTTTTCTATCTGACCAACGGTCTGACGAATTAGATCTTGCTGACCTTAACGGCGTTGAGGCCTTTCTTGCCATCAACTACTTCAAATTGAACCCGGTCATTCTCACGAATCGTCACACCGTTCAAGCCGGTAATATGAACGAAAATTTCACGACCATTGGCGTCATCAACGATAAAGCCGAAGCCTTTGCTCTCGTTGAAAAACTTAACCACACCTGTTTGCATAAATTTGGTATAAATTGAATATGTGAACAACCCGTTGCAGGTTACTCACATGCATGAAGCGCAAAGTAAAGGAATAAGTTTCAGAAGAATGGTAAATTCGGCAATCAAAATTGTGTGTTCCCTGGCTTTTTTTTTACAAATGGTTGTAAACGGTCGAACAAAGCTCACATATTAACGTTATTTTTACTCTCCTTCAGGACAACAAGCACATGGATCAGAGTCTTAACAAAATGAAATACTTCGTTGAGCAACAAGCTTTTGGCGTTTGCGCCCGGCTTGGTGAACGAATGAACATTTCGGCTAGCAGTATCCGGCTGTACTTTATTTATACCTCCTGCCTAACCCTCGGGTCACCCGTCATCCTGTATCTGATCGCCGCCTTCTGGCTCGAGATGCGTACCCACGTTCGCCGCAACGCTAACCCTACTTTCTGGGAGCTATAGGGTAATTAAGAATGCAGAATTAAGAATGGCTCTGCCAATGCACCAACTGGGGTTCATCGGCAGAGCCATTCTTAATTCTGCATTCTTAATTCTTTCTTTTAAAAAGAGGCACCGTGCTACAAGGCTCACCAAAAAGCAGGCTTTGCACGACGGGGGTAAGCACACGAGTCAGCTCCACATAGGCAGCCGTTGGTACCGGAACCTTGCTACATCCCTTCACTACTACTTTAGCACCCCGATACGCTTCCGGCTCTATGGTCTTGATGGCGTCGAAATAAAGCTTTTCATTCAGGTCGTCGAGTGTACCGTATACAACCGTATTAGCATAAGGTTGCAGGTTCAGCGTCAGAAGCATGAACGCCCAGGTTGGAATAATGGCGTCTTCGGTACAGGTGATCGCTACGTTCTTACCGGTATACTGGCTCCAGTCATGTTCTTTCAGGAACGCCCGGAAGTCTTTTTCCTTCAGGATCATGCCCATAAACAGGTTGTCTTTCAAATCGTAGACAACCCGCTCGCCGTGGTTGTAATACTCTTCAAGATCAAGCGTAACCAGGCCGCTGTTGGCCACCCGGTTTACAATAACGTCCGTTTCCATGGTTGGAGAACGAGAGGATCAGTGTTCAAAGTTCAAGAGTCGGGTTTGTGGTTTGTGGTTCGTAGTCTGTGGTTTGTCGTTGCGCTGCTAAATGACCACTCAGTTGATTTAGCAGCGCAACGACAAACTACAGACTACGAACCACAAACCCGTTTTTTCACATACTCATCAGCACGATTTTCATATCCGTGTCTTTGTCGAGGGTAAACGACGCGTCTTCAAAGGAAGGCGGGCCCATGAGCATAGTTATTTTCGAGAAGCCGAACGGCTCGGCTGGGCGACCACCTTCCATGTCCATCTGCTTGTTGTCATTCAAATCCTGATGCAGGCGGACGGCATACGTACCTGAGGCCAGGTTTGGAAACGTGATAACTAATGGGCCTTCTGCGGGAATCGCAACCGTTGTGTCGATGTCCGCCTTACCCATGAAGTTCTCTTCTTTGGTAACCAGACCCACGCGAATTGTCCCCTTTCGCTCGAGCAGATTACTCACGTTGAGCGTCAATTTATACGTCTTGGTCTGAGCCTGAACGGTGGCGGCTGTGCAAACCGAGGCAAGTAACGAGGCGGCGAATACTAACGTTTTCATAGCGATATGTGCGTTTTGTTTGATTGAGTCAAAAGTATTCCTCAATCGTATCTGCAAGCAAGTTGGTGGGCCAAACAGCACGATTTTGGGGCGAATGGGAAAGCGGCGAGTAGATTCCGTAGTAGGTTCTATATTTACCTAAATCCCAACTTAACCTGATGGCAAACCTAAATACTACCGTAAACAAATCGCACCGTTATGACGCCATCGTGATCGGATCGGGCATGAGTGGTGGCTGGGCGGCAAAAGAGCTTTGTGAAAAAGGCCTGAAAACGCTGGTCCTTGAAAAAGGCCGTATGGTCAACCACGTAGAAGACTATCCCACCATGAACCAGGACCATTGGGACATGGAACACCGCGGCGGACTAAACTACGAAGACCAGCAGAAGTACCACATTCAGACCCGAAGCGGCTTCGTCGGTGAGAGCACCAAACATTTCTTCACGAATGACCTCAACGATCCGTACGAAGAAACCAAACGCTTCGACTGGATTCGGGGTAACCACGTTGGCGGACGATCGCTGACCTGGGGCAAACACTGCTACCGATGGAGCGACCTTGATTTTACGGCCAACGCCCGCGAAGGTATCGCCGTTGACTGGCCCATCCGCTACAATGACATTGCGCCCTGGTATAGCTACGTCGAGAAATTCGTTGGCATCAGCGGCGAAAAGCTGGGTCTCGATCACCTGCCCGACGGTGAGTTTCTGCCGCCAATGGATTTGAATTGCCTGGAAAAGCATTTCAAGCAGGAGGTGATGAAGAAGTACGGCAACCGCCCCGTTACCTGCGGCCGCGTTGCCCACCTGACCGAGCCGCAACCCTGGCATCTGGAGCTAGGCCGTGGCCAATGTCAGAATCGAAACCGTTGTTCACGTGGCTGTCCGTACGGCGCTTATTTCAGCAGCAATGCCGCTACCCTGCCCGCCGCCAACCGGACTAACAACCTGGCAGTTCGCCCCAATTCAGTGGCGCATTCGCTGATTTATGACGAAAAAACGGGGCGGGCCACCGGGGTACGTGTCGTTGATTCGGAAACGAAGCAGATGACCGAGTTCTACGCCAGTCTGATTTTCTGCTGTGCCTCCTCAATGGCTACCACGCAGATTTTGCTGAACTCAACCTCAACCCGATTCCCGAACGGGCTGGGTAACGACAGCGGCGAACTGGGTCACAACATCATGGATCACCATTATCATGTGGGGGCGATGGGCTCGTATGATGGTTTCGAGGATCAGTACTACAAAGGCCGGAAGCCGGCAGGCCTGTTTATTCCCAGGTACGTTAACCTCGACGAGAAATCGAAGAACCCGAACTTCCTGCGTGGCTATGATTATCAGGGAGCGGGTGCTGGGCGTGGCAACTGGGGCGCAGGGGTGAATGAGCCAGGCGTTGGCGCTGCCTTTAAAGAATCGCTGTTTAAACCGGGCGGCTGGGGTATGGGCCTGATGGGATTTGGCGAAGTATTGCCATACCACGACAACAAAGTGACGCTTCACCCCGACAAGAAAGATCAGTGGGGCCTGCCGATTCTGGTCTTCGATGCCGAGTTCAAGCAGAACGAACTGAACATGCGAAAGCAGATCATGGCCGATGCCGCCGAGATGCTGGAAGTGGCCGGCATGAAAAACATTACTACGTTCGATTACTCGGGCGGTATTGGCGTGGGCGTACATGAAATGGGTACGGCGCGCATGGGTCGCGATCCAAAAACATCAGTACTGAACGGTAATAACCAGATTCACAGCGTGCCCAATGTGTTTGTGACCGATGGTGCCTGCATGACCTCATCATCCTGCGTGAATCCTTCGATTACATATATGGCGCTGACAGCCCGTGCCGTTGATTTCGCTACCAAACCTCAGAACAAAATAGCCCTATGAACCGCCGCAACGCCCTTAAAACCTCGGCCCTCTTCATGGGCTATACCGTCACCGCAGCGGCGCTGACCGAAACGTTCATCGCCTGTTCCAAAGAGGCACACCTTGACTGGAAGCCCGTTTTCCTGACCAACAATCAGGCCGCGACAATCGCCGAAATTACGGAAACGATTTTGCCGAAAACCAGCACACCGGGTGCCAAAGACCTGGGTGTACCGCAGTTCGTCGATAAGATGCTGAAGGAGTTGCTGAGTGAAGCCGATCAGAAAGACTTCCTGGCCGGACTGGCTTCACTGGACGAACGTTGCGAGAAAGAAACCGGCAACTCATTCATCGATTGTACCCCAGCCCAACGTGAGGCACTGCTCCTGACGTTAGACAAAGAAGCGGCCCCGTTTCCTCCTTCACTTTGGGGCATTACCCTGAAACCGGCTGGCCCACCCGCGTTCTTCCGCCGCCTGAAAAGCCTGACGCTATTGGGTTATTACACCAGTGAAAAAGTGGGTAAAGAGATTTTGGCCTATGACCCTGTTCCGGGACCATTTATTGCCTGTATGCCGTTGAACGGGCAGAACGCTTGGAATGAGTAGACGGATGTTGGATTTGGGAACGGTCCCAAATCCAACATCTTTTCCCAGGTACGTTATGAATAGTGAAGACAGTTTCCCTTCCATTAGTCCCGATATGGCTCGGGAACGGTTTCTGGTGAAAGATGAAGCCTGGGAACAACGATTTCGGCCCAACTTCAACCAGTTCATTATTGCCCCTTTTGAGTTTGCCCGGCCCGTTATCAAGCTCCCCGTGCCACCGGGACGTACCGGCAATCACGCACTGTTTCTAGTTACAGGTGGTCAGGTTGGCCTGACAGTCGGGCACCAGTCCTGCACAGTTACCAGCCAGCAGGTAGTGGTTGTTCCGGCCCAACAAATCTTTTCTATCAACTCAATTCAGGAAACTACAACTGGATACATGTGTTTCTTCAGTAATGAGTTACTGATCAGCACCATTCAGGACTCCAGTTTCGAGTTTCTGAAACTGACCAATAATCCACTAACGGAGCTATCAACCCAGCAAACCAGTTTCCTTGCCAATCTGCTCAATCGGTTAGTGGTTGAGTATACCGAATCGGGAGCTAGTCGAACAGACATAATCAGGCCTTACCTGCTGGCGGTGCTGAGCGAGATCAACCGGGCCTATGCCGGAAAAATGTCGATCAAAACAGACGCGGGCGACCGGCTTGTTCAGGGTTTTCTAACGCTGCTCGATGAACATAGCCGGCACAAGAATCAGGTTACCAACTACGCCAACTTATTACACGTCAGTCCTAACCACCTCAACAAAGTGGTTAAGGCCAGAACCGGTCAATCACCCTCTGTTTGGATTGATAAGCGACGCGTACTGGAAGCCAAAGTCTTACTCTTCCAATCTACATTGACGGTTGGACAGATCGCCGCCGAACTTGGCTTTACGGACCAATCGAGTTTTGGTCGGTTATTCCGCAAGTATGCTAGCCTAAGCCCGGTCCAATTCAGAAAAATGATTGATTCTGCCCAACCTTTGCCGGGTATGGCTTAACTGTGACAAGGCGAATTCTCTGAAATTTGCGGCCAACATTCTGTCACCTCCCGACATGGTCTATTCCATCATACTTTTGATTCACAGCTACCTGCGTTGGCTCGTATTGGGCAGTCTACTGGCGGCGCTGGCTAGCGCTTATTCCGGCTTACTCCGCCCACGCCTCTATCGCCCGGCCGATCAGACAATTCGGGTGGTAGCCACGTCAATTGCGCATACGCAGTTGCTCATTGGCATTTACCTTTACACCATCAGTCCAATTATCCGGTATTACTGGCAAAATCGGTCTGGCTTCGGTGAGTCGCCTCAATTTTCTTTTTTTGCCCTCATTCACATTGGTCTGATGCTCGCCGCTGTCATCATCATAACAATCGGATCGAGCAAGGCGAAACGCCAGATTGATGCCCGAGAGCAATTCAAAACAACAGCGACTTATTTCACCATTGGCCTGTTACTTATTCTACTGGCTATTCCCTGGCCGTTTTCTCCATTAGCTACTCGCCCCTGGCTTCGTACTTTTTAATGTATCAGCAGTTATGAACTTCTTCAATTCACCCAAAATTCGGCTTCGTCAGGTAGGTTTTGCCGAAGGCGTTTCGTTCCTGATTCTTGTCTTTGTCGGTGTTCCCCTGAAACGTATTGGTGGCCACCCCGAAGTTGTTGAGATCGTAGGCCCCATCCATGGACTGCTTTTTGTTGCCTATGTCCTGATCGTTATTCAGGCCCAAACGGAGTATAAATGGCCGCTGGGCAAAACGCTGCTGGCCTTGCTCGCCTCTGTCATCCCCGGCGGCACGTTCTACGCCGACCACAAAATTTTCCGGCACCTTCGGGAGATACCCGACTGAGCATGTGCGTCTGCTTTAGCTGACGGTCTTGAGCGCCTTCGGCGTGGTAGCCATGAACTCTTTGAGGTAGTATGGCTCAAACGTAACCAGGTCCTCGAAATTTCCAGCGGCGTAAGCCTGCACGGCTAACGTACCTACGGTGCGCGCTGAAGGACGTACTTGAGTGGCTGGAAAACTGGCATTAGAATGTGTCAATACTGGTTGGGCTTTGGCAGAACCATCACCAAAGAAAACCATCCGGTTGGTTTCCAGCAGGTCAGCAAAAGATGTTTCGTCAAGCACCGTGGCCGAAGTAGCCCGAACCTCGCTCCCGTCCTGCCCGTAGATAGCGCAATACACCTCCATCCGACGGGCATCGATCATGGGGCAGAATAACGTATCGGACGGGTAAAACGAACGTACTTGCTCAGTCATGGCGGCCAGCGTATTGATGCCGATCAGCGGCTTATCGAGGGCCATACAAAGCCCTTTCGCAGTAGACACGCCAATACGCAAACCCGTGTACGAACCCGGCCCTTTCGCCACCGCAATCGCCGACACATCGCTAAGCGCGTAGCCCGTATGCGTCACCACATCGTGCACAAGCATAGTCAGCCGCGCCGAAGCCGTGCGTTCGGTAAACAGTTCATAACAGCCCAGCAGCGTACCATCCAGTTGATGCAAGGCCACGGAGCAAACGGTAGTAGAGGTATCGAGAGAGAGGATCATTTTAAAGTGGGAGGAAGGAGGAAAGGGAGAACGGAGGAAAGGGATTGCTGACGCCAGAGCAGATACGTTGGCGTCAGCAATCCCTTTCCTCCGTTCTCCCTTTCCTCCTTCCTCCTTTTATTTACTTCCTTTCAAAATCCGCTCGTACTTGCTCATGTCTTTGAACAGGTCGAGGGCGGTTTTGATATCGGTGTCGGTACTGAATGAGGCTTCTTTGATGCCTTTTTGCAGGTAATAATGGCCGGCGATTTCCTGTTCCAATAAGCCCCGAATTTCGGTCTGGAACGTTTTCATGTCGGCATCTTTACTGTGCGACATCTTCGACTTCAACGCATTCAACTGATTCTGAATCTGGTCGAAATATTTTTCTTTCTTGGCCGATGCTTCCAGCACCCCCAAGTCTTTTTCTACCTGTGTAGTGTAGTCGTATTCTTTATCTGACGCCCATTTCACAAACTCCTGATATTCAGCGTCCGTTAGCTTGAACTCGCGAGCGGCTTTGATCGTCGGATGGTCGTGTTTGTATTTCACGGCATAGTCGAAGATCAGGCCTTTGTTGGTCAGGCTGAGGGCCAACGGCGATGGGGCTGGTGCTTCCGTCTGAATATCGGGGGTTACGCCGCCGCCATCATATACAGTCCGGCCAGCTTTGGTTTTGAAGGCTGTGCGCAGCGAATCGGCGATTTTGCCCACACTACCATCGGCGTTGCGGTGGCTGTAGTCGATCGCCTGAATACAGCGGCCACTCGGAATGTAGTACTTGGCCGTGGTGATCTTCATCCGCGTTCCGAACGAGAGCGGGCGGGTGGTTTGCACCAGTCCTTTGCCGTAGCTACGCTGCCCGATCAGTACGCCCCGGTCATAATCCTGAATCACGCCCGACACAATTTCGGCAGCAGAGGCCGAATGGTTGTTGGTTAGTACTACCACCGGCATTTCGGTATCCAACGCGGGCGATTGAGCGGCATACGCTTTATTCCACTCTGTCACCTTGCCTTTGGTGGTTACCACCTCAGAGCCACGCGGAATGAAGATATTGGAGATATCAATAGATTGATCAAGCAGTCCACCGGGGTTTTCGCGGAGGTCGAGCACGAGTTTCTTCATGCCTTTTCCCTTCAGTTCCTGATAGGCGGCACGTACCTCACGACCGGCAGCGGCCATGAAATCTTTCAGATCAATGTATCCAACCTCGTCATTGAGCATCCCGTAATACGGCACGTTGGTCATTTTCACCACGTCGCGCATCACTGAAATCTCGACCGGCTCTTTCACCCCAAAACGCTTCACCGTCAACTTCACCGCTGTTCCGGTTTGGCCCCGCAGCAGTTTACCCGTATCGGCATCGCGGCGGGTTTTGATGTCTACCCCGTCGATCTTCAGAATTTCGTCGCCAATCTGTAGACCCGATTTTTCGGCGGGGGTTCCTTCATAGAGCATCATCACAATGCTCTTGTCCTGCCGAGTACCAACCGTAGCACCGATGCCGTTGTAGCGGCCGGTGGTCATGGTCATGTAATCTTCGATGTCGTCTTCAGCGTAGAAGTTCGTGTACGGATCAAGCGACTTCAGCATGGCGTCGATACTCGTTTTCACCATGCGGTTGGGGTTCACCTCATCCACGTAATACATGTTCAGTTCTTTGAACATCGTGGCGTAAATGTCGAGGTTCCGGGCGATCTCGAAAAACCGATCATCGCGCGTAAAGGCGGTCATCCCCCCCGCAACAAGCAGGGCCGACGTGCCAAGTATCAGTTTTTTATAAAGAGCCATAAAGGAGAACTAAGAGTTAAGAATTAAGAGTCAAGAAGTGAGAGTTGCTTCGCTGAGCCCTGTCCGCTACTCTAGCGAAGCAACTCTCACTTCTTGACTCTTAATTCTTAACTCTTTTCAAGGCTAATTTCATGCCTTTTTCTATCTCTTCAAACGAAATTTTTGTCTTGGCGGTATAGAGAAACACAATCTGCGCCACCGGCCCGGTAATGGGCTGTTTGTCAACGTTCTCTTCGCTCACCTGCGCCAGCCGATGCTTGTGCAACCGATACGCCTCCTTCACCCGCCGACGTACCGCATTTCGGTCAACGGCTTTCTTAAACGCCCGTTTTGGCACGCTAAATAATACCTGCGGTAACGTACCTAGCTCGGCGGGGCTGGCTATACCCGGCTCAGCCTGTTCCGTTTCGGGTACAGCTTGCCCAGCTTCGGCGGGGTTACTAAGCCCTTGCCGAAAGTACAGCACCCGAAACGGATAATGGTAAAACGTCAGCGGTGCCTCGCCAGCCGGTTTTTCAGCGGGAGTTGTACCTGGCTTATCGCGGTGGAAAAGCCGGTCAATGACCTTCTGACTGGTCAGGTGTTCCGATTTAGGAAAGAAGTGGCGCATAGGTAGTCTGCAAATTTAACAGAACGAAACGACCCACCTCCTATTCGCCCGATATTGGCACTGGCTTAACGTACCTGACTTCGACTCTATGGGGCGATCGTACGCTGGTCCTTGGCTGGAATCACATTTATTCCAGCAGTTTGTTCAGAAACATTACCACCAGTTATGGCTAAATCCTCAGCTAAGAATATCAGGTCAGCAACCTCTTCTACGTCAATCAATTACGTTCCGGTATTCGTAATCTGTGTTTGCTGAGCGATTTTACTGGACAATCTCACAACGTTCACGAGTCAATGTGGGTCGTTACTACGCCGATCAGGCTATCAAGGGCTACGTTCAGCCAACGGCCAACTCAACAATGAAAAAACACCTCACAACCCTCACCCTGGCACTCGCTATGTGCGCCGTGCAACGTACCTACGCGCAGACAGAGAAAGGTACATTCACCATTGGCACGAACGTGGCTGCCGGTATCTGGAAACCGGAATCCGGCGTATTGAGACCAGAAACGTATGACATGAACAGCCTGCGGGTAATACCATCGGCCGGTTACTTTATCCGAAAGAATACGCTCCTCAGCATTGGTGTGCCGATCGAATCCGGCGAGGCTCGCTACAACTACACCGGTGTCGGTGCCGTTTCCCGGACTGCTAGTTCCTCGGTTGGGCTGTCGCTTACGGCCCGGCGCTATTTTCTGGAAGGCCGGTTCAAACCGTTTGTGCAGTTGGATGGCGCTTATACCTGGAACACGGTGCAGCTATACCGCATACCTCAGAACACGCCTTCAGAAACGCGCGCTGGCCAAACCATTCGGGCCAATGCAGGGCTGGGAATCAGCTATTTTGTAAGCAACCGCTTCAGCATCGAAGCGTCAGCCCTGTTGGGTGTCGCCAATGTCCAAGGCGCTTTCAACGACAAGAAGCTTGACCCGTCTAATCGGTTTCTACTGCTGGGCATCGGTGCCAACTGGTATTTGAAGCGGTAACTCCAGCCCGTTGGCTAAGTCCAACGGAACAGAGCAGCTTTTCTAACTGATAGGTAACAGTCAGCTTGTATAGAAATGCAAAACACCCGTGATGGTCCGGTAACTCAATTTTTGAATGAATGGAACGACAAGTTGTTACATTGTATTCCATAGTAACTTATCAGTTCAACTACAAGTAAATGACTATGCCGAAGGTTACTCTGATCAGCGGTTACTGCTTGCTTGCCCTACTGAGTGGCATAGTGGGTTGCCATACGGATAGGGATAGCCCAACAGCCATACCCATACCGGCCAACTCATTCTCAATGCAAATCAATGGTCGGGACTGGAAACCCTATCAAAATTCAACTGACCCTTGCTATAGTACGTTTAAGATGCAAGCAAGCGCCCTTAACCACATACCGTTCTATCGTTTCTATGCCTGGCGCGATTCGATAGGCCGGGCTGATACTAGAAGTCAGGATGCGCTTACAATCCAGATCATGAATGTCACAGAACCTGGTGCATACCCATTGAATGGCACCTGGAAAGCCCACTTTGAGTCATATGTGACGTTGAACATGAAACAAGCATCAGGAGCAAACAAACGGTACATCAACTCGCCTGATCGCACACCGTTCGTGGTAACGGTACGCGAACTGATTACCGACATCCCTTTTGTCCCGGGCCTGATAGGGTCATTCGCAGGTACGTTATATGCAGAAGACGACAGCAACGACTCTTTGGTTATCAATCAGGCAGCGTTCGCTTTCCTGAAATTGACCAGCAACTTCGATCACTGCCAATAGCTAATCACGGCTTACCCAAGCTAGGCTAGCATTAAAAAAGCCGCTACTGATGATCAGAGCGGCTTTTTTAATGACGTGTAAAGGTCAGGCATTACAGTTTAAACCGAACGCCTTTCTTTTCGTCAGAAACGGTCAGTTTCCAGCGACCTTTGGCCCGGCGACGAGCAATTACATTCTGCCCGTTAGGCGTTGACATCCGCTCACGGAATCCGTGTTTGTTCCGACGCTTGCGGTTCGACGGTTGGTAGGTTCTTTTCATTGTATACTTGTGACTAAAATGCCTGTTCCTGAATTGAGTCCGCAAAATTAGCAGAATCATTTGTAACGACAAAGAAGTTTGTAGTTTGTTGTCTGTGGTTTGTGGTTGCGCTGCTGAACTTAGGTACGTTATATGGCAACGCAACCATAAACCACAGACAACAAACCATAAACTATCCTATTTTTGCACCCGATACCTCCTGCTTCAGTTATTCTTCAGTTACCCCATGTTCAAAAGAACCAAGATTGTTGCCACCGTTGGCCCTGCTTCTGAAACCAAAGAACAGTTACTGGCATTAGCCCACGCGGGTGTCAACGTGTTCCGGCTTAATTTTTCACACGGTACGCACGAAGATCACCTTCAACGCCTGACTCTCATTCGCGAAATCAACGCCGAATACAATATGAATCTCTGCGTCCTCCAGGATTTGCAGGGCCCTAAAATTCGGATTGGTGCCGTTGAAGACCCTAAAAATGGCGTTCAGCTCATTGCCGGTCAGCAATTGGTGTTCACCAACGACGAAATGATCGGTACGGCCAATCGCGTCAGCACACCCTATAAAGGCATGTACCGCGATGTCCGGCCCGGCGAGCGTATCCTGCTCGACGATGGCAAACTGGAAGTAAAAGTAGTAGGCGTCGACGGCACCGATGTGGTTACCGAAGTGGTCTACGGCGGTCCGATGAAGTCGAAAAAAGGCGTGAACCTACCCAACACGAAAGTGTCGATGCCCTCGGTGACCGACAAAGACTGGGCCGACCTTGACTTTGGTCTGGAGCACGATGTAGAGTGGATTGCCCTCTCGTTTGTACGGGAAGCGCAGGAAATTCTGGAAATTAAAGATTACATAAAGTCGAAAGGCAAGTTGGCCCGAGTGGTCGCCAAAATCGAAAAGCCTGAAGCCATCGTCAATATCGACGCGATCATCGAAGCGACCGACGCAATCATGGTAGCTCGTGGTGACCTCGGCGTTGAACTGCCCGCCGAAGAGGTGCCGATGATTCAGAAAATGCTGGTCGAGAAGTGTAACCGCGCCGCCAAACCGGTAATTGTGGCGACGCAGATGCTCGAAAGTATGATCGATGCCCCTCGCCCAACCCGCGCCGAAATCAACGACGTAGCTAACTCAGTAATGGACGGAGCCGATGCCGTCATGCTGTCGGCCGAAACAGCGTCGGGTAGCTACCCAATTCTGGCGGTTGAAAATATGTCGGCCACGATTCGGAACGTAGAAGCCAACACCGACAAGATTTATTACCGGCACCACGCGCAGGTTAATGATCACCCAAGCGAGAACGTGTTGAACGACAACGTGGTAATGAGCGCCTGCCGTTTGGCCCGCGACACCAACGCGAAAGCCGTTATCGGCATTACGACTTCCGGCTACACAGCCGTTCGTTTGTCGCACCACCGGCCAAAGGCGTCAATTTATGTGTTCTCTCCCGATGCCCGCCTGCGTAACGTATTAGGCTTGTATTGGGGCGTTCAGGTAATTCCGTTCGAGCCTGATACACAAATCACGGTTGACCAGACCGTTGAGGCGATTAAACAAACGCTAATTGCCCGTGGCTCACTGGAATCGGGTGACATTTTCGTGAACACGCTCAGCATGCCACTGTCGCAGCAACGCAAAACCAACACGGTGAAACTGAGTGTGGTAGACTAATATCGGAGAACGCTATTATTGAAAACGGGAACGTACCTGAATTGGTACGTTCCCGTTTTTTTGTCTTTATGTATCAACCCGCCACCGTCACAATCACCCGCTGGTAGCGTGTCAGCGAAGGGGTTCCCGCATCCGATACTTCCAAAATCAGATGAACGGTTTGGCCGGGGGTGGCGTTAGTGGGTACGGTAAACAACGTCTTCGCCTGGTATGGCTGGCTCATGGTTACCTTGCCCGGGTACGTACCTGCCTCTTCATACTGCCACCACCGATACGTTAGCTGATTTTTATCAGGGTCGGTGGCCGAACCGCTTAGCGCGATGCGTTGGCCACGTTTCACCGACAGGTCACGGGCATGGTTAAGCTTCACCACCGGGGCATGATTGGCGTTTTTGTAGGGCTTTACGCACCAGTCAGCACGGGCGGCAAAGTCGTTTTGCAGCACCGGAATCCAGCGGGTCTGGGGATAGGCTGTATCCTGTTTCTTCGTGTATGGATTATAATCAGTCACCTGTTTACCGTCTTCCCAACGATACGGGTTGGTGGACGATTTCACCATGCGACCGCCCCAGCCACCATACGAAACATCGGCGAGGCTTCGTAAACCTACGTCGATCAGGTAAAAATAGGCGGGTGAATCGCCTTCTGAAATAAAATCGTACTGACTCAGGTTGTACTTTTTGGCCTCAGTCAGATCACCGTGCGTGTGTTCGGGGTCACCGGCCAGTTGCTGCCCATCGCCCCAGAGGTAATACGATGACAGTAATGGCCCATGCCCAAACTTGATGTGTTCAGCAAACCACGCTCCTTTCAGGTACGTCTGCAATTCGGCTGGTACCACACGCGGCCATAGGTAGGCAAAACTCCAGAACTGATCGGAGTTATACAGCACCCGAATGCGGGGCCAATTTGGAGCCACGTAGTTCTGATACGTAGCATCCTGATCCAGCACGGCGTAGATGATGGCTTTGTCCGACACTTTTTTCTGAATAGCGGCCCACTCAGGCTTGTTTTTGTATTGCTCTTCAATGGATTTCAGCGCCCTGGCCACTGTGTTGGTTCCGCCCCAGATTTGCAGGTAAACCGGACTGGCATCATCATCGAGCAGCACTTTTTTAATCAGTTCCGACCCTTCGGTATCACGGGCCATCTCGCCTTCAAAGTCGATGTTACCCACACGAATCAGACTTTTCAGGTACGTTGATGTGGGGTAGCCCGTCGCGTGTTTAATCAGGTTCGGATACACCTGCGCGTACTTGTCGATGTAGCTTTTCATCCAGGTTGTGCCGGGCCAGCGCAGGTCTGTCCGTTCGCCATACCGTTCGGCAGTATTGGGCATCTCGGAGGTGAATTTCGTGCCTTTACCATCCCCTTTGTAATGCCACTGCGAACTGCTGTAGACCAACCCTACCAGAGTAAATTCATTGCTGTATAACAGCATACGAATAAACGTATCGACATCATCAACCTCACCGTCTGTAGTTACGATGGTACGTGCTTTGGTAACGGGGTCGCTTTTTTTCTGAGCCAGCGCCGATTGCGCCATCAACAAGGGCAGAAGACAAAGTAAATACAGGCGTTTTTTCATTATTCAAGGGTTAAGGCCACTACCTCTGTAGTGATTGCAATCCAGATAACAGGGTGATACAGTTCAGGTAGTAATGCGCTCGGCAAGCAAGCCGTATTTATACGCACCACAATCCGTAATTATATCCTTGTCTATCAATGTGTTACGAAAGACTTTTGAGTGAACTTTTATTCACCCAAATAACGCTAATAATCACATGAATGACATTGTTCTGGACTGGAATCTAGTTGCGCTCGAAGCCAACCGCGAAAGTCACACCAACGGAAAAGGAGAACAGACGGGCCCTACCCTTAGCTCACGGGCGCTGGCGATTGTTCATCTCGCCATGCACGACGCTTACGTAGCAATTCAAAATGCACCTGGCTGGCCAACGTACCTGCCCATCGGCAGTATACCTGGTGCACCGGTGGGGTCAGCCAATGCCGGGTTGGCCATAGCGGGTGCTGCTTTTACAGCGCTAAATGCTCTCTTCCCGTCACAGAAAGACTATTTTGCTCAACAGTTACATCTGTTGGGTGGCGACGAAGACTCGGCCGAACACAAATACGGCGAGAAAGTAGCGAAAGCGATGTTACATGATCGTAAGTTCGACCCCGGAGCAAATGCTGGCTACTACGTTCCTTCAACCGGTCGGTATGCGCATCAGGTCGACCCCGATAATCCTAATCAGGGGTACCACGCACCGCTATACGGAGCCTGCTCCAAAGGATTTGCCATCACCAACCGCCATGAACTTGCCAGCCCACCTAGCGGCGATGCGGTATATAAAGCAGCTTTGAAGCAGGTACGTTACAAAGGCATAAAGCCTGAGCTTTTGGGCACCCTACCAACCCAGTCAACGATATCTCCTACAGGATTAAACATCACCAAACGAACAGCCGACGAAACGGTGATTGGCCTTTTCTGGGGCTACGATGGAGCCATTGACCTTGGCACACCGCCCCGACTTTACAATCAGATCATTCGGAAGATTGCCATTGCTAAGGGAAATTCGCTTGAGCAAAACCTTCAGTTGTTCACGCTCGTAAACGTGGCTATGGCCGATGCCGGTATTCTAGCCTGGGACCAGAAGTATTTCCACGAATTTTGCCGCCCGGTAATTGGCATCCGCAATTACGATAACTCGAGTGATGCCAATGGCGACACATCCAGCAACCCGATCAGTCGGTCGGCCGACCCGTTCTGGTTGCCATTGGGTGCCCCCTCGTCAAACTCCGCGAACAAAGCAACTGTAATGGTGCCGCAGAAATCATTTCCCTTTGCCGTTACCCAGACCGCGCAGACGAAAAACTTCACACCCAATTTTCCGGCTTACCCGTCGGGACATGCCACGTTTGGAGCTGCTGCACTTCACATGGCCCGGCTATTTTACGGATCTGCCAACGGAGGCGTAGACCTCCCAGCCGTCCCCAACGCTGGAAATACAACAACTCAGGATACGCTGATTGATCAGAACGCGCCTGGAATGAATAATACACCCTTTTACTTCGTCTCGGAAGAACTGAATAACAAGACGCAGACCAACGAGGGAGAGGTACGTCCCCTACATCGGCGGCGGTTCAACAGCCTTTGGGACATGATCATTGAAAATGGGATTAGCCGGGTTTATCTGGGTGTCCACTGGGTGTTCGACGCCTTCAATATCGATGATAGCGATCCGTCTACACCCATCTTCAGCAATGATCCTGCCCAGCGAATTGGTGGCATTCCCCTAGGGCTCACCATTGCCGAAGACATTTTCCGAAACCGCACAAATCAAGGTATTACCAAATCAACAGTTGGGTGTCGAGCCTGATTGACTTTGCCTTTCACTAGTTCTCAGCCGGTTTGTCGCCACATAAAAATGGTGACGAACCGGTTATTTTTTTGATCTATTTTCGCCGGAGACGATACCTGTTCACACCTATGCACTCTTGTCGGAATACCCCATCGACGAATTTAGTAATAACTAAAGTTGCCTGAAGCCTGTATCTATATTCGTAAACAGTGTATTATGGTCTGCCCAAACGCGACGACTTGACGCCCGCGCTTGTTAGCTGCCCGTTTCATTTATTCGTTTTATGCCCCTTACTCCCCTGCTTGTTGGCGTTGATGCCGGCACAACCAACCTGAAGTTACTGGCCATTGACCCGGATTCGATGGAGCAGATAGCCCACGCAGCCCGCTCCGTTGACACCAACGTACCTAAACCGGGCTACGCCGAGCAGGACCCCGACCAACTTTGGCAATTATTTCTCGACTGCATGGCCGAGCTAACCACTGAAGTCGCCGCCGCAGGACGCACGATTGGCGCACTCTGTTTCAGCACAGCCATGCACAACATTATGGCGGTTGATGAAGCCGGAAAGCCGCTAACGCCCGCCATAATCTGGTCAGACAACCGGGCAAGTCAGGAGGCGAGAACGTTGAATAAAGAGCAGGGCGATCTGTACAAGGCCATTGGCGTGCCGCTTCACCCCATGCTGCCGCTCTGTAAGCTGATGTGGTTTGGCCGTCATCAGCAGCGCCTGCTGAAACGAGCCAGTCGTTGGCTATCGCTGAAAGAATACCTGTGGTGGAAACTCACCGGCCGCTACGAAGTCGATTATTCCATCGCCACCGCATCGGGTCTGTTCGATAGTCGAAAGTCGGTTTGGCATCGACCCGCGCTGAAACTCGCCGGTGTCGATATCCGGCAACTCAGTACACCCGTAAACACGACCCACCGGGTTCAGTACCAAGACCTTCCGGATGGTCACGTACCTGGCCTGTCAACTGACACGTGGCTGATCATTGGCGCATCAGACGGTTGTTTGGCCAATCTGGGAGCCGGAGCCGTGGAACCGGGCGTAACTACCATCACCATTGGCACAAGCGGAGCCGTTCGCCGAACCAGTGTCAGGCCCATTCGCGACGCACAGAGTCGACTGTTTTCGTACCCGCTTTACAAACACGAAGAACAGCCCATTACGGCGCAACCCGCAGGCCAACAAATCAACGAAGAGCCCGCCTCCGATTTGTCGGATTGGTATGTGGTGGGCGGGCCTACCAACAACGGGGCCAATGTGCTGGAATGGCTATCGGAAAAACTGACGCAGCAAGACATTCCAACCCTGCTAGACAAAGCCGCTGCCATTGCGCCCGGATCCGACGGATTGTTGTTTTTACCCTACCTGCAAGGCGAACGCGCACCCCTCTGGAATTCGGACGTACGGGGAGGCTACCGCCACCTCGACTGGCAGCATACGCAGGCCCACATGGCAAGAGCGGCGCTGGAGGGAGTCATGTTCAACCTGCGCCAAATCGAGCTTCTTCTGGCCCGCCATACGGGTCCAACCCGGGTGATTCATGCCAACGGCGGATTTGCCCAATCAGCGTTGTGGGTACAGATGATGGCCGATATCTTCGGCGTTCCTGTTCGTCTCAATGCGAGCAACGAAAGCGGAGCCATCGGGGCCGTGTTGCTGGCCCGGATGGCGCTGTCTTTGGGCAACGGCGAACCTGTATCTTTGGGCGACTTAACCCGTCGAATAGCTTTCGGCCAGACTTTTGAACCCGACCCTGAACGGCACAAAGTGTATGTGCAGTCGTTCAAAGCGTTTCAGGCGGCTATCGATACCATGTAGTACCGAACTATGGACTTTCTAAATACCCTACTTCTTCTCACCGCCGGACTGGCGGGTGGCGTTGGCCTGACTACGTTGCTTCGCCGTAAGCAAGACACCCCCGTTACCGATGTGCGCCGCGAATCGACGTTGCTGCTGGAACGGATCGAGAAGGTGTTTAAGGTGGTAATGGCGGAGGGCTACTTCTCGGAAATCTACAATTATCAGGATCAGAAAAAGATTCTGTACCTATTCAACGACCCCAAAAAGGCCATGATCATCGCCAAATCGAAAGTCCTGGTGGGCTTCGATTTTCAGAAAGTGCGGTTCCGGCTGTCGGAGTCGGGCGAGAAGACATTGATCGTGGAAGCTTTCCCGGAGCCGGAAATCCTGTCGGTCGATACCGATTATAAGTTTTACGATATTCAGTCGGGCATCCTGAATCATTTCGACAGCGACACCTACACGAGCATTCTCGACGATGCCAAACAGGCCATGCACAGCCGCGCATTGCAAAGCGATCTGCCTCGGATTGCCAACAATCAGATCCAGTACATGATGTACCAACTCGCCGGCTCGATGGGCTGGGCGCTGCAACTCCCCGAAGGTGACCAACGCCGTATTGAAGCCCTGGAACAGGGGAAACCGCTGACCATCGATCCACCAACATTGCCTTCGCTCCCAAATGGTTGATCTGTAGGGGCGGCCGGAATGCCGGACCACCACAGTGGTCGCCCGCTTTCGGACGCATAGCGTCCGCACAATTTTTAGCGAGATGCATAAGAGAGCTATGCCTTTAGACGTGCTTACCCCTTTATGAAGCCAGCTAGTTTTTGGGCGGCCCTATCGGTCCGAAAGCGGGCGGGCACGAGGGTGGTCCGGCATTCCGGCCGCCCCTACAGGCATACCATTTGGGTTGTTTTCATGCTTGTGGGTTGCCAGACCGAGACGCGCATAACGGCCGAACGAGTACCTGCTTTTTACCATTGGAAGGCCACGTTTAACCCAACCGCTTCTGACCAGGCAACGTTGGATTCGCTAGGCGTACAGACTTTGTATGTTCGCTTTTTCGATGTGGATTGGGATGCAGCCGCTCGTACCGCCGTCCCGAAAGCGACGACCATTTTCCGGCAAAAGGCAACAGCGGGTATGCGGGTGATTCCAGTCGTTTACATCACCAATCGAACGGTGGCTAACCTGACAGGCGGCAACCCTGCTGAAGCGGGGCGGGCTGTACCTGAACTGGCCAAAAACCTGACGCAAAAAATCAGGCAACTGGCGCAAAAGCAACATATCAGTATCGACGAAATTCAGATCGACTGCGACTGGACAAGAAGCACACGCGGCACCTATTTCAGCCTGTTAACGGCGATTTCCCGCGAAGCGAACGTACCGCTGTCGGCTACCATCAGGTTACATCAGGTGAAGTTTGCGGCCAAAACGGGCGTTCCTCCCGTGGCGCGGGGCATGCTGATGTCCTACAACACCGGCGACTGGAAGCAAACCGCGACCCGGAACTCCATTCTCGACCTGACCGACCTGCAAGCCTACACCGATTACCTGCCCGGCTACCCGTTACCGCTCGACATAGCCTTGCCTCTCTTTCGCTGGACCGTCGTCTACCGAAACGATCGCTTTTTGACTCTGCTGAACAATGTTGATCGGGCACAGGTACGTACCGTGGTGGGGTTGACGCAACAGGCCGATTCGGTTAGGTATGTGGCCACCCGCGATGTGGAAGCACTCGGCACCAGCCTGCGCCGGGGCGATATACTGCGTACAGAAGCCTGCTCTATCCGCGATTTAACCACCGCACGCGATCTTTTGCTCGCCCAATTACCTGACCAAAAACGTACATTTACGCTCTACCATCTCGACTCCATCGTTTTGCATCCTTACACCCATGCCAACCTCAAAACGCTTTTACACCGTCCGTAGAGTTTCGTTGCTTTTTGCCGTACTAATTGGTTTTGCCTGTGGCCCCGGTGCTGAGGAAATGGGCGAATTTTTTAGTTTGTTTCAACCCGAAACCGCGACATATACCCCCGCCGACAGCCGGTATATCTTTACGCCTCAGCTTTACAACGTCGGCATGTTCGGTGTCGATGATGCTCCTGATTCAGCGTCGGCTCAGGCGAACACCGCCGCCTGGGTACGTTACCTTGGCAGTGGGTATTCAACCAAACTCGTTGGAGAGGCTCTGGCGGATACGTCGGTCAACAATGCGCTGATGAGCCGGTTAAACGGGACAAAACCGGAAGCGGTAACGTACCTGCGCTTTGCGTACCGGGCGCAGCAGGCATCGGGGAATGGCTCTCCCTGGAGCGAAAACCGGCCAGATACCGTACAGTTGACCGAGCTGAGCCGTCAGGCCCACACGGCAGCCAAGACCACAAGCGACCCTTTCCTGAAAGAGCGATACGCATTTCAGGCAGTAAAACTGGCCGATCAGGCGGGGCTATATGCGCAAAGCCACGACAGCTATGCACAGTTGGTTAAGCCATTGTCTGCCCGCACATTTATCAGCGATTGGGCGCGCTGCCGCATGGCGGGGTCGTTGCTTTCGCTGGGGCAAAAAGATCGGGCCGTATTTGAGTTTGCCCAGGTATTTGCCAACTGCCCAACCCGACGCCTTGCCGCCGAACGCAGTCTGCGACACCACAATCTACGGTTCACGGATGAAGCGCTGGCGTTTGCCAAAACCGACGCCGAGCGCGTGGCCGTGTATGCCGCATGCGCTATTCAGCCAAAGCAGGACGCGTTGCCTTTGCTGGAAAAAATGGTGGAGCTTGACCCGAAAAATCCGCTTATCGAGCTGGTGCTGGCGCGGGAAATCAACCGCAACGAATATTATTTCGCGGCGAAGCAGTTTCCGGGCTACGTAGAGGATGACGCCACCCGCGCTGACTCGGTCGCCTTCGAAAAACGCCGCGGCAACGTACCTGACTATTCGCAACAATTATTGTCGTTTACGCAAAAAGCGGCTGACAATGCAAAACTTGGTAATCCAGCTTTTTACCTGACGGCCACGGCGTATCTGCACTACCTCAACGGCGACTACAATTCGGCTAAGACAGCGCTTACGGAAGCAACTCAGCAACCAACGGCCAACCAATCGCTGAAACAGCAGATTGCCCTGCAGCAAATGTTGTTGCTGGCTGCCCAACCCGGACTACCCACGGCCGCCGACGAAACGGAGCTGATCAGTTACCTGACCCAGTTCAAGCAGGCGAGCATACCCGATACCAACACGCCTTACATTACCAATTTCCGCTTCACCAACGCCATTCAGACGGTGGGCAAGCAATTGGCCGATCGCTATCTGACCAACGAAGGCGATGACACATCGACGGGATGGCTGTCGGGGTGCAGCCAGAAAAAACGCGAAGACGGCGACCAGTCAACTTTTGTGGGACCACGGCAGGCCAAAGCTTTTCTAATGCGATTGATCACCACCGGGAATAGCAGTGCCGGGTATTCGCTGTATGATTTCGACGCACAAATGGCCCTGGAAGATTCGGCTTCGCTGCTTACAGCCCAGAATCTGGCTCATTACGTAGTGAACCCCATTGCGGAGTTCGACGAGCGGCTGGTGAAACTGGCCGGTGTAGATGCCGATTATGCCTATCAGTTGGTCGGTCGGCGGGCCATGCTAGCGGGAAATTACGAGGTGGCGGCCAACGCTTTTGCCAAAGTAAAACCGGCCGTCTGGCAAGGTGAGGCCACCCGCCTTTATTTCGCCATTGACCCGTTCAGCGTAAACATGCCGGGCGAAGGCAAACCGCGTAACCCGTACACGCCCGTTCAGTTTGCCCAACGGATGCAAGAGCGACAAAGAACGGCTCTGGCCTCGGCGGTGAAAACGAAGGAAGAGCGAGCACAAGCCTGGTACGACCTCGGTTGTGGCGCCTACAACCTGACGTATTACGGCAACGCCTGGATTATGGCGCACCGGTTCCGTAGCACGGGCGAGCCTTACACCTATCGCTACAAAGCAAGTGAAACGGCTCAACTCGATCAATTTAACAACGACCCGTATTATTCACCAAAGCAGGCGCAGGGCTATTTCATGCAGGCGGCCAAAGAGACGACCAACCCTGAACTAGCGGCGAAAGCCACGTATATGGCAGCCCGATGCGAGGCCAACGGTCTACAAACGCGTCGCCTGGTAGAAGCAGCGAAAACGGGTGGGTACGTAGCTGATGATGATGCAGCTTTCAACAACAAGATGCAACAGATTGCCGCCGCCGAGTACGATACGCATTTTAAAATCTACCAGACCCGCTATCGACAAACCCAATTTGCCCAACAAATGCAAACCCGCTGCGCCCTCTACCGCGATTTCATGACGGGTGAGTGAGGGGGTGAGGGGTGAAAGGGTGAGGAGTGAGAGGTGAAGAGTGAGGAGTGAAAGGGCAAAACCTCGTCACCTTTCACCTTTCACCCCTCACCTTTCACCCCTCACCCCTCACCCCTCACCTTTCAGCAAGCGGAAGCTTAGGCGGTGGTGGGGCGTTGTGCCGTATTCGCGGATGGCGGCGCGGTGGTAGAGTGTGGGGTAACCAACGTTTTGCGCCCAGCCATAGACCGGGTACGTTAGTCCAAGTTGTTCCATCAATTCATCACGGTATGTTTTGGCCAGTACCGAAGCGGCGGCGATACTCAAGTACAACGAATCGCCTTTTATAATGCAGGTATGCGGCACCATGGGGTAAGGCGTAAACCGGTTCCCATCAACCAGCAAATGCTCGGGCCGAACCGACAGTAAATCAGTGGCACGGTGCATGGCCAGGAAACTGGCTTTCAGAATATTGATGCGGTCAATATCGGCGGGCGACACCTCGGCAATGGCCCAGGCAACAGCATCGCGTTTAATGTCAGCCTGAAGCGTAAGGCGCTGCCGGTGGCTAAGCTGCTTGGAGTCGGTCAGAATCGGGTGGTGGTAATCAGGCGGCAGTATCACCGCTGCGGCCACCACCGGCCCCGCCAAACAACCCCGCCCCACTTCATCGAGCCCCGCTTCAAGGATGTTAGGTGTATGGTGTGATTTGAGCATAAGTTGATGTCCAAAGTCTAAGGTTCAACGTCTAAAGTTGCTCCGCTGATTGATGCCCAGTGGAGCAACTTTAGACGTTGAACCTTAGACTTTGGACCTTTAATTAGTCTTCCAAACTATTCCCCAGCACCGTGTTTTTCAGGAATAGGGCCAGAAGCAGGAACGTGGTGCCCCAGTAGATGTAGGGGCGGTATTGATCCTGAATGTCTTCGTAGGTTTGCACCCGCACCGGGGCGCGTTCGAGGCGGTCGATACGGGCAAATACCTGCCGAAGCTGGCCCGCGTCGTTGGCTCGGAAAAAGCCGCCCTGCCCCACAGTGGCAATCGTTTTCAAAATACCTTCGTCGAATTGCGTCGTTATACCCAGCGTATCGCTCGAGCGGGTACGTTTGCCTACGGCGATGGTATAGATTTTGACCCCAAAATTTTGAGCCAGTCGCGCTACAGTTAGTGGGTCCAGGTTACCCGCTGTGTTGTCGCCATCACTGAGCAAAATCAACACCTTGCTCTTGGCCGGCGAATCGCGCAGGCGGTTGATACTGCGGGCCAGTGCATCGCCAATAGCCGTACCCGTGGTTCGGATCATGGCCGGATTAAGTTCGCGAATGTATTGCTGCAACAAGGCATAATCAGTAGTGAGCGGACAGAGTGAGTGAGCTTCCCCAGCGAAAATCACCAAGCCTATCCGGTCATTTTTACGCCCGCTCACAAACGACTTCGCCACCTGACGGGCAGCAGCCAACCGGTTGGGCCGCAAGTCTGTTTCGGTCATCGACGACGAAATATCAATGGCCAGCATGATGTCAATACCGTCTGACTTTTCTTCGCGCAGTTGCCGCACCACCTGAGGCCGAGCCAGCGCCAGCAGCAGAAAAGCAAAGGAAATCCAGACAAACAACGGCATCAGAAAGCGCAACGCACTGACCAACCGCATCCAGCCGCCGGGTCGACCGCCAGCCATTCCCGCCAGTGAAATGCGGAGCTGTTGGTGGTAACGCCGCCCCAATAGTGTACGCAACCCAAACAGGCTCAGCGATACGGGTATAAGCCATAATGCCCATGGGTTATCGTAATGAAACGATCGCAGCGTTTCAGGCAGTAACCAGTAAAGTGCGTACCAGGGCATAATCTTCAGTTTACTGTTCGGTGACCTAAAGCCACACCTGCCAGTGCAAACAGCCTTCTAAATTAGCAGGACTTCGGCAAACCCTCAAACCAGACCCTTTGATTAGCCAACATAAGATACGTATCAACGGCGGGTAGTAAACCTATAGGGCTGGCTGTTTTGTGGCTACGATTAAAACCAATTGACAAGTAAAGGCCCAGAAGTCAGACGCATAACTTTTAGAGCGGAGACACAGTTATGGCCAGGTGCCAAACTTGATACATTTTTGTATTAATTTTCATGATGACGTACGATTTCCTAAAACAGTTGATTGCCCAGGCTGAAGCCTTTGAACAGGCCACGCCCGATACTGATAACCATACAGTGACTGATTTTGCTACCTGGATTAGTCAGCAGTCGCCGCCGACCACCGCTATGGAACCAGATCCATCAAAGGATAATCAACTTCCTGTAGATACCGAAATTGCAGTTATGGTTTCTTATCTGTACCGCTATGCCCGGCTGTACAGTAAGAAGGCACTAGCGCATACCCCGCTCACAACCATCGATGAGTTTTCGTACATCATCATGTTACTGGAAGGCCCGCCACCCACAAAAACGGAGCTCATTGAACGCAATATTCACGAAAAAACAACTGGTACTGAAATACTGCGGCGTCTCATTAATGCAGGCCTGATTGAGCAGTTCGACGATCCGGTTGATAAACGGTCAAAGCGGGTGAAACTAACTGAATCGGGCCAATCGCTGCTGATGAGCTTATGGGGCGACATGACCGATGTAAGCACGCTGGTAAGTGGAAACCTTACCGCTGTTGAAAAAGAGCAATTAGCTCGTTTACTTAGAAAATTACACCTGTTTCATAACCCTATTTTTATAAACGAACGTGAATTACCTATTGCCGACCTGGTTGAACGGCTAAAAAGCAAAAATTAATTCAAAAACATACAACTTTTATCAGAAAACCAAAGTTTATAGTACGAAAACACACTTCTACTATGCGACTTTGTCTTCTACTTAGCTTACTTTTCAGCGCGTTCATCGGGTCAACATTGGCGCAAACCCAGCCAACCGGTATTGTAACGGGCACGGTGCGTAACCGAAACACCCAGGAACTACTCATTGGCGTGACGGTGCAGGTTGATAATCGGACCACGCCCGATGCTAGACCAATTGGTGCCACCACCGATGCTGAAGGTCGTTACAAACTCAGCCTGCCGGTGGGCAGCTACAACCTGCGGGCAACCTATATTGGCTATCAACCGCAGGAGAAATTCAATCTCATCGTATCGTCGGGGAACGCCAACGAAACCAGCTTTGATCTGGAAGAGGAAAGTAAGCGGCTATCGGAGGTAACCGTTAGAGCCAACCGGGCTACGGCCGCCGTATCTTCTATCACGACGCCAAACTCCATTCAACGGCTTACGACCGAGGAAATCAAAACTAACCCGGGGGGTAATTTTGACATTTCGAAGGTGATTCAAACCTTACCCGGCGTAGGTGGCTCAGCAGGTGGGCTGCGAAACGACATCGTGATTCGGGGGGGCGCGCCCAACGAAAACGTATTTTACCTCGACGGCATCGAGATTCCGGTTATCAACCATTTTCAAACGCAGGGCGGAACAGGCGGGCCACAGGGAATTCTGAACGTGTCGTTTATCGAAGACATAACCTTGACTTCATCGGGTTTTGATGCCCGCTACGATAATGCCCTGGCGTCTGTGTTTCAGTTTAAGCAACGCGAGGGCAATCCAGACCGGTTTCAGGGGAATTTCAGGCTGAGTGGCACCGAAGCAGCCCTGACCACAGAAGGACCTCTCAGCGAAAAAACCACATTTCTGGCGTCGGCACGGCGGTCTTATCTGCAATACTTTTTTCAGCTCATCGACCTGCCTATTCGCCCAAACTACTGGGACTTTCAGACTAAAATAACCCACCGTATCGACAAAAAAACCACGTTGACCGCTATTGGTGTGGGCGCTATCGACGAGTTCAGCTTTGCCGTACCCCGCAACACAACACCCGACAAAGAATTTGCCATTCGACGTAGCCCGCTCGTCAATCAATGGAATTACACAGGTGGTCTATCGCTGAAACGGCTCGTTGAGAACGGATTTTTCAATGTGGCCCTGAGCCGCAACGCCTTCGATAATGCCCTCGACCGTTTTGACGATGGCCGAACGGGCGATGAATCGGCGCGTGTACTGCGCATTCGATCGCGCGAAACAGAGAACAAACTTCGGTTCGACCTGAATCAGTCCGTGAACGGGTGGCGGTATTCGGTAGGTGGTGTGGCGCAATATGTGCAGTTTACCAACGATTTGGCAGCCAAACTGAGCAACGAGGTTCGTAGCCCAGCCGGTGTGCTGATACAACCAGCGCTATCGGTGCGGTCGGTAACAGACATCGATTTTGGCCGGTTTGGGTTATTTGGGCAGGTGAGCCGCAACTTTCTCGCCAACAGACTGGGCGTGTCGGCGGGATTGCGCACCGATATCAACACGTTTACCGACACCGGGCTCAATCCACTACAGACGCTGTCGCCCCGAGTGTCGCTGAGCTACGCGCTTACTGATCGCTGGACGGTCAATGCATCGGTGGGGCGGTATTACAAACTGCCGACCTATACGGTGCTGGGTTTCCGGGATGACGCAGGTACGTTGGTGAATCGCAGTGCTACCTACATTGGCTCGACGCACTATGTGGCCGGGCTCGAATTTTTGCCAAAACCGACCACGCGTTTTACCATCGAGGGTTTCTACAAACAGTACGGGAATTATCCGGTTTCGGTACGTGATGGTATTTCGCTGGCTAACCTGGGCAATAACTTCAACGCGATTGGCAACGAAGCCGTAACCAGCACAGGCAAGGGAAGAGCGTATGGCGCAGAAGTGTTTTTTCAGCAGAAACTGGTAAAAAACCTGTTTGTGGTAGCGTCTTACACCTTTGTTCGCTCCGAATTTTCGGGACGTGATGGCGTTTTGCGTCCATCAGCCTGGGACAATAGGCACCTTTTTTCGGGCTTACTGGGCCGCAAGTTCAAGCGGGGCATCGAGATTGGGCTGAAATATCGCTTTGCGGGCGGGGCTCCCTACACGCCGTTTGACCTGGTAGCGTCGCAGCAAAACTTCCTGAATAGAGGCGAAGGCGTACTCGACTTCAGCCAGTTGAACACGCAGCGACTGGCCCCATTGAATCAATTCGATTTCCGGTTTGACAAAAAATGGAATGCCAAACGGTTCACCTTCGATCTGTTTCTGGACGTGCAAAACGCCTTTGTACTGCCTACACCCAACTACCCGCAGTTTGTGCTGAAACGGGGCGAAAACGGAACGGGTTACGTAACCACCGATGGCCGACCGCTACAAGCCGACGGTAGCAACGGTGTGCCGACTGTTCTGCCCGACAGTGACCCATTTGTAACGCCAACCATTGGCTTCATCGTTGAATTTTAGGTCGTGTGCCGGTTATAATTCCATTCGCGGCAGGGGGCTCACGTCCTGACCAACGAACTCGTTTTGTTGGTATTTGAAATACGCAGCCATGGCAATCATGGCTGCGTTATCTGTGCAGTACTCGAATTTCGGAATAAATACCTGCCAGCCTTCTTTTTCGCCAAGCGCCAACAAACTGTTTCTCAGCCCACTATTGGCCGACACGCCGCCCGCAATGGCAATCTGCCGGATACCCGTTTCGCGCGTAGCCTTCGTCAGTTTTTTCAGCAACATCTGAATCAGCGTGTACTGAATACTGGCGCAGATGTCGTTCAGGTTATCCGTTACGAACGTAGGGCTTTTGCGGGTCTGGTCGCGGAGGAAATACATGATCGCCGTTTTAATACCGCTGAACGAGAAATCGAGGTCGGGCATATCGGTCAACGGAAACGGGTAGGCAAGTGGATTACCCAACTTCGCGTGCTTATCGATCAGCGGACCACCGGGATAAGGTAATCCTAACAATTTGGCCGATTTGTCAAACGCTTCGCCAACCGCATCGTCCTGTGTTTGGCCAATCACATGCATATCGAGCGGCCCGTCTACGCGCACCAGTTGCGTAT
This sequence comes from Fibrella aquatica, assembly GCF_041321135.1. Taxonomy (NCBI): domain Bacteria; kingdom Pseudomonadati; phylum Bacteroidota; class Cytophagia; order Cytophagales; family Spirosomataceae; genus Fibrella; species Fibrella aquatica. Next base: position 655,157 of record NZ_JBGGWF010000001.1, on the reverse strand, counting down.
GCCCCCCACTGACAGTCAGGCAGATAAACGGAAACGCTGGCACGTTTTGGTCAGGTACGTCACGGATAAAATGAGCCAGCACGTGGGCCTGCATGTGGTTTACTTCGATCAGCGGAATGTTTAACCCCAGGGCAAAGGCCTTGGCAAAGGAAGCGCCAACCAACAGAGAGCCCAACAAGCCGGGCCCGCGCGTGAAAGCAATGGCCGACAAATCTGTTTTAGCTACTTTTGCCTCTGCCAACGCCTGCTCGACCACCAACACGATGTGTTGCTGATGCGCCCGCGAGGCTAGTTCGGGCACAACACCCCCATAGCGTTCATGAATTAGCTGGGCAGCAATAATATTAGACAAAATACGGCCGTCGGTCAGAACCGAAGCCGACGTTTCGTCGCAGGATGATTCAATAGCAAGCAGTGTCATTACAGCAAATTTAGTTTAAAGTTCAACGTTCAACGTCCAAAGTCGCGCTGCTGGCTTGAAGGGATGGCCACTAGCAGCGCAACTTTGAACATCAGACCTTCAACTTTGGCCTAAATTCACCCATGCCTCAAACTATCGCTCAGCTTGCTCTTGTCGTTGATGATTACGACGATGCCATTCGGTTTTATGTGGATAAACTGAATTTTATATTGGTGGAAGATACGCCGCTCAGTGATACCAAGCGCTGGGTACGTATAGCCCCACCGGGTACGTTGCCAGACGGTCAGGGCTGTCAGCTATTACTGGCTAAAGCCACCGATGATGAGCAGCGTAGCCGGGTTGGCAACCAAACAGGCGGGCGGGTTTTTCTGTTTCTGAACACCGATGACTTCTGGCGTGATTTTCGCCTTATGGTCCAAAACGGGGTTCAGATTATTCGCGAACCGGTTGCTCAACCCTACGGAACAGTAGCCGTTTTTGCCGACCTGTACGGCAATCTGTGGGATCTGATTGGACCAGGAATTAAATAGTCTAACGTTTAACGTTCAATGTCTAAAGTTGCTTCGCTAACTGATGTGAGACGGAGTAACTTTAGACATTGAACGTTAAACGTTAGACTATTTAATTCCTGGTTCCATCGAGTGTAACGAAAACAGCACTTTTACCGTTTAAAAAGCAGTTCCTAAACCCTGTGGCTCGTTTTTAGTCGAACGACGGACGATATTCGAGCCAACCCCCACTTCTGTAGCCCCGCATGCGGTCATTTGTTAACATACTCCTGAAAACGTTACTGCTGGTGATGCTGGCTTTTGTAACGCTTTGGGTCATGTTGCAATTACCGCCCATACAAACCTATATCGTGCAGCGCGCGGCTACCTGGGCAACCGAGAAACTGGGCATGCAGGTTAATATCGGCCGGGCCTCCATCAAATGGTTCGATACGCTGACTCTCGAGGACGTTCATATCCGGGACTATCAGAACCGCCCCATGATTCAGGTTGGGCGGCTGGAAGTAGATTATAACCTCGGCAATTTCGTTGATTTCACCACGCTCCCTACCTGGCTCACCGGCATTTTTCTTACGCCGGATCAACAGCTCCGAAAGCCGACGAGCGCCATCCATCTGGATGCAGTTGTGCTGTATAAACCAAACGTACAACTGGTATACAGCCCCGAAACCGGCGATCTAAACCTCGACGACTTTATCAGTTCTATTGAGCGGCTAACGAGCGACCCCACGAAACCCCGAGTCCACAGCGATATGCATGCCCCCTTCACCATTGGCAAAGTAGCCGTGGTTGATGGATTCTTCTCCATGGACGACCCCCGCGAGTCTTACATGAAAGACCCCAGGGATTTTGATTATAATCACCTTCGGCTGTCGGCTATCAACGGTGATGTCAAGGATTTTCTGGTACTGGGCGATACCATTGCCCTCAATGTGTCGCGGCTACGTACAGTTGATCGGCAAACGGGCCTCACGGTAAAGCGGATGGATACGAAGTTTCTGTATTCAGACAAGAAAATGGAGTTCGCAGATCTCTACATGTCGGTCAATAACTCAGTCATTCGCGATTACGTCGCCTTTCTGTACAATGCCCATCGAGACATGGGTAAATTTAATACCAACGTGGCTATACGGGCCAATTTTGCCAACAGCATCGTTCGGTCGGCCGATCTGGGCGCGTTTAGCTCGTATGTTCGAAAATTAAACGAGACCTGGTTCCTAAGTGGCAACATGCGCGGCCGTGTGGTTGATCTGAGTCTGGTTGACACTGATCTCCGCTTTGGACCACAGGGCCGTAGCCGATTGGTAGGCGACCTGGCTTTCAAAGGGTTACCCGACATGGATAACCTGCTGGTGAATCTGCGTTTTCGACCCTCGCTCGTCACACTGGCCGATATTCGGCAATATTACCCTGATCCGGCATTCAACAAAACGATGGCCAAGCTGGGTACGTTGGCCTTCAACGCCAATTTTACCGGAGCCTTCGATAATTTCACCACCAACGGGCAATTCAGCTCGGCACTGGGTAGGGTGGCGGGTAAACTGTCGCTTAAACTTGCCGACCGACCCGAGCAGACAACTTACGAAGCCGACCTGACCGCCGACCAGTTTAAAGTGGGCGAGTTAATTGATCAGCCAGGTACGTTGCAAACCATCGACGGGCGGGGACGCATTAAAGGGCAGGGAACCGACCTTAGCCGCGCCCAGGCCGACATTGACGGGCAGTTTGCGCGCTTCGGCTTTGGCGGCTACGACTACAAAAATCTGGTGGTGCAGGGCAACTTGCAGAAAGCCTACTTCAACGGCCATGTGGCCCTTCGCGACCCCAACGCCAAGCTGAACCTGGATGGTGAGTTTGACTTGCGTGGTGCTAAAAACCAGTTCGATGTGCGCGGTACTGTTCAGCAGGCCGATATGCGTGCGTTGGGCTACACCCGCGATTCGCTCACAATCAGCACATACCTGAACGCCATACTGGAAGGTAATTCAGTGGATCAGCTAACGGGGCAGGCCAATTTCAGGGATGCTTTTCTAACCCTGAACGGTCGCAATCTGGCCATTGATACGCTGTCTCTAGTGTCTACGATCGAAGGGGCTCAGAGTCGCTATCTTAACATCGATTCCGATTTTTTGTCGGCACGATTACAGGGGAACTACGAACCTAACCGCACCATTGCTGACTTGACCAGACTGGCGCGTGAATACACCCTGTACTTTGCGGGCGATGCCGCCGGTCAGAAAGAGTACTACGCTGACAAGTTGGCCCGATCGATGCGAAACGCTCCCCTTCCCTATCACATCGACTATCTGATGTCGGTTCGGAATGCCCGGCCATTATTGACTTTTCTGAATTTGCCCGCCTACATTGCTACCGGTACACGCCTGGTGGGTCGGTACAATGCCGACAACACACAGTTCATTACGGCCAATGTACTTACCGATTCGCTGCGAGTGGCCGATTACGCCTTTGGCCCAACGGAACTGGATCTGACTACGTCTAAATTCACCAATTCGGGCGAGGTACTGGCTTCGGCCATTCTGTCGTCGGCACGGCAGAAGCTGGGAGGTCTGGCCCCTACCCAGAATCTGGATGCAGAAGCATCGTGGGATCAGGACCATATCAACTTCACGAGTAGCGTTGACCAGACAGGTACCTCCAATCGGGCCGATCTGAACGGAGAGTTACGCTTCAAAGGCGACGCCATTGACCTCACCTTCCGCCAATCGAAACTTCGGTTGCTCGATACGGACTGGACGCTGAACCCAGCTAGTCTGGTCAGAATGGTGGGCAATGAGTTTACGTTGCAGCAGGTGACGGTTTCTAACCAGAGCCAGTTCATCACGGCCTCGGGCAAGGTGTCTACCGACACATCGGCACGCCTGGACCTGGCTGCGCGCGATTTTCAGTTAAGCTCGCTGAATCCGGTTTTGAACACCCGGCTGGGCGGCGTACTGAATGGAAGTGTACAACTCCGCAATCTGTACAAAGCCGCCATTGTAGAAAGTCAGCTCAACGTAACGGCCCTGGCCTATGAAAACGCCATTATCGGCGATGTGGTGGGATCTGGCGCTTATGACCCTGCAGCCAAGCAAGTTAACGTTAACGCCCGTCTGATTCGTGATCGGGCCGATGTGTTTACGCTGACAGGTACGTATACGCCCGAGCTGAAAACCAATTCCCTGGCGCTTCGTGCCCTGTTCAACAATACTGAACTCAGACTAGCCGCTCCTTTTACGAAGGGTATCTTCTCTAATTTCGGAGGTACGTTGCTGGGGCAAGTCAATGTAACAGGCACGCCTAAAACACCCGTACTGAGCGGTTCAGTAGACATTCAGAAAGGCCGCGCCACCTTCGATTACCTGAAAACCGATCTATTTTTCGATAACACGATCTATTTTGGCGATAACGAAATACTGACCCGTCGCATGGTATTACGCGACGCCGACGGCAATACCGCCATCATTCGCGGCGGGGTGTATCACGATAATTTCCGGTTCTTTCAGCTTGGATTCGATGCCGATTTGCAGAAGTTCCGCATCATGAACACGAGCGCCAATGATAACAACCTGTTCTACGGACAAGCAGTTGTAACGGGCAAGGCTGAGTTGTTTGGCCCTCTGGATAACCTGACGGTGCAGGCCGATATGCAGAGCAACAAGGGCACACGCATGTATATTCCGCTGGATGGCGCGGCCACCGTTAGTCAGCAGGATTACATTCAGTTTGCCAGCCGCCGCGCTGCCGCCAAAGACAGCACCAAACAATCGGTTGATTTGTCGGGAATCAAGATGGATTTCAAGTTCGACATCACGCCCGATGCGTATTGCGAAGTGCAGTTCGACCGGCAATCGGGCGACATCATACGTACCTACGGCGAAGGGCGGATTGCCATGAATGTGGATACGAAAGGCGACTTCACCATGACTGGCACGTATGGCATTACGCAGGGAGACTACACGTTTACCTTCCAGAACCTGCTGAACAAGAAGTTCCAGATTCGGCCCAATAGCCGCATTACCTGGACGGGTGACCCCTACGGTGCGCTCATCGACGTAACGGCGGCCTACACCCAGTTTACGGCCCTCGGCGCGCTGCTTCCCACCACAGGTACGTCGTCGAACATTACCAATAACTCGCCCGACCGAACCCGCCGTTACCCCGTTGATCTGCTCATCAAACTGACCGGTCAATTAACTACGCCCGACGTTGGTTTCGATCTTCGCATTAAAGAATATCCCGCTTCGTCGGAGTTCAGGCAGGCGGTAACGGCATTTGAAAACCGGATTCAGAGCAACGACCAGGAGCTGACCAAACAGGTAAGCAGCCTACTGATATTTAACCAGTTGATTCCGGAAGGCCTGAACCTGTTCAGCCAGGATGTGCAGGGAGGCGTGGGGAACGCACTTGGCGAAATCGTGTCGAACCGACTGAGTCAGTTGTTCTCTAATGTCGACGAAAAGCTGAATGTCGGCGTTTCACTGGGCAACGTACTGGGAGCCGCCACCGGTACTCAGGCCAGCGATAACCTGCTGAACAACCTTCAATTGAGGGTATCTTATCGGCTGCTCAATGACAGATTGCGCGTAAGTCGCGATGGTGGGTTTACGTATGGCCAAAGCCAGGCTAGTGCTGCCAGTTTGCTGGGGGAATGGACGCTGGAATACTGGCTTACGCCTGATGGACGATTACGGGCCAAGATGTATAACCGGAATCAGCAAAGTGCCCTGGGAGCCCTTAGCCTCAACTCGGCCACGCTGACCACCAGCGGCGGATTGAGTATGCTATATACCCGATCGTTTAATCGCTTACTGTTTGGCGGAAACAAGGAAGTGAAACCTGGTGTGCCGGTTCCTGAACAACCCGCGCCCTCTACTCCGGGAACCCAGCCGCTAGCCACGCCCCCCACGGCCGTAACCAATGGTTTTTCAGGAAGGCAGTAAGGGGGTTAGGGTAGAATGTGATACTACTCGTTGCCGATTGTGACCCGAACGGTGCCAATTCGGGTACCCTGCACCGACTCGATCATGAGCGTGTAAGGGCTTATCCTGAAGGTATCGCCCACGTTTGGCAGATCTTCGTTGATTGATAGAATAAGACCACCCAGGGTTTCGTAATCGCCCTCGGGTAATTCCCAGTCGTATTTCTCGTTTAAATCGTCGATCTCGTGGCGGGCCGAAAGCAGGTACGTTCGCGCATCGATCTGCTGCTCTACCCAGTCTTCGTTTACGTCGTATTCGTCCTGAATTTCACCGAAAATTTGCTCCACAATATCCTCTACGGTGATCATACCCGCTGTTCCGCCAAACTCATCAACCACTAAGGCAATGCTTTTATGTTCCGACAAAAACCGCAACAGCAGATCCTGAGCTGGCATGGTTTCAGGAACGGTGAGAATAGGCAACAGAATATCGTCAATTTGTTGCGGCTTCTTAAACAGACCCGACGCATGGCAATAGCCAATCACATCGTCTACGGTATCCCGGTAAACCAGAATTTTGGAGTGGCCGCTTTGCTGAAATGTCAGGCGCAGATCGTCAATGGTTTCGTCGTTGGCTACGGCAGCTATTTCGGTACGCGGCACCAGACAATCACGCACCCGAACGTCGCGAAAGCCGATGGCGTTGTTGAAGATTTTGGCGTCTACCTGTCCATCCTCCTCTGCATCAGTCGGACTTTGGTTCAGGTGTTGCAGGTAGTTGTTCAGGTCGGTGATACCGAAAACAGGGCGTAATTCGGTTACATCCTGCCGCAGCACATATTTATTGAACAGACGAGCTATCCAGACCAACACCCGCACCAGTGGCGCAATAGCCTGATAAATCACCCAAAGCGGCACTGCCAGTTTTTCCAGAAATGCATCGGGATGAATGAGGGCCAGGCTTTTGGGCAAGTAGTCGGCGAAGGGCAGAAAAATCAGCGTTAGAATCAACGTTTCGATGATCAGCAACGCGATCGGACTATCAAAATCGCCAGGGAGCAGTGCTTCCAACATCGGATTCAGCACCGTAACCCCCAACACAGCATACAGGACCAGAAAAAGCGTGTTTCCCGTCAGGGTGGTTCCTACAAAAAGAATTGGATTCTTCAGAAAGCGGGAAACCAGCTTTTCGCCTACCGGGCCTTGTTTACTGTGCAGATCGAAGTAAAGCCGGTTCACCGACGTGTAAGCGGTTTCAACGGCGGCAAAAAAACCGGTGGCGATAAGCGCAAAGAGGGCACCGAGCAGCAAAGAATAGATCATATTGGCTTATTTCTTCCCCTTCCGTTGAGCGTCCTGCTTCCGTTTGTCGATCATCTGTTTAATGGTTGGCGAAACGTCTTTACTCTTCTGCTGGTCGCGCAGGCGAAACAGTTGAAAAGCAAACAGAAAGGCTACTGCCAGTAGCAGTAAATCGTAACTCCCCGAAAAACCCACGCGCCGGATTTCCAGTATCCAGAGAATTAAAGCACCAATGAAGGCACAGAGTAACAGTGTATCGCGGAGTTTCATATCAGTTATCAGTTATCAGTAAGCAGTTATCAATGTACCCAGTTAGAATACTATACGTAGGCATCCGGGTACATTGGTAATTAATCATTGACAACTGCGTTATGGTAGCTAGGTACGCTGATAACTGTTTACTGATAACTGACTACTGATTTGCGGGCTTCTTTCTTGTCCTTGCTCTCCATCTTTCCGTTTTCGCGGTAGCGGCGGTAGATCGCCATCAGGAAACCGATGACCATGACCAATGTACCAATCCAGAGTAGGTTGATCAACGGTTTTTCCGACGCTTTCATCACGATGTAATCGCGTTGTGTACGGTTCACGGCGAAGGTAAACTGGCCTGTTTTAGGGTCGATTGTTTTCAGTTGAAGACGAACACCAAGCTCTTCCGAGATGTCGGCGGGGCTGGCAATAGCTCCGTCACGAATCACGAAGGCGGGTTGCATCATCACTTCCCGATCTTTATACAGCACACGTACCTGCGCTTTCACCCCTACGTCGGAAGGCGTCATCTCGATGCCCTTCACTTCGTTCGTTTTAGCGACGTTGTCCAGAATGGCTACGTAGTCGTTCAGGAAAAACGTATCGCGGATAGAAACAGCGTATGTTTCCGTTTTCTCCCACTGCATTTCTGCGTTGGGGTCAGGCACCGATGAAACGAACGTGTACAGATCCCGTCCGGCTTTATGGCGAATATCGGGCGAGGCTAACAAGCCCATCCGGTCATTTACCTGAGCGCGCGGGTACAGCGAGAATACTTTGCCACTAGGCTCACGATATTCTACCTCGTAATACACGTTTTCGGGATACAGTGCCACGGTATCGCCTTTCTTATGATACAGCTTACCGTCTTGCGAAAGGTCTTCCTGCGCAATACCACGGAAGTCTCCCTCGATGACCGATACCGCCTTACGGGGAACGTACCCAGGCATATCACGCACCTCCACTTTCTGGCCCCGGTACGTTAGCTGATAGCCTTCCATCCGCTCAGACTGATTCAGCCACAGCAAGACGTTCTCTTTGTTCTCTTTGTTATCGTTTTTGGTAAACTCGTCTGACTTCGAAATCAGCAGGCCACTGTTGTTGATCGACGTTACCTTCGAATAGCCCGACGAGAACAGAATACCGATCAGCATCAAGGCCATACCCATGTGCGCTACGGCTCCGCCAGATAGCCGGTAATTGCCCTGCAATACCCCCATCAGAATAGATCCGTTGGCCATAATGGCAAATACCGACGTGGTCAGGAATACCATGTAGATCGGGTTCTTTATCTGACCAAAACCAATGATCGCTGCACTAACCAGCAGTGTAAGCACCAGCGGCGTCATGAGCGCATTGAAGCTACCCTTGCCGGCTTTGCGCCACCAGATATATTGGCCAACACCCGTCAGTACGGCAATGAAACTAAAAAACCAGATCTGAAACTTGTTGTAGTGCCCAATCTGATCAGTCGGCATGGCCAGGTTCGAGGCTTTACCAAACAACTCAGCCACTTTGTTATAAACCGGAATCGACGTGGTTGAAATGACTTGAAAACCGGCCAAGCAGAGCACAATAGCGCCCAAAAACAGCCACAACTCTTTGTTGTAAATAGATAACTCCTGCTCATCACTAGGAATCAGTTTCCACTTCGCGGCCATCAGGGCAATTGAAATGACCACGAACGCCAGCAGGTATACCAACAATTGCCCCGATAGGCCCAGATCAGTAAACGAGTGTACAGAGGCATTGCCCAGAATACCGGAACGCGACAGGAAGGTAGAATACAGGATCAGCAGGAACTGCGCAATAGTTAGAATAATCGCCGTTTTGAGGCCTGCCGAGCTGCGTTTAGCCGTCAGCATCGTGTGCATAGAAGCCACCATGATAAGCCAAGGCACGTAGACGGCATTTTCAACGGGGTCCCAGTTCCAGTAACCGCCGAAGTTCAGCGTTTCGTAGGCCCAGTAGCCGCCCATCATAATGCCAACGCCCAACACCACGGCACCGACCAGCATCCAGGGTTGTGCAGGACGAATCCAGTTCAGGGGCTGATTGCGCCACAAACCGGCAATACAGTAGGCAAACGGTACCAGCGCGAGCGCAAATCCGAGAAAGAGCGTCGGCGGGTGAATCACCATCCAGTAGTTCTGCAGCAGCGGATTCAGTCCTTTCCCGTCAGTAGGAATAAAGTTGGGATTCATGGTATACACCGGTGCGTCGGGCATTGCTTCTTTCAGCAACAAAAACGGTGATGAACCGATTTTCAGGTCTCCCAGCACTACGCCCAGAATCATCGATGTCAGGAACGCCTGTACCAGCGCAAACACGGTGAGCATCGGTCCTTCCCACTTCGAACCGGCCGTGCGGGTCAGAATAATACCCAGCACCGCGTTCCAGAACATCCAGAGCAGGAAGCTTCCCTCCTGTCCTTCCCAGAAGCACGAAATCATGTACTGCACGGGCAACGCCAGCGACGAGTGGCTCCAGGCATACTGGTACTCGAACCGGTGGTTATAGATGATGGAGAACAAGCAAACAACCACACTTAGAACTGCTACGCCGTGTACATAAAAGGCCCAGCGTGCCAGCTTTTTCCAGTGGTTCTCTTCCGCTGACTCACGGGCCAGCGTTGTTTTCAGGTACGCAAACGTGGCTACCAACGCCGTTACAAACGACAGGATAACAAACAGATGACCCGTATTACCAACGGTGAAGTCTTTCATAACATGTTAACTAATAAGTCGGGCGTTATTTATTGCGGGCTTCCTCTTTACGTACCTGGTTTGCCTCGTCAATCCAGGCATCCAGTCGGCCAGATTCAAGATCGATGATCAACTGCGCATCCCAGCGCGCCTGATGTAATTCAGCAGCTTTATCGCGTACCTGAGTAAGCTCTTCAATTGATAGCGACTGTAGCGCTACTTCAATTTCCTGAACGCTCATAGCTTCGCCGTTTTAGCTTCGTATTCAGTTACGTCTAACTTACCATCCTGATACTTGGAGGGGCATTTAAGCAGGATTTTGTTTGTCTGGAAGTGATCGCCCTGCATGGCACCAATAACCACGACCTGTTCTGACCGGTCGAAATCCTGCGGTTTGGGGCTGTTGTATACGCACTTCTGCACGTGATTATCGTTGTCGACGAGGGTGAACTCGAAGTGGTTCGGATCGATTTGGGGTTGGTAGAAAAGGCCTTCGGCCTTGCCCGACGCGTCTTTTTTCAGCTTGCCCACCACGTGTACCATGTCTTCGTCGCCATCTTTGGCCATAGCCATTGCCTTGCCGAAAGTCACGTATGAGCTTGAATCGCCGTATGAAGTTACCACAATGCCGATAGCCACAGCGATAACGATAATGCCAATAATGTGTGAGATTTTCATGACTTAAAAAGTGCATTAGCCGGGTACGTTACCGGCTCATATTGGTTGTTGATTTACCGGCGTTTAGTTGGCTATTCTTTACCTCCCGCTCCAGCTTACCAATTTTACTGTCGAGGCGAACGAGGTATACAATAATGCCAAAAAAGACCGCCGCAATAACGGCTACGACCACCCAGATTTTACCGTCGGCCCGAAGTTGATCGGCCATCTCGACAGTATCCTGGGCCATAGTGGTTTGGGCAATCAGCAAGAAGGAAAGCAGCAAACTAAAACGGGGTACTAATGAGCGAATCATGCGGTTGGTTTAGAGGCAGAACCTCTTTAAATGTTAACAAAGATACGGCGCGATTTATTCCAATAAGAATCAAAGAGTAACACGGGCTTTAGCCGGGGGCGCCTAGCCCGTATGTGAGTAAGTTAGTTACATACGGGCTAGGCGCCCCCGGCTGAAGCCCGTGTTACTCTTCCAACGCCACGTGCAACCGGCTGATACGTACCCGAAGCTGCGTTATCCAGACACCGAGCAGGATGAATCCGATCACGGCCGGATAAAAAACCATGCGCATATCACTGTTCATATCATACTTACCAAACGCCGGATTGCCCCCATTACCAGGGTGTAGCGAATCTGTCATACGAGGCAAGACGAAAATGAGCGGAACGAACACAGCAAAGGCCAGAATATTGTAGACCGATGAGATGCGGGCGCGGCGCTGTTCGTCATCAAACGCACCACGTAACACCAGATACGCCATGTAGAGTAACATACCAACCGCTGCCCCGTTCAACTTCGGGTCGTTCGGCCAGGGCTCACCCCACGTATAATTAGCCCAGATCGAACCGGTGGCACAGCCTAACAGGCCGAACAGGATAGCTGTCTTGGCAAATTCGACCGATACCAAGTCGTCTCCCAGCTTACCACTCCGGAGGTACTTGATAGCAAAAATCATCGACGTCAGCATCAGCGTGACCATCCCAAACCAAAGCGGCACGTGGAAATACACGTTCCGGATACTCTCGTTCAGAATTGGCTGACGAGGTGTTGGGCCCAACAAACCCCAAAAAACTGTATACGTTAAAATGATGACCGCCAGGGCCTTCCACCAGTTTGCTTTCATATTTGTCTAAGTTTGATGTTTCGTGTTTGAGGTTTGACGTTGCGCTGCTACTTTATACAATTAAGGATTGGCAGCGCAACGTCAAACCTCAAACACGAAACATCAAACGTTTTTTAGCTCTTCCACAAAAACGGGAAGAGGAGGTAAGAAAGTGCCAGAACAATGGCGTCTATTGCCAAAATCGTTATCAGTTCATCGCTGCTCACCGACCGATCGAGGCCATCCATGGCATTTTTGGCCACTTTAAGTAGCAACAGCAGTAATGGTAAAATCACGGGGAAGCTCAGAATAGCCATCAACGTTGCTGAGTTTTCGGCTTTGGCGGCAATGGCAGCTACGAGTGTTAGGGAAGCGGCGAAACCGATAGCCCCCAACAACAGGCTTCCTATATATAAGCCCACATCGTCGACGGGATTGCCCAGGACAAAGGCATAGACCGAGAAACCCAGCAGGGCGAGCACGATCATCAGGCCGGTATTGTATATGATCTTGGCAACGATGATTTGCTGCGGACTGGCCAACGTGTAGTAGTACAATTGTCGACCGGCGCGCTCCTGTACAAAGGTTTTAGAAATGGCGTTGATAGCCGTGAAGAGTTGAATAAGCCAAAAAAGCGTGTTCCAGACCGTAGGGGCCATTTGACCACGTCGGGCGTTGAAACTCAGGTAGCAGACAAAAACGGCGCCCACGATATAGAGCAGCATTCCGTTGAGGGCATACCGCTGCCGCCATTCGAGCCGAAACTCCTTGCCGACCAACGTTCCAACTTGCAGTAACGATTCACGCATAGGACCGCAAAAATACGCCACAATGCCCAAACGCACCCTACTTTTGCAGTCATGATCCCCGATTTAGGTACGTTACTCTCCCTCTGCTTTTTTTCGTTTTTGGCTGGCTTCATCGACTCTATCGTAGGCGGCGGCGGACTGGTTCAAACCCCCGCCGTTTTGTTCAGCCTGCCTCAATATCCGATTCCTACCTTGCTGGGCACCACCAAATTTCCCAGCGCTGTAGGTACGTTGCTGGGAGCTGTTCAGTTTAGCCGACGCGTGACCATTCAATGGTCGCTTCTGTTACCAATGGCGGTCATCGCTTTTGCCGCTGCTCTTACCGGTTCCTGGACACTCACCCACGTACCCAATACGTTCATGCGGCCATTGGCGCTGGTCATTCTGATCGCGGTATTCCTCTACACGTTACTTAAGCCTGACTTTGGCCAGCACGTTGAGCGCACCCTCAGCCGCCGTCAGCAGCGCATCAGAATGGGACTTATGGCCTTGACTATCGGGTTTTATGACGGTTTTTTCGGACCCGGAACAGGTAGTTTCCTGGTGCTGGGACTGGTTGGGCTGCTGGGTTTCGATTTCCTGCGGGCCAGTGCTCATGCTAAGTGGGTCAATGTGGCAACCAACGCGGCCAGTCTGCTTTTTTTCACCAGCCGGGGCACCGTTCTGTTTGCCATCGCCATACCCATGGCCATCGCCAACCTGTTAGGTGCTTTTGTGGGCGTACGACTGGCGCTACTTAAAGGAAACGGATTCATTCGCGTGTTTTTCCTCTGCGTCATCGCCGCCACCATCCTGCGCTTCGCCTATGATTTAGTACGCGGATGATGGTACGCAGATTATACGGATGAAAGGGATTTACACGAATTTTCGATTTAAGCGGAGCAAATCAGTTCAAATCCAAAATCCGTGTAAATCCCTTTCATCCGTATAATCTGCGTACCATCAATCCGTGTCAATTCCTCTCATCCGTGTAATTCGTGTACCATCAGCATCATAATCCACTTACCATTTCTTACCATTTCTCAACTTTTCGCCGTAATGTTGCGTTTGTTTAAATGAAGTCTAAATAAAGACACCATGAGCAACCGTACTGTAGCCGATCTAAAACCCGGCGAACGCGCCCGGATAAAGTCCTTTAATGACCAGTGGGCCTCGATTAAGTTGCTCGAAATGGGTTGTTTACCCGGCGAGGAAGTGTGCTTGCATTGCAAAGCCCCGATGGGTGACCCAATTTGCCTGAACGTCTCGGGCTACTGCCTGTCGATGCGCCGGGCCGAAGCCGCCACCATTATTGTTGAGTAGAACGGCCCTCTGGGTCGAATGTTACCTTGGAAACATCGCCCGTATTGGCTTTAGTCGGCAACCCCAACGCCGGTAAGTCCTCGTTATTCAATCAATTGACAGGTCTGCGTCAGAAAACCGGGAATTTTCCCGGTGTGACGATGGACAAGAAATCGGGCACCGCTATTCTGTCGCCCCAACTCGAAGCCACCGTAGTTGATCTGCCGGGGGTTTACTCGATCTACCCCAAATCGCCCGACGAACAAATCGTCACCGACATTCTGGCGAACCCCGCCCATCCTGATTACCCGGATGTAGCCGTGGTTGTGCTCGACGCCTCTAACCTCCGCCGCAATCTGCTCTTGTTTACACAGATCATGGATTTGCGCGTACCGGTTGTGCTCGTGCTCAATATGCTCGACGTGGCCCGGCAACAGCAACAGGAGGTCAACGCTGTCCGGCTGTCGATGCGGTTGGGCATTCCGGTGGTGCGCGTCAATGCCCGTACCGGCGAAGGTGTTGATTTATTAAAAAAAGCCATTCTACAGCAGTTGAACGAGCCGGTTTTAGCTGAAACCCTCTTCTTCGATCCACAAACTGACCCCGTTCTTGCCGAATCGGTGACGAGTGAACAAACCGGTTTGCTGGAAGAAACAAAGCACCAATACGGCCTGACCAATAATTACCTGGCGCTTCAGTACGTCATTCAACATGATGGCTTTACCTTCCTTAACAAAGCGCAACGGGAAGGACTGGATGAACTCATTGCCCGCTATAACTTCAGTGAACCAGCTTTCCAGGTACGTGAAACCATTCGGCGCTATGAACTGATCTCGGCGGTAGTGGCCGACGCTGTCACCGACAAACGCCCCATTGGCCAACCAACCTGGAGTCAGCGGATTGACCGCGTTTTGTTACACCCGGTTTGGGGATACGCCATTTTTACGCTGATTCTCCTACTGGTTTTTCAAGCCATTTTTTCGTGGGCCACACCGCTTGTCGATCTTATCGATGAAGGCGTAGCCTGGCTGAACGGCAGCCTGAAAGACAGCCTGCCCCCCGGCCCCCTCACCGATTTACTGACCGATGGCATTCTGTCGGGTATTGGCGGCATTCTGGTTTTTATTCCGCCAATCGGTTTGTTATTTCTCTTGATTTCGCTGCTTGAAGAATCGGGCTACATGTCGCGCGTTATGGTCTTGATGGACCGCATCATGCGCAAATTTGGGCTAAGTGGACGGAGTGTGGTGCCTCTGATCTCTGGCGCTGCCTGTGCCGTACCAGCCATTATGGCTACCCGATCGATCAGCTCTCGCCGCGACCGGCTTATCACCATTATGGTTACGCCACTCATGAGTTGCTCGGCCCGGTTGCCTATCTACACCATCCTGATTGCATTGGTGGTGCCCGATCAGCGGGTGTTGGGCATTTTTAACATGCAGGGGCTGGCGCTGATGAGTTTGTATTTATTGGGATTGATTTCGGCACTGGCCGCCGCCTGGGTCTTTAAGAAACTCCTGAAAACCAAAGAGCGAAGCCTGTTTGTGATGGAATTACCCACGTTCAAATGGCCCCGCTGGAACCACGTTGGCCTCACTGTCTGGGAAAGCGTTCGCTCCTTTGTATGGGAAGCGGGCCGGGTTATTCTCGCGATCTCTATTGTACTCTGGGTACTGGCAAGCTACGGCCCCGGCAACAGCATGGACGAAGCCGAATCGCGCGTTCGCCGGGAATGGCAGGGGAAATCGGATGACGAAATTGCCAATGCTGTTGCCTCCGAACGGCTCGAATCATCGTATGCCGGTCATTTCGGCCACTTTATCGAGCCCGCCATAAAACCACTGGGTTACGATTGGAAGATTGGCGTTGCGCTACTCGCTTCATTTGCTGCCCGCGAAGTATTTGTCGGTACCATGTCGACTATCTACAGCCTGGGCGCAGGCGATACCGGCGACGACACTACCATTCGTCAACGCCTGAAAGCCGAACGCAACCCGGACACGGGTGGTCCCATGTATACCCCGGCTGTGGCCTGGTCGCTACTGGTCTTTTACGTCTTTGCTATGATGTGCATGAGTACCATTGCCACCACCTACCGCGAAACCAAAGGCTGGAAATGGCCCATGGTGCAGCTAGGCTACATGAGCGTACTGGCCTATGTATCGGCCCTGATCACGTACCTGGCGCTTCGATAAAATAGTCCTCAGTCTTCTGTCTTCTGTTTACTGTCTTCTATTGCTCCGCCACGGCACGTATTGGTGAGTTGGCGGAGCAACGGAAGACAGAAGACTGAGGACAGAAGACAACGGTACGTTGCTACCTTTGCCGGGCGTTTAGATTCGGGCACCACGGTTTCCTTTCTGTCCGTACATTCATCGAAGCCAAATGGAGCAAAGTTCAAAACGACTCAATAAATTCATCAGCGAAAGCGGGTTATGTTCCCGGCGAGAGGCAGACCGGTTTATCGCTCAGGGCGTCGTATTCATCAACGGACGCAAAGCGGTGGTTGGCGACCAGGTGAAGCCCAATGACCGTGTGCGTGTGAACGGAAATAATCTGGAACCCCGCGATGCTGATAACGTATTTCTTATTGCCCTGAACAAACCGGTGGGAGTAACCTCCACTACCGAGGAAAACGTGCGCGATAATATTGTGCAGTATGTAAACCACAGTGAACGGCTCTTCCCCATTGGTAGACTGGATAAGGATTCGCAGGGGCTTATTTTTCTGACCAACAACGGCGATCTGGTCAACAAGATCCTGCGGGCCGGCAACAAACACGAAAAAGAGTATGTGGTGACGGTAAACAAGCCCCTGACCACAGCGGTGATTAACGGCATGGCCAACGGGGTTCCGATGCTGGGCGTCATTACCAAAAAATGCAAAATAGTGCAGGAAGGCGCCACCACCTTTCGAATTACACTTGTTCAGGGATTGAACCGGCAGATTCGCCGGATGTGCGAATATTTCGGCTACGAGGTTACGAAGTTGGAGCGGGTTCGGATCATGAACATCAACCTGAAGGGCCTGCCCGTTGGCGATTGGCGGGATTTGACCGACAGTGAGAAGGAAATTATTTATGGCATGCTGGAAGGATCAACCGGTCTGGACGAGAAAAAGCCCAAAAGCGATCAGGCAACCAGAACAAAGAAGCCTGCCAGCTCCCCCAGAACATCCGGGATCAGAACATCCAGTTCCCCAAAAACAGCCAGCTCGCCCAGAACAGCTGGGTCGTCCAGAACAGCCAGCTCCCCAAAAGCAGCCGGGGCTAGAACAGCCAGTGCTCCCAGAACAGCCAGCGCTAAAAAACCGGCGGCCACGCCGCCGCCCCAATCTCGCCTGGGTAAGCCAATTCAAAAAAGAACGGACAGCCGGACTACCAAAAGTAAACCGGAGCAGAAAAACGGCCGCCGTAGCAAACGATAAGGCAACGCTGGAGATGTGGCATACATATAGTCCCCGATAACGAAGTAAGCTTGTAGCTACATAACGAAAGAAGGCCAAACTCCGGGGAGTTTGGCCTTCTTTCGTTATGCTTTAATCGCCTGCTTCTAAAACAGTAGCCCTTTAGCGATGAGTGGGTAAATGAAGTGGTAAATGATGTAGGTAAATAAAGCCACTGTGGCACCTCCTATGGCGGCGGTCTGCCCAAAATCAGCTGATGACCTTGATTTAGACTGGCTCATTCGCCATTCACGCTGCGTGTAGTTACCCATCTTTAGTGTTCGTTTAGAATATGTTACTAATTGCAGGGCAAATTTGATGCCCGACGAACTACTTTTTCAGCGAAGAACTACCTGATTATCGTACGTGTATCTACGTAGCTGATTAAACGGCATTTACCCCTATAGCTTCCGTATAAAGCTTATCTAACGGTCACTCCATGAGAACCAGTCAATAAACAGGCTGCCTTCTCTACGTAGAATTTATTCCACAAAAATTATGGATATTTTTCCATGAGTTACCAGGACCAGTGTAGGCTTTCAGCTACGTCAGAGGCCGTTAGCCCAATCTGTCCACGACTTTTTGCCGCCCGGTCTCCTGCTTGTCCGTGCACAAAAACGCCCAGCACTGCGGCCTCTACCGGGTCATACCCCTGAGCGAGCAAGGCCGTTAGCAAACCGGTTAACACATCGCCGGTGCCGCCCGTGCTCATGCCCGGATTACCCGTAGAGTTAAAATGAACTTCACCATTTGGGAGTGCAACGGCCGTATGAGCACCTTTCAAAACCACTACCACCTGCTGACGTTGGGCAAATTCCCGCAGTAGTTCAAGCTTGTCATAATCATTCTGCCAGCGTTGGGTCAAACGCTCAAATTCTTTTGGATGCGGGGTCAGAATACTGTTTTCGGGCAATAAACCGATTAAGTCTTTGTTAGCCGACAGCAGGTTCAACGCATCGGCGTCGATAACAACGGGGCGGTTAAAATTGGTCAATACTTCGCGCAGAAAACGAGCGGTTTCGGGGGCCTGCCCAATGCCGGGCCCAATACCAATGGCCGCATAATCGGAAAGCGAAGGACCATCCACATCACTCGGCCCCGTCAGAATACGCTCATCAACATCGGGGCGACACATGGCTTCGGGCACGGCAGTCTGCATAATCACGTACCCACAGTGGGGCGTCTGCACCGTCAATAACCCCACACCCGACCGCAAACAAGCCTTTGCAGCCAGCACACCCGCCCCAATTTTACCATAGCTACCTGCCAGCAATAAGGCATGACCATACGTGCCTTTATTGGAAAAACGCTCCCGACGGCGAAGCAGTAGCCGGGCTTCAGCTTCGGTCGTGTAATAATAAGGAGTGGGGGCTTGGTCGATGAAGCGCTGATTTAACCCAATATCAACCGTATGCCATTCGCCTACCGAACGGGCATTACCGGGTAGCAGAAGCGCCAGTTTGGGCAAATCGAACGTAACCGTATGATCGGGCTGAATCGTTACATCGTCGGGCAGATTAGGCTGATTTGCCTGAAGACCACTGGCAATATCAACTGAAATCACCACAGCAGGTGAATGATTGATTCGCTCGATAACCATTTTCACCAACCCCTCAGCCGACCTTGATATACCCGACCCCAGAATGGCATCGATAACGACATCTCGCTGCCGGAGTGTAGGCATATCGCCCGGATTTTCGATGTAGTGGGGATTAATGAGCAGTTTAAGGCGGCGGTGATTATGCGCAAAATCGTCGGATTCGCGGGGTGCATACCGCACCACAAACACATCAACGATATAATTAGCCTGAAGCAGTAAGCGGGCAATAGCCAATCCATCTCCCCCATTGTTTCCAAGACCGCAAAATACCTTCACAGGTGTGAAAGCATCGTAGCGCATCATAAACCAATCGACAAATGCCTGTGCGGCACGTTCCATCAGTTGGATCGGTGCAATGGGTTCATAGGTAATGGTGGCTTGATCAAGTTGACGAATCTGTTCAACATTAAGGATTTTCATACTGGTTAAGGAAGCTGTCTTGAGCAAAACTATTTTCTTACAACGAATTAAGTACTATCTTTGCGGCTCGATTTTGAAAAAATATCCTGACGATATACAATACGGTCATGAGTGAGCTGATTAAATTAGTGGAAGCCGACAACGCCCAACGGCGTTCGGACCTCCCCGTGTTTCGCGCCGGCGACACGGTAAACGTACACGTTAAGATTCGCGAAGGTAGCAAAGAGCGTATCCAGGTTTTCACCGGTACGGTTATTCAGCGTCGCAACCCAAACACCAACGGCGAAACCTTCACGGTTCGCAAGATTTCAAATGGTGTAGGTGTTGAGCGTATCTTCCCCCTGCTGTCGCCAAACGTTGATAAAATTGATGTAGTCCGTCTGGGCAAAGTACGCCGCGCCCGTTTGTTCTACCTCCGTGGTCGTCAGGGCAAAGCTGCACGCGTAAAAGAGCGGATTATCCGCAAACCAGCTCCAGTAGCTGCTGCATAGATTTTTCTCTGCATAAACAGAAAGGGCTGCTCATGCATGGGTAGCCCTTTCTGTTTATGCAGAGAAAACTAGTTCAAAACGGTCCGCCGCTGCGGTCTAAAGTCCAAGAGTTCAAAGTCGCGCTGCCTGGCTGTGTGATGGTACTCAGGCAACGCAACTTTGAACTCTTGGACTTTAGACCGCAGCGGCGGACCGTTTTGAACTTCTTTCCCCATGCTTTTCTCCAAATACCAGGGAACCGGCAACGATTTCATCCTGATCGATGACCGGAATAATACGTTTCCTACACACAACCAATCGTTGGTGGCTCAACTGTGTCACCGTCGCTTTGGCATTGGTGCCGATGGCCTTATCCTGCTCCAGGATCATAACGACTATGATTTCAGGATGGTCTACTTCAATGCCGATGGCGCTGAGGGCAGCATGTGTGGTAACGGAGGCCGGTGCATCGTTCGGTTCGCGCATGATCTGGGTATTTTCAAAACACATACCCGTTTTCTGGCTGTCGATGGTGAGCATCTGGCCGAAGTAGACGGTGAGGAAGTGCGGCTGAAAATGAGCGACGTACCCAGCCTCGCCCCTGCCGGTCAGGCCGACGAATCGGTACCTCAACCAGCATACAGTTTTTTGAATACCGGTTCACCACACGTAGTTAAATTCATCAGCGGCCTGGCTACTTACGATGTAGCTGCTGAGGGCTATACCTTACGGCACGATGCGGCGTTTGCGCCGGGCGGCACCAACGTTAATTTCACCGAACTGGTGAAAGGCAACAGTCTCTTTGTACGTACCTACGAACGGGGAGTTGAAGACGAAACCTATTCGTGTGGTACAGGTGTGACCGCGGCGGCTCTGGTGGCCCACCAACAGCAAAACCTGCTCAGTCCCATATCAATACGAACACTAGGCGGTAACCTCAAAGTAGCTTTTACGGCTCAGGAAGATGGCTCGTTTACAGACATCTATCTGATTGGCCCGGCACAGCGGGTGTTTGGGGGAAACATAACCCTTTAAGTAGTTTGCAGTTTACTGTTTACAGGCTTCTGTTGCTTGGCCTAGGAACGTATTGTGCTATAGCAGCGCAACAGAAGCCTGTAAACAGTAAACTACAAACTATAAATGATTACATACACCAAAAATGACTGGTTTCCGGCTATCTGGCATTTTCACCGAAGCCCGACTGCCTTTTCACTTTACAGACGGTTGCTCTGGATAGGACTTTATGTAATAGGCGTCACCTTCCTTGAATTATGGATGGTCGATCTTAAGTTGAAAGATACGCCTACCGAATTTCTGTCGACGATGGGCATTCTGCTTAGTTTGCTGTTACTGTTCAGGACCAACACGGCCTACGACCGGTTCTATGAAGGCCGGCGCGCCTGGGGCACCCTTGTCAATAACAGCCGGAACTTAGCCGCCTACCTAAACGCCGTGCTTCCCTCCGACCGTACCGACGATCGGCTCTTTTACACGAAGATGATCGCCAACTTTGCGTTTTCGCTGGAAAACCACCTGCGTAACGACGAGAAAGCAGATGGATTGGAAGCCGCGGGAACAGACGAATTGAGCGAGCTGACTCACTATGATCACGTACCTAATGGCGTGGTAGCCCAGTTGCAGTTACGCACCGAACGCCTGTACCGCGAGGGGATTTTTACTGATGCCCACCTGATTAACCTGAACACCATGTTGCTCGTTTTTTTGGATGTATCGGGCATATGCGAACGGATCAAAAGCACCCCGATCCCGTTTTCGTACAGCTTTTTTATCAAGGTGTTTATCCTGATGTACATCTTCGTGCTGCCCTTCTTGATCATCGACGAATACGGCTACCTGACCATTCCGGCAGTTTTGGCTGTGTCATACATTCTGGTCGGCATTGAGATCATTGGTGAAGAAATTCAGAACCCATTCGGTAAAGAGCACAACAACTTACCCCTGAACCAGATCGCCCAAATGATCCGGTTGAATGTGCACGAGCTAATGCAGTATTACCTCCCCCACGAAGAAAAACAAGCCGCCAAAAGCAACTTTGCGATCGTTACGTAGAAAAACCGTTTGTGGTTTGTCGTTTGATGTTTGTGGTTGCTCCGCTGATTTGCCAACCCGCTGATTAGCAGCGCAACCACAAACATCAAACGACAAACCACAAACGGTTTCACTCGCTTTCCACTATTCCCCCATGCAGGTGGTAGATCGTCTTTTTGGCGAACTCGGACTGACGAAGGAGGTCTTTGGCGGCTACCCGACTACGAACGCCGTTCGTGCATATGACGATAATCGGGTTGTGCGGTAGCAGTTCGGCGCGGCGGGTACGTATATCGGCCAGGGGAATGTTCAGCCCCCCCAGGTTAAACTCTTCGAACTCCCAGTCATCGCGCACATCTACCACCACAGCGTTAGGCTGCTCACGCAGCGCTTCCAGATCGGTCAGCGAAATATCGGTGTAGGCTGGGTACGTTGTCATACCGAAAACAACACCAACTTAGGCATACGTGTTCGGAGAGAAGTTGCTTACACCCGCTCGATCACAACGGCGTAACCCATCCCGACGCCTATACACATCGTAGCCAGCGCGTATCGTTTTTGCTGATGAGCCAGTTCCAGCATAGCCGTTTGAAGTAGGCGCGTACCCGACATACCCAGCGGATGGCCTAGCGCAATAGCACCGCCGTTCGGATTAATGCGGGGATCGTTGTCGGATAAGCCCAACTGCCGGATGCAGGCCAGCGACTGAGCCGCAAAGGCTTCGTTTAGTTCGATGACGTCGATATCATCGAGAGTCAATCCTGCCTTTTGCAGGGCTTTCTGACTAGCCGGTACGGGGCCAATGCCCATGATGCGCGGCTCAACGCCAACCACCGCCGAGGCCACGATTCGGGCTTTTGGGGCCAGTTCGTAGCGTAAGGCAGCCGCTTCCGTTGTGACCAGCATGGCAATCGCGCCATCGTTCAGCCCGGCGGCATTGCCCGCCGTAACGGTGCCGTCTTTTTTGAAGGCCGGTTTCAACTTGGCCAGTACATCGAGAGACGTTCCTGGTTTGACAAACTCATCGGTCTGGAAACGCACGGGTGCTCCCTTTTTAGCGGGGATGTCGACGGGCATCATTTCTTCGGCCAGTCGCCCTGACTGCTGCGCCTGCGTGGCTTTCTGCTGCGACCGATAGGCAAATAAATCCTGATCGTCGCGGCTAATGGAATACAGCTCCGCCAGATTTTCGGCCGTTACGCCCATTGCATCGACGCCGTAGAGATCGCGCATGCTGGGGTTGATAAACCGCCAGCCGAAACTCGAATCGAACAGTTGCGCGTCGTTGCCGAATGGTTTTGCACTTTTCGATAGCACCCAGGGGCCGCGCGTCATGTGTTCCATACCCCCGGCAATGAACACCTCGCCGTCGCCTGCCCGGATAGCGCGGTTGGCGTGCACCACCGCCGACATACCCGACGAACACAGCCGGTTGACCGTTTCGCCAGGCACCGTGTAGGGAAGCCCCGCCAGCAGCAGCGCCATACGAGCCACGTTCCGATTATCTTCACCCGCCTGATTGTGGCAACCCAAGATCACGTCATCAATGGCATCGGGCGACAGGCCCGGATTTCGATTCAGTAGTTCGCGGATGGGTAGTGCCGCCAGATCGTCGGCGCGGACGGTCGACAAGCTTCCACCAAAACTGCCAATGGGCGTGCGAATGGCATCAATGATATAGGCATCCATAGGTTGATCGCTTGAATGAGTGGATGAAGTGGGTCTAGTGAATGTGAATGCCGCCGTTGACATCAATCGTGGCTCCGGTGATGAAACCCGACAGGTCAGATGCTAAAAACAGGCAAGTCCCAGCCAGTTCGACCGTTTTACCGACTCGTTTTAAAGGAATCGTTGAAATGACGGCTGTTAGCTGATCTTCCGAGAGTCCATCCAGCATGCTGGTTTCGATCATTGCGGGGCAAATCACATTGGCCCGGATACCCATTGGCGCAAATTCCCGGGCGATTGACCGGGTCAAACTAATCACACCCCCTTTTGAGGCAGCATAGTGCGCCCCGCCAACCAGCCCTCCTCCCCGCTGGGCTGCTAGAGAAGCCAGATTGACGATAACCCCGCTCTGCTGTTCGGTGAAGCGTTTCAGGGCACTTTTGCAGATGTTGAACGTGCCTTTCAGGTTCACGTCCATAATCGTCGTGTAGGCGTCGTCGGTTATGGAAAGCATCCCTTCCGACTTGACAATACCGGCACAATTCACCAGACAATCAATCGTGCCAAACGTATATACGGCCTTTTCGATGGCATTGTCGCAGTCGGCGGCACTGCGTATATCACATGACACGCAAAGTACGTCTGGCGTATGGCCAATCTGTTCAGCGATGGAGGCCTTCACGTCCTGCGCGATCTGATCAGTCATGACCAGATCCAGAATGACCAGCCGGGCACCATGCGCAGCAAACAACTCGGCGGTGGCATAGCCGATGCTACGCAGCGACGCGGCACCGACAATGACACATACCCTGTTCTCTAACAGCCGGTGATTGTATTTTTTACCTTCGGCAGATGGGCTATTTTTCACAGATGTGCGCTGCTTTTTGGGTGAGTAACGATTCCTGTTCAGCCGGAGAAAATCCTAATTCATTGAGTAGGTCTTTGGTATCCCAGCCACGGGGTACGGCCGAGGAACGAGCGGACGGGTAGTGCCCATCGACCTGAATGGTAGAGCGGATAACCGCTGTTTTTCCTTCCGTCGGGTGCTCTTCCACGCCCAATAGGTCAACGGCTTTCAGGTGTGGGTCTTCCAACAGTGTCTGAAGGGTATGGCAGGGCATCGCAGGCAGGTCGGCTTCCCGGAAGAGGGCAAGCCATTTGTCGGTCGTCTTGTTTTCGAGCGGTGCCCCCCGCACCTCGAACCACTCCGCAACGTACCTGGCCCGGCTTGCTACGGTGCTGAAACGCGCATCATTGAGCAACGCCTGTTTGCCCGTTACGTGCAGAAACGCCTGTACCTGCGCATCGGTGTTGATGGTGAACGAGATATAGCCGTCCTTCGTTTTCACCGGCTGGTTATGGGGACTCAGCAGGCGAAGGTCGCCCGGGGGACCAACCGGCGGGACAAAACTCTGCTGGGCCAAGTGCTCCTGAAGTACGAAAGACGCCATCGTCTCGAACATCGGAATCTCCAGGCTGGCCCCTTCCCCCGTGCGCTGACGCTGCATCAGAGCGGCCATTATCGCCCCCGCCGAAATTTCGCCGACCACATGGTCGCAGATGAGCATGGGCACATAGGCCGGCTTACCATCGCGAGCCATCGTCAGCCCCGCAATGCCGGAAGCACCCTGCAATACGCTGTCATAGGTGGGCAGTCCGGCATAGGGGCCATCAGTACCGTAACCGGTTATCAAACAGTAAATTTTATCCGGGTACGTCGCCCGAATTGACTCGGCATCCAGACCCAAACGGGCAAGGGCATCGGGGCGCATATTGGCCACGATGACGTCGGCCCAGCCAACCAGTCGTTCGCAGATTTCCTTGCCGCCGGACTTTTTGAGGTCGAGGCAAATGTTTCGCTTGCCCCGGTTGAGATGCAGGTACGCGCCCGCATGCTGACCCGTAGGCGATAGGCCACCAAGCCCGCGCATCAGGTCGCCCGACGGGTTTTCGACCTTGATGATGTTCGCGCCGTATTGCCCCAGTCGCCAGGTGGCAACGGGCCCGACGACAACGGCGGTCAAATCGAGAATATTGATTCCTTTCAATGGCTCAAACATGAGAATTTCGGATTTTGGATTTATTGCCGGGTGGCGTTCGGCTGACGCTAGAAGGGTATTATCGCGCCGGTGGACTGGCGTGAGCCGAACGCGGCCCGGCAATAAATCCAAAATCCGAAACCCCCAATCCCAAATCCATAGTTATGGCAACCCGGTTCGTATCATCGAAAATGGTCAGTTGCCAGCCTGTTTCGCCTTGGTCGGCTGTCAGCGTCAGTGGACGGCCGCAGTACAACGGAGCAGTGTGTTTTACGGTTATCTCGGTTGGGGCAAGCCCTAATTCCGTTCGGATGAACTCGGTTAGTAGTAGGGTTGCCAGACCGCCGTTCACGACTAAATCCGGGAGACCTTCTACGATCCGGGCGTAGTCGCGGTCGAGGTGAATTTTATGCGAGTTGAACCCTAGTGCCGAGTATTGGAATAGTAGGGTTTCGTCGGGCACAAACAGCTTCTGATACTCGGCCTGAATCGGTGCCGCCGGTGTTGTTTCTGCTTTCGCTGAACCGGTTTTTCCGCTCAGCAAAATATACGTCTGGGTCTCAACAAGCACGGGCGACGCAGCCGAAACCGGGCGCAGTTCATGCTGGATCGTCACGATGGCCATTGGGCCTGAGGGGGTTGTCTTTTCAGTGATTTTCTTCACGAAACTCGTCCGCTCCACCACCGAACCAATCTCAAGATCGCCCCTGTACGAGACGGTTCTACCGCCCAGTAGCAGGCGGGGTAAGCCAAGGTCGGGAAGGGGAACACCCAGACCGGGGAAGCCATCCGGCCGTAGTGCCGATTTCCGGGTTTCGCCTGCCAGCATGAAAAAGTGCCAGCCCCGTGGTAAAACATCGCCCTCCGCGAACGTATCTGAATCCAGGTCCAGCATGGCGGCTACCCGCCTTACCATGGTCAGACTGCATCCTTCGTTTACCCGTACCGGCTGTTCTATCGCTGACTCGTGCATTGTCTATTAGTGAGCAGAAGATGGCTTCTCTTATAAATCTTCCCCCAAAACTACAACTGTGTTTTTATATTTGAAAATTAAATTTCATATTTGCAAAACGATGTTTCTTTTGGGTAAATCATAGTTCTCATGACATTCAATTATCACCACATGAATCTGTGCACGGAGGACGTGCCAAGAATCTCGGAGTTTTATCAGTCCGTGTTAGGTCTTAGCCGCATCACCGATGCTGAACACAGTCTCGTTGGCGAGGATACCGCCGAGCGGTTCGATGGTGTGGTTGATTTTTTGACCGATGGAAACGTCGAGTTTCACATCACGCGCAAGGATGTCAACCTCGGGTTTCAGATGAAGCAGTTCATCAATCCACTCGAACGGGGGCATTTCTGCTTCCGCACCGACGATATCGAAGGGTTCAAAAAGCGGCTTGAAGAGAAAGGGATACCCTATGCCGACTACGGTAAATGGGCGCTGGCGGGCTGGTACCAGATCTTCTTCCATGATCCGGACGGCCACATCATCGAGGTGCACCAAACGGGCCTATAACCCATGAAAGCGAACGGAACCGACGACGTAGCCGACAAGAATAATGGGTATTCGGCCCCGGCGCTGGAGAAGGGACTCGATATTCTGGAGGCTCTTTGCCAAAGCGAGAATGGCCTGACGCAACAGGAAATTGCGTCTAAACTAGGGCGAAATCTAGGCGAGATTTACCGGATGCTTACCTGCCTGGTGCGCCGGGATTACGTGGCCAACTACGGCAATACGTACACCATTACAGCCAAGCTGTTTCAGCTGTCGCATTTCCATCCGCCTACCTATCGGTTGCTGACAGAGGCCCTTCCGGTGATGGAAGAATTGTCGCGGGAGATATCGTTTCCCTGCGATCTGCGCGTTTACAGCAAAGGCGTTCAGACGGTTATAGCCTCGATTCAACCGCCCGATGGCCTTGGTTTCATGACCCGGGTGGGCTCCGAAATTGCCGTTGCTCCGTCGGCCTCCGGGCTGGTGCTGCTGGCGTTTCAGGAGCCGGTGATCATGGATTTGATGATACGTGAAAGTCTGCCTGACAAACCGGAAGATGAAGTCGCCCGGTTTCGCAGCACGTTGACAGAGGTGAAGGCCAAAGGCTTTGCGTCCATCCAAAGCAACCAGTACGCCGGCCTCCACGCGATTTCGTTTCCCATTCTCGATATAAACCGGAATGCCATGGCGGCCATCACCATCCCGATGCTGGCCCGTATTGACGGCGAGCAGCAGGCATCACTGGCTGAGGTCGAAGAAAAGCTCCGTCAACGTGTGGCCACTCTCAGCAACCGGATTGCGCTGGGAAATACGGGCAACAGAGTTTAGCCCTTAACCAACCATGCAAAACCTATATACCCTCTTACGTTGGAGTTCAGCTTTGTTGGGGCTTTTAGCCATAGGGGTGCTGCTTTTTGGGGATATCCTGACCGCTATGGGCCCGTTCGTCATTGGCGCGCTGGTTTGTTTGGCCATTGGTGGGCGCGGTATTCCGGCCATCCGGCAACTGTCTTTCACCATCTGGGTATTTGCTGCGGTCGCCGTGGGCATGTTTTACCCGCAGTATTTCCAGCGAATCGGTGATTTCAAGTTCACCAGTTTAATCGTGCCACTCATTCAACTCATTATGTTCACGATGGGTACCGAAATGAGTTTGAAGGACTTTGAAGGCGTTGTCAAAATGCCCAAGGCGGTGGTTATTGGGCTGGTGAGTCACTTCACCATTATGCCGCTGGTCGGGTACTCGCTGGCCAAAGGGTTTGGCTTTGAGCCCGAAATAGCGGCCGGTATCATCCTGATTGGGTCGGTGCCCAGCGGAGTAACGTCCAACGTGCTGGCCTTTATTGCCAAAGCAAACATGCCCTTGTCGGTGACCATCGCGACTATATCGACCCTGGTAGCCCCCGTTATGACGCCGTTTCTGATGAAACTGCTGGCGGGGCAATTTGTGCAGATCGACTTTGTGGCCATGATGCTGCACGTGGTCGAGATCATCATTATTCCCATTGTGCTGGGCCTGATCATTAACCGGATTATTCGCAGCGGGGTGAAATGGCTGCAAACGGTTATGCCCATTATCTCCATGATTGGCGTGCTAATGATGCTGATCGTGATTGTTTCCTCCGGCCGCGATGCCCTGCTGAACATCGGGCCACTGCTCTTTGTCGCGTCGGTCATTCACCACTCAACCGGCTACCTGCTGGGCTATTGGAGCGGCCGCCTGCTGGGACTCGATGAGCGAACCTGCCGCACCATTTCGCTGGAGGTGGGCATGCAAAACGGCGGACTGGCTTCGGGCATCGCCCTACAAATGGGCAAAGTGGCCACCGTCGGCTTAGCGTCGGCCATTTCAGTGCCGTGGATGACCATTTCGGGATCATTGCTGGCCAACTGGTGGCGGAATCAACCGCTAAAAGAGGAAGCCACGCCGGAACCGGTTACACCTGTTGTGTAAAGGTTTTTTGACAGGATTAACATGATTTACAGGATTTTTCCTCTGCGCTTACTTGAATCGTTAAAGCAAAAGAAATCTTGTAAATCATGTTAATCCTGTCAAAAATAAATTGATTTATCCCGTCAGTGTATACCGGAGAAGTTCAATCCAATAAGCTAAACAAAGCGTATGGAAATCAATAAAATTGCGGTGATTGGCGCGGGCAACATGGGCCACCAGATTGCCATGTGTGCCGCCCTGACTGGTTTCCGGGTAACGTGCACCGATACCAATTCAGCCATTCTGGAGAAAGCCATTTCGTTCGCCGACACGTACCTGACCGAACGAGTGACGAAAGGGAAACTAACCCAGGAGGCCGCCGATCAGGCACGTGCCTCGCTGGCCTTTGTGCCCGCTATAGAAGAAGCTGTAGCCGAAGCCGATTTGGTCATTGAGGCCATCATTGAGAAGCTCGACATCAAACGCAAGCTGTTTGCCCAACTGGACAGACTCTGCCCGGCGCACACGATTCTGGCGACCAACAGTTCATACATTGTCAGCTCAAAGATTGCCGATGCCACGACCCGCCCCGACCGCGTGTGTAACATGCACTTTTTCAATCCGGCTTTGGTGATGAAACTGGTTGAGGTCGTAAAAGGCCCGCATGTGTCAGACGAGACGGTTAAGCTGGTGATGAATGCGGCCAAAAAAATGGGGAAAACGCCCGTTTTGCTGCATAAAGAAATCTATGGGTTTCTGGTCAATCGCTTTTTGCAGGCTACCCGGCAGGAAGCCCTCAAGCTCCTCGACATGGGCGTAGCTTCCCACGAGGATATTGACACGGCCGTCATGAATGGCTTGGGATACCCCATGGGCCCGTTTAAACTCCTGGACCTTACCGGTGTGGACCTTGCTTACCACGTGGGCATGGAGAAGTACCGCGAGAGTGGCGACCCCGCCGACCGGCCTTCGCCAACGGTGGTTGAAAAATTCACCAAAGGGGAGTGGGGCAAAAAAGTCGGAAAAGGATTTTACGACTACGAATAATTAACCACCGTTTTTCACGTACCTACCAATCAACATGTCGTCAAAACTTCTCATAACGCTCTCACTCTTACTGATGAGTGTCACGATACAGGCGCAACAGCCGTTGCGGAGAGCGTTTCAGCCAGCGAATGTGGTCTATAAAGTGCCCTACGGAAATAATCCGAAGGCAGGTCATTACGTGCAGGCGAACGATGCCAAAATCTATTACGAAGTCTACGGAAAAGGGCAACCGATTGTGCTGCTTCATGGCGGCCTGTTTGGATCTACCGTCGAAATGACCGACTTCATCGACAAGTTGAAGGCCAACTTCCAGGTCATCGCCATCTCTACCCGTGGACATGGAAAGTCGGAAATTGGCAACCAGCCACTGACCCTGGAACAACGGGCTACTGATGCGATGGCGGTCATCAACGCCGTCACCCGCGATAGCGTGATGGTCATTGGCTTCAGCGATGGCGGGTATTCGGCCTATAAACTAGCCGCGATGTACCCCAATCGGGTAAAGAAAATGATCGTGATGGGAGCCGGGGAGATACGTCCGGGATTGAGAGAATTCAAATTCACGGCGAAGCAGGCGATGACCATGGATAAACCTTTTTGGGACCAGCAATTGAAACTCATGCCCGAGCCCAACCGACTGGAGGACATGTTCGCCCAGGTTGCAAACTGTTACAATAACGTCACCATCAGTAAGGATTTATTGAGTACGATCAAATGCCCTGTTTTGGTTATGGCTGGTGATGGCGATGAGGGGAATCCGGTTGAACGTGTTGTCAGTGCCGGTCGGTTTATCCCGAAGCATCAAATCTGTATTATTCCGAACACCGGGCACGGCTGTTTTTTAGAGAATTTTCCGGCGGCCTGGGCCAGTGTTGAACCGTTTTTGACGCCCAGCGCAGTAAAGTAGTTTCACGATCAACCATGCAGCACGATACGATCATTAATGGGGCAACGCTTCGAATCAGCCAGAGCCCTATTGGGAACGATCAGCCAACCCTGATTTTCTTACATGATTCATTGGGCTGCATTGCGTTATGGCGCGACTTTCCTACGAAACTAGGCCAGGCTACCAACTGCAACGTGCTGGTATATGACCGGCAGGGCTACGGGAAATCCAGTCCGTTTGCCGACCACGAACGGAGGCTTGATTACCTCGAAAAAGAGGCTGATGTACTAAACGAGTTAATCAAGCAGTGCGGCATCAAACAGGCCATCCTGTTTGGCCATAGCGACGGTGGTTCCATTGCCCTGCTGGCAGCCGCTAAATACCCGTCCTGCATAGTGGGCGTCATTACCGAGGGAGCCCACATCTTCGTGGAGGGCAGTACCTTAGCCGGTATCCAGACCGCCGTTGAAGCCTACCGGACGACAAATCTGAACGAGCGTCTGCAAAAATACCACGGCGACAAAACAGACGCCGTGTTCCGGGCCTGGGCAGACACCTGGTTATCCGACAACTTCAAGTTGTGGAACATTGAACACTTCCTGCCCCGGATCAAATGCCCCGTTCTGGTTATTCAGGGCGAGCAGGACGAATATGGTAGCCTTGAGCAGGTGCAGGGCATTGTCCGGCAAGTGTCAGGGCAGGCTAGCCAACTCATCATTCCCGGTAGTGGCCATACACCCCATAAAGAAGCGCAGGATGTTGTTTTGGCACATGCAACCTCTTTTATAAATCACTTGTTGGCTTCCTGTTAATTAACTGGCCTGACAGGAAACTCAGGCCAGTTCGATTCACTTTGGCCTGGGTAATGGATCTTACTGTTTGGTGATTTTTAGATCGGTGAAATAGCCTTCGGTACCTACTTCAACCCATAGGCCAATGCCGCCCGACCGACCTACGCCATGTTTCATGTCCTTGACAAGCAGGTTGGGTTGTTTGGCGTCGTTCAGGTAGAGTTTCGCTTCCGTCCCGTTCACCACGATCTTCATCGTAATCCATTCGTTCAGGGTCATATCGGCATACGATTCGTATCGCTCCGGCGCTTCTTTTCGCAGGCGATCAAATTTGTAGTCGGGGTAGGAGAAGTACTGGATAGAGTGGTTACGACGTACCTGATCGTCGGCCCGGCCGTTGGTGGGGCGGATATAAATATTCTCGAAACTGGAATTGGCTTCGTTGATCCTGAACGCCACCCCGATAAAGCCACGGGCCGTTTCCGGTGCATTCTTCAACAGGCGACTCAGCACCTTCACTTCAATGGTGCCGTTGGTGAAGTCGACACCGCTGAGCCGTACAAACGTGGGCTCGTCTACCTTTTGTATCGTCGAATCCTTCACGACCCGCAGGGCTTCTTTACCCATTACCCGCTCAAACGACATGGATACCATATTGGGCAGAAGCCTGTCTTTCGTCAGCTTGATGGTCTGAGCGGTCAAACTCGTTGTGCCAAGTAATAAACTGATAGTGAGCGTAGATAAGATATATTTCATGGACTAAAAATAGGTGTATTTACTGATTTCGATGGGGTCAGGGCACTACTACGATCTTGCCGGCCCCCTGGTTGCTCTCCATAAACTGGTGGGCTGCCACGATCTGATCTAGCCGAAATACCTGACTCACTGCTAGTTTTACCTGCCCCGCTTCGACCTGGCGAATGAAGTCCTGAAACACCACTGTCGGGCTGGTGATCTGACCGCTGTCGTAGGTAGTAAGTCGAACGGTAGCGGGGATAAATTCCATCGGGGCGAAAGAGGGGATCGACCAGCTTTCAGCCAGCATACCACTCATACAGCCTGTGCCGCCGGGCTTGAGGCAACGCAGCGAATCGTGTAGGGTAGACGTACCTACGAGTTCCAGCACCTTATCGATACCTTCCGGAAAAAGTGCCCGGACTTTATCGGTCAGGTGACTATCGTCGATGAGCACGTGCGCGGCTCCATACGCCCGTAAGGTGCTTTCTTTCTGATCGTTGCGGGTTGTAGCCAGCACAGTTAAACCGGCCAGACTGGCTAGTTGAATTGCCAGCATTCCCACCGACGATGTACCTCCGCGAATGAGCAGCGTTTCGCCGGGTTGACAACCCAGGGCCGGATAGAGCGAGCCGTAAGCCGTTTGGAACATTTCGGGAATGGCTCCCAGCACGTCCCAGGGCAGATGGCTCTCAAATGGATGCAGCAGGTGTTTCGGCAACACCGTGTAGTTGGCGTAACTACCGTCGTAGTCCCGGCCCATGCCACCCATCATCGCCAGAACGGGCTGGCCTTTGGTATACTGGCCAGAGGGGTCGTTTTCTACTTCACCCACGCACTCGATACCCAGCACACGCGGAAACTGGACAGTAGGTGAGTAGCCCTTGCGGGTCATCAGCTCCGACCGGTTCAGGCCAAACGCTTTCACTCGTACCAGCACTTGCCCGTCGGCAGGAACAGGTATAGCGCGTTCTTCAAGCAATAACTCCTCGGCCGAACCGGGGCTATAGATAACGGCGGCTTTCATAGGGTAGCTGGAAAAGGGCAGCGCCAGTCCTGACAGTTGTAAAGTTGGCACGAAAACCGGAATTTTCTGCGGTAGGTTACCGGCTCCGAATTCACTGCATAGCCTTGAGCCATATTGTCGATAGACAAATTCATCAATGTTCCACAAACCAGGTATTCAGATCCCGCAGTACGACTTCGTTGATGCTATGCCCCATTGCGTACTCATGGTAGCTAACAGGTACGTGTAACGCGTCGAGGTAGCGTTTGGCAGACCGGCCATAATCGATGGGCAGCGTATTATCTTGTATGCCGTGAGCGATAAATACAGGTAGGTTTGCCAGCGCAGTCCGCTCGGTCACCGCCGGTTTGATTTCTTCGAGTAGCCGGCCACTGAGTGCCACAATCCCCTGAACCGAACCAGGATGGGTCAGTCCAACGCTATAACTCATGATGGCTCCCTGGCTAAATCCACCCAGATAGATCGTATCAAGTTTGTAGAGCTGCTTCATGTCGGCAATGAACTGCCCGATATGTTCCCGGCTTATGACTTCCTGTCCGGCATCGTAAACGGGCCTGCCCGACGAAAAATCGACGTTATACCAGGCGTAGCGGCCCGGTCCTAGTGTGTACGGACCACGGGCTGCAATCACGTACAGGTCGGTAGGTAGTTGATCGGCCAGACCGAATAAATCAGTTTCGTTACTGCCCACGCCGTGCAGCAGAATGATCGCTTTCCGGGTTGTTGTGGCCACGCGGGGTTCGCGCACCAGATAGGTCAATACCGGCTGCGCGGTTGGGGTTATCTGCATAGGTACGTTGTTCAATGGCGTTGGTTGGCGATCGTAAAAGCTAATCCAGCTGATGAGCAGCCAGCTAATCAGTCCGGCGGTGCTCATGCCGCCAGTTTGACCGAGGTCATGGTCAGTGAACCACCCACGGCCTTGTCGTTGAAAAAGGACACCTTGTCTTTCGGAGTTTGCAAACCCAGTGTATACATCAGCGGCAGGTAGTGTTCTGGCGTAGGGATAGCCAGCATGGCTTCTTTACCCAGCGTGCTGTAGTTGATCAGTGGCTTGTGATCCCCCGATTCAATCAGCGATTTGAACGTATCGTTCATTCCTACGGCCCAATCATAGCCGAAGGAGGGGTCGTTCAGGCGATCCCAGGCGACCATCCGCAGGTTGTGCACCATGTTGCCGCTTCCTATGATGAGCACGCCCTTTTTCCGCAGCGCAGCGAGTTCGCGGGCCAGGTCATAGTGGTACTGCGGTCCTTTGGTGTAGTCGATGCTGAGCTGCAACACCGGGATATTGGCTTTGGGGTACATGTGCCGCACAATAGTCCAGGTGCCGTGGTCCAGTCCCCAGTCGTGGTCCAGTTCAACCTGCGCTGAATGAATGAGTTGGGTTGTTTCCAGGGCCAGGGCAGGCTTACCGGGCGCGGGGTATTGCACGTCGAACAGGGCCTGCGGGAAGCCCCCGAAATCGTGAATTGTTTTTGGGAAATCCATCGCCGTAATGCGTGTGCCCCGCGTGAACCAGTGGGCCGAAACTACCAGCACAGCGGTTGGAACGGGAATCTCACTCGCCAGTTTGGTCCAGCGGCGGCTGAATTCGGTATCCTCGATACCGTTCATGGGTGAGCCATGTCCGACGAACAGCACCGGCATCAGGTGATCCTGTATGGGCAAGCCATCGGTGAAATTGTTGAAAGCTGATAAAGTTGTCATTGCTGTTGTTCCTGATAGGAGTAACTGTACGAACCGACGACGGTCAATGTCAGGCGTTTTCATTGGTTGGATAGCGGGTGAGTCAATGATAGTTTTTGCCGGTAGCTTACGCAGCCTATTTGCTCAAGGTAGCATCCACACTGGCTTTGCCACCTCCGGCAATCAGCGCGATCAGGGTCAGCCCAAACAGCAGGATGAAGTATTCCAGTCCTTCGCCCTTATTGGCTTCTACATACCAGTTCATGAAAAAGCCGTTATGCAGGTGGGAGGTCAGCACCACACCGAGGAAATTACCCAAAATGCCCAATGCAGCTACGCGGGTGGCAGCACCGAAAATGAGCATCAGCGACCCGAAAAACTCAATCAGGATAACCAGCAGGGCTACGATCCAGGGCAGTCCCGCTGAACCGGTCAGAAAGCCCATCGTCCCCTCGAAGCCATAGCCACTAAACCAGCCCAGTAATTTTTGCGCCCCATGTGGGAATACTACAATACCTAACGCTAGGCGAGCAATCAGGGCCGTTATGTTTGCCCCGTTCGTTGCGACTATTGATTGCATATACTTGTTTGTTTTTACGTATTAAATTATTGTTTATCAGTTAGTTGTGTAGAACTTTCCAGCCCGCCAGCCAGTTATACCCGTTTTTTATGGTCAGCTGGATCAGCAGCAGCGTCATGTTCTCCAGCGTCCGACTCACCGACAGATCACCAGCGACAATAGGATTAAAACCGGCTGTTGCTACCAGGTCAGAGACGGTTTCGACAGCATCGGCGTCGTTACCAGCTATAAACGTATCAACCTGCTGACCGGCAATAATCGGCGTGGCAAAATCAGCGGCAAAGACCGTGCTGAACGCTTTGACGACCCTTGCATTGGGGAGTAGTTTCTGTAGCTCTTCGGCAGCACTGGAATCCGGCGCGGTAACCAGCCCGCTGTAGGTTTCGTTGAGCGGATTGGCAATACTGACGACGATCTTCTGGTTGGCAACAGCTTCGATCTTTTTGGCTAGTTCAGCCTCGGCACTGTAGGGAACGGCCAGAATAATGATGTCGGCTTCCCAGGAAGCATTGGTGGGGCAGTGGAACGGCTCAACCTCAGCCGACTGATTTTCGCTCTTGATCTCATTGGCCAGCGTCTGCACTTTCTCTGAATCGTTAGCGAACAGCAGCAGCCGGTTATTCCCCTTCGTCAAGGACCGACTAATGCCCGCTCCCATATTTCCCGTTGCACCAATGACGGCTATTGTTTGCTTCGTTTTCATATTACTCTTCGTTTTTGACGATGCAAAATTACCAGCCTCACATGCTCCTCTCCATTGCCCGAAATCAAGAAAGGCCATTGATTCAGATCAATGGCCTTTCTAATAAGTGTCTCATAATCAACCACTCATCTCTCTGTCAGCCGACGTCTAATTCGGCTGAGCGTTTCGGGCGTAAAGCCCATGTAGGAAGCAATCATGTGCTGCGGCACCCGTTGAACAATGTCTGGATAGAGGGTAATCAAGTCTTTATAGCGCTCTTCGGGCGACAGGCTAACGGTGGCGTTAAGGCGTTTCTGCAAGGCGATGTAAGCACCCGTAATAAGCTGCAACATGTAGGCCTGATAGCTGGGAGAATGTGTCAACAACTCCTGGTAAGCTGATTGATTTATGAGCACCAATTCTGAATCCTCGATGGCTTCAATGTTATAGACCGACACATCACCGGCCAGGAAACTGTATAAGTCAGAGATGAACCAGCCTTCCAGCGCAAATTGCAGGATGTGTTCTTTACCATCACTATCAACCGTGTAGGATCGCAACGCTCCCTTTTCAACGAAAGCAATGACCTTACACACGTCTCCTTCCTGCAACAGGTATTGTTTTTTGCGGATTTTCTTTACCGACAGAAAGCGCTGAATTAATGCCCGCTCATCAGCCGTGAGTGGCACCTTTTCGGTGAAATGCTGGAAGTAACGGTTGTACATGGTTGTTTGGGGTGCTTGTCTGGCAGGCCGAAGCCAGGCTCTATTCTTAGAATTTCTCCAGCATGTCCAGGCTCTGCTGGGCGGCGGCATCTTGTCTGGCCACATAGGCTATTCGCCTACGGCCGAGTAGCAACATCGTCAGACCCAGCAGGCAACAAACCAACATGATGACGACCATTGGGGTTGCGGTGCCATTGAAAAAGACCCCAACCATCGCCGAAGCTACAGACCCGCACACCATTTGCAACGCACCCAGCAAAGCCGATGCACTGCCCGCCCGCTGCGTGAAAGGGGCCATGGCTAAAGCGGCCGAGTTGGGGAAGGTGAACCCCTGACAACTCAGAAATAAAAACAGCAGGCCGATCAGCGTATATAAGCCCAATGATCCGCTGGCTATACCGATTACGAGCAGCAGCCCGATCAGGGACTGTGTTATCAAAACCACGCGCAACACCTGACTGCTCGAATACCGGCGCAAGATCAGATTGTTCAGCTGGCTGCTGCCAATGAGCCCGGCAGCGATGATGGCAAAAATGAGTCCGTACTGCTGTTCACTCACGTCATACAGCTTCATAAAAATAAACGGTGAGCCCGCCAGATAGGCGAACAGACCCGCCGATGCCAGGGCACCCGCCCCGGCGTATGTGGCAAACTGCGGTTCGTTGATGACCTGAAGATAGCCTTGCCCAATGGCCGCGGGTTTTAGGGAAAATCCGGGATCGGCCTCCCGGCTTTCGGGCAGCCAGCGTATGACGGCCAGCAGCAATAGCGTAGCCACGCCTGCCAGTACCGTAAAGACCATGGGCCATCCACTGGCGGCGATGAGATAGCTACCGACCGTAGGGGCCAGCAGGGGCGAGATACCCAGGATCAGGACCAGCAGCGACAGAATTTTGGCGTTTTCCTCGACCGGAAATAAATCCCGTACCATGGCATTCGGTGTGACCATGCCAACGCAGGCACCCAATGCCTGTAGAAACCGAAAGGCAATCAGGGCTTCGACCGAAGACGACAGGGCACACCCAACAGAAGCCAGGATGTAAATACCCAAACCGATCAGCAACGGCTTTTTGCGGCCAAAACGATCCAGCAGGGGGCCACATACCAGTTGCCCCAGACAGACCCCGATAAAGAAACTGGAAAGCGAATACGCTACCTGATCAACTGTGGTGTGGAGGCTCTGCGCGATGACCGGAAAACCCGGCAGGTACATATCAATAGAAAAGGGGCATACAGCCGCCAGTAAGCCCAAAATCAGGATGACGACTGTACGATTACGTTGTTTCATGTTGTAGTTGTTTGTCACGGTCAGGTACTTGAT
This sequence comes from Fibrella aquatica, assembly GCF_041321135.1. Taxonomy (NCBI): domain Bacteria; kingdom Pseudomonadati; phylum Bacteroidota; class Cytophagia; order Cytophagales; family Spirosomataceae; genus Fibrella; species Fibrella aquatica. The sequence continues at coordinate 616,584 of NZ_JBGGWF010000001.1, read as the reverse complement.
CGTATACCTGACGTACCCAGCCATCCAACAGCTGTTTCTAGCCCTCCTGAAGCGGAATAGGGCTCTCGGAATGATTGATTAACGCCTGTAGCGACATTGATTATTTAAAAGCTGTTGCAGTTAGCGTTTCGTCGCATAGCGACCTAATAGTTGTAGCTATATCGTCATACTGGCGACCTAAATGGCGGCAGTATGACGATATAGCTACAACTATTAGGTCGCTATGCGACGAAAATTAATTTAATAAATAGCTATTAATAAACATCGTTCTTGGGAAGAGAAGCGAGCTAGACCACTAGTTTCATGGCAACCGGGTTCCAATTCACGATCTTTTTGGTTAAAAAGCTGGTGTTGCAAGACAGCGCCGGAGCGGCTGCCCGGAAGCCGAACGTAGCATCTTCCACCACAACCTTACCCGTTCTGACCGAGTCGAAGAAATTGGTGAAATGGTCCAGATGGTCGCTGTAGCCATCCGGTGCTTTGAAGACGATATCTTCCTTTTTAGGGCGTTTCCGCTGGTCGGCTGTCCACTTGGCGTCGTACTCGGCCTTCATTTCATCCTGCATACTTTTGGCGAACGTAAATACCGAATCGTAACCGCCAAAGCCGGGGGCTTCGGGCATTAGGCTGTGTTTAATGGATATGTTGTTGCCAATCACATCAATGACTCCTTCCGACCCAACCAGCCGGATCACCTCCTGGCCGCCCGTACCGCTGATGAAGTTTACCTGCAAGGTCAGCTGAAAGGCGGCGTGTTCAGGGCTGTCGGGGTACTGCATCACACCCGACATCACATCGGGCAGGTTACGGCCGTCTTTCCAGTAACTGAACTGCCCGGTGCTGTAAATGCTTTGGGGCCCTTTTGAATTGGTGATAAAGTGGGAACCGCTCAGCAGGTGAATGAACAAGTCGCCCGCTACGCCGGTGCCCACTTCCTTGAAGGCCCGCCACCAGAAAAACTTCTTGCCATCGTAGGGCATTTTTTTGCCTGTAACGGCAATGAACCGCTCCCAGTCGGTGGTCATGGCATCGGCATCTTTGGGAATGGTGTATTCCCAGGCGCCAATTGAGCTTTGGCGGTCATACACGGCATTCACCATGTTGAGTTTGCCGATCTCGCCCGCCGCCAGCAGTTCTTTTGCCTTGGCGTACCCGAGGCTACTAACCCGCTGGCTACCCACCTGCAATACCTTGCCCGATTTTTTGGCGGCAGCTATCACCGGGTACCCTTCGCTGATCTTATAGACCATCGGCTTTTCGCAGTACACGTGCTTACCGGCCGCCAGGGCGTCGAGGGTGATGCGCGAATGCCAGACATCATGCGTGGCAATGATCACCGCATCGATGTCTTTGCGGGCCAGCAATTCTTTGTAATTGCGGGTGGTATAGAGCTGTGGGCCATAGGTTTCTTTGGCGTTATCCAGCCGGCCTGTATACAGATCGCAGATGCCAGCCAATTCTACACCCGGCACTTTGAGGGCCGTGTTCAAATCGAAATGGCCCTGCACACCATAACCGATGACGCCCAACCGGATGGTATCACTGGATGAAATTGGCTTCTCGTAGTGCAGTATGCGCTCTTCGGCTTTTGCCTGAGCCGCCAGCGACGAAAAAGGGGAAGACGCTGCCACCAGACTGGTAGCGCCAATTTGCTGCAAAAACTGCCTTCTGGAGGCCGCGGTGTCTTTTTTCATAAAGGTATAAGGGAGGAACAAGGCCTATTTTACTAGGTAGCTGACAAAAGCTATTTTCTGGCTGTCGGGGCTCCACGAGGGCACATTGATGGTACCCTGACCACCGTGGAAAACAGGGGTAAGGTCTTTGATGGCTTTGGTCTTTAGGTTCATCAGACGCAGCTTAACGTTCTTGCCAAACAAGTGGGCTTGCTTTTCATCGGATGTGTAGGCGATGTAGGCAATCCAGTTATTGTCGGGCGAGGGGTGGGCAAACCAGTTTGAATTGTCGTCGAACGTCAGCTGTTCGGGTTTCGAGCCATCGGCTAGCATCCGCCAGATCTGCATATGACCAGTCCGGTACGAGTTAAAGTAAATGTAGTTGCCGTCGGGCGAATAGTCGGGCCCATCGTCAAGGCCTTCGGTACTGGTCAATCGTTTTTCGGTGCCTCCGAAAATGTCGATCGTGTAAATGTCGAAGTTGCCATTGCGCTCGGCGCAGTAGGCGAGTGTCTTGCCGTCGGGTGTCCAGCCGTGCCAGAACGAAGGCACTTCGGGCGTGACTCGCCTGGGTTGTCCGCCCGTGATCGGAACCAGATACAGCGCCGACTTATACGATTTTGTCGACGGGTCGCTGCGGTCATTGTGGCTAACCACGAGCCATTTCTTATCGGGCGAAATGCCGTGGTCGTTGTTGCATTGGGTGGCAAAACCCGTGTTGAGTTCGGTTACTTTTTTAGAGGTCAGGCTCAGGGTGTAAATCTTGCCCCTGCTGTTGAGAACCAGGTAATTGTCGGGGTGCCAGTTCGGCGCCTCGAAGTGATTTTTGACGGCCAGAATGGTATCAATCTTACCAGTTTTGATGTCGAGCGTCTGAATATAGCTCGTTGTATCCTGTTTGGATTGAGCCACCGAATTGACCGACCAGAGCAGACAACAGGCAGCTAAGCCAGGCCAGCCAAAATGAGGCAAAGCCATTCGACATGGAAGCAGATTCTTCATGAGTAAGGCGTTAAGGAACGGCTATAATCGGCCGACGGGAGTAAATGTAAACAGATAAATCTTATTTTATAAAAAATATATAATAGGTAATAATAATATATTTTCGTAGAAGAATAAGTCTATTTCGTGACAGGGTACTTAGGCAGATAAACCCTACTTTTGCCAACAGACAGCGTATCGACGTACCCAATAGTGACTAGCCAGGTACGTTGCCAAATGCCGATTGCACCGGTTTGACCCGACCGATCGAGACCCGAATGAAGTTGACAGTGCCCGGACGATGAAGAAACTTGACGATGATAATTATATATCACACCTGTCAATCGACTGTGTGATTTTTGGCTACCGCGATAAAGAACTAAAAGTGCTGATTGCCAAATTCAAATTTGGTGAAGGCATCTGGTCACTACCAGGCGGTTATATTCAGAAAACAGAAGGTATTGACAAGGCTGCCAGCCGGATATTAAAAGAACGGATGGGCTTAGAGAATATCTACCTGGAACAGTTCCGCGTCTTCGGCGATGAGAACCGGATTGTAAACAGCCGTTATACAGAAACGCTAAAGTCGGCGCTCCGTAATTTTGACGATCAGCGATTCGATGCCGACGTAACTAACTGGCTAACAAGTCGATTTGTTTGCATTGGGTATTATGCCCTGGTCGATATTGACAAGGTCAGCCCACAAGCTGGCGAGTTTGATGAGTTCCTCGAATGGCGGAGTATCAGAGACATTCCTGAGATGATTCACGATCACGGCGAGATTCTGACGGTTGCCCTTGAATCACTCCGTCTGCATCTTGATCAGAAACTGATTGGCTTTAATCTGTTGCCCGAAACGTTCACGATGCGGGAGGTACAGGAACTCTATGAAGCTGTGTATAACCGACCATTCGTCAATGCTAATTTTCAGAAGAAAATGCTGGATTTGAACGTGTTAGAGCGTCTGGAAAAGAAGTTTACGGGAGCCGCCAACAAAGCCCCTTACCTGTACCGATTTAAAAAGTAGTGTTTCCCGGACCCAGTTTACCGGCTCAAAAAAAGGGGCTCAACCTACGTCAAGCCCCTTTCTGCTAGTTTGATGCTAAGTCTGGTGTAGGATCAATGACCGCCTGGCCTGGGCCAGGTACGTTACGTTAGGAAATCGTTAAGTACTTTTTAGTAAGCGGTCGGTAACGACACAGTTTGGTAACAGCCTGAAAATACTCACGCAACAGGCCCCCGGTAGTTTTGTGGTTTATCAACCATATCCCTATCGCCATGAACGTACCTATACTTCGTTTGTCGATCAGTTGCCTACTGAGCGGCTGTTTACTACTCTTGCTTTCGGGGCCGCTACTGGCTCAAATCTCTCTCACGGGAAAGGTCGTTTCTGCTGAAGATCAGCAGGGTATGCCGGGCGTATCCATCATCATAAAAGGTACGTCGGTGGGTACAACCACCCGCGCCGATGGTGCCTATACGCTCTCTGTTCCTTCGCCAAACAGTGTACTTACCTTTTCATTTATCGGCTATAAATCGCAGGAAGTAACTGCTGGAAACCGCTCGACGATCGATGTATCGCTCCAGGCCGATGCGCAAACGCTAGGCGAAGTGGTGGTGACGGCCCTGGGTATTCAGCGCGAGAAAAAAGCGCTTGGCTATGCCACTCAGGAAATACAGGGCACTGCCCTGACCATTGCCCGCGAAACAAACGTGACCAACCAACTGGCCGGCAAGATTGCGGGTGTAACGGTAGTGGGCAGCCCATCGGGCATTGGCGGATCGGCCAGGGTAACCATCCGGGGCGAACGGTCGGTTGACCTCAATAAGAACCAGCCCCTCTACGTCATCGACGGCGTTCCGATCTCGAATGGCTTCACCGGCGGGTCGGGCCGGAACAATACGGAGGTGGATTTTGGTAATGGAGCCAGCTTCATTAACCCCGACGATATTGAGTCGATGAACGTGCTGAAGGGCGCGGCGGCTTCGGCACTCTATGGCTCACGCGCCGCCAACGGTGTGATCGTCATCAAAACTAAATCAGGGCGGGGTAGCAAAGGCATTGGCGTTGAAATAAACACAAACCAGACCTTTGAAACGCCACTCAAACTACCTGAATACCAGAGCGTATACGGACAGGGCAACGCCAACGGCGGTGATTTTGCCTTCGTAAACGGCGGTGGTGCGGGCCTGACCGACGGTACCGACGAAGCCTGGGGACCAGCCTTTTCGCTTAACAAAAGCTACCCGCAATACGACTCGCCCCGCACCCTCAACGGCCAACCCATTCCGTTCAGAGGTGGTGATTTAAATGCACCGGCCGGCAGCGTGATTACGCCAACGCCCTGGGTGGCCGAAACCGATAACCTGAGCAAATTCCTGCAAACGGGTAATACCAATACCACCAATGTGTCGGTGACGGGAAGCAACGAATCGGGTAACTTCCGGCTGGCGCACACGCTGCTGAGCCAAACCGGTATTGTACCCAACACCGACCTGAAACGGAACACAACCTCCTTTAGCGGTGGCTACAACTTCACCCCAAAATTTTCGGCCAACGCGTTTGTGAGCTACATCAAAGGCGAAAGCGGCAACCGACCCTCGATCAGTTACGGTACCGAAAGCATCATGTACCTGTTCAACTGCTGGTTGCCACCCTCGGTACAGCTTGAGCCGATGAAAGACTACTGGATGCGCGGGCTGGAAGGAACACGGCAGTTTGGCTGGAACTACAACTACCACGACAACCCGTATTTCACGATGTACGAAAATACCAACGGTCAACTATACGACCGCCTTATTGGTAACGTATCGCTCAAATACGACCTCACTAGCTGGTTAAGCGTACAGGCCCGTACCGCCCTCGATTACAGCAATGAAAAACGCGAGTACCGCCGGGCATTCGGCACGCAGCGTTTCCCCTTCGGTCAGTACCGCGATAATCGCATCGTGACCGAAGAGCGTAACAGCGATTTCCTGTTTTCGGCCAACAAAGAAATCAACTCAAACTGGTCTGTTTCAGGTACGTTCGGTGGTAACCAGCTTAGCCAGAAATCAGATTTTCTGGAGAACAACGCCGGGCAGCTCAACATTCCGGGCATCTACAACCTGACCAACTCGCGGGTGCCGCTACAAACGGCGCAAAGCCTGACCGCCAAACGGGTAAACTCGTTCTACGGATCGGCGCAGGTAGCTTACCGCAATTACCTATTCCTGGAAATGACCGCCCGCAATGACTGGTCGAGCGCGCTGACTCTGCCCGAATATGCCCGCACGTTTGGTACGCAGGCCAATTCATACTTCTACCCGTCGGTGGCTGTCAGTGCCGTGTTGAGCGAGATGTTCACGTTGCCGCAGCAGATTTCGTTCCTGAAAGCCCGCGTCAACTACGCTTCGGTGGGTAACGATACGGATGCGTTTACGTTCACGCAGTCATATAACCCAAGCGACCCGTTTGGCAGCAGCCAGGTATACGGCGAAACAGACCGGCTGGCCAATTTCAGCCTGAAGCCTGAGATCAGTAATTCGTATGAAGGCGGTTTCGAGTTGAAGATGTTCAAGCGCCGGGTTGGCCTTGATGTGTCGTATTACCTGACCAACACGCGCAACCAGATCCTGAACATTCCGCTGTCGATCACGAGTGGCTATAACAGCCGCGCCATCAACGCGGGTCTGATTCGGAACAGCGGGGTTGAAGTGGCCCTGAATCTGATTCCGGTAGAACGGCCAAATGGTCTTCGCTGGGCCGTCGATGTTAATTTCTCGGCCAACCGCAGCAAGGTGCTCGAACTGTCTGACAACCTGAAAAACTTCGTGATGGCCAGCCGCCGGGTAAGCATCGAAGCCCGCGTGGGCGAGCGCATGGGCGATATGTACGGCATTGGCTTTGCCCGGGTGCAGAACACCGATCCAACCAAACCGTATTACGACGCCACCGGCCAGTTTGTGGGTCAGATGGTGTACAACGCGGGCCGGCCGGTGCCTACTACCGAGCGCATCAAGCTGGGCAATTATAATCCGGATTTTCTAGTGGGCATCAACAACAGCCTGACCTACCGCAACCTGCGCATGAGCTTCCTGTTCGACGTTCGGCAGGGTGGCGAGTTGTATTCGGAGACGCAAACCGTTGGTCGTGAGGGTGGTATCATCATCGAAACGCTGGAAGGTCGCGCCAATGGCTATGACCTGAATTTGCCCGGTAACGGCGTTATTGGGCAGGGCGTGAAAGTGGGCAGTACCAGCGCCGACGGCCGCGTTACGTTTGTTCCCAATGATATAAAGCTCAACTCGCGGCAATGGCATACCGCCTGGACGGGTGGCCGCAATATTGCCGAAGGGGTGATGTACGATGCTTCGTTCGTAAAACTGCGTGAAGTACAGCTTGGCTTCAACATTCCCGATCGTATCTGGGGCCGGGTTCCCCTGCGCGGCGTAGCGCTCACGTTGGTTGGTCGTAACCTGGCGGTATGGTCTAAAGTGCCGCACGTCGACCCCGAAACAATGTCGTATTCGGGTGGCACCGCCCTGCCGGGTATCGAATACATGGCCATTCCGTCGAGCCGGAGCATTGGCTTCAACCTGAGCGTGAAACTGTAACCCACTCCATTCAACTGCTTTTACCGATGAAAATCATAAAATATAGCCTCCTACTGGCCACCCTTTTCGCTGGTTTTTCCTGCGACAACGACTTCGAGGTCATCAACAATAACCCAAACGTACCCACACAAATATCGCCCGATCTGCTGTTGGCGGGCGTACTGCGCAACACCATCAACGACCAGGTGAACGAAGCCTGGGGCATTGGCAACATTGTAGTTCAGCATACCGCCAAAATTCAGTTCGTCAACGAAGATCGCTACCTCTGGGGCGAGCGTAATGGCGTCTGGAACAGTGTATACGGCAACATGAGGAACGTACAGAATATAATTGATTTAGCTACGATCAATAAGCAGAACAATTACCTCGGCGTGGCCCTGATCTGGAAATCGTGGCTGTTCTCGCTGGCTACTGATGCCTACGGCGACATTCCGTATACCGACGCCACCAAGGCGAAGTCAGAAGGCATTTACACGCCCAAGTACGATACGCAGGAAGCAGTATACGTCGGTATTCTGGCCGACCTGACCCGCGCCAACGAGTTGTTGGGTACCAGTAACGAAGCCATATCGGGCGATATTCTGTTCGGCGGTGGCACCGGAAGTCTGATTCGCTGGAAAAAACTGGCTAACTCGCTCCGGTTGCGCGCCCTGATGCGTATTTCCAACAAGCGCAATGTGGGAGCCGACCTTCAGGCCATTTTAGCCGACAAGACGAAGTTCCCAATCATGGAATCGAATGCCGATAACGCAGCTCTGGTCTATCAGGCAGCCGCGCCAAACCAGTGGCCGCTGTATGGGGCACGGGTGGGTTCGTTCGATGAGTTTCGGGCCAGCAAATCACTGGTCGATCGGCTGAGCGCCCTTAACGATCCTCGTCTGCCTGTATTTGCCCGCCCCGTTGAAAAGCCATCGGCCGCCGGCAAGGTCGAGTACGTAGGTGTACCCAATGGCCTGGGCGATACCCCGGCACTGAACTACAATGGCGGGCCACAGGGCGTGTCGCGGGTAGGTTTGCCATTTGCCTGTCTGGTTTGTAGCAGCCCCGCGCCGGTGCCTAACGTATCGCGCGGCCTGGTGATGACCTATGCCGAAGTGCAGTTTTTGCTGGCCGAAGCCCGCGAGAAAAATCTGATCTCGGCTGGCAACGCCGAAACGTATTACCTGGCGGGTATTCAGGCAAACATGGACTATTACAAAGCCATTGTGCCAGCCGAGTACGGCATCAACATAACGCCGCCAACGGGTTACTTCACCCAGGCGGGCGTTGCCTACACAGGTACGTCGGCCGAGAAATTGCAAAAAATTGGTACCCAGAAATGGGTTGCGCTCATGTTTAACGGCCTCGAAGGCTGGTTCGACTGGCGGCGCACGGGGATTCCAACGGTGACACCCGGCCCCGACAACCTGAATGGCAACAAAGTGCCGGTTCGGTTTCCGTACCCACAAGCAGAACAATCGCTTAATGGCACCAACCGAAACGAAGCCGTTACCCGTCAGGGGACCGATGATCTGAACACCGCCGTTTGGTGGGATAAATAGCACTCCGAATATAGTACGAGCCCCCGGTCTACCCTTTCACAGAGTAAACCGGGGGCTTATTTAAGTTACCGTCAATTTCTTTCTGCTCGAACAGCTACTCAACAAATGGACAGATACGTAAAACCATACCATTTCCTGCTTCTTATTTTCTCCATTGTACTTTTATTAACGGCTTAATAGCAACAATGTAAAGACCTCTCCCAGCATGATTGAACAACTATTTGCACAAAGTGGCGACGATGCTTATTTCGGTGAACCTGTCACGCAACTCGAACACGCCTTACAAACTGCCTTACTGGCCGAAAACGTCGGGGCCGACCGCGACACCGTGTTAGCGGCCTTTCTGCATGACATTGGACACCTGCTACCGCCTGGTTCTGAAGATGGCTATATGGATGGCTACGGCACCATTGACCACGAACGGCTGGGTGCTGATTTTCTTCGGGAGCATGGCTTTTCCGAAAAAACGGCACAGTTAATCGAACATCACGTCAATGCCAAGCGGTATCTGGTAGCCAAAAACCCGGATTACCTAGCCCGTTTGTCGGAGGCCAGCCTACAAACGCTCGGCTTTCAGGGCGGGCCGATGACGCCCGATGAAGTGAATCAGTTTGAGCAACACCCGTACTTCAAAGAGATCCTGCAACTGCGCTATTGGGACGAACAGGCTAAAATCCCCGGTTTACCCACCCGTGATATGGCGTATTATGTAGCCATGATGGGTTGACGCACCTTTTTTGTCATCCCGACGACAGGAGGGATCTTGAGTTTTCTCTGACAAATAGATAAGGAAAACTCAAGATCCCTCCTGTCGTCGGGATGACAAAAACTACCACGTGTCAACACTACTCCCACCCCTCCCACCCCTCCTATGCCTTCCTTTTTCCGCTACGCCTTTCTCCTGATTACACTGCCCGCCTTCTCCCAAAAAACGCACACAACGCTTCAGGTGCCCGGTCGAGCAACCTACTGCCGGATCGATACGGCGGGGAAATCGGTCTTGCCAAGCGGTAGGTACGTTACGCCGGCGGGGAAAACCATCCGGGTCACCAACGACCCGTTTGGATTGGCTCTCTCTCCCGATGGCAAAAAGGCAGTGACCCTTCACGACGGGGTCATTACCGTACTCAACACCAGCACATTAGAAACCAAACGCGTTCCCAATTACGCGGGTACGGTTACCTCGCCCGTGGGTGGCGCTACGTTTCTGGGTGTAGCCTTTGCGCCTGATGGCCGAACAACGTACCTGAGCAATGGCGATAAAGGGCGCGTTATCGTGTTCGACACGGAGACCCTCCGAAAAACAGATAGTATCAGCCTCGACGGAAATGGCTACGAAGACAGCTTCACGTCTGATCTGCTCCTGAACGGTAATGAATTACTGGTGCTCGACCGCGCCAATTTTCGGCTGGTACGTATCGACCTGACCACCAAACGCATTACCGCCTCTATTCCAACGGGGCGTCAACCGTTCGGACTGGCGCTCTCTCCTGATCGAAAAACGGCTTTTGTGGCCAATGTGGGCCTGTATGCGTATCCGCTGGTGCCGGGAGTGACGAAGACCAACAAAGACACGATGATGCTGAAGTTTCCGGCTTATGGTGCCCATACCAAAGAGTCGCGGGAGGGTGTTGAGGTAGAAGGGCGACGGATACCGGGGCTGGGTAGTCCGCTGGCCGATGAGGCCATGAGCGTCTGGATGGTCGATCTGGCCACCAACAAAATCACCGCCAAACTGAAGACGGGCGTTCAGATAGGCGAGATGATTGAAGAGGCCGAGGTGGTAGGTGGATCATCGCCCAATTCGGTGGTGGTGGGTAGCCAATATGCCTACGTCTCGAACGCAACCAACGATAACATCTCCATTATCGACTATAAAACCCGAAAGATAGCGGGCGTTATTCCTATAAAAATAGACCCCAAACTCGACCGTTACCGGGGCCTGATGCCGTTTGGATTAACACTGACCAAAGACGAAAAAACACTGTATGTGGCCCTACTGGCGTTCAATGCCGTGGCCGTGATCGACGTACCCAGCCGGAAAGTGCGTGGGCTTATTCCGACGGGCTGGGGGCCAACCCGAGTCGCGATTTCGCCCGACGAAAAAACGCTGTACGTCACCTCGGCGCGGGGCTATGGAGCCGGTCCAAACGGGGGCGCTGGCTTCGTGAAACCACCTCAGGGAACCTACATCGGCGACATTCAGCTAGGTACGTTCCAGGCCATTCCGTTGAACCCCACCCCAACCCCTCCCCTGAAAAGCAGGGGAGGGGCTATTAACCGGCTTAGCCCCTCCCCTGCTTTTCAGGGGAGGGGTTGGGGTGGGGGCCTGGCCAGCTACACCAAACAGGTACTCGCCAACACCTACGAGACCTTGACAGTAACCGACGACGGTAAAAACCCGTTGCCCGTTCTCCCGAAAACGCGCCTATCAGCAAACAAGACCCCGGAAGGCCGGACCCCGGAAGGCCGGACCCCGATCAAGTACATCGTTTACATTACCAAAGAGAACCGGACGTATGATGAAGTGCTTGGGCAACTCAAAACGGCTAACGGCGACTCCACGCTGGCCCGCTTTGGTACGGGCGTGACGGTACGGTCGCGCATAGCTACCTCGCGGGGAACTAGTGGCCGGACCACCGATCAGCCCGGCGATTCGGTTAAGATCGTTGGCGCTGACATTATGCCCAACCACGCCCGCCTGGCCCGTCAGTTTGCCTTCTCCGACAATTTCTACTGCGATTCTGACGCCAGCATTCACGGCCACCACTGGATGATGGGCACTATTCCCAACGAGTGGGTCGAAGCCAACGCCGCCTCAGAAGGTCGATTTGATGCCTTTTCAAAAGCGCCCGGACGTCGGTTCCCCAAATCGTCGGGCGCCATTGACCCGGAAGATTACAACGAAATTGGTGGCCTGTGGGAAGCCCTGGAGCGCAACAAGGTATCGTTCTACAACTTTGGTCAGGTCAATGAATATGCCGGGAATTACGAAGAGCAGTTCGACACCACGTTCGGCGCGGCCCATCCGGTAGCCTTTCCTATGCCCGCTGCGGCCTTCCGGCATACGTCGCGCAACTTTGCGGGCTACAACACCAACATTCCCGACCAGTTTCGGATAGACCAGTTCGAGCGGGAGTTTACTCAGAAATGGCTCACCAAAAGCAAAAAGACCGGTCGATTAACGCCCCTTCCGCAACTGATTACGGCCATGCTTCCAAACGACCACGGCTCTGGCCCACGACCCGCCGATGGCTACCCGTTTCTGCACTCCTACATGGCCGATAATGACCTGGCCGTGGGTCGGATGCTGAACTTCCTGTCGCGGACTCCCTACTGGAGAAACATGCTCGTGATCATTACCGAAGATGACCCGCAGGGAGGTGTTGACCACATCGACGCGCACCGGTCGCTGTTGATGATGGCTGGCCCGTACGTAAAACGTGGGTATGTCTCCAACACGCACGCCAACTTCGGCTCGATCCTGAAAGTGATCTACAACCTATTAAATGTGCCCTACGTGAATCAGTACGACGCTACGGCTTCGCTCCTTCAGGATTTCTTCACCAGTAAACCCGACTTCCGCCCCTATGACGTTGTCTTGCCCGACGTTCGTATTTTCGACCCGCAGCAGGCCATGAAGCCATACAACAAAACGTTCGATTGGCGGAAGGTTCAGAAAGGCCCCGAGATGGATGACCGCGCCGATCAACGGGCCGATCATTATCGGCAACAGAACGAGGGGAAGTAGCCGTTTGTCGCTTTTACACATGACTTGCTTTTCGTGTGTGTATGGGTTTACGCTGTGGGCTTCGTGAGTTAGGCCCACAGCGTAAACCCATACACACACGAAAAACAATACAAGAAGCTTCCCATCACTATCAATTTTTCATATTACCACTACTCAATCAATGACACGTATTTGTACCCTTCTTTTCAGTTTACTGACTACTTTTTCGTTCGCTCAACAGCTTACCGGTGTCGTGCGCGATGCCCGTACCAACGCCCTGCTGACTGGGGTTACTGTTCAACTCAATCAGGGTCAGCAAGGCACGACTACAAATCAGCAGGGGCGTTTCACCCTTTCGAAATTAACGGCAGGAACATATCAGGTACGTGTCAGTTCGATAGGTTACCGACCAGCTACGCAGACCGTGACGGTCACCGACCAGGTTAACCCGTCGGTACAGATCAACCTGATGCCCTCGGTGATTCAGCTCAATCAACAGACGGTCGTTACCACACAACGGCAGGAAAACCCCGATTTCGACCGGCCCGAAATGACCACCGTTATCACCGCCCGCGACCTGCAACAGCGGTCTCCCCGAACGGTGCCCGAAGCGTTGATTGGCGCTACAGGCGTGTTTCTACAAAAGACCAATCATGGAGGAGGGTCACCGTTTGTGCGTGGCCTCACCGGTCAGCAAACGTTGATCTTGGTCGATGGTATCCGATTGAATAACAGCACCTTCCGTTCTGGCCCGAATCAGTACCTGAATACGATTGACCCGCAGAGCATCAGCCAGATCGAGGTGTTGCGCAGTAGTGGCTCGGTTACCTACGGCTCGGATGCCATTGGCGGCGTGGTAAATGTGCTGACCAAAACGCCGCAGTTTTCGGAGCAGACGCAGGTGACCGGCAGCGTTTTCGGCAAAGCCATGACCCGCGACATGGAATACAGCAGCCGCGCCGAACTAGGCGTGTCTACCGCTTCTGTTGCCCTACTCGGTGGTCTTGCCTACCGTAATTTCGGCGATCTGGTGGCCGGAAAAGGATTGGGATTGCAATCACCCACGGGCTACAACCAGCTGTCGGGCGATATTAAAGCGCGGTTTCGCCTATCGGACAGATTTGTGGCTACGGCGGCGTATCAAAGCCTGAGGCAAGACAGCGTACCCGTTTTTCACCGCGTCAGGCTCGAGAACTACCGGTATTACCAGTTCAACCCGCAACGTCGGCAACTGGCTTATGCCCGACTGGAAGGGTTTTTTGACCACAAATTTCTGCAATCGGTGCAGCTAACGGCCCTGTGGCAAGACCAGACCGAAGGCAGACAGAGCCAGCGCAACAACAACCCCACGGCCATCTACGAACGCGACCAGACCACCACCACCGGCCTAACGTTGCTCGCCAACGCCCAGCCTACGCGCTTCTGGCAGATGCAAAACGGCGTGGAATGGTACGACGACCGGGTAAACAGCAGCCGTCGGGATGTGAACACGCAAACCGGCGTGGGTACGTCGAAACGGGGACTGTACCCGAACGGCGCCACGATGAGCAGCCTCGCCATCTACTCGGCGCACACCATCACGCTCAATCGCCTGACACTGACAGCCGGGGGCCGGTATAACGCCTTCCGAATCATGACGCCCGAAGCAGGGCCAACATCGACCGACGAAGCCGTAATTCGCCCGTCGGCACTGGTAGGCAACGCCGGTTTATCGTTGGCCCTGACACCTTCCCTACGGGTTGTGGGGTCGGTACAGTCGGCGTTTCGTGCGCCCAACATCGATGATCTGGGTACGTTGGGCGTCGTCGATTTCCGGTACGAAGTGCCCAACGCCAACCTTCGTCCCGAACGGTCGCTCAACACGGAGGCGGGCGTCAAGCTACGCACCCAACGCGTGTCGGCGACCCTTCTGGCTTACAACAACCGCCTGACCGACTTCATCAGCCGGGTACGGTCGGGCAATGACTCCATTCAGGGCTACCCGGTTTTCGTGAAACTGAACAGTGCCGAATCATTTATCCGGGGACTGGAAGCAGAGGCCGAATACGAGTTTCTGCCCAACTGGCTCGCCTATGGAAATCTGACCTACACCTATGGTCAAAACGTAACCGCCAACGAACCCTTCCGCCGGATTCCACCCCTGAATGGCCGGGTGGGCCTGACCTACCAGTCGCCAACCGGCTGGTGGACACGCGCCGAATATCTCTACGCCGGAGCACAAACGCGGCTGGCCGCAGGCGACCTGTCAGACAATCGCATTGCCAAAGGCGGCACACCCGGCTGGCAGGTGCTGAACCTGAACGGCGGCTACCGCTGGCAACACGTAACGATCAGCGCCGAATGGCAAAACATCACCAACGAAGCCTACCGCACCCACGGCTCCGGCGTCGATGGCGTCGGCAGTAGCGCTTGGTTATCGGTGCTGGTGAGTTGGTAGCCAGGCTGGTCAGGATTCCCTTGGCTAGTCGAGATTTGCAATCCTTGGCTGGTCGAGATTTGCAATCTTGACCCAACTAACCGCGCGTTTGTAACGCGCAGACGTAGCCAGTGCAAGCGCGTTACAAACGCGCAGTTAAGTAGGTCAAGATTATAAATCTTGACCAGCAATCCCTAAACTCATCCACAACCAAACCTTATGCGCTTTTTATTCGCCAGACAACCAAACGTAACGCGGACTTCAGTCCGCACTTTTCTTACTCCCATGCGGACTAAAGTCCGCGTTACGTGCCTCTTGCTCCTGTCAATCGGCGCGATTGCGCAACCAAAACCACCAACGTACCTGATCTCGGCACCGGCGGGGAGTGCGTATACACAGATCGATAAGGCGGGCAAAACGGTGCTGCCCAACGGGCGATTCATCACCCCGCGTGGCAAACAGATCGAGACGGCACCACATCCGTATGGCCTGGTGCTGAGCCCCGACGGAAACACGGTGATTACCGCCAACTCCGGCATCAATCCGTTTTCTATTTCCATCATTCGTAACGCGCTGACCACCACACCAACCGTTCGGCAAGTGCCCGAGGGCGTAAAAACCGATAATGGGGTGCTGGAAGCCTGCTTCATGGGCCTGGCCGTTTCGCCCGATAACAAGCTGGTGTACGTAGCCGGTGGCGAAACCAACAAGATTTTCCTGTTCGACATCGCGACTGGCAAACCGGCGGGCAGCATCAACTGCGAGGCGAAACAGTATAGCCACGGCTACATTGGCGACATGGCCCTAACCCGCGACGGTAAAACGCTGTATGCCGTCGACCAGATCGGATTCCGACTCCTGATTATCGACGTACCCAGCAGAACTATTCGGCACAACGTACCTACGGGGCGCTACCCATTCGGCGTTACCCTCTCGCCCGACGAAAAGACGGCTTACGTAGCCAACGTGGGCGTTTTCGAGTACAAACCGTTTACCGACCTCGACAAGAAAGACCTGAAACGCACCGCCCACGACTACCCCTCGTCGAAGTATGGCTCGAAAGAAATGCGCGAGGGCGACGAGAAATACGGTGTTCCGGCCCTGGGCGATCCAAACGTACCTGAGGCCTTTTCGGTCTGGCAAATCAAACTTGACGGTTCACCGGCCAACCCCGCCGGATCGGGGCAGGCTGTACCTGGCGTGACGGCAAAGATCAAAACGGGCTTTCTGGTCGGTCAGATGGTTGAAGATTTTCCGGCAGTTGGCGGGTCGAGCCCCAACTCGGTGGTGGCTACCGATCAATACGTTTTTGTCAGCAATGGCAACAATGACTGTGTCTCGGTGATCGATGTAAACACCAGCAAGGTCATCAAAAACATCGCTCTATCGCCCGATGCACGGCTGGGCAACCGGCGCGGTGTAATCCCGTTCGGCCTGGCGCTTTCGCCCAACAACAAGCGGCTTTTTGTAGCCGAAGCGGGCATCAACGCCGTGGCTGTCATCGACGTTGCATCACTGGCAGTAGTTGGTCATATACCGGCGGGCTGGTTTCCGTCGAAACTGAAGGTGAGTCAGGATGGTAAGCAATTGATTGTGGCCAACGCGAAGGGATTCGGCAGCGGACCCAACGGCGGTAAAACATTCACCCTCAGCGACAAGGGCAGCTATATCGGTAATCTCATGAACGGCACCGTATCGGTCATGTCCATTCCGACCGATACGGAACTGAAAGCCGAAACCGAGCAGGTTGTCCAGAATAATTTCACGTTCACGCCGATCAGCAACCCCGCCGATGCGGGGCAAGCTGTGCCTGCCACCAACCCGATTCCGGCATATCCCGGTCAGCCGCGAGTGGCGAACGCACCGAACCCGATTAAGCACATTGTGTTCATCGCCAAAGAAAACCGCACCTACGACGAAGTACTGGGACAGCTTCCCGGCGGGCGGGGCGACTCCACGCTAGCACGCTACGGGGTTCGGGTTTCGGTCGCCAACAAACGCACGAACCAGACCGTCGACAAAGCGGCCGTGATGCCCAACCACCACGCGTTAGCCCGCCGCTTCGCCATGTCTGACAACTTTTACTGCGACTCTGACGTATCGGCCGACGGGCATCGGTGGCTGGTGAACACGTACCCAAACGAGTGGGTCGAAACAAACACAGCCGCCTCGTACGGTGGTCGACAGCATCAGCGCGACTCATCAGATGCGCCGGGCAATCGGGCCTTTGTTGGTTCTGCCGGGTCTATTTATCCCGAAGATTATAACGAGGGCGGTTCGATGTGGGATCACCTCGAACGCTGGAAAAAGGAGTTTTTCAACTTCGGTTTCGGCGTTGAAATGGCCGGGGCCTACAGCGACAGCACCATGAAATACATCGGTGAAAAATACACCATCAACTACCCCCTACCCGCCCCCCTCTTCGACCGTACGTCGCGCATTTTCCCGACCTACAACATGGCCATCCCCGACCAGTTCCGGGCCGACTTGTTTATGAAAGAGTTTAATGAGAAATGGGGTAAGGACCCCACCCCAACCCTCCCCGTAAGGAAGGGAGCCGCATCTACTCCCTCCCTTACGGGGAGGGTTGGGGTGGGGTCCTTACCCGATCTACTGACGTTGATGCTGCCGAACGACCACGGTACCCGGCCCAGACCGAAAGCGGGTTTTCCGTTTACCGAAAGCTACATGGCGGATAACGATCTGGCGTTGGGTCGCGTAGTCGAGTTTCTATCAAAAACGCCGGAGTGGAAGAACATGCTGATTGTGGTGCTGGAAGACGACCCACAGGGGGGCGTTGATCATGTCGATGCGCACCGGAGTCCGCTGCTGGTGATTTCGCCCTGGGTGAAGCGCGATTATGTGGGACACGTGCATTACAGTTTCGGCAGCGTGTTCAAAACGTTCTGGAACATCCTCGGCATGCCCTGCCTGAACCAGTATGATGCTGGCGCCACCGATCTGTCCGATCTCTTCACCGACAAGCCCGACTTCACGCCCTACCGCGCCGTTCCCGCCGACATCCGCCTGTTCGACCCACAAAAAGCGCTGGACCCGTTCGACGAAAAATTCGACTGGAAAGCCTTCTCTGAATCGGAAGAACTGGACCGTACCGAGACCATGCAAAAACGCCGCGCGGAAGACGATGATGAAGCCAGAAAGAAGAAGCCGGTGAAGAAAGCGAAAACAAAGCGCCCGCGTTGATTAACGACGAATCTGGAGTTGAGGGTAATCCAAAGAAAACTGTAGCTCCATAGCGACATTCCTTTATCAATCAACCACGGCTCTTCAATTGGTATGCTAAACGTCGTCGTTCTGATGCAATTGTTCCCTAATCTCGCTCAGCGTTTGTTTGCGAACCAGTTTCCCGTCGAGGAAAACGGTTTGTAGCAGGCCGGTTTGTTCTTCGGCCCAGGTACGTTGGTCGTGCATCACAAGTTGGCCGTTTTCTTCAGTGATGCAGAGCAGTCCTTTCGCTGACTTCTTGGTACCGTTGTCTGTTTTAGGATCTTTGAAAATGTCGCGGCCTTCACCGTTTACCTGCCCGTAGGTGGCTTTTACGGCAAATCCGAAGGTGTCGCGAGTGACATATTCGTAGGTAAACGAGCCAATGCCCAGCACCACGTTGAATGACGCGAAACCTTTCTGCTTCAACTGTTCCAGAATACGCCCTTGCCGTTCGGTGGTAATACTATCGCCGTAGATCAGGCCGATATGGCTATCGAGCAGCTTATAGCCTCGCTCGGTGATGGTACCGCCGAAGGTTTCCCACATACATTCAATGGCGCCTTTGAACGTCGGACTACCGGGCTCGGCGTCTGGGTTACCGCAGATAATCTTCACCGGGTCGCCCGAATCGGGACGGATCACCACCTTTCCCTCACGAGCCAAAATATCGGTTTTCAGTTCGGGCAGAAATTCAGTGATGACGCGCCAGAAATCCCAGGTATCCGAAACAATCGAGACCACGCCCGCCGGATAAACGGTAGTGATCAGTCGCCGAAATGTTTCTATCTCGCTGTCCTTCAGCCCCATACACATGACGCTGTGCTCGGTAGCCGGTACCGAACCGCCAACCAGTTCGCGGTCGGCATCGGCGTCGTAATACGCTTCCAGGAAATCGATGGCGGGGACAGAGTCCGTTCCGGTAAAACTGAGCAGGTGACCCGCTCCGCTCATCACAGCGTCTTCAACACCCGACATACCGCGCATCGAAAAATCGTGCCCCTGCCAGCCAACAAAATCGCGATTGCCTACGGTTTCGTCGGCATATTGGTCGAAAACACGGCGGTACGTCAGGGCGGTGGTGGCTGAGGTACAGGGTTTCCAGAGCACACACGAAATCAGGGTTTCGAGGTAATTGGTCAGCCAGAAAAATTCGGGCCGGGTGTTCTTCATTGTCAGCATAGCCACTTTCAGCGGAACGCGTGTTCCTTCGGCTACGGCCTTAATCTCCAGTGGCAAATATCCCAGATCGTGCAATGCGCCAATATGCGCTACGTCAATCGCGCCCGGTCCCAGCGCCGTATCCATCCGGCGTTGATACTGCGCCAGTACCTCGGCCTTCGGGCGACGGAAAAACCCTTCGTTCCACTGATCGATCAGGTATTCCTGCACAAAGTATTGCAGACCAAAAAAGACAACCTCATCGGTGCCGGGTACGCGACTGTTACGGGGTGTGAGGTTACTGTAAACCAGCTCGGTACCGTCGGGATATTGGCGGCGGTGGTCGGCTTTGTAAAAATCGATCAGGGTCAGCGGATTCGTTCTCATGGCTGTTGTTGGTTAAAGCGTGATCAGGTTTTTCAGGGCAATTTGCGTGAATACGTCGGTGGAGGGAAGTGACGAAAAGCTATCGGTCGTGTACACGTGATCGAGGGCGCTGGTCAAGGGCGCAAGGCCTTTGCTGAAAATGCCGTGTGAGACTGCCAGTGAAACACGGGCCGGATTCAGTTTTTGGAGTTCGGTGGCGAGGCCCGTGAACGTGCCGCCCCCATCGCAAATGTCATCGACGATCAGACACTGCCGACCGGTCAGGTCATCGGCGAAGACACGAAAGCCGGTCAGGTCGCCTGTTCTCACGTCGCGCTCTTTATCACAAACCACTACCGGAATGCCACCCAGGGCCGTCGATAGCTTGTGAATTTTCTTCAGTGCCCCGGCGTCTGGTGAAACAAGACAAACGGCTTCGGGATCAAACTGCGTCAGTACCTTCGCCACAAATGACTGGTCGTTTATCACCTGCGCTTTATTCAACAAAGCAGCCGTCACGTCAGAATGTGGATCGAATACATAGACCCGGTCATACTGCTGCGCATTGATGAGGTCGGCATAGACCCGGACGCTCAACGGCTCACCAGCAACCATCAGCCGATCTTGTCGGGCGGCCGGGAAATAAGGCAGCAACACGGACAGGCGGTCGTAACCAGCCCGGCGAAGTGCATCGGTTGCCAACAGGAGTAGCATGAAATCGGCACCACTGGTAGCGCGTTGCGTAATCAGCACAGGCTCAGGTACAGCCTGCCCCGACAAGGCGGGGTTACCTGTAACAGGCAGATTCAGCTTAATGTGGGGTTCACCTCCGCTGAAGGTAAACGCACTGAAGACAATTGGCGTGGCGTCGGTCGGTGTAAAGCCGGGTGACAGATGTAACGCGAGCATATTGTTTTTGTGTAAATTCTACGCAAACGTAATTCATTCTTTTTCAACAACAAATTATTTTGCGTAAATTTTACACAAAAAAAACGTAACGCGAACTTTAGTCCGCATTCCAGCTATACAAAGTGCGGACTAAAGTCCGCGTTACGCTATATCGAACAGGAACCCTTCCTGCCTGATGGCTTCGTAACGTACCTGGTCAAATGAATAGAGCGAGGCAGGACGGCCTTTGTCGGGCGTAACCTTATCAGGCAGTTCGATCAGGATGCCGAAGCTGAGGAATTTCTTGCGGAAGTTTCGTCGGTCGAGCGGTTTGTTGAGGATAGTGGCGTAAAGGCGTTCAAGCTCACCGAATGGAAACTTTTCATCCAGCAAAGTCAAACCGATTGGCTCGTAAGTGAGCTTGCCACGAAGCCGTTGTAGGGCTGTCTCCAGAATGGTGGCATGATCGAAAGCGAGTGGTGGCAAGTCATTTAGCGGAAACCAGTCTACGTCCTGGGCGTCGGTGCTTGCCTGTATCACAAAATCAGACGGACGCACCAGCCCCATGTACGCGACGCTGACAATGCGTTGCCTTGGGTCGCGGTCCACTTTTCCGAAGGTGTACAGTTGCTCCAGAAAACGCAGTTGAATGCCCGTTTCTTCCTGTAGTTCCCGTTCAACAGCCGTTTCGAGATCTTCGTGGGGCAACACAAACCCGCCCGGTAAGGCCCATTGTCCATCGAATGGCGGGTATTTTCGATTAATAAGAGCCACAACCAGTTGCCCATCCCGGTAGCCAAATACCACGGCATCGACGGTCAATTGGATGGAATTATCAGGTATCTTCATAGTGGGTTGTGGGTTTGGGGACGTTCGGCAAACACAGGTGTCAGCCTTTACCGGCAAAGAAACGCAAGTTTTCGGGCGGCCTAACTGAACGCATGCCGGTTTCTTCGTAAATTGGTTCGCTCTTTACTTCACCCTGACAAATGGCACTCTACAACCTTCAAATCAACGGCAAAGCGTACCGCGCCGACGTAGACCCGGATACCCCACTCTTGTGGGTTCTGCGCGACAACCTGGGACTGGTTGGCACCAAATACGGCTGTGGCATTGCCCAGTGTGGCGCCTGCACCGTTCACCTCAATGGCGAAGCAACACGCTCGTGTGTGTTGCCGGTCTCAGCAGTTGGCAAAGGGAAAGTAATTACCATCGAAGGGCTGGCCGCTACGGCTGGTTCGGGTCCGGAAAAACTCCATCCTGTACAGAAAGCGTGGGACGAAGTCGACGTGGCGCAGTGCGGCTATTGTCAGGCCGGGCAGATCATGACGGCGGCGGCGTTTCTCAAGAAGACACCCAAGCCAACCAACGCCCAGATCGACGACGCTATGAGCGGTAACATCTGCCGCTGTGGCACGTATCACCGCATCCGCGAAGCTGTGAAAGTAGCCTCGAACGCAACGGCATCTGCCACTAAGCCCAAAACGAAATAGCCATGCAAACGTTATCGAACGCAAGCCGCCGGAACTTCCTGAAAGTGGCCGTAGCGGCTGGAGGTGGCCTTTTTCTGGGCTTTAACTGGACCGACGCCGAAGCGGCCGCAGAAGCCTCTGCCGCCACTACAGCACCGGGCGTAGGCTTCAACAGCTACCTGTCCATCAATCCGCAGGGAATCATCACCATTCTGTCGCCAAACCCCGAAGTGGGTCAGGGCATTAAAACGGCGTTTCCGATTGTGGTAGCCGAAGAACTCGACGCCGACTGGAAGAACGTGATCGTTGAGCAGGCTCCGCTCGATGGTAAACGGTTTGAACGGCAGGTCGCGGGCGGAAGCGGGTCTATTCCGCACTCGTGGACGCGCCTACGCAAAGCAGGCGCTACCGCCCGCCAAATGCTGATGGAAGCCGCCGCCAAACGCTGGAACGTACCTGCCGCCGAATGCACCACATCTCTCGGCGTTGTCAGCCATGCCGCCACTAATCGCAAACTCAGCTACGGCGAGTTGGCTACCGAAGCGGCTCAGATTCCGGTTCCGACCGATGTGAAGCTGAAAGAGCCGAAAGACTTTAAGCTGATCGGGCAAACGATCAAAAACGTTGACAATCCGGGTATCATCACCGGCAAACCACTATTCGGGCTCGACTTCTACCGCGAAGGCATGCTATTTGCCATGCTGCAACGGCCCGCTTTTGGCTACACGCTGAAGTCGATGAACGATACGGACATCAAGGCCATGCCCGGTATCGTCGACGTGTTTAGCTTCGCTAATAACGTAGCCGTTGTGGGTAAATCGACCTGGCAGGTTCGGAAGGCGAAAGAGGCCCTGAAAATTGAATGGACAAAAACCGACGCTACTGAAAGTACCGCCGACCATAACCGGATCTTCGGTGAACTGCTGACCTCTACCAAAGCCACCGTTCGCCGAAAAGATGGCGACGTTGATGCGGCGTTTAAGGGCGCGGCCAAGGTTGTTTCGGCCGAATACCAGTGTCCGTTTCTGCCTCACAGTCCCATGGAGCCGATGAACTTCTTCGCCCACGTGCGGCCCGACGGTGTTGAGCTGGTTGGCCCTACCCAAACGCCCGATCTGGCGCGTGGCGAAACAGCCAAACTCCTCGGCATTTCGCCCGATAAAGTCACCGTGCAGATGACCCGCATGGGCGGCGGTTTCGGGCGACGCCTCAAAGCCGACTACGTAGTAGAAGCTGTTCAGGTATCGAAGCGGGTAAATGCGCCGGTGAAACTGATCTGGACACGCGAAGATGACATGACGGGCGGCAGCTACCGGCCAGCCGTGCGCTACCGGTTCGAGGCCGCGCTTGACGCTCAGGGTAACATGATTGGCTATAAACTGCGCGGCGCCAGCATCAACGCGGGCAGCTCGACGCGGGAAGACAATTTCCCCGCCGGAGCCGTCGATAATCTACTGATCGATAGCATCGACCATAAATCAGCCATTACCACCGGGCCATGGCGCGCGCCGATTACCAATTTCCTGGCCTTCGCCGAACAGTCGTTTCTGGATGAAGTAGCACAAGCCGCCGGCAAAGATCCTGTCCAGTTCCGCCTCGAACTGCTCGACAAAGCCAAAACAAAACCAGCCGGTGCCGTTAAATACGACGTCGACCGGATGAAAGCGGTGATCAACCTGGCCGTTGAAAAGTCAGGTTGGGGGACCAAAAAGGGCCCGGATGGTCGACCTGTTGCGCAGGGTTTCAGCGTATACTTCTCGCACCGGTCGTATGTAGCGCAGGTGGGCGAAGTAGTGATGGAGAAAGACAAACCGGTGGTGAAGAAGGTCTACGCCGCCGCCGACTGTGGCATCATCATCAACCAGAGTGGTGCCCGGCAACAGGTAACGGGCTGTATCGTGGATGGTATTGGCCACGCGATGTTCGGCAACATGACGTTTAAAGACGGGGTGCCCGAGCAAAGCAACTTCAGCAATTACCGCCTCATCCGCCTGAACGAGATTCCCGATGTCGACGTCCATTTCGTCGATAACGGCATGGAGCCTACGGGTCTTGGCGAACCAGCCCTCCCTCCTGCCGGTGCTGCCGTGGCCAACGCCATTTTCAAAGCCAGCGGCAAACGCGTCCGCAACCAGCCGTTCATCGAAGACGAAGCGTTGAAACGAATCTTGTAAAAACAGTCCTCTGTCTTTCATCCTCTGTCCTCTGTTGCACTGCTAATCACCGATGTGTCTCGTTAGCGAAGCAACATAGGATAGAGGATGAAAGACAGAGGACTATTTTTAGATCATTCTCTCACCTAATCTTCAGATGTATAAAGGTGATTCCGCGCCGACAACGAATCGTTATAGGTACGAGGGGGAATGGAGCCATAATAGGGATTATATATCTTGACAAAGCTGGTGGACTTATAGTGGATGGAATCAAGATCTGTTTTCAGATACGGTTGCCACCAGCGCTCTTCGGTCAGGTAATCGCGCCAACGCCAGAAACGCCAGATCTCAATGGAGCGAACCCGATACAGCGTTCTGTCGGCTTGTGGGTACAGCAATATATACCGTTTGTAGTAAGGGTTTTTTAACGTGTCTTTCAACCAGCCACTGTACACGAATACGTTGTCTTTAGTAATGTAATCCGATTCCAGCGGCTGAATTAAGACACCATCTCCGACAAAACGAAAGACATGATACAGGGGTACCACATTACTAAACCCAATGAAAATCAGTAAATACAGTAGGGGTTTAGCAAACTTTCTCATTGAGACTCGTACAGCAGGATGCTGATTTTGTATCCTGTGAAGGTAGGATAGCTAACAGGCTGGAAAATTGACATATATCAATTTCCATTCAACTACTCCTTGTTCTTTCACACAAACGGCAAACTGAAAACAGTAAACTTCTTTTTGATGAAATCACCCGCCTTCCTTCGGCATCCGGTCGCCTTTGTTGTTTTTGGTACAGTAGCTGCTTTTTGCACCTATACCTGCATGTACGCTTTTCGCAAAGGCATTACGGCGGTGACGTTCGAGGGGATGGTGTATGCCGGTATCAGCTATAAAATATGGCTGGTGATGGCGCAGGTGTTTGGCTACGCCATGTCGAAGCGCATCGGCGTGAAAGTGGTGTCGGAAATGCCTCCGGGGCGGCGCGTTATCAGTATCCTGGGCTTCATCACCGTTGCCGAACTGGCGTTGCTTGGTTTTGCGGTGGTTCCTGCACCCTGGAACATCGTGTTTCTGTTTCTCAACGGATTACCGCTGGGCATGGTCTACGGCGTGGTGCTCAGCTTTCTGGAAGGCCGGCGACAAACCGACGCGCTGGTAGCCGGACTGACCGCCTCGTTTATCTTCGCGTCGGGCTTCGTTAAAACCGTGGCCCTTACCCTTCGCCGCGACTGGGCCGTAACCGAATTCTGGCTGCCCCTCACCACCGGACTTCTGTTTGTGTTGCCCATGCTGGTGTCGCTCTATGCTCTATCGCTGTTGCCGCCGCCAACCGCCGCCGATCAGGCCCTGCGCACGGCCCGTCAGCCCATGGATGCCGACGATCGTAAAGCTTTCGTCCGCACTTTCGCCGCCGGACTTATTCCGTTTATTGCTTCCTATGTGCTGTTAACGGCCTTCCGCGACTTCCGCGACAATTTCGGACCGGAGATCATCAAGTCGCTCGGCATTACCGACCCGGCCGTTTTTACGCAGACTGAGACCACGGTGGCCGTTGGCATTTTAGCGCTCATGGGCAGCCTGCAACTCATCAAAAGTAACCGACTCGCCTTTCAGCTCATCAACGTCGTCATGGTGGTGTCGGTTGGGCTCGTGGGCGTCAGTACGTGGTTGTTTCAGCAGGGTATGCTCTCGCCGGGAACCTGGTATATGCTCGTGGGTTTGGGCCTATACGGCGCCTACGTACCCTGCAATGGCCTGTACTTCGAGCGCTTTGTAGCCTCGTTCAGGTACGTTAGCACCGTCAGTTTCGTAGTTACCCTGGCCGACTGGTATGGCTATCTGGGTAGCGTAGGCGTGTTGCTGTACAAGAATTTTGGCCAAAGCAACATCAGTTACCTCGACTTTTTCATGTACGGGGCCTACATTATAGCCATTGCCTACGCCCTCCTGATCGCAATTTCGTACCGCGCTTTCTGGCGTATGGGGAACGAAGTAAAAACGACCGTCAGCGCTTAGCAGGTAATAGCCCGAATGTGACGGATGCTTACCAATGAATCATTGACCGTTCAATTTACGGACCAGGAAAAGCTCTTTGCCCCGTTAAGGGCACAACAGCGCAGCGTCGGTAGATAACGGGGTGCTACAAAACAGACCAGCGTGCCGTAGGTACGCAACAGGCACTCAGGGAGCGTATCTATGGCACGCTGGTAAGAATAGGCCTTACTGGCTAAACTGCAACACCGTGTTAGGCCCAACGGTCAAAGCAATACCGGGATTGAAAGTCACGCGCAGGGCCTGGGCCGTATAGTTACCCGGCACCGTTACGGCATGGTTGAGTTGCACGGCATCGGTAAAGATTGGTACGCGCCCGCACGACCAGACCGCCGGATCGGTCCATTCGCCGGATTTTACCGTAGCCATTACACAGGGACCGGCGTTAATTATCAGCGTGGCCACTGCCGTCAGATTGCCCGGATCGGTTGCTTTGATTGAGGATGTAAAGCTACCGGCCTGAGTGGGTATACCTGATAGAAGCCGGGTTGGTGGATCGAATACAAGCCAGTTGGGCAGGTTGCTGGCACTGTAGCTTAGGTATTGGCCCTCAGGATCGGTAAAGGTTGGTATGGTATACTGGAAAGACTGACCCACAAGAGCCGTTTGCGCGGTCAGTACAGGCGGTACGGGCGGCTGATTCACCACCACCCAAATGGGCAGCGTAGCCGTTGCCATTGCATTTTGCGGATCGGTGGCGCGAACAATGGCCGAGTAGCTCCCCGTCTGTGTAGGTGTGCCGCTCAACACCCGTGACTCCGGATTGAACTCCAGCCAGGCCGGTAACTGCACCGACGAATACGACAGACTTTTACCTTCTGGATCGGTAAAGGCAGGCAATACATAACTAAATGGCTGATTTCGCTCAACTACCTGCTCAGTCAGCGCTGGCGGCACCGGAGGCTGGTTGGGTGCCACCGTAATGACTACAGACACCGACGCAGGCAGACTACCCGCGTCGGTTGCGCCAATAGTGATGGTGTAGCTGCCGGTTTGGGTGGGCGTACCGCTCAGCAGCCGCGTTGTGGCGTTAAAGGTGAGCCACGACGGCAGCGGAATGGCTGTGTAGGTCAGTACCTGCCCCTCCGGGTCATAAAATTCCGGTATGGCGAACAAAAACGGCTGGTTCAATGCCGCCGCCGGTGGGTTAACAGGCGGAGCTACGGGCGGCAGGTTCGGAATGGCCCCCACCTCCACGCCCCCGTTCCAGACAGATCCGACACGGGTATAGACCCGAAAATAATACTGCACCAGGGGGTTTAGTCCCGTCACTATTACGGCTGTGCCATTGCCCCGGTATACTACCTTGCCGTTTTCAAATGCGGTACCGTTTCCGTTAAAATTGGCGTTGGCAGTATAGGTAGTTCCGGTAGGCTCAGTGGTGAAACCGGTGTTCTCGCGGGCGACCACCAGAATCTCGTCGAAGGCGATGTTGGGATTGATCCAACCCACCTGCACCGCGCTCAACTGGTGCGTTGCCGTTACGTTGCTCACCAATGAACTGGCCGAGCTACAATCGGGATATAGCAACCGGGTGGTCGAAGCCGTCAGCCCACCATTGTCCGTAACGACCAGCGTGACCTTATAATAGTAGGTTTCGTTGGGACTACATCCCACCGGCGAGACCGTGATTGTGGGCGAAGCACCCGGGAGTGCAGGTTCGGTATGGCTGTGGTTGTTGTGTTCGAGCGAGAGGTACCACGCATAGGTCAGATTGGTAGGGTCGGTATCGGTCACGGCAGCCGAGAGCGTATACGTAGTAGCCTGACTCATGGTGTATTTTGTGCCGACAGCCGGATTGGTAATCTCTACCGAAGGCGGGGTGTTGTTGGTCGAGATAACAACCATTTTGGGGATCGACGTCTGGTTTTGGTTATCTTTTACTACCAGTGTAACCGTATACTGACCAACGCCCGTGTTGCTGAAGGTGTGGGTTGGGTTGGCTCCGACCGCGTTTATACCATCGCCAAAATCCCAGGCGTAGGTGAGGCTGCCGCCTTCAGGATCCACAGAAGCTGAGCCGGTAAACTGCACCGTCAAGGGCGATGGACCGTAGGTCTTGTCTGTGCTGATGATGGCCACGGGGGGCTGGTTTATGCCGTAGCTGATTCGGTTGACTAGTCCCTGCACTCGAACATAATACAGCGAACCGTCGCGCGGGTTCATCTGCAAATCAACTATACCGATATCATAGGCGGCAGGGGCAAAGTCCCGCATCTCCTGTACCACCAGTTCGCCCTCATTATTCAGCGCCAGATTCTTGATCCAGTTTTCGCCGTGGTCGCTGAAGAAATAACTGTTTTTGTAGGTGGCAGGAAACTGATTGCCTGTGTAATAAAACCCGCCGATAACGCAGTTGCCTTTGAAGGGCGTTCCGGCTGGCGCCCCGGTGGTGCCGATAGACCGGGTGATGGGCGTGGTACCGCTAAATGCGGGAACACGGGTGCGGGCAGTGCCGTGGCTGTAATCCAGGATGGGGCGCGAGTGGGTAAACCGGCGAAGAGTAGAGTCGGGGTTGGTCACAAACGAGGTTGGCTGCACGCACAGACTATCGAAGGTGGGCATGCCAGGTTCGTCTAAGTTAGCTACGTTGGTGCCGTAGTACGAGATGGTAGGTTCCAGTCCTTCATACAGGGGCCAGCCTGCGTTCAGGCCGGGCTGGTCGATCAGGTGTATGTCTTCGACTTTGTACCACCCAACGTCGCCCACGAGCAGCGTGCCGGGGTTATTGGCGGCAAGGCTTGTGCTCCCTGTGCCGGGTTTGAGGCTCAGTTGAAACGGATTCCGCATCCCTAACGCCCACACCCGTGACTGGGGCTTGCGCGGGTCAGCCGGATCGAAGAACGGGTTACCCGGAATGCCATTGCCCGTGTTGGGATCGATGCGAAGAATCTTTCCGCACAATGAGTTAACCAGCTGCGACCGCATAGCCCCTACGTTTTCGTTTGGTCGCATCATGCTATAATTCAGCGACGCCTGAAAATAACTGTCGGCCCGACTGCCTACGTCTACCCCTTCGTGGTGTGCCCCGTCGCCGGTACCAATCAGCAGTGTGCCGTCAGTACCAAAAACCATCCGGCCTCCGCCGTGCGATTCCATCGTAACAGGTATGCCCGTTTCCTTTGTCTCGCCAATGAGAATGTGCCGACTGCCATAGTCGGTGGTAAGTTGGTTGTTTACCTCTTGAAGTTTGTAGCGGGTCAGGCGGCTGATGGTGGCGTTGTTGTACCAGTTGGTATGCGGATTGTACGCGGGCGTTCCAAAATACAGCAGGTGGTGGAGGTCGACCTGGTAAAAAACATAAATCAGGCCGTTGGTTTTATAATTGGGGTCCAGACAGAAGCCGAGCAAACCGAAGTCGTTCCAATCGCCCACTTCTTCGTGAATGTCGAGGACGGGTGTACTTTGCCGAACGTAACCTGACCCGTTCCAGGTCGACACGTAGAGCCGCCCGCTTTTTTCCCAGACGAAGAACTGGTTGCCATCGTCGGTAAAGCGTATACCCACCGGACTAGTATAGCCATCCTGTACCGTATTTCTGGAAAACCCTGACGGCAGTTGCGCCAATGCGTATCCAGTCATTAATAAAATAAGGGCAGCAATTACCACTAAAAAAATGCCTATGGGTATATAGTTGATTTTTATGAGTTTACGATTCATGCTATAGTAGATACTTGAAGTACAAATAATACCTAAGTACACTCACTTAACATACACATAATGAATGATTAAGCAAATTTTCTTTAGTAATAATAACGACTTATTATCGTATTAATACTTACAACATTAATGCCATATTACCCTTAAAAATGGCATTGGCTGGGGGCCTATAAGGCTAATTGGGAGGTTGCTTTTTCCAGACAAGACCGCGCTACCGGGCGATTTATCAAGTTGAGTACGGTGGCTTTAGCTATAGGCGTACCACGCGAAGTTTTCGTCCGACGCGGTCTCTGCAGCCGTTTGGGTTTGTAAAGACCGCATCGGCAGACCGGTTCTTCCTGACAAGGACGGTTTGGTGGGCGAACGGCTGCTGTTGACCATTGATACGTACCTGCACGCCGCCGGAGGTGGTGGCCCGGATGAAGCTGTTGCCCACCAGTGGGTCGTTGACCGTGCAGTTTACGGACTAGGCGAAGCTCTTTGCCCCGTTAGGGGCACAACAGCGTAGCGTCGGTAGATAACGGGGTGCTACAAAAAAGACCAGCGTGCCGTAGGTACGCAACTCGCCCGGCTGTGGCGTATCTACGGCACGCTGGTAGGTACGCATGGCTTTTGATTCTACCGACGCTACGCTGTGATGTCGCTAACGGGACAATGGGCCACTTAGGATTGATACGCCCCCATTTTCTACTCAGCCAGATTGAAGCGTACCTGCACACCGCCCGAGGTGGTGGCCCGGATGAAGCTGTTGCTGACCAACGGGTCGTTGACCGTGCGGTCGAAGAAAGAAGTTCACGTTCAGGCGGCGGTTCACCACGTAACTGAGTTGAGGACGTACCTGAAAATTGAAGCGATCTACCTCATTAGAACATTGGCGAAGCAATGGCACGGAAAAAATATACTCTCCGATTCAGTGAATCAATCAGAACATAGGCAGATTCCTTACTTCCTTGATGTAACGTCTTATAGCGTCCCGGCACGTTGCCAAACTGAACGGATGTATCCTGGCAACAACCAGACTGTTGCAGAACGGTCAACAACTTACCTTGACCTGCCTCCAGATTCAGCATATAGTTTTGCTGTTCGGCTTGTTTCATCAGATCGACTATCTGCCGATCATCTACTGCCAGTTCGCCACAGGTAATACCACCGCCCAAAAAAAACGAATACCCATCGGTGAACTTAACTGATGCGGCATTCGACGGTAGATCCAGCCCTGTAATTTGTTCAGCTATACGAATGGGTGAGGTATAGTAATCCCAGCTAAGCTTAATTACCAGTGCTAGGCCTAACCACACACCTAAAACAACTGCTAATTTCTTCATAACTGCTTAAACTCCGTTTGCTGGTTTGCAGCAACGTTTCATGGTTTGCCCTCCCTTACTCGGCCAGGTTGAAACGTACCTGCACGCCGCCGGAGGTGGTGGCCCGGATGAAGCTGTTACTCACCAGCGGGTCGTTGAAGGTGCGGTCGAAATAGAAGTTCACGTTCAGGCGGCGGTTTACCACGTAGCTCAGTTGGGGGCGTACCTGGAAATTGACGTTACCCGCCGTGATGATCTGCTCGGCTTCCAGCTTGCGCTGAATGGTGCGGGTGTCGCGCAGGGTTAGGGCACAGTTGAAGGTCAGGTCGTTTTTCAGGCGTTTCACGGCGCCGTTGACGCGGAAGGGTAACCGCACATTTTGCTTGGTAAAGCCCAGCGAGGCCGTCACGTCTTTGGTGTTCACCTCGGCCACTTGTGCGTTGGTTAGGTTCAGGGCGGCATCGCGCGAGCGGTTGTATTCCAGCGAACCACTCAGCCGGTTCTTAGTCTGAAAACGGATACCCACAAACGGACCAAATCGCTCACTCATGCTCATGGTGCTCATCACGAAAATCGGGATAAACTGCCCGTTTTCGTTCAACTGCTGCGAGATATTGTAATCGTTTACCGCCAGGTTCACAAACTGCGCTTCGTAACTCAACGAGGACACAAAGTTACCCACGCTGTAGGTCGAGGTGTAGCGGTGCACGAGGTTGAACGACGTAAACACCTTGCTAAATGGCTTCACTTTGTTCAGACCGCTGTAGTTCAAATCCCAGTTTGGAAACGGCAGGTTGTAGAACGGTGAATACTTCACCGAACGCGGATTAGAACCGCTATAGGCCGCAAAGAAGGCCGGAATCAGTACATCCTGCGAATTCTTGTTGTAGCCATTCGGATTGTCGCGGGCAACGGCATTATCAGCGTTTAACCGGCGTTGCAGAATATCGCGATACGCCTCGAACTTGTCGAAGATCGGCGACGTGTTATCTACCCGAAGGCGCTCAAACGTAGTACCGAACGAGAAGTACGACATGCTGTAGCTACCACTCCGAATCGGAGCCTGACTGCTGAAAGCGGCTCCCGTAATGGCCGGCCGGTAAAACTCCTGGTAATTGTCGGACCGGTTGTAATTGGCCGTCACGTTGATGCGGAAATCCCGGAAGGGTTCCAGGATCGTGGTGGCCAGAAAACGTTTGGTGATGGCTTGCGTGAAAGGCGCATTTTGCACCGTACTCGGCGATAGCCAACCCGCCCGTGCCGCCCGTCGGGCAATGCCGTTATCCTGACTACCCAACACAAACGGCAGACCCGGTGCGCCGAAATCAGTGAGGCCGAAAAGACCGGGCGTGGGCAGGAAGCCCGGCAGAATGGTGTTTTCCTGCACGTTATACGACACGTTAATGCCACGCACCGTCATCAGGGCGCGCACGAAACTCTTCACCAGCCGGTTGCCGCCGGGGTTTATTTGCTGGATACTGCCGGGGTTACGGGCAAAATTCAACCGCGCCGGCGTTGGCGTATTGGCCCAGCGCAACGTGCGAATCTTGTTGTACAGCAACACAAAGTCGACCTTTCCGTTGATGCCCACTTCCCGGTTATTGCGGATGGTGTTCCCAAACGGAACAAACAGGGAATCTTTAATACCGAACGAGTTGGCCGTGAACTGATAACCGATGTTGTAGGTCAGGTCGCCCTGTAGCCAGTTCACGATCGGGAATTTGTCGAACGGAATCCGGTAGGTGGTCTTGATCTCCTGCTGGTAATTCTTCATCCGACCCAGGTTTTGCAGGCTGCGCCACACCGAGTCTTTTTTGAAAGGCGTATCCAGTTCACCATACGGCTCATCAATGATGGCATTTGCCGCCGCCCGGTACGCTACCGTCAGGTTTTTGGTCAGGTTCCAGGTGAGGTCGTAGTAGCGGTTGAAGAAGAAATATTTCTCGAACTGCGGCGAAATGCCATTGGTAGTCAGATCGGAGTTACGGAGCTGCGTTTTGATGTAACTCCGGTCAATGTCTGTCCGCACCGAAACGATGGTGGGCAGCAGCGTGAGGTTGAAATCTTTGAGCCAGTAGAGGTATTTCCGCTCCAGTCCTTTCACGTTGCGGAACGGCTCGAACGGGCGCGGCTGACTGGTGAATGTGTAGGTAATGCCCCCCCGGTACTGCTCCTGAATGTATTCGCCGGTCAGGATATTGCTGCGGCGAATGTCGTTGTAAGCGTAGTTAAACCCGAAATTTTCAATGTCCCAGAAATGCGCTTTGCCATTCGGATCTACCCGAATTTTGCGCACGTTGGAGAAGTTGACCCCGCGCCGGGTGGTGATATCCTGCACCAGTCGGCGGTATTCAGAGGGGGAAGGCATATCAATACCGCCCACGTTTCCTTCCGGCATGCTGGCAATCGACTGTTCCAGCGGCATATCCGGATCGAGCGGATCGAATTGCGGCGTCACCAGCCGGGAATCGTAATTCACGTACATGGGAATTTTCAGGCCCCACTTCAGCGGCAAAAACTTGTCGACGGCCAGAGCGGCGGTCAAGCCATATTCGGTGGCTGCTTCGCGGGTACGTTCGCCGGGTTTGGTCTGCACCCCGCCAAAGCCAAAGCTCGAGTACCGCCCCGATGCGGTTATGGTAGCCACGTCGGCAAGGCGTAAGTTCAGCGCACCAATAGCCGCCCGACCCGATTGCTGGTTGATGCCGGTAGCCCGTAATTCATTGACCCAGATCGTAAACGTTTTCGCCTGCTCATCGGTCGATTTGGGATTACGTACCCCGATCATAATGCTTTGCACCGAACTCAGGTCGGGGTTACCCACTACGGTTAGGTTGTAGCGCAGGTTGGCCGAAGGCTGGGTGAAGGGCAGGCCAGTCCGCCGCGTTAGCTGCTGATTTCGGGCTGCTTTCAAATCGGTCAGTTCGCTAAACGCAATGTCGAGTTCGTTCTGGGCTGGCCAAATATCGTCTTTGGTAACGGAGCCGGGGGGCGTCGAGGTGAGGCCCGGAATTTCGATTTCGTAGTAGTTTTCGGTGTAGTCAGTACCAATCCGGATAAAAGCCCCTACCTGTCCGTCTTCATTCTCCGGGTTGTGCATGTGAATGAACATTTTCAGCCGGTCACGGTACAGGAAATCGAAGTTGGTGTTCCGGAAAGCACCGCGTGAATCGCCATCGCGCAGGTTGGTCACGCTCAGCGCCATCGACTGCTCGTTCAACTGCACGTTGTTGTTGGGCTGCGTATAGTCTACATCGCGCACAAATCCGGGCGGCACGTCATACACGTACTTGTCCGCCGCAATCTGGCTGTTCTCTTCCACGTTTACCGCCGACACTTTGAACTGCGCGTCGTAGGGTTCAGGTACGTCCTGCAAACCGCGCTGTGTCAGGTCACCCACGTAGCGGCGATACTGGTTGGCTTCCATCTGCAACTGCGCAAAACGAAGCACCACCGGCTGGGCAAAATCGGTGAGGTACATCCGGAAAAAGCGGATCGACTTAAAGCCGTTGATATTCCCCACCCGACCCGTAAAGTTGCGCACCGGAATGCGGTACAAGTACCAGTCTACCCCCTCAGCGTTCACTTTGTCAACGATAAAGCCCTTGCCTACGGCCAACTGACCGGGACGCAAATCAATCCGAAAATCGTAATAGGCCTCCTGTTCGTTAATGGTGTTATCGACGTTTATATCTTCGATATCGGGAAGAATCGATGAGGCGGGCGAGGTGAAGTTATTCAGGTCGTTGGCAGTTTCGGGCGAGTTGCCTTCCATGCCCATAAACGACTTGTACCGCGCTACCACGTACCTAGCCGAGTCGGCCTGTGGACCCAGATAAAAGCGAAAATCATCGTTAGAGGGGTCACCTTCAATCCGCCGTAACGCCTCCTGATTGGTCACTCTCGCCCGAACAGCATCCAGATAGGGCCTGAATTTATCGCGCTCTTCAGCGTTGTTCAGTCCATCCAAACCAATATCCTGCTTTTGCCGCGCCCCTTCCTGATTGGTGAAGGCATTGGTCACAAACTGCTGCGTAGGTGCCTTACCCCAGGGCGTATCGGCCAGCCGCCCGCCTAGTCGCGAGTTAGTGGTGTCGATCGGAATACCGTTCTCGAAGTTGAACCGGCCATCTTTAACCACATCTTCCGACACATCGCCGAGGTTGAAATGTAGGATACCGCCCGTGGTGTTCGGGAAGTTTTGCGAGTTGTCGGGATTGCCGCGCACCTTACCATTTTCGCCCGGTACAAAAGGGTCCATCATCCAGAAAACGATGTTCTCGATGTTGGCATTATCAAAATCATTATCCGACGAAATAGCCCGCGTTACCGCGCCGAAATTTTGGCGGGGGTTGGGTAGCGTACCGTCGTTATTCAGGTTCGGATTGTAGTTGTACATCCCCCGCTCGCTGGGGAAGTAAGCCACATCTAGGATATTTTCGGGCTGCTGAATTTGCCGGGGCGACCGACCGGGAAACAGCACATTGGGCAAAAAATACCGTTCGTATACGTTCGACAGGTCGGCCTGTGTCAGGTTGGTGCCCACACTGCCGGTGGCATCGGGCAGGTAAATGGTCTGGTCAATGCTGTAGACCGACGTTCGGGCGCGGCGGTAGCCGTATTCTAGAATGTTACCGGCGGTTCCCTGCGGAAATTCCTGCGGGGTCGAACCCATGCGCCAGCGGGTTGGTTGCCGGGTCAGGTCGAAAATGGTGCGGGTAGCCTCAAAATCGTCGATAAACGCGTTGTTGTTGGCCCGTGGCGAAACGCCCGGAATAAACTCGGCCACCTCACCCGTAAATTGAATGGCCGATAGTTCTTTAGTTTGCAGGAAAGGAAGGCGATCCAGAATACGCGTCAGACCGGGCGAATCTTTGCGGAGGTTGATGTCGAACCCAATCATGCTGTTGTTGACCGGTTCGTTGCCAATGGCTACCCGCGTCAGAAAGCCCGACGGCGTTTCGCGCATATTCATGGCCGTCATCCCGAGGTTGATTTCGGGTGTCAGCCGGTAATCGAGGCGGGCACCGATCAACGTACGAATCTGGTTTTGGAACAGGTCGGGCGATTCGAAGCTGATACGAATTTCACGGCCCGAGTTGGAAATACTCTCGTTCAGAATCCGCACCCGCTGCCCTTCCACGATATAATCCTGACCGGGCACCAGCGGCACACCCCCCGCCGAAACCGTCACCGACTGCTCTTTCACGCCATAGGGCAAATCAATGCCTTGCCCCTGCCCCGACTGAAAACTGCCTTTGATGAAAAACTTGTTCTTCACCGCAATCTGTTGCGCATCGGCCAGGGTGGTGCGGTACAGTTCTTCAAATACGTATTTCGACTCGAAGATGGGGTCCTGTAGCTGATTCCGCAGAAAAGGACCGAACGGTTCCAGCACCGGGAAGATGATTTTCCCGTTCCGGCTGTCCACGGTGATGCCTTCAATAAAGTCAAAATTGCCGTCGGGTTGCGGGTCCAGTTGTGCATTCAACTGATCGACCTTAAAGACCTGAACCAGCGGCGTATTGGCCAACCGGCTATCCTGCAAGTTTGGATTGTCGATACCTGACACGTCGTCTTTATACACGATCCGCATCTGGAAACCCTGCCGTGACAGCGCCGTTGTATTCAGCGAATACACGTTTTTCATCATCAGGTTCCACATCGGATTTTGCAGGTTGTTCCGAATCGTGGTCGACTTCAGCAGCTTCAAATACAGCACCTTGTCTTCGCCCTGACTTTGGTAATCTTCGGTCAGTTCACCCACCTGATAGCGGCGTCCCTGATAGGTGTATTCGTACGAAACGGCCAGAACCTCATCGTTTCGCAACGGTGTAATCAGCGAGATGTAGCCCAGTTGCGGCTCAAAGCGGTATTCGCGGTCGGTGAGGCGCTTGGCTCCGCGCAACATATCAAAGTCGGTGCCGCGTTGCAGTCCGAACGTACCTGTCAGCACATCGGGCGTCTGATCGGCATTGCGCAGGGGCTCCGACGCCTTAATGCGCGAAAACAGGGTATTGGCGGCATTGTCGGCGGGTGAGCCGGGGGCAACGGCCGTCTGAATGTTGGGGTTTCCCCGGTTGAACGGGACCGGCTCGGCGAGATCAGAAAAGCCCACCACGTTTCTGAGCTGATCGGTGGTATTGGTGCGGTTGGTAACGTAGACTTCAAGCCGCGTAATGGTCACGCCCGACGTAACAACAGGCAGGCTTTTCAGCGACCGTTCGTAGTTAGTGCGGAAGAACTGCGACAGGAAGAAGTGTCGGTTTTCGTCGTACTGATCGGCCCTGATCTCAAACGGCCGGTTGAGCGTTCCTCCCCGCAACACAATCTCCTGTTTCCGCGACCGCTGCTGCGATAATACGGTAGTGGCATTCAGCTTGCCAAACCGCGTTTGCAGCTTCACCCCAAACAGGTTTTGCACCCCCGGAATCAGTTGGCTGTTGAGCGTCCAGGTCAGGTTACCCAGTTCAATGTTTTGCAGAATACTCTCGTTCTGCGGCGTAAATGGCATCTGCGGGTTACTGAGGCGACTACCGAAAGCAGGCAGGTTGGGGAGGCCCGGCACCTGTGGCAATTGCGGTGTGCCGCCCCCCAAACCAGACATGCCGGGAATGTTGGGAATCAATCCCTGCGGGCGGTAATTCACCTTCAGCGCATTCTCGAAATTGAAACTAGCTTTGGTATCGAAGTTGGCCAGTAAGCCCAGCCGGTCGCCAATTTGGCCGTTGAAGTTAATGCTGATCTGCTCGTTGAAAATCAGGTTTCCCTGCCGCCGCAACCGCACCGGCACCGCCGGATTGTCGATAAACTGATGCAGGTAACCCAGATCGAGCGTCACGAAGCCGTTGGGTTTGAAGTCGATGTTGTTGCCCCCAAATATACGGTCGAACACCGGCGGCACTTCCAGTTTCGGAATCAGGCCACGTCCGCTAACGGCGCTTTGCCCATCGCGGCGGGCTGAGTTCTCGCGAAAAAGGCGGTCTTCAATCCGTTCGTTCTGAAGGCGGTTGTAATCGGAGAAAGGCAGGTTTTCGCCAGGGCGGTAAAGCAACCCGTTCTGGCGGGGCGTCACCGTCTGACTGGCTGGCGTACCGACGCCCGGTGCCGACGTACCTGAACCTGGCGTTGTAATTACGCTGGAGTTTACCACCGACGGAGCCGTTGCTCCCGGCCGGGGTGTGAGGCGTTCGGTTACCGTCACCGTCCGGTCGGGCAACATTCTAAAATCAGTATTCAGCGATTTAGGGTCGCGGAGCAGGTACGGCGACCGGGGATTACGGTCCGAGAAACGGGTAGCGTATCGGTCTGTCCATTTGGTTGTGGGTCGACGGGAGGCGTTTTTTACGGCTCTCAGGCTGTCGAGGCGTTCCTGCGCGGCGGCTTTGACCGAATCGGCGCGGGCTTTGGCCGCATCGGCAGCGGCCTTTATCTGCTCCGGGGTACGTTGTGTAGCGGGGGTTGTACGGCCACGGCGGGCGGGGGTCTGTGCCCGAACAGCCGTTCCACCAACGCCTACTAGTAAAAGCAGAGTCAGCAACCAGTATGCCCCTTTTTGACCCATACGGACAGGGCCTGTTGTAGGCAGCATTGAGCAGAAAAGAGAGGTTCGACAGGTGTAACGCTTCACCATATACTGGTGCAAAATCAGAAAAATAAACAACCCGGTAATTCAGGACGTTAACACAACGGCGAAAACCGGGCCAATCGTATTTAATTAAGAATTAAGAGTTAAGAATTAAGAGTGACTCTGCTACGTAACAATCTGTTATCCAGCGAAGCCACTCTTAATTCTTAACTCTTAATTCTTAACTACCTCAGTGCTCTGCGGATGATGTCTTCGACAGAGAGGGTGCTGTCGGCGTTCAGGATATCGTCGACGCTTTTTTCGGCGGAGGGGCGGGGGAAGCCCAGGGCAATGAGGGCCGCCAGTGATTCTTCGCGCACCGGATTGCCCGCCTGCTGCCGATACGTTGGCGTATCGGGCAACAAACCAGACTTCTTCATCTTGTCTTTCAACTCCAGAATGATCCGTTGGGCCGTTTTGGCCCCAATGCCTTTGATCGCCTGAATGGCCCGTACGTTTTCGCTCATAATAGCTAACCGTAGATCCTGCGGAGCCAGCGACGATAACATACCCAACGCCGTATTCGGCCCCACGCCCGACACTGCGATCAATTCACGAAACAACGATTTCTCATCGGCCGAAGCAAAGCCAAACAGCGTCTGATTTTCTTCGCGGAAATGGTGGTGAATGAATAGTTTCACCGGCGCCCCGCCACCCGGCAGTGTCGAATAGGTTTGCAGCGAAACAAACACTTCATACCCAAGCCCCTGTATATCAATAATGACATACGAGGCTTCTTTATACGCTAACGTGCCGTCTAAGTAGGCGATCATAATTCAGTTATCAGTTATCAGTTATCAGTTATCAATGAACAGTTATCAGCTCTGCTTAGGTACGTACCCAAGCAGAGCTGATAACTGTTCATTGATAACTGATAACTGAATCACCCTACCACCAGCTTTTGTCCGGGACGGACACTGTCGCCTTTGATACGGTTCATTTTTTTGAGTTGTTCGATAGAAATATTGCCGTAACGGCGGGCGATATTCCAGAGGGTATCGCCGGGTTGAACCAGATGATATTTTGGTTTCACCCGTTCATGCCGCGACTTGGAAGCCACTTCTCTGCGTTCTTTCGAAGCCGACGGTATGGTCTCCTGCCGCGCCATTCGCTCGGTATGGGTTTCGCCCGATTCGCGCAGTATGGTCAATTTCTGACCCGTTTTCACTGTTTTAAAACGCAGCTTGTTCCACTGTTTCACATCGAGTAGGGCCACGTCGTATTTGTCGGCAATCCCCGATAAAGTTTCGCCACGCCGAACGGTATGGGTCAGCTTGCGGGGTTTACGCATAACCACTGTAGTCAGATCGTCGGGCTCAGGCTGTGTATTCTCGGCAACTACAGTGCCCAGACCATCGGTATCAGGTGCATTGTCGGCCAGTCGATTCGCCAAAATCCAGCCGCCATCGGGGTCAATCGTCGTAGTGGCCCGATTAGTCAGCAGTTCATTATGCGCCAGCAGCATGTTCTCCATCATGACCGGCATTTTCGAAGCCGAATCCATGATGATTTGCCGGTAGGTCTGCACGTAACTATACCGCTCGCTCGGGATACGAAGGGCATGGTTTCGCGTGTATTCGGGCAGGCGATCGGCGGTGATGGCGGGGTTCAGCTTTTGCAGATCAGCAAATGAAATGTTGCTCAGACTGGCAAACGTTTTCAGGTCCAGATATGAGTTAATCTGCAGCGTATCGAAGACAATCGGGTAATCGGGGCGTTCGGCCACAATGCCGTGATCGGGACCGTAGTTCATGATGTAGGTCATGGCAATAAACTGCGGCACATACGAACGAGTCTCTTTCGGTAAACCCTCGTAGCACGTCCAGAAGGTAGCACCTCCGGTTCGGCGCATGGCCCGGCGAACGGCACCCGGTCCACAGTTATACGCTGCCAATGACAATTCCCAGTCGCCAAAAATCCGGTACAGGTCTTTCAAATACCGACAGGCCGCCTCGGTCGACTTGGCCGGGTCCATCCGGTCGTCTACGTAATCGTCGATGTTGAGGTTAAAATCTTTGCCGGTGTAGGGCATGAACTGCCAGAGTCCCCCGGCCCCTACCCGCGACATAGCCCGTGGATTCAGCGCCGACTCCACAATGGAGAGGTACTTCAGCTCGTCGGGCATTTTGTGCTTAGCCAGCGTTTTTTCGTAGAGCGGAAAATAAAATGGCATCCGTTCCATCACCGTGCGCGTGTAGCTGGGCTTGCGGTAAATGAAATAGTCGACGAAGTTGTGAACGACCTTGTTGTAGGGCAGCGGAATCTGGCGTTGCAGCCGGGGCAGTCGCTCGCGCAGGACGGCCTCGGGCACACTCGGCAGATTCAATACTGTTTCTACAAGAAAGGCCGTATCGAGCACCATGGTGTCGGCTACAGCCAGATTCGCCACCTGATTCGACGAAGCCGGGTACGTTACCGTCGGTGTAGGTCGGGCTACCTGTGCCTCAGCATCCGGCACAATCACCGCCCACGATACACTACAGACAGTTAGTAGGTTGAGTAGTTTCATAGTTACGTGAAATTTCAGGTCCAATGTTCAAGGTCTAAAGTCCAAGGTCCAATGTCTAAAGCTGCTTCGCTGATTTAGCAACGCAACTTTAGACTTTAGACCTTGAACGTTGGACCTTAAAGCTGCATCGTCAAATAAGCCTCCGCCATCGTTACCAACGCCTGCTCCTGAAAGGGCGGGGCCATGAACTGAATGCCGATGGGTAAAGCGGGGCCGTCGCCGTTCGGATCCATGCCGTTAGGAATCGAGATGGCGGGGTAACCCGTTACATTAGCCTGAACGGTAAAAATGTCGGCTAAGTACATTTGAAGTGGATTCGCTCCTGCGTTCCGGGTGCTTTTTTCTCCTAAGATAAAGGCCGGCGTTGGTGTTGTCGGCATCATCAGAAAATCATAGTGGGCAAATACCCGCTCTGTTTCCTCACGCACCAACCGACGTACCTGTTGGGCTTTGGTATAATACGCGTCGTAATAGCTGGCACTCAGGGCGAACGTACCCAGCAAAATCCGCTTGCGCACCTCGGGGCCAAACCCTTCTGTGCGGCTTTTTTTGTACATCGAAATCAGATCCGTCACGCCTTCGGTAGCCCGATGCCCGTAGCGTACTCCATCAAATCGCGACAGATTCGACGACGCTTCGGCGGTCGTGAGTACGTAGTACGTGGGTAGCAGGTGTTTCAGCAACGATAGCGTCACTGGTTCAACTACGTGGCCTGCCTTCCGAAGCCGGTCGATGGCCTGTTGCGTAGCTTCGCGAACCACCGACGAAACCCCTTCACTTTCCACGCCATCAACAAGATAGGCTATGCGGGCGGGCGTTTCACGTACCTGCGGTGAAGCATAAGCCTCTACCGGTTGCGACGATACCGTGCTGTCGAACTCATCGGGGCCGGCCATTACTTCGAGCAGCAGAGCCGCATCCGTTGGCGTGTTGGCAATGGGACCAATGCAATCGAACGACGACGCGTAGGCTACCAGCCCCCAACGGCTCACCCGACCATAGGTTGGTTTCAGGCCCACCACCCCGCAAAACGCGGCGGGTTGCCGCACCGAACCGCCGGTGTCGGAACCGATACTAGCCAGGCAAAGGCCCGCCTGTACGGCTACGGCTGATCCGCCGCTACTTCCGCCCGGCACTCGCGTGGGATCTGCCGCGTTACGCACCGGCCCAAAAGCTGAACTTTCGTTGGAAGACCCCATGGCAAACTCATCGCAGTTTTGCCGACCAATAATGATCGCGTCTTCGGCCAGCAGTCGTTCAACGGCGGTGGCGGTAAACTGTGCCTCGAATCCGTCGAGAATGCGGCTGCCAGCCTGTAATCCATGCCCGGTGTAGCTTAGTACATCTTTCAGGCCAATGACCATACCATGCAACCGGCCCAACGGAGCCGTTTTTTCTGCTCGGCGAGCGTCCAGTTCGTCGGCCCGTTGGCGTGCTTCATCAGCGTATACCTCCGTGAATACGTTGAGGTGTTGATGGTCGGCAATACGAGCGAGGTACTGGTCTACTACCTGACGGCAAGTGGTTGTACCGTTGGCCAGGTCGGTTTGCAGGGAGGAAAACGAACGATAGATAGTCACGGGAGGAAGGGATGGTCACTAAATAAAAAAACAGACAACCCCACGCCATTCAGGCATCGGGTTGTCTGTGTATACAGGAAAGAATCCCTTATTTTATGTCTTTCAGGCCATCCTCAATGTTCTCACGAACATCTTTGGTGGCATCTTTAAACTCGCGAATGCCTTTGCCAAGGCCACGGGCCAACTCGGGCAGCTTTTTGGCGCCGAAGAAAAGAAGCAGGGCTAAGAAAATGAGCAGCATCTCTTGACCGCCCAGACCCATAATTGCAAAGATGGATGCTGTAATCATAATATGTCGTGTTTAGAACGTATGCAAAAGTAACAACTAGCTTGTGAAGAAGCCATTAAAATAAAGGTAAAAAAGGCAACACAGGGGTAGGTTATACCCTTATTTCAAATCAATAATCTTGCCGGTGGCCCGTTGCTGCTGCTGCTCCCAATCGCGGAAATTTTCCAGATCGGCATTCAGTGAGTTAAACAGCCAAACCATCAGCGCAATATCATCGGCAAACCCTACAATCGGTAGAATGTCGGGAATGAAATCAAGTGGCGACACAAAATAGATCAGTGCAGCCAGTGTTGAAATCAGTGTCTTCGTCGGTAACTGACGGTACTCGCCCGCTACATACGCCTTCACCAAACGGCTCAGCAGACCAATTTTCTCACGAAAACCAATGCCCTCTTCGCCTTTCACCGAATTACTTTTGCCCAGTGCCTCCTTAATCAAGGCCAACATACTGAATCCGTTACGGGCATAACGGCCCGCGCGAGCCGTTGAGCGACGAAAGAAAATAGACGAGAGAATCTGAGCAATCAAACTACGTTTTGCCATCGACAACTAACTTGTTTTTGTTGGTTCGTCTGCGTTACCTACGCAGATCATGGGTATAACAGATTTATTTATAAAAAAGTCTGTTTCAATCCAGCAACCGGTTAAACGGTTCAGGTACGTTCCCGGCGGTTGACCGAGGCTTTTAGTTCTTACCGATAGCGTAAGCCAACAGAATGGCGGGCCACCGATGACAGACCGCCGCCGAAGTTTTTTGCGTACTTTTGTGGTTTAAACGAAAGACACAACCCCCGTTTTTTCAACGTGAAACATATTCGCAATTTCTGCATTATCGCCCACATCGACCACGGTAAAAGTACCCTTGCCGACCGCCTGCTGGAGTTTACCCATACCGTTGGTGCCCGTGATATGCAGGCCCAATTGCTCGACAACATGGACCTGGAGCGTGAACGCGGCATCACTATCAAGAGCCACGCCATTCAGATGGATTACATGTACAAGGGCGAAAAGTACACGCTGAACCTGATTGATAC
This sequence comes from Fibrella aquatica, assembly GCF_041321135.1. Taxonomy (NCBI): domain Bacteria; kingdom Pseudomonadati; phylum Bacteroidota; class Cytophagia; order Cytophagales; family Spirosomataceae; genus Fibrella; species Fibrella aquatica. Next base: position 572,316 of record NZ_JBGGWF010000001.1, on the reverse strand, counting down.
CCCCGGCCACGTTGACTTTAGCTACGAAGTATCCCGCTCCATTGCCGCCTGTGAGGGTGCGCTGCTGCTGGTCGATGCCTCGCAGGGAACCGAAGCGCAGACAATCTCGAACCTGTATCTGGCCCTGAACAACGACCTGGTCATTATTCCGGTGCTGAACAAGATCGACCTGCCCGGTGCCCGGCCCGAAGAGATTAAAGACGAAATGGTGGATCTCCTCGCCTGTGAGCGGGACGACATCATTCCGGCTTCCGGTAAAGAAGGCATTGGCGTTCCCGAAATTCTGGCCGCCATTGTCGAGCGTATTCCGCCCCCAAAAGGCAACCCCGACGCGCCCCTGCAAGCCCTTATCTTCGATTCACATTTTAACTCCTACCGGGGCATTGAAGTTATTTTCCGGGTAAAAGACGGCCGGATTCGCAAAGGACAGAAAGTAAAGTTCATGAACACCGGCAAGGAGTATTTTGCTGATGAAATCGGAACGCTCCGTCTCACGCAGGAACCCAAAGATGCTATCGAATGCGGCGACGTAGGGTACCTGATCTCGGGTATTAAGGTAGCCAAAGAAGTAAAAGTCGGCGATACCATTACCACGTTCGACGATCCGGCCGAAGTGGCCATTCAGGGTTTCTCGGAGGTAAAACCAATGGTATTTGCCGGCATTTATCCGGTTGAAACCAGTGAGTTTGAGGACCTGCGCGAAGCGATGGAGAAACTGCAACTCAACGATGCCGCGCTGGTTTGGGAACCCGAAACATCGGCGGCCCTGGGCTTCGGTTTCCGTTGCGGTTTCCTGGGTATGCTCCACATGGAGATTGTGCAGGAACGCCTCGAGCGCGAGTTCGACATGACGGTGATCACTACGGTGCCCTCGGTACGGTTCGAGGTGATGAACACCAAGGATGAGTTGTTTCAGGTGTCGGCCCCGGCCGAAATGCCCGAGCCCAACCAGATCAAGTACATCGAGGAGCCTTTTATCAAGGCGCAAATCATTACCAAAGCCGATTACGTGGGAGGCATCATGGGCCTGTGCATGGATAAGCGGAGTATCCTGAAAAATCAGGTGTACCTCACTGCCGACCGGGTAGAGCTGCAATTTGAAATGCCGCTGGCCGAAGTCGTATTCGATTTCTTCGACAAGCTCAAGACCATTTCGCGCGGCTACGCTTCCCTCGACTATGAGTTCATGGACAACCGGGAGTCAGACATGGTGAAGCTGGACGTGATGCTCAACGGCGACAAAGTCGATGCACTTTCGGCTATTGTTCACCGATCGAAATCGTATGAGTGGGGTAAGAAATTGTGTGAGAAACTTCGTGAGTTGATTCCCCGCCAACAGTTCGAGATTGCTATTCAGGCGGCAATTGGTCAGAAAATCATTGCCCGCGAAACCCTGAGCGCACTGCGCAAAGACGTACTGGCCAAATGTTACGGCGGTGATATTTCCCGGAAACGGAAACTGCTCGACAAGCAGAAAAAAGGCAAGAAACGGATGCGTCAAGTCGGTAACGTCGAAATTCCACAGGAAGCTTTTATGGCGGTGTTGAAGATTAACTAAGTAATAAATGAAATTTATGGAAGCGCTTACTATCGATCAAATCCGGGATGCTTACCCTGAACAATGGGTACTAGTGGGCAATCCTATACTTACCGATGCAGGTACAGTTGGTTCTGTAATTAGCAAACTTCAGAGTGGTGTTGTATTGTACCATAGCAAAGACAAGCGTGAGATTGCTTATAAAGCTAAGGAACTTACGCGTACTGTTGATCGCTTCACCTGCGTGTTCACGGGTGAAGCGATCAAAAATCGCCGGTTTTGGCTATGAATTCGTTCAAATTCTCGCTTGATGACGCAGACAGCCTAATCCGAATAGATGCACAGATTGGCCGGTCTGACCTTACTCTTGCATTGGATACAGGAGCAACGCACACAGTCATTGACTTGACCCTCATGCTACTGAATGGATACGATCTTTCAAAGGTCGTGAGAACAGTAGAGTTTGAGACTGCCAAAGGGCCAATCAATGCTTATGTTTTCCGAATAGACCAACTGACTGCTTTAGGCAAAACAGTAAGGAATGTAGAAGTCTCGTCATATGATTTTATCGGCAACAATGTCATTTTTGACATTGACGGTGTACTAGGGCTCGATTTCTTCAAGGAAAGTGAGTTAATAATCAATTTCAAAAACCATACGATTTCATTGCTTTGAAGGGTGAATTGGTAAAGGGTGATGCTCCCCTCAGGCACCATCACTGTACTCGGCAGAGCTTCACTCCTCACCAATTCACCCCTCACCAATTCGCCCCAATTCATTTCTATTGCTGATGCCCGAGCCTCAACTTGACCTCTCCATCCTGATTGTCAATTACAAAACTCCTCAATTGATTGTCGATTGCCTGCACTCTGTTTTCGAGCACACGTCGGGCATTACCTTCGAGGTCGTTATTGTCGATAATCAGTCGGGCGACGATAGTGAGGCGCAGGTACGTGCCGCGTTTCCGCTAGCCAGTTTTCCGCAGGTACGTTGGTTCGATATGGGGTATAATGCCGGATTTGGGCGGGCCAATAATTACGCCATGAAACAGGCGTTGGGTCGTAACTACCTGCTGCTCAACTCCGACACGCTACTGATCGATAATCTAATTGGCCGTTGCTCGCAGCTCCTTGATGAACAGGCCGATGTGGCCGCCGTGGGAGCCATGCAGATCAACCGGGCGGGTCAGGTACACACGCAGATGTATACCCGATTTGGCGAGATTCGGCGACCTTTCTACATTCTGCCCATTCATCCGAAAGTACAGAACTGGCTTTACCGTCAGATTCCCGATACGGTATATGACGATCCCAATCAGGTCGACTGGATCATTGGCGCTTTTCTGATGACCCGGCGAACCACGGTGGAGAAAGCAGGGATGCTCGACGAACGCTTTTTCATGTATGGCGAAGACGTAGAATGGAGCTGGCGATTAGGGAAACAAGGCCGGATGCTGGTGCTTCGTGACGGCTTCTTCGTGCATCTCGAATACGGCAGTGATCCTACTTATCAGGCCCGTGAAATAACGTATATCAACCGATTCAAAACCCAGATGCAGGTCTCGAACCTCCTCTGGATTCGGAAGCAATATGGTGTTGGTGCGTACCTCCTGCTCATGTTGCACTACATCACGCTGGTACCCATTATCTACGCCTGGAAAATGAGCGTGAACCTTCGACAGGGCAAACCCCTGCTGAGCGAATTGGAGAACCAACGGGCATTTGCCCAACAAGTCGGTATATTTACCCGTTTCTTTTGGAAGACCCTGTTCAACCAAACTCATTTTTTCAAAGTCTAATCGCTACGGGTACGTCCTCATCGTGCTGTACTGCCAACTGCCTGCCAGATTTCAATGAAACTACTCTTTATTACACCAGTGGCTAACCGCTCAGGCTCTGTCACGACGCTGCTGAATTACATGCATTACGCGCCGAAAAGCGATAGCCGTCGGTACGCCATGTTCAGCCGCCGGGCCGGTCAGCTCGATCTGGCCGAGTTCAACTGCCCCCTGTACGTCAGTCAGCAATCTGATCGGTTTAGCTATCGACTCTACGAAACGGCGGTACATAAACTCTTCGGGAGCATTCCGCACCTGAAAGACCTGCAGAAGGCTCACGAGACCGAAAAAGCGGATTTGTGGTATATCAACACGATTGCCATGCCCGAATACGCGTTGCTGGCTATCAAGCTCGGGCAGCCGTATGTGTTGCACGTTCACGAGTTGGTTCAGGAGTACGACGAGCGTGGTTACGACGAGTTCAAGCAGATGCTCGATGGAGCCAAACTGCTGTTTACGGCCTCACAAACGGTGGTCGACAACCTTGAAAACATGGGCTACAAAAACGTAGTGCTCATGCACGGTCTGATCAACGTGGAGCAGATCAAACCCACGCGCGACCGGGCAGAGGTACGTAAAGAACTGGGCTTTCGCGACGATGAGTTTGTGTGGCTGATGTCGGGAGCCTGGTCGAACCGGAAGGGTTTCGATATGATCCCGGACATTCTTCGTCAGATGCCTGCCGGCACCCCATTTGTCTGGATGGGACCCGCCCGCAAAACCGGCATGACCTATTACGTGGAGCAATACATTAAAACGTATAATCTCAACGTACGTTTCCTGACCGAACAATCGACGCAGTATTTCAGCTATTTCAACGCCTGTGATGGCTTTTGCCTGACCTCGCGCGAAGATTCATACCCTATTGTGATGCGCGAAGCATCGGTACTTGGCAAACCCATTGTGGGTTACAACTCGGGCGGTATCAAAGAGTTCGTGAAGCCGGGCATGGGCGAAATGGTAGAAGGGTTTTACCCCAAAGCCCTCGCCGAAGCCATGCTACGCGTTCAAAACGGCCAAACCCCGATCGATCGCCAAAAGTTACAAACCGCCATTACTACCCAAACCCAACAAGCCGAAGCCAAACGCTGGATCGAAACGCTTGAAGGAATAGTTTAGGTTTATAGTTTGTTGTCTGTGGTTTGTAGTTGCGCTGCTACTTCTCGAAACGGGTGAGTTAGCAGCGCGACTACAAACCACAGACAACAAACCACAAACACTCCCTCCCTCCCCCCTATGACTGAGCATAGCAAAACCTTTCTTTACCAGTACCTGAACAACGCATCGCCAACAGGTTTTGAATCGTCGGGGCAGCAGCTCTGGCTCGATTACCTGAAACCGTATATCGACGAATATATCGTGGATACCTACGGCTCGGCGGTGGGTGTTATTCATGGTGCCGACGATTCGTCCACGAAAGACTACAAGGTTGTTATTGAAGCCCACTCCGATGAGATTTCGTGGTTCGTGAACTTCATCTCCGACGATGGCTATCTTTTCGTTCGTCGCAATGGTGGTTCCGATGCCCTGATTGCACCCTCGATGCGGGTTAACCTGCACACGAAGCAGGGCGTGGTACAGGGCGTTTTCGGTTGGCCAGCCATTCACGTGCGCGACCTCGCCAAAGATACCGCCCCAAAAGTGACCGATTTGTTTATCGACGTGGGTGCAGCCACCAAAGATGAAGTGTTGGCGATGGGCATTCACGTGGGTACCGTTTGCACGTTTGTGGACGGCCTCACGGAAATGAACGGCCGCTATTTTGTGGGTCGCGCCCTCGATAACCGGATGGGTGGATTCATGATTGCCGAAGTGGCCCGTCAGTTGAAAGAAAACGGCGTTCGGTTGCCCTACACGCTGTATATCGTGAATGCCGTGCAGGAAGAAATCGGGCTACGCGGTGCCGAAATGATTGCCCGCCGCCTGAAACCCGATCTGGCCATTTGTACCGACGTAACGCACGATACGCAGTCGCCGAAATACGACAAGAAAGAGCAGGGCGACCTTAAATGCGGCAGCGGCCCGGTACTTTGCTACGGACCCGCCGTGCAGAACAACCTCCTCGATTTTATGATCGACGTGGCCAACAAAAGCGAAATTCCGTTCCAGCGTCAGGCCGTCAGCCGGTCGACGGGGACCGATACGGATGCGTTTGCCTACGCCGCCGAAGGGGTAGCCTCCGCCCTGATTTCGCTGCCGTTGAAGTACATGCACACCACCGTTGAAACCGTGCATCAGGAAGATGTGCAGTCTGTGATCCGCCTCATGTACGACGTGTTGCTGACGCTAAAAGGCGACGAAGATTTCAGATACATCAAGTAGATATCGGTGCTCTATTTGTGGCCAAGCTATTGGAAAGTATATCAAAAAGCCGCGCTCTGTCATTGGAGCGCGGCTTTTTGAATTATAAGCTGAATGATCAGTAGTCGACCTTGAGTACCCTTACTGGTTAACCTCCATTGTTCCGCCACTTCCATCTAGATTTACAGGCTGGTGTGCGACCTATTGGCTTTGGCCCGGCATCCTCCTAACATCCCGAACCGAACATGCTTAACCCGACCGACCGTAGAGCTACCTGGCTAAAACTGGCTATCCTTTTTTACCTGCTCCTATCATCCCCCCTCTATGCCGCCAGCGTAGATACCCTGGCCATTCCCAGTGCAGTGATGAAGAAAAACCTGCGTGCGGTTGTTGTGCTACCGGCCTCATATTCATCGACAGGAAAAGCCAAAACAACGTATCCAGTCCTCTATCTCCTCCACGGTGGCTACGGACACTTTGACGACTGGATCACTAAAACGCCCGATAAAACGCTGATACAGCGACTAGCCGACCAGTATAACCTGATCATCGCAATGCCCGAAGGGGAAGTGTTCAGCTACTACATCGATAGCCCCATTATCGGCGACAGCCAGTTTGATACGTACCTGACCAAAGAAGTCATCGACAAAATCGACAAGACCTACCGCACCAAACCAACCCGTGCTGGCCGGGCTATTACAGGGCTTTCGATGGGTGGCTACGGGGCGCTCTACCTGGCTACTCGTCACCCCGATTTGTATTGTGCCGCAGGTAGCATGAGCGGAGCCCTGAATCCAGATATGAACTCATGGAAGTTACCGCCCGATGCTACCCAGAACATTAAGGCGGAATTTGAGAAAATTCTTGGGTCATTCAGCCAATCGCCCGACGGGTGGGCTGCCTACTCGGTGGTTGGCATGGCCGACCGGATGAAAACGAATGGACTAAAGCTGGTCATCGACTGTGGCGTAGATGATTTTCTGATCGAGCCGAATCGGGAATTGCACCGCCGACTGGTATTCAACCAAACACCCCATGACTATAGCGAACGGCCCGGCGGCCATAGCTGGGAATACTGGCAGAACTCGTTACCCTATCAGGTGCTGTTTTTCAGTCAGGTGTTGTCTCAAAACTAGGTCTATCGATCAACAACGTACCTGCACCCATCATGCTCTCTTTACTTGGCTTCGGCACCATTGCTATTTTTCTGGTGCTGATCATTACTAAACGATTATCGGTCATTACGGCGCTGGTTCTAGTACCGGTTGTCATGGGTTTGCTGGCCGGATTTTCGGCTAAAGAGCTGGGCGAAATGATTCTGACGGGTATCAAGCAGGTTGCGCCGACAGGTATCCTGCTCATGTTTGCGGTGCTCTATTTCGGAACGATGCTCGACGTTGGCCTGTTCGACCCAATCATTACCACCATCATCCGCTTTGTGAAAGGCGACCCGCTGAAGGTGATTCTGGGAACGGCCATCCTGACCATGACCGTTCATCTGGATGGCGATGGCACGGCAACGTTCATGATCGTCATGTCTGCTTTTCTCCCCATCTACAGGCAGTTAAACATCGACCGGCTCATTTTGCCCGGCATCGTGGCGCTAAGCGTTGGACCGATGCACCTGGTGCCCTGGTCAGGTACCTCGGCACGCGCTATTTCGACGTTAAAAACAGACGCCACCCAACTGTTCAACCCCAATATTCCCGCCATCATAGCGGGCATTTGCTGGGTGTTGCTGGTGGCCTACTGGTTTGGGCTTAAAGAACGAAAACGCCTTGGTATTCGTGAATTCAACTACATCCATCAGGATAGCTTGACCCAGGAACAGCGGCAGTTTCGGCGTCCCCGCCTGTTCTGGATCAATGCGCTGCTAACCGTTACCCTCATTACCACGCTGATGAAAGGCTGGGTACCGGCTCCGGCCCTGTTCATTGTGGCGGCTATTGTGGCGTTGCTCATCAATTACCCCCGCCTCCCCGATCAGCAAAAAGTGCTCAGAAGCCACGGAAACAACATATTCATGGTGTCGAGTATGATCTTTGCCGCTGGCGTCTTCTCCGGTATTCTGACTGGCTCCCAAATGATCGACGCCATGGCAACCTCGGTTGTATCGCTCATTCCACAGCAACACGCGGCCTGGTTACCTACCCTGACGGCGATCACCAGCCTGCCCGCCAGTCTCCTTTTCACGCCCGATGCTTATTACTTCGGAGTTGTTCCCATCCTGAGTAAAACCGCCACGCAGTTCGGTATCGACCCGCTGGAGATTGGCCGGGCTGCTTTGCTTGGCCAGATGACGGTCGGTTTTCCGGTCAGTCCCCTCACCGCGTCGACGTTTTTGCTGGTGGGTTTGGCCGAAGTAGATTTGGGCGACCACCAGCGTTTCATTCTTAAATGGGCTTTTGGCACCACGCTGGTTATGACACTGGCCGCCCTGCTGACCGGCTCGATACACCTATGAAATCATCTGTTCGAATTGGGTGCGGGGCGGGTTTTTCCGGCGACCGGCTAGAGGCTGCCCTGGTGCTGGTGCAACAGGGGGAACTAGACTACCTGGTGCTGGAATGTTTGGCCGAACGTACTATTGCGCTGGCCCAGAAACGAAAACGGCAACAGGCCACACTAGGCTACGACCCCCTTCTGGAACGCCGGATTGACAGCCTGTTGCCGCATTTACTGGAAAAAAAAGTACGGCTGATTACCAACATGGGTGCGGCAAACCCCCTGGCTGCTGCTCAGAAAATTATGGAGATTGCCGGGCGGCTATCACTCTCTGTCACGGTGGCGGCCGTTACCGGCGACGATGTATTCAGTCATCTTTCGGGTTCAGAGACGGCGCTGGAAACAGGGAAACCCCTTTCCGATTCGGGCACGCTTGTGTCGGCAAATGCCTACCTGGGAACCGATGCTATTGTTCCGGCGCTGGCTACGGGTGCCGACATCATCATTACGGGTCGTGTGGCCGACCCCTCGTTGTTTCTGGCCCCGCTGGTTCATGAATTTGGCTGGTCGCTGAACGATTCCGATCGCTTGGGACAGGGTACGGTTGTTGGTCACCTGCTGGAATGTGCCGGTCAGCTCACGGGAGGCTATTTCGCCGACCCCGGCCGCAAGAACGTACCTGACCTGGCCAGCCTGGGCCATCCCTTTGCCGATGTCTCGGCCGACGGAGCAGCTATTTTTGGCAAAGTGGCCGGTACGGGCGGTCTGCTAACGGTGGCAACCGCCAAAGAGCAGCTCCTGTACGAAGTGATGGACCCCAGTCGCTACCTCACCCCGGATATTATCGCCGACTTCACGCAGGTACGTCTGGAAGAAACAGGCCCCAATCAGGTTCGCGCTACAGGCGGGCGGGGAAAGCCACGCCCCGATACGCTGAAAGTGAGTGTGGGATACGAAGCTGGATTCATTGGCGAAGGCGAAATCTCGTACGCGGGCTCAAATGCCCTTAACCGCGCTAAACTGGCGGGTGATATCATTCGAGAGCGACTACACGACCAGTTCACCGACCTCCGCATCGACTATATTGGCAGCACATCGGTCCATCGAACCAACTTCGGTCATTACCCCGACCCTTACGAAATCAGGATTCGGGTGGCGGGCAGAGCCTCCACTGCCCAACAAGCCGCGTTGGTAGGCGAAGAGGTTGAAGCCCTTTACACCAACGGTCCCGCTGGCGGAGGCGGTGCCCGGAAGTACATCCACGAACTGGTTGGCATCGTCTCGACGCTGATCGACCGGGATCAAACGACGCCTCAGGTAACCTTTTTTCAATCATGATCATCAAGCTCTACGACATTGCGCATAGCAGGGCTGGCGACAAGGGGAACACGCTCACCCTTTCGCTCATTCCGTACCGGGAAGCCGATTATCCGCTGCTTTGTGCCCAGGTTACGGCCGAAGCCGTCAGGCTGCACCTGGCCGATATTGTGTCTGGAGAGGTTACGCGCTACGAGTTACCCCATTTACCCGCGCTTCAGTTTGTTTGCCAGCAGGCACTGACCGGTGGGGTAACAACTTCGCTCACCATGGATACACACGGAAAGAGCTTAAGCTTCGCCCTGCTCGAAATGAGCATAACCAGGCACTGAAGCCCTGATGGTACTATCGCTTCTGCTGTTGTAGCTGTTCCTGCTGCTGATAGATCTCCTCGAAACCGTTGCTGGTGAAACGAAGCTTGACGCTGCCTTCGCGCAGAAATCGCCCGGTTTGTGTGTCGAGGATAATCAGGCGTGATTCGAGGTACAGTGCCTGATAACGGCGCTGGTCTTCGCATGGCCTCGGCTCTGCCACCAGCTGTTCTACCGGTTCGGGCTGTGGCTGACTGGCGGGTTTGTTAGCCATTAATAAAACCGCGCCCATAGCCATCACGCCAAAGCAAAAAGATTTCAAATCAATCGTAATCGTTTTCATAGCCGTAGACGTTTCGTTTGTCCAGCTATGACAACGCACCCGGCAATGTGTTTAAGCGTAGGTTTGATTTTTCTCTTCGTTGGCGTAAGCTTACCAGTACGAACCAACAACAGTGTGCTTGCTGGTCTATTTCTGATCGTATTGATAGGCAACTACCGTTGAGGTCTGATCCCGGTTAAAGCGCAAAAACAACCGGGAATCAGCTGACTCGTAGTACCAGCTTTCGGCTGATTTATTGATTGTTTTTTGGGTAGGCTCACCCAAAATAGCAGCCACATCAGATAAGGTCGTTTGGCCTTTTTTGATGTTTGTCAGTTTATCCGAGTCGATGACCAGTGGCCGTTGGGCAGTTACCGAGAACTGGTAATCTGTCACCGTAAAACCATCTTTACCGGAAAGAATAACCTGAAGTTTGGTTTGATCGGGCGCATTGACATAAGCCATCTCCATACCAGATGCCGACATGGACAGGTACGTTGGCTCGCCCAGTAAACGGACAAGGTCAGCCGCGTTACTGCCAACCCGAATCGACTTTATATTCCGCACATCGAGAGCAGACGAGTTTCGGTCGTATTGCTGGTATAGACAAGAGGTCAACTTGTTTTGAGCATCAAACTGAACGCGTATGTTCAGCTTATCGAAACGGTAGGCCCACTCGGTCGACTCGCCAGTAGAGGCAATAGAAACGGGCTTACCCAGGAGCGATCTGATGGCTTGGTCAGTCGTTTGTCCGCACGTCAGCTTACTGATGGTCGTAAAGTCCGGCGCTGCAACAGGGTTCGTTTTCTCCAGGCCATCAGGTTGTTTGTCTGTTTTCTGTTGAGCTACCAACCGCGCCGAAGGAACAGCGAGCAATGTGCAGGACAACCCCACAGTCAGGAGTAAGGGTAAGGCTTTCATACGGGCGATCGTTGGTTTATAAACCGTTTCAGTATGGTAACTTAAAACAGGCATCTACCTATATATCAGGCCCTCGAAATTTATTAGCCGTTACCTGCCTGCGCCTCGGCCGCTTCAACACCGAAGCCGACGTTATCACTACCATCAACCGTGTGGTGCGTTGGTGATGGTACAACCAGCGTACATCTTTCAAACCATAGACTATTCGTGGTTTGTCGCTAGGAAGACATCGAAAACCAGACCTACTTTGTGGAATGTACCTGATGGTCCCGATGGGACAACGAGTCGGGCGGGGTTACGTCTGTTAAGTATGCGATAGGCTATTATGTTATGACAAACCTTTCCTAGCCTACCCCCTAAACCGCTCCCGTAAATGCCATGCGAAGGCTTCTCGGTTGGGGTAGTGCAGGTCGCCGAAGGGGAGGCGGAGGGGTTGGTTGTGGAACTGGCGGAGGTTGTAGGGGCTGGTGGGGTTTTCGGCGATGGCGGGGGAGACGAGGACGCGGAAACGGTCGTCTACGCCGATCATGCCCCGGTCGAAGGCGGTGTGCAGGGTTGGGCACAGGGCAATACCGTTGGTGACGCGGTCGTCGCCGGAGACGCTGATCGGGATGATGTGGCAGGCTTCGACCAGCGTAGCACCATCTGTTGCAATGACTTTCAGGCCTGAAATGGCACAGGTAAAATCATAGACTTTCGGCACCAGCTTTTTGAATAGGCCACCGCGTACAAAACGCGTTTCGTCATCGTTGGTGGTGAGTGACAGGGTGGTTTGGTAAGGGGCGACCTTCTCGTTTAGCAGGTACGTTGCCATATCCTGCACGTAGCTTCGTCCGGCAGTTTTCAGGCTCAGGTACGTTGCCTTCGTGGCGGGGAAGTACGTGTCGAGCAACAGCGTTTTCAGGTACGTTCGGGCCTGTGTGTCTAGCAGCAGCGTGTACAGTTCATCGGCGAAACAGGCGTATGCCAACCGGTCGCTCAGCGTTTGTACGCTGCGGATATAAGTGTCGAGCAGGAAACCGGGGTTAGGCTGCAAAAACCAGAATCCTTCGTTTTTCAGGTAGAAGAACGGCTGCGTAAAATCGTCCTGATTGGCTGTGTTCACCAGCAGCGCAAAATTCTCTTTGAACGTAGCCACCAGTTCCGGCGACACGCCGATTCGGTTTTCAGTAATAAACTGCTTATCGATCAGGTCTATCAGCGTCAGCAGAAAAACGGGTTTGTGGGGTGCTGGCCCGTATTGCGTGCCGCCCCGTTTCAACTTCGTGAATTTCCGGGCGTAAACGGCAAGGCGTTCCTGATCAATCGGACTAGGCATAACGTGAGCGTATTTCGCCATCAAGTTAACGTATTGGCGCATACGGCAATCATCTGTACAGGCGATCTGAACAGGCTACGGTAGCATACGCCTACATTTTCCCTATTTTTAGGGCTGATCGTTATTGCTGACGCGTTTGTATTGCTGACGCATGTGTAGAGACCGGTCCGCCGGTGCGGCAAAATCTTGCGTCTCTACGCCGCACGCGAAGCAGGACAGTCCGTACCCAAATCTCATCACACAACCTGTACCATGATTAAACAACTCCTTACTACCGCCTTACTGTTACCCGTACTAGCGTTTGGGCAGTCCAAAAAAAACACAAAAATCGCCGCCAATCCTGCCGATCGTGACAAGCAGGCCATCATCGCTAGCCTTGATAAGCGGATGCCTGAATACGCGGGTATCTCCAAACAGATCTGGGACTTTGCCGAACTGGGTTATCAGGAAGAAAAAAGCTCGTTGCTGCTTCAGGAACAGCTAAAGAAAGAAGGCTTCGACGTGAAGGCGGGCGTAGCCGGTATTCCCACCGCGTTTGTGGCCACCTACGGCGCGGGCAAACCCGTTATTGGTATTCTGGGTGAATATGATGCGCTGCCCGGCCTGGCTACCGAAGCGAAGCCCGATTTTACGCCCATTGCCGGCCAAAAAGGCGGTCACGGCTGCGGGCACAATCTGTTCGGGACGGCCTCAGTAGCGGCAGCAATCGAGGTAAAAAACTGGTTGAAAGCCGGTCATGCCGGTACGGTGAAGATTTACGGTTGTCCGGCCGAAGAGGGTGGCGCGGGTAAGGTGTATATGGTGCGCGAAGGGCTGTTCAACGATGTCGATGTGGTATTGCACTGGCATCCCGGCTCGCAGAACGCTGCCGACGCAGGTACGTCGCTGGCCAACAAGAACGCCAAGTTCCGGTTTCGGGGCATTGCCGCCCACGCCGCCGCGTCGCCTGAACGCGGTCGGTCGGCACTCGATGGCGTTGAGGCAATGAACATGATGGTGAACATGATGCGCGAACACGTACCGCAGGATACCCGCATTCACTACGTGATCACGAAAGGCGGCGAGGCTCCCAACGTAGTACCCGCCTTTGCCGAAGTGTATTACTACGCCCGCCACAAAGACCGTGACATTCTGCAAAGTGTGTGGAAACGGATCGAAAACGCCGCCGAAGGAGCCGCGAAAGGAACGGGCACCAAAGTGGAGTGGGAAGTATTGGGTGGCGTGTTTAACCTGCTGCCCAACGTGACGCTGGCCGAGGTGATGCACAATAACCTGAAAACCGTGGGCGGCATCAACTACACGCCGGAAGAAACCGCCTTTGCCACGACAATCAGAAATACGTTTCCCGAAGAGCAGCGTGTGCCGGTAACCAACGCCGCGCTCGTGAAAGACTTCCGCGATGCGTCAGAAAGCGCTACCAGTGGCGGCTCTACCGACGTGGGCGACGTAAGCTGGACAGTACCGACCGTTGGCTTGCAAACGGCCACCTGGGTACCGGGTTCGTCGGCCCATAGCTGGCAATCGACGGCCGCCAGCGGCATGAGCATTGGGCAGAAAGGGATGATCGTAGCGGCCAAAACGCTGGCCCTCACCGCGCTTGATCTGTTCACCACCCCCAACTTAATCGAGAAAGCCCGCGCTGAATGGGTACAGAAACGCGGTGCCAATTTCAAATACGAAGCGTTATTGGGCGACCGCAAACCCGCGCTGGATTACAGGAAGTAGTGAAGGGTGAGGGGCGAGGGGCGAAGGGTGAAGGGCGAGGGGTGAGAGGCAAAGGGCGAAGGGCGAGGGGTGAAGGGTGTTGCTTCGCGAGAGCAGCCCCCCCCCGCAATGTCGAACCACCCAAAGGGTGCCTGCTGGCGCCTGACTATCTTCGCGAAGCAACACCCCTCGCCCTTCGCCCTTTGCCTCTCACCCCTCGCCCCTCACCTCTCACCCCTCACCTCTCACCTCTCACCCCTCACCCTTCACCCCTCACCCTCACCCTTCACCCTTCACCCCCATGCCCCACACCCCCTTCACGCTAACGTACCTGAAACCGGGCTTGCATCTGCACCGGATTGACCTGGGTACGTATGCGGCGCTTTGTCGGGAACGGGATTTCAGGTTCTTCTTTCGAGATCTGACGGATGAGTTTGCGACGCGGGGTGAGCGCATCATCCATCTCTGGGAAGACGTTGAACAGCAAAAACCAGCCGTAGTAGCGTCACGACTGGCGGCGTTACAGGGGCAATCCGTCCGTGTTCCGGGGCGACTCACGCAGGTACGTCGTATCGATAAAGCCACGGCCGTAGCCTTTCTCGACGAGCATCATTTGCAGGCATCACTACCCGGAAAAGTACGTTATGGCCTTTTCCTGCCCGAACGCTACTACCGCGTGTTGCCCCCGGCCAACGAGTCAGACACGTACCTGAGCGAGCGGCCTGACGGAGAACTATTGCTGGCGGTAGCCACCTTTGCCCAACCACGTACTCAGCAACGCAATGGCTTGCCCTATCGATCGGCCGAACTGGTACGCATGGCGAGTCGAATCGGCACTACGGTTGTTGGCGGGCTGGACAAACTAATCAAAGCCTACCTGACCAACCACCCCGCCGATGATCTGATGACCTACGCCGATCGCGACTGGTCGGACGGGGCGAGCTACCGCAAACTGGGTTTCGAGCAAACGGGTCACACTGATCCGCAACAGTTTTGGCTACGTCCCGACGAAGGGATTCGCTACGTACCTGACCGACTCCCCGTACCGCTCAATGAAAGTAATACTATAGACTTTGGCTACATTCCTGTTTATAACGCCGGGAGCTTTAAGTTTGTACGGAGGTCTGAAAAAGTTGACGAGTCATAATGGATGTACCGCCATGACTCGGAAGTTCCCTCGGCTTTACCTCACCCCCGGCCCCTCTCCTTGAAATAAGGAGAGGGGGGTGCTCGGCCCATCAATCAGAGTAAGTAATTGGCAGCGCATTGCTCCCCTCTCCTTATTTCAAGGAGAGGGGCCGGGGGTCAGGTAAAGGCCGTAGCAGACTTGCGACTCTTAGAACAACCCATGACACGTACCATAACCACGCTCGATTACGTCAAAGGATTTCTACGCCTGATTCGGGTGCAGAACCTGTTGATCGTGGTGGGTACGCAATACCTGGCCAGGATCGCCCTGATTGGTCCCCGCGAAGATTGGCCACAGCTTTTGCTCGATGGGCGTATGATCATTCTCACCCTGTCGACGGTTTGCATTGCGGCGGCGGGCTATATCATCAATGATTATTTCGACGTGAAAATCGATATCGTCAATAAGCCCGAGCGGGTGATTATCGGGCGATATTTGAAACGGCGGTGGGCTATTACGGCGCATCAGGTGCTGAACGTGATCGGCTGTTTGCTGGGGTTGTTACTCAGCCGTTGGGTGTTTGCCGTCGATGTGCTGTCGGTGTCGCTGCTGTGGTTTTATTCGGCCAACCTGAAACGCCAACCATTTATTGGCAACCTGGTAGTGTCGTTTCTCACGGCCCTGTCGCTGATTGTCATGGCGGTGTATTACAAGCAGAACGAAAACCTGCTGCTAATGTACGCGGCCTTTGCGTTTGTGGTTACGGTGGTGCGCGAAGTCATCAAAGACATGGAAGATGTACGCGGCGACGCCCGCTACGGTTGCCGCACATTGCCAATCGTCTGGGGCATCCGTCGGACCAAATACCTGCTCTACGTGATCATCGCGGCGTTTATCATGACGCTCTTCCTCACCGCCGATTCCTGGGATAACGCCCGCCTAAGCTGGATTTTCATGCTGTTGCTTCTACCCGTTTCCTGGCTGGTTTACCGCCTCGTGATGGCCGACACCCGCCGCGAATACAGCTACCTCAGCAACCTCTGCAAACTCATCATGCTCATGGGCGTACTGACCATGGTGTGGGCCTGAGGAATTACGATTGACGAGTTACGATGTACGATTTGCGCTGCTGTTCTACAACAAGGTTTCTTAGGCAGCGCAAATCGTACATCGTAACTCGTCAATCGTGATTCCCCTAGCAGTCTCCCCCGTCCAGGCCGTTGACCAGGTCTTTCATGTCGTCGATGAGGCGGTTGAAGCGGTCGGGGCCAATGATGCCTTTGAAATGGGTATGCGCTTCTTCCATACAGGCATGTACGGCCATCAGCAATTCAAAACCACGTTCGTTCAGGAAGATCCGGCTGGCGCGTGAATCGGTTTCGTCTTTTTTCGTGTAGATGTACCCCTGCGTTTCCAGCAAACTGACCACCTTGCTCATCATCTGCTTGGTGACGTCGGCCTTGCGTGCCAGTTCGTTGTTGGTAATGCCGTTCTCCTCGATGTTGGCCATCAGGCGCAGGTAGCTGAGCTTAAAATCAGTAAAGCCACGCTGATGCAGCCGGGGCTCCATGAACTCGTCCAGAAAACGTTTCAGCCGCCACGCAAGTCGCCCCATCGAGCGGCCCCGAATCTCCCGGAATAAATCGAAGGTGAAGAGCGTAGTATCTGCTGGTTTCATGGATTGGCAACTGGTTGAGGCTCGCAAATAGATTAATCATTATTTAATACACAAAGATAGTCAACCCGATTGACTTTTATAGTCAACTAGGTTTACCTTTGTTGCCTCATCAAGTAAAACCTATGGCATCTGAATCAACATCTTCTGTAAAAACATATGTGCCCCGACTTATTGGTCTGGTGGTCGTGATCGCTGCTGCCTATTGGGGCTTTACCGCTTATCGGCATGGTCAACAATACGAATCGACCGACAATGCGCAGATCGAAGGCACGTCGGCTCCGGTGCTGGCGCGGGTGGCCGGGTACGTTCAGGAGGTAAACGTCAACGATTACGCTACGGTAAAACGCGGGCAACCGTTGCTTACGATCGATCCGCAGGAGTATGAAGTAGCTCTGCAACAGGCCGAAGCCGATTATCAGTCGACGTTGGCCGATATACAAACGGCACAGGCCGATCTGGCTACGGCGCAGGCCAACAGCCGCAACGTGGCACAAAATCTGAAAGTAACGCAGTCGGCAGCCGCTGTCCAGGCACTTCGCCGCAACAAGGCACAGACCGACCTGCAACGCGACCAGAACCTCTACAACGATCAGTCGCTGACCCGCAAACAACTCGAAGACTCGCGCAATACGGTCGATGTGCAAACGCAGACGTACCAAAATAGTCAGGAGCAGATCGGTCTGGCACGTACCCAGCAGGGTGTAGCGCAGGCGGGTATACTGAAGGCGCAGTCGGCCATTCAGAAAATGCAGGCCGTCTTGAAAGTGAAAGCTGCCGCCGTTGAAAGCGCCAAACTTCGCCTGACTTATGCTAAACTGGCCGCGCCGATCAACGGTAAAATCGGCAAGAAAAACGCCGTTGTTGGTCAATACGTGCAGCCCGGCCAAACGCTGATGACTATCGTGAACGACAGCACGTTTTGGGTCATCGCCAACATGAAAGAAACGCAACTGGAGAAAATCGTTGTGGGTCAACCCGTTGATATCAAGATCGATGCTTACCCGAGCCTCGACGTAAAAGGCCGCGTAGCCTCGCTATCGGAAGCCACTGGAGCGCGGTTTGCCTTATTGCCTCCCGACAACGCATCGGGCAACTTCGTGAAGATTACGCAGCGTGTGCCGGTGAAGATCGAGATTCTGAATCCTGAGAAATACAAAGACAAGCTTCGGGCTGGTCTGAGCGTAGATGCCGCCGTGCGGGTAGCCGACTAACCGGATTCGCTGAATGGAAACTACACTAAAGGCCCCACCTGCTGAGGCCACATTACCCACGGGCTTCCGGCGCTGGGTGATCGTGATCACGGCCGTAACGGCGGCGGTCATGGAGTTGATCGATACGTCGATTGTCAACGTCGGCCTGACCGATATTGCCGGTAGCCTGGGCGCTACCATCGAAGATGCCTCGTGGGTGGTTACGTCCTACGGCATTGCCAACGTGATTGTGATTCCGATGACGGGCTTTTTGCAGCGTTATTTCGGTCGCAAGAATTACTACATCGCCTCTATCATTCTCTTCACCATTGCGTCGTACGGCTGCGGCGTTGCGCCCGACCTCTGGACCCTGGTTTTCTTCCGGTTCATGCAGGGCGTAGGCGGCGGTGCCTTGCTGTCGACCTCGCAGGGGTTGCTGTTCGATGCGTTTCCGCCGAAACAACGGCCGCTGGCGTCGGCCCTGTTTGGGCTGGGCATCGTGCTGGGACCTACGTTTGGTCCAACGCTGGGCGGCTATATCATCGACAATTACCATTGGAGCTGGATGTTCTACATCAATATTCCGGTGGGCATTGCCGCTACGTTTTTGAGCCTCCGGTTTATCGACAAGAAAGCTGATGAATTCAGCATCGATCGCAAAGCGATCAGCATCGACTGGCTTGGTATTATGCTGCTGGCCGTCAGTGTAGGCAGTTTGCAATACGTGCTGGAACGGGGCGAAGCCGACGACTGGTTCGACGATAAAGCCATTCTGTATCTGACCATTGCGGTGGTGGTTGCCCTGCCCTGGTTTATATGGTCGCAACTTCGGGGTACCAAGTCGCCGGTGCTTGATCTGCGGGTGCTGAAAAGTCGAAACCTGGCCGTGGGAACGGTGCTGATGTTTATTGTGGGCTATGGCCTGTTTACATCGGTACTGCTTTACCCGCTGATGGTGCAACGCGTGGCGGGGTTCACGGCTACCCAAACCGGGCGACTGCTCATTCCGGGTGGTGCCATTGCCGCCATCTGTTTCCCGCTGGTAGGTCGAATTCTGGCCAAAGGCGTATCGCCGCGGTATGTGGTCATGGCTGGGTACGTTGCCTTCGCGTCGTTCTGTTTCATCATGTCGACGTTCACGTCCGAAACGTCGGATGGTTATTACGTGCAGGCGTTGCTGATTCGAGGCGTGGGGCTGGCGTTTGTCAATGTGCCGCTGATCAACTCGTCGGTGTCGGGGCTGAAACCGCAACAGTTGCCTATGGGTATTGCCCTCACCAACATGATGCGGCAGTTGGGCGGTGCGTTCGGCGTAGCCATTACCAACACCTACGTAGCCCAGCGCACGGCCTTGCACCGCAGTGATCTGGTATCGAACATCACGGCCGAGAATCCACTGGCTACCGAACGCATCAACGGGATGGCGCAAACGCTGACGGCCAAAGGCATGAATGCTCTCGACGCCGTAACGGGCGCTTACCGAACGCTGGAACTCGCCGTGCAGAAGCAGGCGCTGCTTCTGGCTTACCTCGACGCGTTCCGACTGGCGGGTATGTTCTTTATTGTCTCGTTCCCGCTGCTTTTCCTGCTTCGCTCCGTGAAAATGGATGCCGCCACCGCGAAAGCCGCCGCCGACGCAGCGCACTAACTTTTAAGTCCAAGGTTCAATGTCTAATGTCCAAAGTTGCGCTGCTCCTCAATCAGTGTGATCTCTTAGCAGAGCAACTTTAGACATTAGACTTTAGACGTTAAACTTTTTCCATGAAACCACTCCATACACTCCTCCTTCTGCTGCTGCCTTCGCTGGTGATGGCGCAGCAGCCACAGGCGTTGCCGGCCGATCTGAGTACGCTTATTCAGCAGGCATCGGCTAATTTTCCGTTGCTGAAACAGCAGGAACAACAAATTCAGGGCGTGGCCGTACAGGCCGATCTGGCTCGTACGGCGCTGAAACCCCTGGTATCGATCAATGGCACTTACCAATACATTGATCCAGTTCCGAAGGCGACGTTGCCTGTCGATGGGCGTAATGTATCCTTGCAGTTTCAGCCGAACCACAATGTCAATGGTAACGTGTCGGTGTCGCAGTCGATCTATGATTTTGGCCGGACGGGGGCAGCAGTGCAACGGGCGGGCGATAACCTCCGCATTGCGCAACGTCAGCAGGAGCTGACCCGGCATAACCTGACCTATCAGGTGGCGGCGGCCTATTATGGTATCGGGTTCATTCAGCGGAGTATGATCGTGCAGGACTCCGTGATTCGTACGGCGGCCAATAACGTGACCATTCTGAGCGCCCGGCTCCAAAACGGCGATGCGCTTCAATACGACGTCATTACGCAACAGGTACGGTTGAAAACAGCGCAGAACCGGAAGATCGACCTGCAAAATCAGCTCGACCGTCAGCGCGCCCTGCTCACGTACCTGACCGGTAACACCGATCCGACTGTTGGACCGGACGCGCAGCAATTTGGTGGTATCATCCAGCCATTTTCGCTGGAGGGTCAGTTGCAACTGGCACAGGCAGGGAACAAAGACATACTGGCTACGCAGGACCGGGTTCAACTGGCCCAAACGGATGTGCTGGTCGATGAACTGTCTGGGCGCCCGAGTCTGGTGGCGGTGGGGTCAACGGGTTTTCGGAACGGGTACGTACCTGACGTAAACACGCCCCGTTTTAATGTGGCTGCGGGCATCTCGTTCACGGCGCCGCTCTATGCGGGTGGCCGCTACAAGTTGCAGCAACAGGCCGCCAAGCTGAACCTGAATGCCAGCCGCTACGCCGTTGATAATGCCACGGCTCAACTTCGGCAGCAACTCGCTCAACTCAACGCCGACATTGCCGCCAACCAAACGCGTTTACAGAACCTGAACACACAGGTAGCTCAAGCCCGGCAGGCGCTACAATTGGCGCAAACCCGATTGCGCAACGGGGTCATCACGGCGGTTGAGTTGGAAAGTGCCGAGACCGGTATTGAAGAAGCGCTGCTCGGCCAACTGGCTTTTCAGTATCAACTGGTGCTGAATCAGTTAGAATTGAAGCGGTTGATGGGCGAAAATCTGTGATCGCAAATTCCTTAAAAACTCCTAAATTTTGATTTAGCGGTTCTTGGTAGAAGTAACAAAATCAGGCATTTGAACGTTGTTTGTGTATATTCCTTCTTTAAGACGTACTATTCCCATTCACAAAAACCAACGCGCATTTGTTATGAAAGACCAGGTCATTACCATACTCAATAACTTTGGTATTCAAGGTTCACAGTTGACCGGCGATGCTCACTTCACCCGCGATCTCGGCCTCGACAGTCTGGACACGGTTGATATGGTCATGCAATTAGAACAGGAGTTCGGCATTCGTATTCCCGACGAAGATTACACCAAATTGCTGACACTACAAGGTGTGCTGAACTACCTGGAAGAACATCAGGTCTCGGTTGCTGCTTAGTTATTATCAGAATACATACCTTACGTCGAAGGGTCTCAGGCAATATGCCTGGGACCCTTTTTTTGTTGCTTAGTTGTGAAAACGCATGCTGCGCCCCGCTGGGGCTTTGGTTAGCTACCGTGTTGCGTTGCTTTCTACCGATGCTTCGGCCCGCTGGGCCTGTCGGTTTTAGGCCCCCGCCCTGTGTGGAGGGTTCTGTTAGCAGAGCATCAGTGGTGCATATCAAGTCCAGTGAGAGCAGGCCCAGCGGGCCGAAGCATCGATAGAAAAAAGGATGTGCAAAATGTACCTGAGCCCCGGCGGGGCGTAGCATGCGTTTTTCAAAATGCTTTCACTCATTGCCGTTGGCTTCAGCCAACGTAGCAACGAAAGCCAATGCCCGGTGTTCGGCGTAGGTGAACAGGCTGCGAGGCGTCATGAAACCAACGTGACCGCCGAGGCGGGGTGTTTCCAGGAAGAAATGGGGTAACTGCTCAGCCAGCCATATTGGCGAACATTCAGGCGAGAGTAACGGGTCGTTTTGGGCGTTGAGCAGTAGCGCAGGAATAGTTAGGCCCGGCATGAAATTGATGGCTGATGCCTGCTCATAAAAATCGTCGGCGTCGCGGTAGCCGTTGACGGGGGCCGAAAACCAGTCATCGAAATCTTTCCAGACACGTACTTGCTTCAATCGACTCATATCCAGTCGGCTGGGGTACTGCGTGGCTTTCCGGCTGATTTTCACCAACAACTTCTTCATGAATCGATTGCGGTAGAACCGGTTACCGGGCAAATCGAGCAGCAATGCACTGGCTCTAAGGTCGACAGGTGCCGAAATAGCAATAACCCGGCTGATAGATGCGGGCAGGTTTGCACCATGGACACCGGCGTATTTCAGCGAGATATTCCCGCCCATGCTGTAGCCAACCAGCACTACCTCGTCATAATTTTTAGAGGCCAACGCGTGCGTGATCACTTCGCCGATATCGCCAATTTCGCCGTGATTATACAAACGAAATGCATGATTCATTTCGCCGCTACACGATCGACAGTTCCAGGCCAGCACATCAAAGTGATGTTCATGAAACAGGCGAGCGGTTCCCATGATGTAATGACGGTGACTATCGCCTTCGAGCCCGTGCGTCAATACGACCAACCGGGTATGATGCGGCTTACGAAGCCAGTCGATATCCACGAAGTCACCATCTGATACCGTCAGCCGTTCACGTTGATAAATTATGCCTGTAATACGCCGGGTTAAGCTAGGTATAATGGTCTGTAGGTGAGCATTATACTGAAGACGCGGTGGACCGGCATAAGTCGAGGCAAAAACAGGCATTAACTTCTAGTGATTAATCGGTGTTCAGAAGGCAAGTAGTTATTTCTTATGAGTTACGCCAAATATATTTCTGTAGCGCTTGCCAGTATGCTTAAGTTCGTTGGCGGTCCGCTGGCCGGGCTGGCTTTACAACTGAGCTGGTTCGAAACCGCTATTTGCTCGGTGACGGGCATGATGATGAGCGTTTTTCTGGTCTTGTTTGCCGGAACCGCTATCACTCAGATTCAGGATCGGTATCGTAAAACAGCACCCCGGTTATTTACGAAACGGAGTCGTATGGCGGTGCGCATCTGGCAGCGGGCCGGTTTGGCAGGTATTGCTGTGCTGACACCTATTTTGCTCACGCCTATTGGCGGCACAGCGTTGGCCCTCTCCTTCCGCGTGCCTACACTGCGCATTATCGTCGCTATGCTGCTCAGCGGTATATTCTGGGGCGTATTGATCTGCTGGGGACTATTCCAGATACCGGCGCTATTAAAGTAAGGTTCACCTCACCGACTTACCTCTACCGTTGGCTTCGCCGTTTTCTTACGGAAATCACCTTGTGAAAAGTGTTTTTCGATGAGGCAGTACATCAGAATAAAGAAGTACCGGCTACCCATTTCCTTGATTTTCAGCTTCGATTCGCCGTATTTCCGGTTCGTCCAGCTATTGGGTACTACTTCGTAGCTGTAGCCCCGCACCATGGCTTTCAAGGGTAATTCTACAGTGAGGTTAAAGTGCGGCGATAGAAACGGCTTGATGCCTTCCATAGTTTCGCGGCGGTACAGTTTGAAGGCGTTGGTCGTATCGTCGTAGCGGGTATTCATCATCAGACGGATGATCATGTTGGCCACCCGATTGATCACTTTTTTCACCGCCGGGTAGTCAATAACACTGCCCCCTTTCTGCCAACGCGAGCCAAAAACAGCATCGGTACCGGTTTCGCGCATCTTGTTGTAATACTTCACCAGGTCTTCCGGATCGTCGGACATGTCGGCCATGAAAACGGCTACACAATCGCCCGAAAAGCGTTCGAGACCGTAGCGAACGGCGTACCCGAATCCGTTTGGCCCCAGGTTCGTGAAAACAACTAAGGTTGGAATTTCGGTCTGCAGACCTTGTAGAACGGCCAGTGTGTTATCCTTCGAGTTATCATTGGTTACACAAATTTCATGGTCGATGCCATGTTTGGCGAGCGTTTGATAGAGCGCGCGAAGGGTTTCGGAAATCGACTCTTCTTCGTTGTAAGCCGGGATAACGACACTTAGCTTCATAGAGCATTACTTGTTGGGAGACGCAAAGTTACGCGGGTTTCCAGTGCGATGGTACATCGGGAACCGCCACTTTTATCTGTTGCAGGATTTCGTTAGGTAGTGGCCCCTGACGTGACGCCCGCACGTGGTCGATCACCTGATCGGCCGATCGAACGCCGGGAATCACAACCGACACAGCCGGGTGACTCAGGCAAAACCGTAGCGCCGAGGCACTGATACCGCCGTCGAGTTCATTCAGAAAAGCGAGTTGACGGGCGCTGTCCAGCAGCCATTGACGGTCACGATCGGGCAGGTAATGACGGTATTGGTCGGCGGGGAAAACGGGATCGTTTTCCAGGTACGTTGCCTTCAGGAAGCCAGATGCCAGCGGCACCCGCGCAATAAATCGGTAAGCATTCGCCTTGGCATCGGCCCATAAAATGGTTTCGGCACGGCGGTCTAGGGCGTTATAAATCACTTCCAGCACCGACCCAAAGCCAGCGTCCATCACGCGTTTGGCTCCGTATACTGACCGGGAGCTGACGCCATATGCCTTGATTTTACCGGCTCTGATGAGCGCCTCGAATGGCTCGGGATCATAGGTAGTCCAATCGAAAGCATCGGGTGGGCTATGAAGCAATAAAACAGCCAGTGAATCGACTTGCAACCGACGCAAACTAGCCTCGACGGCTTCGGTCAGATAAGCAGCGCTATAATCCTGAATAGATTGGCCAGAGGCATCACGGCGATTGCCAAACTTGGTACAGATCTCAACGGGCAACGTACCTGATTGAGTGGCTCGTTCTGCCAGTACCTGCCCAACTATAGTTTCAGACAGACCGGCCCCGTAGCTATCGGCTGTATCGATGAAACGAATGCCTTCATCCAATGCCCGGTGAATCGCACCGGCAGCCGTTGATTGGTCAACGGCGCCCCAACCCGTTGGCTTATCGCCAACGTAGTTAGGGCCACCCAGTTGCCATGTTCCGATACCCAGCCGGGATGAATGCGCCGAGCTGGATTCGGTTATTTCTGAATCGATCATGCAGTTACTGCCACCGATTCGCTCGTCTGCCCAGCGGCCGACAGAATAATTTTACCTTTAATGAGGCTGCGCTGACCTGGATATTCGGCGAAGAACGCGTTACGGCCGTGCATTACGCGGTCGTCGTGGAAAAACACGCACTCCCCTTCTTTCAGCGTCACCGGCATCACGATACCCGATTCGATGATACGGGTTTCCAGGAATTTCTGCCAACGCTCGCACATATCGAGTACTTCCGGCGAATTCTCTTCGCGGTCGAGGCAATAGTAGTTCCAGTTAGCCAGATAGCCTTCTTCGTCTTTGTCGAGCGGCTTTCTTACTTTCCGTAAACCACCTTTCGAGTGAACGACATCGGTGCTCATCAGTTCGTCGAGCAGGGCGGTTTCGCCGTCCAGATTCAGGCAGTCAACCAGTGTTTGCAGGTCAATAAACGTGGTAGCTCCACCGAGTTTAGCTTGCGAGGCACTGTAGAAAAAGTTTACGGCCACTTCGTCATACAACTCCACATACGAGTCATCGGTATGCATCGGCTGACGTGTATTGCTCGACCGGTAGCGGTCAGGAATTTCGGGATTGTAGGTAATGTCGATCCAGCGATTACCCGTCTGCTGGCCCGTAGCGATATCCTCATCGGCAGCATGGATTTTTCCGATGGTTTCTGACAGGCGGCTATAAAAATCATGCACCGGCAGATCAGGCTTGAACCCTGACAGATGAACAACCCGGTTATTCATCACGGCATGCTTCACATTCTGAATGGTTTCATCGAGCGTAGTGTACGCTACTGTAGCGAAGAAGTTCATATCAATCTTACGTTTCGTTTTTAACTAAATGGTGTACTCTAAACCCCTTGAGGGACAGCCGGTTTTTACGCCCGGTTAATGGTTGAAAGTACTATATGAAGCGGTTACCTTCCAAACTGAGTTATCCAACAGCCCGCTCTTTTGGTCACGCTTTCAGGAGCCTGACGAATACTATTTCAAACAAAAGGAATACTAAAGCCGCTATAATGCAATATGGCCACAGGTTTTTTCCTATGTTCTCCTCCTCAAGTACCTGACCAAAATCATTATCCCGTATGCTATCAAACACCTCCACGTTTGGTTGGTTCGAAAAAGCCTGCCGCAATTCGGCGGGTGTATAGAACGCCATCTGCGATTCGGCCCGGCCGTGGTTGAGGGCAATGACCCGTTCGGTTTGCGGTGCGCCATCAGTGCTTGTGCGTTGCAGTTCGTAATAGCCCGCTTCAACCGTTTGCCCCGCCGACAATTGATTGGCTTTAGGTAACTCAAGCACCAATTGGTTACCCACCACCCGCTGCACCGGAATAATTTCCAGCGCTTTGTTCTTTAGCTTATACACAGCTCGGTCGGCCGCAGTGGCCACGTTACCCGCAATCGGAAACGACAGAATATTATCGTCGAAGGAGTAAGCTGTACGCTGCGGACGAACGCTGAGCGCGGCCATTTTGTACATGACTGGTACAAACAAAGCGTGTTGAGCCAGGTTTCCGTAATCGGCGCTCAGCGGACTGGCCAATATGTAGACCTGCCCCTGCCGGCCTGTTGTTCCGTCTCCCGCCCGCGACTGCGTCAGAAATGGCTGACCACTGCGAAGAGTCAGCAGTTTATCGCCGCCATTCCATTGCCAAACAGGCGCGGCTTGTGGCATACTGAGCACCTCCTGCCGGAATCCCTGCTGAAACACATCGGCAAAAAACGGATTCCGCCGGTCGGGTTCGGCCACTGGAATGGGTTCGGCATCGGCTGGGGTAATTTGCACGCCAGGTACGTTCAGGCTGCTCAGAAACGGGCCATAACTGGCCGCATCGGGACGAACGGGTGGAATAACCACCATGCTGCCTCCCTGCTTTACAAACTGATCGAGTTCGGTGCGTAATGTACCCGATACCTGTGGAACACCTTCGAGCACCACCAAATCGGTTCCTTTCAATTGCCCAACGTCGAAATTCTGCGCAGCAAACTGCCGGAACGTAAACAGACTATCGTTCTCGAAAACGGCCTGAATGTAATCGGGCCCGGACGCGGGACCGTTTGGTTGCTGACCATACAGATGCAGCACCCGAATAGCGGGCGACGCTTCGATGACGAAGTAGTAATCATTATCAAACGTAATGGGCTGATCGTCGAAGAAGACGCGCCCCCGGTGAAATCCTTTTTTGGTCACGTTGATCGTCAGTGTTACATCACCGGTACCGTTGGCGGGCAGATTCACCGATGCGGTAGAAGCCTGTACATCATCGAGATAAAGGCGAACAGGCAGATTTTGCACCGCTTCCCGACCACTATTATGCAGCCTGACGTTGAGGCTGTTATTCTGCATCTCGCGCACGAAAGGCGTAGTTAACCACACCGAATCGACCGCTACATTCCGTTCGGCCTGCGCCGCAATGGGCACCAGATACAGCCGATCGGCGGTGTCTATGCGCAACCGGCTCAGATCACCGGCAGTGCTTTTCTGAAAATCGGAAAACCAGAACAGTTGTTGGGTACCTCCCCGACCCGTACTGGCCAGCAGATTACGTTGGCGACGATAAACGGCTTCGAGTGTGCGTGGCGTGTGCGCCAGTTTGATAGAAGCCAACCGGTCGCGAATGGCCTCTGAGGTAGCGGTCTGCTGTTCGTCGGCCGAGAAATCGTTGGTTATCAGTTGCAGCGATGTGGCATTTTTGAAAAGCGTCAATAACTGATCGAGCTTGCCAACGGCAATATCGATGTAACGGCGATGAGGGGCATTGTTGGCCTCTTCGTTCTGCATACTGAACGAATTATCGACATAGAGGCTGGTTGCTCCCTGCCGTGACAAGCCAAGGCTACTTTTCGAGGGAATAAAGGGCTGGGCAAAAGCAAATACCAGCGCCGCCAGAAACAGACAGCGAGCCAGCAGAATAAGCCAATCGCGTAACCGCCGAAACGATCGGGTGGTCGTTTGCACCGTCTGCAGCAGGGCCACATTGGTAAAATACACCCGACGCGTACGTCGAAAATTGAATAAGTGAATGGCAATTGGCACCGCAAGGGCCAGCAATCCCCACAAAAACGACGGAAACAGGAAACTCATACAGACGTAACGCTTTCAGGCCGTAAGTTAAGGTAGAAAAGTTGTCCAATGTTCAATGTCTAAAGTTCAAGGCTGCGTTGCCAAATTCACCACACCGTGATCTGGCAACGCAGCCTTGAACTTTAGACATTGAACATTAAACAACCCTTCTTACCCTTTCAAAATCGTATGCCCCATTTTGTCGCGTTTGGTGGTCAGGTAACGCACATTATGGGGATTGCTCGGCATCTCGAGCGGTACAGTTTCTACAATTTCCAGGCCGTAACCCATTAGTCCGGCCCGTTTTTTCGGATTATTTGAGATCAGGCGCAGTTTGAGCACGCCCAGATCGCGCAGGATCTGTGCACCAATACCGTAGTCACGGGCATCCATGGGTAGGCCCAGATCCAGGTTAGCTTCTACCGTGTCGCGGCCACTTTCCTGTAGTTTATAAGCTTTCAGCTTGTTGATCAGGCCAATGCCGCGCCCTTCCTGGAACATGTAAAGTACCACGCCTTTGCCTTCACGCTCTACCATTTCCATTGACGCGTGTAGCTGAGGCCCGCAATCGCAACGGCATGAACCGAAAATGTCGCCGGTAACGCAGGACGAGTGAACCCGCACCAACACCGGTTCACCGGGCTCCCAATGTCCTTTGATCAGGGCCAGGTGGGTATCTTCGGTATTTTGTTGCTTGTAAGCGATCAGGTCAAAGTGCCCCCAATCGGTGGGCATATCGACGCCAATTTCGCGTTTGATAAGGCTCTCCGTGCGCAGCCGATACGAGATCAGGTCCTGAATGCTGATTAGTTTCATGCCAAAGCGATCGGCCATGATGCGCAATTGAGGCAAACGGGCCATAGTGCCATCCTCATTCAGTACCTCGATCAGTACACCTACCGGTTTCAGACCCGCCAACCGTGCCAGATCAACGGCTGCCTCCGTATGCCCCGCCCGACGGATGACGCCGCCATCTACCGCCCGAAGGGGAAAAATATGGCCGGGTCGGCCCAAATCATCGGGCACCGTGTCGGTATCGACTAGGGCACGAATGGTTTTTGAGCGGTCGGAGGCCGAAATACCAGTGGTGCAACCATGACCCAGCAAATCGACCGATACGGTGAATGGGGTAGTGTGTACCGATGTATTGCTGGTGACCATCATATCGAGGCCCAGTTCCTGGCAGCGCTCGTCGGTTAAGGGAGCACACATTAATCCGCGCGCTTCTTTCACCATAAAATTAACCATTTCGGGCGTAATCATTTCTGCGGCGCAGATCATATCTCCCTCATTCTCACGATCTTCATCATCGACAACCAAGATAATTTTACCCGCCTTGATGTCGGCGATGGCGTCTTCGATTCGATCTAACTGGTTGCTACCCGAATGGGTGCCCGTATCTTTGTTCATAGGTAATTGGAATCAGCGATGCTTTTGGCGAGTTATTTGCTCCGGTTTATATCACCACTATCCATTCATTTACAAAACTCTGTCTGGCAAAGATACGTTTCGTCTGATGCGCGAAAAGGCCGGCAATTGCGTTAAGGATTCAGATCATCAAGGAAGTAGCTACGAAACAACATTACACCGTGAATGAATTCGGAAACAGGCAGCGGCGCATCATAGCGCTTGCTTTTGGCCTGTTAATCAATACATTATCTCTAAATGCACAAAATTTCTGCCCTACCTCAACAGCGGTAGAAACGGGTTCATTCAGTGTGCCTGCCCGCGCGTGTGCTGACGTACCTATTACGGTTACGGGCGTACCTACCTCGCTGGTCAATGTCAGGTATGAGTATGAATACAGTGGTAACGGATTACCCAGTGGAACCAACAGTATATCCAAGATTTACTCCACGCCGGGTAGTTACACCATTCTTCAGACCGCTGCCGGACCAAACGCCACAGGTACGTTGGCCTGTCGGGTAATTGAAGTATTGCCGGTAAGTCCTGTTTCGTTTAGCGTCACTTCTTGTTCAAATCGGCTGGTTAGACTACGGTATACGTTGGACGCCCAAACTATCCGATACAACACACTATCGATCAATTGGGGCGATGGATCGCCCCAATCTACCGTCGTTCTAAATGGCTCGAACACTGCGGGAACTATTGAGCGCAGCTACGCTGGCAACGGAACCAACTTTACCGTAACCCTAACGGGCGCGTATACGGGGGCTTGTTCTGGTAAACCCGCCACACGCTCGATTCAGCTTTCTGGCTCATCGACCGTTAATCCGAATATTCTTTCGCTCACATCTGAAGCAACGGAGGCAAAGATTAATTATCAGGGGCCACAAGATTTCAGTCTGGAATTATATAAAAAAGATGCCAGCGGAACCTATACCCCAACCGGTCTCACAGGTACGTCGGGCGGAAATTTTACCATACCTGCCTCGCCAACGGACGTAAGCTGTTTCCGGATTGTTGCCAAAGACGCCTGCGGCACATCGGAGCGTCGCTCTAACGAGGTGTGTAGCCTGGTGCTGACCGCAACCGCCGGTGATAAGAGAAACACATTAAACTGGCAACCTTATGCGGGGACGGGTGGTACATTTAGCCGATACCGGCTTTACCGCAACACTACCCCTACTGGCTTTTTCTCCCAAAACCGGCTGGAGTCATCCCATGCTGATGCCAACAACATTCTTTGCGGTCAGAACTATTGTTACTTTCTCGAAGCAACTATTGCTAATGGAGCTGTATCGCCCACTACTGTACGGTCTATGTCTGTCTGCGTCACCGGTTTCGATAATACGTCGGTAGCCTCGCCTACGTCAGCGTACGTATCAGTACAGCCCGATGGCGTAAACGTACAGGCCACGCTACCCGACGTTGGTTTACCCTCGCCCTATACGCTTGTGGTAACCCGGTCTAACGGAGGAGGCAGTCCATTCAATCCGTTGGCTACCAGCGATGACCGGTCTTATCTCGATGCTACGGCGCAGACCAACAGTCAGAGTTACTGCTACCAGACCGCTATTCGTAACTCGTGCGGCGTTCTGTCTAAACCTACCTCACCGGCCTGCTCCATCTTATTATCCAAAGGGCCCAACGGCTCGGTAACCTGGACCTCAGCTTCGCCCTATGCCAACGAGTCGCCGCAGGAATATCAGGTTATTTTTATTGACCCCGTAACGGGAGCTTCTGATAAAAGACCTCTTGGCAACGTGACCAGTTATCAACCTGACCCCGATAGCCAGATTACGCAGTACCAGATTGCCGCCGTCAACAACGCCGGTATCGAAAGCTATTCTAACCCCATTGAAGTTGAGCTTGGGTTGCGTGTGTTTCTGCCTAATGCGTTTACTCCCAACGGTGACCAGAACAATCAGACGTTCATGGCCAAAGGACTCATTGCTTTCTGGAACACGTTCGAGATGACCATTTTCAGCCGTTGGGGCGACGTAGTGTACAACACAACCGACAAAAACACAGCAGGCTGGAACGGCGAAGTAAACGGAGCTCCTGCCCAATCGGGTTACTATGGCTACCGCATCAAAATAACAGATGCCCTGGGCAAGGCTTATCAGCGAACCGGTCAGGTCTTACTGATTCGGTAAACTGGATTGGCACCTTTGTGGTTATCGTTTCAGGGTTTACTGCCAACCATCTCTTCATCACCTTCGCGGTGACTGGTAGCGTTGGCCCCTGTATATTCGACTTTTAGCTTGTAGACTATGTTTGGTAACCTTGGAGATATGATGGGCATGATGGGGAAGATGAAGGAAATTCAGTCCCGCATGAAAACCGCCCAGGACAGTTTAAGCACGTTGTCGGCCACCGGCGAATCGGGTGCCGGTCTGGTACGCGCTACCGTTAACGGTCAGAAACAACTAACCAGCTTAGTGATCGACCCCGACCTGATGAAGTCGGCCGATGACCGCGAAATGCTTCAGGATCTGGTGGTGGCCGCTACCAACAAGGCAATGGAAAACGTGGAGCCCATTATTAAAGCACATTTGCAACAGGCTACGGAGGGTTTACTACCCAATATTCCGGGTATGGACCTAGGCAGTATGATGGGGCAATAAGCCGACAAACGGCTTTTTCTGACTTCTATCTATGTCCCTTGCGGTTGTTATTCTGAATTACAACGGGAAAGGTTTCCTTTCCCGTTTTCTGCCTTCCGTTGTTGACCATTCCGACGAAGCTACCATCTACGTAGCCGACAATGGAAGCACCGATGGATCGGTAGACCTGCTACTGAACGAGTTTCCCAGTGTACGGTTAATTCGGCTTCCCAGCAACGAAGGCTATGCCGGTGGATATAACACGGCTTTGCAGCACATTCGCCACCATTCCGACATTTTCACCTACTACTGCCTGCTCAATTCCGACGTAGCCGTTACTCCGGGCTGGACCCTGCCGGTGTTGCGCCTCCTCGATGCGAATCCCCGTATGGCGGCCTGTCAGCCTAAGCTACTCGCCTACAACGAACCCACGATGTTCGAGTACGCGGGTGGGGCGGGTGGCTATCTCGATTGGCTGGGTTTCGCCTTTTGTCGAGGTCGCCTCTTCGATACCCTGGAAACCGATACCGGACAGTATAACGACAACCGGCCTGTTTTCTGGGCCTCGGGCGCGTGCCTGTTTGTGCGGGCATCTGTTTTTCACCAAACAGGCGGCTTCGACCCCGATTTCTTTGCGCACATGGAAGAGATTGACTGGTGCTGGCGGGTGCAACGGCAGGGCTACGAGGTCTGGACGTGCGGCGAGGCGGCAGTACACCATGTGGGTGCGGGTACACTGGCGAAAACGAATCCAAAAAAGACGTACCTGAATTACCGCAACAGCCTGGCCATGCTGTATAAAAACCTGCCGAGTCGCAACTTGTGGGTTCTACTGATACTGCGGCTAGTGGTAGATGGACTCTCGGCGGGGCCCCTGTTGCTTCGCGGCGAATGGGCGGCTATCGGGGCTATCATCCGCGCCCACTTCGCTTTCTACGGTTGGCTGGGGCGGTCCGATGCTTCAGCGTTACACTATAAACGCCGCAGCTTAACCAAACTCGCCACTACCGATGTACAGCTTTTCCCAAAGAGTATTGTCTGGCAGTACTTCGCAAAAAGCGTACGGCGCTTTTCGGAGCTGTAAGTAAAAGTTTAAAGGTCAATGTCTAATGTCCAACGTGCTTCGCTACATCACAAACAAATAAGATTAGCGAAGCACGTTGGACATTAGACATTGACCTTTAAACAGTTCTACTGCAAAATCGGCTTTACGTCTATCTGACTTTGGTGATACACCAGTGAATGGGGGACCACGCTCTCGGTTAGCCAGACGTTTCCGCCAATGATGGAGTGATGGCCCACCACAGTATGCCCGCCAAGAATAGTGGCGTTGGCATAAATGACTACATTATCCTCGATGGTTGGGTGGCGTTTTTTCTGAGCCAGCGACTTGGCTACGTGGGTAGCGCCTAACGTTACGCCTTGGTATACTCTAACGTTTGCGCCAATAATGGTTGTTTCGCCAATAACAACGCCTGTGCCATGATCGATAAAGAACGACGGGCCGATACTGGCTCCGGGGTGAATATCGATGCCCGTTTGTCCATGCGCGTATTCGGTTAGCATGCGGGGTAACAGGGGCACATCGGCCTGAAGTAACGCGTTGGCAATGCGGTAAACGGCAATGGCGTAAAAGCCCGGATAAACCGCAATCACCTCTTCAATGCTCACTGCCGCCGGGTCATTATCGGCAATCGCGTGCGCGTCGAGCAACAGATTTTCGTGAATAGCAGGCAGTTCATCGAAAAAGCGGTGTGCAACGGCTTCAGCGCGTATAAGCAGGTTTGGCTGAAGCGGATGCAACAAGCAAAGCAACTGATCGTGGAGGCGCTGATACGTTTCGCCCACATTGGCCGTAGCCGACTGACAATCCTGCGTAACGGGAAACAGCAAACGCATTAACTGCTCGATAAACCGGCCAGCGTCGGGACGCGAAGGAAGCCTGTACTGATAGTTCTGCCGCTGAGCAGACAAACGATTTAAGAAATCAACGAGCGGAGTCGACATACGTTATAGTGGCTAATCTACCCCAATGTGGGGCAACGGCCCAACAGCCCGGAATGGGCAGCGCGGGTAACAGAGCAGGGCAAAATACCCTCAATCAACTGATTGGCGAACAAATGTCGGTCCAAATAGTTCGACAACGGAGATTGGCTTGTATTTTGTCTACACGTACATACAATTCAGCACTTACAGTCATGATTTATAAAACACTAAGCATTTTGGGCTACTCATTGGCCGCTACGTCTGGCTTCTCGTTTTGCCTGGCGTGGTTGTGCTCGTCGCCCACGGAAGCAACCAGTACAACCACCACGCCAACGGCCATTACGATCTCTACAGCAGACGCACACCCTGGTCTGAAGTTCGAGGCACCCGTTGAGTACACCTATGCCAACGACGGCACCAACCGGATGTTTATTATTGAACAGGCGGGGAAAATTAAAGTCGTAGACCGGGCAATGGGCGCTAAAAAAGCCGATACATACCTGGATATTAAAAGTAAAGTAGCCTATGGTGGTGAGATGGGTTTGCTTGGCCTCGCTTTTCACCCGAAGTTTAAAGAGAATGGCTATTTCTTCGTGAATTACACGAAGAACAACCCGCGCGAAACAGTCATCAGTCGTTTCAAAGCCTCATCGGCAAGCGCCGGTCAGGTTGACCCCGCCTCAGAGGTTATTCTGTTCACCTTCAAGCAACCTTATTCAAACCATAACGGAGGCAAGGTAGCGTTTGGTCCTGACGGGTATTTGTACATTGCCACCGGCGACGGGGGTAGTGGTGGCGATCCGCAGAATAATGCACAGAATAGATCGATTCTATTAGGAAAAATTCTTCGTATCGACGTTGATGGGACTGACAAAGGGAAATACGGCATTCCGGCTGACAATCCGTATAAAGCCAACAAAAACGACTTTCGAGAAGAAATTTACGCCTACGGCCTACGCAATCCGTGGCGGTTCAGCTTCGACAAGCAGGGCAAACTCTGGACTGGTGACGTTGGTCAGAATGAGATTGAAGAAGTTGATATAGTCACTAAAGGGGGTAATTACGGCTGGCGTATTCGTGAAGGAAACGCGGGTTATAAACCGAATGAGAAGGCTGAAACCCCCATTACCGAGCCTATTCACACGTATACCCACGCTAATGGCGACTTATCGATTACGGGTGGGTACGTGTATCAGGGTAAAGCCGCCCCTGCTTTGGTAGGCAAGTATATTTATGCCGATTATGTTAGCGGCCGGGTTTGGGCCTTAACACCTACGGGTAACAACAAGGCAACCAATCAGCTCATTTCCGAACGGGTCGGCACGGTCTCGGCCTTTGGCGAAGACCGGACCGGTGAGCTATACATCTGCGACCACGCAGAAGGAAAAATTCTGAAAGTAGCGAATTAACTACCTCTGTCAATTTCTAAACCCCATACCTGTGCTCGACACCGTTGGTTAGTCGAGCGCAGGTATGGGGTTTAGTCTTTATAGACCAGTTAGCGCTGTGAACAGACATTGGTACTCGGTGGTGGAATGTCCATGTAGTGTTCTTCCATACATTTAAGGGGGGCTGTGGATTGAGGCGGAAAGCTACTTTATAGAGAAGGCAGGGTATTGATACCCACGCGATTCGCCATAAAATTATCTCTCCGGCCAACCGTAACTATAGGTTACATATTCTTACTTTGTTCCTGATTTGTTCCTTTTTTATACCCTCCCCCTCTATACTCATCGTATATGACTGACAATGAAATGATTGAGCTTAGGGAAGCCATCAGGAAAAAATACGAGGAGTACCGGTTGGCAAAACCGGGAAAGTATCCCACCATTAAGTTTAACAGCTATCCGGCACCCTACGAATATCTTCGAACGTCGTTTAAAGAAGAGTTAATCAATCAGGGACAAGCTGACATGCAAGAGGCTATTGCCGCCATTCCCAGCGTAAAAACATTAGCAAAAATTTTCCACGAAGGCTATATCCTGAAAGATGAAAAGGCACTCACGACCTGCTATCTATATGCGTGGGGAAAGCCAATACACATAGCCAGTGACATAACCTCACCAACAATAACACCTACCCGAGAGACGCTCAGGCAACAACCTACTAAGCGCATCTTATTTTTCGTTGGTCTAGCAATTGGTGTTAGCGCTTTAGCATACCTACTCGTTGGCCAGTATGCCAGTGGATTAGTGATCGACAGCCCTGCCAACGGCATGACTGTGCCGCGGATTATGATTGCTGAAGGTAGAGTGAATGACGCGGAGATGGTGTGGCTTGTCATCCGCCCAGTTGGGAAACCCGAGTATTACGTGCAGGCACCTATCAAGGTGGCCGATGATGGTACCTGGAAGGGACCAATCTACACAGGCAACGGTGACAGCCGAAGTGTTGGCGTACGGTTTTTAGTACGCGCTTTTGTTAACCCGAAAAAACCATTGATAGAAGAGCAGATAATCTACGCGTGGCCCCAAGCCGAACTATCTTCAGACATCGTTGAGGTGGTGCGGGGGGCGCAGAATATCCAGGAAATAATTAACCCGTGATGCGGATGCGGGCACCCGGGGTGTAGTTCACCGTGCCATATAACTGAACCGAGCGAACGGTAACCGTTTCGGTCAGACTAATCTGATGGCCAGAGTTGATCCGAACTCGCTCATTGGGTAATGGCAAACGTCCAACTGTCCAGATAGCGGGGTTAGTCCACGCGCCGGAGGCAACCGTCTCGCAAACATCAGAAAACAGCGATACCGTTGGAAAGTTCTGCAGCAGTAGTTCGTCGGTTTTAGCTCGTCCTGCACCAAACCAGTCATTGAGAATGTCGGCATAGACCCGGCGGAAATCGATCTGCATTTTCACGTCTTTGTTGCCACCGTAGCTTTCGATCAGATCTGACAGATTTGGGTTTACACCAATGCTTTGATGGCGTATCGGCGCTCCAAAAACGAACTGCGGAGCCGCCACGCCGTGATCTGTTCCGAAAGAAGCGTTTGCGTTGGCCCGACGCCCAAAATCAGAGAAAGTCATGCCTACTACCCGTTCTTGTGTTCCCTGAAGGCGCAGGTCTTCCTGAAACGAAAAGAGCGCCTCTGATACTTTCCCCAGCAGGTCGGCATGGGCACCTAACAAGGGGTTGTTATTTTGAACTTGCCCGGAGTGCGTATCAAAGCCACCCAGGGCTACAAAGTAAATTTTTGTTTTTAGCCCGCCATGAATGAGTCGGGCCACAATTTTCAGTTGCTCGGCCAGGCTGTTTTTCAGGTAATCGGCTGGGTACGTACCCAGCGTTTGTCCGGCATCGTAGGCCGCTTTTATTTCGCCCGCATAGCCCACAGCCAATGCCTGTTGTAGCCGAATAAACGAGATCAGCGCCCCGGCATCGCCACCGGGTATATCTGAGGGCGACGTAGGCTCGCCCGCTCCTACCAGCCGATAAAAAGCATCGGGGTCGTTGATGGCCACACCCATCGATTGCTGACTACCCAGCAAAGCCGTTGAGGTGAGGTAACCAATCTGAATGGCCAGCGGATCTTCCATCACCTGATTCGGAAACCCGATCGGATAACCCGGATATTGATCTTCCAAATAACGCCCAGCCCACCCCGTTGGCAGGCTCACATCGGCGTTGGCGGCCGTCATCCAGATATCGGTTGATCGAAAATGCGACTGATCAGGGTTGGGATACGATACGGAGTTAACCACCGTGAGCCGACCGTCATTGTAAAGATTACGCATGCCCGTCATGGCCGGATGAAACGCCATTTTATCGGTTCCATCCAGCGTCAGGAGGCTATTCTGAGGCAAAGCGATCGAACTGCGCAGGCTATTATACGTGGCCAGTTGATCGAGCGGAATCACGGTATTCAGCCCATCATTCCCGCCGTTGAGGTACACAATCACCAGCACTCGGTCGGTATTTACAGCCCCCGACTGCATCAGCGACTGCACCAGCGCCGACTTCCGGGTCATGGCTTTCAACCCAAACCCATTCAGCATTACAGGCACCGTAAATGCCGTTGAAGCGGCCAGAAAGTCTCTGCGGTTCATATTTATCTGGTCGGGAGTCGACTTAGTTTAAAACACGTGATATTCTGCCATCCGCAACATGTAGCGCATCAGATTTTGCAAGCGCCAGGTGACGCTATTCCGTCGCCAACTTAGATCGCCGGTATTATTGACAAAGGCGGTTCGATACAGATTCCATTCAAACTGCCACGATGTGCGCGGAATACTATTCATCATGATGGTATCGATCAGAAAATCCTGCTGACTCGGGTACAAATCGGTCGCGAACAGATCGGCAATAAAAGCCGTCAGCACCATTTCGCAGGTAATGGCCGGTGTGCCGGTGGGGTTGGTGGCGCTGGGTACGTTGGTGAATTCGACCTGGAGCGACGTGGCCCATGCCAGCAGATCGATGCCCATGTTGTAGCCGGGTTTCACTTCCAGCCACCGCCAGATCAGGGCATCGGTAAATTCGTTCCGCATGCCAATGGTGGTGGTATTGATCCAGTTTTTCGAGAGGCCTGTCTGGAAAAAAGGCTCGTACCCAAATACTGTTGGCTGGTCGATGGTATTCATCTGCAATTGCTCCATCCGCCACTGCATGAAGTCAGTCAGCTTCAGAAAAGCACTGTAGTCGGTGGTGATGTCGGGAATGGGCTGGTTGAAAAAACGGATAGAGCCAACAATCAATTCAGCAGGCGATTTCACGATACAACCGCGATTACTTTCCTCGAAAAAATGCTGGCTCGTCAGCAGTTTCACCACCACCGGCTGAATGGCGAAGTCATTGGCTGGCGACGCGAAAAAAGCGGCCAATGGCTCTATAATTGTTTCGTTCACCACAGCCGTCACCAGCGGATTCACGTACCAGCGATACAGCTTGCGGCAAATAAACGTCGCCGTTTGCGGGTGAGCCAGCAACATGGCAACCAGATCGACCAATTCTTCATCGCCGGCGGTTACCGTGTTTCGTCCCGTTATAATGGCGTTGTTGTAATGGCTCGAAAACTGTTTGTCTGTGGTATCATGCCTGTTTAAGGCAAAAACGGTTTCAAACGAGGTAGAGCCCGGTGTCCAGAAATTGGAGTACCCCCAACCGGTCAGCACACGGGCAGCGGCCTTGACGTCGTCTTCGGTATAGTTTTTATTTCCGTCGAAATCGACCGTGCCCATCGTAAACAGCTCCTGTAACTCACGGGCGTAGTTCTCGTTGGGGTTGCCAGCCTCGTTTTCGTTGCCGTTGAGAAACCGCAACATAGCCGGGTCTTTGGTTACGGCGATCACCAACTGCCGGAAATTGCCCAGGGCGTTGGTTCGTAACAGCCGTAGGTACCGATCAACAAACCGATAATCGTCCACTACTTCGCGGGTGGTTACGAAGTGGTTTTGCCAGAACATAGTCAGTTTATCGAGCAGCGCGGGCGTGCCCTGCCGGTGACTCATCAGGCCCAGCCACCATAACTTGATGGCGTAGCCAAAATGAAAATTCCGGTCGGCGTTAAATGGCTTGTCCAGGTACGTTTGACCGGCACCGGGCTGGGTAGAGTCCAGTTCAACGGGTGGGGGCGGATTGTATTGGCTGTTGGCAATCAGGGTTTGCACCGCCTGTGCCGCTGTTTGGCCAACCAGAGCAGTTATTTCGGCAGGTGTTGGCCCAAACGTAGCCCTTCGCAGCAGATGCGCCGCCGTTGCGCGGGTAAGCGGAACGGAATAAGGGTCCAAATCAGCCATATAACCAGAGTAGCTACCGTTACAGTGATATTGATCGAAAAAGGCTGACCACAAAAGAAAATGGATACAGCCATGCGTAGTGGCTTTTGCGTGTTAACATACCTGACTGTATCCACCAACTTACATGCCAGTTTTGGCTACTGGCGTGAATAAAGACTTTACTCAATCATATTATCAGGAACTAGTATACCCGTTAGGCGTCATAAAGCAATTTACGGTCTACTGTTGGCGGTAAAGAGCCACGACGCATCAGTTTCATGGCCGCCAGAGTGGCCCCAGCTCCGGCGCATTCGGCGGGTGAGCAACCATCGAGCCAGGCCGTCAGAAAACCGGCCCAATACGCATCGCCTGCCCCGGTAGCATCAACAACAGAAATAGATTTTCCAGGTGTAACCACTACATTTTCACCATTATTGGTCGATACAATACTTCCTTTAGCACCCAGTGTCAGGCAAACGAGTTTGGCCCCCATCTGGTGAAAATCGGCCCGAATCTGTTCCGGTGTTTGTGGCGATCCGTAGAGTCGTTCGGCATCGTCGTCGCTCAATTTCACCAACGTACCCAACGCGCAATACTCGGTCAACACCTGCCATGCGTTAGCGCGATCGGGCCAGATGCTGGGGGCATAATTGGCGTCGATACTGATCTGCGCCCCGGCAACAGAGGCCCGGCGGGCAGCATCGACAATCGTTTGCTGGGCAGGGTTACGACTCAGGGCAAAGCAGGTCGTGTGAAACAGAGCGGTCTGATCGAGCAGCTGATCGGGCAAATGATCAGGCTGAATCAGGCAGTCGGCGGTGCGGTAGGCAATAAAGTCGGGCGTTCCCTTCGTGCGCGACACCACAACAATACTCGTTGGATGCGCATCGGTAGTTACCACGTGGCTAACGTCGATGCCTGTTTCGGCCATTTTCTGCACTAGATAACGGCCCAGGTTATCATTACCGACACAGGCCACTAACGCCGCCTGATTACCCAACCGGGCCATGTTAGCCGCCATGTTGGCGGGCGACCCACCCTGAAAACGCGAGAAGTCAGCAGCATCGAGCAAGCTTTCGGAGAAAGTTTGGCCGATGAAATCAGCCAGCAATTCGCCAACTGACAGAATAAGTTGTTTCGTGGTAAGAATCATAGGTTGGAAATTGAAGAAGAAGCCCAACCAGCAGGCAGGGCTTCTTCTTTTAAAAGGTCATTACACTACGCTGTCATTAATAGTCATTACGCTTCGCTGTCATTTGTTGTCATTCATTGTATCTGCGATTAAGGACAACAAATGACAGCGAAGCGCAATGACTACCAATCTAAGCCGTTCGGGTTTCTTTTACCAGAAAGCACGATGCCGCCGCCGCCAACATGCAAACACCGGCCAGCACCAGCGCATTGCGCGGATCATCGCCCAGCCATGTTTTGTAGAACAAGGGCACCGTGAGCATGCCGATAAACTGAGGCACGCAGATGAAGCCGTTGAAAATGCCCATATACACGCCCATCCGATCTTTCGGAACGGCACCCGCCAGCATCAGATACGGCATCGACATGATAGAACCCCAGGCCAGCCCAATGATCGACATACCGGTCAGATAAATATATTTATCGTTGGATGTCAGGGTCAGGAAGAAACCGGCGGCTCCAAGGCACAGAAAGATTGCGTGTGTGGCTCGTGCACTGCCGATCACTTTGGCAATACGCGGAATGAAAATAGAGATAATGGCGCAGGATACACTAAAGGCCGCAAAGCAGAGGCCACCCCATTTGGTGCCTGCCTCGAAACCAGCCGGATTAGCAGCCGGGCTTGGGGCGTCGAACGCGTATTTCGCCACCGCCAGCGACAAAAACTGCCACATCAACGGCAATCCGTACCAGGTAAAGAACTTCACCCACCAGAGTTGTTTCATTACCGTTGGCATAGCCGAAAGCGACGCCAGCACTTCTTTAAACACCGGCAACATAAGCACCAGATACCCGCCTGCCATAACACCCATTCCCCAGGCCAGACCATTGGCCAAACCACCTGAACCATAGGCAAAACAAAACGCCAGAAAGGCCGCCCCAACCGTGAGGGCCAGATGCCAGAACGAAATTGATTTTTTCTCCTCCTCGGTAAACGTATGCGCTTGTTTATAACTCTCGTCCTGTGGCGGATACTCCTTCGTGGTGCGCATGGTCCAGAGAACGGCAATCACTATAGATACCCCGCCGATATAGAATGGGTAGCGCACCGAATTAGGAATTCCATTGGCCAGTTGCGATTCAGAAACCACCATCGAAATGCCGATCAGGGGGAGAATGTAGGGCATCACGTTGGCCAGGGTTTGCCCAAAACCAACAAAAAACGACTGCACGGCAAAACCCGTTGGCCGTTGTTTCTCGTTCAGCATATCGCCTACAAAGGCCCGGAAAGGCTCCATAGCGGAGTTCAACCCTGCATCGAGCATCCACATCAAACCAGCCGCCATCCAGACTGTCGACGAGTTAGGCATCAGAATCATAGCGATACTTCCGATCAGGGCACCGACCAGCACAAATGGCTTTCGCCGACCCCAAGTGGGCGACCAGCTTCGGTCAGAAACCGCACCAATAATAGGTTGCAGCAACAAGCCAGTGAGCGGGCCGGCCAGCCACAAACCCGGTATAGATGCCTCGTCGGCATTCAGATACCGGTAAATAGGACTCATGTTTGCCTGCTGAAGCCCAAACCCGTATTGAATGCCCAGAAAGCCGAAACTCATGTTCCAGATTTGCCAAAAACTCAGGGTCGGTTTTTCAGATTCTATAGCGGCAGAAGGCGCGCGTTCAGTTTGCATAGGTGTAATTTTAAAAAGACAATAATACGCAGACCATTGCATGATTCGGCGAATGAGTTGGGTTATTTCTTACCTTAGAAGGTATATTAGCCGTTTTCTATCCGCTGAGAGGTCTATCCATCCAGTAAGGTTCAAATTTCGTTTATTGTAAAGCACCCCTTATCTGCGACTCTTGTAGCTCATTCGTTATGTCATTTTTTACGTTCGTTTTCTCGCTTTGGCAGTTTGCCGCTGTGCCCCCACCAGCCGATTCAGCGGTGGTAGTCAGATCGGTGAAACTAGTGGGAAATGCACGTACCCAGGATCGGATTATTTTGCGCGAGATGGACATTCGCGTTGACGATACACTTCGGCGCGGCGAACTAGCCGGAAAAACCGCGTGGGACCAACGCAAAATCTGGAATACCAACCTGTTTATCTCCGTCGATGTCGTTGCCGTAGAAGATACCGCCGCTCAGCCCGGCTACCGCCCCATCGATGTAACCGTAACAATGAAAGAACGTTGGTACATCTTTGTTATTCCTATTTTTGAACTAGCCGACCGGAACCTAAACGAATGGTGGTATGACCGGGGCCGAGACCTGCGCCGAACCAACTACGGAGCCCGCCTTAGCTGGACAAATTTTACGGGCCGAAACGATAAGTTAACCGCATTGGCGCAGACCGGTTTTACTAAAAAATACATCCTCTCCTACAACCGGCCTTATATTGACAAAGCACAACGAATAGGCATTAACGCCGACTTTTTTTACGCAACTAACCGCGAAATCGCGTATCGCCCTTTTCTCGACAAATGGGAGTACATCCGGCCAGAAGGACTGACTAGCCTACGTAGTCGATTCATTTCCAGTTTGGCCGTAACCCAACGAAACGGTTTCTATAACTTCCACGAACTGGAAGTAAGCTATACCAACAACACCATTGCCGACACAGTGGCCAGCCTTAATCCCGACTATTTCTTGGACGGACGTACCCGACAACAATTCCTCACACTGAAGTATAACTATCGCTATGACCGGCGCGACAATGTAGCTTACGCCCTTCAGGGTACGTTGCTGACGGGATCACTGGCACACGCAGGCTGGCTACCCAAGGCCGACATGGTTCAGACTGATTTGTTGGTGGGTCTGAGTCGGTATTATCCGCTAAGCAAACGCTTTTTTGCCGCTCACACCGTTCGGCTTCGTAACGTGTGGTCACCCCGACAGCCCTACTACGGTATCAGAGGACTCGGCGTAGGCGACGACGTAATCAGGGGCTACGAACTTTACGTGATTGAAGGTAATCGGTACGGCGTGTTCCGAAATAATATCCGGTTTCGCCTGTTTGATGTGAAAAAAGAGTGGAAGTGGATTCCGATAAGGCAGTTTAACACCGTACCGATTGCGGCGTATTTATCGCTGATTGCCGATGCGGGCTACATAAACAGCACCATTGCCGAGCAATACCAGAGCCGATTAGCTAACCGCTGGCTCTACAGCACTGGCATCAGCCTCGATGT
Source organism: Fibrella aquatica (assembly GCF_041321135.1). Lineage (NCBI taxonomy): Bacteria > Pseudomonadati > Bacteroidota > Cytophagia > Cytophagales > Spirosomataceae > Fibrella > Fibrella aquatica. The sequence goes on along the minus strand of NZ_JBGGWF010000001.1, from coordinate 528,166 downwards.
GGTTACGTATTATAATATGGTTTTCCGGTTTAGCACTGTGATGACTGCCCAGCGCGAAACTGGTTTTTTCCTCAACATTCAGCGTGAGTTGTAGTTTCGCAGTATGAAACACTTCTTTGTCTCCCTTTGCCTTGCACTACTGGCCGCAGCCTGTACCAACCGCCAGACTACAGACGCCACCAACAGTGCCGATTCGGCCCGCGTAGATTCTGTGCGCACAGAAACATCTACCAGCCTCCAACTTACGCCTACACTCACTAACCTCGGGTTAACTACCAACCACGACTGGCGACAGGTAAATATTGGCGACGATTTTGCTGTAGCCAAAGCCACCGAATCGGCCGAGTTGTTTGAGCAAGACGCCAACCACATCGGCTACACAAAAGAGTTTACCAATCTCGAATCCGTTGACTTTCAGTATTTTCAGGACAGCGGAAAGATTAATAAAATCCAGGTTGATCTTTACTTAAATTCAGCCGAAAGCGTAAATACATACTTGGCAGATCTCGTCCTGTATTTAACGACGCGGTATGGTACAGCTACTACTGTCGATGGCGTTACGACTTGGCAAAGCGGTAAAGTAGAACTAAAAAATGTATCGAAAGGAAAGGACTTCGGCCTAAAGCTGACGATAAAATGATTGGTACGCGGATAAAAGGGATTAAACAGATTGACGCGTTTTTTTTGATTTAAGCGGATACTTAGCTTGACGCAGAGCAAATCCATTTCAATCCCAAAATCCGCGTCAATCTGTTTAATCCCTTTAATCCGCGTACCCCATAAAAATCCGCGCAAATCTTTTTAAATCCCTTTAATCCGCGTACCGTTCCAAGCGTACCAATCATTTCGGGAAGGTAATTCGGAACGTAGTTCCCTGCCCCCTTTCGCTCTCCACGTCAATATGTCCGCGGTGGCTGGTAACAATGTTTTGCGTAGCGGTCAGGCCCAGGCCCATACCACTTTGCTTGCCTGTGAAAAAAGGATCGAACAGGCGCTGTATATTCTCGGGGGCAATACCACTCCCGTTATCGCGGATGATTACGCACACCTGCGCCTCGTCGAGGCAATGCGTATCGATCCATAATTTACCCTGACCAGGCTCCATAGCCTCTACCGCGTTGATTAAAATATTGGTCAGGGCCATACGTACCTGCTCAAGGTCGAGGGGTGCAATGCAGTCGTCTTCAGAAAAGTTGGTTATCAACTGCATCTGTTTCAGCTTAATACGATCGGCTACAAATCCGATGGTATCACGCACAACCGCATTGAGACTCTGAGGTTTTCGGTCCAGTTCGCGGGGCTTCGACGAGTTGAGCATGTCGGTAATCAGCGTGCTGATTCGCTCCACATTTCGGCCAATAATATCGGTATACAGTTGCGTTTCTTCCTGCCGGTCATCCAGTTCATCGCGTAGCTGATCCAGCGCCAGGCTCAGGTTCGTCAGCGGATTTCTGACTTCATGGGCAATGCTACGGGCCAGCTTACCCGTCATGGTTAGCTTTTCGGCAATAATCAGTTCCTGTTGTGCCTTTTTCTGTTCAGTAATGTCGCGTACAATACCCTGATACCAAACCGGCCGGCCAGCCGCATCGTCGACCGCCCAGACCGAGATCAGGCAAATGCGCTTGCGCCCTTCTTTGCTGACAATCGTTGTTTCGAAATCTTTAATCTGATTGAACTCCCGCACCGAAAACCGGAGTTGCCGCAGCGAGTCAAGCCGATCAAAAAGGCGGGCTGGATTTATTGTCAATAGTTCATCGCGGTCGTAGCCCAGCAGTTTCTCTACGGCAGGGTTTACATCGCGGAAGTGCATGTGACTATCGGCCACGAAGATGGCGTCGAATGAGCGTTCGAAGAGAGATCGATATTTTTTCTCCTGTTCAACCGATTTGGCCAGCGATTCGGCCTGCCGCAGGGCGTACCGAACACTGCGCCCCAGCAACTGAGCATCAATGCGGCCCTTAACCAGGTAATCGGAGGCACCAATGGCCATAGCCGAATAATCAATAGACTGGTCGTCTTGCCCCGTCAGTAAAATCATGGGCGACTGACAACCCGAATCGGTAGCTTCCTGAATAAGTTCAATACCGGTTCGCTCCCCCAACCGATAATCGATCAGATATACATCATACTCTTTGGCCAAAATGCGCTCGAGCGCTTCTTCATAGCCTTCCACCCAATCGAGCCGGAGGTTCCGGTTTTCGGGCACACTCATCAATGTCCGGGTCAGGATATAATCATCTTCGTCATCCTCGACCAGCAATACGCGGATAACCGTTGCTTTATCAGACACTTCGGGAGTTAGCAAAGTAGGGGCAGGGTTCATAACTGGTTGTTGAGCAAAATAATAAGCGTGAGTACTGTTAGCAACAGAAACCCAATAATAGGAAACAACTAACTGTTAATCTGGCAATTGAACAGTTTCCAGCCAGTAATATTTCAATGAATTAACCACTTCAACCAGCCTGTTGAAATTATGCGGTTTAACGATGTAGGAGTTAACTCCAATATCGTAAGTCTTCACAACATCGCCATTGGCATTCGAGGTCGACATCACTACAATCGGCAGGCGGCGCAGTCCTCTGTTTCCCCGGATTTCGGCCAAAGCCTGAAAGCCGTTTTTGCGCGGCATATTCAGATCAAGCAGAATAAGGCTTGGCGTAGGTGCATTTTCGATGGTAAATCCATTCTGGTGAGTCAGGTAATTCATTAAGTCCTCACCATCCTCAACAAACCTGACATTATGCCGAAATCCATTGTAACGAAGTGCCTCAATCATGAACAGCCTATCGTCGGGATCATCGTCTGCTATCAGAATTGTTTTAACCGTATTTGTCTTAATGTTCATCATAAAAAAGAGGAAAGTCCAGGTCACTGATCCAAAGGCTAAGTTAACGGATATAGCTAATCAGCATCACCGAAAACGAAGTTATTTAGCAGTAGACTTATGGTAGGGGTGTTGCTTCACTACGCCGAAAGTGTGGAACACGGTCCGCACCAATACGCTATATGCACTCACTCTCTAACACAAGAAGTACAATTTCTTTACTACTCAACTACCTGTTCAACAACTCTTTACATACACACGAACTTCCGAGATTCATAAACTGGCACAGATTTGTCTTTGTTACTATTTGTACCAATAGTTAAATGCGCTTTATCCAACTTTCACAACAAAGAATAACAACGTCATGAAAACATCCATCACAACACTCGCATTGGCCCTTCTTACAGCGGCTGGCATTTTGTCGAACAACACCGATGCGCAAGCCCAAAACCGGGTACGTACCGGTATTAAAGGTGGTTTGTCGGCCAGTACGCTTCAGTTCAATGAAGTTGACTTTTCGAATCGTAAAGAACGCATTGGCTTTCATGCCGGCGTATTCACACAGATTCCGGTTGGCTCGGCTTTTGCCATTCAGCCCGAACTGCTCTACGTCAATAAAGGCGCATCAACAGATTACCGTGCCCTTGGTCAAAACGGGGAAGCTTCTTTCAACCTGAATTACGTTGACCTTCCTGTATTGGCCACCTTCAAGCTGGGTAACGCTGTTGAGTTGCAAGCAGGCCCTTATGCGGGTTACCTGCTGAACTCAGGCTTTAGCACAACAGGAGCTGTAAACACAGGCCTTAGTCTGGGCACTGACCAGTTTAACCGGGTCGACTATGGTCTGGCAGGTGGCCTGAACGTGTATTTTGGTCAGGTTCTGCTTGGTGTTCGCTATACGCAGGGCTTACAACAAATTGCCAACACAACAGCTTCACGGGCCATCTTCGATAACGCTAAAAACGGCGTAGGTCTGCTATCGGTCGGTTACAGCTTTAATTAATTCGTTCTGGGCTTGATGCTTGGTATTTGATTAGTTCGCTGATCAAACACCAAGCATCAAGCCCGAAACTCATAAATGTATATCGTAAGCTTTCAGCTTGTTATACAGCGTCTTGCGGTCAATATTCAATACCTCGGCTGCTTTTGTTTTATTGTAGCCAGTTTTTTCGAGCACTTTTAGAATGGCAGCACGTTCAGCACTTTCTGATACTGATTTCAGGTTTCCTCCCTGCGTAGGTTGCTGCATGATAGGCGGTGAACCGGGGCGTATGGCATCAATTACAAATCCGGCCGATTCCTCTGGCGAAATGTATGTTGGCGACACAATCTCATGGGGGAGCACATCGACCGTGATATAGTCGCCCTGCGTTAACAGCACAGCCCTTTTCACCACGTTTTGCAGTTCACGGAGATTACCATGCCAGTAGTAGTCTTTGAACTTCTCTTTGGCGTCTTCGTCGAAACCAAGTACTTCTTTTTCCAGTTGCCGATTGGCTATTTCCAGGAAATGCTCGGCAAACATCATGATATCGGCTCGCCGCTCGCGAAGGGCGGGCAAATCAATACGGAATTCATCGAGACGGTGAAAAATATCTTCGCGGAAACGACCCTGCCGCACAGCGTCGCGCAGGTCTTCGTTGGTGGCACAAAGAATACGCACATCCACGTTGATGTCATTGTTCCCACCTACCCGTTTAATCTTGCGTTCCTGCAAAACCCGGAGTAGCTTAATCTGATTCTCGTAGGAAAGGTTTCCAATCTCGTCCAGGAACAACGTACCCCCGGTGGCAAATTCAAAGCTACCCATTTTGTCGGAAGTAGCCCCGGTAAAGGCTCCCTTCACGTGACCAAACAGTTCACTACCAGCCAGTTCTTTTGATAGCGCACCGCAGTCGATCGCCACAAAAGGTTTGTCTGCCCGCTTACTGCTCAAATGAATAGCATTGGCCACAAACTCTTTCCCCGTTCCTGTTTCGCCGGTAATAATAACCGACATATTGGTTGGGGCAATCAGCTCAATATGCTTCTGTAATTGTTCGGCGGCACGGCTTTTTCCGAATATAAATCGCTTGCCATTGGGAGCCAAATCATTGCGACCCGAACGCGAGGGCTTGGCCACCACCGTTTTTTCGGGCTCAACGGGACTCGCAGGTACTACCTTGGTGTTGGCAGTGCTTTTTTTGTCGAGAGCCCCTTTGATGGTGTACAGAATCTCGTCGGGCAACAGTGGCTTCGTCACATAATCGAAGGCCCCGTATTTGAGCGCCTGTACGGCAATACGCACATCAGAGTAGCCGGTGATAATAATCACAGCCGTTTGCGGGCTAAGCACCTTAATTCGCCGGAGCATTTCCAGGCCGTCGGTATCAGGAAGCTTAAAATCGCATATTACCAGATCATATGACTCTTTCCGAAGCAAGGCAAGGCCGTCTTCGCCGCGTTGCGCCGAAGCCGTTTTGTATTTCTGTTTCGACAGAAATCGCTCCAGTAAAACACATATGTCGTTATTATCGTCAATGATCAGGATTTTTTCCATAGAAAATACCCGATTCGGTAATTCCGTTTCGGGGTGGAAGGAGTGGTGGAAAGGCGTTGGTGCAACCGAAGCTACCTGATAGGATAGGCTGCTTTTTTCGGGATAAAACGTTGTTGTACTAATAAAGGTGCGGCTAAAGTTGTATAGACTCTAACGCCTGTTCGACTGTTTTACGAGTAAATGGTTTACCCATAAAATAATCGGCACCCTGATCGCTCGCGCGCTTACGTTCTGCCATGCCGTCGAAAGCACTAATCATCACCACCTTAGGGCTGTCTACCAAAGCCTGACCCGTTTTAATAATTGGCAACAGATCGAAGCCAATACCATCGGGAAGATTCAAGTCCAGAAAAATAGCGTCGAAGTGCTGACGGCTTAAACACTGACGCCCCTCTTCCAGAAAATGCGCACACGTGGGTTGGTATCCCAATCGGCGAAGCAATCCAGATAGTAGCAGGCAAATGTCAGCCTCGTCGTCTACTATCAAAACGTGCTTCGTAGTTGTCATAACTGTGTTGATGGCCGGTCGGAAGGTGTAATTGGTAACCGAACCCCCTACTCTTGCACCATTCATATTGCTATATTAAATTTTTATCTATTCGTTGTCAGTGTATTACTATAAAATATGATGCCTGATTTTCTTTACTCCTCTAATTACTTGCCTATGCGGTTATAAATGACCCTTATAGAAGCAGTTAGCCCTACGAATAAGGTTATGGTCACAAATAGCTATATGCCCACTCTTGACCTAGTTGGGGAAAAGTGTGGATTTGTTGCCTATATGCAAGACATAAAATGGGGAATACTTTCTACAATATGTTACCAATCACGATTTTTGAAAATCAATTGGCATACCCGTTTTCAAGGTTTATGTGCCTCATTTTCATCCTTTGAGGGAGAATTGAGGCCATTTTGACCATAATGCTGAACGAACTGGCACGGAATTTTCAAAAGGGTTATTCAGATTGCACATTCGCTTTCTGATTTACTCAACAACACGAACGTTATGGGAAACTTGCTGTACACTATTGCAGTGATCTTAGTTATCATCTGGGCACTTGGATTCTTCGGATTTGGTGGCTTTGGAATGGGTGGTTTGATTCACGCTTTATTGGTTATAGCCATCATAGCGGTTCTGTTTAGGCTGATTAGTGGGCGTGGCGTCTGAGGTGAGTAACCGTTGACGTAGTTCACTAATCGAACAGGCCACTTCAACATTGATTCTAAACAAATAGTACGTTTAGGTTTGGTAAGAGTTCGCTCTTATAGTTTCATTTTAGGTTAAGTACAAGTTACGGTGGGTACGGAATCCCTGCGTCAGTTTGAACGCAGGGATTTTTATTGGCTTTAAGTCAATAGTCGGTAGTCTATAGTCTGGAAAGTCGTTTTTAGTGTTGCTCACGCAGGCAAATTGCTCACGCGTAAGCAACACTAAAAACGACTTTCCAGACTATAGACTACCGACTATTGACTTTTTTAAAGACTCATCATTTCTTTGAACCGTATTGCCTGACGGCGGCTGATTTCGATTTTGTCGTTACTACCGCGCAACGTAACCAGTAAACCGCCGCTAAACCAGGGCTCGATTTTATCGATCCATTGCAGGTTAATAATGTGCTTGCGGTTGGCCCGGAAATAAGTAGCCGGATCGAGACGATCTTCCAGCGCATTAAGCGACTTGAGTACCAACGGCTTCTGATCGTCGAAGTACAGGCGCACGTAGTTTCCCATCGACTCGAAAAGGCGAACTTTGCCCAGTTTCACGAACCAACATTTCTCGCCGTCTTTCACGAACACCTGATCGTCTTCACCAAGCAGTTTGTTATGATCTTTAACCGCACCGGGCCTTTCAGCCACCGTGTTCTGGTGCAGTTCTTCCTCAACTCGATGTACTGCTTCGCTCAACCGCGACAGATCAACGGGCTTTAGCAGGTAATCGAGCGCGTTGAACTCAAACGCCTTGATCGCATACTCGTCGTAAGCGGTTGTAAACACCACCTCAGGCGCTTTGCCTTCAATAGCCTGTAATAGTTCGAACCCATTTTTACCGGGCATCTGAATATCCAGAAACAGTAGATCGGGTTGGAGTTCGTCGATCATTGGTAGGGCTTCGTCGGCATTGGCTGCTTCACCTACGATATCGACCTTCGGAAAGTTCTCGAGCAGGCGGCGCAGTTCATTGCGGGCCAACCGCTCGTCATCGATGATAATGGTTCTCATGAGGAACAGTGGACAGGTAACAGTTATTAGTAAACAGTTATCAGCGTACCTATCTACCCAAACCAAATCAGTGATTGGTCAGCTGGGTATGTTGATAACTGTTTACTGATAACTGTTAACTGTTCATTGATATATGGTTTCGTGGTCTGGTTTAAAAATACTGTCTGACTGTTGGGGAATCTGAACATCGGCTACCACAACGCCCGGTGCTTCCTGCGCGATGGTAAAATAGGCTTCAGAGCCGTAAAGCAAATTGAGGCGTTGCGTCGTGTTCTTCAACCCAAAACCGCCCGACGACGGATTATCTCCTGATTCAGCCTCTAACGTACCTGTATTTCGGATACGAATGTGTAGTTCATCGCGACCTGACGTGCCAGTGACAATGCGCCCAACCAGCTCAACAAATCCACCATTTACTGCCTTCGATACGCCATGTTTAATCGCATTCTCTACCAGCGTTTGCAACATCATGGGAGGCACTTGCCAGTAACTAGCCTGAGGATCAATGGTGACACGGCTATCCAGGCGCTCTTCGTAACGAACTTTCTCGAGGGCCAGATAGTCCTGAACAGTTTTAATCTCTTCGCGTAATTCAACGGTTTTGCGGCGATCGGCTAGCAACGAGTTGCGCAGAATATTGGAAAGCTGCGTTATGCCTAGCTGTGCTTTTTGCGGGTTTTCATAAACCAGCGCCCGAATACTATTTAGGGCATTGAACATAAAATGCGGGTTCAACTGCGACCGAAGCACCTTCGCTTCGGTTTCCCGGATCGATGATTTCAGCAGAATCTTTTCGATTTCGGCTTGCCGGGTACGTTCAACGTAATGGTAAGCCGTGTAACTCAGCACCCACGCCATCATGGTTTTAACCCAGCCCACCATGGTAGCCATGAAGAACGAAAGCCCATGCAACTGTAATGGCTGATTCAGCAACAGTTCAAGATCGATGGGTACGTTGATAACCGACATGATAAAAGCCAGCACCATGACCGACGCCAGCACACGGGGCACCAACTGAAAAAAAGGCAAACGTACCCATTTCCACCGCTGAATCGTGAGGCGATAGAGGTGAGTGAGGCTGATGCCCAGCATAATATCGGCGATGGCCAGGTAGAACATTTCCGGCTTAAACCCATCATCGATCCAATAGATGATGAAATCAACCATGATGAGTAACGTCCAGCCGACTATCTGGCAAAACCAGTATATCCGTTGTTTCGACATGCAAAAGAAAGCAGACCCGCAAGTGGTCTACTAACGAAACTACGCAACATTGCCCGAAAATGCTCTGGTTTGTGGGAAACCGCACTATGCGTGGATGAGCGGTTGAAAAAGTTGGTAGTCGTTAGTTTGGAAAGTAGATAGTCGGTAGTCGATAGTCTGGAAAGTCGTTTTTAGTGTTGCTTACGCGTGAGCAATTCTCTGGCGTAAGCAACACTAAAAACGACTTTCCAGACTATCGACTACCGACTTTCCAGACTATCAGAACGCATTCACCGCCAGCAGATGCGCTGTGTCGTTAGCTATATCTAGTGTAAACGAGGCCGTTTCCGATTGGTAGGTGAGTTTGTATAAGCACAGATTACTGTGCTCAAATTCATCCATGCGGGCCAGAGGCTTGTTAAGCAGCCACGAGAGCAGAATCCGCATAGCCCGCCCGTGCATGGCAACCAACACCGGCGATTCGTCGGTCTGGGCCATAATGTATTCTATGGCCGGGCGTTGACGGGCAACCACATCTTCAGGGCTTTCACCCTGCTCGGTGGGCATCGACGTATTTCCTGCCGACCAGTTTTCGATCAGGTTTCGGAAATAATCATCGGCCAGGGTATTTGGAATTTTGCCCTCCATAACGCCCCAACTAATTTCGTTTAGACCCGACAATTTCTCGAAGGGGATGCCCAGTTCGATAAAAGGCTCAACGGTTTGATAGGTACGTATGAGCGTGGAAGTATAAATCTTCGTAAACGCTACATGCTGATAGGCTTGGAAGAAGGCCATCGCCTGCGCTCGCCCCATGTCGTTCAGGTCGGCATCGACACCACTGCCCTGCACAACGCCTCTCCGATTGAAGTCGGTTTCACCGTGGCGAATTATATATATGTCTTTACGTGCCAAAGCGGTTGGTGTTACCCCCCGGGTAACCTAATTTGGCCGCGAAATTACGGATAAATCAGCGCATTATGAAGTCTACCCTATCACTGGACAATCTTATTGACCTCAATAAAAAATCAATCGTCGGCCACCTCGGCATTGAACTGCTCGAAGCAACCGATGCCCACGTAACGGGCCGTATGCCGGTGGATGAACGTACCCATCAGCCCTTCGGTATTTTGCACGGTGGCGCGTCGGTGGTATTGGCCGAATCGCTGGGGAGCATTGCGTCGGTATTGCGTCTCGACGACCCCGCCACACAGCGGGCCGTAGGGCTGGAGATAAACGCCAACCATGTTCGGTCGGTCAGTTCGGGGTGGGTATACGGCAAATGCACGCCTATTCATATCGGGCGCACCACCCACATCTGGGACATTCGCATCACCGACGAACAGGACCGCCTCGTCTGCATCAGCCGCCTCACCATCGCCATCATCGCCGCCAAGTAAAGACGCAAAATCTTGCGTCTCGGCATGCGTTAGCACACAGGTACGTTGCTACTCTTCCCGCACTCGCCGTTGCCTAACTGGATTAGGTTTGCCAAAGTGGTAGGCGATCATACCGGTATGCAACCAACCCGTTCCCCGGCTACTGATGGTAGCGGCATTGATTGCCGGATTCAGCGATGACTGGTAATCGATGCCGATGGTTGTAATGGGAGCCAGACCTAGATAACGCCCATACTGGTAACGCAAATGAACACGCCCACCCAGCATAATATGTGCATTGAGCCCAGCTTCCAGAGCCCATGATTCGGCACGGGGGAAATTGATAGTTGCCTGAGCACTGATCCCTTCAGGCTCGTTATGTTTTATCAAGCATACTACACAGGGGTAAACCAACCTCTTGGGTATAATCTATAAAAGCACAGTAAATCACGAGCGTGGTGGATACGTAATGTCCCGCAAGCTAGTCTGGCCTGAACACGTTTCCAAGAAAGAAAAAAATCGCTACAAGCAGTGACTTGCGACAAGGTAGGTATGGGGTCAGACTACCGTCTAATAAATCTTAAGTACATCTACGATATAATACACTCCAGAAAGATCACAAATAGCTAGTATTGAGTCTATTATCACTAAACCTGTTCTGGTCATGAAACTCATTCTACGCTTATTGGGAGGTCTTATGCTACTGCTGGTCATACTGGCAGCAACCGGTATGCTGTATGTTCGGTATGCCCTGCCCAATGTTGGCCCGCCGCCCCAACTAACCATCCGGGCCGACTCGGCACAGTTGGCGCGCGGTCATTATCTGGCTCATCACGTAGCCGTTTGCGTCGACTGCCACTCCACCCGCGACTGGACGAAACTCAACGGGCCAATGGTTGCCGGAACTGAAGGCAAAGGTGGTGAGGGCTTCATTCGCGAATGGGGATTCCCCGGAAACTTTTACGCCCCCAACATTACACCCGCCCACCTGGGTGAGTGGAGCGACGGCGAAATTTACCGGGCCATCACCACCGGAGTAAGCCGCGACGGGCATGCCCTGTTTCCGGTAATGCCCTACAAGAGCTTCGGACAGGCTGACCGGTCTGATGTTGAGGCCATCATTGCGTATATCCGGTCGTTGAAGCCGATCGAGAACAAAGCTATTCCCGCTTCGGAACCTGACTTCCCAATGAACTTCATTCTGAACACAATTCCGGGCAAAAATGAGCATACCCCCCGGCCCGACCCGTCTGATGAAGTGGCCTATGGTCGTTACTTGACCAGTTTTGCCAGTTGTAATGACTGCCATACACCCGTCAATGATAAGGGAGAGCCGTTGCCCGGTATGTACATGGCGGGCGGGCGCGAATTTCCGATGCCCGGTGGTACGGTTCGCTCAGCGAATATTACGCCCGACCAAACGGGGCTGTCCGCTTATACGAAAGAAGCATTCATTGCCCGGTTCAAAGCCTACGAAAATGTTGATATGGGTCACACACCGGTGGGCGAAGACGGCTTCAACTCAGTGATGCCCTGGGCTATGTATGCCGGTATGAGCGAACAGGATCTGGGCGCTATATACACGTACCTGAAATCGATAAAGCCGGTGAAACAGCCGGTAGAGCGGTTTACGCCCAAAGCACAGCAGGTAGCAAAGCTGTGAACGTACCTGCAACTCCATGAAAAAACCCGCTCTGAGACAGAGCGGGTTTTTTATGATTCATATACAGAGTGGGTTTCCCCATACTCTCTACATTTTCTTCACGTTAACGGCGTTGAGGCCTTTTTTGCCATCAACGATTTCGTATGACACTTGATCATTCTCACGAATGGTCAGGCCGTTTAGGCCGGTGATGTGTACGAAGATGTCTTTTTTTGACTCGTCATCGACGATGAAACCAAATCCTTTGCTCTCGTTAAAGAATTTTACTACTCCTGTTTGCATGATTGTAAACGATAAAAAATTGAAAAACTTAAAAGAAACACTTTTCTACAAAAGATGCAAAACAGGGATCCAAAGACGCAAGCAAACAAGAGTACTTGGTAATCAACTGAGCGCAATTTGTCAGACAGTGTGGTAGCCTCTCATAATTGAAAGAAGAAGCATCGTACAAAAAACGACATTTTTCCAATATAGTTCATTAAAATACTTAAAAACTGAATGAATTAATGAAAACGGCCCAAATAAGGGTGTTTTTGAGTGGTATATAGGGTAAAGAGCAGAATTTTTTAGCAGTCATTAAACCTTCTACAGCGGTGTGTCTCTAATCCATAGATTCCGTTGCAACGATCTGCCTGTCTGTTTCACCTCATTTTAAACAAGTATAACAATGAACAGTCCCCTGCTTTTTGCCGCCATTCTGTTAACCATGACAGGCGGAGCAACGCTCGCTCAACAACCAAACGCCCGCTACGACCGTGGCCCTTATAATACACCTGACCCACGCTACAACAACGGCCCCGGCTATGGTAATCAGGGTGGCCGATTCGATAATGACCGCCGCCAGGATCTTTTCCAGTTACGGCAGCTCGATAAAATCGTTGACCTGACTCGCCGTCAGAAGAAAGACCTCCTGATTGTCGAGAATTATTACGATCGCGAACTGAGTCAGGCGGCTCGTAATCCGGCCTTACAACAGCGCATTCTCTGGCAGAAAAGCCAGGATGTAATTGAAACTCTGTCGCCAGCCCAACGCAGCCGCCTGTTTGCCTACGAACAATACCGATCTTATAACCGGGGGGCCTACGCATCGGGACGGGGTAACTCAAACCGCGACTGGACACCACCCACCGGCCGCCGCTGGTAATATACGCTTTCCGATTTTTCCACCTTTCATGATACAACCCGCTCAGGCAACTGGGCGGGTTCTTTTTTTGTCGAAGCTTACTCAGAGCTATAATACCTTATCGACCGTTCTTTATCTTTCCACTCCTAAACAAATCCTTTATGAAACCTTCTCTCCTGGTCACCTTCATCATATCCACAGTGCTCATCGCCTGCGAATCCAAGAAGTCAGACTCACAGACCAACACCGGTTCATCGGCCGCTACCGCCGATAGTGCTGGTGCGCTTACGAAACGGCCCGGCCCAGACGCTCCCCGCTCGGCAGCCGATAGGCTGGTGCGGGCGCTTTATTTCGAGCACAACAAAACGGATAATCCGTTTCGCGAGACAAAAGACGGCGTACTCATCGACCAGTTTTTCACTCGGGCGGTGGCTGATAAAATCTGGCAAAAGGTCTCACAGCCCGGCTATAAAGCGCCAAAGGTAAACCCGCTCTTCAACGCACTCGATGCCGAGGTCAGCAAAATCTGGGTTGAGCCAGCAGCCATTGGCGGGTCGCGGGCCATTGTTTATGTAACGTACCTGCTGGCGGGCAAACCAGCCGAGGTTCGCGTTGATCTGATACAAACCGCCGGCCGCTGGCGTATCTCCGAGCTAACGTACCCAGCCGGTAAAACCCTGACCGCGCAATTGTGAAAAAGTTTGTGGTTTGTAGTTTGAGGTTTGTAGTTGCGCTGCTTGGTTAACGAGATGGCCAATAAGCAGCGCAACCACAAACCTCAAACTACAAACCACAAACGCCTCCTATTAATACTTTCCCGTTATTCGCTGTCTAACCGTTGTGAACAAAAACACCATGAAATTCTACCTGTTGGCCCTTCTGCTGGGAGTGTCTTCGTTTCCTGCTTTAGCACAACGTTCCTCATCGGGCTATACCCTGGGTGATGTGGCCGCTTCGTTTGCGTTGAAAAACGTAGATAGCCGTACTATCTCGCTGACCGATTATAAGAATCAGAAGGGGGTTATCGTGGTTTTTACCAGCAACCACTGCCCGTTCTCGAAGGCGTATGAAGACCGCATTCTGGCACTAGACCGCAAGTTTGGGCCTCAGGGCTTTCCCGTAATGGCCATTCTATCGAGCGATGCAAGCCTGTACGAAGAAGACAGCTTTGAGCGGATGCAGGTACGTGCCCGCACCAAAAACTACACCTTCCCTTACCTGCTCGATGATAGTCAGTCGGTAGCGAAAGCATTTGGTGCAACACGTACCCCGCAGGTATATGTGTTGAAACGCAATGGCGACCGCTTCACCGTTGAATACATCGGTAGCGTAGACGACAGCCCCCAAGATGCCGCCAACGTGCAACGCGCTTATGTCGACGACGCCGTAACCAGCCTTCTGTCGGGCAGACCGGTTGTGACGCCCCTGACGAAAGCCATCGGATGTGCGATAAAGATAAAATGAGTCGATAGTCAGTAGTCGATAGTCGCGCTGCTACATTTAACAGTGGTCATGTAGCAGCGCGACTATCGACTACTGACTATCGACTATCGACTTAATAGCTGGCACGATCTTCGCCTACTGCTTTTGCGTTAAACCAAACACGAACACAACGCGATGAAAAAGCACACAAGATCCTTCGCCTCTCTCTTCACCATTGGCCTGTTGGCCACGTCAATGACTTTGTTCCAGGCCTGTGGCTCTGACAACAAGAATGAATCGCGCACGGAAGACGCTATGGAGCGTACTGGCGACGCTATTGAAGCCGATTCTAAAGACGCTGCTGCCGATGCCCGTGAAGGCATGAATGAGGCGGGTGATAAAGTAGAAGCCGCTGGTGATGAGGCTGCTGCCGATTTCCGCCGCGAGCGCGACGAAGCCGTTGCCGGTATGAAAGAGCAACAGCGTAAGCTAGATGCCCGTATTGACGAAATGCAGGCCGACATCAAACGCCAAGGTGCGAAAGCAAAAGCCGAATCGAAGGAGCAACTTGCTGAATTAGAGCAGGAACGCAAAGAACTAGGCGATGATATGGACAAAGCACAAAACGCTACAGCCGCCGCCTGGAAAGATATTAAAGGTGGATTCAAACAAGCTGGCAAATCAATCGGCCGTGCGTTCGATAAAGCCGAAGACAAAGTCGATCCAGACGGAAAAGACGACTAGACTATAGAACAGTCCAAACGTTCAAAGTCCAGGGTTTAAAGTCGCTACTCCGATTAGCAGAGCGACTTTAAACCCTGGACTTTGAACGTTTGGACTGTTCTTCAATCCCCACTTTTGTAGAAAATAACCTACAGTGGCTTGAGCAATAGTACCTCGCCGGGTTTACAATCGCGGACCAGTTGCTCAGATTCCAGCGGTTGGCCATTGACGCTGACCTTTTTCCCGAACGGGTGGATCAGCGTTAGTTTTCCGCCAGCCAAACTCTTCACCCGCACCTCTGTTACAGTTCCCTCCTTCACAGTGGCACCGATCAGGAACGAGCCATCTGTCCGAACATCGTCGAAGCTTAGATTTTGCCAGGTACGTGGTCGATTGGGTAATACATAAATCCCATCGTCTCGGCTTTGCACGAGCAGTTCAAGCACAGCATTCAGCGCGCCAAAGCCCGCGTCAAGCTGCATCACTTCCCGATTCTGTTTTTCCAGTTCCCAGTCGGGCGAACCTAGCAGACTGGTGCCGTTTGTATTGGCGTTGCTTAACGTGCCTCTCCCTTCGTTGGTGTAGTTTTCCTTCCAGTAATGTAGCCACTTAATGGCAGCGTCGGTTTGGCCCATCCGGCTCAGGATCGTTGAGGCCCACGGTACTGACCACCCCGCCCAACCGCCCGCGCCTTTATAGCGCCAGGCTTGTAGGGTGTTGTCGACCAGTTCTCGTTCCGCAGGGTCGTTCAGATTGATCGTTGCGAACGGATACACGCCACCCAGATGCGAGTGATGGCGGTGACTTTCAATTAGATCCATCCCTTCCCAGAGAGCAATGCGCTCGTTGCTCTGATTCCATTCATCCACAAACTTCCCGCTAAACGTGGTGTAGGCTGGCAACCGCTTATCAACATCGGCCCAGCGCGGATCAACAGGTTTGCCCAGCGCGGCAGCGGCCTGTGGCAGAATACGACAGATACGGTGCAGTGCTGCCAGTTGAAACGACGCATCCCTCCCCCAGGCGTTCATATCTGCGCCACGGTATTCGGGACTTACCGACACCGGCAAACTGTATTTCTTGACCCCGTTGCTGGTCGATACTTCTTCCAGCATGGCAAAATAGCCTTCAAAAGCACCGTTCAGCAGCGGCCAGGCCGTTTGACTTAGTAGCTGAGGCGCATCGGGTTGTTCTAGGCCGTAGCGGTAATTCTGCCAGGCCATCATAGCCATCCAGGCCGTACAGGCATGATCGACGGTGCCGGTCCAGAATGTACCTACCACGTGGCACCGGTCATCGACAGCATGAGGCAACATGAGTGCCCCTTTTCGACCAAAAAACGCTTCCCCGTTTTTCTGCAACTGCGGCATCCAGCCCCCGATCATTTTCCACAACGGCCGGAAATTGGCCAACCGATTGGTAGCCAGCGCCGGTGTGTAAATCATCTGCACGTTGATGTTGAAATGGTAGTCGTTGCTCCAGGGCGGCAACTGGTAGTCTTCCATAAACGGCCCCTGTAGCGTACAGGCAAGCCCATTGGGCGACGTAGCGCAAGCCTGTTTGTAGAGGCCGTAATCAATAATTTCCTGCAACAGCGGGTCGGGCAGGGCAATGCGGGGGACTACGTTGTAATAACTCCGCCAAAACGTGTCGGCACTAGCTACGGCCGACGGAGCCCGGTCGAGCAGCGCCTGCATGGCCGGGTAATCGAAGCGGCGGGTTTTTCGGTTATAATACAGGTTGCTGGTTTGTATATACAGGTGTTGCTCGTTAACAAGGTCGTAGCCAACCAGCAATGGATCGTCTTCAGGCAGGGGCTGAATGAAGGCGCCTTTACCGTTATTGTCTTTCAGCACCCACTGCGGCTCTTCAATACTTGCCGCCCGCAAGGCCTCAGCCACAAATGTGTAGTGTGGAATGAGTTTGAAATTCAGTTTACCCCGCAGGTCTTTCGGAATCTCCAGTTCAGTCACCTCCAGACTCGCCGCCTGCCGAACGTTCATGACATGGCTTACCTGCTGCGGGTCGCGCACAATGAGTTGTAACAGACCCCGGTCTGTAAACAGATTGCCGTACAGAACAACCCAGCCTTCGGGCAACGTCACATCAAGTCGGCCACCACCAAGTTGCTGCGGGTGACCCAGTGACGGTTTTTCCAGTTTGGGAGCCGCAAACGCCGCGTCGATGGCGGCTTTGTCGCCCGACTGAAGTTTCGCTTTCAGGTCAGCGTAGGTTATTTTGGTATTGAAATCCACTCCACCCCGGTGATCCCAGAAGCCCGTTCGGCTAATGGTGAAGTGCAGCGTTCGTCCACCGCCCCACACCATGATTCCCTGCGTACCGTTACCCAGCAACACACCCGTATGGGGGCGAGGCAGTGGGAATTGCCACGTCAGTGTGCGCGGCGGTGTTTGCGCCAACGCTGTGCTGATTGTTAAAAAGAACAGAAAAGTAAAACGAAGTAGCTTCATAAGTGGAAAAGGTGGCTGGTAGAATTGGCCTACGTGTAGTTGCTGACGCGTAGGTCAAAGGTAGCCGATCATTGAAAGCACGACAAACCGTCAGCGTCTATTTGATGTTTACATGCCGAGCCTGATCTCTATTTACCTTCCATGTCGATTGTTACCGTAACCGTACTGAATTTTGCACCTGGTCAACGCTACCGGGCTTTTGCCAACATGGGTCGATGGCTCATGAACCCATTCAACATACCAGGTCTGCTTTTTCAGAAGATGATGGGCACTGGGAAGAACTTCGGCCTGTGGCCCGATTTTTCCCGGTATATCTTCATCGGCGTGTGGGAAGACGAAGCGCAAGCCCATACTTTTTTTGCGTCTGAGCAATGGCAACCGTTTTTACCCGTCAGCACTGATCAGGCCCGACGACAAACCGGTACACTTTACCTACAACCCATCAAATCGCAGGGGTTATGGGATGGGATCGATCCATTCAAATCCGTCAACAACGTACCCGACAGCAACGTACCCAATACCCTCAATCAGGCAGACCGACCTATTGCCGTTCTAACCAGGGCCAGCATCAGGACCGGTGCGCTCATCGACTTTTGGCGAAACGTACCTGAAGCCCGTAAACGTATTGACGAGCAGGGCGATAATCTACTGATGGCGCTTGGTGCCGGCGAAAAACCCCTAGTGCAACAATGCACGATCAGCGTGTGGCGAAATGCGGCGCTGGTAGACCAATTCGCCTATCGGCAGAGCGGCCATCGGGAGATTGTAAAAAAAACCCGGCAACGAAAATGGTACTCAGAAGAGCTATTTGCCCGCTTCACCGTGCTGAAAATGGATGGCTTTGCAATCAATGAAGCAAACTAACGAGAACGTACTGACTGTTTGTCAATACGTTACCTAATATTGAAATCCTGTTTATACCCCATTGTTGATTCTTCGTTAAAGTCTCCCCGTTTTTGGCCCTATTCTTGTATCCCTGCAGGAAAGATTGTTATTTTGCGGGCTAAATTCGTGTATAAACCGAGATGTCATTAATTAACAAAATCCGTGAACGCTCCGGATTAGCAGTAGGCGTAATCGCCGTTAGCTTGATTCTGTTCATTGTGGGGAGCGATTTGCTGGGCGGCGGAAGTTCGCTGTTCGGCAACAACAACCAGGAAATCGGAACAATCGATGGTCGAACCATTGATAATCAAGATTTCCAGGCAAAAGTAGAGCAGGTCCGTGCTCAGTATGAGCAGCAAACGGGCCGTGCACCGGGAGAACAGGAAATGACTCAGATTCGGGAACAGGCCTGGAATCAACTCATTTTTGAAACCGCCTATCAGAAAGAATTCGATAAGCTTGGCCTGACTGTGTCGCCCGAAGAACTCGTGGATATGGTACAGGGCAATAACGTTAGCCCTGAAGTTCGGCAGGCCTTTACAAACCCGTCGACCGGTGTTTTCGATAAAGGTCAAGTTGTTCAGTACCTGAAAGGGTTGCGCAACGTACCACCTGCTCAACAGGCACAGTGGGCTTCGTTTGAACAGCAAATCAGTGTTAACCGTCTCCGCGAGAAGTTCGACAACCTGATGCGCCTGTCGACCTACGCCACCACCGCCGAGGCACAGAAAGAATACCAGGCTCAGAATACCAAAGCCGACGTGAAGTTCCTGTTCGTGCCGTATTACTCGGTCAACGACACGACCGTGAAAGTAACCGACTCGGAACTGAGCGATTACCTGAGCAAGCACAAAGATGAATATCCTGGCGCCGACACTCGTTCGATCCAGTACGTATCGTTTGCGGTGAACCCATCGAAAGAGGACAGCGCATCGTTGTATAACGAAATCAAAACGCTGGCTCGTGGACTTGGTGGTGCTAAGAACGATTCAACGTTTGCCCGTCAAAACAGCGACATACCTGTTCCGCTTTACCTCACGGCTGGCGAAATGCCTGAGCAACTGCGGGCGGCGGTACCTACGTTCACGCCGGGTGGTGTGTATGGTCCTTTCAAAGAAGGCAACACGTATTTCATCTACAAATACGGCGGTACCAAGAAAGACACAAGCTTTACTATTCGGGCGAGCCACATCCTGATTCGGGCAACCGCTCAAACAGATTCGGCTAAATCACAAGCTCGTCAGCGGGCCGAAAGTCTGCTGAAGCAGATTCAGGGTGGTGCCAATTTTGAGGCACTGGCACAAAGCAACAGCGAAGACGGTTCTGCTCAGCAGGGCGGTGACCTGGGTTACTTCAAAAATGATGGCCGGATGGTAAAACCGTTCGAGTCAGCCATTTTCGGATTTGCTGGTTCAGGTTTGATTCCACGTGTTGTTGAAACCGATTTCGGCTATCACATCATCAAAATCACCGAGCCTAAAACCAATCAGTTGTACCGCGTTGCCGGTATTGGCAAAACCATTACCCCAAGCGAAGCCACTACGAACGAAGCCTACCAGAAGGCCAGTCAGTTTGCGGCCGACAGCAAGACGAAGGAAGCATTTGACGAAAATGCCAAGAAGGATAAATCGCTGGTTATTGCCAACGCCGACCGTATTCCCGAAACCGCGTCGAACATTAACGCGCTGACCGATGCCCGTGCTATTGTGCGTTGGGCTTTTGATGATAAGACAGACAAAAACAGCGTATCGGAGCCGTTCCAGGTGGGCGACCAATACGTAGTGGCTGTTTTGACAGGAAGCACGGATAAAGACAATGTGAAGGCCGAAGATTACCGCGCTGAACTAACTGCCAAGGTACGTAACCAGAAGAAAGCAGAGCAGATTCTGGCCAAATTGGGTACGCCAGCCGGTTCGCTCGAAAGCATTGCCCAGAAATATGGTGCCGGTGCTATCGTTGAAACAGCTGAAGACATCAACCTCGCAACGGGCTTCATGCGCAGCGCCGGTGTTGATCCTGTAGCGTTAGGCCGTGCTTTTGGCCTCAAGGCAGGAAAACGTTCGAAGCCATTTGCAGGTGAAGGCGGCGTACTGATTGTTGAGCCAACGCGCATCTCCCCCGCTCCAAGCGTAGCTGATTACGCGATGTACAAAACATCGATTCTCCAGAATCAGGGTCAGCGTACTACGGTTTACGTGAACGAAGCCATCAAAGAGGCCGCGAAAATCACCGACCGCCGCGCTAAGTTCTATTAAAGCCTGTTGGGCGGAGCGTTGCTCCGCATAGTACCATATAGAAAAGCTCTGCTATATCAGCAGAGCTTTTTTTACGCCCAAAGGCCAGAAATGCCTGTCGCTTTTTTGACTTGGACCTTGACATACATATCTTCCATTTTTTAGAGCTTCACTCATTGTAAGATGAATACAGAAAGCAAAAAATTCTACGATTATCTGGCCGCTTTCATGTTTGTCATCCTCATGATTGGCATGTTTGGCTACCAGTTGGTAACAGCCTGGTTTATTGCACCTATAGTTCTGGTGCTGCTTTTCATAAACTATAAACGGATTCAGCTTCTTGGAAAAGACCAAACTCGACCAGCGCTTACTAGGCTTGCGGTGGGCCTACTAGCTATTCTTGGCCTGTTTGTTTTCTACAACTTCTGGCCTGCTTAAACGATATCACGTACCTGTACCAACAACCACTGCTCAGCTATCGGCCAGGTATTTATGTACGAAGCTGACAGCCATGGCGCCTTCGCCAACGGCCGAGGCTACGCGAGCCATGGCGCCGGAACGTACATCGCCCGCTGCGAAAATACCGGGACTACAGGTTTCCAGCAGGTACGGTTCGCGTTTTTGCTTCCAGATGTCGCGGTAGCGAGCGTGATTGATCAGATCCCGGCCGGTCTGAATAAATCCTTTCTCGTCGCGGATAATATCCATCTCGATCCAGTCGGTGAGCGGTTTGGCGCCGATGAAGATGAATACCGCCGCCGCCGGGGCTTCGCGGCGTTCATTGGTATCCATATCCTCAATCACCAGCGATTCCAGTTTTTCGCCTCCTTTTCCCTCAATAATCTCTGTGCAAGGCAACACCTTGATGTTGGGCGTCCGCTCAATCTGATCGATCAGGTACTGCGACATAGTTTCGGATAGACTTTGGCGATGGATGCAGATGAACACCTCCGAAGCCGTGCGCGACAAGTACATAGCCCCCTGCCCCGCCGAGTTTCCACCGCCGATGATGTAGACCGGCTGCCCTTTAAACGCATAGGCCTCCGTAGTAGCCGCGCCGTAATACACGCCGCCGCCGGTAAACTTATCGAGGCTATCGTTGGCTAGTTTTCGGTACGAAACGCCTGTGCTCAGCAGAATAGCCCGCGCCGTCAGTTCGCTCCCATCGGCCATTTTGATGCGCTTATACTGCCCTTCCGACTGAATTTCGTTGACTTCCTGCGGAGCCAGAAATTCAACGCCAAACCGCTTAGCCTGCGTAATGGCCCGCTGCGTTAATTCTGATCCGCTTAGTCCGTTCGGGAAACCCAGGTAATTCTCAATCCGTGATGACGTACCTGCCTGCCCACCCGGCGCACGCTTGTCGATGAGAATGGTCCGTAACCCTTCCGAACCGCCATAGACCGCCGCCGCCAGGCCAGCCGGACCCGCACCAATAATGGCTAAATCATATAGATCACCCTCCGCCTTGGGACTCAGCCCCAACTTCTCGCCTACTTCCTGAATAGAAGGCTGTTTCAGAATAGACCCATCTTCAAAAACCACGACGGGTAGGTCGGCTGTAGTCAACCCATGCAACTCAAGCAGTTGATTTCCCCGCTCGTCAGCTTCCACATTGAGCCAGAGATACGGAAATAGGTTGCCCGCCAGGAAATCTTTCAGCACGTGTGATAAGGGCGAAAACTGATAACCAACTAATCTGAGCCCTACGTAATCGGGGATGTATTTAAATTTCCAGTCAGACAGCAGACCATCGAGAATGGGATACAGTTTCTCTTCGGGCGGGCTCCAGGGCTTGGTGATATAGTAATCGAGCTGAACTTCGTTGATAGCCCGTACTGCCGCGTCGATGTCGGAATAGGCCGTGAGCAGGGCTTTTTTAGCGTCGGGAAAAATGAGCCG
Source organism: Fibrella aquatica (assembly GCF_041321135.1). Taxonomy (NCBI): domain Bacteria; kingdom Pseudomonadati; phylum Bacteroidota; class Cytophagia; order Cytophagales; family Spirosomataceae; genus Fibrella; species Fibrella aquatica. The sequence goes on along the minus strand of NZ_JBGGWF010000001.1, from coordinate 505,575 downwards.
GGCTTCGCGCAGAAAATCGACACCCAGCATATTGGGCATCTTCTGATCCGACAACAGCAAGGCTACGGTCTCCCCCCGTTTTTTCAGTTCGCCCAGTGATTCCAGTGCCTCGCGGGCCGATGACGTTGTCAAAATCCGGTACTCCTTCCGATAATGCGCTCGCAGGTCGCGGCGGAGTGCTTCAAGCACCTGTTCATCATCATCAATGGCAAGCAGAATAGGTAGTTTCATAACAGTTGTCTTAAAAAATACGGCTCCAGGCGAAGCGAATAATGAGCAACAGCGCCACAAAGCCAATAACAATATAACTGAAAGGCACGTAGGTGAAGGCAACCAACCGCAGTCGATCAACAAACCATAAAATACCGATCAACGCCGCTATAAGCGTCAAAAAACTGGATAATCGACCAAAGCCAGGTACGTATTGAAACGGAAGTTTACGTCGAACAAGCATTAGGGTGGCTACCATTGTGGCAATCGGTACCAGTTGTAACACTAGGTTCATGGCCCAGATACTTTGTCGTTCGAACAGAAATAAATAGATATTCAGCGTAACGGCAAACATGCCGGGAATACAGGCAGCATAGACCAGACCAGCATACAGGTAACGCCATTGCCAGATTTCTTCCGCCGTTTCTCCTGCCAGTATATTCACAACAAATGCCAGCACCGGAATAGCCAGTAGAAACAGAATAAACAGGCCGGGGTAGGCAGCAGCGTAATTGAATAAGTCGCGGAAAGTCATGCAGATACGAATAGAAGGCTAAAGGGGCAGCCAGTTAATTCTGACATTGCTAGTTAAGCATTTGGCATCCTCTCCCCAAACGTTCGGGCTCACTTTATGTTAATGGTAATAAATACAACCGTTATGTCCATTCTGTTATCACCGCTGACGCTGCGTGGCGTTAAACTCAAAAATCGCCTTGTCGTATCGCCCATGTGCCAATATTCCAGCGTCGACGGCTTTGCCAACGACTGGCATCTGGTTCATCTGGGTAGCCGGGCTGTGGGCGGCGCGGGGCTGATCATTACTGAAGCCGCCGCTGTTTCGCCGGAAGGCCGCATCACTCCGTACGACCTGGGCATCTGGAGCGATGAGCACGTACCTGTTCTGAAACGCATCACCGATTTTATCACCACCAACGGATCGGTACCAGGCATTCAGCTCGCCCACGCCGGTCGGAAAGCCAGTCATAACCGGCCGTGGGAAGGCGGCAAATCTATTGCGCCCGATGAACCAAGCGGCTGGCAGACCGTAGCCCCCAGTGCCTCACCCTTTACGCCTGATGAACCAACGCCCACGGAGCTTGACCGGGCTGGCCTCGAAAAAGTACGGGCTGATTTTAAAACCGCCGCCGAACGGTCGTTGCAGGCCGGGTTTGTGGTGGCCGAAATTCACGCGGCGCATGGCTATTTACTGCACCAGTTCTTGTCGCCCCTGAGCAATCAGCGAACCGACGAATATGGCGGTTCATTCGAGAATCGGGTCCGTTTTTTGGTCGAAATCGTTGACGACGTTCGGGCTATATGGCCCGCTGAATACCCGCTCTTCGTGCGCATTTCGGCTACCGATTGGACGGAAGGCGGCTGGACGGCTACTGATTCGGTGGCATTGGCTGCCTTACTGGAGAAACAGGGCGTTGATCTGATCGACTGTTCAACGGGCGGCAACGTACCCAAGGCCAACATTCCGAACGAACCGGGCTATCAGGTTTCATTTGCCGAACGGATCAAGCAGGAAACCAGCGTGATGACCGGTGCCGTTGGGCTGATTACTGACGCCGACCAAGCCGAGGCGATTCTGGCCAATGGGCAGGCCGATCTGATTTTTCTGGCCCGCGAATTTCTACGCGATGCTTATTTTCCACTTCATGCCGCCACCCATCTGGGCGACGATCTGCCCTGGCCGGTTCAGTATGAGCGGGCAAAGCCGCGATAATCGCATTGTGCCCGCTGTGGCGTATCTTGGACGGAAGACAATGTGTCGTTAAAATCCCCCCCTATGCGCTTCTGCTATACATTTCTGCTCCTGTTTTTTCTACTGCCAGCCCTAGCGCAGCCCGTTACCCTGCTACGCCCGGCCCGCGTGTTCGATGGCGAAACCATGCACGAAGGCTGGGCCGTGCGGGTACGTGGCGATAAGATCGAGGCGGTTGGCCCGGTAGCGGGTTTAACGGGCGCGAGCAACGTACCTGCCACTGTACTTGACCTGCCCAATACAACGCTGCTGCCGGGGCTAATCGAAGGGCATTCGCATTTACTGCTGCATCCTTACAACGAAACGCCCTGGGACGATCAGGTACTGCGCGAAGCCCGTTCGTTGCGGGTAGCGCGGGCAACCGTTCATGCCGAAAAAACCCTGCGCGCCGGTTTTACCACCGTGCGTGATCTGGGCACAGAAGGGGCTGACTACGACGATGTTGGCTTGAAGCAAGCAATTAATCAGGGCATTATTCCCGGCCCCCGGATGATTGTAGCTACCCGTGCTTTGATTGCCACTGGAAGTTACGCGCCCAAAGGATTTAGCCCCGACATCAACGTACCCCAAGGTGCCGAAGAAGCCGACGGACATGACCAGCTTATTCGGGCGGTGCGCCAGCAGATTGGCAAAGGGGCCGACGTCATAAAAGTATACGCCGACTACCGGTGGGGCCTCATGGCCGATGCCCGCCCCACCTACACGATCGACGAGTTAAAGCTGATTGTGGAAGTTGCAAAAAGCAGCGGCCGCGGCGTGGTGGCCCATGCGGGCACAGCCGAAGGCATGCGGCGGGCTATTCTGGCGGGCTGCGAAACCCTGGAGCATGGTGATGCTGGTACACCCGAAATTTTTGCGCTGATGAAACAGTACGGCACAGCGCTTTGCCCCACCATTGCCGCCGGTGATGCCGTTTCGCAATACCGGGGCTGGAAAAAAGAGGCGAACGTACCTGAGCCAGCCCGAATCACCCAGAAACGCGAAACCTTCCGGCAGGCACTGAAAGCGGGCGTTACTATCTGCGCCGGAGGCGATGTAGGCGTTTTCCCCCATGGCGAAAATGCCCGCGAACTCGAACTAATGGTCGAGTACGGCATGGCCCCGATCGACGTTCTGCGCTCGGCTACTTCCGTCAACGCCGATGTGTTCCACCTGGCTGACCGGGGGCGTATCAAAGCCGGTTTACTAGCCGATATGGTCGCCGTAGAAGGCGACCCAACCCGCCAGATCACGGCCATTCGTCAGGTACGTATGGTGATGAAGGGAGGAGTTGTAGTGAAATAATGTTTCGGGTTTGGGGTTTGACGTTTGATGTTGCGCTGCTAGTAATACAGCGGTGAAATAGCAGCGCAACGTCAAACGTCAAACCCCAAACCCGAAACGCTATTCAATCGGTAAACAGACCGTAAACGTTGTTTCGCCCGGTTTCGATTGGACTTTTATGCTGCCGTTGTGGTGTTTGATTACACCCTGAACAATATCGAGGCCCAGGCCTGAGCCTTTGCCAACGCCTTTGGTCGTAAAAAACGGTTCAAATATTTTCTGCTGAATGGCGTCCGGAATACCCGATCCGTTATCGGTGAAGGTGGTGTACAGAAATTTTTCACTGTCGAGGTAACAGCGAATAGTGAGGGTGCCCCCTTTTTCGGGTAGCGCGTCGAGGGAGTTGTCAATCAAATTGGTCCATACCTGATTGAGTTCACCGGGCCAGCCACAGAGTTCAGGCAGGTCGTTGGGTACATCAACGGTGACAGTGACGTTTTTGGCGCGCACCTTATGGCCCAGCAATGTGAGCGTACTGCGAATCCCTTCGGCCAGATTCACCAGTTCTTTACCCGAACCCCGATCCATGTGGGTGTATGATTTGATCGAAGCCACCAGCGTAGCCATCCGGCTCGATGCCTCTCCAATATCGACCACCAGTTTTTCGGTGACCAAATTATTGCTGACCCATTCCAGCACACCCGCCAGATTTGCCTCGCCCACCTGTTCGAGAATGGTATCGAGATCATCTTCCGAAAAGTTAAAACCGGCCAGCGAACTAGCCAGATCGGCCCCCTCAGGTACGTTATGTTCGTCGAGCCAATCGGTCAGGTCATCTTCCAGACTGCTTCGTTCCAGCAGTGAAAGGGGTTTTGTTTTGTTATCGAGCTTCTCAAACAGCCATTCGTCGATAAGATCGGTCTGCTCGTCGGTCATGGCCATGCGCATAATGACTTTGAACCGTTCGGGAGTGGCGCGCATGTGTGTTTTCAGCGCTTCGGCATTTCGCACAATGGCCGCAACGGGGTTATTCAGTTCATGCGCCAATCCGGCTGATAAACGACCGAGTGAAGCCATTTTTTCTTCCTGTTGCACCTGATGGGCAAACGTGCGCACCCGATCGGTCATCTGCTGCACAAACGCCTCGGTTAACTCGTAACACGTACTGGTCATCTCGCGCAAATGATCGCGGTGCAGAGCCAGCGTACGCACGGCCGTTTCGGCCACAATCGGGAAACGGGCTTCGGCCATGCGCGAGTAAGGCAGCAACCCCAATACCGCCGGAGCTAAGTACGTGATCAGGTCTTCTGAGGCCTGACCGCTTATGTTGATCTGCCCTTCCAGCAATAGCCGCAATGAATCGACGGGTTTTTCGGCTTCGTAAATGACGTGGCCTTTGGGCAAATCAGCCACCTCGACCCGCTCGAGTAGCCACGTCAATTGCTCGTCAGGTACGTGCTGGAACTGAGGGAAAACGCGAAGGTCGGCAAGAGTAGCCATAAGCAGTTAAGTGGGGTGACAGGGCCGAAATAATGATAATGATAGCTGATTTCACCGAAATGGACCAGCGGGTGGGTAATTTTGTCATTTATGCAAAGCAAATGACGTTTAACTATGATTGCTGTTGTACAACGGGTTTCTGAAGCATCTGTTCGGATCGAGGGGCAGGTACGCGGTCAGATTCAGCGGGGGTTTCTGGTTCTGCTTGGCGTAACCCATACCGATACCCCGGCCGATGTGGTGTGGCTGGCGAAGAAAATTGCCGGTATGCGCATCTTCAACGATGAAGCAGATAAAATGAACCTCGACCTCGCGGCGGTAGGTGGCAGCATCTTGCTGATCAGTCAGTTTACGCTGCATGCCGAAACCAGGAAAGGGAATCGACCTAGTTTTATCGAAGCAGCACGACCTGAAGTAGCTGTTCCGCTTTATGAGCAGATGATCAATCAACTTTCTACGGCATTGGGGCACCCCATACAAACCGGTGAATTTGGGGCGGATATGCAGGTATCACTGGTCAATGATGGACCGGTAACGATCGTTATCGACACAAAAAAGCCGTGAGTCGTGACGCTGATGACCGCAAAATCGTCCATTTCTGGCGAGTTCGTTTCCATCAACGTATACGTCTCACTGCGTTTCGGCCGTTTTTGGAGAAAGCCGTACTTTTATAGTCAATCATTGCTGTTACTGTGTACTGAATGAACTTTCTGCCTACCGATATTTCCGATTATGCCGACGCTCACACCTCGCCCGAAAGCAGTGTTTTACAGCGGCTTAACCGCGACACCTACGCTCATATCCTGCATCCGCGCATGCTATCGGGCCATTTGCAGGGGCGACTTCTGGCCATGCTGTCGCACATGATTCGGCCCCGGCGCGTGCTCGAAATTGGCACATATACCGGTTATTCGGCACTTTGCCTGGCCGAAGGGCTGGCCAAAGGTGGACGAGTAATTACCATCGACAAAAACGAGGAACTGGAATCGATAGCCCGTCGGTACTGGAATGAATCGCCTTACAGTGAGCAAATTGACCTGCTTATTGGCCATGCCAGCGACCTTATTCCAACGCTGAACGAAGAGTTTGACCTGGTTTTTATCGATGCCGATAAAGAGAATTATGGCCTGTATTACGATTTAGTGTTCGATAAAGTCCGGCCCGGCGGATTCATTTTGTCTGATAATGTACTTTGGAGCGGGAAAGTGGTAGAAACCGTGAAACCATCCGACCGCGACACGCAGGCAGTGATCGCTTTTAATCAGAAAATTCACCAGGATACTCGCGTCGAGAATCTGCTATTACCTGTGCGCGATGGCGTGCTTATTGCTCGCAAACTATAACATATGAAACACATCCTGACCTTTTTTCTGCTATGGTTTGTGTTGCCCGTAACCGGTCAGCCCCTCCCCACGCCAACGGTACCGGATCAGCTTACCTTCGCTGATTTAACCGTGCGTTTTCAACCCGATGCCCGTCGGTTGATTCAGCAGGACATCAATGCACTGATGAGCAACCGGCAATACTGGAATGCCAAGCTAGACCGCGCCCTGCTTTATTTCCCTATCATTGAAACCATACTACTGAGTAACGGCATACCCACCGATTTCAAGTACCTGGCGCTTCAGGAAAGTTCGCTGACTCCCGACGCCGTATCATCGTCGCAGGCGGTTGGGTTCTGGCAATTCAAGCGCGAAACGGCACAGGATTATGGCATGCTGGTGAACGGAGAAGTAGACGAACGGAAAAATATTTCGTCCTCGACCGCTGCTGCCACCCGTTACCTGCGCCGAAGCAATGGCATGTATAACAACTGGTTATCGGCTTTATTTTCGTTCTATCTGGGCACCGGTGGCATCAGCAAAATTGTTTCGCCCGATTGGGCCAATGCGAAGGATATTACACTCGATAGCCGCACCGACCGCTACATGTTGCGCTTTTTTGCGCACAAGCTAGCCGTAGAATACGCCATCAGAACGTATCAGCCCGTCAACACTTTTTCGCTGGTCGAGTATTCGGGTGGTGCCGGGAAAACCATTGATGAAATTGCCAATACATTGAACCTGAACGCCAACGACATACGTACCTATAACCGCTGGCTGCTGATCGACCACGTACCCATCGATAAGCCCTATGTGGTGGCTATTCCTACTCCGAACGGGCAAATCAACGATCTGCGACAGCGCATTGCCCAAACAACCGACAAGCCGGTAACGGCCGTAGCTACCGATGACATCGGCTTCCCGGTGCTGAAGCGCGTGACTCTGGCGACCAACTCGGCCACCGACCCGATTTTATATGAGATCAATGGCCTGCCCGGTATTCAGGCGCAGGCTGGCGATAATGCGGGATCGCTGGCCCGGAAAGCCAAAATCAGTCTGGCCAGTTTTCTGCGGTTCAATGACATGGGCGAGCGCGACGCCATCACGGCCGGTGAAGTGTATTACCTGGCCAAGAAACGCAAAAAAGCACTGGTGCCTTTCCATACGGCCCGTACCGACGAAACCATGCGCGGCATTTCGCAACGCTATGCCCTGCGGCTGAAAAAACTGTTGCGTTTCAACCGCATGGACCGGGTTCAGAAATTACAGGTTGGCCGGGTGTTGTGGTTGCGTGAACGACGCCCGTCTAAAACGCCGATCGAGATCATCACCTCTCCCACGCCACCCGTCTACGACAATTCACCCGCCACGCCATCGAACCGCCCCGTTGTTGAGCGGCCCGGTCGCGACGAATTGGCTGATCCGCAAACCGCCAATAACATTCCCCGCAATGCGTCGGAACGGAAACGATACCAGCCTAAATTGCTGGGCAACGCCACCCCTTCGACCGTACCCGACGAGCCGGTAAACCCTGCTCCCACGCGTACAGCACCCAAGCCAGCTACCCAATCGGCTACTGCGGCAGCAGCCCCTACACCAACCGTAACCACGGTGACAACACCCGATCGGGCTAATCCGGGCGAGACTGTGGAAGTGCCGGTGGCTGCGCCTAAAGATGCGGGGTCGCCCCAACGAACCATCATTGTGCGTTCTGAAGGCGAAACCGTGCGCGAACGCACCACACCCGCCCGACAGGTTTCAGGTACGTTCCCCGAAACGCCGGATCCGGTTGCCAGTCGGCCAGTTGCCACAGCTCAGCCAACCCAACAGCCCCAACAATCGGGAGAGCTTACACCCATTCCACGCAACAAGCCCGGTAGTGTTCCACCAATGCCGCCCATGACCACCAGCTCTGCTCCTGCTACAGGCAAAGGCCGAACCATGAAGCACACCATTGAAGCCGGTCAAACGTACTACAGCCTCTCGCGCTACTACGGCATAACTGTAGATGAGTTACTGGCGGCCAACAACCTGACGCTGGAAGGCAAACTATCTGTTGGTCAAACGCTGACCGTGGCTAATATTCCGGCAGGTTACCCAACCGGTCAGCCGGTTACCGCACCAATTCCGGCCAGCGAGCCCCGGTCCAACTCGCCCATTCCACCCGCAACGGTGGCTCCCCCTGTTGTGGAGACGACGTACCATGTGGTGGCCAAAGGCGAAACCTTATACCGTATTTCAAAGACCTACGGCGTCACCATCGAGCAATTGCTGCAATGGAACGATTTGCGTGATTTGGGTGTGAAAGAGGGTCAGAAGTTGAAAGTAAGCCAGTAACGCCCATGATTCTCATAGACCACACCGTCATCAGCGACGACATTGCTGAACAGTTTTTCGTTTGTAACCTCGACAAGTGCAAAGGAGCCTGCTGCGTAGAAGGTGATGCCGGTGCCCCGCTCGAGCGGAGTGAGCTGGAAAAACTGCGGGAAGTGTACCCGGAAGTGAAGCCCTATTTATCGGCAGCGGGTATTCAGGCCATCGAGGCTCAGGGGCTTTACGAAGCCGACGAAGACGGCGACTATGTGACCACTACCGTTGGCGGGCGTGAGTGCGTGTACGCCATTTACGACGAAAAAGGCATTCTGAAATGCGGCATCGAAGCGGCTTACAACGATGGGAAGATCAACTGGAAAAAGCCGATTTCGTGCCATTTGTACCCCATCCGCGTCACCAAATACGAACAGTATCACGCTCTTAACTATGACCGGTGGCCTATATGCGCCCCGGCCTGTGGTTTCGGCAAAGAGCTGAACGTACCTGTCTATAAATTTGTCCGCGAAGCCCTTGTTCGTGCTTACGGGCAAGTTTGGTACGACAAACTAGTCACCGAAATTGAAGGTGAGAAAGAATGATTACTGAAGGTGATTAACAACTCTAGTTAGTCACCTTTTTTTTTCGGCTTCGTTTTCCGAATCTGTTCTTCGTAGGCCTCACGCTGCCGTTTATCGGCCAAGAGGTTCCGGTATAAGCCGTTGAGTACGTAGATGTCATCTACCTCTTCGATGAGCAGATGGAGTTGTTCACGGATGTGTTCGACTTTCATGATTAAGTGCACGGGGCCATTGACTCTTTGAAAATAACCCCATCTTCTGAAAATCGTTTACCATACGGCACGCTATTTCCAGCATATTGGCCCAACTATTGCCCGGAATTATGTAAACTTGTGAAAACGATCGGCTTCCATGAAACAGACGCTACTTATTATTTCTTTTTGTTTTGCTGGCGTAGTTGCGCAGGCACAGAATATTGCAGTCCGGCCGGTAGCGGCAACGAACTCAGCATTGGTTGTTAACGCAGTAAGGGCAAACGCACCAATCGAAGTGCAGGCTGTTGAGCAGATCGAGGCCAAAAATGTAGTGGAACGTTCGGCAGTAGCCACGTACACCGCCGGCAAAGCGGTGTTGTTACAACCTGGTTTCGAAGCGCGGGCAGGTTCCGTTTTTTTGGCAACCATCGCTCCGGTATCGCTTCAATCGGCCGAAGCAGGTTCAGATCTAACTGTATCAGCCTGGCCCAATCCCTTTCAGGACCAGACAACTATTGATTATAAGCTTCCAGAAAGCAGCACAGTGAAGCATACCCTGACCGATTCGCGCGGGGTTGTGCTTCGGCAACACACACCAACTGAGGTTCAGCCCGCAGGTACGTACAAGGTTGACGTGGAGGGAACAAACCTACCCACTGGCGTATATATTTACCAGGTGCAGACAGGTAGCCAAACAAAGACAATCCGCCTGCTGAAACAGTAGCCAGTAGCTCTTTACTTACCTTTTTTACAGAAAAGCCAGCACGCGCGTGCTGGCTTTTCGCGTTTGGGCCACTCTATAAGGTGTTGAAACACGGGGTGGCCAATCTATGTTGACTTATCTACAAGCTCTCACTACTCAACCAGTTATGACCATGAACGCTGCACCCACGTCGGCCCGAAAACAAAACCCCAAAAACGTAGCCTTCATTGGTGATTATCTACCCCGGCAGTGTGGTATTGCTACGTTCACAGCTGATATGTACCAGTCGTATGCCCGGTATATACCTGAAGCTACGCCCTGGATTGTTTCGGTAAACGATACCACCGAAGGGTATGACTACCCCGATGAGGTGCGGTACGACTTTTTTCAGCATGACCTGGAAGCGTACCGTAAAGCCGCCGAGTTCATCAATTCTAAGAATGCCGAAGTCGTTTGCCTGCAACACGAATACGGCATCTACGGCGGGTCGGCCGGTAACTACATTCTGACCCTGCTTCGCGGGCTAACCATGCCTGTTATCACTACGTTTCACACCATTCTGAAAACACCAGACCAGGATCAGCTGCTGACTCTGAAAGCGATTGCCGATCTATCGGCGAGGGTAGTGTGCATGTCGGAGAAAGGGCGACTCTTTCTGACAACTATCTACGAAATTCCAGATGAGAAAATTGATGTGATTGCCCACGGCATTCCTGATATGGCGTTTGTAGATCCGCATTTCTACAAAGACCGGTTCGGACTTGAGGGCAAACAGGTACTGCTCACCTTCGGCCTGTTATCGCCCAATAAAGGCATCGAGAATGTCATTAACGCCCTTCCCCGCATTGTAGAGCAGTTTCCGGATGTTGTGTATATGGTACTCGGCGCTACACATCCGCACCTGATTCGGCACGAGGGCGAAGCCTACCGCGACAAGCTAAAGCAATTGGCAGAAAGCAACGGCGTACGCAGTAATGTGCAATTCTACAACCAATTTGTGGAGTTAGACGACCTACTTGAGTTTCTGGGCGCTGCCGATATTTACATCACGCCTTACCTAAACCCGGCCCAAATTACGTCAGGTACGTTGGCCTATTCGGTTGGGGTAGGCAAAGCTGTTATATCAACACCCTACTGGCACGCCGAAGAACTGCTGGCCGATGATCGGGGGCGTTTGGTGCCCTTCAACGATTCAGAGGCGATTGCCGATCAGGTCATCAATCTGCTGAGCGATGAACCCGCCCGCCATGCCATGCGAAAAAGAGCCTATCTGATGGGCCGGAGCATGACCTGGGAGAACGTCATTAACCAGTATGCTGACTCGTTTGCCCAGGCCCGGCGCGAGCGGATGAGCGCCACGTATACGCCAGGGCTTTATCCGGGTGGTTTAGGGGGCGGGCTACACCTGCCTACGCTGAAACTCGATCACCTGTATCGATTATCCGATTCTACCGGCATCATTCAGCACGCCCGGTATCACCTGCCTTTTTACGAAGAAGGCTATTGCACCGACGATAATGCCCGGGCACTTATTCTGACCCTGTTGCTGAAAGAAGCCGGGGTTCACGACCATCGGGTCGATCAGTTGGCCGATACCTATATGGCCTTTATCAATTACGCCTACTCGGCTGAGCACCGGCAGTTTCGTAACTTCATGAGTTACGACCGGCGCTGGCTCGAAGAGGTTGGTTCTGAAGACAGTACAGGGCGAACCATCTGGGCGCTGGGTACGTGTATTGGTCGTACCGACGAGCACAACCCGCTTAGCTGGGCCATGACACTGTTTGAACAGGTCTTGCCTACCACCCTCACCATGAAATCGCCGAGGTCGTGGGCCTTTGCGCTACTGGGCATTCATGAATACCTGAAACGATTCAGCGATGACCGACTGGCCAAAACCATTCGTAAGAAACTGGTGGCCAAATTAATGTTCCGCTTTAGTGAAACGGCTACTCACGACTGGCCATGGTTTGAAAACACCGTTGCCTACGACAATGGCGTATTGTGCCACGCGCTGCTGGTCTCGGGCGATGCCGAGGCGGTTGCTGTCGGATTGAAAGCGTTAACCTGGCTCATGGAATTACAAACACCGAAACAGACCTCAGCAAGCGAGAAACAAACTCACTTTCAACCTATTGGCTCTAACGGTTTCCACGCCAAAGGACTTCACCGGGCCGAATTTGATCAGCAGCCACTGGAAGCCCAAAGCTCTATTTCGGCTTGTCTGAAAGCGTATCGCCTCACGGGCGATACAGAATGGCAACGACGTGCTATGCGTGTATTTCACTGGTTCACAGGACATAACGATCTGGGGTTACCTTTATACGACGCCATGACCGGCGGTTGCCGCGATGGATTGCACATAGACCGGGTCAATCAGAATCAAGGCGCCGAATCAACCTTATCGTATTTACTGTCTCTGGCTGAGTTGCAACTCGCCTTTCAGCCATCAATCGAAAAATCAATTGCCCGGTCATCGGTAAGTACCTTATCTTAGCCGGGTAATTCTATATAGTTTACCGTTTTCTAATGAGCCTAAAAGCCACTCGCACGGGCGTTGTGTTGCGTCCTGACCCAGCCCGTGTTTTGTTTCGCCCATTCGACCTGGGAAACAGCACCCGTATTCTGAAAATCATCGCCCGCGTTAATTCGCTGACAGAAGATGAAGTGCGTCAGAAACTCGATGAAGTTATCCGGGAATTTGGAAATCGGCATCACAAGCTTAACCCGTTTTTCCTTCGCCGCTTCGATCAGGTAAAATCGCAACTCCTGACCGATGAGCCCCTGACAGACGAGCGTAAGCTGTTGCTTGGTGCGTATTTCACGATGGAATACTCACTAGAGTCGGCCGCCCTGTTCAACCCATCGATGGTATGGCATCCAGACCAGACAAACCTACCGGCGGGTTATAAACGGTTTATCCTTAGCCTGCGTGCTACCGGCGAAGGGCACATTTCGTCCATTTCCTTCCGCACAGGCTACATCGATGAAGAAGGCAATGTCATCGTTCAAAAACCGTCTAGGTACGTTACCTCGCCCGAAGCCATTGTTAGTCAGCGGTTCGACAAAAATACGTTTGTCAAGAAACTGTACGAACTTCGGTTGATCAACAGTATTTCGGAAGGTATTCTGGCCGGATTGAGTGATGAGTTCAGCCTGACAGATATTGAAGCGCAGGTGAAGCGGGTGATGAGTCAGTTTCGCCACAACGCCGAATACGAAACCATCACGAGTGGATTGATTGCACTGGCCCTGTCGAATTACGAAATGCATTTCGACGATGACCAGAGCATCGATGAACGGTGTATCTTTCCGCATTCACCCAACGAAACCAACGGCATTGAAGATGCCCGCTTTGTTGAGTTTCGCGATGACGACGGCGAAGTGACCTACTACGCTACCTATACAGCTTATAACGGGCGGGTGACGTTTCCTCAGTTACTGGAGACGAAAGACTTTACCCACTTCTCGATCAGTACCCTCAACGGAGCCGAAGTTCAGAACAAGGGGATGGCGTTGTTTCCCCGGAAAATAAATGGCCGGTACGCTACCCTCTCCCGGCAAGATGGGGAGAATATCTATCTGATGTTTTCTGATGATCTTTATTTCTGGCAGACCAAAGAATTGATTCTGAAGCCAACTTACCCCTGGGAGTATGTCCAACTGGGCAACTGCGGATCACCGATTGAAACAGAGGCAGGCTGGCTGGTACTGAGCCACGGCGTAGGGCCTATGCGCAAATACGCCATCGGGGCGTTCCTGCTCGATTTGAACGATCCTTCCCGGGTAATTGGCCGAACCAAAGAACCCCTGCTGAGCCCCGACGAGAACGAACGGGAAGGATACGTACCCAACGTAGTATACAGTTGCGGGGGGCAAATTCACGGCAACACTCTCATCATTCCCTACGCCATGTCGGACTATGCCAGCAGTTTCGCTACCGTAAACGTTACCGATTTATTGGCTGAGTTAACTGGAGGAAAGGTTGCAGCCAGAGCTACGGTTTCAGTCTCGTAAGCAATATTTTTAATTTTTCGATGAATAGGCGCTGCCCCGGTCATATGGCCGGGGCATTTTTTTTGCGTACTAATATCAAGACAAATAAAGATCTATAGCTTAAATACCTATTTTGTCTACCAATTTTATCAAGTAAATACTATCACTAAATACGGCACACTTTTTCTTCTATCTTAATTGCCATAAGTTCTACTAAAAAGCAAAATTCAGAATATTATGTACGTTTTTCGAGTATTATCAAAATTATAGTACATCTAAAAAGCTTTGTTTACAATTTGTTCGCTTAGCAACTAACTGGTAGTTTTGCCTAATTGTTAACAATTTTTAAACATAACTAATCAACTTTCTAACCATGAGAAAACTTTTACTGATAGCTCAGCTACTGCTGTGCTTCGTGAGTGTTCCTCTGCTGGCGCAAGACCGCACCATTGCCGGTCGCGTCACCTCCGCCGAGGATGGAGTAGCCATGCCCGGAGTTAACATCGCCATCAAGGGAACAACGCGCGGCGTAACCACCGATGTAGATGGGCAGTACAAAATCAGCGTACCATCGGGCACCGTCCGGCTCATCTACTCCTTCATTGGCTTTGTTAGCCAGGAAGTGGTGACCGGTAGCCAGACCACCCTCAACATCACCCTCACCCCCGACGCTACCAACCTCAACGAGGTGGTGATCACGGCCGGTGGTATCACGGCCCAACGCCGGGCACTGGGTAACCAGGCCACCACGGTGAAGTCGCAGGAGATCACGCAGGGTAAATCGTCGAACATTGCGGCGGGTTTATCGGGTAAAGTACCCGGTCTGCTCATCTCAGCGGTAAGCAGCGGGGTTAACCCTTCTTATCGTCTGGTGTTGCGGGGTAACCGCTCGCTGACGGGTAACAACCAGGCGCTGATCATCATTGACAACATCATCTCACCCAACAGCATTCTGGGTAACCTCAACCCTGAGGACATCGAAGACATTCAGGTGTTGAATGGTGCAGGTGCAGCGGCACTTTACGGATCAGACGCTTCGAACGGCGCTTTGATCGTGACGACCAAGAAAGGCAAGGCTGGTCAGACGCAGGTGAAGATCTCGAACACCACCACGTTTGAGCGTGTCAGCTACCTGCCTCAGTTGCAGCGCAGCTTCGGTTCGGGCACCACGCCGGATGACGTACCTACTTACACCCCTTACGAAAACCAACAGTACGGCCCCGCTTTCGACGGGTCAATTGTTGAGATCGGTAAACCACTGCAGGATGGATCGATTCAAACGACCCCATACCAATATGCGGGTTCGCGTGAGAAATTCTGGCAGACTGGCGCGGCTAACCAAACTGACTTCAGCCTGTCGTCGGGCGATGACAAATCGACCTACTATATCTCGGGTCAGTATTTCGATCAGAAGTCGACGGTACCTTACGATGGCTACAAGCGGTACAGCATCCGGGCCAACAGCACCCGCCAGATCTACAAGAACCTGACGGCTATCTTCAACACCAACTTCATCGCCAACCGCTACGATATTAGCAACGGTACTGGTGCAGCTTACAACGACCTGCTTATGTCGCCAGGTCAGGTTGACGTAACGAAATATGCAAACTGGAAAACCGATCCGTATGCTAATCCCAACGGCTACTTCAACGAATACTACGATAACCCGTATTTTACGTTGGAAAACAACCGGCAGGCAACGCGCAACGATTATTTCCAGGGTAACCTTGAACTGCGTTTCAAGCCGGTTGAGCGCCTGACTCTGACCTACCGTGTTGGTATCACTACCCGCAACGTATCGACTAAAAATACGACTGGTAAGTTTACCTTCTCTGACTATACCAAGAGCATTTCAGGTGGATCCAAGACCGACATCCCCGGGGGTGTATCTGACTTTAGCGGTTTCGACACGCAGCTGGTCAATGACTTCCTGGCGCAGTACCGGGCCAATGTAGGCACCAACTTCACCCTTGATCTGGTAGGTGGTGTAAGCTTCCGTGAAAACAGCGCTAAAAACGTAAGCGTGAGCGCCAATGGACTGGTAATCGATGGTTTGTATAACATTGGCAATTCGCTAAACAACCCTGGTGCTGGTGAGAGTAACTTCATGGCTCGTCAGGCAGGTGTATATGGCGAAGGCCGTCTGGGCTTCAAAGAGTATCTGTATCTGCACGTGACGGCCCGTAACGACTGGCGTTCAATTCTGGCCAAAGAGAACCGTTCGTTCTTCTATCCATCGGCCGACGTCTCGTTCATTGCTACCGACGCTATTCCTGCCCTGCAAAACACTACCTGGCTGCAGAGTCTGAAGCTGCGTGGCGGCTATTCGCAGGTAGGTCAGATCAACCTTCCAACTACCTTCGGTGCCTATGCGCTGAACACCACGTTTGGACAAGCCTACGGTTATCCTTACTCAAGCGGCGCTGGTTTCACCATCAACAATGGTCTGGTATCGTCGAGCCTGAAGCCTGAGATTACCACGGGTACTGAAGCCGGGTTCGACTTCGAGCTAAAGAAGTACAGCATCAACGGTGGCCTGACGGTTTACAAAACCAACACAGTTGACCAAACTATTTCGGTGTTTGTGTCAACGGCTTCGGGCTTCGATCGGTTGCTGACCAACGTAGGTGAAGTAGAGAATAAAGGTCTGGAAACGTACCTGAGCTTTACCCCAATCAAACTGGCTAATGGCTTTGAGTTCTCGGTAGGTGGTAACTATACCCTCAACCGGAACCAGGTCATCTCCCTGTCAGATCAGTCAGATCAACTTATCCTGTCGAGCATCGGAACATCAGCGCGGGTGCTTGCCAAAGTTGGTCAGCCGTTCCCTCTGTTGCAAACGACGACGTATAACCGGGATCCACAGGGTCGCATCATTGTTGACGGCATCACCGGCTTCCCAGCCAGCGACGGTAGCTTCAGCAACATAGGTATCACCAACCCACCGCATATCGTTGGTTTAAACACCACCCTGAAATACAAAGGCATCCGGTTCACCACCGTGTTTGAATACCGCAACGGACACTACATCTACAACGGTGTATCAACGGGTTATGACTTCTCAGGAGCCGGTATTCGCACGGCCTGGTATAACCGCGACCGTTTTGTGGTGCCAAACTCGTCGATCCTGCAGGCCGATGGCAGCTACGTAGCCAACACCAACATTGCCACCCGCACTGGCGGTGCTGACTTCTGGACCGATGGTACCCGCAACACCAACATTGGCGAGAACTACGTCAACTCAGCCGGGTTCTGGAAAATGCGCGAAGCAGCCATTTCATACGATTTCCCACGCGCTCTGCTGGCCAAAACGGGTTTCATCAAAGGAGCTACGTTGAGTGCGCAAGGCCGTAACCTGTTCATCTGGGTGCCTAAGTCGAACCTCTACACTGACCCTGAGTACAGTGCCAACGGTACCGACAGCAATGCCGTAGGTTTCACTACGCTCGGTCAAACTCCACCAGCCCGCTACTTCGGTGGCACGGTTTCGTTAACATTCTAATTGACTCCCAATGAAAAAGAACATTATATACGGAGTGCTCACCTTGCTGGTGCTGGTGACCACCTCCTGCAAAGATTACCTCGACATTAACACGAACCCTAACTCAGCCACGAGTGTGTCGGCTCAGTTGGTGTTGCCACAGGCCATTGTAGGTACAGCCGCACTGACCTCGTCATACAATAACTACGGCGCTCACTTTGGCGGCTACATGGCCAATGCCGGTGGTTTCTCGGGCTTTGGTAACCTGTTGAACTACAACATTGTACCGGGCGACTACAACGGTTTATGGGTAAGCACCTACGATAACCTGCAGGATTACAAGTACGTAATTGAACAAACAGCGGGTGTTGAAGGGCAGAGTTATTTCTCGGCCACTGCCAAGATCATGACCGTGCTTCAGTTTCAGCGTCTGGTCGATGCCTTCGGCGATGTGCCCTATACTGAAGCCCTGCAAGGCAACGCTAATAAGACACCTAAATACGACAACGCGGCCACGATTTATCAGGACCTGGTTGTTCAATTAGATGCCGCTATTGCCGAGATCAACGGAGCCAAATTTCCGGTAGCGCTCAACTCATCGTCGGACCCCATGTTTGCCGGTGACATGACCCGTTGGAAGCAGTTTGCCAACACGCTCAAGCTGCGCCTGCTGGTCCGGATGTCGGGCGTATCAGCGCTAGCGTCGGTGGTAACAACTAAGCTTGCTGCCATTGATCGTACGCTTGGTTTCCTGACAACGGATGCTATTGTGAATCCAGGTTACACGAAGCAAACCAACCAGCAAAACCCAACGTGGAATACCTGGGGCTACACCGTAGCCGGTGCATTGTCGAACTCATCGCGGATTCCGACCCAGTTTGTGTATGGTTTTTACAAAGGCCAGAAACTGACAGATAACGGCCGGGGTCTGGTTGTTTTCAAAAACTTCGCCTCGAACGGAACACCAGTGAATCAACTGGGTAACGAAGCCAATGCACCGTCGGTTATCACCAGCTATTCGACCTGGTACACAGGTACGTTCAGCAGCGCATCGAGTATTTCGAACTCGCTGGGTATTCTGAAAGGCCCATCGATGGGGCAACCCATTATGCTGGCTGCGGAGTCACTCTTCCTACAAGCGGAGGCTCAGTTGAAAGGATACATTCCGGGTACGTTTGCTACCACCTTCGATCAGGGTATCACCCAGTCGTTTACGTACCTCTACAAAGACGTGACCAACGCAATTGGCACCGGCAAAAACGTAACGGCCGATGTAGCCACCTACAAGACCGATAACGCAGCAAGCTATCTGGTAAACATCGGCCTGGCTACTACCGCCGCCGAACGTCTGGAAGCGATCATCACCCAGAAGTATATTGCCCTGAACATGATCAACTCGGAAGAAGGATGGAATGAGTACCGCCGCACGGGATTCCCTAAAACCAACCCGGTTGGTAACGGCTACACCAATATCGCTTCTAACAAGTCGAACTCGACACGGCCTGATAAATTACCTACCCGGATTCTGTATCCATCATCGGAGCAGTCGTATAACTCGGCCAACTTCAAAGCGGTCAACCAGTTTGCCGACTTAATTTTCTGGGATCCTAACTGATAAGCTGAACATGAAAACATTCTTCAAAGTAGTTGGCCTCTTTCTGGTAGGTGCAACCTTAACATCTTGTCTCGACGACAAGCTTACCCTCGACCCCACTGACTCGGTCAATGTAGTTGAGTTCAAAAACCCTACGGATTTTCTGTCGCCTTACGGTAGCAAGTACGCGCTGTATACCAAAGCGTTTGATGTAGCGCCAGAGAACGACTTTCCGATTACTGTAAGCTATTCGGGCGCCAATGTGGCCCCTGAAGACATTACTGTAACGTTGGGTATCGACGCAGCAGCCCTGACACAGTACAACACGGAACAGAAGACCACGTACGATCTGATTCCGGCGTCGCTCTACACGCTGCAATCTTCGGTTGTGATTCCGAAAGGCCAACGCACTGCCACTGTTTCTCTGAAGTTTAAGAGCAACAGTTTCGATTTCAGCAAAGCCTATGTACTTCCCGTTCAGATCAAATCGATCTCATCTGGAACGATCAGCGGAAACTTTGGTACGATCCTGATCAATGTAAACGCCAAGAACAAATTCGACGGCGTGTACAAAGTGACCGGAACAATGGTTGACGTGACGAATGCAGCCTTCAAGCACCTCACGCAGGTGGGCGAGACGCTGGAATATTCACTGGAAACTATTTCGGCAACCAAATGTGTGATCGTTGACCGCGATTATGGCATTGGCGCAGCAGCCCACGTATTCTACACCGGAACAGGTGCAAGCTATTATGGTAGTTTTGGTGCTATCCTGGAATTTGACCCTGCTACGAACAAGATCATTGCGGTAACCAACTTCTATGGTCAGCCAGCCGGTAACACGCGTTCAGCGCAGATTGACCCAAGCGGTGTGAATACGTATGACCCGGCTACCAAGTCGATGAAGATTAAGTATAACATGCGTCAGCCTAGCGTTGTGGCAGCGGCCCCCAATATTCGGGTAACCTGGGACGAAGTACTAACGTTTGTTCGGGCCCGGTAAGCCCGCTTACATACATTATCTGAACTGCCTCGATCTAGTTGATCGGGGCAGTTTTTTTATGGTCGTCTCCCCAAAAAACGCCCCCAATTTAAGTCAAACAAGTAGCGTATAAATACTAAAACCGTATACATACATCCCATACACTAAAAAGCTCAATTCCGGGCTTTTGCTGTACATCCAAACATTATACTTAAGTAAAATATGATATTTAGTTAATACAAAACAAGCATTACTTTTTATAGAGATATTTTATATGGATTAGTTTGCCAAAAAATACTCAATAACAAAATATTTCATAAGCATTTTCACAGATCGCCAAATAATAGATAACCAAAACATTTTACGAAAGCTTGTTCACATGAAAGGTTTATAATATTTTTGATGTCTGTTAATTTTCAATTAACTCTATAGATCTAATAATCAACTTTCTAACCATGAGAAAACTTTTAATGATAGCTCAGCTACTGCTGTGCTTCGTGAGTGTTCCTCTGCTGGCGCAAGACCGCACCATTGCCGGGCGCGTCACTTCCGCCGAAGACGGGGCAGCCATGCCCGGAGTTAATATCTCCATCAAGGGAACAACGCGCGGCGTAACCACCGATGGGGATGGGCAGTACAAAATCAGCGTACCATCGGGCACCGTCCGACTCATCTACTCCTTCATTGGCTTTGTTAGCCAGGAAGTGGTGACCGGTAGCCAGACCACCCTCAACATTACCCTGACCCCCGACGCCACCAACCTCAACGAGGTGGTTATTACGGCCGGTGGTATCACGGCCCAACGCCGGGCACTGGGTAGCCAGGCCACCACGGTGAAGTCGCAGGAGATCACGCAGGGTAAATCGCCGAACATTGCGGCGGGTTTATCGGGTAAAGTACCCGGTCTGCTCATCTCAGCGGTAGGCAGCGGAGTTAACCCTTCTTATCGTCTGGTGTTGCGGGGTAACCGCTCACTGACGGGTAACAATCAGGCCCTGATCATCATTGACAACATCATCTCACCCAACAGCATTCTGGGTAACCTCAACCCTGAGGACATCGAAGACATTCAAGTGTTGAATGGTGCAGGTGCAGCGGCACTTTACGGATCAGACGCTTCGAACGGCGCTTTGATCGTGACGACCAAGAAAGGCAAGGCTGGTCAGACGCAGGTGAAGATCTCGAACACCACCACCTTTGAGCGTGTCAGCTACCTGCCTCAGTTGCAGCGCAGCTTCGGTTCGGGCACCACGCCGGATGACGTACCTACTTACACCCCTTACGAAAACCAGCAGTACGGTCCGGCTTTCGACGGATCTACGGTAGTTATTGGTAAGCCGCTTCAGGATGGCTCGATTCAGTCGGTACCTTACGCCTACAAAGGATCACGTGAGAATTTCTGGGAAACCGGTGCGGCTAATCAGACCGACTTCAGCCTGTCGTCAGGTGACGACAAATCGACTTACTACATCTCAGGTCAGTATTTCGATCAGAAATCGACGGTGCCTTACGATGGCTACAAGCGTTACAGCATCCGGGCCAACAGCACTCGCCAGATCTACAAGAACCTGACGGCTATCTTCAATACCAACTTCATTGCTAACCGTTACGATATCAGCAGTCAAACCGGAGCGGCTTATGAAAACTTGTTGATGTCACCTGGCCAGGTCGATATTACCCAGTATAAAGACTGGCGGAACAATCCGTTCGCCAATCCGAACGGTTTCTACAATGAATATTACAACAACCCGTACTTCACACTGGAAAACAATCGGCAGTCGACCCGCAACGATTATTTTCAGGGTAACCTCGAGCTGCGCTTTAAGCCGATTGAACGCCTTACGTTGACCTACCGCGTGGGCATCACCACCCGGAATGTAACAGAGAAAGTTACTACGGGCAAGTTCACGTTTACTGATTATACCAAGAGCATCTCGGGTAGCGCGAAAACAGACATACCGGGTTCTGTTACCGACAACAGCAGTTTCAATACGCAGTTGGTCAACGATTTCCTGGCACAGTATCGCGCCAATATAGGCACCAACTTTACCCTCGATCTGGTGGGTGGTGCGAGCTTCCGTGACAACAGCTCAAAAAACATGAGCATAAACGCTAGTGGATTGGTAATCAATGATCTGTACAACGTCGGAAACTCACTGAACAACCCAACAGCTAACGAAGGTAACTACATGGCTCGTCAGGCAGGTGTATACGGCGAAGCACGTTTAGGCTTTAAAGAATACCTGTATCTGCACGTAACGGCCCGTAACGACTGGCGCTCAATTCTGGCTAAAGAGAACCGTTCGTTCTTCTACCCATCGGCCGACGTCTCGTTCATTGCTACCGACGCTATTCCAGCCCTGCAAAACACGACCTGGTTACAGAGTTTGAAGTTACGCGGTGGTGTCTCGAAGGTCGGACAGATTAACCTGGGCAACGCAACCACGTTTGGCGCTTACGCCCTGAACACCACATTTGGACAGGCTTATGGTTATCCGTATTCAAGCGGCGCCGGTTTTACCATCAACAACGGTCTGGTTACCTCGAGCCTGAAGCCTGAGATTACCACAGGTGCAGAAGCCGGGTTCGATTTTGAACTGAAGAAAAACAACATCAATGGTGGTTTGACGGTTTACCAAACCAACACGGTTGATCAGACCATTTCGGTGTTTGTGTCAACGGCTTCGGGTTTCCAAAACCTGCTGACCAACGTGGGTGAAGTAGAGAATAAGGGGTTGGAGACGTACCTGAATCTTACGCCAATCAAACTGGCGAATGGTTTTGAGTTCTCGGTGGGTGCCAACTATACGCTTAATCGGAACAAAGTTCTTTCGCTGTCAGATCAGTCGAACGAACTGATTCTTCCAAACGGAACGCAGGGAACAGCCGCCCGGATTTTGGCTAAAGTAGGCTCACCATTCCCTCTGTTACAGACAACGACCTACAACCGAGACCCACAGGGCCGTATCATCGTTGACCCCATTAACGGCTATCCGGCCAGCAATGGTAACTTCAGCGATGTGGGTATCACTAACCCACCCCACATTTTCGGGTTAAACACAGCCATCCGCTTTAAAGGCATCCGGTTTACCACCGTGTTTGAATACCGCAACGGACACTACATCTACAACGGTGTGTCAACAGGCTATGACTTCTCAGGAGCCGGTATCCGCACAGCCTGGTATAACCGCGATCGTTTCGTAATTCCGAACTCGTCGATCCTGCAGGCCGATGGCAGCTACGTAGCCAACACCAACATTGCTACCCGCAGCGGTGGTGCTGACTTCTGGACCGATGGTACCCGCAACACCAACATTGGCGAAAACTACGTCAACTCAGCCGGATTCTGGAAGATGCGTGAAGCGGTATTAGCTTATGATTTCCCTCGTTCACTACTGGCTAAAACTGGTTTCATCAAAGGCGCTACAGTGAGTGCTCAGGGCCGTAACCTGTTCATCTGGGTGCCTAAGTCGAACATCTATACCGATCCTGAATATAGTGCCAACGGTACCGACAGCAACGCCGTAGGTTTTACTACCCTGGGCCAGACGCCACCTGCGCGCTACTTCGGCGGCACCGTCTCGTTAACGTTCTAATCGACAAACAATGAAAAAGAATCTCATATTCGGAGTGCTGACCCTGCTTGTGCTGGTCAGTTCTTCCTGCAAAGACTATTTGGATATTAATGCCAATCCAAATGCAGCAACCGCCGCTTCGGCCCAGTTAGTGCTTCCACAGGCTATTGTGGGCACAGCCGCTCTAACGGTTTCGTACAATAACTATGGCGCTCACTTTGGGGGCTACATAGCCAATGCCGGTGGTTTCTCGGGTTTTGGTAATCTGTTGAACTACAACATTGTACCAGGCGACTATAATGGTCTGTGGGTAAGCACCTACGACAACCTGCAGGATTACAAGTATGTAATTGACCAGTCAGCGGGTGTGGCAGGACAGAGCTACTTCTCGGCCGCTGCCAAGATCATGACTGCGTTGCAATTCCAGCGGTTGGTCGATGCTTATGGCAACGTACCCTACACCGAAGCCCTGCAAGGCACCGCCAACCGGACGCCTAAGTACGATGACGCCGCTACGATCTATCAGGACTTGGTTGTGAAACTAGACGAAGCCATCGCTGAGATCAACGGTGCTACCTTCCCGGTGGCCCTCAACTCGTCGTCGGACCCTATGTTCGCCGGTGATATGAACCGGTGGAAGCAGTTTGCCAACACGCTTAAGCTACGCATTCTGATTCGTATGTCAGGCGTATCGGCGTTGGCACCTGTTGTTACAGCTCGCTTCGCTGCCCTTGATCAGACGTTGGGTTTTCTGACGGCTGATGCCATTGTGAACCCAGGTTACACAAGACAGACCAACCAGCAGAACCCAATGTGGAACTCATGGGGCTACACCGTAGCCGGTGCATTGTCTAACTCGTCGCGGCTACCAACTCAGTTCATCTTTGGTTTTTACAAAGGACAGAAGTTGACTGACAACGGCCGGGGTGCAGTAGTATTCAAAAACTTCGCCTCTACTACGGCTCCTACGCCGGTAAACCAGTTGGGTAACGAAACGAATGCACCGACCGTTATTACCAACTACTCAACTTGGTACACAGGTACGTTTAGCAGTGCGTCGAGTATTTCGAATGCACTCGGTATTCTGAAAGGCCCATCGATGGGACAACCCATTATGTTGGCTGCTGAGTCGCACTTCCTGCAGGCGGAGGCCCGTTTGAAAGGGTACATTGCCGGTGACTTTGCTGCTAGCTTCGACCAGGGCATTACTCAGTCGTTCACGTACCTCTACAAAGACGTTACCAATGCCGTTGGTGCTGGTAAAAATGTAGCTGCTGATGTAGCCACCTACAAAACGGCCAATCCGGAAAGCTATTTGGTGAACATCGGCCTGGCTACTACCGCCGCTCAACGCCTGGAAGCGATCATCACGCAGAAGTATATTGCCCTGAACATGATCAACTCGGAAGAAGGATGGAATGAGTACCGCCGCACGGGATACCCGGTCACCAACCCTGTTGGTAATGGTTACACCAACATCGCTTCTAACAAGTCGAACTCGACACGGCCTGATAGATTACCTACCCGGATTCTGTATCCTTCGTCAGAGCAGTCGTACAACGCGGCCAACTTCAAAACGGTCAATCAGTTTGCCGACTTAATTTTCTGGGATCCTAACTGATACATTGAACATGAAAACATTCATCAAAGTAATTGGCCTCTTTTTAGCAGGTGCCACCTTGACGTCTTGTCTGAACGACGAACTTACGTTAGATCCAGCCAATTCGACGAACGTCATTGAGTTTAAAAACCCCAGCAGTTTTGCCTCGCCCTACGGCAGCAAATATGCGCTGTATACCCGCGCCTTCGATCTGGCCCCGGAAAACGATTATCCAATCACAGTAAGTTACTCGGGGGCTAATGTCGCTCCTGAAGATATTACCGTGAATTTGGGTATAGACGAAGCAGCCATAACCCAGTATAATGCAGAACAGGACACAGACTATGAGTTGATTCCGACCTCGCTTTATACACTGCCAACTTCGGTAGTTATTCCAAAAGGCCAACGCACTGCAACGGTGGCACTCAAGGTTAGAAGTAGCCAATTCGACTTCACGAAAAGCTATGTTTTACCTGTACGGATTCAAACTGTATCGTCGGGAACTATCAGCGGTAATTTTGGCACCATACTCTTGAGTGTAAACGCCAAGAATAAGTATGACGGTGTTTATAAACCTACCGGTACGATGGTTGACGTGACTAACCCTGCATTTGCCAGTCTCGCGTCGGCAGGTCAGTTTGTTGAGTATACGTTAGAGACCGTGTCGGCAACGAAATGCGTGTTGGTCGATAATGAGTACTACGGCACGGCGATTACCCCTTTCTGGACTGGTAGCGGCGTAAGCGGTTATGGGTCATTCTCGCCAGTAATCGAATTTGATCCGGCTACGGACAAAATCATTTCGGTCACCAATTTCTACGGTCAGCCGGCTGGCAATACGCGCTCAGCTCAGATTGATCCAAGCGGAGTGAATACCTATGATCCGGCAACCAAAAAGATCAAAATCAAATACTGGATGCGGCAGCCCAGTGTGGTAGCGGCGGCACCAAATATTCGGGTGACATGGGATGAAGAGTGGACATTTGTCCGTCCGCGTTAAGCATACCCATCTAGTGGCCAAAAGGGTCGGTTCTGTTAAAGAATCGACCCTTTTTTCAGGTACTTGGACCAGATGCAACATACTGATTTAGCGAGAACACAAAAAAGCGAGTCGATAGTATCGGCTCGCTTTTTAATTACGCTTTATCCAACTATTAAGATCGATCAGCTGCCTTATGAAACAGCCTGTTACTACATGTTAGCTTCCTGAATAGCTTTAACTTATAGATTATGCCCGTTGTATAATTTGAGTTGCCAAATATCAGTGTTTACAGCATACAAATAGGTATGGCAATCACTTAAATTTATTAAAAGGAGGCCTATTCTGGTGTTCATACCCTGGTAATACCTAACTTTTTAGCTTTTCGCTTGTTTCCTATTTACTCAACAGGCAAAATCGACTAAGTTATGAACACAGATAAACACCGAACGACGTACAGTAGCGACGATTCGACAGATAGTGGTTTCGAAGGCGATAACCTGAACCGGGAGGAACAGGAAAACTCGGCAAACGGCCTGGACAGTACCGAAGTGACCGATGGTCAAAACGGACGAAACATCCGGGCAATGGGGAGCCAGGACATGGACAGTCAGAACGGAGTACTCCGCCAGAACGACACGGCCGACGGTGCTATGGACGTACCTGAAGAAGCTTTGGCCAATGCCGCCGCCAGCGAAGGACAAACCAAAACATCTACGGTTAGCGTGACTACAGCAGGCCCCGACGATTATGCTTCCGACTCAGTAGTGAGCGTACCAAACGCCCAACAGGAAGCGAAGAAGCAGGCCGAGAAAAAGGCCGACGATTCCAGTGAAGAAAATACCAGCGAGAGTGGTTCCAACTCATCGGTGTCGCAGGAAGAGACCGAAGATGATGTAGCCGAAACAGGTACGTCGACTGATCATCAGCCTACCTACTAAACTTACTTCGTTTATTACCTTACCTTAAACTCAACAAATCATGAGCGTTTCAAGCAACATCCGCAAAGAAAGTACTGAGTCGCACGCGGCTCGCCAGATGCACAGCACGATGGGCAACTCACCCGATGGTGGTATTGGTCAACTAAACGACCGCAGTCTGGATAATGAATTGCCCTCACGACTCAATGACCGGGCCAATAACACATCGGTGGCCGAAGATGTAGAAGCTATTAACGAGACTATTGCTGACAACGACGACGCTGCGCAGCCAGCCGCCGTGAGCGATGCCGAACAACCCGTTGCTCTTCCAGACGCCAACAAGGCAGCGCATATGTCTGAAAGCAACCGGCCAACTCATGTTGCCGATGCCGATTGGAATCGGAGCACGGAAGAATAAAATTCGTATTTTTAGATACGCTAAACGAGTTTTTCTGATGAGGTCTGCGGATTATACCGTGTGTCTCATTAAAAAAACTCGTTTGGCATTTTCAGCAAAGGGGGTAAATTTGGCTACTACATTGTTTGCCAGAAACGAAATAGCAGTATCTGTTCGTTACATAAGTGTTATAAACGTTCCCCGAATCATGCGTCAATTACTTAGCCTCTGCCTTGTTATCGTCTTCACCGCTTCGTCGTTCACAGTCACTCCCACACGGGGTATTACTGACGAAAAAGAAGTTGGTATTCAGTTTACAAGTACCAGTTGGGCCAATATTCTCAAGAAAGCAAAAGCTGAGAACAAGTTGATATTCCTGGATGCCTACGCTAGCTGGTGTGGACCCTGCAAAATGTTGCAGAAGAACGTATTCACCCAGAAAACGGTAGGCGATTATTTCAACAAGCGGTTCATCAATGTTAAGATGGATATGGAGAAAGGCGAAGGCCCGGCTTTGGCGCAGATGTATCCGCTCGAGGCCTATCCTACGCTGCTGTTCATTAACGGCAATGGCCGGGTGGTTAAAAAAGCCATCGGCTATATGTCGGCCGATGAACTGCTCAACGTTGGCAAGAGCGTAAAATAGTCAGTTAAGAGTGTAGAGATAAGAAGCAAGAGACAAGAGGGCTCTGCCTAGGTACGTACCTGAGCAGAGCCCTCTTGTCTCTTGCTTCTTATCTCTACACTCTTAATTCTTAATTCGTTAAGAACCCCTATCAGTTACTAGCTGTTATAGGATAAGGCCCGTTAACGAAAGGCCCTGACGCCTGAATGCTTTACCCCAATACACTCGAACAAAAACTAGGTTTCGACAAAATCCGCGAGCTGCTTCGGCAGGCCTGTATTTCCCCACTGGGGCAGGATTATGTGGATAAAATTCGCTTTTCCGACAATCACCAACTGATTGATAAACTGCTGCGTCAGACCTACGAGTTTACGCAGATCGTACAATACGAACCCGATTTTCCGCAGAGCAACTACCTCGACGTACGTCCTCAGTTACAGAAGGCCCGCATTGAAGGTATTACACTGATGGAAGACGAGTTTTTCAACTTGAAACTGGCCCTAAAAACCATTCAGGACTGTCTCCGATTCCTGGCCAATCAGGAAGAAGATCAATACCCCTACCTCGCCGAACTGGCGCAACCCGTTACTGTCGACAAGAATCTGCTGGCCGCGCTCGAACGTGTTATCGACGATCGGGGTCATGTACGCGACAACGCCTCACCCGAACTGGCCAGCATCCGTCGGCGGATTATCTCCGAGCAATCGAACCTGCGCAAACGTCTCGACAGCATTCTGCGCACCGCCCGTCAGCAAGGCTGGATTCCTGATGATCTGGGCCTAACCATTCGCGGTGGTCGACTGGTTATTCCACTCGCCGCCGAGCATAAACGGAAGATCAGGGGCTTTGTGCATGACGAGTCCGACACGGGCAAAACCGTATATATCGAGCCCGCCGAAGTGTTCGATGGCAACAACGAAGTACGCGAGCTGGAGTACGAAGAACGCCGCGAGGTGTACCGTATTCTGTTGGCGCTCACCGATCAGGTACGTCCCTTCTTGCCCGATCTGAGCAAGGCGGTCAACTTTTTGGCGCAAATCGACTTCATTCGGGCCAAAGCCAAACTAGCCGGTGAACTACAGGCGGGCATGCCTCAGGTGATGAATCGCCCGGTACTAAACTGGACCGCCGCGCGACACCCGCTGCTCTATCTGTCGCATCAGAAACAGAAGAAAAGCGTAGTACCACTCAACATCCTGCTCGACGAACGGCAACGGATTCTAATCATTTCGGGGCCTAACGCCGGTGGTAAGTCCATTGCTCTGAAAACCATTGGTTTGCTGCAGTACATGATGCAGTGCGGCCTGCTGGTGCCTATGGCCGAGTATTCGGATATGGGCGTGTTTCAGAACCTGTTTATCGACATTGGCGATGAACAGTCGCTGGAGAACGACCTTAGCACGTATTCGTCGCACCTGACCAACATGCAGAAGTTTCTGATCGGGGCCAATAAACGAACGCTCTTTTTGATCGATGAATTTGGTACGGGAACAGAACCCGGTCAGGGTGGCGCTATTGCCGAAGCTATTCTGGAAGAGCTGAACAAGTCGGCAGCCTACGGCGTCATTAACACGCACTACACCAACCTAAAGGTTTTCGCTGATAAAACGCCCGGCCTCATCAACGGAGCTATGCGCTTCGACGGCGAGAAACTAGAGCCCTTGTACGAACTGGAAATGGGTAGACCCGGCTCGTCGTTTGCCTTTGAAATTGCCAAGAAAATCAACCTCCCCAACGCCGTCATTGAGCGGGCTAAAGAGAAACTCGGCAATCAACAGGTGAACTTCGAGAAGTTGCTGAAAGAGCTGGACATTGAACGGCGCGTTTTTTCAGAAAAGAACCTCGATATCAGCATCAAACAGCGAAAAGTGTCGCAGCAACTGGCTGAATACACCGCGCTGAAAACGAAGCTTGACAACGAACAGAAGCAGCTGCTGAATACGGCTAAGGCCAAAGCAAAAACGCTGGTTCAGGAGGCGAATCAGCGCATTGAAAACACGATTCGCGAAATCAAAGAATCGAAAGCAGATAAAGACACAACCCGTCAGGTACGTGCCGAACTACAGCAGTTCGACCAGAAAGAGCTGAAGCAGGAAGTGGTTATTGAACCGGTAAACCCGAAAGAACCGGAAGAGGAGTTTGTGAACGACAACACTCCCATCGGAGTGGGCAGTTACGTACGCATTGCGGGGCAAACCGCTATCGGCGAAGTGTTGGCCCTGCGGGGTAAAGATGCTGAAGTGAGGATTGGTGAACTGAAATCGAACATCAAGCTGAACCGGCTGGAAAAAGTAAGTCGCAAGACCTACCGGGAAGCCGTTGGTATTCGCGAAACGCCGCGTAGTCAGGGTATGGACCTGAACGAGAAAATGATGAATTTCTCGTTCAACCTCGACATTCGGGGTTTCCGTGGTGAAGAATCGCTCGGTGAACTCGACCGCTTCATGGATAGCGCCCTGATGCTAGGCTATCCTGAACTACGTATTGTTCACGGCAAAGGCGATGGCATTCTGCGGACCCTGGTGCGTAATCACCTACGCTCCTACAAACAGGTTGCCAGTATGGCCGACGAACATCCCGACCGAGGCGGACAAGGCGTTACACTGGTGAAGATGAAATGATCTATAAACCTGTAAGGTTTTGGAAACCTTACAGGTTTACTGCCTTCATGAACGCTTCCAGCTTTACCGGATCGAGATGACCGTTGGTACGCACACCGCTGCAAAGATCCAGTCCAAATGGCTGAACGGCTTCGATAGCCTGCTGTACATTATCGGGTCGCAGGCCACCCGCCAGAAACACAGGTACGTTGACCTGTTCGCAAATTTGTCGGCTCAACGCCCAGTCATGCACCCGTCCGGTCCCTCCCAATTCTTTGATCGTCAGATGCGGGTTGCCGCTATCGAGTAGCAGCGCATCAACGTGGGGTGCAATCTGCAACGCTTCGTCCACTGATGCATCATTGATCACGTGAATGACCTGCACTAACCGAACACCAGGTAAAGCCGCCTTAATTTGATCGTATTGCCCGGTTTGTAAGGCATCAACAATCTGTATGGTGTTGGTATGTACTCGTTCCTGGTGAGCAATGATCTGACCGGCATCGGTCTCACTGGTGAGCAGAAACGTGGCAATTGGCGGTGGAACCAGTTTTGCGATAGCAGCAATCTGTTGGTCGGTAATTACGCCGGGGCCACTAGGCATCGGCCCAACGAGGCCCAGGGCAGAAGCACCCATCCGTATGGCCAACCGGGCTTCATCGGAACTACTGATACAGCATATCTTTACACGAACCATATATCAAAGAGTGAAGGAGTGAAAGTGCTTCGCTAAAGTAAGAAATGGAATATAGCAAAGCGCTTACACTTACTATCTCTTTTCTCCCTGTCACTCTTTGACTATCCTCGAAACCGGCGGCTTAGAATTGGAGTTGTATAAACAACCGTCCTTATCCTTGAACATTTCAGCGATTAGAGGGGGTTTTCGATTGCTTTTGGTACTAATTTCGCCCGTCGCCCTTTAGATGGGCACACAACCCATTAACGCTGACATTCTTTACACCCGCACGCACGTATGGCAAGCACTGCTGAACTGATCGTAGACGGCAAATCGTACAGTTTTCCCACGCTGGAAGGAACTGAAAACGAAAAAGCCGTTGACATTTCCAACCTCCGTGACCAAACAAGTTACGTTACCCTCGATCGGGGGTATAAAAATACAGGTGCTACTCAAAGTGCCGTAACGTTCCTTGATGGCGAGGAAGGAATCCTGCGCTACCGTGGTTATTCAATTGAAGATTTAGCCTCTAAGGCCTCTTTCCTGGAAGTATCGTACCTGCTGATCTATGGTGAACTCCCCACTCAGGAACAGTTCGATACGTTCTCGACCGGTATTCGTCGGCATACGCTGGTGAATGAAGATATGCGCAACATCTTCAACGGCTTCCCCGTCAATGCCCACCCTATGTGTGTGCTCGGGTCGCTCGTGAATGCCATGAGTGCGTTTTATCCCGATTCGCAGGATGGAAAAAACACCGATCTGCACATCACCCGCCTGATGGCCAAGTTGCCCACAATTGCAACCTGGTCGTACAAACGGACGCAGGGCCACCCGACTAATTACCCGAAAAACGAACTGGACTACATCCCGAACTTCCTGAATATGATGTTCGCGTTGCCAGTAGAAGATTATAAAGTTGACCCGGTTGTTGCCGAAGCGCTGAACGTGCTGCTGATTCTGCACGCCGACCACGAACAGAACTGCTCGACCAGCACGGTTCGTCTTGTTGGTTCATCGCAGGCAAACATCTACTCGTCTATTGCAGCCGGTGTAAACGCCCTGTGGGGCCCGCTGCACGGTGGTGCCAACCAGGAGGTAATCGAGATGCTGGAAGAGATTAAAGAAGGTGGTGGCGATGTGGCCAAGTACATCGATATGGCCAAGAATGCCAAAACAACGGGCTTCCGTCTGTTCGGTTTTGGTCACCGCGTGTACAAAAACTTCGATCCCCGCGCTAAGATCATCAAGAAAGCAGCCGATGACGTCTTGAGCAAACTGGGCGTAAATGATCCTGTGCTGGAAATCGCCAAAGGCCTTGAAGAAGCGGCCTTAAACGATCCGTATTTCGTACAGCGCAAACTGTACCCGAACGTCGATTTCTATTCGGGCATCATCTACCGCGCCTTGGGCATTCCGACCAACATGTTTACAGTGATGTTCGCCATTGGCCGCCTACCGGGCTGGATTGCTCAGTGGAAAGAAATGCGCGAGCAGAAAGAGCCAATTGGCCGTCCGCGTCAAATCTACACCGGCTCTACCCTCCGCGAATTCAAGTCCATCGGCGAGCGGTAGTGTCAGTTAACAATGAACAGTTAACAGGTATCAATTATCAGGAAAGGGTAGCTAATCGGAAGATTATCTACCCTTTCTTTATGCGCCCCTGACACTGCTTACACTACCGAAGCCGGAGCTTCGGCGTTACCTGTAGCACCGAAGCTCCAGCTTCGGTAGGGATTGACCAGCTAAAACATATCATACTCCTCCTTCACGTAACTCCACGGCCAGTCGCGCCATTGTGAGCAGAGCCCTGCTTTCACTGGGTTCTGCAATACGTACCTAACGATTCGAATCAGTTCGTCATCATCCCGAACCAAGCGATCGTACGATTCCTCTTCCCAAAATTTACCGCTTAGTCCTAGCTTCTTAGTAGCCTCTCTTGCGGAAAAGCTCTTCATCGATTGCAGCAGCGAATCGAGCGTATTGTCTTCGCCATCCAGCACCGTCAATACTACATGAACGTGGTTGGCCATGACACAGAAAGCGATTAGTTCAATTCGCTTGTTATCCCAATAGAACAGCGTATCAATCACAGTCTGAGCAATACTGGCTTGGCGAAGGTGAGTATTCCCGTAACGGCACTGATCCAGTAAGGAATCATAACGAGCAAAGTGCCGCTTGGCGAGTTCGTCTGCACTGATCTGTTTGCTCTCTCTTTTGAACCTGTTTACCTCGGCTTCATATTCTTCCTGCAACAACTGCTTTACCGCCGCGGGAATTGTCCCGTACAACCTATAAGTCGCGAAGAATGTACCGTTATATGGCTGTAGGTGAGGCAATTTTCGATAGTATATTTCATCCGCCATAATAATGAAGTAGGGTCAAGCTAAGGGCCAAACTTACTAACAAGTAAGCAATTAGTGCTGTAGCGCCGAAGCTCCAGCTTCGGTAGTCTGAGACTGAAGCCACTGCTTCCACTACCGAAGCTGGAGCTTCAGTGCTACAATACGCTTTACCTTTGCGGTATGACTACACTTTCTCAACGCGACCAGGCCGTTATTTGGCATCCCTTTACGCAAATGCAAACCGCCCCTGCTCCTATTGCCGTTGTTCGGGGCGAAGGATCGGTGCTTTACACAGAAGATGGACGCGAGCTACTCGATATGATTTCGTCGTGGTGGGTGAACCTGCACGGTCATGCCCACCCCTACATTGCTGAGCGCGTAGCGGACCAATTACGCACGCTGGAACATACTATTTTCGCCGGTTTTACGCACGAGCCCGCCGTTCAGTTGGCCGAGCGGCTGTTGCCAATCTTACCCTCCAACCAACGCCGGATTTTCTATTCCGATAACGGGTCTACGGCCGTTGAAGTGGCCTTGAAAATGGCGTTTCAGTATTGGCATAACATCGGAAAACCACGGCTAAAAGTGGTTGCGTTCGAGGATGCCTACCACGGTGATACCTTCGGTGCCATGGCCGTCAGCGGCCGTAGTGCTTTTACCGCCCCTTTTTCCCCGTTTCTTTTCGATGTAACGTACCTGCCCGCCCCCGTTCCCGGTCGCGAAGCCGAGGTGCTGGAGCTGGCACGCACGTTATTCACCGACGAAGTAGCCGCCTTCATTGTTGAACCGCTGGTGCAGGGAGCAGGCGGAATGAACATGTACGAACCCGACGTGCTCGACCAACTCTTCACCATGGCACGTACCCACGGAACATTACTTATCGCCGACGAAGTGATGACGGGATTCGGCCGAACGGGGAAACTCTTTGCCAGTCACTACCTCACCGAAAAACCCGACATGATGTGCCTGTCGAAAGGGCTCACCGGCGGCACCATGGCCTTGAGCATTACGACCTGCACAGACGCCATTTACAATGCGTTTCTATCGACCGATAAGATGAAGACGCTCTTCCATGGGCACTCCTTTACCGCCAATCCTGTTGCCTGCTCCGCCTCGCTCGCCAGCCTCGACTTACTACTGACCGACGAACGACAAGCTGACATTCAGCGAATTGCCGCTCAGCACACGGCCTTTACCGATCGCTTGCATCAGTCGCCGGTGGTCGGGAACATCCGGCAGCGGGGTACGTTGCTAGCATTTGACCTGATCACGAGTGGCCAAACTTCGTACTTCAACAACATCCGGGATGTGGCCTACAATTTCCTGCTGGAAAAAGGCGTGCTGATGCGTCCGTTGGGCAACGTGCTGTACTTTATGCCGCCCTACTGCACCACCAACGAGCAATTGCAGGTAGCCTATGACGCAGTGTTGGCGTTGTTGAAGAAGCTGGAAGGTTAATTGGGGGTTTTGTGCTTTAAGTAAGTTGCTGACGTTGCAAGTTGCTTAAAGCACAACGTACCTACCGCTGCTTTTCAATCGTATCGACCAGGATACGGAACCAGACGGTAAACGTGTCGGGGGCGGTGGCCATCTCGTGCAGCAACGCTTCGCGGCTAACCCAGCGAACGGCCATGACTTCGGCGGCGTTGAAAGGAATTTCACCGTCATACGTACCGGTAAAAACGTGATCGAATTCGTGTTCGGTCAGGCCATTGGGCAATGAGGCGTGATAGATAAAACTGAACGACGGCGATAACTCCGTACGGAATCCCATCTCTTCGTCGAGTCGCTGTTCGGCCTGCTGCAACGTACCGTCGGGTTGAGTAGGATGACCGCAGCAGGCATTCGACCACAGGCCGCCCGAATGATATTTCTCCAGCGCCCGCTGCTGCAACAGGTAATCGCCCCGATCATTATAGATTAGCACAGAAAAGGCTCGGTGCAAGACACCATCATGGTGAACCTGCATTTTCTCGGCCGTACCGATAATCTCGTCCTGCTCAGTAACGAGCAGCAAATCAGGGGATAACGTACCTACAGAAATCATGCAATGTGGCTGTATGAAGTGACTATCAGCGAAGGTAATATGCACGGTAAACGGACGCAACTCGGGATATGTCGATGACTGTATCCCGGCTTGTACTCGCTGTTACGCATTCCAGTTGAAAGGCTGTACTTTTGCGACCATAAAACCGTCAACATGTCGCTGAAGCAAGTTCCGTTAGACGCCGTACACCGGGCGTTGGGTGCCAAAATTGTTCCATTCGCGGGCTACGAAATGCCCGTTCGTTATAGCTCCGATCTCGACGAGCATCACACCGTTCGCAATGCCGTGGGTATGTTCGATGTCTCGCACATGGGCGAGTTCATGCTGAAAGGCCCCGGTGCCCTCGACCTCATTCAGCGCGTATCGGCCAACGATGCCAGCGTGTTGTTCGACGGAAAAGTACAGTACTCCTACCTTCCCAACGACCGGGGCGGCGTCATCGACGATTTGCTAGTCTACCGGATTTCGGCCCTCGAATACATGCTCGTGGTTAACGCCTCGAACATCGAGAAAGACTGGAACTGGATAAACCAGTATGCCTCTGAGTATGAGGTGGAGTTGACAAACATATCTGACGATATGTGCCTCTTCGCCATTCAGGGGCCACTAGCCGCCAAAGCGCTGCAACCGCTGACCAACGCCCTGCTCGACTCGATGTCGTATTACACCTTCGAGAAGACCGATTTCGCGGGCATGGCCAATGTTATTGTGTCGGCTACAGGCTACACCGGCGCGGGTGGTTTTGAGATTTACGTATCCAATCACCAAGCCGAAACCGTCTGGAACGCGATCATGGAAGCGGGTGCGCCACACGGCATTAAGCCTATTGGCCTCGGTGCCCGCGATACCCTCCGCCTCGAATCGGGTTTCTGCTTATATGGCAATGACATTACCGACGAAACATCACCGCTGGAAGCAGGCTTGGGTTGGGTCACCAAATTCTCGCACGACTTTGTCAATTCAGCAGCTTTGAAAGCGCAAAAAGAGGCCGGACTAACCCGCAAACTGGTTGGTTTCAGCATGATCGACCGGGGTATTCCACGCGGCCATTACTCGCTCTGCACGGCAGACGGAACGGTTGTTGGCGAAGTTACCTCGGGCACTCAATCGCCCACGCTTGGCAAAGGCATCGGCATGGGCTACGTACCCACCGAACTAAGCAAACCCGGCACCGAAATCTTCGTCAGCGTCCGCGAAAAGCTACTCAAAGCTGAGGTTGTTAAACTTCCATTCTTGAAAAAATAAAAAAGGTTTTTGACAGGATTTACATGATTAACAGGATTTGTCTTTGCTCTAGATAAAGTGTAAAATCCTGTTAATCATGTAAATCCTGTCAAAAAATCTTTATCTCTAATGAAACAAATTGACGTTTGCTTAACCCCGGACTTGCTGCACCTGCACACCATCGACAACACGATTGTGGTGGTAGCCGATGTGTTCCGGGCCACTTCCTGCATGGTTACGGCCTTTGCTTATGGTGTGGGAAGCATTATTCCAGTGGCTACCGTCGAGGAATGCCGGGCCCTGCAACAACGGGGCTATCTGGCCGCTGCCGAACGCAATGCCCAGACCGTTGAGGGATTCGATCTCGACAATTCGCCATTCAGTTATATGGACGACCGCCTGCAGGGAACCGATATCGCCATGACGACTACCAACGGTACCCTGGCCATCACCAAATCGCGGTCGGCGGTGAAAGTGCTCGTTGGCTCCTTCCTGAACCTCGACGCCATTGCCAAGTACCTACGTACCCAGAGTTACGACATCATGGTGCTGTGCGCAGGCTGGAAAGGTCGGCCAAACCTGGAAG
The DNA here is from genome assembly GCF_041321135.1 of Fibrella aquatica. NCBI lineage: Bacteria > Pseudomonadati > Bacteroidota > Cytophagia > Cytophagales > Spirosomataceae > Fibrella > Fibrella aquatica. The sequence goes on along the minus strand of NZ_JBGGWF010000001.1, from coordinate 468,097 downwards.
ATACGCTCTTTGCCGGTGCCCTGGCCCATCGCCTTCGCGACGATTATTCGATGAACGAAGATGGTGCCCTGATGGCACACCGCCTTTATTGCGACGGGAAAGATAACTTGATCGGTTACCTGTCCAACGCGTCGCACCTCCGTCGCCTGCAACGCCTCGGCATTCAGAAAGATATTGCCTACTGCCTGCAACACGACCTCTACGATGTAGTCCCTGTACTACGCGGCAGTTCACTGGTCAAAATGGACGTTTAAATACAGTTTCGTGTTTGATGTTCAGCGTTTGATTTTGTGTTGCTTCTTCCAATCTGGTGAGTTAGCAAAGCGACATCAAACGCTGAACATCAAACACGAAATTTGACGAATTTATGACTTTCACTAATATCACTACCCTTTTGCAGGAGCAGTTTACGGTTACGCCCGTTACTACTGGTCTGCAACCCCATCTGCTGGTAGAGGCTGATGAGTTGGTGAAGATCTGCCAATTTTTACGGAATGACGATCGGCTTTATTGCGATCTGCTGGCCTGCGTAACGGCAATCGATAACGGGCCAGAACTAAACACGATGGAGGTAGTTTACAACCTGACGTCGATTCCGTACCAACACGATCTGATGCTGAAACTGACCGTACCACGCCACAATCCCGACGATCCGCAACACCTGCCCAACGTACCCAGCCTGGCCGGTGTGTGGCGCACCGCCGACTGGCATGAACGTGAAGCGTTTGATCTGGTTGGCATTCGGTTTACCAGTCACCCCGACCTTCGGCGCATTCTGTTACCACTCGACTGGGAGGGCCATCCACTCCGCCGCGATTACCAGGAACCCGAACGCTACCACGGCATTTCAACGAAATAACAGAACAGTAAACAGTTATCAGTAAACAGTTATCAGCTCTGCGGGGTAAGTGTAAAGTAGCAAAGCTGTTTACTGATAACTGTTTACTGATAACTGATCACTGTTTACTGATAACTGACCCATGCTTCGCCTGCTTCACCTTTCTCTCCTGCTACTAACTACCGGTGTTTTTGCACAATCGGCGGTTGATTCGGTTATTGTTTCGGGACAGGTACGTCGGCTTTCGGCGCAGTTGTACCGGCAATCGCCAAACGTGCTTGTTACCCGGACCAACATTCTGCGCAATGGAGTAGAACAGGCATTTCCGGCTCCGCTTCAGCCCGATGGGACATTTCGGGTGGCGGTGCCAATCGTGTATCCGCAGGAAGAAATGCAGTTCGTTGTTGGCAACGCTACAACACCGTTTCTGGCGTCGGCCGGTAGTCTCACCATCAACCTCAACAATGATTCGCTGTATGTAGCCGCATTACCGTTTCAGTTTGGCGGTGTCAACGCGCAGGTAAATCAGCAGTTTGCTCAATACAAAGCATTTGAAGCGAAAAACAAGCCAAACGAATCAACCCAGAACAGGACATTCAAACGGGCGCTGAACGGTGATATTAATCAAACCTATTCAGCCCTTTATCAGGCATTTACAGCGCCATTTACCCAGTTTGCTGCCCAGCAATCTGTTTTTCCACTGGTGCAGGAATGGATACTTACCAACGCCCGCAACGATGCCGCCGCCTACGTATTTGATAAAGCCGTACAGGATTCGCATACGCTATCGGCCAGTTATTTTAAAGTGCTAACTACCGGCTCCGATGCACTGCTGACGCCTAGTAGGGCCATGGCCCTCAATCGATTTGGGACCTATGCGTCTATGCGCATCAACCAAAGCACGCCCAGCGGCGGGCGCGGCATTCGCATACGTACCCTGGCCCAGGTCATCGATCAATATGGCGTTGGCCTCACCGCCGATGACCGGCAACGACTAGCCGTTTTTAAGGAAACCAATACCGCCCGAACTGCCGACGTCCGCTACCTATCCAGGCTGCTCGAGCGCAACCCCGACACATTGTCGCGTCTGGTTGCCTACGAAAACGCGATACAGACTGCCCGACCCTTATTCGACAGCCTGTCGCTCGATTACCTGAAAGGATACACGCTGAACTCTACTATTTCCGAATCTACCCTCAATGCTGCGGCCTTGTTGGGCCAATATATTTATCCGCAGATTGGCAACACGTACCTGAAGCAGTCATTCAACCATATACTTAGTCAGGCCCTGCGCGATACGGCAGTGGTACGCAAAGCACGTACCGATTACCTGGCGCTGGAAAAACAGCCCGGCGTTAACAGCGGCTTCGTGAGCGAAGGTATTTACGTCACCACCGGCACCAATCGATATGGCACCGATGTGCTGAAGAAAGCCATTGACCAGAATCGGGGGCGCGTGATTTATGTGGTGCTGTGGAGTCCCACCAACGAAGAAGGCCGCCAGCTGGCCCGCGATGCCCAACGACTGCGCGACGTTTTTCCGGCCCGTGACTTCACGTTGTTGTACGTCAGCCTCAACGACGATGACGATAAACTATGGGTAGAATCGATGGTCAGAAATCGCCTCCGTGGCGAGCACATCCGCCTGTCGGAAACCCAAACCTACTCGGTAGTCTCTACGCTGAATCTGGAAGAGGCTTCACCCGTCAGGCTTATTTCTCCCCAGGGAAAGTTGCTTAAAAAAGGAGCGCTTACGCCCGATAAGTTCGATCAACTGGTGGATCAGATTCGGGCCCAGTTGCGTTAGTAAGCCTTCAATTTAGATTCCAGACGTTAATGTGCCGCGCTTTTGTCAGATTATCTAAATTGGTCGGGGCTTAGAACAAGCCCTTCCCGCCCACTATGGCCAGCCACGACCTACCGGATCTTTACGAACATTTTAAGGCAAAAAAGCCATTTACGAACGGCGCTGCGCTTTTTGGTGGCCAGAAGTTGATCCTGATATCGGAAGAAAGTCATCATTCTGGCGAAGTTATTGGGCAATGAAAAGCTTTTATAACTGTTGTTCAAGCGCCCCAGGACTTGTTTCTCTTCCTGTAGATCGGTGGGGCATTTATCGTAGAGCAACTGTATCCGTTCACGAATTTCGCGAAGCTTTTGCGCTTCATCTTTCTTTGGCCGGGGTCGGCGCACGCCATCGACCATACGGGTAATGCCAAACACATTGTTGGTATGCTGCCGGTAATCGACCAGCACTTGGGGCAAATAGCGAACCGGCTTTCGGAACGTAGCTACAAAGCACATCCAGTGATCGTGGGGAACAGTAATCGGAAACGGTAAGCTTCGATGCACCAGATCTCTGGCAATCAGCATGCCATGCCCCGATACCGTATTGCCGATTACGAAGGACAAGCAGCTGTCGAAGCTGATCAACTGACGCACATCCGAGAAGTTCTCGCCAATTGGTTCGCCTTTATCATCAATCAGGCGCGAGTCGGCATACACGATTTCCCGGTCGCCCATGGCCTCAGCCAGTGTTGTCAGCTTATCGAGGTGCCAGATATCGTCCTGGTCGCTCAGAGCAATCAGTTCGCCAGTGGCAAGCAGCATCCCCTTCTCGAAATTACGGATGTAGCCCAGATTCGTTTCGTTCACAAAAACCCGCATATTTGGATGCCGGGCAGCATACCGGTCAAGAATAGCCGTTGTTGAATCAGTAGATCGGTCATCTACCACAACGATTTCCAGGTTTGGGTACGTCTGTTGAAGAATACTGTCTAGTTGCGCTTCCAGAAAGCGCTCGCCGTTGTAGGTGGCCAACACAACTGAAACCAGAGGAAAATGCTGCATACCCGCAAAGGTACACACTCGGGTTAGAACAGCCCTTCTGAATCGGGGAAACGCAGTTTTCCGACTTATTGACCACTAAAGCGGCCCACTACCCGTTTCAGAATACTATCAACAGCACCAACCACAAAGGCGGTTTTGGGCATTGAGTAGATTACCTGCAAATCTTCGGTGAACGTTGTTTCTTCGTTCATAAACCGGAACAATACATTCGGGTCATTTTTGGTAAACAGGCGCGTAAAAATATCGGCGGCCGAGTGACGGTCGTGAATCAGTACGTTCAGAAAAACAATGTCCAGGGCGTGTTTCATCCAGCCACGGAAACCCGTTTTGGAGCGCGTGGGTTTGCCCGTACGAGCCAGATTCAGGACCAATTCGCTCAGATACTGCTGGGTACGCTGAAAGGTGTATCCGGTAGAGGGCTTGGTATAACCGCCCGACGTACCTATGCGAATCACGTGCGCAGCCGATGGCGTAACCGGTATTTCGTCTGACATCGGAATAACACCGCCTTCGGTTTCCCGGATGGTGTAGGCACCCGTATCCAGAAACTCACTGATGTAGTTCTTCAGGGCTATGGCATAATCCTGCTCGGTCAGCACCTGCTGACTAAACACGGTGTATTCGACCAGGGCCGTTCGCTGATCGAAAGGAAGCAGGTAAAAGAAACGGCAATCGTTCTGTTGCGACACCCGAAAATCCATGATACGCGGACAACTCGCGTCAAAACAGTCGCGCTCGGTGGTAATAACCCAGCCTCTGAAATGTTGCAGCAACTGTTGATTTCCGGGGCTGTGCGGTTTCAAGGGCGAGATGCTATCGAACACGTAGTTAGCAATAAATGTCTCTTCGCCTACCCGCACCGTTCCGCCGTCGGCCGTTTCATGAATCGCATCGACGGTGGCGTGCTTAATATCGATGTTGGGCAATCGGGTCAGTTGCTGGTAAGCGAACGTATAGAAGTCGATACCCCGCAGCATTTTGTACGAATACTGACTAACAGGCAACAGGCTCGACAACGTTTTGCTGTAGAACTCAATGGTTTTCCAGCTTCTGAATATGATTGACTCGAAGGGCCCGGAGCCTGTTTCCCAAAAGCACCAGGTGCGGTCGTTCTGGTTCTTAACTTCCCGATCAATCAGCAGAATTGATTTCGTGCGTAACGACGACTTGCTCAGGTAATAACACAAGCTGAGCCCCGCCATGCCGCCGCCCGCAATGATAATATCGTACCGCTTCATGGATAATCTGTCAGAGATGCTTTACCCTACACGATGTGTGTAGGTGAGTTATCAAACAGCCCGTCTCTGTTGAAGACGGGCTGTTTTAATGAGACAACGTTTGTTGCTGTTCTACACAGTAGCCGACGCCATCTTGGAAGCTCTTGACTCGTTCTGTGTTGATGTCATAGCTGCGTTATAAACGACCAGACCAAAACCGATTTTATTTACTGCATCGGCGATGTTGTAAATCAGGTCCAGGTTCAGGCCCATGCCAGCCAACAGGTTTCCGGGCATTGCCATGTAACCAATTGGGTAGATAGCCCAGCCTACAATGGCGAAGTTGCGCAGTAACCGGACCGCTTTACCCACTTCCGGGTTGGTCGATGCGTCGGCCACTTTCTTCACATCACCGGCTGTTGCTTCATAAATAACGCCCAGATAACCCAGCGTTGAAATGATACCCCACATGATGGTTTGATCTGGCCGGATTGCCTCACCGATATAGCCGGCTACCAGCATCACAACCGAGTAAAGAATCAGCTTGTAAAGAGTAGTTACTTTACCGCCGTAGGGCTTGATCAACAGGTAGAACTCCACGCACATCAGGGGCACGGTAAGCGTCCAGTCGATATAGCGGAATTCGGTTGGCGATGTTTTGGTGGTGAGCCATACATCACGCATGTAGAAGTAATGCACCGCCGCGATCATCGTGATCAATCCCGAGATTAGCAGAGACGTTTTCCATTTGCCATCGACCTGACTACGTTCCATGAAGAAGAACACAGAGGCGGCAAACATAGACATGTAGCCTGTGAAGAACGTGAACCCGATCACGTCGCCTGGCTGGAGTGCCTCCAGCAGAATAGAGGTAAGCTGATTAAACATAAAAGTACAGAATGTGGTGAATGAATTAGACTAATTGAACCATACCTTCCAAGAACCCCTTCTTGGAACACTACAATTAATTACTTAAATACAACTACACCAATTACCCTCCTTTTGTTTAATGATTTTAAAAATAAATTAAACAAATATTTTCAACAGAAGAAGCAAACCATAGAATATCTCGATTTACAACTACCTGAAAATCAATACTTAATTTAAAAAAAATTTCATAATACACTAATATTCAACTAGTTATTAACTATATTAAGTTTATGCATAACCCGTATATGAGGTAGCGTTATTGTTGAAAGAAGGATAAACAAAGTAGGTATAGGATCGAGGTTAGGTACGTAGGTATACCAAACGGCCGTACAAACACCCAGAAAAAAGAAGGCAGCGATGGTGAGCGGGAGTGCCTGCCACCACAAACGCCAGGCCGAATAGGCTGAATAAGCGGGCAATTTCAGGTAGGCCTGGATGCTGCCGAACGAGCTCAAGGCATGCCAGCCACCGAAATACAAGAGGAAAGCGGGCAGAAGAGGTAGCGGATAGGTAAGCAGTAGCACCACCCCCAACCGACCCAACCGCCACCCATTTATCAAGATTGGTCGATGACGAAATGCCACCCCTACGAGTAACAACGTTAAGCCGCACCAGCCCGCCAACACCAGCCCGGCCCGCTCCGATAGCACGTCCCATACGTGCATGGTGGCTGCGTTCTGTTGTACAATCCGGGCCACAATCGGCGTAGTTTCCGGAATATGAGTGAGTAAAATAAACGCTAGTACCAATCCACCCGCCATAAAACGGGCGGCCGACCAATAGGGGGTTTCGGGAGCATTTTCAAGGTCGGTCTCGCCAAAGTGCCAGGCCGATATACCCAGGAACAGCACCAGGCTCAGCACCGGCGCAACCAGCCATACAACGCCATAAGCGGCAATCAGCAACAGGTATTTCATGATGAAACGGCCCATAGAAAACGGTTGCTGCAACCGGGTACTATACTCCTGTTCAATGAGGTGATCGAGCGCTCCGTGTGGAATACCGGCGGCTAACAGCAGCATGATGCACACAATGAGTTGAGCCAACATCGGAATAGGACCCACCCAGTATTGATAGCCAACCAGTAGCATGCCCACCCCAATGGTTAGGTACGTGGGTGTTTTCAGAATAGCAGTACGAAGCATGGTGAGCAGAGTTGATAATAAACCTTATATGGTCTAAACACAGAAACCCGGCTAATCACCTGACCTGAGTAGTTTTTTTATCTGAAAAGGGAGAGGCAGACTAGCAACCACAAAAAAAGCCAGTCATTTCTGACTGACCTTGTTGAAGGCGAGATTCGAGTCGCAGCGGCGAACCGCCACCACCTATTGCACACCATCCAAGCACGATGGCATCAAAAAAGAAAAGCCAGTCATCATTGACTGGCTTTGGTCGGGAAGGCGGGATTCGAACCCACGACCTCTTGCACCCCATGCATAGTAGCTATATTTTCGAACAATTGCTTTTGTTGCTGATTATCAGCATATTTAGGCTCTTATTAGACGCTATTGTATTGGTTGTTTTTCAATATTACTGGTTGTTTTTAAGATTTGTTTTACCTAACGTCGCAACTGAACACTGGTTCATCCAACTCTTCTTATGGCAAGATCAACTCAGCACAAAGAAAGCCAAGCAACTGTTAAAATCGTTTATCGAACATCTAAAACACTGTCAGACGGGAGTCATCCATTCTGGGTTCGGATTACGAAAGACAGATATTCCAAGTATGTCGCAACACCCTACACACTTCTTCCTAAGTTCTGGAATAACAAACACACCTCTTATAGCCAGGCCATTCGCAAAAACTTAACTAAGGATATGATCCAAAGAAAGGATCTAGTTAAGGGCCTTGAAGCTTGGGAAGACAGATTTATTGAGGCTGCAAAAGAATTAGCCGATAATGACATACCTCATACTACAAACGATGTAGTCGAACGCGGCAGTGCAAAGCGACAGATCCAGCGTAAGTATACCGTTTTGCAGTATTTGAGTGAAAAAATAGATAGTATGCAGGAGTTAGGTAAACTGGGATATGCTAATGTGCATATTGATTTAAAAAACCAGCTCGTCCGTTTCTTGAGAGAGCAATCCCAAGGACGTAAGGACCTGCGCTTCGCTGATATTACAGTCAAGTTCTTAAATGACTTTGAACATTGGTTCTTAAAGCGAAACAATACTGGGACTAGCCTCTCGGTTCGTTTCCGTACTCTTCGCACGATATACAATCGGGCAATTGCTGAGGAAATCGTAGACGCTTCACATTATCCATTTGCACGTAATGTGGCTGAGACTAAAAAGTTCAGTATCGGCAAGTTCAACACTAAGACTCAAAAACGGGCAATAACTCGTCAAGAGATTACTCGCATTGAGGATTACAGGCCTGTTGGGACGGCAGTATCTACAGACTACAAGGGTATACGAAACCCCGGGGCGGCGGCTAAGATCAAAAATGCAGCCGATGTAGCTCGCTGGACTCGAGCTAAGCATATCTTCCTATTTTCTTTCAACGTAGCGGGTATCAACTTCGTCGATATGGCTCAGCTTCGTTGGTCTGATATTCGGCAGGATCCAGATGGTACTCACCGGATCAGTTATACTCGTCAGAAAACGGGTGGGTTCTTTAACATGAAGCTTAACGGCTCTGCTCTTGCAATCATTGATTTTTATCGGCCATTTACAAGTCACCAAGCGAGCAACTATGTTTTTGATCTACTGGATGGAGATATACATCAATCTCCTCAACAGATAAAGAACCGTCTTGGTAAGATGTTAAACCAAATAAATACCAGTTTGAAAGAAATTGGCGAGGAGCTTAATATTCAAACTAAACTAACCACTTATGTAAGCCGCCATTCATTTGCAACACACGCTACTACATTAGATTTAGGTATTGAAAAGGTTCGCCAGTTGATGGGGCACCAAACCGAAGCACAGACCCGAACATATATCTCGGAGCTTAGCTTCAATCATACAGACGATCTGTTAGACGCCTTGGTGTCAAAATCCAAATGACATCTCCATTACTCGAGACGTACAAGAACATGCGGGTTACCTTGTTAATTATTTACTTCAAAACGCATAAACGACGTGCCGACAAAACCGACAATAGAGATTTGTCGGTTTTGTCGGCACGTCGTTTATGCGTTTTGAAGTAAATGAGGGTGTATTCTATACCGAACAGCCTCAGGACGCCCCCATGGTTCCTGCCGAGAAGGAGGATCTTCGGCATATAACCAATTAGCCCTAATTAACTCATTTATCGAAGCATCAACCTCCGCTGTAGTCGTTAAATAGCTCCATCGCATACGTACCACATCACGTGTTTTAAAACCATCTGTCAGATTACCAGAGCGTATCTCCCGCAATATGCGATTTGCCCCAGCTATAGGAGCGGTCTCTAGTAACCCATAGATTCGGCGAGCATGGCTAGCCAGATAGTCGCACCATTGAGTAGCCATCCTAGCGGCCTCAGCGCTTATATGCTTTGATTGTTTTCCCTCATCCAAGCATTCGATGAGATGAAAAATTAAAGCTAAAGAAGGCATTAGACTGGAGTATTTAGAGAAATGCTCCTCCAATAGGCCTGATTCACCCGGAATAATATTAGTTTCTAAGTCAGTTAGCCATTCTCTAAATATTTCCTGCGCTACATCATCAAATCGTGTGTATGCAAAATTATTGTATTCGTCAGGCTGAAAACCCATAACGCTAATATCACTTTCGACCAGTTTTTGAATTAGATTGTACGCTTGATTACTGGCTGCTCTGTCTGGATATTCATCCGTGTATGCCCAAATGGGGCGGTCAGGTAACACAGCAACTTGTAGGCGCTGAACAAAACCATCATTTTCGCTGGTGGTAGCTGCCTGTAAATACGTTAGCAATTTTGCAGGCTGGATAGTCCCATAAAGAGCCAAGCAGACGTTTTCTATATAATGTCCTTTACGGCTAATCCGATCATCGCGGTTTGGTGTAGAACCGTCCCAAGCTGACAAATAGAATGCTCGATCTGCCTCGTGCCCCCTTCGGCTCCAACTAGCCAATAATCCTGTCAATTCATCTCTATAAACCAACAGACCAGCAAGGTTTTCGCTTAGAATCTCGCCTAGCTTTTCGACTGTAGCGTCATAAACGATTAACCGACGTTCAGCAGGTGGTTTTGCTGGCTCAGGGTAGGCAACCTGATTACTTACAGATTTACCGCGCAATAGGTCTGCCTGTTGTTGCTTGTACAACTTAAGCTGTTCCTCGGTGGCTATTCTTTCCGCCTCATAGCAGCTTACAGCTTCCTGATACTGTTGGTCCGCCTCTTTTTCAAGCCGAAACAGGGGCCTAAATACCTCCTTGACTGGAGGAGTTTTTTTAGCAGAAGGACGCCCTATGGCAGCTCCCCAGAGGTTAGGCACAACAATCCAATCATCCTTTTGCTTAGGTTTTATTGTTAGCCTGGTCCCTATTAAAGCTGAAATCATGACAATAGCCGCTGTTGCAGGGTAATCAGGCGGGCACTTCATCCTATCAGCGATATCAAACACCCACATTCGTAAAACAGAAGGTATCATATCCGGCTCTAAGGACGTTACAGGTAGCCATTCTTTCTGCAAAGGAAGAGGATTAGGCCAATCATCGGGCACCTGAACGACAGAAGAGGTTTCAGTGAGAAAAGGCACATAAGGTTCAATAGGCTTGTTACGACCATAATCAATCGAATCTCGTATAGTCCGCCGGGCCGCCTCAAAGTCGATGACATTCGGTTTAACTCTTATAGCTTCTTCAAGTGCCAGAACAGCCTCGTTTTCTTGAACTAATCCAGAAGCGATATATCCCCCAGCTAACTTGCCAGCTTTACAAAGTACATAGTGTTTTTGACCGTCAGGCGCGCGACGGATCATATCCAAGCTTCTATCAAGATACTGTGCCGGCGACCGAACTAGACCCACTGAAAAATCACGTTTATCAGCAGCCTTTACCTTTTGTACAAGAGGAGGATCATCAGTTAGGTATCGCTCCTCTAATGCCATTATTGTGCTGTCAGGATTGAAGTATATTCCTGGATCATGAGGAATGAAGCATAAGCGATCCACATTTTTACAACTGCTATCGAACTCGTACTCCTGGACTCTGTAATGATAAATATAGTAGTCGTGAATTTGCTGAAAAAATCGTTTATGGTCACCCGGATCTTTGTAGTCAATTTTAATGACAATTTTTAATCCATTTCCGGAAGGGCTGATAAAAAGTATATTTGTAAAGCTATCAGCTCTTAAAACTTCGCGTAATTCATGTAGCCTTCCAGGAGCGAGTTTATCAATGTCAACACAAATCAACTGACTATGCTGAAGGAGATCTGACGACTTCTTACCACCCAAAAAAGTACCGGACCAAGTAACCCCCCAAAACTGTCCAGGCTCTACTAGCCGCCCCTCTTCCCTGCGACCAGCCTTAACGTTTCTAGCTAACACCTCGTCTGTAATAGTTCGTAGATAGTCCGTCTGTTGCTTAAACTTGTCGGTACGTATCATATTCACAATATCTTCTGTTGCGAAGTTGCCCACAAATGACGCTGGGCTGACGTTTCTGAATACAGATAGTTCAGCCATTGTATTGTGTTTGAAAAAATTGTGGTGTACATACACTTAGGCCGACCGTAACCAAATAGGCAGAACGTTCATACCGTTTCCCATCCCAATACGCATCAGGAAAAATAAAAGGGATCGGTTCTGCAATACATGCAAACAAACATGTCTGTTTATTGCTGTACATCAGACGTAGTGTAAGTCTGTTGACTGCGCGTTTTTTGTGAACTGAGAAAATAGATGTCCACTCACGCGATTTCTCGCGAGTTTTTATAACTTTACGGTTCATAATTAGTGAGTTTAATGGACCGGATGTTGGCAGATATTCCGGTCCATTTTGTGTAATATCAGGACTTTAAGTTTCGCTTTGATGAACGGCTTGAGCGAACCGCTCTCTCAGGAAGATCTTGACTCTCTAACCACTCTAGTACAGTTTCTTTATTGTAGAGAAGCCGTTTTCCAATCTTTTTTGTGCCTGGAATCTCACCTCTAGAAGAGCGGATTCTCAAAGTACCTATAGGTATAGGAGCAACTAAACATAGCCATTTAAACGTCCCATAAGGCTCACTCATTGTCGAGCTTCTCTCTGCTAGTTTTTTGACTGTTGCTTTTAGCTCACCTATTTCACGAGTAAGATTAGTTACTGCTCCAGGCAGATCATTGAATGTCATTAGCTTTTGCATTGTGCTTGTTAGTTTAAATAACACAGTGCAACGATAAGTAGTGAAGGCTAATGAAAATTCACGATGGAATACATTAAATTATAATACACTTATAAACAAGAACTTATAAGATTACAGTTAGTAAATATTGTACCCTAAATGTATTCCAGAATGTATTCCAAATACTATCTGGAATACATTCTGAAATAACATTCTAGCATGGCTTCAGCTATCATCTTTAAACCTATTTCTTATCCACTCTAGACTATGCAATGCCTTTCATTATGTTCCTTAACGAGTCAAATTTCGTTTTTTCCCTTACACTAGGGTCAAACCTAATATCATAATCTATATTTTGGGAAATCCAGCGACAAAGTTGCGATTTATTTAATTTTATTTTTCGGTGTTTATCATTTTCAATTGCAGTAATAAAGGCAATACCAATTATTTTTACTGAAGTATGAATCCAAATACGTTTGCTAGTTACTTTACCCATCAGTATTAGGCTCAATGAATCATGTTCAGTCTCAGACCTTTTAGCTTGATCCACTACACTTTCGTTTTTGTTATAATAATCACTTATTAATCTGTTATCTTTTTCATCTACAAAGTGAGATAACTGTCCTAAAATATTATCTACCTCATCCTTAAAAAATACAAAACTATATCTGTTTTCTTTCTCGCCGTGTAAATTATCATCACTTTCATCAATATAATCATTAGATTCAGCATATCCGTCTTCTTCTACCGGTATAATACCTTCTGATGAAGCATTCAAATCACTTACATTCCTCCGTCCAAAAAGGTGTTCGATTAAATCGCTCGTCTTTACGGGAAACTCAATGTCCTTAAAAGAGTTAGGCCTTTCCTCATCACCTTCAAGAGGAAAATTTTCAATACGTATTATTTTAAAACCTCGTCTAAGATAATCTTTATCATCTTCTATCAAACCATCAATAAATAATTGTTCAAAATAATTCACATCCTGAAGTAAGTAAGATTCATAGCGCAATTTGTACTCTTTTTGTTGCTCAATAGAAATTTTTCCTATTTTATCAAATTCTAATTTTAAATATTCTTTAAAATATTTGCACTTATCTTCACCTAATATATCTAAATATTTGGACAATTCATTTAAGAAAATTTTTGTCAATTTTACCTGATCATACTTATTCTCAAGTAAAACTACCCAAAACTCACCAAATATATTCTCAAAATATCTCAAAGCAATATCAACAATTATCAATTCTGTACGTATGTATAAACTTGATTGTAATTGCTTATATAATGATCTAATGTATACGTTTTGTGATCTAATATACTCTCTGTTTCTATGAATATAAATTAGATTTTTATCTATATCAATCGAGTACCACTCTGTTAATACATGTGCGACTATTCCTATAATATTTCCTGAAATATCAATATCTGATTGAGAATATTGGTAGGGGGTATTGGGAACCTTTACATCTATCCCACCGTCTAATTCACCTATCATTATTTCTACAGCATTCAGTAATTCAAACCAAGGAAGGGTAGTCTGATACATATGTATCACCTCCTCTAATGACTGAAAGTTTAGCTCATTTACAAAAGTCCAATGGTTAATTTTAAACAATAAGTCGTCGGAACTTCGCTTCTTGGGCGGCTGGAAACTAATTGATACACTTTTATAAAGGTCAACCGCAAGACCCATCCTATTAACTTCAACTACGTTCGACTTTTCCCGGAACGGCAACCTTCGACTATTGATAGTATTAAGTATCTCCTTCCGCTGCCGAAGAAGTGTCTCACGCTTCTCTTCGACAGTACTCGTGAATCGTACTGTTAATGTTATGGATGACCAAATTTGATCTATCTCAGACTTTTCTTCGGAAGACGGCTGCAGAAGTAAGTAATAGATTCTCAAAAAATCAAACAGACAACAAACCTGATGTGTAAATCGGGCTTGGCTGCTTTCAAGCGAGGGCATCGCGCTTTCCTGAATAGCTAACTCTAAAATGTATGGTCTTCTCATAGATCTATTTTTAAATACCCCTCAATTTAATAATTAAATTATCACCTTGCGATAAATAGAAATAGATTCTTGAAGATTCATCAATTTGCTGCAGCTGTATTACTTTTCCAGCTAGTCCAATCATTAATTTAGTTATGACTTGAGTTAAATTGTATTATTTAATATCTAAATCCTGACTAACACTTGAATATATAATAAAACATATTTACCAAACTCACATAATACAAACTCTCTGTATCTATACACGATAAATAATAAACCTAAACCGGTTACAAGGCAGCAACGGATGTGAAAAATTTTTCACATCCGTTGCTGCCTTGTAACCGGTTTAGGTTTCAATTGGCTGTTTTTCTCAATTAGTTTAGCGTCATCTTTGCCATCAATTATTGTGGTCTTATGTGCCTCACTCAACCGCTTATAAAGCTTTGAACCACTAAATTCTTGACCTAGCGCACTTCCACTTACATTCCGGCCGTCCTTAACGAAGCGGACTCCCTTTATGGCACCTTCACTCTTTTTAGACGTTTTCCAAATCACCTCAATACCAACGGCAGCCAGGCTCTTTCTGAAATCTGATATCGTGTGGGCCTTCTGCAGTGCTGCCTCTACTAACTGCCGGACAGCATCAATCAGCTCATGACGCTTTTCAAGGTGAGGCCGCTTGATTTGATCTGGGCGATACACCTGCGTCTCGGCAACAGTTAGCCCCTCCTCTTCAGCAATTTTCTTCACAGCTTTTTTACTACGCATCTTGCTAAAGGACAGATCGATCGCCTTACCATCGAGCCCAATTTTGTTCATCAATAGATGAACGTGAGGATGATCCGTATCGCCGTGCTTGACGATGATCCACTGCGTGGTCTCTGGTTCTATCTTCATCTCGCGCATATACTTCAGACTCAGGTCAACCAGGCGCTGGTCGCTTAGTTTATGAATGTCCTGTGCCGAAAACGCGAGAGGAATGTGTAGTCCTGCCCGTTTGATATCAGGATTAAGCTGGGCGTGCCGCTCAAAATCAGCAGCAATCTGAGCTGCTGTCCCCATACGCACTCCATTGGCCTCCAGGAGTTCTGCCTTCTTGTCAACATCTCCGTAGCCTTCCTTAACATATCTGGCGGTAGATGAAATACTTTTTACGCCAATAATTTTAGCGACCATGATTTTTATCTAGGTGTTTGTTACGCTTCTGCTGTGTGTATTCGTCCAGTAAGTCCATTAGTTGTCCATAGAGTTTTTCTAACTGCCGGGCTACAACATCATACTCAATATCCTTCGCCATCTTGGTAAGCCGAGCCAGGTTGTTACTCATGTCAGCAATTTGAGTCAATATCCGCTCCTGCTCTACACTCATAAGCGGTCGGTTCGTTTGCATCATGAGGCGTACGAAGCCCGCGATCGAGCCATGCTCACGCTTGGGTCGTGCTGTCGGCTTTGCCGATCTGAACACCTTCTTATCATTAGCTTCGTGCCCAGCTAACGTTTTAAAATAATTATACTCGGTAGCTGTCAAAGCCAGCGTCACTTTGTGCACGCGTTTTTTATCGGCGGGTAACGTGGGCCGTCCTCGACAGCCCTCAACTAAAAAATCGCCTTCTATTTCCTTTTTCATTTTTATTTTCAGATAAATCTCAAATTAATAGCAAGGCTTAAAGACATCTTGCCCATTATTTTCGTGTGTAGTGTTAGCCGAGAATTAGCCAGTTGTTGAATTATTTTTTAAGGTCTGCCAATAATTAGCCAAGATTCTGCCAACATACTGCCAAGAATATTTTTTCTACTCATTTCTGCTTGAATTATGCCATAAAACTGCTTATTTTTATCCACTTAATCGATCATAACTACTTAAATTTTTTTATATGGTAATCACGAAGGAAGACGTGCAGCATGCTTTCAGAAACAAAAGAACTAAACGAAGAAAGCTACTTTATTGCTATTATCAGGATTTGTTTCTATCTCCCTTACCTGCTGTTACAATAGCTCAGAAGATTAGTCTCGATTTAGACTTGGGTTTGGATGTAAAGATTGATACCAATCTTATCTATCACACTAAACAAACTATAAAGAGAGAAGCGGCAAAGAGTCAAAAGCCGCCTATTCTTTCTGATTCAATAACGCCTCATACACTCACTACTAAACAAGCAGTAAACAAAAACAAAACGCCTATTCAATTACCAGACACTGGCACCGTCATTCCCACTGAAAACAAGTACATTAACTACAATTAAATCGAATCACTCATGAAAGAATTTCATTTTATTCTTCAGGCTAAAGGCGGTGTTGGAAAGTCTTATTTTGCCTATTTACAAGCTCTAAGGCTGGAAAACGAACCGGGTGCCTTATTTATCGACATCGATAACTCGACCCGTACCACTACCAGACAATTAGCTTTTTTGAAAAAGCAAAAAAGGGTCGCTAATATCTCACTTTTCAACGAGCGTGATAAGCAAGATCGGCAACGTCTGCCCGCTATTCTGGTAGAACTTGCAACAGAGCCTTTTAATAAGTACTACCTGGATTTTGGCGCGCCGGAATCAGAACAATTTCCAGCCATGCTGAGGCAGGACTTTTCGGCACAACTGCTACAGACTGTAGAACAGCATATTCAGGCTAAATTTATTTTCCACTGCATAATTGCAGGCAACACGGCCTTTAAATCGTGCATGGAATACCTTGTCGAATTGGCCAATCAACTTTATAATATCTTCCCGATCGAGGTCCAGCTTAATGAGTTTTCAGTGACAGGTCAATCTGGCGAATCAGAAAAGGAACAACGGGCTATTTTGGCCAATCTCTGCAAGCAACATTCGCTGCCCTTAAAATCGTTTGGCCGTATAGATCCTACCGATGCGCCAGGGCGGAACATTGTCCATTATGCCCAAACAGGTAAAGGCCTGAGCGAATTTGGATTCATCGAGGGGCTCATGATGAAGCAGGAATTAGAGAAAATGTAGCTGTATGGAGAAGCTAGGAACACGCGAGGTAGATACAGCCCGTTTCAAACTCAAAGAAAGGTATGGCGTAGATATGGGGGATACAGGCACTGTGCTGGTATTGGCTCATAACAGCGAATTGGCCGAGTCTAAAAAAGCCATACATCAGGCTACCGAGCGAATTAACCAGAGCACTACAGCGCTGCAAACAAATGAACCACGAGCCGCTTTTTGGTTCGGCGTCGGCCGATCATCTCCCTGGTGCCTGGTTTGTTTGGTTGCAGTCATCGCAACGATATTCTTTTACTATAAGTCAGACAAGTATCAACAGGAAGCAGACTATGTTAAGAAAATCCACCTTTACACTAATGTCATGCGGTATGGGAAACTGGTAGACGGCGAATATGAAAAAGCTGAAGATCTTTCAAATGGAGCTTATCTCAAACTATCTGCCCCTAAAAGCACAACCGACGCTGAAGCCGGAAAGCACTTCATCAGAAGCAAAAATGGGCAGGTCGTTTATGTACCGCTTTCCTTTTAATTATAATGACCATTCCGCCAAACGCCGTTGCCAGCGTTCCCAATCAGGCATAAGCTGAGTTTGCAGGGTGTAGAAAGCGCGGTTATGATGTGGTACGATCAAATGGGCGAGTTAATGCCAGATAATGTATTCGATGCACGCTTTGGGCGTCTTAATTAAGTCCGGATTGAGCCGGACAATGCCGCTGGGACTACAACTACCCCAGCGGTTTTTCATTTTCACCCACTTCAACACGATCCGGTCTTTCAGCAACTCGTTTCCCGGAAGTTTACCTAAACAGACATCAAAAAGTGGTGTGATCAGCGTGGTGGCTCGTTGGCGATACCAATCGTTTAGTTGCCGAGCGATCAACTCAGCATTATGACGATCCGGCGTCGTCACAGTCAACCAGCCCGCCTTCAGGCGAACATTAGTTGCTCCCTCGTCAACGCGCAACCGGTACTGGCGCCCCAGGTAGTAATGAGTTTCACCAGATACATAGCGCCGGGCAGTTTGGCGCTCAGTACCTATTTGCCGGAACCGCTCTTGCTGGCGGAGAATCCAGGCTGCTCGCTGGTAAACCCGTTGCTGAATAACCCATTCTGCCGTTTGTTCGGGAACCATAACCCGAACATCTCCCTCTGGCGTTACGGTAATAGAAAGCGTTTTGCGGGCCTGATAGCTAATCGAATAGGCAATCGTTGCAGACCCGTAACGTACCTGACTTTCTGTACTGTCAACCATCTTTAATAGCGGGCTTTAGCAATCTGCACTAACTGGGTTACGAGTGCATCCAGCTGATCGTTGCCCAGTTGTGCACTCAGGGTTTCATTTACATCCCAGGCCCACTCGTCCAGCGTAAATCGTAGTTGATTAAGCGTGTCAGACCTACTGGTCCAGTCAACCAGTGGCTGGCCGTGGTCGATTATAACCTGTTCCATCACAGTCTCAGCCTGCACGGCCCAATCGGCCAGGAGATCAGCTCCCGGCGTTGTGCTATGAAGCGTTTCTCCCAAGATACCGTAAATGGCCGTAGCTACGGGGCGGTCTTGCAGCGGAACAGGTAGTTCGTGTTTAGGTCGGTTTACAACCTCCTCTTTCACGTCGGTAACCCGCTTAAGAAACTCAACTTCGTCAATTCGTTCCTGGCGATAGGCTTCCAGCGTTTCTTTGATCAGGTCAGATAACCGCCGGTAAAAAGCAGGGTCCTCATCCATTCGTTCGGTGATGGTACGATCCGTGCGCGAGGCAATTGTATGGGCCCGTGCCGCTTTTCCCTCTACCCTTTCTAGTTCCCGTTCGAAGCTTTCCCGGTCGAAGATGTTTACCTGCTGGGAGAGCTGTACGATTTCGTCAGCCGTAACGTGCGTGTCAATCAGTTTCTGAATCTGAGGTTCGTATTGACGGTAGTCTACGGCCAGCGAAAACATATTGATCACTGATTTTCGCAAACCCTGGAAGAACGTAAAATCGGTTTGATAACGTGCTACTTCCGGTTCGGGTGTTGAGGACACATATTCGTAGTTGGAAAGGGCCATGCTCAGCAAACGACTAAACTGACTTAGCCGCTCAAAAAAGACAGCCCGCAAGGCGGCATCGCTCAGCAAATTCGCAAAAGCGGCCGTATCCTGCCGGTTAGTGATGGTTTTGAACAAGTCCCACACATCGGAATGACGCTGTGGTAGTTTGGCCAATTCACGACGCATATCGGTGACGGTACCCTCCAGGTCGGCAGTATCAAAGTCTTCGAACGTACCTCCGTATTGCTCCAGGGTCTGAGCCAGTTCGGCAATGACGCCGTCGTAATCGATGATGTAGCCGAAATCTTTGGCTGGTGCTTTACGGTTGACGCGGGTAATGGCCTGAAACAGTGTATGCTCCCGCAGTTTGGTGCAGAGGTATAACACAATGTTGATCGGGTTATCAAAGCCCGTCAAGAGCTTGTTCACAACGATGATTACTTCTGGCGTAGTGTCACGTGTTTTAAACGCTTTACGAAGCGACTCGTCGTAATTTTTAGCCGTTCCGAAACGATCCATCATGCGTTTCCAGAACAAGAGCACTTCATCGTGGACAGTACCGTAGGCGTCTTCGTTACCCTCCCGATCATCGGGTGGGGAAATGAGTACCTCGGTTTTTACCTGCCCAATTTCATCCATAAAGCGTTTGAAGCGTACGGCCGCCAGTTTAGATGAAGCCACCAGTTGCCCTTTAAATCCGGTGTTTTTCCAGGTCTTGGCGTAGTGCTCGCTGATGTCCCAGGCTTTCGCGTAAATCACCTGCTCGCCACTGGTTAAGGCATCACGTCGACTAAACTTCTGATTCAGGTCGCTGCGCTGGTAGTCGTTTAGGGGTTCGGCAATACGATTGAAATAATTGTCGATAGGGCGCTCATTGACACTAAATAGCGGCGCACGGCCCTCAAACAGCAAGGGCACAACAGCTTGGTCAGCCACCGCGTCGGCTACGGTGTAGGTATCAATGATACCGCCAAATTTTGAGGCTGTGTTCTTCTCCCGCCGCATCAGGGCCGTACCCGTAAAACCGATGAAGCAGGCCGTTGGGAATACCTGCCTCATTTTCACGCTCAGTTTGCCATATTGAGTGCGGTGGGCCTCATCGATGAGCACAAACACATTGGGCCGCGTGATCGGCTCTGATAGCTTACGGATCGCGGCGTCGAATTTGTTGATCAGCGTGGCCAGTATGGCATCTGAATCGTCTTCGAGGTACTCGACCAGCCGGTTACCGGTAGTCGCCTGGACTACTTCTTTATCGCAGCGCTTAAACGTCTGGTAAATCTGATCGTCAAGTTCAACACGGTCGGTAACCAGAATGATTTTAGGGTTCAGAATGCTCTGGTCGGCCGCCAACAGTTGAGCCAGCATAACCATCGTGTATGACTTTCCGCTGCCCTGCGTGTGCCAGATAACCCCGCCCTGCCTCATCCCTGCCTCATCGACCACACTCACGCGACGGAGGGTTCGGCCAACGCCGAAGAACTGCTGATGCCGTGCTACGATCTTGGTCATCCCGTCGAAGATGATAAAGTTGTAGATCAGGTTCAATAACCGTTCGGGGCGACATAGTCCATACAGGAGCAGGTCTTGCTCGGTAGGTGCCCAATCAGCGCCATCAGCCACGACTTTCTTTAGTTGCCAGGCTCGGCGATCAGGGTTTTGGAGCAGGGCATCGCGGCACTGAGGCTGGTAGCTCGCATTTTTAAGCGCCTGTACCCTGGCCTGAAGCCGCTCTGCCTCCTGCCGGTTTGAGGTACGTTCGCGCCAGTTCTGCCAGAACTCTTCGTTAGTGTCGTTGGTCGCATACAACGCCTTGTTTTGGCAGAGGCTCACCAACAGTTGTGCCATGACATACAGGGGCCGAATGCCATCTTCCTGCTGGTTGCGCAGGTGCTGGGAGATCGCCTGGGAAAGCGGATCTTTCATGTCGGGCCGCTTGCACTCGATAACTACCAACGGAATACCATTGACGTAGAGCACAATATCTGGCTGGTAATGGTCTGACCGGCCGGTTCGGGCTACGCTCAACTCTTCTGTGACGTGAAACGTATTCCGTTCCGGGTGTTTCCAGTCAATGTAGGTCAGGCTAAAGCTTTTCTTGTCGGCCCCAATCGTTTCTTCAAAGCTTTTGCCCAGTGTAAGCAGATCAAACAGATACCGATTGGATTGCAGGTAGCCCAGTTCGCGCGGGTAATCCTGCAAGGCGAAAATGGCGTTGGTTATGTTGACAGGCGAAAAGTGGTAAGATGCCCCCTTGAATTTAAACAGGTTCAACTCTTTTAGTTTTTCGCGCAGAATAGGCTCGAGCAGCACGTTTCCAGACCCTCCCCGATCGGCTGTGTTGCCACGCAAGCGCATGGTCTCAACAGGCGACAGGTACTGAAAGCCCATAGCCTGTAGCAGTAATAAAGCTGGTATCTGGCTGCTGTCGTCTTCGCGGAAAGAGGGAGTCGTTTGGTGTGTCATAGCCTGTGGAGCCCGATTTAATCAAGTCCTTTCTGTCTCTGTCCTTTTTAGCAATTACCTGGGCCACACGCTTAAATGTATTGACATTTCGAAGGGAGATGCCTATTTTTGTATCATCATTATCCTTTGGACCGGGGTGTCCCCGATCGGCATAAGCCAGACGCGCGTCTGGCTTATTGTTTTTTAGGGGAATACCTTCAAGCCGTACTGTTTGCCATACTTCGCATATATTCTGGGCTTGATCACCTCGAAAGCGGGGTTTGCCCGAGTTGGGTCAATTACGTGCTGGGCAACTGGGTATGCGATCAGATCAGCCATTTGCAAACCGTTGATATTCTCCTTTTTGTCACAGAAGTCAATGGTGATATTGTAGGCTTTCAGTCGATTAGCCTCAACGTAGCCAGTTCCTCTGGCCAACAGTTTGTTGAAATGCTCCTTCAGTTTCCCGTCTTCCTTCTTTCCTCGCTTTTCGAGCACAATAGCGAGCCGGGCGTCTGGTTGTCTGAGGTCATCAAGCCAGAAAATAGCCCGCTCAACAATAAATGACAGCGCGATTTCATAAACGTCATCGACCAGTTTACCATATTGCTGTACATACCGCTCTTTCTTAATCGCTGATGCAATGACCGTATGATGTTTTTCGGTCATGATCTGATTGATGCCTTCGTAGAATTGCTGCTTGATCGCTAAATCAAATAATACCTGAAACTCCTTTTCGCATTTTCGAATATCACGTGAATGAAATATGACTTTCTTATTGCCCCAGATCGACTCTTTCAATGCGTTTAATTGAGTACGACACAACTCATAACTGGTTTCTGAAAATAAAACGCCACAAAGCACAAACACCGGCGAAACCGGATTGATGTTATGTAGGCCGTGATCACCACTTTCATCTACATATAGGGTATAGGTCATCGTATGATCAGGTGGGATTTACGTTTTTCTGATTCTTGCTTTTACCTGAGACTTCAGGCAAAGCAAAAGGGTACCATAGTGAATGAATAGAGGGTCCCTTTCTATACATTTTGCTGAACGTCTGTCTGCCAACTTACTTAGGGTACGTAATATCAATATCCCCAAACCTTCACTCGTTTCTTCCCCGTCAGCAACTGCTTCTTCAATGCCTCTATCTCCGCTGTTGCCAGTTGAATTTCAACATCAGCCGCGCTTAACACTGCCGAAATAGCACGTTGTTCCTATGGAAATACTATCGAGCAGCGCCAAAAAGGAAAAGAGGCTCTCGCGATAGAAGCGTTTTAACTAAGCATATTTTTGAGCTGAATTAAGCTCTTCCTGAGAGGGACGGTTATTGGCGTCATTTTCCATGGCTTGTTAGGTACGTTCTTCTAGCATTTCTTCTGATTTGGTGAGCGGTTAAATAACCTGCCGAAGTTTATCTTCACAATCAACTTACCGACCACTGTCTATTTGATAATGGCGTTTAAAAGCCTAATTCCTTCAAGCACTGCTGCATTCGGGCTTTGGCTTCAGCCAACTCAGTTTCTAACTGAGCTATTTCAGCCTGTGTTTCCTGGGTATCAGTAGGTTCTTCCTCTTCAAACGTGTCTACGTAGCGGGGTATGTTGAGGTTATAATCATTCTTACGAATCTCTTCCAGGGTAGCTCGATAGGCAAATTTTTCGGCCACAATACCAGCCGCCTCTTCGGGCGATTGCCGGAACGTCTGCACTATGTTCACGATCCGGTCGATGTGTTCGGCACGCATGACGTTCTGATTTTTAGCCTCGGCATATTCCCGGCTGGCATCAATAAACAGCACGTCTGTTTTTCCTACAGACTGGGTGTTTTCAGGCCGGGTACGCGCCAGGTTGAAGAGCAGAATGGCCGTTGAAATCCCCGCACCAAAGAAGAGGTTGGCCGGTAAACCAATGACCGCTTCGAGCAGGTTTTCCTCGATAAGCTTTCTCCGAATCAGGCCCTCCGAGCTGCCCCGAAATAATACACCATGCGGCACGATAACGCCTACTTTGCCACGGCCTTCGCAGGCAGTTTCGATCATGTGCGAGATAAACGCAAAGTCTCCTTTCGACTTTGGGGGCGTTCCCCGATGAAAGCGGTTATGCCGGTCGATAGGTGCGTTTTCGGCACCCCATTTATCGAGCGAAGACGGCGGGTTGGCTACCACAACATCGAACTTCATCAGCCGGTCGTTCTCCAGTAGCAGCGGATTATTTAGCGTGTCTCCCCAGCGAATGATAGCGTCGTCGAACCCATGCAAAAACATATTCATGCGGGCCAGAGCATAGGTAGTACGGTTAATCTCTTGCCCATACAGCGCAAAATTGCGCGAGCCAACTTGCTGACCCACTTTGATCAGCAAGGAGCCCGAACCGCAGGTAGGATCGCTAATGCGGCTACCGGGCTGAGGGGTCATCAACCTGGCAAGCAATATTGAGATGGCCGTTGGCGTATACGACTCACCTACTTTCTTGCCCGCCTCAGACGCGAATCGTTCGATCAGCAGCTCATACACATCCCCAATGACGTCCTGACTTTCCAGATGCGATGGCGTTAAGTCAACATGTCTGAAGCCCTCAATGAGGCTCTTTATCCGGCGGTTACGATCACGCGTTGGCCCCAACTGCTTCTCCGAGTTGAAGCTGATATCACCAAAGACCCCTTCGAGTTTTTCACGGTTCGCCTCTTCCAGATGGGCTAGGGCTATATCTAATTTCTCACCAATATCCGGATCATTTCGGTGATCATACAGAAAATCGTACCGGCATTCTGCCGGTGTCTGAAATCGCTCATACTGCATAGCCCGTTGCGTTCGCACATCGTTGTCTGGGGTCTCATTATACCGGTCGAGGTAGAACTGATAACGGTCTCTGTAAAGATCAGACAGGTATTTAAGAAATAGAAAGACCAAGATGTAATCCTTGTATTGAGCACCTCCAAACGTGTCCCAGGTACGCAAGACAGCGTTATTGATTTCGCTGGCACTAACGAGTCGAGGGATAGACGGAGTTGGATTAGAGTCTTGGAAAAGCATATTGAACAAGGGCTTCTTGTTTTTTGAGAATGGCTAGCGATAAATCACGTACCTGCATATACGTCTCATGCAGGTTTACTAACTGGTGCTGTGTGGCCAGGTCTGGTACCGGCACAGATAAGTCCAGAAAATCTTTCTTGTTGAGTACTGGCACCGTCGTCATGCTGCTTACCCGCAGTTTTAATTGTGCCTGAGCAGCGGGCGTGTTGAGGTAGTAAGCCAGATAAGCGGGGAGCACATCCGAACGTTGCAGGCGTAAAATGAAGAACACGGTAGACGCTGCGGCTTTCGGATAGTCCGGCTCGTAATACACCGCTGTGTTTCGTGCCCCTTTAGCTACAAGCAGAATGTCGTGAGGCTGTATAATGCCCCGCTCTTCCACATCTGAGGATATCATTGTTTCTTCCCCAGTCTTCACTAAACGCCCTAACTCGTCGATATCCCGGCTTTGCAGATATACCATATCACCCCCAATGGCATCCGGCTTCTGGATACCCATTTGTGCACTGACAATAGAAGCGAGTGGTAGCTGAATCATTACACAAATCTACAATATATTTTACTACATAAGAATAATATTGAATTTACTTCTTGACAGTATAAACTTTATTTTGTATCTTTATTACAGTTAACCACCTAACAAACAAACAGTTAAACAACAAATAACAAGATGTTGACCTACATTTTCCAAAACAGTAAAGGGCTCGAAATCGCACAGCGCACAACAGATATGTCGATAGGTAGCAAGGGATTCGTTGAGCTTGATGGCGATAACTATCGGGTGTCGCCATCAGCAAGTACCGACAAAATACTCATATGCACGCCCGTCAATTCGAATTTGGTGAAGTTCAATCCGGTTACCGAGCTCGTTGAATTTTTCAATAAAATCGGATTTGACGACGTCACCCCGGAAACGATTAACGAAGACGGTCTCAAAGACGCCTTCTTTGCTTTGGTAAGCCCTTTTTTTGAGATTCAGAAGGAAGTAACAGGCGAATACAGATCACCTGACAATACAATCCACAGTCTACGTATCGATGCTATTCTAACTCCCAAGCGGGAGAAGCATCTGGATGTTTTTGGTAATTACAGAAACCTTTCGTTTGGTGTAGAGCTGAAAAGCCCAAAAACAATAGGCAAAACACCTCAACAAAGCCTATCGGGATTATTAGCACAGTCTACAGATTACGCCAACTGCTTCTATGGTTCCTTCGGTCAAGTTCCCGTCTTTGCTTTGCCTGTATTTAACCATCGTGCCCGAGTTGAACTGTTAAACTACACGGCGAATTTTCATGTAGGATCAATTACTACGCACATTCAGAATGACAACGCTTACTATGCTTTTCGACTAGGCGAAATGGCGATATGGGATAGCCGGAATGGATTCAGTGAGTTAGGGTTAACGCATAAATTCAAGCGAAAATACGGCAACCGCTCTTAGTACTATAACTCATCAATAATAGAGTCTGGTAGAGGAACAATCTTCTACCGACTCCCCCCCCTTCGTCACGTATTCACATAGACACACCCATCGAACGGATCTGGAAGAACATTCGTCATGAGCTAACTAAGGTAGGTCTGATAAGCGCGCTAGCGTGTTTGCAAACCCATATCCGGGCCAGCAGGCTGGGCAATCGGTTTTTAGCCTTCGGGATTCAGGCATCGGCATGTCGGAACAGACCCAGCAGCAGTTGTCGGGTCAGGTGACACCCAGTCCGGGTACGGCCAACGAGATGGGCATAGGGCTGGGCTTAAGGATCTGTCGGGAGTTGGTTTTACTGAACTAGGGGGAGATCACTATTGATAGCAAGCTGGGACAGGGTACCACCGTAACGATCCTATTTTGATTAACACCAAACAAAACCTGGCTCACCAAAGGGGGTAAGGACACGTCCGCTTTTAAATCCTGCCTATTTATGGAGTCTATAGCAAAGAGATATCAATGTCATGGCGATTGAGGCAAGTGTGTAGCTAAATCGGTTTCGCCTAGCGAAAATGTGCTCATGTAAGGTCATCATTCGTTTAGGCAATTGTTCTAAATAGGTATACACTTATACTATAGCCTGTAATAACCTTTTTTTTAAAATCAAGGTTATTCAACTTTCCTTTCCGATCTTTCTACTTTGATTACGCCAAATTCTACCCCGGCGAATTTCTTAAATAAAACATGAAATCTCAGCTTCCCGCTAACACCATCATCGAGTGGTTCGAGGCGGCCGTGGCTCAACCGCTGCTGCCCAGCTCGCCAAGCTTCGCCGGGCATCAGACCTTCGCTCTACGCTCGGCCTGGCTCAAAAAAGGTCTTGATCAGTTGACCATTAACCCGGGTGTTTTCACTGAAGATGATGCCCTTGTTCGTCTGGGCGTTGGCAAAAACATGGTGACCGCAATCCGGCATTGGGTGCTGGCCACCCGCCTGGCTAGCACCAGCGGCGAACGCGGAGCTCACATGCAAGCCACCCCTCTTGGCACCTTGTTGCTAGCCGACGAAGGGGCCGACCCCTACCTTGAAGACCCAGCCACCCTGTGGCTGCTGCACTGGCACCTCTGTGGCCCCGGTTCCCCGGCATACACCTGGGTCTATGCTTTCAATGTTTGGCGCGAGTGGGAATGGACCGCCCCCACCCTGGCCCAGGCCGTACAGGCAGCTGCCCGCGTCAGTTCGGCCAAAGCTGCTTCATCGGAAACTGTGCAGCGTGACGTGGCCGTATTTCTACAAACCTATGTGGCCAGCACTGAGCGCGGTCAGAACGCTGAAGACGGCCTCGACTGCCCCCTGCGCGAGCTGGGCCTGTTGCGAGCCGGTTTTGGCTCCGGGCAACAGTACAGCTTCGTCGTAGGACCAAAAGCTAGCCTACCGGCCCGTGTGTTTGCCTACGCTTTGTTGAAGTTCTGGCGTTGGAAATATCCTGGCAGCACCACTATTGCCGCCCGCGACATTGCCCAGACAGAGGGATCACCCGGAGTCATATTTAAGCTCGACGAAGACTCAGTACTAGCCTACCTCGACCAGCTCGACACTCTCACCGGCGGAGCCTTGCGCTTCGAAGACACCCCCTTGGTACGCCAGGTGATACAAACCACCGCTAACCCACCCGACCCGATGGCGCTACTGCATCAGCACTACGCCCTCGCCTCCCTTACCGCCTAACCTGTCCATGCTCACCGCAACTGCCCCACTCACCCTGGCCGATATTGTTTCCGTGCGGCCCCGTTTCGGCCGTTCAGTTCACCTTGAGCGCGATCTGGCTACCCACGCCACCACCCCTGACAACTACTACCTTACGCCCTCGGCTATGGAGGCCTTGCAGGGGGTGTTGCGCGCCCAGGCCACGCCCGCTGACCGCGCTCTGACCATCATTGGCCCTTATGGCGTAGGCAAAAGCGCTTTTGCCTCCTTCTTAGCCCGGCTGGTATCAGAGTCCGAATTTAGGCAGGCCGTGAAGCTTCCCGATAGCCTTCCCGCCGTTCCCCAGCTGCTGCCCGTACCGATAGTCGGCTCCCGTACCGCCCTCGGACCAGCCCTGCTGGCCGCCCTGCATCACGCCCTTGAAGCTGCTCCCGGTGCGCCTAAATTGCCACAGGAATTGTTCACGGCCGAAGTTGACCCCAGCCCCCGTGCCATCGCTAATGCGTACCTGGCCGCTGCTCAGGCCGTGGCCACCGTGGGTCTTCATACTGGCCTGCTGTTGCTGGTGGATGAGGCCGGTAAATTCCTTGAATACGCCGCTGCACACCCCCAGGCTGGCGACATTTTTGTGCTACAGGAGTTAGCTGAAGCTGCTGCTCGCGCTCCGCAGAATACCCCGCTGTGGGTGGTTACGGTGTTGCACCAAAACGTCGATGCCTACGCTTTCCGCTTGGGCCGTGCCCAGCAGGCTGAGTGGACCAAAGTAGCCCAGCGCTTCCGCCAGCTCCCCATGTTTCCAACCGACGTGGAACGCATGGACCTCATCGGCCGCGCCCTGCGCCACGACTCCAAGCTCAAACTGAATGGCAACCTCACGGCTGTACTCGCCCCGCTGCTCGACCCGCAAAATCACTTGCTGCCCAGCGGACTGGCACCACGCTTCGAGCAACTGGCTCGCAGTGCCTATCCGCTGCATCCGGTTGTGCTACTGGCCGTACCCGCCTTATTTCGACGGGCTGGCCAAAGCCACCGCAGCGTGTTCAGCTTCCTCGAAGGTCAGGAAAACGGGGCTCTCGGCCGCTTCCTACACGAACAGCTTTTTGACCAAGCTAACCCGGCTTTCTTTCCCCTTGACTGTCTTTTCGACTATAGCCACGATGTACTACTTGCCCAATACACCGGTCCCAATGCCCGTCCCTGGTTCGAGGCTGTAGAGTTAGTAGCCCAGGCCCTTGACCGCGAGCCGGCCCTAAGCCCTGCTGCCATGCGCGTCCTCAAGTGCATCGCTTTGCTCAGTTGGCTGCGTGAGCAGCGTCTCCCGGCTTCTCATGCGGTCCTCATGGCCGCCCTTGGTCCTGAGGCTCAAGTCGGCTGGCAGGAGCTGGAAAACCGCTCACTCGTGGTCTTCAGCCGTGCCCGCAACAGCTTCCGTCTCTGGGAAGCTGGCGACGTAGACGTGGAAGGCGAGCTAGCTAAGGCACGCGCCGCCCTCACTGGCGACGTGTTGCTGGCCGCTACGCACGACCCCGACTTGTTTCCGCTGCCGCGCCTCGTGGCCCGAAGGCACTCATTCCGCACCGGCACATTACGCCCAGTGGCGGTGGAAGTGCTACGCCCCGAAGATGTCGTGCCTCGTGCTGTCGACCGCCGCGATGAATTAGCCGTCCTGCTCTGCTTGGCACCCAATCTCCCCGCCCAAGACTCAGCTGAGCAGGACGCTCAGCGCCTAAGTCAACCTAACTTACTCGTAGCCGTAGCCCTTGAAACTGAAGCCCTGCGCGATGCGGCCATTGATCTGGCAGCTGCGCGCGTAGTGGCTACCGAGGTACCCGCCATTCAGGGCGACCGGGCTGGTCGGCGAGAATTAGCTCTACGCCGTCACGAGGCCGAAACCGTGTTCCGTGCCGAATGGAGCCGCCTTTTTGGCCCTGCTATGGGCGGCGATGCCAGCTTGGTCGCAGAGAAAGAAAGTGCTACCACGTGGTATAGCCAAGGCCAACCACTGGCTTTTTCTAATGCCCGAGATTTTAGCCGCCAGCTGTCGCACTTGGCCGACGCAACGTTCCCGCGCACTCCTATCCTGCGCAACGAGCTGCTTAACCGTCGGCAATTGTCTTCGGCAGGGGCCGCGGCTCGCGGGGCGCTGGTTAAGGCTATGCTGACCAGGGGCCAGCAGGCCCGATTAAATTTCGAAGGCTTCCCTCCTGAGTATGCCATGTACGCCTCTGTATTATTAGCCACTGGCCTACATTACCCTACGGCTACGGGCGAATGGGCTTGGCGTAGCCCTGCCGAGGCTAACCCCGCCGACCCCTATAACCTGGTACCCTTGTGGAAAGCCATTGAGGAACTGGTATTTCAGGCTGAAGGACCACTGCTCCTCACCACCCTTTATGACCACCTTCGGGCGAGGCCCTACGGGGTTTCTGAAGGTGTGCTACCGGTGCTGGTGGCCTTGTTCCGCCGAGTCCACGAAAACGATACTGCCCTCTACCGCGAAGGCTTGTTTTTAGCCGACGAGAAAGAGGCTGACTGGGAACTACTGCTGCGCCGCCCTGATATGTTTGCTCTGTCCGACAGCCGAGTGAGTGGCGCCCGCCTGGCTGTAGTGCAGCGCATTGCCGAACGTACCGGCGTTCGGCCTCAACTAATACCCGTGGTACGCCGCCTGCTGCGGATGCAGAATAACCTGACTGAATTTGCCCAGTACACCCGACGATTACCCGAGGCAGCTTTAGCTCTGCGTGACGCCTTCCAGGCCGCCCGTGCTCCCGAACAGCTGCTCTTCCGCGACACACCCGCCGCTCTGGGCCTGCCCGCGTGGTCGGCCGGAGGCGAAGCTGACCCAGTCCATGTCAATACCTTCTTTACGTTACTCAATCAGGCCCTGCAAGCTTGGGAACAGGCCTTTCCTGCTGCCCGCGATAAAGCCCGCGACTTACTGCTTCAAGCCTGCGGCCAGCCCATTGGCCCCGAGGGCTGGCTCACTCTGCATCAGAAGGTGCAGGAGCTGCCCGCCCGCACCTTGCCGCAGTTGTTAGTGCCTTTCGTTGGCCGCTTCACCAACCACGCCGACCCTGATGCCGACCTTGACCGGGTGCTGGCCCTCGTCACCAACTGCCCGCCCGAACGCTGGCGCGACCTGCACCTCGACAACTTCCCTAGTTACGCGGCTCCTTTCGGGGCAGCCCTGCGAGCAATTTGGGCTCCGGTTCCCGCTAGTTCACCCCGGCCTGAGCTAACTTCCACTACCGATAAAAAAGAGGTAAAGGAGTTGGTGAAACGGTTTAAGGTGCTGGCAAGCCCAACTAATGGGCCTGCTCCTTCGCGTCCGGTACTACGGGCGGCTCTGCTGGCCTGGCTCGATGAGCTGGACGCCAGTGAATAGCAAATTTTATATTTTCAGAAGTATCATTGGTCTTCTATTCTCAACAGTTACCTCGTGAATCTACCCAACTATACCGGCCCGCTCCACCCCAAAGGCCAAAAGGTGCGTCACATCCTTTGCCTCTCCGGCGGCAAGGATTCTACCGCTCTCGCCTTGTACATGCGCGACCGGGTGCCTGAAATGGAATATGCCTTTGCTGATACCGGCGAGGAACTGCCCGAAACGTATGAGTATCTGGCTCTGCTTGAGGCATATTTAGGCAAAAAAATTGACCGTCTGAATCCAGACAGACAGTTTCAGCATCATCTTGATATTCGGAATGGGTTCCTCCCCTCTGGCCGTCAGCGGTGGTGTACTGAATTACTTAAAATCAAGCCATTCGAGGAGTTCGTTGGCGACGACTTGGTGTATTCTTACGTTGGCATCCGCGCTGATGAAAACCGTTCGGGGTACATTTCTAGCAAACAGAATATTATTCCCATCTTACCGTTTAAAGATGACGGTTTAGGTTACGAAGACGTAAGGCAAATTTTAGATAGCAGTGGCTTAGGCCTACCCAAATATTATGAATGGCGCTCACGCTCAGGTTGCTACTTCTGCTTCTATCAGCAACGCAACGAGTGGGTTGGATTAAAGGAAAGACACCCCGAATATTTCGAAAAGGCCAAAGCTTTCGAACGGTTTGACAAAGAAACAGGTACACGATATACTTGGAACCAAAGGGAAAGCTTGAGCGAATTGGAGCAGCCGGAAAGAATGGCTCAAATAAAGGCTGACCATCAACAGCGTCTTGAGCGTCAAAAAAACTTAACACCAGCAAGTTTGCTAGATATTTTGGGAGAAGACGACGACAGCGAAACGGGTTGTCTGATTTGCCATTTGTAGTTTTAAAATGGAAGAGAAAGAAGTACTAATTAGAGAAGAAAAAGTAGCGGTTAGCTACCATAGAGGGTTTGGGCTAGTACGTTCGGCGGTAGCAGGCGTGTTACGTGCATTATCCGACGGAAAAAGGCGGCGCCAGGTAGAAGATGCTCTTACATTAGGCCCTGACCAGTTTACTGCTGCCTTTGGCTATTGCGAGCGTTGCGGATTAATAGCTAATGAAAAACCTACTGCATTTGGTCTTGCCGTACTGGAACATGATGCAACACTTTCCAGAGTTGCGACACAGTGGGCAATGCACTATTTTATAGCAAGTCCGTCCCTGAACTCTCCAAATTATTGGGCCGCGCTAGTAGCTAGCAGTTTAGGACTGGCGAGGCAGATAGGACAAGCAGAAATAGCTGGTTCGATTATAGGCTTTACAAAAGAGGCTTCAAATTGGGAGCCGTCGGAACGCACAGTTAAGTCAGGAGCAACAGCCTTTATCAGCACTTACAGCAAAGAGGAAGGTCTTGGTGCGCTCGGTATTTTGGAAGATGCTGGTCGCAATCAATACACCGTGCGCCAGCCCCGCGCCGTTGCGCCGTTGGTATATGCCTGCTTGCTGGCCGATTATTGGGAACGTCAGTGGAACGATCGGCCCGAAGTGCAACTGGAGGAGGTGACCCAGGGTGAACTGGCTCATGTGCTGTTACTGAGCGAAAACAAAGTCAACGACTTGCTAGGCGTACTCGCCGCTCCCGATATAGCCCTCATTAAGCGCCAGCGCAAGCATTTACCCTACCAGGTAAGTCGCCAGCCCGGCTTACAGGCTGCTAACCTTTGGGCCACCCATCTCTACAGCTAAGCTGGTCTTACTATGTCGCCCATTTCATCCCTTGAGGCTTCTTGGCCCGATATGGCCCCCTCTGCATTACCAGTAGAAGTGCCTTCGGCCCTGACCAACCTATATGCCACACTAGCCAGTAGCAGTAACAGCCGTCGTTCAGCTGTGCTATGGGCTTCACCCAGCACCTATGCGGTTGGCCCTCAGTGGGCGGCCCACGGCCTAGGCCTTGCTCCGCGCCACTTGGGCCGGGCGGTAGTCGCCACCTGCGAGGCGCAGGGTACACAACGTGTACCCCGCATTGGGGCCTTGCTCTGGCAGCATGTACTGGCCGTGCATGCCGCCACTGGCCCGGCCGGCACTTGGCTGGCGGGCCTTGATGCCCTACTGCTGCATCTGCCTGCCTCTGAGCGCGTCTTCTTTTGGCATTCACTCTGGGAGTTGCGGCAGCGCCCGCCATTGATACTCGTGTTGCCCGATTCCTTCCGGGACGTAGGTCCCACCGACCCAGGCCGTTGGCTTACCGCCGACCCTCCCCGGGGCCTACATCTATAGGCGCTGCCCTAGCTTGACTTTATATTAACTTTATTCTTTTCTGCAATTCACACCTATATGGCTGCAAGTTTTACAACTATTGGTGCAGTTACCGTTCCCAATCCGGAGTTTCGCTTCGTTTACGACGTTCGCCTTAGTCAGTACCCCGACGACCCTGACAATCTGGCATTAGCCAAAGCTTATCAGTGGACTAATCTGAAGATTGGGCGCGATGAGAGGCCCTCTGTGCAGGTGTTGGTGGATGTTTGCAATGCTTTCGAGTTCCAAAGCGAGGAAAACCGCCGCGTGCTGCTAGCTACTTACGGCCACGGCAAATCACACTTGGCCTTGGCGCTGGCCAACTTCTTTGGTCAATCTGCAGGTTCCGAGCCTGTCGAAGCTGTCATTAATGGCGTGGCCCACGTCGCACCCGGTATAGCGTCGCGATTGCGCTCTTTCAAGGATCAGAAAGCGCCCTATCTTATTTTGCGCCTCGTGGGTGGTGAGTCTGATAGCCTGTCAGCGGCTGTAGTGCGCGGCCTCGAAGTGGCGCTTAAGGAGCACCCCACCACAAAAGATGCCGAACTGGACCTCTGGTTCGATGAGGCACTCAGAGTGCTTGATACATTTAGCTCTAAAGAGAAGGACGATACCACTGCTTTCCTCGACGTTCACGCGTCTACCGAAAACCTCGACTTCGGTGCTCTGCGTGCCACCCTCGACCCC
Organism: Fibrella aquatica; assembly: GCF_041321135.1. Classification (NCBI taxonomy): domain Bacteria; kingdom Pseudomonadati; phylum Bacteroidota; class Cytophagia; order Cytophagales; family Spirosomataceae; genus Fibrella; species Fibrella aquatica. Next base: position 434,066 of record NZ_JBGGWF010000001.1, on the reverse strand, counting down.
GCCCGACGCGATGGGCGATACCGCCAGCTCATCCACCAAGTCGTGCACCATGTGCGGGGGGTATATCCGCACTTTGATGCTGCCCTTTCGCCGCGTGATCTGCTAGTAAAGGTGGCGAGTAAGTTTTGTGGAGAGGGCAAGCCTTTCGCCGGTATACTCATCCTGTTCGATGAGTTTGCTGCTTTTGTCGAAGCTTATGCCAAACAGTACGGCCTGCACACCGAAAGCCTCCCCCTACAAAGCCTGCTTGACGGTGTCAGCCACCTGCGCCAGCACAACCAAGCGGTATTTCTGGCTTTCGCCCAGCAAGACCCTGACCTTGTAGCCGAGCTGGCCATGCAGGAGCGGGGTGCTGGTGCCAGCACGCTCAAAGACCTCAAGAAAGAGCTAACCCGCCTGCCCAGCGAAGGCCGCAGCCCGCTCTACTCACCTATGGAAGCCGTGCTTGATGCCTACCTTAAGCAGGATAAAAACATTTGGGACGAGCTTACTCCCGACGATTCCGTAGCCGACAATGACGTAATTGACTCCGTCGATGCCGTGCGCAACTTTTTCCCGCAACGCTATACTGATTCAGCTGGATGGACGCTAGATAAAATCCGTACGACAATAGCATACGGTTGTCACCCACTGCACCCGCTTACCACAGCCTTGCTCTGCTCGGCAACGCTCCGGGCTGGCACCGCTGCCCGCACGGTGCTTTCCTTCGTTAAGGACATCATGCAGCACTACAGCCGCCGCCCGGCACTAGGCTTCGATGGCCGACTTTGCTGGGTCCGGCCTATCGAGTTAGTAAAGTATTATCAGCGCCAGCTTGTTACAGAAGATGCCTGGAAACGCTACGACAATACGCGCATCAAAGCCGGTCCCGCCGCTATCGACGGGGCTGATGCCATTCTGCAGGGAATGCTGCTGTACGAATCAGCTGGCTTCCGCCCTGGCGACACTACTACTACCGACTACATCGGTACCCTAGCTGTTCTTACCGGCCTGACTCGTCCTGATGTAGAGCGTGCCCTGCATACCCTCTGCGAAATAGGAGGCTACATTGAGAAGGATGCTGTTAGCAATACGTACCGATTTTGGCCCATCGGCCAGGATGGCTCCAAGCTTCGCCAAACTCTGCTTGATCAAGTAGTCCAGCTGCGCCGCGACCCTGTCAACTCTGAGATAGCCCTGAGCGAAGGACTCGACCGGGCTGCATTGCCTAAGATCGAAGAGTTGACTTTCCATAATACCAATGGAGTTGAGTGGGGCGCTCGGGTACTGCTGGTACCCCGCACCCAGTGGACTACGCCCAATCTTTTCAGTCTGCTCAGAGCCCAAGGGCTCGAAACCAACGGTCACCTAACTGACGCTGCCCGTGGCTATGTGTTACTTCCGCTGGCGGCTGACGATGCCGAAATGCAGTGGCTACGCCAGCACGCAGCCAGCACGCTCGATACGATGCTTGCCGACAACTTCTCCGATCGCAGCCAAATTCCTCCAATTGTGCTGGTGCTACCCAAAAAGCCGCACGAAGGGCTGTTTAATGTATTACTCGAACTCCATATTCTCGACAGCTTGCCGCCGTCTACCAAGCGTAACCTAGGCGAAGAGCCGGTCAAACAGCGATATGCTAGCCTCCAGGCTAATCTGATCAACGCCGCACAGGCATTGAAAGAGGAACTATCTGCTGCAGCTAGCTGGGAGGTGCCAGCCCACTTGCGGGCGGGCGTAGCCGAACGTATCAGCGCTAAGCGCATAGTTAACCTCTCACACATACTCCAAGCTGCCTATGAAACTGCTTATTATCGCTTCGCGCCTTACCTCGGCGATTCTACCCGGGCCAACAAGCTGCGCGAAGCCGTAGGCTTAGCCGTTACGCGCCTCTACCGGGGTAGCTTCCTCGATTGGGATGAAGCCACCCGCGCTAATAACCTGGGCCGGGCTCGCGACCTCTACAACAAAGTGTTGCGTCGGGTTCCTGGTGCATGGGGGGTAGTTGACCTTAGCGACCGCGTTGTGGATCCGCAACTTACACAGGTTAAATACGCTTGGGAGGTGCTAGAGGCCGCCGTGCCGGCTGGGTCCGAAAACGTCCGCCTGCGGCCCTCCCTGTTGCAACTGCTCAATGCTCCCTTCGGCTACGATAGTTACGCACTTAGTCTACTATTCGCTGCCTGGTACGGAGTCAACCGCTACCAGCTTAAACTGACTTCTGCCGCTGGTCGACCCCTCGAGCCTAAAGACTGGCTTGGTACTACCAACGATTTCAAAGCCATTCTCGAAGGGTTGATGCACCACTTCGACGTGCGTGCTACCCGCCTCAACCTACCGGCTGGTAAAGGCTTAGCGCAGGAACTATTGGCCAAGCTCCGCTACCGTGAATCACTTTCCCTGGCCGATGCTGAAAAGGCCGTAGCCGACCTGCGGGACTACGCTTCCCAGCCTGATGCTGAGCCTCAGCTCCGCCAGGAAGCCGAAGAAGGTGCTCGCCAGCTCGAATACGAAGTCCAGCAGGCTCTGACCTTCGAGCAACGAATTAATGAGGCTACTACAGCACTTAATACACTCACCGCCGACGCTAACGGCGTGCGAAAGCTCATCGAGCTACATCAGTTATTCAGCAATCCCACTGTTGTAGGTCTGCCATTGGGTAGTGTAATTCCTCCAGCGCAAGCTACGCTTTCCACCAACCGGCACCGGGTAGCCGCTAAGCTGCGTCAGAATCTGACGGAAGTTTGCCAAAATACGGCCACCATCAGTTCTATCAAGGGCTATGATCTGGCCCGCCAACGTCTTGATGCCTTGAGGGCAGCCGTTGTTCCGCTAGGGGAGCCCGATCTTGAAAGCCGCATTCAGGATGCTGAGCAGATGTTGGAGGAGCAGCATGTGCAATACACGCGCATCGAACAGGATGGCCCTATCCGTGAGAAGCTGTCTGAAGCCCGCCGGGCTGCTACGTTGGCCGAGTGGCGCGAACTCCTAGCTTTCCTGAACACCGTCGAGCCTCAAGCTGAGGCCACTCGACAGCAGGTAGAGGATGTCATACAAAAGCTGACTACCCGTCAGCTTGAAGCTGAGCAGTGGCTTTTCGCTTCAATCACCCGTGCCGAAGCACTTACCGACACGGCTACTATCAACACTTTCACCCGCGACCTCGCCCGTCATCTAGACCAGTTCAAGGGTACTCCGGAAGCCGACACGCTTAAGCAACTCGAAGCTCGGGCTGATCGCGCTTCCACCTTGGTCAAGCAACTCGACGATTTGCGAGGTAACCGCCCCAAAACGGCTGATGCATTACGTACTGCTGTTCGTGATTACGAGACGCTGGCCGCCAGAACTGGCTGGTCACTCGCCCAAGTTGAGCGTATTCAGGAGGAACAAGCTAAACTGGAAGGGCGCTTCGCCGAGCAGCGGCAGGCAGCTAGTACTAAGTTGGCTGACCTAGTGTTTCGTAACACTGCCGGAGAGAGCGCAGCCGTTCTACTTTCTGAGTTAGAAACCCGCCTTTCTTTCCTGCCTGATGAAGAAAAAATCGAGCGTAACACGCTGGAAAAAGCACTGCGTCGCCGCATGGCACAGGATAAAGCTGCCCTGACCGAAAAAGCCTTCCTCGACATCGCCAACCGGTCCGAACAGAAAGCCTGTTTGGTTCGCTTACATCAGCTTCTCGAAACGATTACCGATTAAAGGCTATTCTGTGCAAGCTCCTACGACACTTCTTCTTGACGAACACGGCGACGCGCTACTGCCTCCCGGTTACACGGTCATTCAAACCGAGTTAGATTGGCTGCGCTATACTATATCCGCTTCTCCCTTGCAGCCTCCACTAGTAGTAGTGCGGGGCAGAATAATCACACACTGGGCTAGGAAGTGGTGGGAAGTTCAGGGTGGTACCTGCCGGGAATTGGTTTCACCCGGCGAGCGTATTCGTCGAGTGCTCCCAATGCTGACCGTGCTAGATGCTCAGGAATTGGCAGCGGTAATTCACGCTAGTTGGCCGGTTATCGAATGGCCTAATGTACTCAGCCTGCCGCAACTACTTACGGCGCTATATCCCGCTGCGCAGACCTTGTGGGAGTTGGTCCCAGAGCCTGAACATTTTCCAACTGCCGTTGCGAAGCTGCTGGAGTGGCTACGCGCTACACCCAGCTTGCCACCGGTTCAACTCCCTTTGCTTCAAGCTTGGCTAAGTAACTGGCAAATAGCTATTCGGGCTGCTGCCCAATTGCCTGATTCGGTGACCGGAGCTACCGCTCTGCTACGTGCTTGGGCCGGCATGCCCGACGAAGAGCCAACTACTGATTACTCGCTTATATTAGCTACGCTCGATGAATGCCTTTTACCGCTACCCCTTGAGTGGCGGGTCGAGGCCCGTCAAGGCTGGGATGCCAGCCTGCACCAGCAGGTTGCTGGGCGCTTACCTGGCACCGAGCCCGGCCTCGCACTCGCGGCTTGGTGGAGCCAGGTACGTAGCAACGTACGCCATCCTGACCTACGCCCAATCGCCCTACAAACCGTACTACGCTACCTAGACGACAATCCAGCGACGCTTTCAGATGATGTGTTACGTGCTATGTGCCCTGACCTGCCAGCTGCTGAATACCGCCGCCTGCAGCTCCTTTTGCCTCCGCCGGATCCCACGTCATTGCCCACTGATCCTGAAGCCGTTTTGCGGTGGGTTACCGATGAATATTTACCCTTCCGGGCGTGGCAAACCCAGCAACCCGACCGTCCCGAAGCTCTTGTCACGGTGCGCGCACACGCTCTTGCTTTCGGAGATTGGCTGCTGGCCAACTATCCCACTCGGCTAACAGGAGCTACCATTCCTTATCAGCAGCTATATTGGTCGCAGCCGGCACGTCTGCAACCTCAGCCACATGAGGTAGTTGTGTGGGTTATTGCCGATGGTCTTGGCTGGGAAGATGCTAAATCAGTGGCCCGGCAAGTACACGAGTTGTCTGCGGGTGAGTTGTCTGCTACTCACGCTACCCCTTGCTTTGGGCTGTTGCCCACTATTACGCCGTTCACTAAGATAGCTGTGCGCGCCGGCCTACCGTTTCCACAACTGGCGCCTCACCGCGCCCAAGTAGATGCCGATATGGAAACTGATGTGCGTGACAATCAGGACCCTGTTGACCGAGCAAGCCATCTGCGCGGCGGCGAATTGCTAGTATGGAGGCCTATGCAGCCTGATAAAGCCTACCACACCATCGGCGAAACGGCCGTTGTGTTGCGACAGGCCCGCGCCGCCCTCCGTTACTTGGCCGAAACCCTAGTTGATTTAGCCCACAAGGTTCCTCGTAGTGTTAGCCTACGTATTCAGCTCACCACCGACCATGGCCGGATGATGGGATCAGGATTGCGCACCATTGAAGTACCCGAAGACTTCGTTGCCGAGGGCCGCGCTGCTTATCGCGAGCAGGCCGGTCCCCCGCCCGCTCCATCCCCTGATATTACTTGGCTCGACCCTGCTACTTGGTTCAACCTTACGGGCTGGGTAGGTGTAGTGCGTGAGGAGAACTGTTTCCGTATTCGACGCCCTGATGGTAGCCAAGCGGGGGGTATCGCCAATTTCTCGCATGGTGGCATCTGGCCCGAGGAAGTAGTTGTGCCTTGGTTTACCATCGCTCGTGATGTTATGCCAGTACGAATCGTTGGTACGGCAAGTGGTCGAGCCCGCGTTGGTTCAACTGGGCGTATTACACTCCGCATCGTTCATCAAGGCGATCAACCTGTGCGTGCTCGTTGTCTGAATATTGCAGGAGCCACCGGTACCCTGCGCGAAAGTTATCTCGACATGCTAATACCGGGACACCAAACAATCACCCATGAAGCAATTATGGCTGATTGGCCAACCGGGCTTCAGCTGCACGCTGCGAAACTCACCATTATGGTGCAGCTAGCCGATGGACAAGAAATGACATTCACTCTGACCAATGAGTTGAGTGCCGACGAATTTCAAACTCAGCGAACCGACTTGCTAAGCGACCTATAATACTTATCTCGTGTTTTCCTTATGGCTTCCTCTACCGACGATCTATATAGCCTTTTTCCGCAGTCTGCCCCCATGCATCCAACGTTGGTGAATGGAGTCGACATGGCCGTTCTCGAAACAAAAGTGGAGCAGGTTTTTGGCAGTGTCGCCATAGACAAACGTCGACTTCCTGCCTCCAAGCTTCAAAGCCGGGGCATCCCTAGCTTCGTGGCCGAGTGGGTACTTGAATCCAAAGCGCCTGGTCGTGGGCCGCTGTCCGCCGAAGATGCCGCCAAAGTGCTAGACTGGGCCAGTCGGGTTGTCCCTAAGCCTGATGAGGGTAACCTTATTCGCAACCGCTTGCTCAATGGTGAGCAGGTTCGTATCCTGACACCAGTTCAGGTAGATGTTATCATTGCCGGAAATAGAGCCGAGCGCATTGCCAAGCTACCCATGATTGGGGAAGAGCGGGCTCGAATTGCGGAACACTTGCTCGATACCTACCCATCTTTATTGAAGCAAGGAATGTGGGGCGTAGCAACGTTGCTATACATTCACAATCAAGGTATCGTCATCACCGAATTTCAACCCATGCAAGCCACCGTCAGCCTTGACCGCTGGCGTGAGGCTCGCCGCGAGTTCTCGCTGCCCGAGTGGCGTGCCTTGCTGATGTTGACGATGGGCTATAATCCTGCCGCTTACACTCCCGAAGCCCAATTGCTGGTACTAGCCCGCCTCTTACCTTTAGTTCAGAAGAATGTGCACCTGATGGAGTTAGCACCCAAAGGCACTGGTAAGAGCTATATATATGAGAATATTTCGCCCCTTGTTCGCCTCATCAGCGGTGGCAACGTGTCACCAGCTGTGCTATTCGTCAACAATCAGACCAGCCAGCCCGGACTTCTTGCCCGCTACGCCGTAGTTGTTCTGGACGAAGTACAAACCCTAAAATTTGAAAACCCCGCGGAGATTGTTGGGGGCCTAAAAGGTTATCTGGCCAATGGCAAAATCTCTCGTGGTGGCAAGCACGAAATGGTTTCCGATTGCGGATTCGTACTCTTGGCAAATATCTCTCTCGGTGCCGATCAGCGCCCCACCAATGAGCCTATAGTCGTGCGCGAACTCCCACTATTCCTACAAGAAACCGCTTTCCTCGACCGAATAAAGGGCTTGATTCCCGGTTGGCAGATTCCCAAGTTGTCGCCTACCAGCTTTGCAGAACAGAGCGGCCTCAAAACCGACTACTTTAGCGACATCATGCTGCAGCTCCGACAGGAATTAGCTACCGATGCCTACTGTACCCGTCATATTAATCTAGGCTCAGAAGCGTACCAGCGCAATCAGGAGAGCGTGCGGGCATTAGCTAGCGGCTATATGAAACTGCTGTTCCCTCATGGCGAAGTGTCTCCCGAAGAGTTTAATAAGCACTGCATCCAGCCAGCTATCAAATTACGTCAGGGGGTTTGGGATCAACTCTATAACCTCGATGCTGAGTACCGCAAGTATGGCCGTTATGTCACCATAGAAAATTAGTAATACATACTCCATGCAGTTGATTTACCTTGACTACCACGCCACTACTCCTTGCGACCCGCTAGTTGTCGAAGCCATGCTGCCCTATTTCATTGCACAGTTTGGCAACCCTTCATCAGCGCATGCTGCTGGCACCCGCACTGCCGATGCCGTGGAGTTGGCCCGTGAGCGGGTAGCCGAGCTTGTTGGTGCTCAGCCTGGCGGGGTCATCTTCACTAGTGGAGCTACTGAAGCCAACAACCTAGCCATACTCGGTTACACCCGAGCGGCTCACGCCATTTCTCCTCGCCGACGCATCGTCATCTCGGCCGTCGAGCACAAAGCAGTCAGCAACCCTGCGAAGCAGTTGGCCCGCGAAGGTTTCGAAGTAATTGTGCTGCCCGTCGATGCACAAGGCACCATAAGCCTCGCCGCTGCTGCCGAAGCCATCACCACCGATACCTTGCTAGTATCCATCCACGCTGCCAACGGCGAGGTTGGTACCATACAACCCATTCCCGAGCTAGCCCAACTAGCCCATACCGTAGGTGCACTTATGCACACTGACGCTGCTCAGGCCGTTGGTAAAATCCCTGTTGATATGCTGGTTTGGGGAGTCGATATGATCTCTATTAGTGCCCACAAGATCTATGGCCCGCAAGGCATAGGAGCTCTCATCGTGCGTTCCCCCCGCCGGACCCAATTTCAGCCCCTTGGTTTTGGTGGCGGGCAGGAACGGGGCTGGCGGCCCGGTACCCTCAACGTACCGGGTATTGTGGGCTTTGGGACGGCCTGCGCCCGCTGCGCCGAACTACTAGCCACCGAAGCTCCGCACCTTGCTACCCTGCGCGATGAGTTTGAGGACACTGTGTTAGCCACTATCCCTGGCGCCTACCGCAACGGTAATCCTGCTCACCGTTTGCCTCACAATACTAGCCTCACCTTCCCCGGTCTGGAAGCCGACGCCTTACTAGCTCGATTACCTACTCTGGCCCTCAGCACTGGCTCTGCCTGTGATTCGGGGACAATTGAGCCATCAGCTACCCTATTAGCGTTGGGTATGACAAGGGACGATGCACGGGCCACAATAAGAGTGGGGCTAGGGCGATTTACAACTCGACGGGAAATAGAACAAGCTGGAAAGGCATTAGCTACTCAGGCCATTATGTTAGCACAAATACAAAGTTTATATTAAAAGTAGGGTTAGTCCGCCTACTTAACTCATCAGGGATTTCTTATAAAACCATTTGTTGAGTTAAAAACTGAATCAGTATATATTTAAGTAAATAGCTTCCTAATCAAGCAAGTCCAGAATCACTATCCAGGAAACGCACTGAGCTGAGATGAGCGATATATCCTCTCCTAATTGATCGCTTTCTATATTGTGCAACCTGGGTCTTATCTCTGTTTATATGCGCGTGTCGCTGGTTCCGTAATCAACGGGAACTGACCCTATGCCTATAAGATCAACTTGCTGGGTGGTAATCATACCCGGCCAATATATGTGCAACTGCTGTAGATAAGTGACAATTTTGCCTATGTTCCTTATTGCGGACACTTCCTTTGTACGATCATCACGGCGAAGTATAGCACCGTTGGTTTTAAACAGTAAATGGTGATATAGTGAACATACCCTAGTGTCTAAGGAATTGTTATAAACACGAATAGACTCACCCCAAAACATGTAAGCTAGATAGAACAAATTCTCAGCTTCTGTTTCTGTTAGGCTAGAGATATGCCTTAGAACTAACTTCACTCTACCGATATCATCGCGTTCGAGTATGCGAACCATCTCAGCGTCGAGTAGGTATGGCCCGCACTCAGCATCACTTTCGTCGAAATAGTAAATTTGAGCGCCAAAGTATGCAAGTATCGGTTGTAACTCCTGTGTGGTCATGAATAGTTTCTATTTCGAGATGTCAAACAAATACATACGCTGAAAAATGTTTGTGTGCTCTGATGAGTTTTGGTACTAAAATTTAGACACGTTCTCGACAAACCCAATTAGGAATCCATGATATAAAAAGTAATTTACGTATCTATTCTTATGCGCGTTAATGAACAAAGTTTCTTTTTCATCTAAATCTTGACCATCTATTATCTTCTGTTCAGTATCACTCATCTTACCACCATGGGCCATATGCCTAGATTGCCTTATTGATTCAAATACTATTAAATCGTTTTCAAAAATACTTTCCGAAACTGAAGCGTTATGTTTTACGATATATAAAACTAATTTGAATTTGTTAGGAAAATCTAGCTTTAGAAGCATTTGAGATATTTGAATATTATTTCCTTCAAATAAATTGTTCCAATCAGCCACACTGAGCCACTTCTTTGCAACTCTATCATAGTATTTCAAGAAACTATACTGAACATTATCCCCATGCTTTCTAATGTATTTCTTTAATTGATTTGTTAATTGATCCGTGCCCACGTTTTCGTTTTGGTATATAGGATTTTTTCTAACTAGTCTAAGCTTCTCAATAAACGCTGTGCTAGTGATTGAGTAATTTATACAGCATTCAATCTGCTTGTAAAGATGAAGACAGAAACTGAAGAATCTGTCTCTCCGAAGTTGATGTTCCATCTCAATGAACTCATACACTAACTCTTTCTTAATTGCTGTTGGAAAACCTTTATAAAATCCTTCCGCCTGCTTATTTAATATATCTTCAATAGTATACTCGTGCACTTCACCTAAAACCGATCGTTCAAATTGCTCTCCAGACAAATCATAAAATTTTGATTTTAGAGAATTTAACTCATGGCTATCTTTTATCTGCTTTTCAACATCACGTAGAGCTTCATCTATGTCCATCATAAATCTAAGCCGCTGTATATCATTTTTTTTCATTGCTGATTGCAGCGTCTATTCCGCCTGCCTCCCAAAGAGACAATAGTTTCTCCAGTTTTGCAAGCGAGTTCAAAGGACTACGACCATCAAGGTGGTCGTACTGTCGTTTATATCTCATATAGACTTCATCAGTCTCTCCCCGCACCATTTTTAAATAGTTCAGCTTTCCCTGCAATACATTCCTGAGTATTGGTTTGTCTTGCTTGACATGCCCTTTATCTCTATGGTAATGCTGTTGAAAAATAGCTTCAGCTTGTACATATTCAAGCTTTTGCCAGTTATGTAGCATAGCACGGACGGTACGTATATAGCGCTTTGAAACGTTTACTCTTTCATTTACACTTAAGCCAGTAACCTCTTGCCGGTACCCTCTACCTTGCAGCCGAACTTTAGCTTCGTTTATAGTAAAATGTTGCCCCGTTATTATACGACGCATCTCTTTCTCGAAGGTGCCATGAAATATGTTTGCATCTGCCGAAAAACTTATATCATCAGCATACCTAGTATAAACAGCCCCGAAACGTTTTGCAAGGCCATTTAACCTACGGTCTAATTGCTGACAAATAATATTGGAAAGAATGGGCGACGTAGGGGCTCCCTGAGGCAATGCACCTGCACCATCTGCAGATGTAAGACAGCATAGCCTGGCAATCAAGAAAGCTAATGGTTCACGTTCATCAGTCAGATTAAAAGGTTCTAGCTTCAGTACGGCTTTAACTCTATGCAGTTGAATACTGGGAAAAAAGTCTTTTATGTCAATATTGAAAATAAACCGTTTGCCTATATGAGGAGCTGCATTATCAACAATACTGCGTTCTGAGGTAAAACCAGTCACGTAGGCTTTCGGCTCATAGGCTGCTGACAATACAGAAGCAATACATTGCTGAATTACTTTTAGTGGATAGACAGGAGCAGATAAAAGCCGTTCTCCACCGCTCTTCTTTTTGATAGAGAAATGTAAGTAACGCCCGTCACGTGAAAGACGATGGTCTGAAAAAAAAGTTAACGTATTTAATTTGATGGGTTGAAATTCTTGATCCTTTTCAAGGTTATCTATCAAAGGCTTAATCGCATTTAGCAAATAAAGCAAATCTTCTTTACTCTGAATTTTGGCGAGAAAAGCCCTAACTTGATCTCGTTGAATACCTGTCAACTGCATATAGTGGGTTTAATAAAAAGAGGCATCCGCGTATTCTTTGTGTATTTTATCGATCACGTTCGTTTGTTTTATTTTAAAAGAATTCTTCTCTTCTTTTAAATATTAACTTCCACGATAAAGATCAATCCTAAACAGAACGTATAACGTTCAGTTCTGCCGAGACAGAACAGCAAGAGCGAAACGCTCTGCAAAATTCAATATCTTGCGAATGCCTCTTTAATAGAAAAGTAACCTACTAAGCACAAATAAAACTCTTTAAGCTGAGCATACCAACCGTTCTCGTGCTCGTGTCACGCCTGTATATAAAAAGTTCAGGTTGTGGTTGCCGTTTGGCGTCCATGTGTTTAGCAGTACAGTATCAAACTCGCTTCCCTGAGCCTTATATCCAGTAATACCGTATCCGTAGCGCAGGCGCATAGCCCCCAGATGAGGATTCAGATGTTTCTGAGTAGCCTTATTATCCCGGAAAACTTTGTCAGTACGCATCACTTCGCTGTAGAGGGTGTTTTCTTGTTCACGAATCAACTCGGGCTTCTCGGCCTGGATAAACTCTAAGCATACTTTCCCTTCAACACACTGGGCCTGGCCTCTTTCGTCTGTTACCTCAACTTTGATTTGCTGAAAGTGTAAGCCGCCAAAGTGTTCGACTCCGGATAGAAGCTCCGTAACTGTACCAAAATCGCCGTTGGAAGCCGTATATTCAGAGCCAACGAAGTTCTGGTGAAACACGACAAGATCACCAATCGACAACGTGCCAGCGTAACCGATCCGTTGGCGTACGGCTTTGTTAAACTGTGATAGCGATCTATGGTAGGGCGCAATATAGACAGCGGAGTCAAGTCGACTGGGGTTGAACGCCCGAAGATATCCATCTACGGCACCCTTTAGGCCCCAGAAGCGCTCACTATCAATATGCCAACTGCTGCCGAATCGCATTGAGTCGCGTAGGGAGGTAGCAGATTGAAGAATAACAGAGCCCTCTGCTTGTCGTTTGACATCTGTCAGCTCAACAGTACGTCCAGTAAAGCCAAACTGCTCACGAAAGTAGCGGTCAGATAAGGCCGGCGGGGTCTGGCCAGCTTCATAGCCGATAGGCGGTAGTTGATAGACGTCACCTATAAAAAGTACCTTGTTACGTTTGTTGCCACTCTTAACGTACTGCAAGAAGTTGCGTAACAGGCCCTGCGTTGATATAAATTTATCCTCGTCGGTTACTATGTCAGATATCATAGACGATTCATCAATAATGTAGAGCGTCGGTTGAGCGTCATCATTCATCTTCAAGGATGTTTTAACGCGTCCGTCTTCCAGTGGCTCAATGAGATAAATCCGGCTATGCAGCGTACGGGCCTCTCGTTCGGTTTTTCGGCCAATGATACGTGCTGCCCGTGTAGTGGGGGCCGAAAGAAAACAAGGAATCTGCTTTTCCGTCAGATAATCCACAACTGCCTTGGTAATCGACGTCTTTCCTGTCCCCGCTGATCCGCGTAATATGAAAAAGTCCTCTTGGGTTTCCATGAATTCTCCAATCTCAAAGAGAAACTGCGCTTGCTCGGCAGTAGGTGAAAAAGGAAGGAGGTCAAAAATCGTAGCTGTTGTTGCTATCATAGCCATTTTTGTGGTTGGTTTCTGATGCAAATGTTTGGGCCTCAACTACGCCGTTATTTACGTTGATAAAAATATCTCTTGAGCATATGAAAAAAAACGGATCAACCAGCGACACTCGTTTAAGACGCATTTTCGAGATACATAAAGCTCTTCGTCAGAGCGTAAGGGGCAAATCGGCAAAAGAACTATGTGTTATTTGCCAAACAGAAGATGACACCCCAGATGAGCGCACAATCGCGAATGATATCAAGTTTCTACGTGATATGGGTGCGCCCCTGCCAGATCGGGCAAACAAGTATGAGGGGTATTACTACAAGGTGCCTTATTCATTGCTAGAAGCCCTGGACGATTCATACATGGGGAGCATGAATGAAGCTTTAGCGCTTCTACGGCAGTTATCGAAGTCAACGGAGTTTATTGGCTTAGAAGATTTATTACTCCGACTTGAACAGCGCGTTGCGCTCACCTCTGCCGAGCATAATCCAATTATTGAGTTTGATGAGGCTGAGTTAACAGGGCGTCAGCACTTGATTGGATTGTACAACGCAACTCTAAAACAGACTTTCCTGCGAATTACATATCAGACTTTTCAGGGAGAAGAGGCCATGGTACGGCATATCTTCCCCTTACTACTTAAGCAATACAACAATCGTTGGGTTCTGGTCGGCTGGGAAAGTGGACGGGACACTCCACAAAACCTCCCCCTTGACCGGATCGTAGCTTTCCATAAGACAGCCGAGCGATTTGTCTATGGTAGGTTTGACAGCCGAACATATTTCCGGACCGTTCTAGGAACAACGCGTACTGGTCAGGAGCCGCAAGAAGTAGTGTTGCACTTCTCCTCCAATCGCGGCAAATACATTGAAACTAAAAAGATTCATCCGAATCAGAAAACGGCTTGGCTTCCCGACGGTCGGTTAGAAGTAAAGCTTTGCGTGGAATTAAACCGCGAGTTAGAGGCCCGAATATTGGAATTTGGAAAGGACGTAGTTGTTATGGAGCCGTCAACGCTACGAGATCGCATTAAAGAAAATTTGAAAGAGGCCTTAAGTATTTATAATCAAAATTAACTAGCTGAAAGCTAAATTCTTACGAAGAAAATGGTCTGCCTAAATTACACAGTCTTTCCCCTAGGCTGGATCTGTAGTCTTACCTCAGCCATATAATACAGGATCTTTTGACTCACCTCTTTCACTCTTCAAGGGGTACTTATCTAAGATAAAAGAAGGCACATCACCTTCATGTGAGACTTCCATTATTTTCAAAGGCCGCTTACGTTTATTCATATCAGGTGGACTCGGATAAGTACATATAAGGAAGTTCTCAACATCGTCGATGAATGCCAATGCCTCTGCAGTCAGCTTCCCGATGTAAAGCTTGGCTCCATGTTGTAAACAGCCTTCTATCCAATGCCTGTAACCCGCATTGTAACGACCACTCCTTTTCCCTTCTTCGTACTTACGTGAACCGCCGCAAAAAAAGCTTCTGTGAGCTTTTCCCCAATAGAAGGGTTTACCATCCCATTCATGGAGATAGATTACACCCGTGTGATCACATGCCTCTTTATAAGTTGAGCAGCGTTTCCAAGTAATTATCATATTATTTGAATATTAGCTTGTCCTTAAAGTAGCTTGTTGATCTAAAACCTCTACACTCCATACTTTGCTGGCTGAGGTACTCCCCATTGATTGGACAAAAAATGGGCGAGTTATAAATAGATACCACTCGGTGCAGGGGGCGATTTTCAGACCGTTTCGGACTGTTCTACCTTGCTTGAAACGAAGGACGGGCGAACCGTCCTGTCGTTTCAAGCCGATTGGGGGGGGGGGCGTAAAATTAACCGCCCTAGGCTATGATTCAAAGACCGCTTTCGGAGTCCGGCCACCCAGTGACGAATGCGTCCGTTGCTCGTTGTACCAGCGAATGTAACGATCCAACTGCTGATAAGCATCTTGACCATCCCGATAGCTTTTTAGGTACACTTCTTCATATTTCAGCGTCCGCCAGAAGCGTTCAGTGAATACATTGTCGATGGCCCGCCCCTTGCCGTCCATGCTTAGAGCAATACCCGCACCAGTAACCCGCTCACCGAAGATCAGGGAAGTATACTGCGCTCCTTGATCTTCGGTGAGCGGTTTACGTATCTTACAGGCGCGCTCGAAAGCCAGTAGGCAGAACGATGTATCAAGGCTATTGGACAACTCCCAGGCCAGCACATAGCGACTAAACCAGTCGATGAAAGCAGTCAGATACAAAAAGCCCCCGTTGAGTGGCAGGTACGTAATATCCGTACCATAGACCTGCCCCACTTGGTTGATAACAAGCCCATTAAGCAGATACGGATATACTTTGTGTCCATCTCCCTTGCCGGGTTTAGAGGTGTGCGGCCCCGGACACACGGCCCACAAACCCATCAGACGCAGCAGTCGCCGTACTCGTTTAGGATTGACTTCATGCCCCTGTTGGTGGAGCCAATCGGTGAACTGCCCCACCCCGAAAAAGGGGGTGTCCAGATACTGTTTGTCAATGAGTTTCATCAGTTCGAGATTGTAAGCCGACTCGCCACAGGGCGTATAGTAGAAACTGGACCGGGCCAGCCCCAACAGGGTGCACTGTCGCTCTATACTTAACGTACTGGCTGGGTCGACGCACTTTTTGCGTTGGATCAGGTCATGGTTTTGTGTTTTTTTTTGAGCCAGTCTAACTCGAACTGGAGCTGCCCAATCTGTTGATAGAGTAGTGCGATCTTGGCCTCCGTGTCGTCGGTCTGCGATTTGTTAGGCTGCTCAAAAAGGGTGATGACCCCTTCGGTAACTTGCTTTTTCCAGACGTTAATCTGTGTGGGGTGGACGTCATGTTGCT
Source organism: Fibrella aquatica (assembly GCF_041321135.1). NCBI lineage: Bacteria > Pseudomonadati > Bacteroidota > Cytophagia > Cytophagales > Spirosomataceae > Fibrella > Fibrella aquatica. The sequence goes on along the minus strand of NZ_JBGGWF010000001.1, from coordinate 418,106 downwards.
GGGCAATCTCACTTAGCGTCTTGCGTTCGCGGAGAGCCTCCAGGGCAATCTGACTTTTTTGTTGAGCACTAAATGTGCGACGGATACGTCCCATAAGGGCGATGGTTTGTGTGACAAAATATACATCAGTATCACATTATAACCACTGTCCGAATATTGGGGAGTACTTCAGTGTGACCGAGGCTCGAAAGGTCAGATTTACGAAATATTTACGAATTATTAGGTGGTTGGCATTCGCCGTTTCGTAAAAAATTCACCACACAGAGCCATCACCTTGTATAGCAATATGACTCAGCTGGTAGCAGTCAGGTATACTTTTTATGGTTCCAATCGTTTCAATAGACCTTGTAGAAATTCTTTGTCCTGTTTCAAATCTCGAATCTGCTCATCTTTCTCCTTTAACTTCTCGTGCAGAGCTTGTAGTTGTGATTGTATTACTCTGTGCTCTGAATCAGCTACATCTTGTACTAACTCAGAAGTTTTTTTATCAGTGTTTATCCTCTTACCGGTTAAGATGTATACCTCGTCAAACTCATCCCCATACCCCAGTTTGAAATTGAAAACAGTCTCAAGTGTTGGTGTGTATTTGCCTTTGGAAATATTGTGTACCACTGTGTAGTGGCAACCCGTTATTTTCGCTATTTCCGATAGTTTTCTCCCATTCAAAAACTCTTTAAACCTGTCTTTAACAGCTTGAGTAAGTAGGTCAGTGTTCATATTCTAAATAACTAACATTTAAAATTATCGCTTTTGCACTACAAATATAGCACAAAGAATTAATATATAGAAATATAAATCAAAATATAGCATGGATTTTATAAAACTATCCCTTTGTGAAGAGGAAGCTTTTCAATACGAGAGTATAAATTGCTGATAGTCAGGAATTTATTGTATCTGTTCGAACACAGATAGATAAGCATTAATAAGTAGATGGTAGATAAGGAGTTGCCTAAAAGCTGCTTAAAAAAAATTATACCATATACCACTTCTTTTGTCGTACATATAAACAATATGGTGACTTAAGTATTACGGATTTCTTATAAAATGCGAATCGCTTAATGTCTGGTTAAGTAGCCTAATATCTAAAAGCTCACTATAGGGCCTTATTTAAGAACAGATTATGCTTTTGCATTATAAACTATATTGAACACAAAAGCCCGATCTCATTGAGACCAGGCTTTATAAAGACTCTATCAGACTTACTTTCTTTTTGATAAAGCTTTCTCAACTATCTCTTGCTCAACACCGGTGACAGTGATCTTTTTCAAATCATCGCTAACTTTAACCTGAACTCTCGAAGAGCCAACGCTCTCTTTCTGTTTGTAATCAATATATTCCTAATAAACGCCCCTTGATTATCAACTCAAGTTTAACTTGTCGGACCTATCTTAGGTGATTTTCACTTTTCCAGAGCTTGTTAAGGGTCTCTAAATCGTTATCTTGGTTAGCAGCAGAAACTTCTGGTCTAACCTGGCACATGTACTTGCGCTGACGACCAAAATAGGAAACAGGAGATGCTGTTGGCATAAAGACGCCCTGAAATAGCCTAGCCCCAACAGTTAAATTAATTGGTGTGAAATTGTTATTGGTTAGTTCTAATGAGATACATCCGCAATAACCGGGCTGGAGAATTGTGGAAATTGATAAGCCTAGCCTACTGTAGGAGCTCCTCATAAATAGCATTACAAATAAATCCTCAGGAAGCTTAATATATTCAATGCTGGTTGCAAGTACAGTCTGATGAGGATGTAAGACAAAAGTTTCTCCTAGCTGACGACGCGTTTCTTGAAAAAACTGCTTTAGGTCTCTTGTATTTGGGGCTCCTAATGAGTTAAGCGAAGCATTTATATAAGCATCACGACTTGGTACATTCACCATAAAGTCATAGCCTAGTCTGAAATCCACGCTAGCTTCATTGATCTGTTTCTCTGGGTCAAGCAGCGGACGTATGAACAAGTCTCTATCTAAGCGAGATTTAATCAATGACCCAGTTAAAGCCTTATCAATAGGCTCTGTCGCTACTACAGGCTTTTCTTCCACTTTTCGGTTACAATATAATTTCCAATAGACTTTTCTATCAAATTATTCAGAATAGTGTAGAGAGTATCCCTGTTAGGGATAGTATCCATATTCATATTATCTTTAAATAAAGTCCAGTCACCCTGCCATATATCCCATCCGAGCGCAATCAAGCCATGCAATTGACGTTCGTTATCAATAATTGGTGGTAGGAAATTATATATATCATTTCCAGTCGGCTTGTCATGTCTTATACACAAAGGTTTACCTGTAATCCTTAGAACAGCACCCTTAATATAATCTACTAAGTAATTTGCATTGCCATCTATAAAATCGTCCACAAGTTGGCATCTAAGGCTAGAAGCGGGGTGAGACGTTGTTGAGTTAGGATTATTCTCCGTAATATAAAGTAAGTACGAATTTAAAGATCTACCTACATATTGACTTGCAAAGAGATCGCAGAAATATTCACCTAAGTGATTATATATAATTTGTTGCTTCGCTTGAGCACTATAGTTAGAATTATTTATAAAAGGAAAGAAGTTACCTAAAAGAGTAGTAGTTCCGACAGGATTGCTCGAATAGTCGCTAAACAGAGTACGGGTTAGAGTATTAGTAATCTTGAAAATAGTATCGACGAAATGGCCAAGCTCATGGTAGTATACCACACTTGCTAAATAGTCACGGGATAGAGCACGCGGAAAATTTATTTGAATTAGTCTACTCTTAAAATCGACCCCATAATTGTTTTTGAAGTCTTTATAGCGCTGCTCAAAGCCGACAACAAGAGTGGGATCAAAACTAAATCCATATAATTCGTTTATAAGACTTGTTACAATTATATAGTTGTCAGTATTTTTTGTCCAATCCCTTAAAGCTGATTTGAGACACTCTATCGTCTCATATGGAATTAGATTTAGTGTACTACTATCTAGAACCTCAAGACTTTTGTATATGAAATCAAGTGCTTGCTTAATTTCATATACAAAAGGATCTGGTGTATTTGTACTAGCTTCAACTCTCTCACTGATACATTTTAAGAGGTCAACCAGATTGTCTTGATATAGCTGTTTGTGTTGATCTGAGTAGTTATTATTCCTAGCACCTTGCAGAGATCTGCTAGCTTGGGCTAAATGTATATCAAGTAACTTGTGACTCATTAAGCAAATGAAAGTTGGCGTTGTTCTATCATTATGCTATTTATGCGCTGATAGTCAGTTAGTTGCAGCGAATTTACATTGAGATTCTTAAAAAATTCACAATCGTTTTCAACCAGAAAGACTATTATGTAATAATTGTCCCTGTCAATATTGTATAGGTCTTTAGTGCCAATAGAAAGACTATTTGCATCTGAAATTATAGGGTCTACAAATTGCCTATACGATTCTTCACCATTTAAAACGTGCCATAGCATTGACCGGAAGAATGTAAATTGACGGTCTTCTAAAGTCTGAGAGTATAGCATAATGGAAGAGGATTGCAGTTTATTGCCCAATAATAGATCAATTCACATTGTAAATGAAATAATTAGTGAAATTATTGCCTCTGGAATATTGTTTGATCCACTCTCTATTGAACGGATAGAGGCTATACTACGAGTCATTAGGGATATGAACTCATATACGGCTCAAAGGTTTGCGGGCAGGAAATGTCTCACTCAGTCATTTACAATGCATCAAGCAATTGCACTTTTCGAGCGTATAGCTTAAAATGCAAACCGTAGTGCAAACCACCATAAATTATAAACACTAACAGCCGGTTAAAGTGAAGTTTAACCGGCTGTTAATCAAGTGTTTGTTAGCGAGCGGGAAATGGGGTTCGAACTCACGGCCTGCAGCTTGGGAATACCACACCCTTAAGTTGGAATATCACACTCCCAATAAAGACCCCGTTGTTGTGTTTTGATTTATGCTCGACTAAGGTTTAACAAGCCTGCAATTGTTTTACCTAGCGTTGTACTTAACAACAAATCAGCCACTCACGATTTAACGTAAGTGGCTGATTTTCAATGGTCGGGAAGGCGGGATTCGAACCCACGACCTCTTGCACCCCATGCAAGCACGCTACCGGACTGCGCTACATCCCGTTTTGGAGTTGCAAAGCTAATAAATAAGGTTCAATGTCCAAAGTTTAATGTCTAAAGTTACCGCTGGAAGTGGCAAAGCAACTTTAGACATTGAACTTTAGACATTAAACTTTAGTCTACTCCTACCCCTTCTTCGGATCGAGTGCGCTTTGGATACGCGCCTGAAGATCAGCCAAATGGTATTTGCTCATGGTGTCGGTTTGGCGAGGCATAGCGGCGGCGATGCTACGCTGTAAGCTAACTAACTGACCGCGGGCAACCGACATAATATCTGATTTCCGAATATCCGTCATTGGCCCTGGGTTGAACCGGCCACCTGCCGCCTGTGCTGCTCCGCTACCGGCCGATGCAGGTGTGCTTAGCACTGACATCAATTTCTCGGCATACGCTTTCTGAAGATTACGACGGTATACATCGATCGTTTTACTGCTCGACAGTTCGCTGTAAATACCATTCTGTAAATCGGTCATAAACTCGATCAGCGTGTAACCCGGCTTACCAGCGCTGCCCGCTCCCGTTTCGATCAGGCGCGATAACCGGCCTACATCGATCAAACTATTAAGCGTCGTTTCCTGAAGGGTACGGATGTAATCGATACCCTGATCGGCACGTACGAGTGGCATGATCTTCGCATCCAGAATCCAGGTTGGCGTCTGGAACAACTGCGTATTCAGAAAGGTCATGGCTTCTTTTTGCAGCGCACGGGGCGTTGGCTCGTATACCACCAAACCTGTTTGATCGTAGGTACGTGGTGTTTCCTGAATACCACCAACGTACTTGGTTACGTGGCCCATATACCGACGGAACTGCCCAACTACTTCGCCGTACATTTCGCGCAGTTTATCGTAATCTTCAGCCTCCTCTTTTGTCCACTCAGTCAGATTGGGCATGATACGCTTAAGGTTCTTGATACCGTATTCGCTTGCCTTCATGGCATTATCACCCAAATCTTCGCTTTGTGAACGGGGGTCCATCGGGTTGCTTTCTGTACCGAACCAGTAACGAGGGTCTTTCTCGTGGTTTTTCACCCACGTATTCAGTACCAGTTTGTCCGCCGAAGCATCTTTGGTGTCGTAAACAGGCTTGTAACCCCACTCGATCGCCCAAATATCGTAGGTACCAATGCGTGGGAATAGGTCAGTAATACCATCTTCCGGCTGCGCTACGTAGTTGAAACGGGCATAGTCCATAATCGAAGCGGTGTGGCCATTTTGCTCAATAAATGATTTGTCGCGCAGTTTTTCAACCGGCGTAGCGTGGCTAGACCCAAAATTGTGGCGTAACCCCAGCGTGTGGCCTACTTCGTGGCTCGATACGAACCGGATCAGCTGACCCATCAGGGCATCGTCGAATTTAGGTTTGCGGGCGCGGGCGTCTACAGCGGCTCCCTGCACCATGTACCACTTCCGCAGGAGGTTCATCACGTTATGGTACCAGCCAATATGGCTCTCGATGATCTCACCCGAACGGGGGTCGTTTACGTTAGGACCGTATGCGTTCTCAATGTTAGAGGCGAAATAACGGATTACCGAGTACCGGGCATCTTCAAGGCTGAGGGTCGTATCGGCACTATTCCAGTCTTTGGCAATGATGGCATTTTTCCAGCCCGCTTTCTCAAAGGCTTTCTGCCAATCGGCCACACCTGCTTTCAGGAAAGGCCGCCATTTAGTTGGCGTAGCCGGATCGATGTAATACACGATCTGCTTCTTCGGCTCAATCAACTCACCTTTTTTCTGGCGTTCGGCATCGGCCTCACTTTTGGCCTCCAGCCGCCAGCGTACGGCAAACGTTTCATCTTCTGTCCGCTGTGAATTGTCGTCATATACGGTGTAGTTATTAGCGAAGAAGCCAACACGGCTGTCGAACAGGCGCTTGCGCATGGGTTCTTTCGGCAACAGAATCATCGACGTGTTAATCTCCATCGTCACGGCTCCAGCATTGTTCGCCCCCGGCAAGCTAGCTGTCTGCTGTGGCGATGTAGGCGAGAACGGTGTTGGTGTGTTGTTGACGTTAAACGTCTTCGTTACCCGCACTTCTGTATTGATCGGATACGACTTCACGGTCTGAATAAACGACCGATCGGCCGCAGCCGTTGTAATCCGGTACTGCGACTTTGTAGATGGTGTCAGGGAGACAACCTGGTTATCGTTGCGGAAGAAATCAGTCACATCGATAACGGTCGACGTATCGCGACGAATAGCCCGAACATCGAACGCCGCCGCAATGGGTTCAACGTTTGAGTTACGCACCGCCTGCGAAATTGGCATGGTGTCGCCCGTAGCCGTAGCCACGTTGATATAGCTCACCACGCGCAGCAGTAGCCGACGATCGGGGCCACGTTCCCAGCGCAATACCTGCCGGTTGGCCAGTTCACCACCATAACCCGCACCGGTTGGAGCTTTGGCAATGCGGGTAATGGCCATGAACTCACGACCAAGCAGTGAGTCGGCAATTTCGAAGTAGTACTTATCATCGACCTGGTGAGCAGTGAAAAGGCCCCGGCTGGTTTTGGCAGCGCGGGTAATTACTTCACGATAGGGTTTGATAGTTGCCCGGGGTGGGCCTGCAGCCGTCGGCGAAGCCGTGCTGGCCGTTGGCGGTGTAAGGGTGGTAGAGGTGGGTACGTCTGGCCGCCGGTTTTGCGCCAGCGCAGGCACAGAAAGTCCCAGTAGCAGCACGCCACGCAGGACATTCGTTAGATGTTGATGCATTGAAAAAGGATATATTTACGAGATAGACGCATGAACATGCGCATCTAAAATTACAAAGAATAGCCTGAGTAATTAGCGGTATATACCTGCATTTGAACATCTATTTCATGAAATATCCCCGGCGGCTCTCTTCGGGAGCTAACAATACGGTCATTGTGCTGTCAGATACAGAAGTAGCCAACTAATTTTCGGGAGATACACGCTCTGACTTAGGTTCTGAGGCCGAAAAAATGCGCTTTGCCAATACCGTCAACGAGTTGGTTGTTCAGTTTTTTCGGCTTGCCCTCTTCCGGGATTACTTCCTGAACAGGTGATCTATGCTAGGTACGTTGCCTGAGTTCTTCTACGAAAGCTGTTCAAGATTTTCAATCTTGAACTTAGTGACAGCGCGTTTGTAACGCGTCTGCATTGGCAGGAAGCTTTAGCTCAAACTAACATAACTTCGCTGTGGGCGCGTTACAAACGCGCTTTTAGCGGGTTCAAGATTGAAAATCTTGAACAGCCTATCTAGAAACAAAAAAAGGTCCTCCGGCAGTTTGTCGGGGGACCTTTTTTTATGGGTATAACGTACCTAGCGCCGCTGACCACTACCCTGTTGAGCAGGGGCAGGTACACCCTGCCGTTGCTGCTGCATGGGGTTTGGGTTCTGGCCACCGGGACCGAAACCGCCGGGGCGTTGCTTGAACAGTTGCAGGCGAGTTGGCTTAGACACCCGTGGGAATGCGTTGTTCTCGGTATCGATGTCAGCAATTTCCTGATACGGGTCGAGCGTCCACTGGGTTACCTTCTTGCTCGTAGCAAACACCTTGTTGATCTGGTTGGTGTTGTAGCGCCAGATTTCGGCCGGGAGACGGGCTATTGAATCCGTACCATCTTCAAACTCCATACGAATGATTACCGGCATCGGAATACCGCCCCGGTTTTTCAAGGTCACCGTATAGAAATTCTGGTTTGTCTCCAGCAGCTTCCGCTCATCGGGCGTCAGCGTGGCCAGGTAATCCTGGTATCTCTTCTTATCGTTATCAGTTACAGCAAACTGGTCGTAGCGATTGTAGAAATCCATCATGGTCGAGTCCTGAGCTACTACCGTTTCTTTCTGGGTTGCGGCGTCGCGTTGTTTCGACATTGTGTTCATCCGGCGTTTGTAGGCTTCCCGGGCTTCGGCTTTCACCACCTCCGGGTTCTGCGAGCTTGGCTGATACCAGTCTACTTCCACTAAATCCTGATCAACCGCGTCTACACCGAAGAACCAGCCTTTCCAGAAAAAGTCGAGGTCAACACCCGAGGCATCTTCCATCGTACGGAAGAAATCGGCAGGTTCAGGCGACTTGAAGGCCCAACGACGAGCGTACTCTTTAAAGGCGTAATCGAACAGTTCGCGGCCCATCACAGTCTCGCGCAGAATATTCAAGGCCGTAGCGGGCTTGGCGTAAGCGTTGGCACCGAGGTTGATGACGTTATCAGATGACGACATGATCGGCGACAACACAGCCTTATCCGACTTCATATAATCAACAATGTATTGCGGCTCACCCCGGCGGCTTGGAAAATTATAATCCCACTCTTTTTCGGCCAGATACTGGCAGAATGTGTTCAGACCTTCATCCATCCAGCTCCACTGACGCTCGTCCGAGTTCACAATCATGGGGAAGAAGTTGTGACCCACTTCGTGGATGATTACGCCAATCATACCCGCTTTCACCTGCTCCGAATACGTGCCATCCGCTTCGGGACGACCGCCATTGAACGAAATCATCGGGTACTCCATACCGCCGCCTGCGGTAGCGTGGCACGAAATAGCGACCGGATACGGGTACCGGATGGTGCGATTACCATACGATTTCAGCGTGTGCTCGACCACGCGGGTCGAATACTGCCCCCACAGTGGGTTGCCCTCTTTAGCGTAGTACGACATGCTCCAGATTTTCTTACCATCACCATACACGTCGGTCTGCATGGCATCCCAGATAAACCGGCGGCTGCTGGCGAAGGCGAAGTCACGCACGTTGTCGGCCTTGTATACCCAGGTTTTAGTACCTTTCACGTCTTCAGGTTTGGCTTTTAGCGCCTCTTCTGCTTCTTCCTGAGTAACAATCACCACCGGCGTTTTGCTGGTAGCGGCCTGCGCATAGCGTTTCTGCTGCGTGGCCGTCAACACCTGCTTATAGTTCAAACACTCACCCGTGGCACCAACAACGTGGTCGGCGGGGGCCGTGATAGCTACTTTGTAGTTGCCGAAGATCAGCGTGAATTCGCCAGTGCCCAGAAACTGCTTGTGCTGCCAGCCGTTTACATCATTATAGGCGCAAAGGCGGGGAAACCAGTGGGCAATGAAGTAATTGCTGTTGCCGTCTTTGAATTTTTCGTAGCCACTGCGACCGTAGTATTCGGTGACGAAGTAATTCCAGTCGACGTTGAAAGAGAACGATGTACCTGGCTTCATCGGCACAGGCAGGTCGATCCGCATCATGGTCTGATTGATCGTGTAGGGCAAGGCCTGACCTGTTTTTCCGGTCACTTTCGTGATTTTGTAGCCAAACTTATCACTGGCCTGCTGCTGACTACGCTCCCGAACCGAGGTCAGATTTTGCAGTTGGGCAAAGGTCATCCCGCTTTCGGGTACACTCCCCGTACGGGTGATGCTGCTGGTTGATCCTTTGGCAAACAGGTTCTGATCGAGTTGCAGCCAGATGTAGCGCAGTTCGTCGGTCGAGTTGTTGAAGTAGGTTACCGTTTCGGTGCCGATGATTTTTTGCTGGGCATCGTCGAGCGTGACTTTGATATCGTAATCGGCCCGGTTCTGAAAGTAATCTTTACCCGGCGACCCGGCGGCGGTCCGAAAGGTGTTGGGCGTGGGCAGTGCTGAGCCAAGCTGCTCAAACTTGTCGTTGGCACTGAAACTTGACGGAGCTGATTGAGCCATAGCCCGTTCGCCAATCAGAAGCGCCAGGGCGATAGCCAGTACCGACCCGATAGTGTGTCGCATAGAAGTAGGTTTGTTCATGAAATACAGCCTTAAAAATACAGAAAAAGCGGTTAACGTATGTCTAAACACGCTAACCGCTCATCACAAATGAAAAAAGCCCAATTAATTGTTGGCCAAATCGCTTAATCGAAGTAAAAAATTGGGTAATACGTCTCCACCGGAAAGAACTTCACAAAAAGGCACAACCTCCGGCTGCTGATCGGGCCGGTAAACGGTGGTCTGTTCAGTGAAGGGATCGATTTGCCAGCCAAGCCGAACGCCATTTTGCAAATACTTTTCCATCTTGGCAGGTAAGGTGTATTTCTCGTCGGTATCTGACATTAGCTCGATCACAAAATCGGGACAAACATGAGCAAACTTATCTCTGTCTGACTCCGGTACCAACGCCCATCGCTCACGACTGATCCAGGCAACATCCGGGGCACGTACCGAATTGTCGGGTAGCGTGAAACCGCCATTTGAGTCGGTCGTAAAACCGAGTTTGTGCTGGCGGTTCCAAAGATAAACTTCACCATTTAAGGCTGAATTGGTAATGCTTGTATTTATTCCGGTGGGCATTTCAAAAATAATTTGGCCAGTTTCTTCACGTTCGATGCGCAGACTTGGATTGGCCTGGCAAAACGCAAAAAACTCGTCGTCGCTTAGTCGCTCATCCTTGTTGAGGACGGGATTTAATGGTAATATCATGGTCGAGCAGATTACTATACTCAAGTATAACAAATTTTTTCAAAATAGCACCAACTACTTCGCCATGAGGGGGTTGGCAATGATCAGCGAAATGGCCATACCGGCTACAATGCCCGACACGATCAGGGTCCAGCGGAGACGGTTGATTTGAGCGATGGTCAGCATCAGGTACGTTATCAGTAGCATGAAGCTTACGATCAGCAGTTGACCGATTTCAAGACCAATGTTGAATGATAACAAGGGGGTTACGATATCGGCTTCGCGGCCCAGCAAACTACGCAGGTAGTTGGAAAAACCCATCCCGTGAATGAGCCCGAAAGCCAACGCCAATGCGTAACGCCAGGGTCGTTTCTCTTTACGCGCCGTTGGCGACAACAGCCTGGATTTAGGTTCCTGGTAGAAAAAATTGGCCAGTGCGGTAGCTAATATCGTAATCGGAATGAGTAATTCAATCACTTCGGTGCTGTAGGTGATCAGGTTCAGCGTAGCCAGCGCGAGGGTGATGGAATGGCCAAGGGTGAACGCCGTAATCAGAATCAGCACCTGCCGCCACTGACTCAGCGTGTACACGGCGCAAAGCGCAATCACGAACAGAATATGGTCGTAGCCGCTGGGGTCGGTAATGTGATCAAAACCTAGCCGGAGGTAGATAAAGAAGTCGCTCATAATGGCAAAGGTATACGCCGAACGCAAGCGACCAAATTGCCGCACAAAGAGCGTTGTTTCTGCCTTACCTTCGCCCCTATGATTGCCTTTCCTGCCTGCAAAATCAATATTGGGCTGCAACTGACCGATCGACGGCCCGACGGATTCCATAACCTGCTCTCGGCATTTTACCCCGTTGGCTGGTCAGACGCCCTCGAAATTATTCCGGCCCCGGCTTTCGGCTTCAGCACCAGTGGCTTACCCATTCCCGGCGAATCCAGACCCGGCGCCAACCTGTGCGTACGCGCCTACGAATTGTTGCGTGCCGATCACGAGTTGCCGCCCGTTCAGATGCATCTGCACAAGGTGGTGCCCATTGGCGCGGGTTTGGGTGGTGGCTCGGCCGATGCGGCGGCAACGATCAATTTGCTCAACACGCAGTTCAACCTGAACCTCTCTGTAGATCAACGGGAAGCGTACGCCCGGAAACTGGGTAGCGACTGCGCCTTCTTCGTTCAGAACCGACCGCAATACTGCGTAGAGAAGGGAGATGTTTTCGAGGAAATCGCGCTCGACCTGTCGGGGTATCATATCCTGCTCGTTTACCCGAATTTGGCCATTTCAACCGCCGAAGCCTATTCGGGCGTAACACCTCATCAGCCAGAGGTCCCTCTGAGAACACTATTGGAAGCGCCAATTGACGCGTGGCGCAACACGGTGCACAACGATTTTGAAGACAGCCTATTCCCAAAATATCCCCTACTGGCCGACATAAAACAGCGTTTGTACGACGATGGAGCCGTTTATGCCAGCATGAGCGGAAGCGGATCAACGGTCTACGGCATTTTTTCGGCACCACCGGAGAAAAGTCCACATTTTTCGCGTTACACAGTCTGGAAAGACAAATTGTGAATGAGTGCATGAGCGACGGTCCGACGTATCGGTGAGTGAATAGGCGCTGCATTGGATAAAGTGGTTTTAACAAGCAGCGCCTATTCACTCACCGATACGTCGGACCGTCGCTCATGCACTCATTCACTCATTGACAAAAAGATGAGTCGACTGACAAAGCGGCGGGAGCCGTTCCGGTTTATGGTCTGGTTAGGTATTGGGGGCAGCGTATTGCTGTTCACCGTCTTGCTGGGCATTTATATTGTTCGGCAAACCGGCCCTGGCTGGTCAGACGTGGCCTTGCCCAACGTGTTTGTAATGAGCACACTGGTGATTCTGCTGAGTAGCCTTACGCTGCACAATGCCAATCGGGCGTTTAAACACGAACAGTTCTCGGTATATCGCATCAACATGGCCACCACGCTGGCGCTGGGTACGTTGTTCATTCTGTTGCAGGCATGGGGCTGGCGGCAAATGATTCGATCGGGCGTTGGGCTGGAAGGAAACCCCGCCGGTGGATTCATCTTCATCATTTCGGGGCTTCACCTGTTACATATCCTGATCGGACTGATTTTCATTGCTATCACGCTACTTGAGGCCCTTCGGCGGAAGGCCTACGTAGAGTCGTTCGTATACAGCGTCAACCCACCAAATCAGCTAAAAATCAGACTCATCACGCTTTACTGGCATTTCGTTGATGTACTGTGGATCGTTCTGTTCGTCTTCCTGCTCTTCCACCACCGCGTCGACTGGCGGTTGTAATTGTATTGGTTAATGTGATAACCGTCGGTTGATGTGTAGGGGCGGCCCCTCGCCGAATCGGTTGTGGCCGCCCGCTTTCGGGCGCATCAGCGACCGCCCATAGAGAGATCCTCGTATCTGACTGTTGCGTACAAAGTAATGAAGAACATATACCTATTCAGCGGGTTAGGAGCCGACCATCGAGCTTTTGCCCCTCTTCAACTGACAGGCTTTTCCGTAACACATATTCGCTGGATTCAGCCATTCAGGAACGAATCAATGGAGCAATATGCTCGCCGGCTAACCAATCAGATTACAACCCCAAATCCGACATTAATTGGACTCTCTTTTGGCGGCATGCTGGCAGTCGAAGTAGCTAAACTTATTCCTTCAGAACGTGTAGTACTCCTGGCTTCAGCCAAAACACGTAGCGAAATCCCAGTTTACTTCCGACTTGCAGGAGCGTTGCACCTTCATAAGTTACTACCTGCTAGGTTATTAACTGAGACTAATCGACTCATTTACTGGCTATTCGGCGTAAAAACGAATAGCAACAAAGAACTACTTAGCGACATTCTACATGATACCGATCCCATTTTTCTGAAATGGGCCATTAATGCCATTGTAACGTGGCGAAACGTGGCATTTCCCAATAACGTCTTTCATATTCATGGAACTGAAGACCGTGTCCTGCCGATATGTTTTATACGAAGTTCGGTTCCAGTTATTGGTGGTGGACACCTGATGACACTTGAGTGTGCGCCTGCTATTTCATTGATCCTCCAACAAGTACTAGACTCGTAATAGATTGTTGAGGCATGTTAGGCATCGATTGTAACGTACCCAGCTACAGGCGGCCATGACGGTCCGAGATCGGGCAACCACGATGGGTTGCCCCTACAAATCAACCAACGGCCATGAAACCAACACTCAGCCAATCAATTAATGGTCAGTGGTTAGTGAATCGTAGAAAGCAATGTCGCCCCTATCTTTGCCCTTATGAATTACATTCTTTTCGATGAGCCCACTAGTCGGGCGGCGTTGTTGCCTTTTACGTTTACGCGTCCGGTTGCCGGTGTTCGGATGGGTATCTGGACAATTACTGAAAAGTGGCAGCATTGGCTAAACAGCCCGGTTTCGCACCTGACAGAGCCGTATCTACAGGCTATATTCCCATATAACACTGGGGCCGACAATCTCTATATCAACGGGGCGGTTTGCCCAACCGATGACCTCGTCGCGGCTATACAGGCACTCACCGACGGGCAGGCGCTATTGACTTCTGATGAAACACTCATTGCCGTTCGCACGAATTACCGGCTCGATCAAGCGCCCACGGCTGCTGATTTTTTCCCGGTCTACACGTCCGAAACGCCAGTTATACTTCGCCAACTACCCGATATCTTTGCCCTGAACGGCGATCAGATCAGGGCCGACTTCGCCAAAGTCACCACCGGACGTACCTCGGCACCGCTAATTGACCCGCATACATCCGTTTACGGCGCCGAAAATCTGTTTATTGAAGAAGGCGCTACTATTCGCTCGGCCGTGTTGAACGCCGAAGCGGGTCCGATTTACATCGGCAAAAACGCCACCATCAGCGAAGGGTCAATCATGATTGGTCCATTTGCCCTCTGCGATAACTCGACGGTAAATTGGGGCGGAAAAATGCGTAGTAACACCACCGTTGGCCCCTATTGCAAAGTAGGTGGCGAACTGGGTAACTCTGTTTTGTTTGGCTACAGCAACAAGGCGCACGACGGTTTTCTGGGCAACTCGGTCATTGGCGAATGGTGTAATCTGGGTGCGAACGTCAACAACTCGAACCTGAAAAACGATTACACCAACGTGAAGCTGCACAGCTACGCAACGGGCCAGTTAGAAGATACCGGTCGGCTGTTTTGCGGTCTGATGATGGGTGATTTCACCAAAGCAGGCATCAGCACCCTGTTCAATACCGGCACGGTAGTAGGCGTCAATGTCAACGTGTTTGGTGCGGGTTTCCAGCCCAAACACATTCCGTCGTTTTCGTGGGGGGGCGCGGCCGAAGGCTTCACGGATTATCGCCTCGACAAAGCGATGTACGTTGCCCGCGAAACGGTGGCGCGGCGTGGATTAGCGTTTGGTGAAACCGAAGAAGCCCTGCTAACGGCGATTCATGAAGCCACGCGCAGTCCAGAGTCGAATTAATAACGCGTTCAGATCGGGGTACAGGCGTAGGCTGAGCAACGTCCCCATATAAAGCACCACAATGCCCGCCGACCGCAACGCAATATCGATCAATACCAGCAGTTTGCTTCCCGACAGGTACGTTGGTCGCGAGGCCAGCCACCACACCAGGGCCGCCAGCACAATCACTGCACCGTTACGCCAGGTGAACGGCTGTAACCCAAAAACAGACCAGACAAATCCGGTTCGGGCTGCATTGAATAAAACTGTGGCGATGACGGCACCGATGGCCGCGCCTTCAATGCCGTAGGTACGTATCAGCCCCGGCGTTATAATAATCACGAGCACCATCATGGCAATGTTGAAGACCGAATCCCAGGCGTAGCGGCGCGACGTACCCAGAATCTGCCCATTTACGCCCGTCGACATGTCGACAAGTTTGCCGAAGCCAAGCCACAACACCACAAAGTAACCCGCCTCGTATTCCGGTTTTAGAAATTGGAAAATATTAGGCAGGTTGGCGGCGATACCAACAAAAGCCAGACTGCCGATAACCAATTGGCTCAGGCAGCTTTTGGCGTATATCGATCGGATACTGGTCAGGTTGTTTTCCTTCCACGCATCAGCAATCACCACGCCCGATACCTTATACAGCATGGTAGCCGGTGCGGCAATGACCGACCCAAACGCCGCACTAATACTGTATACACCGGTGCTGGAAAGGCCCTTTGTATCGTTTATCAGCACTTTATCCACATGCTGAATCAACTGTGTAGATAAACCCGTCATCAGCGTGAGCCCAGCATAACGAAGCAACGACCAGCGCAGGTCGGGCGGGAGTTTAAGATGACGGGGTAATAGCGTAAAATGACCATCTCGAATCAGGCTGGCCATCATCAGGAGCAATGAAATCAGGTAGGAACTTAGCCAGCCTGCCAACATTATAGGAAAACTGATCAGTCCCTGCCAGTAGAAGAGCACTGCGCCCAGAAATATAAATCGTTGCAAAAAATCTTTCAGAAACGTACCGGTCACACTATCATAGAGCAGGCGGGCGTAATTGTCGAAGAGACCGAAAAACAGAGTAGCAAAGGTGAGCGGTAACAGCAGCAGGTAATACTCAGAGAACAGGGCCGACTTAGCCCGATTAGCTTCCTGAATCTGGTCTTTGAAAACGAACACAGCAACGGTAGCGAGCGAGAAGCCCACTATCGACAGACTCAGTGACAGCAGCAAAAAGCCGCCATGTCCACGCTCGTAGTTTCGGAAATACGGAAAATAACGTCCGCCTGCACCGTTGATACCCAAATTGGCAAACTGCGTCAGAATGATGGCGTAGCTCATCAACAGACCGATAAGCCCATTCTCATCGGTTGTCAGAATGTTGGGAAGCAGGAGCCCGGTAGTTAAAAAACCGACGATAATTCCTGCATAGGAAAAGCCGGTTCCCAGTAAAGTCTGGCGTTGTATGGAACTCATAGAAAAAAGGAGTCCGTAAATTAACGCCAAAACAACGTACCTACGTCCATGATTCACACAGACGGTATTCCGATCGTTGCCATTCACAGCCGGGCCGAGTGGCGCAACTGGCTGATGGCCAATCACGCCCGTTCGAAAGGCGTTTGGTTGATGAGCTACAAAGCCGCTACCGGCAAACCTACTATAACGTATGCCGAAGGCGTAATGGAAGCGCTCTGTTTTGGCTGGATCGACAGTAAACCCAACAAGTTCGATGAGGAGCGATCACTCCTTTACTACAGTCCCCGCAAACCGCGCAGCAACTGGAGTGGCCTTAACAAAGTCCGAGTAGCCGACTTGATTGAACAGGGGTTGATGACCTCCGCCGGACAGCGCATGATTGATCTGGCTAAAGAAACCGGCACCTGGACCGCCCTCGACGAAGTAGAATCAGTGGTGATTCCAGCCGATTTGCAGGAAGCATTACTGGCTACGCCACCTGCCGAAGAAAACTTTTCTGCTTTCCCGAAATCGACAAAGCAGGGTATTCTGCAATGGATTCTGAACGCCAAACGGCCCGAAACCCGCGCCAAACGCATTCTGGAAACAGCTACGCTGGCGGCGCAGAATATTCGCGCCAATCAATTTGTCAAGAAAACGTAGATGAGAGCCATGGTCATGCTACGCCGTTGAGGCATTAGCCGTTGGTTCTGTTCATCACCGTACCTTTGAGGTATGAACTACATCGAACTACAGCTAACACTTTCGCCCGACTTTGCTGACATCCTCACCGCCGAACTCGCCGAGCTTGGTTTTGAATCGTTTACCGAGACCGACGAAGGCCTGAACGCCTACGTACCTGAAGCCAATTTTAACGCCGATGCCGTAACCGAATTGGTGGCTCGTTATCAGGCTCAAACCGCAATAGCCTACGTGGTTACTTCGTTAGAAAAGAAGAACTGGAATGCGGAGTGGGAACAGAATTACCAGCCTATCGAAGTAGTGACCGATGCAGCGTCAGTGCGGGTGCGGGCGTCTTTCCATGAACCCGACAGCCAATTTACCTACGACCTGCTGATTAACCCCAAAATGTCGTTCGGAACGGGCCACCACGAAACCACGCACATGATGATGCAGCACCAACTGGGGCTCGATCAGGCGGGGAAAACGGTGCTCGACGTAGGTAGTGGAACGGGAATTCTGGCCATTCTGGCCGTAAAACTCGGCGCTGTCGATGCCCTGGCGTTCGATATTGAAGAATGGGCGGTAGAAAATGCTATTGAAAATGCAGCTTTGAATCACTGCCCTCAGGTACGTGTCTTAGGCGGCACAATCGAAGGTGTTCCTGCCGATGAACGCTTCGACGTGGTACTGGCCAATATTAACAGAAACGTATTGCTGGCTGAAATTCCGGCCTACGTGTCGCATTTACAACCCGGTGGTCATTTGCTGGTGAGTGGTTTTTACGAGAACGACGCACCCGATATTACCCAAAAAGCGCTTGAATCGGGCCTGTCGGTTGTGACGCAACTAACGCGCAACCAATGGGCATCGGTGCTTTTCCAGAAATAGACAGTACGCTACGGACGGTGAAACGAACAACGATTAGTTAAGTTAAAATGAAGCGAATAGCCTTTTTACTCTGCTTACTGCTGCCGGTTTTAGCCCAGGCACAAAACGTGAAACTGTCGGATAAACCCGAGCAGTTTTTGCCTGATTTGCAGAAGTTGATGGCCACTGGCGGGCCGGGGGCCTTGCAGGTCGAAAAAGAGTTTGAATCGCTGTGGAGTGAATCGACGCTAACGCCTTCGCAACGCGACCGGCTGATGGTGTTGTGCCGGCAAATGAACCAGAAGCGGTATCAGCCCGCTGCGCATTTTGCGCCACTCCTCGCTTCGTTCTACCACATTGTGTACACGGCAAAACCCGCCGTGAACGCCCCCGATATTGACAACCTGATCACCGTTGCCGAGAAACAATTTGCGCTAAACGACCCCAAGGCCTTTACCAGGGTAATGAGTGCCGCCCGCGATTTTCTGCAACACCGAGCCTTGTACGCCGCCAAATTCAACCAGACTTATCTGCTAGGCGGCACTTTCGCATTTCGCTTCATCGACAAGGCAGGCACTACCTCGCCCGATGAGAACACCACTACGGCGGGGACAGCCAACGCCCCGGTTGTGGCCCCCTCGTCGAACTTCGATGGTTGGGATTCTCCTGTGGGTCTGGATACCACTAAACCCCGCGAAATTGGTGTGGTGTACAAACCCATTCAGCGGCAGCCTATACCGGCAGTATCCGGGGCTGTAGTAACGGTAAACAACGCATTTCTGGCCATTGTAGCCAACGGTGATTCAGCCCTGGTGAGCAATACATCAGGCGATTTTATGCTGAAAGAAGGCGTTTGGGTTGGAAAAGGCGGTACGTTCTCGTGGGCTTTGCAAGGTCGCGAAGACAGGTACGTTACCCTCACCAATTACAGCATGATCGCGATGAACCCCCGCCTAACGGCCGACGATGTGTCGCTGGTGATGGAGAAAGGGGCCAAGCCAATTTTAGGCGTATTTGAGTACCTCAGCAAAAAACGATTCAGCAACGTACCTGACCAATATCCCCGCTTTGCCTCATACCGAAACAACGAAGTGATTCCCGGCCTTGGCTCGGGCATCACCTACAAAGGCGGGCTGGCCCTGGCAGGTATGCAACTGGTAGGCGCTTCGGCAGATGGGCAACCTGCTTTACTGACCGTAGCCGACCGGGCGGGCAAAACCATATTTAAAGCCCTGAGCCGCAAGTTCGAGTTTCGCGATTCGCTGATTACAGCTCCCATTGCCCAATTTACCGGCTACATCGACGTGGCCGACTCTCTCTCCCACCCGGCCATTCAGTTCCGATTCGACAAAACGACGCGGGTGGCCTCGCTGGGCCGTATTGACCGTACCGGCTATGCCCGCGTTCCATTTTCCGATACCTACCACAAATTCTTTATCCAGCCCGAAGTAGTTCGGTGGGACGTCCCCCGGCAAAAAGTCGAATTTTATCAGATCGGGGCTAAACGGGAAGTACCCGTTCGGCTTGAGTCGTTCGATTATTTTCAACCACAGCGCTACTCCGATATTGCCACCGATTACGGCTTTCACCCCCTGCAAATCATTGGCAATTTCATCACTAAAACAAAACAGCAAACCTTCCTCGACGACGACATCATTCGATCGGTACCCAACGTAAGTGCGTCGGCGCTTCGCGGTTCGCTGGGACGTATGTTGCTGGAAGGCTATCTGGAGCAGGACGAACGCTCTAAAATGCTGCGACTAAGCCGGAAAGGAGCGCTCTACATTTTGGCGTATAACGACAAGCGCGACTACGATAATTTCGAGGTCAAGTCGTATTTCAACAGCAATGACTCGGTTCGGAACGCCAGCATTGATCTGGGAAGCAAAGAGAAATACCTCACCGTGCGGGGTGTTGATCGATTCACCATCAGCGATTCGCTGAAGTTGTTTGGCATGCCAACCAACAAAGTGCTGCGCATTGGCAAAGGCCGGTCGCTGGTGTTTACCGGGCAAATGAAATCGGGCAATATGCGCTATAACGGCGTTGACCTTGCCTTCGACTACGACAAGTTTGCCCTCAACATGAATAAGATCGAGTCGATCACCTTCACGCCGCAAAAACTGGCCGATCAGGGACGAAACGACGAGATTGGCGGCGATATCAAGTACGAAAAACCCGGCTCGGTTTTCTTCGCCACCGCCGACAATAAATCGGGCAAAGTAAAAGGCAAGAAGACCACACAGCGACTGGTGATGCCCGAGGGGATGACCGTTTACTTCGATCAGGAAGATCGTGGTGACCGGCGCTATAATCGCAAGGTATATTTCAAGATTCCGGCTATCGACAACGATAGCGTGGGTAAAGGCGACATCTCCTTTGTAGGTACGTTCCACTCCGACGGCATTTTCCCGCCGTTTCAGACCGAGCTAAAAACGATGCCCGACCAAACCCTGGGCTTCACCCATAAGGCCCCGGCCGCAGGTTATCCGCTGTATGGCATGCCTGCTTCGATTGTGAAACTCACGGGCGACCTCGTGATGGACAAAAAAGGTCTTCGCTCCTCTGGCGAACTGGCTCACCTGGCTGCTACCCTATCCAACAAAGACATTCTTTTCATGCCCGATTCGCTGATTGCCACCGGCGAAACCGGGCAGATCGTGGAAGCACAGGCAACGAAAGTGGCGGTAGTGAAACCCAAAAAAGGGCAGAAAGTGGTGCCCAAAGCCGCCGCTGCACAAACGTATTATCCCAACGTAGCGCTGACCAATTTTGGCATGAAGTGGTGGCCCAAAGCGGACAGTATGGTGATTAACACCCAGAAAAACAGCTTTACCTTCTTCAACGCCACCACCAAACTAGAGGGTAATCTCCTGGTGCGGGCTACTGGCCTGTATGGCAACGGTCTGCTGACGCGCACCGACTCGGAAGTAGAATCGGGCAGTATCAAATTCGGAAAAGACGGATTCCAAGCCGAAAACGCCAGACTAAAGATTCAATCGGTAGCCGATATTCGCGGCGTTGCCCCTAAACCCGTATTGCTGGGCACAGGTATCGACGTTGATTTTGATCAGGTAAAAGGCCTTGTCGACATGGCGATCAACCGGGATAATCGAGCCATCGATGATACGCTGGGTTCGAGCATGGAGTTTCCGTATGCTGCTTACCGAACCAGTATCGGACGGGCGCAGTGGAATATGAAAGGCAAGACCATTGCCATGAAAGGCGATGTAAAAACGTCGACGTTTACAGCCACCGGCGAAGAGCAGGAAGGGTTGACCTTCAACGCCGCCGCCGGTTTGTACGATGTTGAAAAAATGACCCTCAACATCAGCGGTGTATCATACATCAACTCGGCCGATGCCCGCATTTACCCCGAAAAGGGCCTGGTCACCATTCGCCGAAACGGAGATATGCTGCCGTTTAAAAATGCGCGTCTGGAACTGGATACCGTTTCCCGATTCCACCGCCTGCGTGATGGTAACATTCAGATTGTGTCGCGTACCCGTTTCTCAGGCGATGCAACGTACCTGTTTGCCAAAGCCAAGGGCGATACCTCGGCCATTAAAATGGGCAGTTTTGAGTTCAAGGAAGCAGACAAAGTGGCGGCTACTCCCGGCAAATCGGTTAGCCGGAAACGCGGTGCCGCCAACGCTAAACCCCTCACAACCTACTACACCGTAGCCCGCGCCGACATTGACGAAAACGACAAGCTGATGCTTACCTCGAAAATGCAGTTCAAAGGCGGCATTCAGATGAAGGCTCCTGAAAAAGACCTGGGACTGGACGGGTTTGTGAAACCGCTCCTGAAAAAGCGCCTCGACCTGATCAGCGGCTGGATTCCATTCAAAGCCAACGTGGTAGAAACAATTGACATTCCGGTTGACGATAAACTCAAAAATGAAGGCGATCAGGTGCTGGTAGCTGGTATTCAGAGTCGATTCGGAAGCCCCGGCATTTATCCCGCTTTTTTATCGCCTAAAGAAGATAACCGCGACGACGATGTTTTTCGGGCAACCGGCGTGATGCGCTATGACGAAAAAGAGAAGACTTTCGTCATCGGCCCTAAAGTAGGCACCGAAGGCCTGAACGACGATTTCGAAAGCAATTTCCTGTTCAACGACGACAAGGGTATCATGACCTTCCGGGGTGCCATGAACCTGATGAGCAGTAAGCCCAACACGTACCTGCTGGCCAGTGGCTCGGCCCGCGTCAACGTCGACAGTGCTACGTACCGAATCAATTCGTTACTGGCCCTGACCTTTGCCGTTCCCGAACAAATCAACGCTGCCATTGCCGGTAAGCTGGTAGAAGGCAACCTGGAAGAACAAAACAGCGATGCGGCCGATGATGATCTTAACCGGCTCTCCGACAAATTACTGCCGTTGATTGGTCAGAAAGCGGTAGACGATTACCGGAACAAGGCGCAGAATCAGCATGTATCGCTGGCACTGGCCTCGCCCAAACTAAACTCGGCCCTGGTTTTATCGAATACCAACCTACGGTGGTCTGAGAAGTTCAACGCCTTCTACAGCATTGGTAAGCTGGGCGTATCGAACCTGCAAAACGTAGATATCAACGCTCAGATGGATGGCCACGTCGAGATCAGGAAAAACGGCAATGGCGATGAGCTCACCTTGTACGTGGCAGCCTCTGACGACGTATGGGCTTTTTACGATTACCACCCCACCGGAAACGGCGGTGGCCAACTGGCTATTATCACCTCGGATCAGGAAACCAACGACAAGCTGACGGCCCTGACCAACAACAGCAAAAGCAAATCGCCACTGGTAATTGTACCCGCCACCGAAGACGAGAAAGCCCTCTTTCTGGAACGTTACGAAGCACAATATCGCGTCCGGGCAAAACCGGTAGCGAAGCCAAAAGCGAAACCCGCTGCCAAGCCCATAGCGGCAGAAACAACGGTTGCCAGCGAAGCCGATGGTTTTGGTGGTGCCGATGAATCGGCTCCGGCGGCTAAACCAGCAAAAAGTAACGCCAAACCGACTAAAGCCGAGCCTGTCCGCGCTACAGCAAAGACACCCGTGGTAAAAGGAAAAGCGGCGGCCACCGACACCACTAAAAAAGCACCGGTTGTAGCCAAGAAAGAACCGGTGAAGAAAGAGCCTAAAAAAGACAAAGAAGACGAAAAAGAAGGCTTTTGAGTAGGCCCTTCCGGTGTTTCTGTTTTATTTATAAAAACAACTCACTTCATGCTCCGATTTCTGCTTACGTGCCTCGTTGCAAGTTCGTTTCTGGCTCTGGCTCCTGCCAAAAAAGTGGCCCTCTTTAACGGTAAAGACCTGACCGGCTGGAAAATATACGGCACCGAAAAATGGTATGTTGATAACGGCGAATTGATCTGCGAAAGTGGCCCCGACAAGCAGTATGGCTACCTGGCTACCGAGCAAACGTATACCGATTTTGATCTATCGGTCCAGTTCAAGCAGGAAGCAAATGGCAATAGCGGCGTCTTTTTTCGCTCCTCTATCGAAGGCACTAAAATCAGCGGCTGGCAGGTTGAAGTGGCTCCCAAAGATCACGACACTGGCGGTATTTATGAATCGTATGGCCGTGGCTGGCTGGAGCAGATTCCGCCCGAAAAAGAAACTATTCTGAAACCTGGCGGGTGGAACACACTCCGTATGCGCGTAGAAGGCGACCATGTGCAAACGTACCTGAACGGAAAGCCAATGGTTGATCTGCACGATGCCAAAATCGGCGCGGCCAAGGGTTCCATTGCCCTTCAGATTCACGACGGCGGCGGCATTAAAGTGCGCTGGCGGAAACTGGTGCTGAAGGAGTTATAGGAACGTCATTTACCTACGGTGTCATCAAGTAGTCATTTATAGTAAAAACAATGAATGACTACTTAATGACCACCTGATGCGCCTCTGTCTGCTCGTTGATACGAAGGCTCGGGTGAACACCGAAACGTTGCTGGTAGAGCCGGGAGAAGTAAGACACTTTTTGAAAACCAACCCGGTACGCCACTTCTTTCACTGTCTTGTAGCGGTCTTCTTCGATCCACTCGTAGGCGGTTTGAAGACGTACTTCCTGCACAAACTGAATAGGCGATAAGCCGGTAAGCGTTTTCAAACGCCGGTAGAACTGACGTTGGCTCATGTTGGTAGCCTCGGCCAAGTCAGTCACCTGAAAGCGGCTGTCCGTTAGTTTGGCAACTACTAGTGCCTGAATATCCTGAATCCAGTTATCGTTGGGAAACGGATTATTTTTTCCCGTCGACTCTTCATCCTCTGGCTCGTCGGGGACTGTCGTTCCCCAGAAAGCACGTTCACGCGCCCGGTCTAGCAAATTCTGAATACGTACCAGCAGTTCATCTTCATCGAACGGTTTTGTCAGGTAATCAGCTACGCCCAGCTTCAAAGCCTGCAACCGCACCTCCTGATTGAACCGGGCAGTGAGCATAATGACCGGAATAGGCCGAAGGGCCGACTGTTTACGAATCATCTGTAGCAACGCGAGGCCGTCCATTTCGGGCATCATCATATCGGTCAGTATTAGGTGCGGTAGCGAATGGCTGGCTTGTTCACTTAACCAGTTCAGGGCATCGAACCCATTACGACACCAGTGGCAGGCATAGTGGGGAGCCAGTAATACCTGAATATAAGTAGCCATATCCGGGTTATCTTCCACGATCAGTATCAGTTCCCGACCAGCGCCTTCCGTTGTTGGCACCAAAAATTCCCGTTCGTTGCCAGGGCTACTTTCGGGCTGTAGCTCTTCATCAGGCAGTGCTATATCCATAGCTACTTTAGGATAGGTAAGCGTAATGGTGCATCCCCTGCCCAACTCGCTATCGATGGTTAACTGCCCCTGCCACAACTGGCAATATTCATGGCAGATGGCCAAACCAATTCCCGTTCCTCCCTGCAACGGTACGTTCGATTTTCCCGATTGATAATACCGCTCCATCACGTGCGGAAGATCGTCGGGATGAATGCCCCGCCCTGTATCTTTCACCGACAAACGAACCAGATCGGCCTCATTACCCAACATAATGGTTATGCTGCCTCCGGCCGGTGTAAACCGTAGTGCATTGGCGATCAGGTTACGGAGCACCGTTTCCAGTTTAGGTACATCGATCAGCATACAAACAGGTTGATCGAAGTTCAGGGTATCGAGCTTAATACCGGCAAAACTGGCTTGAGTAGCGAAAGCAGCAACCGTTCTGTTCACCACAGTAATCAGATTAGCTGGTTGGGAATCGAGTTGAAGTTGACCCGCTTCCAGCTTGCCCAATCCAAGCAGGTCGTTAACCAGTTCCTGAAGCTGCCGGGCATTGCGTTCCATAGTTGCCAACATCCGGTACGTTGCGCCATCTACATCGCGCTTCATCAGGTACGTTAGTGGCCCCAGCAGCAGGGTCAACGGCGTACGGAATTCATGAGTAACATTGGCAAAGAAACGGGATTTAAGCGTTGCGTTCTCCCTGAGTTCGGCCGCCTGCTGTTCAATAATCGATTTATCCTGCTCAATTTGGGCTGTTCGGTGCGACACTTCGGCTTCGAGCCGGATAGTCTCGTTGAGCAACCGCCGATTGCGCCAGCGGAAAATGGCTACCGTAACACCAACAATGGTTAACAAACACAAGAACACAAACCATAGACGCTGATAAATCGGTGGTTCAACAACCAACGAGATGGAGCGTACATTGGAAATCCAATGCCCGTTTAAATTTTGCATCCGCACCTCCAGTTCGTAGGCACCCGGCGGCAATCCGTTGACACGCAGATCAGTCTCTCGTTGCATAGACCACGCATTCTGCCATCCTTTAATTCGGTACCAAAGCTGCGTTTGACCAAGAAAACGGTAGTCTAGCAGGGTAAATGACAACATAAATGCCCGGCTCGACGATTCGATGTGGATGGGTTGCCCAAGTATGTACTCGGCCGTATGATTACCCATGATACCCGTGTTGCCGTCGAGTTGCTGAAACCCCGTCACCACCAGTGGCGCCTTCGTGGCCGTAGTCTCCTGAATCTGGTTAGGCCAAAAAGCAGTTATCCCGTTCAACCCACCCAGATACAACCGCCCATCGGAAGCCTGATAATGAGACGTAAAGTTGAATTCTTCGTGGGTGATACCATCTTTGGGCAGGTACGTCTGAAAACGCCCGGTCTTTTTATTGAAACTGACCAGGCCATAATCGGTTGTCATCCACAGCCGATCTTTATCGCGCCGTTTAGCGGGGTCCGGGTGATCGGTGTAGAGGCAATAGAGCGTTTTGTTCAATAGCCCATCGGCCTGCGTAAACTGCCGATAGCGCCCGGTGGCCCGCTCCCAACGAATAAGCCCACCACCACGCGTCGCCAGCCAGTAAAGACCCGGCTGATCGGGATCGATATGAATGTAGGCAATATGGTTGAACGGCAGGTATTTCGGGCCGGTCTGTTCTACGTTGTACCCGTCAACAATGCCACGCAGTGTATCCAGCACATATAAACCCGACGTTGATGCGACCCAAAAACCATTAACCTGCTTATCGAAGAAGAAGCCATTGATACGATTTTCGGCCAATTCCGGCCATTTGTTGTATCGCGTAAACGGAATATTACGCCGTTTGGCAACATCGAAATAACTGATTCCCTCGTTGTAGCCAAGCCATAGGTTTTGCCGCCCATCGGGTTTAATCGACCAGCACATGTTATTTCCTGTGCGCAAGGGGTATTGCACTATAGTTTTTTTGACTGGGTCAATGCGTGCAATTACGTCAAGAGCACTCCATATGGACCCTCCCGGCGCCGGTGCCACAGGCTGATGATAAAATAGATTTGCTTTTCGAATCGTTTGTGCTGGCATCGCTACTTCATGAGCACCTGTGTTCAGATTAACAAGCCAACTGCCCGCGGCATTAGCCCATAGCCTATTACCGACCTGTATTAATCCGCGGGTAGCTACATCCGCAAAATCGCGGGTATTAGGCGACTGATAAAGGTATCGGGAAAAGCGGTTTGGCGTTAGGGTTAGCAACAACACACCATTATTCGAATTTATCCAAATTCCACCAGTACGATCCACCATCATGTGCTCTAAAACGGGTGCTTGCGTTGCGGAAAACCCCGACGTAGCTAAATCAAACACGACACCCCGCGCCGGGTGCCAGGCAAACAGCGTTCCTTTGCCCCGATACCAGAACAGATCGTGGTAGGCATCATAGAAAATTTCATCATCAGTAATAGCATATACCCGGCCGTTCTGGTTGGCGAATTGTGGAAAGGGGCTACGGTCAAAATTGATGGGCATCTCGGCCAAATGCCCATCAGGCGCCAGGCGGTATAAATAGTTTTTAAGCTGGTTTGGAGTCAGCGCAGGCGCCTGTTGCGGCTTGTCTGAACTTAATACAACATGGTGTAAATAGATGTTTCCCTGCGCATCTGTTCCGATCGCTTTCAGGTATTTAGGTAACGCCTGTTGTTGTAACTGCCTGCCCAGCGAATCGATCTCGAGCAACGAATACTGCGTTTGGGTGCTGTTACTCAGGGTAAGTAACAAGGTTCCTTTCGCCGTTGAGCAGACCTTTTGAATTAAAAGCGATTGGGGCGCGATGTAGATCGCTTGTAGCCTTCCGGGAGCAGCATGCCGGTATATGCGGCTTGTACCCTGTACAACGAGCAATGAATTTACCGATTTGCTGATAATCGACCCACGATGTCCAACTGCCTCAACAGGATATAAGTGCTCTTTAGGCGTGCTCGCTTCGAAGCGAACAGGAAAAGTGGTTACTTTTTGGTCGTCCGCATTCCACCGCTCAAGCCATTGGTCAAGTTCTGAACGACCTTTAAAAAACCACAGATTACCAGACTGGTCAGCACTTATATTGTCTACATAAACGGGTGTCTGCCGCCGGGCGGCAATCACCTTGGCAGGCAATGGCATAAACCGATTACCGTCGAATCGATACGCGTTATCGAGTGTGCCGATCCAGACAAACCCCTGCCCATCCTGACCCATTCCGGTTACCGACCGATTGGGAAGCCCCTGCTCAACCGAGAAGTGCCGCACCTGAACAATGTAGGGCGGATCTGTTGACCGCGCTTTCGGGAACACTGGTTCATTACCAGCCAGACTGCTGGCAATGCGAGTTAGCCCAATGCTCATCAGCAAACAGTAACGAAGACAAATACGGAGGCAATCCACAAAAACAGTATAATAGTTATGTATAAATACTCACTTCAGTAAGTTAGTCTTTATTTTGGCCATTTAGGGGCTACTATTGGCCAAAATGGGAATGCTGTACCTAGCGTACTTTGATTCAGGCAATAATTACTGTGGCTTTAAAGTACGCTCTTTCCTTCAATTACCCAAAGAAATTCCCTCAGTTTGGTGGGGAGTATGAGGGCTACTTCCATATTCGGAAAAATGTCATGGATAATTACCTATAAATTCAATCTAGCTTATATACCACGTTAAGATAACAGCCTAATTTAATCATTGCATGGCCACCGTATTACTGAACGTTTCTCTAACCGACCAGGACTTGGTCAGACGATATCTTCATACAGAAGACCATCGTTATTTTAGTTTGCTCTACTCCCGCCATCGTCAGCGCGTGTACCAAACCTGTTTGTCCTACACCGGCGATGCGGATGAATCGGAAGATTTTGTACAGGAAATTTTTCTACGGCTGATGCAAAAGCTCAGCAGTTACCGGGGAGAAGCTCAGTTTACTACCTGGCTCCGCTCTATTGCGGCCAACTATTGCCTGGACCAGATACGCAAGAAAAAACGCGAACAGGCTGTTTGGTGTAGCTACGAACTCGAACTAGCCTACGGCCCAAGCTGGACACTGATCAACGAGGAGCAATGCAACTATACCTATGAGCGCATGCTGAATCAGTTACCAATCATGCAGCGCGAACTGCTCTACAGCAAATACAAGGATGGAGCCTCGATCAATGACATTGCTATTCGGCAGGGGCTGACGCCCAGCGCGGTAAAAATGCGAATAAAAAGGGCGCGGGAACTGGCAGGAAACATATATAAGCAACTGCAGGCCGAAGAAGACTACCACTAGTGGGTTGCTGTAAAAGGAAGATGACCAACAAGCGTCTGAGCCGTAATTTTGTAAGGTGTCACAACAGCCCGGTAACCTAAACCGGGTTGTTTGCGTTTGCAGAGTGGCTACGCAACGTAACGACCAGTCAACGACCTACTATATTATGGACTACATCGATTATTACAAGGTGTTGGGGGTTCCGAAAACAGCTACCGAAGAAGAAATAAAGAAAGCATACCGTAAACTAGCCCGCGAGCTACACCCTGATCTGAATCCGGATGATGCGGAGGCCAGCAAAAAATTCCAGCAACTCAACGAGGCCAATGAGGTGCTGAGCGATTCGGGAAAACGCAAAAAATACGATCAGTACGGAAAAGACTGGCAACATGCCGATCAGTTCGAACAAGCCCAGCGGCAACAACGTACCCAATACAGCGATACCCGGCAGCGTACGGGCGGGAGCTACTCAGCGGGCGGATTCGGCGACGATAGTTTTTCCGAT
Source organism: Fibrella aquatica (assembly GCF_041321135.1). NCBI lineage: Bacteria > Pseudomonadati > Bacteroidota > Cytophagia > Cytophagales > Spirosomataceae > Fibrella > Fibrella aquatica. The sequence goes on along the minus strand of NZ_JBGGWF010000001.1, from coordinate 388,640 downwards.
TTCTTTTCATCGATGTTTGGCTCTGATAGTGGTCCACAAAGCAGCCGCCAACAAGCCATGTATCGCGGGCAGGATTACCAGGCTGAACTACGCCTAAGTCTTCGCGAAGCCTACACGACGCATAAGCAACCACTCACGGTAAACGGTAAAAGCATTAATATCACCATCTATGCCGGTGTTGAAAATGGCCAGAAGATAAAGCTTTCAGGTTATGGGGCACCGGGCATCAATGGTGGGCCAAACGGCGATCTGTATATCACCTTCTCGGTAGACGATGATCCCCGTTATAAACGGCAGGGAGACGACCTCGTTGTTACGGAAGAGATTGATCTGATAACTGCTTTGTTGGGAGGTGATCAGATTGTAGAAACGCTTGCGGGTCAAGTGAAGGTGGCCGTAAAGCCAGAAACCCAGCCCGGAACGAAAGTACGTCTTAAAGGAAAAGGATTCCCGCTCTACCGCCTGGAATCTACCTTCGGCGACCTTTACGTGCAGTGGCAGGTTAAATTACCAACCAACCTGACCGATTCACAAAAAGAGCTGATTCGCGAAGCACTTACCCGCTGATCAACCATTTTTGTGAATCGGTCTGCTAGTTTATACGGTTTCTACACCGGCTACAAGCTTGAAATCGTCCCAGAAAGACGGATATGATTTGGCAACCACACCCGGCTCTTCGATGATAACGGGGCGGAGCATGGCAATGGGCGCAAATGCCATAGCCATCCGGTGATCGTCGTAGGTCTCAATTGTCACTGGTTCGGTACTGGTCAGTGAGGCAGAACGTACCTCGTAACGGTCGTTGGGCACTACCTCTACCAGATCACCGCCAAATTTTCGTAGCTCGTTCTGGATAGCCACAACCCGATCGGTTTCCTTTATTTTCAAGCTTTCGATTCCCGTAAATGTGGCAGGAATACCTTTCAAGGCGCAACAAACGGCTACGGTCTGCGCCAGATCAGGGCAGTTGGTGAAATCGACGGTGAGTTGATCGGCGGCGTCTTTTTTGGTGAGCCGGAAACCCCGGCCCGTATACGTGGCCTGCACCCCCAGTTGATCCATAATGCCCACAATAGCGCTATCACCTTGCAACGACTGCTCTTTCAGACCCAGCAGTTCAATATCGGCATCAGCAGCCAGGGCTACGGTGCTAAACCAGTAACTGGCCCCCGACCAGTCTGATTCGATAGCGTAGGCCGTTGGCTGATACGTACCGGCAGGTATCTGAATGGTTTGTGCTTCCCAATCGGCGGTGGCCTTTACGCCAAATACCGCCATCTGTTGCAGGGTCATGGTCATATAGGGCACCGAACCCAATGTACCTGTCAGTTGAAGCGTAAGGCCAGTGGGTAAATACGGAGCCAACATGGCCAGGGCCGAAATGTACTGGCTACTCACATCACCCCGAATGCTCAACGTATTCACACCTGTCGATTGAAAACCAGCGGTTTGCAGGGGCGGATACCCATCCTGACCCAGGTACGTTATGTCGGCTCCCAACGTGCGCAGGGCCTCAACCAGTAATCCGATGGGGCGTTCACACATGCGGGGCGTACCGGTCATGATTTTTGTTTGACCCGTCAGCGCGAAGTAAGCCGTCAGGAAACGCATGGTTGTGCCCGCATCGAGTACGTCGGCAGTGGGAGCCTCGACGTCGCGGAGCAAACGGATCATTGTCTGCGTGTCGCGGGCGGTGGAAAGATTATCGAGTTGGCAGCGGAAGCCAGTAAGCGCATCGAGAATCAGCGCGCGGTTACTTTCACTTTTCGAAGAGGCCAGCGCAATAGTAGCCCGAATGGGCTGCGTAGGGGGCGTTAGTAAGAGGGCATTCATCCTGCAAAAGAACGCAATTTCCAGCTACGACTCCGTGGCTTTGCGGCAGGATTTACGGGAAATCCAAGATTTTACGAAACTCACGGTAAAATCACTGGTCGTTGTTGTTTTACAGATCAGGTCCGAAAAACAGTCGGAAAAACCTACAATAGTGGGTAAACCGCTTTTTTGTGTTGCGGAATACTAGCCGTCATGAGCCAGAATTGCTGAAGTTGCAACACCGTGCGCGTGAGATCGGCGTACTGATTTGGCTTGGTGATGAATGAGTTAGCCCCCAGTGAGTACGCCCGGGTAACGTCCTCGCGCTGACTTGATGTTGTCAACACCAATACGGGCATTGTTTTATACGCGTCGTGAGCCCGTAAATGGCTCAGCGTCTGAAACCCATCCATGATCGGCATATTCAGATCGAGCAATACCAGGGTGGGGCGTTGCGCGGAAGAAGCCAACTGATTGATTAACTCTTCACCGTTGGTAAAGAAGACAAGATCACACGACATACCCGTAGAGGCAAAGGCCGTTTTGAGGAGGAACTGGTCATCCTCATCGTCTTCTGCCACAAAGATGGTATGCTCACTCATGTCCCCTTGCTTTATAGGTTAACTATTTACGTATAAAGGTACCGGTACCCCCTCGAAAAGTCAAGTCTCACATACGTCATTTCTTAATAATTAATACTTACTTAATGCAATAGATACGGCCGACTTTTAATCAGTTGGTCCACAACACTTTAAGCCTATTCCGGTCATTGATGGAATAGCTTCGGTGCGATAATTTGTAGCATACTGCCCCGCCCAGTAGCAACAGCCCACCCGGCACCAACGCTTTTCTGTCGAACAGAAACCGTCCGCTGCGCCCATCCAGGCTTCGTGGGTTCACAAAGTCGGCAGCCACAAAGATGACCGCCGCCACCGGTAGCAGATAACCTAATTCACTCACAAAGGGAATACGCTGATTCAGGTACACGCGCTTTACATCGACCAGTGGAAACGAGAGAGGCTGCGCCTGATCGTACAGTTCATTCTGAAAGGCAATGGTAAAAGCGGTATCGCTCACCGCCGTAAGTGGGTACCGGTACTTGTCTCCGTCTGATTTGGCCCGGAAGGCCATGGTTTCGCCAGGAAAGATTCGGTAGCGCCGAAACCGACCGAACGTACCTGTGACATCGATCGATAAGTACCGATTTTTCGATACGCGTTTAACCTGTCCGTCAACGGCAGGCAGGGTATCAGTGGCCAACTGCTCAGGGCGTGGGTCGGGCTCCTGCATCCGTACCCCCGGCACGGTAGCGGGCTGAGCCAAACTAGTCTTTATACTCGAAAGGGCAATACCAGCCAGTAATAAAACGTGCAGCTTCTTCATACGTGTAACCAGTTATACGTGTTCAACGCGGTTCACGGAAGAAAGGTTATAGTAACACTATTCCGAAAAGGCTACTACTTACTGACGCCGCCCGATACAATCAACTTCATAGCTTCGGCGCTCGACAGGTTCAATAGCCTGATGTTTTCGGCAGGTACAATATACAATTCACCCGAGAATGCGTAGGAATGTGGACAGTAGACCATCACCGAGTCGGAAAGGTTGAAATGGCTCAGGTCTGTTTGCGTAATAAATCCGATTTTCTGAATACCCGACTCCCGGTTCATCATCACCAATACGGGCTGGTTAAACTTTTTCTTATCGCCAACAAAGGCCGAAATCAGGTCTTTAACTGAGAAATAAATCAGACTAACCAACGGTAAATGGCGGATAGACCCCTCGAAAAGCGACGCCACCGATTGCGGAATCACCGTTGAAATCAGCAAACCCGACGCCAGTATGATGCCGGTCATAATCAGAAAACCGATGCCAGGGATATGAAACGGCACCAGTCCATCTACCCAAACAAACACCCCATAAAGCATGTAGATAGTCAGTCCTAGCGGAGCAATAGCCAGTAATCCCCGTCCAAAATAAGCCAATAAGCGACTGGTAAATTTGTTAGTCATAGCACAAAAATAAGGTCCAATGGTCAAGGTCTAATGTCCAAGCTGCTCGATCCTGACACTAAATGGTACATAGTTGGAAACCTTGAACGTTAGACCTTGACCATTGAACCTTATTTTTACACCATGATTCATGCCAAGCAGTTGCGCTCGTTTACGGAGCAGATTTTTCAGGCCATTGGTTGTTCGGAGGCCGACGCCCAATTAGCCGCCGATGTACTGGTTTCTGCCGACCTGCGCGGCGTCGATTCGCACGGGGTTGCCCGGTTGGCCGGGTACGTTCGCCTGTACGACAATGGCCGACTAAACCCCACTCCTGCTATCAGCATTGTGCACGAAACGCCCTCTACCGCTGTGGTCGATGGGGATCGGGGGCTGGGGCTGGTTGTTGGGCCATGGGCCATGCGGGTAGCTATTGAGAAAGCACGTGTGGCCGGCACAGGTTGGGTAGCGGTCCGCAATTCAAACCACTTCGGCATTGCCGGTTATCATGCCCTACTGGCCGCTGAGCACGATATGATCGGGCAGGCCATGACCCACGCCGCGCCACTGGTTGCACCTACGTTTTCGTTAGACAAACTCCTGGGAACTAACCCCATAGCCGTTGCTATTCCAGCGGCAACAGAACCTACTTTCCTTGCCGATTTTGCCTCAACAGCAGTGGCGTATGGCAAGCTCGAAATTCTGCAACGTAAAGGGCAGGATATTCCGCTCGGCTGGGCACAGGACGCCAATGGTAACCCGACCACCGATGCTAATGCCGTAAAAAATGGCGGGGCCCTCCTACCCCTCGGCTCCGACCGCGAACATGGTAGCCATAAAGGCTACGGCCTGGGTGCCATTGTCGATATTTTTTCGGGTGTGTTGTCGGGTGCCAACTACGGCCCCTGGGTTCCGCCTTTCGCCACGGCGGGTTTCATGCAGGCAAACGAAGGTGTGGGGTCGGGAACAGGCCACTTTTTCGGGGCCATGCGCATCGACGCCTTCCGCCCAGCCGACGATTTCAAGCAACATATGGATACCTGGATTCAGCGCTTCCGGTCGGCCAAATCCGTTGAGGGACAGCAAGTTTTGGTTCCCGGTGACCCCGAACGAATGCTCGAAGCCGACCGACTGCAAAACGGAATTCCAGTCCATGAAACGGTGGTCAAAACACTGGAAGAACTCGGTGAGCGGTTCGGTGTGACGTTGTAAAAATCAAATCGCGACCTCGCCTTCGAACAGTTTGTACTGCCGGTAAACCGGAACGCTTAGCACGCGCCAGATCAGTTGGCCACTTGTGCTGTACCTGATTTGCCGGTTAGCCGACAGCGAGACCGACGAAGCTATCGGTTGCCATTGTAAACCTGCTGTAAATCCGCTGCCCCACGATACCATATTGATTGAAATGGCGTTCAGTTCGGCACTACCCGTTTGGCAGGAATCGCGCAGGGTGGTTGGAACAACGATGATATCGCCAATGACATCGAATGACGGACTTTTTATCAGCGTAACCTTCCGGGTTGTTATGGTCAGCACAGGCGGTTTGGGCTGCGGTTCCTGTAACAAATACGTGTCTTTATTTCCCCGAACAGCGCTTTTTGTATCGTCCGGTGATTTGCACATCGACACGCCGACTAAAAAAACCAGAGCGGCCGAGCCACAACCAAAATTCTGGCTAAATCGGCTAATGAAACGCATGAACAGCCCAATAGAACCCACCCAAACTAGCAGATTCAGAAAAGGCCAAATAGTTAACAGAGCAGTTTCCATGGCTCGAATAGCGTCAGTTTAGCTTAAATAGATACCTGGCCTACATACTCTTTAGGCTGGTTGTACACTGGAACTCCAAGCAGTCGCCACCGTATATATCCACTTGCCCTGTACACCAATTTCCGATTCGCCAGGACACGTACTGAGGTAATTTGAGGAATCCATTGAAGCCCCGGCATCATGTCTGTTGCCTTGATCAGCAGCGTAGTTTGAAGCGCATCGGGCAACAGGCCAGATTCAGGCTCAACCGGCTGCGAGACATCCGGGAGTTTAACGGGCCAAACAGCTACGTGGCTCTTGATGGTAAATACCGGGCTAGTCAATAACACACCGTCGTGATAAGCCTGATTGGTTACAGGAACTGCAGTTTGAGATTGCAGAAAGACCGATGTATACTCTCCCCCGTAGATTGTGGTTACCGACGGTGTCACGAACAAAACGCCCACTATCAGGACCACGAATGTGCTGAATACATACAGCCTGTTTTTGCTGATTCGGGAAGCGTAACGGATCATTGCCCCCCAGATACCAATAATCAGTAACAGGTTCAGGAAAGGCCAGATAGTCAGTAGCATAGTTTGCATGCCGTAAGTAATCAGAAAGCCTGATCACAAACAAATCAACTGTAACTGTTTAGTTAATATGTTGTCAGGTCCCCGGCCCCTCTACAGTACACTCAACCACCGCAGGTGGATCACTACTTGCATGCTCTTCGAGCGTTGAGTAGCCTCTGATCGGGTCGGGGACCCAAAAAATCGTCAGGTCGGGGATCTGACGACACACCCTACCTAAACAGTTACAATTGTGTGTATTTCTACGACATAATTTGACCGGAAACAGCACCGAAACCAACTCGTATACCTTCTTTTTCGGCAAAACCGCGAAACGTTACGGTGTCGCCATCCTGCAAAAAAGTTCGGGTTTCGCCGCTAGCCAGCGTGATTGGTTCGGCACCGCCCCATGAGAGTTCGAGCAACGAGCCCCACGATGATCGGTCGGGACCAGAAATAGTGCCCGACGCCATCAGGTCACCCACCCGAACGTTACAGCCGTTCACGGTATGGTGCGCCAGTTGCTGCGCCTGCGACCAGTACAAAAAACGCTGATTCGAGCGCGAAATAACGGTCTCTTCACCTCCGGCAGTCGTTAGCCCAACTTCCAGATGAATGTCGAGATTTGGTAACGGATTAGTTTCCGTCAAATACGGCAACGGAGCGGGTTCCTGAACATATCCGGGCACCCGGAAGGGCTCAAGGGCATCCATTGTCACGACCCAGGGCGACATCGACGAGCCGAAGCTTTTACCCAGAAAGGGTCCCAACGGCACATATTCCCACTGCTGAATATCCCGCGCTGACCAGTCGTTGAACAGCACCATACCAAACACGTGCTCTTCAAAATCGGCCGGGGCTAGAGACGTACCCAGTGAGGTGTCTTTACCCAAAATGAACGCCGTTTCCAGCTCAAAATCGAGCCGTTGCGATAACCCAAAAACGGGCTGTGTCTCCCCTTTCGGCAACCGCTGCCCATTCGGCCGTTTGATTGGCGTACCCGACACCACCACCGACGATGCTCGCCCGTGATAGCCAACGGGCAAATGACGCCAGTTAGGCAAGAGCGCATTAGCCGGGTCACGAAACATCACCCCCACATTCGTGGCGTGGTCGATGCTGGAGTAGAAATCGGTGTAATCGCCAATCTGCACAGGCAGGTGCATGGTAGCAGCGGCCTGCGGAATCAGCGCGTATTCGGCCAGACTACGAAATAGCGACGTTTCATCGGTCAGTTCAGCCTGTATCGCCGAACGTACCTGTTGCCAAACGGGTCGCCCCAGCCGGATAAAGTCGTTCAGAAAGTGGCTTCGAAAAACGGTGCGCTGTTGGTACGTCAAAAAGGCATCGAACATGGCCATGTCGGCGGCAAAGGCCAGATCAAGAATCTGATCACCAATGGCCACCCCTACGCGTGGCTCGGTCTGTTCGGCCGTTGTGAATAGGCCATACGGCAAATTATGAATCGAAAAGTCAGAATCGGGAGCAATGGAGAGCCAGGAAGTCATGTAGTGAGGGGTGAAAGGGTGAGGGGTGAAAGGGCGAGGAGTGAAAGGGCGACTGACGGCAGACATCCATCTCTATGGGTTCACAACGGCGCTACTCTTGAAACGGATGTCTGTCGTCAGTCACCCCTCACCTTTTCACCCCTCTCGCCAGGATTGAAAATAAACGCCGTCGTCGATGCCGAGGGCTTGTTTGGTGAGTTTGAGAGGACGGAACGTGTCGACCATGACGGCGAGTTCATCGGTTCCAGTTTTGCCTATGCTCCGTTCCATCGCGCCGGGATGCGGGCCGTGCGGAATGCCGCCGGGATGCAACGTCAGAATACCGGGCGAGATGCCGTTGCGGCTCATGAAATTACCATCGACATAGTACAGCACCTCGTCGGAATCGATGTTGCTGTGGTTGTAAGGGGCCGGAATCGCCTCGGGGTGGTAGTCGTAGAGGCGCGGTACGAACGAACAAACCACGCATGATTTGGTCTCGAACGTTTGATGTACCGGTGGCGGCTGATGGATACGACCGGTTATTGGTTCGAAATTGTGGATCGAGAAACCATACGGGAAATTGTAGCCGTCCCAGCCCACCACGTCGAACGGATGCGTCTCGTACACGAGCGTATGCAGGATACCCTCCTTCTTGATCTTCATCACAAAATCACCGCGCTCGTCGTGGGTTTCCAGGTCTTGCGGCAGCTTGAAATCGCGCTCACTGTAGGGCGAATGCTCAAGCTGCTGACCGAAGTGATTACGATACCGCTTGGGCGTGTAAATCGGCGAGGTCGATTCCAGATACAACAAGCGGCTTCCTTCAGGTACGTCCGTCGCGTCGAAGCTGATCTGATAAATCATCCCGCGCGGAATGAGCAGATAGTCACCGGGCACAAAGGGAATTTGGCCCAACAACGTCCGCAACGTACCTGAGCCACGGTGAACAAATAGCAGTTCATCGGCATCGGCGTTTTTGTAGAAATAATCGGTCAGCGACTGTCGGGGAGCGGCCACGCCAACGACCACATCGTTGTTGAAGAGAAGCGGCGTGCGGCTTTGCAAAAAATCATCGGCAGGCGGCACATCGAACCCCACCAGTTTACGCGACATGATGTTGTGCTCAACGCCCGCCACCGGCCGCAAATCAACCGAATCGAGCACCGCTTTTACCTGCGTGGGCCGATGAATGTGGTACAACAGCGACGACATCCCATCGAAGCCAATGGTGCCAAACAGCTGTTCGTAGTGAAATGCCCCCGCCGGACTCTTGAAAATCGTGTGCCGTTTTGGGGGTAACGTACCCAGTTTATGATAGATAGGCATGGCTGTTTGCTGATGAATTAGTTGTCAAAGCAACAAAATTATCTTCCTTTTGTCATAAACGAACATGGTTAAGCCTTAGTTTATTGACGGGCAAAATCAGGCATGGTTTATGATATGGGTCAGGTACGTTGTAAAGCCATGCTCATACGTATCACCCATAAACATCTATTAATCTGTCTGTTAGTGTGCCTAAGTCTGACTACTTATGGTCAGCGGCATGCACGTGCGCGCACGGCAAAAATTGGGTCACGTGCGGCAAAAAAGACTTGTTTTCCCGCCGAAATCACGGCTAGTAAGACCGTTCTCTGTACGGGTGAAACGCTCGACCTGCGCTCTAATATTCTGCCTTCCTACAAGTATCGGTGGTTTAAAAACGGCTCGGTCATCGTGGGCGAAACCGCATATCTGCTAACGGTTAGCACACCGGGCACCTACCGACTCGAGGTAACTAATACAGCAACAGCGGGTTGTGTAGAAACCGACGAAGTGACTATTCGCCAAAGTAATCTCAACAGGTTGTCTATTCTTCCCCTCACTCAATCGGCAGCCTGCGAAGGAGAACCGCTTGTAGCCGCTATCGAGGCTGGCACAACCGAACCGGTATCAGGCAGTCTCACCTATAACTGGCAACGAAACGGATTATCGCTACCCGGCAACAGCCCAACCATAGTAGCCAGCCAACCCGGCTTTTACAGCGTTTTCGTGCTCGATGCCGATTGCGAAGTCAGCGCTGGTCCCGTTCGGGTTTTTGCCAAACCCACGCCTCAGTTTCCGGTTATTCCCGCTGTGTGTGCTGCATCGGTTGATCAGCTTACGTTGACAGCAACACCGGCTGGCGGCGTTTTTTCAGGCATTGGCGTTCAGAATGGACAGTTTTTTCCCGGTCAGGCGGGCAATGGCACACATACGGTTACTTATTCGGTCACCAATACAGCTGGCTGCCAGGCAACGGTTAACCAGACTGTCCAGGTTATCAACGTACCTCAGCCTGACCTCGGCGCCAGTCAAACAATTATTGCCGGTATGCGGGTGACGTTGCAAGGCCCAACAGACCCAAACCTTACCTACACCTGGGACCCGATTACGGGCCTGCTCATCAACGGCGACCCGGCACCGGGCGACGAGCGACTGAATTTACCCCGCGTTACGGCTCAACCTAACATTACCACGACTTACCGCCTCACGGTGAGTCAAAACGGTCAGTGTCCGCTGACCAGTAGTGTCGATATTATCGTGTTACCGGGCCTGTTTTTCCCGACGGCCTTTACGCCTAACGGCGATGGGCAAAACGACGTTTGGGCACTCACCGGCATTGAAGCCTATCCATCTTGTTCGGTTAAAATCTATAACCGTTGGGGCGAACTGATTGTGAACCAATCACCTTACACCCAACCCTGGGATGGCCGTGTTGATGGGGAAGCCGTAGCGCCCGGCCCCTACCAGTACGTCATCAGCCCGGCTCCTTTTCTGCCCGACCGCTCAGGTACGTTAACCGTGTTGAGGTAAAGAATCCACCAGATACTATAAACGTATTAGCCCAAATAGCATTAATTCGGCTAATACATTAGCTAAATTAACGCTATTTGGGCTAATAGGGAAAAATGCAGGTGTGGTGTATCTTCGCCAAAAAAATCCGCGCAAATCATTTTAAATCCCTTTAATCCGTGTACCTATCAAAATCCGCGCAAATCGTTTCAAATCCGTCTAATCCGCGTACCCAAAAAAATCTGCGCAAATCATTTTAAAATCCCTTTGATCCGCGTACCCAATAAATCCGCCATGTCACAACGGCAGGTTGGCCAGTTTTTCTTTTAACGAATTAAAATCCAGCGGTTTGGCCAGAAAGTCATCGGCTCCCAGATCCATAGCCTGTTTGTGGCTATCGGCATCGCCATAGGCCGTTATCATCATCACTACCGGTGGCCGTTCGGGCGTTACCGTGCGGATATGACGTAGCAATTCCAGCCCGCTCATACCCGGCATATTAATATCCGATAGAATAAGCACGGCTTCGTGCGGGCGATCAGTGAAAATCTGTAACGCCTCTTCGCCCGACGAGGCGAAGGTCATGTGAACGGCACCGCTCCTAATTTCGCGCCGAAACCGCTGCTCAAACAGCGGTTGTACATCAGGTTCGTCATCAACGACAAGTATGTGAGTCATAGGGGAAGAAGTTTTGAGTTTGTAGTTTAGGGTTTGATGTTGCGCTGCTCATTGACTATCTCGTGAACCTGGCAGCGCAACATCAAACCCTAAACTACAAACTCAAAACTCATTTTAAGTTGCTGGTAATAAGATGGTAAACGTGGTGCCGACGCCGTCTTTACTATCTAACAATAGTGTGCCGCCGTGGCCTTTGGTAATGATGTCGTAACTCAGGCTCAGGCCGAGGCCGGTGCCGCTGCCCGAGGGTTTTGTGGTAAAAAAGGGTTGAAAAATCTTTTGCTGCACCTCTTCCGGCATGCCCGTCCCGTTATCGCGGACTTGAATTTCGACGCCAACCGGTGTTTGCATGGTCATCACCACTACGGTTGGCTGATAGGCAAACCCTTTCAACGTACCCGATTCCCGCTCCGCAATTTGTCGTTGCTGCACGGCGTAGAAGGCATTGTTGAAAAGGTTGAGCAATACCCGGCCGATATCCTGCCCCACTACCTTCACCGGGGGCATATCCGGGTCTAGCTCGGTGCGAAAACTGGCGTTGAAGCTTTTGTCTTTGGCCCGCAAGCCGTGGTAACTCAACCGCAGGTACTCGTCGGCCAGAGCGTTCAGGTCGGTGGGTTCGCGCAGACCGGTGCTGGTACGGCTGTGTTGCAGCATGTTGCGCACAATGCCCGAGGCCCGCTGCCCGTGGTGGCTGATCTTGGTCAGGTTCTGGCTCAGATCGGCCAGCAGTTCGTCTTCCAGGCCTAGGTCGCGTTCGGTGTCGGGCCGTTGGCGTTCTTCCAATAGTTCATTGACCAGATCCACCGATACCTCCGAGAAGTTATTAACGAAGTTGAGCGGGTTCTGAATCTCGTGGGCAATACCCGCTGTGAGCTCACCCAACGAGGCCAGCTTTTCGCGTTGCACCAGCTGCACCTGTGTGGCCCGTAACTCACTCAGAGCCAGCTCCAATTCTTCTTTCTGACGGGTGATTTCGGCGGTACGTTCCCGCACTAGCCCCTCTAGCATTTGCCGTTCGCGACGTTCGGCAGCTTCGCGGTCTATCTGCGCCTGATGCTCTTTACTATATGATTTTCGCTGGCGAGCCGCATAGCCAAACAGCGAAAATACCCATACATAGGCAAAGCCCACCGATGTGTCGAATACTTCCCGGTAAGGTCGGTACAACGATTCTTCCAGTAAGCCTCGGATCAGAGACGTACCTGCCAGCACCACCAAAAACGGAACCAGCGATAGTAAAAGAGCGCGGGCCGGCGGAAAATGTCTTGACCCAATATGAACGACATAGATAGTAAAGACCAGCACAAAATAGCAAACGAACGTAGCTTTTAACTGATACGCGGCCCCGCTGCTTTCGAGAATTTTATCGAGTATAAATAAGCCACCCAACCCAATGGCTACCCTGACCAGCCATTGATCCCAAACCGGCATTTTCTCTTTCGTATTCAGAAAGTTGCGGGTTTGAAACAGGAAGAAGATAGTAACGGCTAAAAGCGGGGCGTTCATAATGGCGGATGTGGCTTAGGCAACCTGCATAGGCAAGGTAATACGAAACTCGGTAAACTCGCCCGCTTCTGACTCAACGTCGAGTGTGCCGCCGTGGCCCTTCGTGATAATATCATAACTCAGGCTCAGCCCCAGCCCCGTACCAGAACCGGTGGGTTTGGTGGTGAAGAAGGGCTGAAAAATCTTATTCCGTACCTCGTCGGGAATACCTGTACCATTGTCACGTACCCGAATGTCGACCTGTTTGCCAACCACTTTGGTATGTACAGTTACCGTTGGCTGGTAGTTCGCCTCCCCCTGCTGACTGCGTTGCTGCACGGCGTAGAAGGCATTGTTGAAGAGGTTGAGCAATACCCGGCCGATATCCTGCCCCACCACATTTACCGGTGGCAAGTTAGCATCAAGGTCAGCGTTGAAACTGGCGTTAAAGCTTTTGTCTTTAGCCCGCAAGCCGTGGTAGCTCAACCGCAGGTACTCGTCGGCCAGAGCGTTCAGGTCGGTGGGTTCGCGCAGGCCCGTGCTGGTGCGGCTGTGTTGCAGCATGTTGCGCACAATGCCCGAGGCCCGCTGCCCGTGGTGGCTGATCTTGGTCAGGTTCTGGCTCAGATCGGCCAGCAGCTCGTCTTCCAGGCCTAAGTCGCGTTCGGTATCGGGCCGTTGGCGTTCTTCCAATAGTTCATTGACCAGATCCACCGATACCTCCGAGAAGTTATTGACGAAGTTGAGCGGGTTCTGAATCTCGTGGGCAATACCCGCTGTGAGCTCACCCAATGAGGCCATCTTCTCTTTCTGCACCAGTTGGTTTTGCGTTTCCCTCAGTTCATCGAGCGACTCCTGCAACTGGGCAGTTCGTTCGGCTACCTGTTTTTCCAGCGTCTCTTTCTGCCGGGCCAGCATGGTTTGTCGTTCTTTCTCCTGCTCGAACGATTGCTTTGATAAGCGCTGAACTTCAAGCAGTTGACCAGCCATGCGGCGTTGGGTAAACACAAACGACCTGGCAATATAGAGCGATATCGAGACAGGAATAAATAGTACAGCCAGGTAATAAATGAGTTGTTGGGTAAAATCAGAGAGGGCAACCAAACGGAGTGGTGCCAGTTCATCGAACAGGTAAATGCTGTACACGGAAAAAAGGATCAACGCGCTGATCAGCCCCGTAGAGATAAAGCCCTCTCCCCATTGCCGCGACGCTTTAATCAGGGTAATACGGCTTCCTTCAGCAGTAGCCAGCAATGCCGGGCCAAACTCTGCCCAGTAGGCACCCGTTTTGGCATTGACGAACAGCAAGGCACCACAACCAATGATAAGCGCCAGCACCAGGAAGTATACCACGCCGAACGGCTTTTTGTAAATCGTGTAAATAGCCGTTATCAGAGCAACGTACCCCACCGGATAAGCCAACGTACCCCACAGTGCCCACTGTACGTAAATCCGATACGAGTCAACGATGCCGAACGTAACGGCTATACCGACGAAGGCTACCGCAAACGCCAGACAGGCCAATGCCATAGACCCGTTGGTTCGGTCGGTGCTGTTGTAGCTGTAAAAAAGGCCGTGCAATAGGGCCAGTATAAAGAACAGGCCGGCCACAAACGCCGCTGATATACGTTGCCAGCGAATAATAAACGACTCAACTACAGGCTGATTTCCAGGCATCAATTTAGCCCAGAACAAGATAGTAGGCACGTTAAGTGAGCCCATTTCCATGTCAGGATCTACGGCAAATCGAACGGCTACTACCAATTTACCTGTGGCATCGGGCACAACCACTACCGACTGTTCGTTGGCCGGGCTTGAGGCGTTGGCCGGTTGACCGTTGGCGGGAAACACACCTGTTTGCCGTACTCGTTGCCCGTTAAAGAACAACTCGGTAGCAGCGGTCTGCTTCCAAATCAGTACAACGCCCTGTTTAATCAGGCCCGGTTTTAGTTGCAAACGAAGCCGAAGCCAGCCAACACCGTTGGGAAGTAGGGGTAGAAGGTCAGAGACAGGCCGCGTCGGCTCAATGCGTTGCCAGGTTGAATCGGGCAGGTCGGGGCGTCTCCAGTCGGGGTCGTCGCCCGCTCGAAACGCCCAGGGAGTTTTAATTGGAAATCCCGCTTCGGGCAAACTATCGACAACGACAACCTGACCCATCGCCAGCGAAGCCAGTAGCCAGCCAATCAATACAAACGCTAAGCGGGACATAGGAAGGTGGTTCAATCCCCTAAAGAAACGCCTTTCGGCTCAAACCGGCAAGTTCAGCCCTGTTGGCCGGGTATATGCCTTCATATTTATCACCAACCATACCAGCCCGCAACAGTCAATAAAATTTTAATGTGAACCTCTTATCATTCGAAATAAGAGAAATCAATTAGACACAAAAAGGATAGTCGTTCAACACATTAAAAGACACATTCAACACATATGAAAACCAACTAGTCATCAACCAGATCGTTGCGGCACAGTTGTAGTAACCCCGGATTGAGTTACGGGATACTACTACCACAACATGACACACCTCACTACGTTTTCCAGCCTCAATAGTGTGATTTCTTCGATTGGCAAGGAGAAATCAATCAGCCAAAACAGGTATACCTACGGGTTTATCGTGCTGTTGTATTTGTCATTTTTAACGTATGGTATTCCGGCCTCGTCTGCCGTGGCGGGCCTATCACGCCCCGGCGATAAGGACACGCCACCAAAGGCAGCCGCTGGCAAAACCAACGCCTCCCCCGAGGCAAGTGCGTTCGCCTGTCCCACGGTCACGTTCACAGCCCCTGCGGCTGCTACGGTGACTCAGTGCGCCAACACCACCATTAATCTGAGTGTATCTACAACGGCAAAAGGGCCCGATGCCATCCAGTTTGTCTATTTCACCAGCCCACTATCTACCACCGCCGATGCCTACACAGCTACGGGTGGTACGGTGCTGGGTACAGTCAATTCGGGAACGGCCACGACCAATACCGTCTCGCTCAATAACGCCCAACTACCTGATAATGTAGGCACAACGACATCGACCATTTACATCTATGCGTTACTGCAAGCTGCCGACGGCGTTTGCCAGGTTGTTGCCCAACGCACCATCAGACTCAGCCCACGACCTGAGGTAGTCATTCTGGGCAACACCGTCTTCTGCCAGGGCACAACCACCATACTGACTGCCGCCGGACCTACCAGCACTACTTACCAATGGTTCCTCAACAGTGGAACGGCCGTGGCTGGCACAACGAACCCGTTTACAACACCAGTTGTCAGCACCACTACAACTTACCGGGTACGGGGCACACTTGCCGGTTGCGTATCGGATGAGGCCTCCATTGTGCTGACGCCGGTGGTTTGTACACCCTGCACCAACAGCCCTACTGCTATTGGTGGGGTAGCGTTCCTTGATTTTAATAGCGACGGTACAAAAGCTACCACCGATGCCGGTGTCAATAACGTGACCGTTACGCTCTTCAGCTGCGATGCCAGCGGGGGAAGTGTGCAAATTGCCCAAATGCCGACCGACCTGAATGGTGCCTATAGTTTCACAGGCCTAACCGCCGGGACAACCTATCGGGTTGAGTTTAGCAACTTACCGCCCGGCTATGACCCAACTTACCAGGGTACTAACAACGGCACGACAGTACAGTTTACTAAGCCCGGCAGTTGCACTACCAGCGTTGGACTCAATCAGCCTGGTGATTACTGCCAGGGAGATCCGAAATGGGTAACGGGCTGCTACGTCAACGGCTTGGCCAATTCGACCGATGTGGCACTTGTATCGAATAATTACAGCGCAAGTGGTATCCCAAGCTCGCCAAACTATGTAAAAGTGGCCACCACCAATGATGTAGGTTCGACCTGGGGATTGGCCTATTCTAAACAAACCAAGAAACTCTTTGCCGCCAGTTACCTCAAACGCCATGTAGGCCTGGCCGATGGCCCCGGCTTTGTGTATTATTTTGATTTTACGGGTACTACTACACCAACTGCATCGGCAGGGAAATTCGATTTGCAGGGTGTGACCCCCGCTAACGGCGGGTTAGCCATTGATTTGGGTGACGTCTGCCGTACGGCCAGTTGCACCGTATCAGGTGGCACTTCGGCTAGTTATGTGCTGGGCTCATCCGGCGCACAAAACCAGGATGTTGATGCCTTCGCTAAAGTCGGCACCATCAGCTATGGCGATGCCGACGTAGACGAAGCTACCGGCAAACTCTGGCTGGTTAACCTCAACCAGAAAGCCCTCATTAGTGTGGATATATCGGGGGCTACCTTGCCTGGCACAGTCAATCAATATCCGTTGAGCAGCATTCCCGGTTTTCCGACCTGTACCAGTGGTTCGGCCCGGCCGTTTGCATTAGCTTTCCGAAATGGGAAAGGTTACGTGGGCATAGTCTGCGATGCAGGTACTAGCCAGAATGCGGCTGATATGCGTGCCTATGTCTTATCGTTCGATCCAGCCAATCCAACAGCCGGTTTAACGAAAGTATTGGACTTTAGTCTCGACTATCAATTGACCGCGACCGGTAGTCCACTGTTTTCCTGGAATAGTTGGATCACTACAGCTAGCCAAATACTGCAAGGCGGTGGGTTCTGGCCACAGCCAATGCTGAGTGATATTGAATTCACACCGGACAATTCCATGATAATAGGCCTGCGTGATCGCTTCGCCGATCAGACAGGCCCCGGTAGCCTACTGCCAAATGGCTCTAACCAGGTAGGTGGTGCTACGGGGGATATGCTCAAAGCCTGTTACGTGAATGGTGGCTGGATTATGGAGGGATTCCCCGGCGGTTGTCCGGTAAGTACCCTAGGTGGTAATATCGGAGTCAATGGCAATGGGGTATTCTTTAAACAAACTCGGGCAGATAACCTGGAAAAGGGTTCAGAAGGTGGTTTAGCTGTGTTACCAGGCACTAACGAAGTCGTTACCACATTTATTGATCCCTGGAGTGGCGTTGGCAGCCCGCCAGCTAACTCGCAATATTATGGATCACAAGGTCTACAATATTTTAATACCAACACGGGAGCTATCACTGACTTTTACCGCGTTTATCTATCTTATTTCCCCCTGTTTGGCAAAGCCAATGGCCTGAGCGATCTGCAATTCCTTTGCAACGTTGCTCCCATTCAGATAGGCAACCGCGTTTGGCGCGACGATAATAGCAATGGTATTCAGGACCCCTGCGAACCGGCTATTCCGGGCGCGGTGGTGAAACTCTACGATGCTGCCAAAACAACCGTCATTGCCAGTGCCACCACCAATGCCGCCGGGGAATACTACTTCTCGTCGGCGGCAACCGTGGCAGGTACGTCGACCTCATCGGTATCGACGTCGCTGTTGACGTACAACACCAACTATGCGCTGGTGGTGACCAGCTTAGGCAGCAGCACGGTGGTTACGGGCCTGAGCCTGACCAGCGTAACACCGCTCACACCGGGCGAAAGCAGTGCCACCAACACAGGCAACACCCTGGCCAACAACGACGCGAAACTCGATGTGGTGGGTGGCATCAGCAGCCCCACCATTCTGCTCACCACGGGCGGAATGGGCGAGAACAACCATACCTACGATTTTGGCATCACGGTACCGCCCTGTGCCAAACCGACGCTGGCCACCATTACCTCGCAGTCGATCTGTCAGGGAGCAACATTCAGCTTCCCGCTGGTTTCCAGCATCGTCAGCAATACGGTTACCTCGCGGCAATGGTACACCACCAATGCCGCAGGTACGTCCTTCACGGCCATCAGCGGGGCAACGAGTCTGAGCCTAACTTCGGCACAGGCCGTAGCCCCCACCGCCGGGCAGATCAAATACTACGCCCTGGTTGGGCAGAATGGCCTCTCGGCGCTATGCTCGGATACGGTCTTGGTGAACCTGTACATGAAGCCCACGCAGACCATCGCGTTCACCGCCCCGACGGCCGCTGCGGTGACCCAATGCGCCAACACGACGATGAACCTGAGCGTGAGCACCAATGCCAAAACGCCCGATGCGGTTAAGTTTGTCTATTTCACCAGCCCGCTGGCCAGTGCGGCTGCGGCCTACACGGCTACGGGCGGTACGGTGCTGGGTACGGTCATGTCAGGTACGTTGGCGACCAATACGGTTTCGCTCAACGCCCAACTACCCGATAATGTGGGTACCACAGCACAGACAATCTACGTGTATGCCCTCCTGCAATCAACCGATGGCATCTGTGTGGCATCACCAGCCGATTCATTTACACTCACCCTCAGCCCCCGACCTGAGGTCATCATTCGCGGCAACCCGATCCTGTGTCAGGGTGCATCCGCAACACTTACTGCGGCCGGGCCAACCGGAGCAACCTACCAGTGGTTCTTCAACAGTGGAACGGCAGTGGTGGGTACAACGTCAACGAATCCGTTCACGACATCAGCCATCAGCACCACAACGACCTACCGGGTGCGGGGTACACTGGGCACTTGCGTATCCGATGAAGCCTCTATTGTGATCACACCGGTTGTTTGTACGTCGTGTACGGCCAGTCCTACCAGCCTTGGCGGAACGGCTTACCGCGATTTTAACAGTGATGGCGCTCAAGGCAGCAGCGAGCCGGGCATGAGCAACGTGACCGTCACCCTTTTCAGTTGTGATGCCAATGGGGCCAGCGCTCAGATAGTCACGATGCAAACCGACATCAATGGCGACTATAGCTTCACCGGACTAACCGCCGGTACAACGTACCGCGTTGAGTTCAGCAACCTGCCTGCGGGCTATGCTCCCACCTTCCGGGGAACCGAAAACGGCACCACTGTGCAGTTTACCAAACCGGGTAGCTGTTCAACCAATGTAGGCCTGAACTACCCCGACGACTACTGCCAGACCAGCCCCCGTTTGGTGACGGCCTGTTTCATAAACGGATCGGCCACTAACACAACCGCACCAACTGATGTGTTGGTCTCGGTCGGCTACCTGGCTACGTCGGGTAAGCTTATGGAAAGCGCTAAAAATCAGATTGGTTCTGTTTGGGGTGTAACCTACAGCGGCAGCCGCAAAAAAATCTACACGGCTACGTTCCTCAAACGGCACGTAGGCCTCAAAGGCGACCTCGGGGCTGTCTATGAAACATCGGCGGGTACCCCCAACGACGGAGCGTTGTTCGTGACCATACCGAATGCAGGCACCATCGGCAGCGACGCCGTACGCGGTTTGGGCTTACCAGCAGGGCAATCGCTCGATGCCGAAGCCTTTGCCAAAATAGGCCGGGTGGGTCTGGGAGGCATTGATGTGTCAGACGATGACAAGACGCTCTATGTGGTTAACCTGAACGACAAAAAACTCTACAGCGTCGATATCGATAGCAAAGCCATTCTGGGCAGTGTAGCCATTCCGAGCAACTGCGATGCGAACACAGGGCAAACGGTTCCTTTTGCCGTAAAAGCATGGCGTGGTAAAGTATACGTGGGTACCGTGTGCGATGCATCGATCTCGAAGGATCGGGCCGACCTGGCCGCCAGCGTCTTTGTCTACGACCCCGCCACCAGTACTTTCTCGGCGAGTCCGGTGCTTATTTTCCCCCTTGATTACCAGCGCCAACCGGCCTCTACGGCAGGATTTGGCATAGGAGGTGAGTCGTATACCGTCCACTCGGCGCGTTGGTATCCGTGGTTAGACGTCTATGATCGTGTTACGCTCAATGCAAGCAATAACACCATTGTTCACCCCACACCAGCGCTATCCGACATTGATTTCGATGCGCAGGGCAACATGATTCTGGGTTTCTTCGACCGCATGGGTCACCAGATGGGGGTGCTTAATCTGCCACCCGATAACAATACGATTAGTCTGGCGAACAACATCATAGGTGGTGAATTATTGAAAGCCAATGCTACCGGTAACAGTGCCTGGACGATCGAATACCTGTCTAAAACCACACCTTTTGAAACATTTGACGGCGAGTTCACACCTGGTACGTTACACTTCGAGACCTCGCAGGGTGGCGTTGTATTCCTGCCAGCGGCCAATGCAGTAGCTATAACGGCCATGGATCCACTCGTTGAGGGAGGATCAGGCGGGCTTATTTACCTGAGCAATACAACAGGCGACAAAATTCAGAATGGCATTGAACTCTACACAAACACGGCTGGAACATTCGGCAAATCGGCCGGATTAGGCGATTTGGTAGCCCTCTGCGACCTGGCTCCCATCCAGATCGGTAACCGCGTTTGGCGCGACGATAATAGCAATGGTATTCAGGACCCCTGCGAACCGGCTATTCCGGGCGCGGTGGTGAAGCTTTACGATGCCGCCAAGACAACCGTCATTGCCTCTGCCACCACCAATGCCGCTGGCGAATATTACTTCTCGTCAGCGACCGTAGTGGCCGGTACATCGACCTCTGCGGTATCGACCTCGCTACTGACCAACAACACCACCTACGGCCTGGTCATCACCAGCCTGGGTACCAGCAGCGTGGTTACGGGCCTGAGCCTGACCAACGTATCGCCCCTGACACCGGGCGAAAGCGGCACGCTCAATTCCGGCAACACCCTGGCCAACAACGATGCAAAAGTCGATGTGGTGGGTGGCCTCAGTCTGCCCTGTATTAAACTCACCACGGGCGATGTGGGCGAGAACAACCATACCTACGATTTTGGCATCACGGTACCGCCCTGCGCTAAACCGACGCTGGCCACCATTGCCTCGCAGTCGATCTGCCAGGGCAACGGCGCGTTCAGCTTCCCGCTGGTTTCCAGCATCGTCAGCAATACGGTTACCGGGTTGCAATGGTACACCACCAATGCCGCAGGTACGTCCTTCACGGCCATCAGTGGGGCAACGAGCCTCAGCCTGAGTGCGGCACAGGCCGTAGCCCCCAC
Organism: Fibrella aquatica; assembly: GCF_041321135.1. Taxonomy (NCBI): domain Bacteria; kingdom Pseudomonadati; phylum Bacteroidota; class Cytophagia; order Cytophagales; family Spirosomataceae; genus Fibrella; species Fibrella aquatica. The sequence goes on along the minus strand of NZ_JBGGWF010000001.1, from coordinate 367,214 downwards.
CGCCGGACAGATCAAATATTACGCGCTGGTTGGGCAGAATGGTCTGCCGGCGCTGTGCTCAGATACGGTCTTTGTGAATCTGTATCAAAAGGCCACCCAGACCATCACGTTTCCGATCACGGCCACCACGGTTTGCGGCAATGCGAAACTCAACACCAGCGTGACGACCAATGCCAAAGCGCCGGATGCCATCAAGTTTGTATACTTCACTAGCCCGCTGACCAATGCCACCGATGCCTATACGGCTACCGGCGGCACGGTGCTGGGTACCGTTACCTCAGGCACGCTGGCAACCAATACGGTTTCACTCAGTAATATTCAATTGCCGGACAATGTAGGGGCGACCGCGCAAACGCTGTACGTGTATGCCTTGCTGGAATCAGCCGATGGACTTTGTCTGCCGACGGACATGTTTACGCTCACGCTAAACCCACGGCCAAGCGTAACAGTTGGTGGCCCAACAGTTTTCTGCCAGGGCACAACCAGTATTCTGAATGCGGGCGGGCCAACTGGTACGACCTACCAGTGGTTCCTCAATAGCGGCACCGCTGTGGTGGGTACCGCAAATCCGTTCACCACGCCTGTCATCAGCACGACCACGACGTACCGGGTACGAGGCACATTGGCCGGTTGCGTTTCTGATGATGCGTCTATTGTGCTGACGCCGGTAGTTTGTACCTCTTGCGCGGCCACACCGACCAGCGTGGGGGGCGTTGTCTACCGCGACTTTGGCAGCGATGGGGCGCAGGGTGCCAACGATCCGGGCCTGAGCAGCGTCACGGTGACAATCTTCACGTGCGATGCGACCAACCAGAGCACGCAGGTAGCCACGATGCAAACCGACATCAACGGAGCCTATAGCTTTACGGGATTAACAGCGGGCACCATCTATCGTGTAGAATTCTCGAATTTCCCGGTAGGCTATGACCCAACCTTCCGGGGTACGCAGAACGGCACCACGGTGCAGTTTACCCAGCCCGGCAGTTGCTCGGTTAGTCTGGGCCTGAACGTACCCATGCAGTATTGCCAGACCAACCCAAAACTGGTTACCCCCTGCTATCTGGATGGGGCCGTTACGCCAAACACCACGGCACTGAACGATGTATTGGTCAGCATCAATTATGACCTGACCGGAAAAACGGTTGAAGCCACCCGTACCGAAATCGGTGCGACCTGGGGCGTAGCCTATGCCCGTTCGACCAAGCAGTTGTACGCGGGCGCTTTCCTCAAGCGCCATGTGGGTTTGAAAGATGGTAAACTGGGCCAGATTTACGTATCTGATTTTGCTACGGCCGGAACGCCCACGACCCCCTGGCTGGATGTAAGCACCCTGCCCGGCATTGCGGGAAACTGGACGTACCTGACCGATGCCCAGCGTGGCCTTGGCAATGCCGGCACACCCACCCGTGATTCACTTGCCTTCAGTCAGGTGGCCGCGATTGGCTTAGGCGACATCGACGTCAGCGCCGATGGCAAAACACTGTATGCCATGGACTTAACCAACCGGCAGTTACTGGCTATTGATATTGTCACCAAAACCCTGATTGGTAAATACCCCGTACCGAGCGTTTGCGCCACCACCCCCACCACGAGTTATTTCTCGGCGGGGTCTAATAATACGGTCTTTACGGCAGCCAATGGAAAGCTCTGGCAAAAAGGATATCTCTTCGATCTGGCAGCTACCTCGGGTGGCTCCAGTCTGGCCACGATTACAAACCCCAATAACGTTGCCGCCGGTACAACTGACGTTGCGATGTATAGTAGGTCGGCCGGTACCACTACAGCTATGCAATATAGTTTCCCGGTGGGCAATGGTACGTTTGGGGTCAAGCTCCACTTCGGAACCAACTCAACGTCGGTTGGGCGGAATATGACCGTCTCGGCCGAAGGCGTGGCTGTACCCTCACTAACCAATTTCGATATCTATGCCCAGGCAGGTAATCAGGTAAATTTGGGCATTACCCGCTCCTTTACGGCAACGGTTACCGATGGCGTACTTACGCTTCGGTTTATAAATAATACAGGCGGGGGAGGTGCCATTGTTTCGGGGTTCGAGTTAACTCCGCTGAACGGTTCACCTGCCGGCGAAACACGGCCGTTTGGCCTGGCCGTCCGCAATGGCAAGGTCTATGTGGGTGCTATATGCGACGCGAGCTACTCGCAAAGCCGCAACGACATGCAGGCCAGTGTGTTTGAATTTAATCCGGTAACCGGCACCTATGCAGCAACCCCAACCCTAACCTTTGCGCTGGATTACACAAAAGGTCCATCTGCATTTTCAACCGTCCCCTGTAATAATAGCTGGGAGCCCTGGACATCGGTATATCCAAACAATACTACTGCTGGTATAAGGTGTAATTCCTTTGATATCTATACGCAGCCTGTTCTCTCCGATATTGAGTTCGATGTCGACGGCAGCATGATGCTCGGTTTCTTTGATCGGATGGGCCACCAGATGGGTGCCAATACCAATCTTACCCCTGACGGTCGCACGAATCCTACTGCAGTCGTTGGCGGAGACATTCTACGGGCCTATTTCAACGGGACTTCGTATGAACTGGAAAATAATGCCCTGGAAGGAATTAGCAGCAAGACACCTGCTACATCCGGTAAAAACACGAACGAGGGGCCTGGTGGTGGCGAATTTTATTATGGCGATTACCTTACACCAGCAGGAGGTCATCAGGAAACCAGCGTGGGTGGACTGGCTTACAAGCCGGGTGCAGGTGATATTCGGCTCACCGCAGGCGATGTTATAGGCGCTGGAACCGGCGGGCTCCTGTCGTTGGATAATACGACCGGTGCCAAAATAACAGCCAATTTATATACGCTTTATTCAGGTTATTCCGGTGGCGTTCAAGGTAAATCCAACGGCTTGGGTGACCTCGAAATCCTCTGCGATCTAGCGCCTATTCAGATTGGTAACCGTGTTTGGCGCGACGATAACCAGAACGGCATTCAGGATCCCTGCGAACCGGCTATTCCGGGGGCGGTGGTGAAACTCTATGATGCCGCCAAGACAACCGTCATTGCCTCTGCCACCACCAATGCCGCTGGCGAATATTACTTCTCGTCGGCAACCGTCGTGGCCGGTACGTCGACCTCATCGGTATCGACCTCGCTACTGCAATACAACACCACCTACGGCCTGGTGATCACCAGCCTGGGCAACAGCAGTGTAGTGACGGGCCTGACGTTGACGGATGTATCGCCGGTGACACCGGGCGAAAGCGGATCTATTAACTCAGGTACGTCGCCCATCAACAACGACGCGAAAGTCGATGTAGTGGGCGGCCTTAGCTTGCCGTGCATCAAGCTCACTACGGGTAGGCCGGGCGAGAGCAACCATACCTACGACTTTGGTATTGTGAAGTTCGTCTGTAACATCGCGGCTACGGCTCAGGCCAGCAGCCCAACGGTTTGTACGGGTCAGCCCGTGACGATCACGGCGCTCGCCAGCCCCGTCGGCAGCTATACGTATGTATGGTCGGCACCAGCGGGCGTTGCCCTGACCGGTGGCAATACGGCTACCGCCACGGCAACGGCTTCGGTGGCAGGTTTGCAGACGTTTACGGTCACGGTGAGCAGTTCGCCGGGGTGCTTCACTACGGCGGTGGTGAGCGTATCAGCGGTTGTTTGTACGATACCACCAGCCAGCCTGGGTGACTATGTGTTCGTCGATAAAAACAAGAATGGTATCCAGGATGCGGGCGATACGCCGATTCAGGGTGTTGTGGTGACCCTGTACCAGAATGGGTCGCCAGTGGCTACGACGACCACCGATGCGTCGGGTCTGTACAGCTTCACGGGCTTAACGCCAGGTACGTCTAATAGCTACGTGGTGGGCTTCACGGCTCCGGCTGGTTACACAGCTACATCTCCACTGTCGGGCACCGACACCACGAACGATTCAAATGCTGATCCGATCACGGGACGCACGGCGGCGGTGACGCTGGCACCGGGCGAGAACAACCCGACCATCGACGCGGGCTTCTACCTGCTGCCCGCCAGCCTGGGTGATTACGTCTGGCTGGACACCAACAAGAACGGTCAGCAAGACCCCACCGAAACGGGTATTGGTAGTGTAACAGCCATTCTGTGCGACGCTGCTTCGGGCACCGTCATCAGCACCACCGTAACGGATGGAGCAGGTAAGTATCTGTTCACCAACCTGGCTCCGGGCAGCTACATTGTCAAGTTCACCGCACCGGCAAACATGACCTTCACCACGCCCAACTCAGGCACAGACGCCACCGACAGTGACGTAGCGTCGCTGACAGGCAATACCGGCGCAACGGGTGTGTACGCACTAACGGCGGGTCAGCAGAACCTCACCGTCGATGCCGGTCTGATTCCGTTGACGGCGGGTCTGGGTGACTACGTCTTCGAGGACAAGAATGCCAACGGTATCCAGGATGCGGGCGACGTACCCATTCCGGGTGTGGCGGTGACGCTTTACACGAACGCCTCGGCCATTGCTACGACCACGACCGATGCCAACGGGCTCTACAGCTTCACAGGTCTGACGCCGGGTACGCCGTACGTGGTGGGCTTCGGTAAGCCAGCCGGGTACGTACCCACAACGGCCAACGTGGGCACCAACGATGCCATCGACTCCGATGCCTCCGTGGCTACGGGCCTGACGGGTACGTATTCGCTGACCGCCAACGAGTACAACCCAACGGTCGACGCTGGTTTCTACAAACCTGCCAGCCTGGGTGACTACGTCTTCAACGATACGAATAAAGACGGTGTACAGAATGCCGGTGATACCCCAATTCCGGGTGTAGTGGTGACGCTGTACCAGAACGGTTCGGTGGTCGCTACGACAACTACGGGTGCCACTGGTCTGTACAGCTTCACGGGCCTGACGCCCGGTACGTCGAACAGCTACGTAGTGGGCTTCACGCCACCGGCGGGCTACACGGCTACCACGCCGTTGAGCGGCACCGATGCCACGAAAGACTCGAACGTCGATCCGATCACGGGTCGCACGGCGGCGGTGACGCTGGCCTCGGGTGAGAACAACCCAACGGTGGATGCTGGTTTCTATCAGCCAACGGCCAGTCTGGGTGATTACGTCTGGCTGGATGTTAACAAGAATGGCCAGCAGGACCCTACCGAAACGGGTGTTGGTAGTGTGACCGTTACACTTTGCGACGCCACCTCTGGTACGGTTATCAGCACCACACTGACCGATAGCAACGGGGCGTATCTGTTTGCGGGCCTGAATCCGGGAAGTTACACGGTGAAGTTCGCCGCCCCGGCAAACATGACCTTCACCACACCACTAACTGGCGGCAGCACCACCGACAGTAATGTTAGCTCGGTGACGGCTCAGAAAGGCAGTACCGCTCCCGTTAGCCTGAGTGCCGGCGAAAACAACATGACTATCGACGCCGGCCTGATTCCGTTGACGGCGGGTCTGGGTGACTACGTCTTCGAGGATGTGAACGCCAATGGCCAGCAGGATGCAGTTGATAAACCCATTGCGGGCGTAAACGTGACGCTGCTCTTGTCAGGTACGTTGGTGGCTACCACAACAACAGACGCAGCGGGCTTCTACAGCTTCACGGGTCTGACACCGGGCGTGCCTTACTCGGTGAGCTTCACGGCTCCGGCGGGCTTCACGGCCACCAGCCAGAATACCGGCGCTGACGCCACCGACAGCGATGGTAACCCGGCAACGGGCCTGACGGGTCCGTATTCGCTGACAGCCAATGAGTTCAACCCAACGGTCGACATGGGCTATTACAAACCAGCCAGTCTGGGCGATAAAGTCTTTGCCGATAATAACCGAAACGGTATTCAGGACACAGGCGATACGCCAATTCCGGGGGTGAACGTGACGCTGCTCTCGTCAGGTACGTTGGTGGCTACGACGACCACTGATGCTTCGGGCCTCTACAGCTTCACCGGTTTGACGCCAGGTGTACCTTACTCGGTCAGCTTCACAACGCCATCGAGCTTCTCAGCGACTACGCCACTGACGGGCACCGACACGGCCATCGACAGCAACCCCGTGGGCGGTATCACGGCACCGGTAACACTGACGTCGGGCGAGAACAACCCAACTATCGACGCTGGATTTACACCGCCGCTCAAAGCCAGTCTGGGTAACTACGTTTGGTTCGATACTAACGGAAATGGTCAGCAGGACCCCACCGAAAGTGGCGTATCCAGTGTAACCGCCGTGCTTTGCGATGCGGTTTCGGGTTCGGTTGTCAGCACGACCGTCACCGACGCAACGGGTAAGTACCTGTTCACCAATCTGAATCCGGGCAGCTACATTGTCAAGTTCACTACGCCATCAGGCACCACCTTCACCAGTGGCAACACAGGCGGCGACGGTTCAGACAGTGACGTATCTTCGCTGACGGGCAACACCGGGTCAACGGGCGTCTACAGCCTCTCGGCGGGCGAGCAGAACCTCAGCGTGGCGGCGGGTATCAAACCGCTGACGGCCGGTCTGGGCGATTACGTCTTCGAGGATGTGAACGTCAACGGTCAGCAGGATGCGGGCGATATGCCAATTCCAGGCGTGACGGTGAGCCTGTTCTCGTCAGGTACGTTGGTCACGGCGACAACGACCGACGCGTCAGGTTTCTACAGCTTTACGGGCCTGACACCGGGCGTGCCTTATTCGGTCAGCTTCACGGCTCCAGCAGGCTTCACGGCCACCTCACCGAACACCGGCGCTGACGCCACCGACAGCGATGGTAATCCGTCGACAGGCCTGACGGGTACGTATTCGTTGAGTGCAAACGAGTACAACAACACCGTGGACATGGGCTATTATGTCCCGGTTACGGGTGCCCCTGCTTACTCGATTGCTAAAATGGTGGACTTAAACCGGACGGTTAAAGGCGGTATTGTCACCTACACCGTTTCGCTCACCAACACGGGTAGTGCCACGGGCACCAACGTTGTTGTTACAGATCAACTCAGCACTACCGCTGTGACGTTCATCGGCAGCGCTACCGCCTCGGCAGGTACGTTCACCCCCGCTGGCAATAGCGGAAGTTGGACCATTGCCTCGCTGGCCCCCGGTCAGGTAGCGACGCTGGCCTTGCGGGTGCAGTTAAACGCAGAAGGCATTACGTACAACACGGCTACAGCTCCTGATGGGCAAACGGCCACCGTCTGCACCAGTGTACCCTTCAAGGTATGCGCGACTGAAGCGTTTCAGATCAACCTAGCTGTACCAACGGGCTATGCGCCCTACCAGTGGAGCAAAAACGGACAATCCATTGCGGGGGCTACAAGCAATGTACTTTCGGCAACTGCCCTGGGCGAATATTCGGTGGTTGGCTCAACAATGGGTAGTTGCCCAAGTAGCTCATGTTGTCCGTTCATCATTGAAGCCAATCCAGTGCCGAGCTTGACTGCTGTGGCTACGGCGGCGACCTGTACCGGTAGCACACCACTCAATGACGCCAAAATCAGTCTGGTGAGCAGTAGCACCAATGCAGTGAGCTACAATATCACGATGGGTAACAGTTTCACCGCCAGCGCACCGCTGTTTGCCACAAACCAGTCATTGCCTTCAGTGGGTGGGGTACTCAGAGGTGAATTGACAAACTCAGACAGTGCACCGGGTCAGGTGTACACCATCCGGGTTTATACGGCTGATGGCTGTTATGCCGACACGGTAGTAACCATTCCACCAGCTCTGTGCAACTGCCCGGACCCTGTGTGTGTACCAATCAAAGTGACACGACTGCGTTAATTTGGCAGCGTGTCACAGATACAGCAAAGGCCAGCCTTAACGGGGCTGGCCTTTGTCTTTTTCAGGAGTAATGATTGGCACAACAAACTTACTGGTAAGTTAAACACCGTTATCATTAATTATACCAGCGCTGTATTTACCCGATTTCTCCCATAAAGCAGTACGGGCACACCGTGCATATTAACTCCATACGAGCAAAAAAATAAATACTTACGAGCTATTTAACAACACATTAGGCGCATATCATGACTGGCAACTGACTATGGGCATAGTATTGGTGTGTAAGAATAGATTACAGTCAATTCAAGCCCCATTATGATGCAACTCTTTACGTTTCCCGGATTCAAAACGGTAGCTTTTTCAGGTTGTAAAGAGACGGCGAAGCCAGTCGTCAGGAGTCGGTTTATAGACGGATTACTTCTCGTTCTCTACCTGTCTTTTCTGATCACTCACTCCTCAACTTCCATCGCAGGAGGACCGACAGCACCTGGTAAAGACCTTCTGCCAAAAGCTACTTTTAGCAACAGCACGGCGACCGTGAACACCTTCGCGTGCCCGACGCTGGCCTTCACGGTTCCGTCGGCAGCAGCCGTAACTCAATGCGCCAACACGACACTGAATCTGAGCGTATCGACCACCGCAAAGGGACCTGATGCCATCCAGTTTGTGTATTTCACCAGCCCACTCACCACCCCTACCAATGCGTACACGGCTACGGGCGGTACCGTGCTGGGTACAGTAGTTTCGGGGACAGCCACGACCAATACAGTTTCGCTCACTAACGTACAACTCCCTGATAACGTAGGCTCAACAGCGAAGACAATCTATATCTACGCGTTATTACAAGCTGCCGACGGCCTTTGCCAGGTAGCTGCTCAGCGTACTGTCATACTCAATCCCCGGCCTGCGGTAGTCATTGGCGGGGATGCTATTTTCTGTCAGGGAACAGCTACGCAACTCACAGCCCTGGGCGTATCGGGCGGTACGTATCAATGGTATTTTAACGGGGGAACTGCACCCATCAGTACGGCTAACCCCTACAACACGACAGCCATCAACACAACCACAACCTATCAGGTGCGGGCTACGCTGGCAGGCTGCGTTTCTGATTTGGTCTCCTACACGCTCACGCCGGTGGTCTGTACATCTTGTGCGGGAGGACCGACTACTATTGGTGGTCAGGTATATCAGGATTTCAAAAGTGAGGGCGCCAGGCAAACCAATGATCTGGGCGTAGGTGGTGTAACTGTTACGATTTTCCAGTGCGATGCAACGGGCCAAAGCACACAGGTGGCTCAGATGCCTACCGACATAAACGGGGCGTACAGCTTCACCGGTTTAACGGCCGGGGCAGACTACCGCGTCGAGTTTAGCAACCTGCCAGTCGGCACAGAGCCAACCTTCCGGGGGTCCCAAAACGGCACAACTGTTCAATTCACCAAACCCGGTAGCTGCTCCATCAGCCTGGGTGTCAATTATCCAGCTGATTTTTGCCAGGCCACGCCCAAGGTAGTAGTTCCCTGTTACGAGAATGGAACCGGAACGGGAAGCACAGCCGCCGGGTTTGTCTCGTTCGACTATAGTTCAACCACCAAACGGGTCGATGGCACCATCGGTGAAATAGGTTCGGTATGGGGAGTGGCTTATCAGCGCAGTTCTCGTAAGGCCTTTACAACGGCGTTTTTGAAACGACACGTTGGATTTGCCGCTCAGGGACCAGGTGGGGTGTATGTATATGATTACAACAATCCGGCAGTAGATCCTCCGTTAGTCGCCAGTTTTAGTTTACAGAACGTGGTTGCTGCCAATGGTGGGCCTGCTATCGACCTCGGTACCGTGACGCGGGTTACGAGTCCTGCTACTGACCCCAATTATATTTCTACGGATAAAAACGCACTCAACTACGATATTGATGCCTTTGCTAAAGTTGGGAAGATGAGTTTCGGCGATGCCGATATGGATGAGACCAATAGCCGACTCTGGCTGGTTAACCTCTATCAGCGCGCTATCATTAGTGTGAACATCAGCGGTACGGCCACGGCACTGAACGGAGCTTCAACCGCCACGCTGTCGCCCCTGACTCATCAATACCTGCTCGATAACCTGCCGGGCGTACCTGCCTGCGGTACCGATGGCGTGTTCCGCCCGTGGGCGCTGGCGTTCCACCGGGGCAAAGGCTATTTGGGGGGCGTCTGCACGTCGGAAACATCACAGGACAAATCGAAGCTACAGGCCTACGTACTGGAGTTTGACCCCAATAACGTTGAAGCGGGTTTTACAACAGTTATGACGGTGCCGATGAACTACCCACGCGAACAGGTTGAAAACAAAAGCATTACCAGCTTTTTTGAATACCGGGTTGGCGGCACCTGGAAAGCCTGGATCAACACGTACGCTGACATAGTGGGCGCACCGGCTGCTCAGGGACGCATTGCCTGGCCCCAGCCTATTCTGTCTGACATTGCTTTTGCCGACAATGGAGATATGGTGATGGGCTTTACAGACCGCCTGACCCATCAGTGGGGGAAAGACAACCGCCCACCCATTGCCGGCAGCACAGCCCAGTCGGATGCCAACGGGGGAGGTGACATTCTTCACGCCTGTTTTGTCAATGGCAAATGGGTACTGGAAGGCACCGCCGGCAGTTGCAAGACCAACGACATACTGACAAACAGCGGGTTTGTGCTGGCCAATGATGGCCCCTCGAAAACGGGTGAGTTTTATCCAAACGACCAATATTTTGACGGAACGAACGGCCATTATGAAACGTCCAATGGAGCGTTGGTTATTCAGCCCGGCCAGAACGAAGTGATTACCACTGCGTATGACATTACGGGGCTCTTCCAGCAGGGGGTTAAATACTTCAGCACGACCACAGGTGCCAACAAGCCGGGCTCGTTTGCCGTCATTCCCAACGGGAATACTATATCCGCATTTGGTAAGGGGAATGGCCTGGGCGATCTGGAAATTTTGTGCGATCTAGCGCCTATTCAGATTGGTAATCGCGTTTGGCGCGACGATAACCAGAACGGTATTCAGGACCCCTGCGAACCGGCTATTCCGGGGGCGGTGGTGAAGCTTTACGATGCCGCCAAGACAACTGTCATTGCCTCTGCCACCACCAATGCTGCCGGGGAATATTACTTCTCCTCGGCTACGGTCGTGGCCGGTACGTCGACCTCATCGGTATCGACCTCGCTGCTGACCTACAACACCACCTACGCGCTGGTGATCACCAGCCTGGGCACCAGTAGCGTAGTAACGGGCCTGAGCATAACCAACATATCACCCGTTACACCCGGCGAAAGCGGTACTACTAACACCGGCACCACGCTGGCAAACAACGACGCCAAACTCGATATGGTGGGTGGCATCAACAGCCCCACCATTCTGCTCACCACGGGCGATGTGGGTGAAAACAACCATACGTATGATTTCGGCATTACGGTACCACCCTGCGTAAAACCAACGCTCGCCACCATTGCCTCGCAGTCGATCTGCCAGGGCAGTGGCGCGTTCAGCTTCCCGCTGGTTTCCAGCATCGTTAGCAACACGGTTACATCGCTGCAATGGTACACCACCAATGCGGCAGGTACGTCGTTCACCGCCATCAGCGGAGCTACCAGCTTGAGCCTGAGTGCGGCACAGGCCGTGGCACCCACCGCCGGGCAGATCAAATACTACGCCCTGATTGGCCAGAATGGTCTCTCGGCACTGTGCTCAGATACGGTCTTTGTGAATCTGTATCAGAAAGCCACCCAGACCATCAGCTTCGTCAATGGCAACATTACCCAGTGCGCCAACACGACGATGAACCTGAGCGTAAGCACCAACGCCAAAGCGCCGGATGCCATCAAGTTCGTGTATTTCACCAGCCCGCTTAGCTCGGCCACCGATGCCTACACGGCCACGGGCGGCACAGTGCTGGGCACGGTCACCTCAGGTACGTTGGCAACCAATACGGTTACGCTTACCAACGCCCAACTGCCCGACCTGGTAGGGTCGACAACCAAAACGCTGTACGTGTATGCACTACTGCAATCGCCAGATGGACTTTGCCTGCCAGCGGCTCAGCTTGCGCTCACGCTCAATCCACGGCCAAGTGTAGCGGTTGGTGGCAATCCTGTCTTCTGCCAGGGTAAAACAACCGTCCTGACGGCTTCCGGTCCGGCGGGCAGCACCTTCCAGTGGTACCTAAACGCGGGTACGTCGGTGGTGAGCACCGCCAATCCTTACACCACACCGGCCATTAGTACAACGACCACTTACCGCGTACGGGGCACGCTGGCTGGTTGCGTGTCGGATGATGCGTCTATTGTGCTGACGCCGGTAGTTTGTACCTCGTGCGCGGCCACGCCGACCAGCCTGGGGGGCGTAGCCTACCGCGACTTCAACAGCGATGGTACCAAAGGAACCGACGATGCCGACCTGAGCAATGTGACCGTTACTATTTTTACCTGTGATGCCAACGGAGCCAGCACCCAGGTGGCCACCATGCAAACCGACATCAACGGGGCCTACAGCTTTACCGGCCTGACGGCGGGTACCACCTACCGCGTGGAATTCTCGAATCTACCCGCAGGCTATGACCCAACTTTCCGGGGTACACAGAACGGCACCACCGTGCAGTTTACCCAGCCCGGTAGCTGCTCAACCAGTCTGGGCCTGAACGTACCTGTCGAGTATTGCCAGACCAATCCAAAACTGGTTACCCCCTGCTATCTGGACGGGGCTGTTACGCCAAACACCACGGCCCTGACTGATGTACTGGTCAGCCTCAACTATGACCTGACCGGTAAAACGGTTGAAGCCACCCGTACCGAAATTGGCTCGACCTGGGGTGTAGCCTATGCCCGCTCAACGAAACAGTTGTACACGGGCGCTTTCCTGAAACGCCACGTTGGCTTGAAAGATGGTAAGCTCGGCCAGATTTACGTATCTGATTTTACTACGCCCGGAACGCCCACAACCCCCTGGCTGGATGTGAGCACCCTCCCCGGCATTGCGGGCAACTGGACGTACCTGACCGATGCCCAACGTGGTCTTACCAATGCGGGCACAGCTAGCCGGGATTCGCTGGCCTTCAGCAAGGTCGCCACAGTCGGGCTGGGCGATGTCGACATTAGCGATGATGATAAGACACTGTATGTAATGGATTTGACCAACCGGCAATTACTAGCTATTGATATTGCCACCAAGACCCTGATTGGCAAATATCCAGTACCGAGCGTTTGTACTACTACCCCAACGACAAGCTATTTCTCGGCCGGAGCTGGCAATACACTCTTCACATCAACTGACGGAAAGCTTTGGAAAAAGGGATATGCCTTTGATCTGGCGGGTACATCACTCAATTACTCTCAGCCGATTACCAACCCCAACAGTGTTACTGCCGGTACGAACAACGCTGCACTCTATGCAAACTCGGCCTATACGCCAACCACCATGCGGTACAGTTTCCCGGTAGGAAATGGCACGTTTGGCGTTAAGCTCCATATGGCAACGAATTTGGCGGGGAATGGTCGGAATACGACCGTATCGGCCGAAGGCGTGGCCGTACCGTCGTTAACCAATTTTGACACCTATGCGCAGGCAGGCAATCAGGTGAATGTGGGCATCACACGCTCCTTTACAACGACCGTAACCGATGGCGTACTGACACTGGACTTTAGAGCGAACCCCGGTGGTGGCGCTGCCCTTGTATCTGGTTTTGAGTTAACCCCGCTGAATAGTACATCTGCCGGCGAAACACGGCCGTTTGGTTTGGCCGTTCGTCATGGAAAGGTGTATGTAGGAACCGTTTGCGATGCCAGCTACTCACAAAGCCGCAACGATATGCAGGCGAGTGTGCTTGAGTTTAATCCGGCAACGGGCACCTACGCAGCAACACCTGCTTTAACGTTTGCACTCAATTACAAAAAAGGCGCTAATGCAGGTGGCTGTAATAATAGCTGGGAGCCCTGGACATCCGTGTATCCCAACAACACAGCCAATGGTATCGGTTGTACACCCTTTGAGTTCTATGCACAGCCTGTGCTTTCTGATATTGAGTTCGATCTGGATGGCAGCATGATCCTCGGCTTTTTCGACCGGATGGGCCACCAAATGGGCGCTGTTAGCAATTTTACCCCCGATGGACGCGTGAGCAACAATGGAGCCGTAGGTGGCGACATTCTGCGGGCCTATTTCAATGGAACTTCGTATGAACCGGAGAGTAACGGCAGAGAAGGAGTTAGTAGTACGAAGCCTGTTACGACCGGCCAAAACAATAACGAAGGCCCCGGCGGTGGTGAGTTTTATTATGGAGACAATACGTCTACAGGACCGTCGATAGGCCATTTTGAAATCAGCATGGGTGGGCTTGCCTACAAACCGGGTGCGGGCGACATCCGGCTGACGGCGGGCGATCCGCTAGTCTATAATACAGGTGGTATCTTATCGCTGGATAACACGACTGGTGCCAAAATAACCGCTAACTCAATTGCGCTTTACACAGGCGGAGTAGGTGGTGTTCAGTATAAATCCAACGGCCTGGGTGATCTCGAAATCCTCTGCGACCTGGCTCCTATCCAGATTGGTAACCGCGTTTGGCGCGACGATAACCAGAACGGCATTCAGGACCCCTGCGAACCGGCTATTCCGGGGGCGGTGGTCAAGCTCTACGATGCTGCCAAGACAACGGTTATTGCCAGTGCCACCACCAATGCCGCCGGAGAATATTACTTCTCCTCGGCGACGGTCGTGGCCGGTACGTCGACCTCATCGGTATCGACCTCGCTGCTGACCTACAACACTAATTACGCGCTGGTGATCACCAGTTTAGGCACCAGCACAGTGGTTACTGCGCAGGGCCTGTCGCTAACGGATGTGTCGCCCCTGACGCCGGGCGAAAGCGGGTCTGTAAACTCAGGTACGTCGCCCATCAACAACGATGCGAAAGTGGATGTAGTCGGCGGTCTCAGCCTGCCTTGTATCAAACTCACCACCGGCGGGCCGGGCGAAAACAACCATACCTACGATTTTGGTATCGCCAAATTTGTCTGTAGCCTGAGCGTTACAGCCGCGCCATCCTCTACCCTGATCTGCGCCACCAGCTCGGCCACGCTGACAGTAGGTTGCCAGACAGGTACGCCGCTCTGGAGCACAGGGGAAACCATCCCGTCGATCATCGTAACGCCGCCCAATACTACGACCTATTCAGTGGTATGCCAGTCGGGAAGCTGCGTTAGTCCACCCGCCGTGGCAATTGTCACGGTCGCGCCACAACCCAGCGTGGGTCCAGACCAAACCTTGACTTGTTCTAACGGTGTGGTGCCGAGCAGCGCCACGCTGACAGCCCAGACGAACAGTTCGGTGCTGACGGGGCAGTGGTACGCCCAACCGGGTAACCCATCGGCCACCACCTTCGCCAACGCCACCAGCCTGACCACCACCGTATCGGGTCTGTTACCAGGCCAGACTTACCGCTTTGTCTGGGCCAACACCACCACCGGATGTGCCAATGGCGTGGTCATAAACGTCGGTACCTGTGGCCCTCTACCAGCTACGTACCGGTTAGCCAAAAGCGTGGATCTGAATCGAACCGTTAAGGGAGGAATAGTCACCTATACCATTTCGCTGACCAACACGGGCGGCACAACCGGCACCAATGTTGTCGTTACGGATCAGTTCAGCACCACCGCCGTGACCTTCATCGGCAGCGCTACCGCCTCATCGGGTACGTTCACCCCTGCTGGCAACAGTGGTAGCTGGAGCATCGCCTCGCTAGCTCCGGGCCAGGTAGCGACCCTAGCCTTACGGGTGCAGTTGGACGCGGAAGGCATCACGTACAACACGGCTACAGCCCCTAACGGCCAAACGGCTACAGTGTGCACCAGCGTACCTTTCAAGGTCTGCGCCAACGCGTCGTTCCAGTTCATCCTAACCGCCACCACTGGGCAGGCCAGTTACCAATGGAGCCGAAACGGGCAACCCATTACAGGCGCCACCAGCAATACGCTCTCCGCCACTGAAGTAGGTGAGTACACCATAAGCGGCGGTTGCCCCAATGGGACATGCTGTCCGTTTATCATCGAAGCCACCCTATTACCCAGCCTGACAGCCTTGGCTACGGCAGCTACCTGTACCGGAGCTACACCGCTTAGTAATGCCAAAATCAGTCTCGTAGGGTCGAGCACCAACGCCATTAGCTACAACATCAGCCTGGGCAACAGCTTCACCGCCAGCGCTCCCCTGTTCGCCACGAATCAGTCGTTGGCTTTGGTTGTGGGTAGCGTGCTCGCCAGTGGATTGCCCAACCCTGCTTTGGCTCCGGGTCAGGTGTACACCATTCGGGTATACAGCGCCGATGGTTGCTACAGTGATACGCTGGTAACGATTCCACCAGCTCAGTGTAACTGTACGCCAGTATGTGTGCCGGTGAAAGTACGTCGTACAAGATAGACTTTGTTTTCACTGTAAAAGCCCGGCTGGCTCGTCTGACATTCAGGCGGACCAGCCGGGCTTTTTTTACGGAGAAGGATTGAAGCTGAATCCAAAAGCAACGTCCAAAATCCGCCATCCCAAATCCAAAATCCGTAATCCCACTCAGCTTGCTTTGTCACCCAGCATATCTTCCTGATACAGCGTTTTCACCAGCACCATCGTGATCACCAGCAGCGGCGCGGCCATGACCAGACCCAGCGTACCGGCAAACGCACCGATCACGACCTGAACAACCAGCAGTAATGCCGGTGGAATATCATTGAGCCGTTTCTGAATAATGGGCGTGATAATATTACTTTCAACGGCCTGAATGGTCACGTACAGGATAATCACATACAGGGCTTGCTGAGGTCCGTCGAGAAGCGCGAACAATACCGCCGGAATAAGCGCCAGTATGGGTCCCAGGTTTGGAATGAAGGTAATGAGTGCGGCAAACAGCGCCAGAATACCCGCCAGCCTGACATCGAGCAGCCACAAGCCCAGGCCACTCAAAATTCCCACAATGCTCATCGACATAACGGTTCCGGCTAGCCAGCCTAGCAGCGACGTACCCAGCTTATCTAAAATATGCCGAGCCCGTTGCCGACCCGCAGGCGGTACCAGCCCAACTATGCCGTCGACGTACAGAGTAGGTTGAGCCGCCAGAAACAGGGAAATGAAGAAAACGATGTAGAAATCGGCCAGTGCGCCAAACGTGGTCGAGGCTACGCCAAACGCGCGGTTGGCCAGCTTACTTCCCCCGCCATCTTTCACCAGCTGCTGAGGTGAATCAGGAAGCTGATCAACCAGTTGCCGACCGATCGAACTTTGCTCAAGTTGCTTTTTAGCGTTTTGTAAAACTTTAGGCAATTCCTCCTGCAATTGGGTAATCTGTTCACCAATCTGCGGGGCCACCAACGTACCTACGCCCGTCAACAAACCAAGCAGCAGAAGCCCCACCACACCCAGCGAAAGGCCAACAGACCAGCGCGTTTTGTGGCTTATCCACCGAGCAGCAGCCCGTAACGGCAGGGCAATTAACACACCGGCCAGCAACAGCAACAAAACGTTGAATGAGGACCCCAGCAGCCAGATTAACCCAATAAAAAACAAGGTGATGCCGACGGCAATGCACACGCGCTGTACAAAAACGCGGTGATCGACAGGAGATTCATTCGATGTATTCATCGTTATTTTCCAGACTAAACGTTGAGTAGTTGCCTGAGAAGATGGACATCAATGAGCGTAAATTCCCACGCGTTTCTTCGACAAACTGTTCAGAAGAAACGGTAGGCTGGGCTGATTGTTTAGCCCGAGCCGTTTGGCGAAGCGTGATTAGCAATTTTGGGGCTTCACGCTATAGGTTGCTGTCGCGTGGCCACCAAACCAGCATCAGGCGGTGAGCCTTTCCATGCGCTGAATGAACGTTCTGAGCCAGCTTGTTTTCAGTAGCAGGCCGAAAAGCAGGATACCGGTCAGGGCACAGGTTATGCCCGCCAGCACGTCGAGTACATAATGATGACTGGTGTATACGGCCGAAAACCAGATACCCACCATGACAATGGCAAACAAAACGTTGACTAGCCCCAACCTATTTTTTAGCCCGTAATACAGCACAATTACCGGGTACGATGAGTGGAGCGAGGGCATGGCCGCAAACACGTTCGAGCTTTTGGCGTAAATGGAGCTGAACACCGACAACCCCGTTAGCTGATCGAACTGAGCAAGGCCGGCCGTATTGCCGGGGGTGTTGGCCTGGAAGTCGAAACCGTGCACCTGCACGTACCAGGGCGGCGCGGCCGGGTAGAGGTAATACACCACAAAACCAAGCAGATTGACCAGCACGAACGTTAGCGAAAACAGGAAGAATTCGGAGCGCTTTTTCACGAAAAGCCAGGCGGCAAACAGCAGAGGAATAGGCACCCAGGTCAGGTAAAAAATTCCGGTCGCGATGGTCAGCGGGTTAGCTCGGTGCAGGAGCCAGTACTCATTAGGCGTCAGTATCGACGTAGCTGTAGTGATGCCGAACAGCTGCTTCTCCAGATTGTACAGCGACTCGATGTGGACGCTGTTGTACGCGTAATTCGGAAACGCTTTCATGTAGTCGAAAACGATCCAGTATACCACGAAGATGGAGAAGCCGATGATAAATTTTCGGCTCTGTTCCGAGGCATAATACAGGCCGTTGACCAGCCCAACCAGCACCAGCTGATCCGTTTTAAAACCAACTAGTTTATAGGAAAGAATCAGGTACGTGAGCGTGGCCAGACTCAGCCACAACGAACCCCGGCGGGAGATCGGTCGGGGAATGTCAGAGAGTTGATTCATACTCGTTTTATCCCTTCCTACACCATAATGCGTTCTACCAGCGCCTCCCCGGTCGATGCGTTGGTGCCTTCAAACTGAATATATTTTACGTTGGGCGACCACATGGTACCACCTTCGATACGCAGATACACTCGTTTCACAATCACCTTTTTCTGGTTTACCGTTGCATATACGTAGTAGCTATTCTGTGCTGTTTTCGCCAGATGAAACGGCAACTTTTTGTAGGAAACAAAGTTGAATTCGTACTCCTCATTCCGCAGCGGACGGGTTTTAACGCCGTAGGCAAACGTACGTTGAATGTACGAAAGCTCCTGTTGCTGGCTTTGCTCAGTGTAGCGAATCCAGAAGACCTTTATCGGCTCTTCTTTATCAATCTGACCATTTTTCAGGTTCAGTGCACAAATGATCGTGTTTGGATTTGGGTCGCGTTGCAGGTAAAACAACTGGTTAGGAATATTCTTTGGCACCGGAAACGTTACCAGCGGATTTACCCGGTCGGGTACGTTGGCCGCTACCGGTTCACCAGCCATGCCGCCCAGCAGCAACAACACCAGCATCAGTGCCGTTGGCGGTTTGGGAGTTTTCTCTTTCTGGTCGAGAGCTTCTTTGGCGTCGAGCAACCGGTTATACGCCGTAATGTTGGTCATAACGGCCATCACCGCCAGCGGCAGCGTGAAGATCGACATGGTTTCAAAAACATGAACGGGAATTCCCGGTATGAACAATTTAAAATCGGAGCCCAACACGGGGGCCAGTATACCGCAGGCCAGCGCCGATACGCCAATAATAATGACCCGTTCGGGCCGTTGCATGAGGCCACCTTTGCACTCGACACCCAACCCCTCGGCACGGGCACGAGTGTAGCTGACCATCATCGAGCCAATCAGGGCAATGAAAGCAAAGAGAGAGCTGAAAAAGTAGTGCTGCGCAATGAGGTAATAGCAGATACCCAAAAACAGAATCAGTTCGCTGTACCGATCGAGCACCGAGTCGAAGAGAGCCCCGTAGAGGGAACTCATCTTGCCCAGACGCGCCACCTGACCGTCGAGCATATCGAACAAACCGGCGAAGAGCACCAATGCACCCGCCCAGCCAATGTAGCTGAAATCGCCCCGCTGTTCGGGTTCGCCCCCGGCAATGAAGATCAGCGCCACGCCAATATTGAGCACCAAACCAATGGTAGTAACCATGTTCGGTGTTAGCCCAACCCGAATCAGCAGCCTGACAAACGGGTTGATGAGGGTGTAGATACCCAGTTGTATTTTGGTGCGAAATGGAAGAGCCTGTGACATACCGGAATGGCGTTAAGCATTAAAAATCAAACGTAGCGCGAGTGCGTATACCCCACTGCGATACGTTTGGATGATCGAGATAATTGAGTCGCTTGACCAGATCGATCCTAAAAAACTTCAATACGTTGGCAACGCCCACACTGGCTTCCATATACGGCGTTTGTTTCAGCGCGTAGGTATAAGGCACACCAAAGGCATCCGTCGGAAACTGGTAGAGCGAGGGGTTCAGCTTAGGGTCATTTTCGGGACGTAGTCCGCCATATAACGCTTTTACCGACACCGCTTCGCGCCATTTCAGTTTCTTCAGCAACGGGACTTTGTTGAAAAAGAACCCATTGAATGAATGGTCGATGCTCACACTGGCGTACCGGTCAGAGACAAATTCCAGAAAATTCATCAGGTTGTAAGAATTTAACTGATACGCGTAGGTTTGGTTGGCCCGGTGAATAGTTAAGAGCGGAAAAGGCACCTGCCCAAACAGATAACCGCCCTGCACCGTCACGTTCGAGAAACCAATTGGCGACATAAAAAGTCGTTTGCTGACAACAGCCGTCAGGTTGTGGTAATTGTACTGGCCATTAAACGGGCCTTTGAGCCCGGCCGTGTACCGCACCGTAAACACAGGATAACGACCAATGATGGGTACGCGGTAAATCTTGCCCTGAAAGAACTGTTCGTTTGGTGCCCAACGAGCCTCGACCGAGATTTCGGACGTAGTAACCGTAGGCGTAGGTACGTTCTCTCCATCGCCCGGCCGCATGAATGCCAACGTACCTGCAGGCGACTGTTGCCAGTTTTTCAGGCCAATGCTGTACGAAAAGTGATTCTCGAACTCGTGCATGTAGTCGATCCGGTAAGTGTCGTTGTATAGCCATTTGTCGTTTACGCCGCGTTTGAACGACAGCAGAAAATTATCTTCCTGCACAAACTGAAGCTCCTGCCCCGGAATCTTGGTATCGCGCTGGAAACTGCTCCGAACGTAATGCTGCGGAAACTGGTAGATCGATTTGTTATTGATGGAATAGGTGCCGCTTAGAAAATACTTCCACCGTTCGTCTTTGAAACCATAAGCGGCGTAGGTTTCGGCATAGTAGCGTTTGCTCAACTCCGGTGTGGTGCGCCCGCCAATGCGGAGTCGAAAGCCTTCGATGGGGTTGAAACTGTAGAAGGTATTGGCCGGACCAACTTCAAAGGCACCAAACGATTTATAGCCCGCAAAGAGGAACGTGAGCGTTTGCATAGTGCGCCGAAACGATGGCATTCGTTTCAGGCTGTCGATGTTGGCATACACCTTCGATTCGGCGGCCGAGAGCGTATCGTGGCGGTTAGAAGCCCAAAACTGATCGGGTTGCGTGTCGGCCTGCGTGTCCATTACCTGAGGCGGACCATCATAGAACGCCTCAGTCTGAGGCTGACCGGTTTTGTAATTTCGGTACGATAGGGTTCGCTGCCCGAAGATACCGCCGCCTTTGCTCTTACTCACGCCGAAATCGGCGAGCAGATCACTCCGGCTGAGGTAATATTTACCGTCGGTGTTGGGCTCGAACTGCTGCCGGATTTGCAGGTCACGTACCCAGTTCAGGTTGATGCGGGGGTTTACCGAGAGGTTGATGCGCTGAACGGCGTAATTGCCGTCCAGGGTGATGTACATCTTGCCTTCGAACAACATATCGGTGGTGTTGCGCGGTACAAAGTGCAGACCAGCCAGTTTGGTATTGCCAACGGTGATGGTATCGGCCAGAAAATACTGGTAAAAGGTGGGCGCACTACCGGCAATCGGACTCAGAAACTGATTGGTCATCAGGAAGATGGCATTCGAGTAAATATCGACTTTCGAATACATCCGATTCAGGTAAATGCTAAGTCCGTTGCTATCGAAGTACTCGCCAAAATCGACCCGCTTGTTTCCTTTTACAATGACCTTCTCTCGGCCGGGGCTTTTGCGGAAGTAATGCTCGGCCAGTTTTTCTTCCAGGTAAATGGGCAACAGCGATTTTCCCGGTAGGGTGGTTGTATCGCGATTGGCCAGCAGGAACCGGTATTTCTGAAAAATCTTACGGTCGGCAACGTTGGTCGATACGCTACTTAACGAAAACTGGAGTTTATCGTATTCTTCATAGGCCGCGTAATCGTAGCTTCCGATCTGATTTTGCTCTTTGCGGCTGATCACATTCCGAATCAGTTCCACGGCCGGATTGTCTTTGTTGCGGTAACGTTCCCGCTTACCGCTCCGAACTACCAATTCATTGAGTACCTGCGAGTCAGCTTCCAGCTTGATAATCAGGGTTTGGGTAATACCGGGCGTAATTTCTTTGGTGTAGGGCTTGTAGCCAATAAAAGATACCGCCACTTTGGTAAAGTTACCGGCGCCCTTCAACGAATAGCGGCCTTCATCATCGGTAGTGGCTCCAATGGAAGAGCCCACAAAAATGATGTTGGCAAACAAAAGAGGTTCCCCGGTTTTGCCATCTACGATAGTGCCGGTAACGGTAGTCGTCTGTGCGCGGGTTAGGGTACTACTCAACCATAGTAGTCCGCTCAGCAACAGGGCCGAATACCGAAATACCTTACGTAGTGATGAAGTCATGACAAACTGAAGACAAAGTCTTTCTGTAAGACGTAATTGTAGCTTACGCCAACTAAAACGGCTACGGTCGTTTTGGCTACCAGATACTGGACATCCATAAACTGCGTAGCAACAAACAGGCCACCGGCATTAAGACCGGCATTGCCCAGCCAAACGAGAACAAACCGCCCAAATTGCGGCCCTATGGGTTGCTTATTATCAGCGAATACCCATTTTTTAGAAACACCAAAACTGACAAGCCCCCCCGAAACAGCCCCGAGCACACTGGCAACGATGAACCAGTAATGCCACCACTGAACGATGACAACCGTGGTCAGAAAGTCAACAACAGAGGCAGCCAGCGAGGTGGTTTGTACTTTGGCGAAAGTGCGCATTTGCTTTATAAAAGACTGAAAGCCAGAGCCATTTGCAGAACTATATTGGCGTATAGACCAGCCAGCAGGTCATCGAGCATAACGCCCCATCCGCCCCGTAATTTCTCCAGTTTTCGGATACCGAATGGCTTTGCGATATCGAACAGGCGAAACAGAAATAAACCCAGTAGCATGCTTTTGATCGTGATGGGAACAAAAAGCAGGCTAAGGCACATGCCCGCTACTTCGTCAATCACGACCCGGTAACTGTCTTTTCCCCACTCCGCCTCCACTACGTTTGCCGACCAGATACCGACCGCCGTTATCACCAGCGTAATGAGTAAGGGAACCATAACCAGATAACCACCCGGCTGGGCCACACTTGGGTGCAGGGCGTACCATACGCCGCAACAGACCAATGAAGCTACGGTTCCTCCGCCTTTACGGATGTAGCCGATGCCCAACCCGGTGGCTATCAGTTTATGCATAACTTATACGGTCTGAGAAAAATTTTCGAAAGCTTCCAGCTCAAGTGGTGTGATGAGATCTTCACCCATCATAAACCGCAACGTATTTTCCAGCGTAGTCAGTTGCTTGAAAATATCGTGTTCGGGAGCCTTGCCGTCTTCTGTTTGTGGCGATTTAAAGTAGAACGACAGCCATTCCTGAATACCGCCCATCTCGGCCCGCTTGGCCAGATCCATGAACAGAGCCAGATCGAGCACCAGTGGGGCGGCTAGAATAGAATCGCGGCAGAGGAAGTTGATCTTGATCTGCATCTGGTACCCCAACCAGCCAAAAATGTCGATGTTATCCCAGCTTTCTTTGTTGTCGCCGTGGGGTGGGTAGTAGTTGATACGTACCTTATGATACATCTCGCCATACAATTCGGGGTTCTGCTCAGGCTTGAAAATCTCGTCGAGTACGCTCAGTTTCGATACTTCTTTGGTCTTGAAATTATCGGGATCGTCCAATACCAGCCCGTCGCGATTACCGAGGATATTGGTCGAAAACCAGCCCGAAACGCCCAGCGCCCGGGCGTGCAGACCCGGTGCCACAATCGTTTTCATCAGGGTTTGTCCCGTCTTGAAATCTTTACCGGCAATGGGTGTATTGGTGATGTGCGATAACTCCAGCAGAGCCGGAATATCGACCGTTAAGTTGGGCGCTCCATTGGCAAACGGCACGCCACATTTGAGGGCTGCATACGCATACAACATGCTCGGTGCAATGGCAGGGTCGTTGGCGTGCAGACCGGCTTCAAAGCTGGCCAGGCTGTTGTGCACGGCGCTCTCTTCAAAGTAGATTTCCGTTGATCCGCACCAGATCATGACCAGGCAGCTACAATCGTTGGTTGCCTTAAACGTTTCGATGTCATCGATCAGTGCCTGCGCCAGTTCGTAGCGGGTAGCGGCC
The DNA here is from genome assembly GCF_041321135.1 of Fibrella aquatica. Taxonomy (NCBI): domain Bacteria; kingdom Pseudomonadati; phylum Bacteroidota; class Cytophagia; order Cytophagales; family Spirosomataceae; genus Fibrella; species Fibrella aquatica. The sequence continues at coordinate 343,046 of NZ_JBGGWF010000001.1, read as the reverse complement.
TCTTTAACGTGGGTACCGTTCAGGTTTTTGGCGTACCGCTTATCAAACGCTGCTTTCATGGGCACGATCGATTCAAGATCTTCGCGCACAGCATTTAACAAGCCTATTTCCAGCACCTTAGCCTGAACAGCAGCCTGATACACATTATCAGAATAGACGTCCCAACCACCGAACACGAGATCATTCAGCTCAGCAATAGGCACGAAATCTTTGATGCGTGGGCTGTTGTTATCCGATGGTTTACCCACCCGGATATTCCCCATCTGAGTCAGCGAGCCGACCGGTTGAGACAGGCCTTTTTTGATGGCGGCCACGCCAGCGATCATCGTTGTTGCCACGGCTCCCAATCCGGGAAGCAGAATACCCAATCTACCAGTAGGCTGCGTAATATGTTGTTTCATAATGTAAGAGTTAACCGCTTCATATTGGGCCTACGCCAGATTTTATACGCACAACAAACAGAGTTCCGCACGCCTGCCCCGTTTATTTTTTATACGGTACCAATAAGTGAGTGGTACGTTACAGAATTACGGGATTTTAATCGTCATGGGTTTCCTGAAGGTAAACACGCCAGGGTCTGGTAAGGTTAGTTATGGGCGACGAAACTGAAGGTATGAGGTTTGATCAATTGCTTTAAACAGTTGATCAAATCAATTCGCAAAATCTAAATAAAGTTCAACTCTGCCACTTTTCTAATCCGGCGGTATTGAGTAGATACATCAGGTACTATTTGCCCCCATGCCTCGGCAACCGGAGTAGCGGGATATCGTAAGCGACATACGGGTTCTGTTTATCCCTTCCCCACGCCCGTTTCAGGACTCTAAACTCAGCCCAAAAGTGTGACCCCAAAACAGTTTAGGGCCGAACTGTAAGAAGAGGAGGTCAGACTGACCATAAAGTCAGATGAACTGGTTTTGTCTCGACACATGAATTGTCACTATTTGCCCACCCGATCAAATTCAGTACAAGAGCAGAAAATGAATTATTTAGATTTTTTCTAAATAGATCCTGCTTTTATTTGGAATAAATATAAACAAGGTCTACGTTTGCAGCGAACTTTCTGATTCGCTCAACGATGTTATTGGCTTTACTTATCCTGTCGGCACAACAACTGCCCGCGCAACAGCCCGATTCGGTGCGGTTGAAGCAGTTGGACGCCGTAGTGGTTACCGCCACTCGGACCGAACGGCAGGTAGGTTCATTGCCAATGCCAGTCACGGTGATTGGCCAGCCTCAGATTCGGCAGTCGGGAAGTCTCCGGCTGAACGATATTCTGCGGGAACAGACGGGGCTGGCCATCGTGAACGATCACGGACAGGGATTACAGGTGCAGGGCTTTGGCCCAGATTACACGTTGATTTTGGTCGACGGCGAGCCGCTGGTTGGTCGCACGGCCGGGACACTTGAGTTGAGCCGTCTGACAGTTGGCAACATCAAGCAGATCGAGATTGTGAAAGGGCCGTCGTCTAGTTTGTACGGATCCGAAGCGCTGGCAGGCGTTGTCAACATCATCACTGATAATCCAGGACGAACAAGCGGTAGCCTGTCGGCGCGTTACGGGACTAACCAAACCAGCGATCTGACGGGCGACGTGTCGCTTCGGGCGGGTAAAACGGGATTGTATCTCTTCGGGAATCGCTACCAGTCGAGCGGTTATGACCTAAACCCGGAAACAGCGGGCGCTACTGTATCGCCATTTCTGAATCACACGCTGAGCGGTCGGCTGACAACAACGTTCGGTTCACGATTGAAACTGAGCGTATCAGGTCGCTATTTCGCTGAACAACAAGACAACGCCTTCAGCCTGACTGATCAGCGTTTGGTAACGGGCGAGGGCGCCGTTCGCGAGTACACGGTCAACCCGGTGCTGACGCATCAGGTGTCGGACAAGTGGAAACTGACCTACCGCTATTACCGAACCGGCTACCAAACCACCACCGGCTTATCGTACCAGGACACCCGCGAAGCCTACGATGATAGCTATTTCCGGCAGACCTTTAACCGGGCCGAGGTAGTCACGGAGCGAACCATCCAGAACCACCACTTCCTGACCGTAGGGGCGGGGTTCATCGGCGAAAGCGTCGAGGCCACCCGCTACCCCGGTCAGCAGCAGTTTACGACCCGCTACGGATTTGCCCAGTTCGAATGGGTGCCGACCCAACGGTTCACGCTCATTGCCGGAGGGCGTTTCGACGCACACAGCCAATACGCGGCTCAACTCAGCCCAAAACTGTCGGCGCGGTATGAATTGAGTCAGACAGTGGCTTTACGGGCTAGTGCGGGCGTGGGCTTCAAAGCGCCTGATTTTCGGCAACTCTACCTCAACTTCGATAATGCCGTGGCTGGTTATAGCGTCTTTGGCACGCAGGAAGTGGCGGCCGGTATTGCCCGTTTACAGCAACAGGGGGCAATTGCCGACATTTTGCTCGACCCCGCCCGCTTCGGCAGCATCAAAGCAGAAAGTTCGACGGCCTTCAATCTAGGGGCTGTGGCTGATTTCCAGAAGAGACACGATTTGCCGCTCCTTCTGTCGGTCAACCTGTTCCGCAACGACATTCGCGATCTGATTGAAACGCAGGTGGTGGCCCGCAAAACAAACGGCCAAAATGTGTTCAGCTACACCAATCTGAACCAGGTATTCACGCAGGGGATAGAACTGGATGGCCGCTACCGACTGATGGTGGGCACGGGGTTACTGACGGTTAGTAGCGGCTACCAGTTTCTGGATGCCAGAGACAAAACCGTGATTGAGCATATCCGTAACGGGCAGGTATTCCGGCGGAACCCGCTGACGCTGGTTACCGAGCGCGTTCAACCCGCTGAATACGGCGGTTTATTGAACCGGTCGCGGCACATGGCCAACCTGAAATTCTTCTATGAACTGCCTAAACGTGGCCTGTCGGCATCGTTGCGGGGCGTGTACAGGAACCGCTACGGCTTCGCCGATACCAACGGAAACCTGATTCTCGACGAGGCTGGCGAGTACGTTTCCGGGTACGTTACCTGGCACGTCACCGCGTCCAAAACCGTTAAGGCGCTCACCATCCAGGCGGGCATCGACAATCTGACGGGCTACACCGATTCACCATTCATTCCCTCACTGGCCGGACGGCTCTGGTACGCCAGCCTCCGCTGGAACTGGGCACGCAAGCTTACCAATAAACAAGTCTGATTAAATAAAAATACAACCTGAATGAACCGTTTACTGACCATATCGCTCCTGCTTTTCAGCTTCTGTGCTACTGCGCAGACCGCCACGATAAAAGGGCGCATCACTACCTCAGATAATCAACCCGCCGAGTTTGTCAATGTCGTTATAAAGGGTAGCAACAAAGGCGTAGTTGCCGATGCCGACGGTAATTACCAAATCCAGAATCTGAAGGCCGGTAGCTATACCGTACAGGCCAGTTTCGTGGGCTTGAAAGCTGAAAATAAGCAAGTCGCCGTTGAGGCTGACCAGACCGTTACGCTTGATTTCATGCTCGAATCAAGTGCCAAACAACTACAGGAAGTGCTGGTGATGGCCAATCCAAGCAAGTACGTAACGGATTACCCGTCTATCTCGCTGCGCTTGAAAACGCCCCTGCTCGAAGTACCCCAGAACATTCAGGTTGTTACCGCGCAGACGATCAAAGACCAGCAAATTTTCGATATGTCGGAAGGGGTGATTCGGAACGTGAGTGGCGCTACCAAATCGGAACATTGGGAAACGTACGCTCGCATTGTCATGCGTGGCTCGCGCATTGCCGCTTTCCGGAACGGCATGAATGTGCAGGAAACCTGGGGTCCACTCACCGAAGATATGAGCATGGTGGAGCGGATTGAGTTTGTGAAAGGGCCGGCCGGGTTTATGCTGGCTAGTGGCGAACCCAGCGGATTTTACAACGTGGTGACGAAAAAGCCAACGGGTATTACTAAAGCAGAACTTGGCATGACGGTAGGCAGTTTCGGCCTGTACCGCAACACGCTGGACCTGGACGGTAAACTGAGTAATGACGGAAAACTACAGTACCGGCTCAACCTGATGGGTCAGATGAAAGGCACACACCGCGATTTTGAATACACGAACCGAGTGTCGGTGGCGCCCGTGATCAAATACCAGATCAACCCAAGAACTTCACTGACAGCCGAATACACCTATCAGTATGTCAACATGTCGCCTATTGGCTCGAATTACGTTTTCTCGCCCAATAGAGTAGGCGATTTACCGTACGATTTCTCGATTCTGGAAGGCAACATGAAGGCCAATACCATCAAAGACCAGTCGCTCTTTGTTACGTTCTCGCATAGCATCGACGATAACTGGAAATTCACCGGCCAACTCGCCTACCTGCACTACGATCAATTGGGGTCAAGCCTGTGGGCGTCTGGTTTCAAAGGCGATACGCTGCAACGGACTATCTCGAACTGGGATATTCTGGGCATGACCAAAGTGGGGCAGTTTTTTGTGAACGGCGATGTACAGACCGGCGGCATCAAACACCGCATTCTAGCGGGCATCGACATGGGTGATAAAGATTACTACCATGATTTCGCCCAAACCGGAGCCATTACAGGCCGGGTCGGATTCAATGTATACAATCCGGTGTATGGCAACGTACCTGGCAGTGCTTACCCCAACTATGACCGTAGTCTGGATATACGGCAGCGGGCAGTACACTACAACAACATGTATTCGGCCATCTATGTACAGGATGAGATCAGGCTGTTCAACGAAAAGCTCCGTCTGACGCTGGCCGGTCGATACACGACCACCAACGACGAAGACCCGTATTCAGGCTCGGTAAAAGCCGAGAAATTTACCCCACGTCTGGGACTGAGTTATTCGCTGAATCCGACCACAAGCCTCTACGCAGTCTACGATCAGTCTTTTGTGCCACAGGCCGGAGCCAGTTTCGCCGGGCAACGATTTGACCCGATCACGGGCGATAACAAAGAGATTGGCCTGAAAAAAGAATGGTTCGATGGTCGCTGGACGGCTTCGGTGGCCGCTTACCGGATAACCAAGAACAACGTACTGACACCCGATCCCCAGAATCAATTTTTCTCGATTCAGTTAGGTCAGACGCAAACACAAGGGCTGGAATTTGATGTTCGCGGACAACTTTTCCCTGGCCTCGATGTCACGATGAACTATGCCCTGACCGATGGAAAAGTAACAAAAGACACAGAAAACCAGCAGGTTGACAAACAGCTACCCGGCACCGACCGGCATATTGCCAATGCCTGGTTGAACTATCGGGTGCAGTCGGGTAAGGCAACGGGCCTGGGTGTATCGTTCGGTGCTCAGCACGCGGCCGGACGTACGGCCTGGTACGGTGCTTACGACCGAGCCCTCGACGCAACGATGCCGAATTACACCCGCTTCGACGGAGCAGTATCCTATCAGATGAGCAAATTCGGTGTGGCGCTCAACGTAAACAATCTGTTCAACGCCACGTTGCTATCGGGAGCCTACTACTCGTTCAGCGACTTTTATTACTGGCAGGCAGAGGCACACCGAAACGCACGTTTAAGTATCAATTACAGATTCTAGATAGTTTTTAGACAGGATTTACAGGATTTGATTTTACTCGAAATTGCTCTAATGCAAAAATAAATCCTGTTAATCCTGTCTAAAAAATTCTCTCGAAAATTAAGCGATATACACATCAATCTGACGCTGGCATGACAGGCAAAAAACTCATAGGGAAAATTCACCTCTGGCTCGGGCTATCCTCCGGCATTGTGGTGTTTATTGTGAGCATTACGGGTTGTCTGTATGCGTTTCAACAAGAGATTCAGGACGTTACACAACCGTTTCGTTTTGTAAAGCAGGAACAGCGAGAGATTCTTCCTCCCTCTGTTTTTGAGGCAGTAGCCCGGAAAGAATTGCCCAAATTGCATTTGCACGCCATTAATTATCCGGCCAAAGGGCGTAGCGTCGAATCTATTTTTTTTGGATTCGATCCTGAGCACTATTACGTGATCTACCACAACCCCTACACGGCTGAGATTATCCACGTTCAGAACATGAACGAAACCTTTTTCCGGTGGGTGCTCAATGGTCATTATTACCTGTGGCTCCCACCCGAAATTGGTCAGCCCATTACGTCATATGCTACGTTGATCTTTGTGTTTCTGCTCATTACAGGCCTTGTTCTGTGGTGGCCAAAAAACAAAGCGGCTGCCAAACAGCGTTTCTGGTTTCGCTGGAAAGACGTTACCCGGTGGAAACGCAAAAACTACGATTTACACAATATCGTAGGCTTTTACTGTTCGTTTCTGTTACTGATCATCGCGGTTACGGGTATTTTTTTCGGTATTCAATGGTTCACGTATCTCGTTTATACGGCGACAGGTGGCGAAAAATCGTTGCTATTCACCGAGCCTGTTTCGCAAAAAGCCATCCCCACCAATTTCAGCAAACCGGCTACTGATTTGGTCTGGGAAAAAATGCGTGCTGAAAACCCGAATGCCGTTTCGCTCGAAGTACATGCGATCGAGTCAGACTCCTCGACAATCGGAGCCAACGTAAACAGCCGGGAGGGCGTTTTCTGGAGTATCGATTATCGCTATTTCGATCAATACACCCTAAAAGAAATTCCCGTAACCAATGTGTATGGCCGGTTAAAAGATGCCAACACAGCCGATAAACTTATTAGAATGACCTATGATATTCATACGGGCGGCATTCTGGGTTTTGCGGGGAAAGTGCTGGCTTTTTTACTCTCGCTGGTGGCCGCCAGTTTACCCGTCACCGGTTTTCTGATCTGGTGGGGCCGACGTAAAAAAGCCAGAAAAAGCGCGCTTGTTTCATCAGCCCAACCCCCAACAGCCAACAAGACCCCGGTAACCTATTCGTTGCGGGTACGTAGCTAACAAATCAGGACTTTATCGTAAAAATTTTCAGTACAAAAAGCTGACGCATAGCCCTCCTGTTGGGTAGGGGCGATCTATGTCATTAACTCAATACAATCAACCATTTACACTGATTTACTCCGATGAAAATCACCTGTCAACTACTGCTTTTAACAGCTACACTGGCCACTACTCTGGCGTGTAAAAAAGAAGACGTTACCCAACCTGTTGTTCCTGTTCAGGCGCAAACGGTGAGCAATCTGGCCGCCGACCCAACCACAGGTGTAGACCCAGTTACGGGGCGGCCAACCGGCTCCACCAATAAATACACGTTCTACAGTCTGCGCGAGAACAAAGTCATTGCCAGTACCGATTCTGCCTCCAACAAATGGGATGTTGGTTTCCGGGGCACCAGCATTATTGTGAACGGCGGAGCCATTCGCAGCGGGCAGGGAGGCGCATACGTTTACACAGGTACGTTCGAGGAATTGACGACTGTACCGGCCTCGGCTACGTTTGCGCAGGATCAGAGCGCATCAGCGCTGGCTATTCCGGCCGTTTCGGGAAATGGCTGGTACAACTATAACTCATCAACGAACATCGTCTCGCCGATTCCGGGTCGGGTACTGGTGGTCAGAACGGGTGATGGCAAATACGCCAAAGTAGAAATTTTGAGCTACTACGAAAACGCACCGGCTGCTCCTACCGCTACCAGCCGGTCCCGGTTCTACACCTTCCGGTACGCCTACCAACCCGACGGCTCTACGAAGCTTAACTGACCTTGCCGCCAAAGCGGTGATTCAAGTCCTGGCGTGGCGGCTGGTTGTCACGAAATAGCCGCCCGCGCAGGCACCACTCCCGTTTTTATCAACTCTATTTTCTAACCAACCGGGCAACCGGCTAACCACGCTCGTTATGCATCACAACCATAAGTTTAGAACGTTTGCCGAAACCGAATTTGGGTACGTCGGTATGTGTGCCGGTTGCCGCACGATCAACATCGCTTATCAGAACTCGCTATTCTGCCTGACGCTCGATCAGTTCGACGCCTTTGCTGAGATGATGCACAACCGGCGGGCCATGCGCCCGGTCAGTACGACGCACGGGAAGGAGTTTATGCTGCCCACGCCCATGCCGAACTACTTCCTGCTGTTTTCCGACGACGATCTGACGAGCCTTTGCGCCCTGCTCAACGAAGCGGCCCCGATACTGGAAGCCGAACGTATTCTGGATTTGAGCCAACGCCTGAACTGATCGTTATGTCGGCTAATCCGAACCCATCGCTGGCGCGAGCATGTGCTCGTGCCTTTCATAGCGCAAGCATCCGCTTGCAGTCCGTCAGGATAATACGCGGATGCAGATGCTCTATTGGATTGCCCTGACGGGCAGCAAACGAATGCTTGCTAAATGAAAGGCACGAGCAGATGCTCGCGCCAGCTTCGCGAGGCTTTCGCCGAATCAATCCCCCATAAAACTCACGAACAATGAACTACGTAAAGATTTTCCTTCTCGTCTGCGTGTTGGCCATTGGAACCGCCCGCGCACAAACCCCGCCACGGATCGTTTCGCTGGATGGAACGGTGAGCGAAATCCTGTGCGACCTGGGCTTGCAGGCCCGACTGGTGGGCATCGACGTGACCAGCACGTACCCCGAAAGTCTGCAAAAAGTGCCCAAAGTAGGTCATAACCGAAACATAGCTGCCGAAGGCGTACTGGCACGACAACCAACGCTGGTACTGACCACCGAAAAAGCAGGGGCTAAAGCGGAGGTGCTTGACCAACTGCGTTCGGCGGGCGTTCAGGTGGTCATTTTTAAGCAGGACTTTTCAATAGACGGCACCAAAAAGCTGATTACTGACATTGCCACGGCCTGCCGTGTACCCAGCAAGGCTAAGAATATCATTCGCCGGATGGAAGGCGAAGTGGCCAAAGTACAGAAGGCCTCCGGCCGCCCGAAAGTGCTGTTCATTTACGCTCGTGGTGCTGGTACCATGTTCGTCGCCGGACGAGGAACACCAGTCGAAAAGATGATCGAGTTGGCGGGTGGACAAAACGCAACGCCCCAGTTCGAGGATTTTAAACCGCTGACCACAGAAGCACTCGTAGCCGCTAATCCTGATATTATTCTGCTTTTCGACAGCGGCCTGGAGAGTCTGGGCGGTACTAATGGGCTGCTGAACGTACCTGGCGTAGCGCAGACCAGCGCGGGTAAAAACAAGCGATTCGTAACGATGGACGGTCATTTACTAACCGGATTCACGCCACGACTGGGCAAAGCGCTTGGTGAACTGGCCCAAAAAATTGGCCCGAACGGCACGCTGTAATCATGGAAGCTACCACGCTCGCACCCACGCCAACAACCCGGCCAACCGCCCCCCTGGCAACGCTGCATCGGCCCTGGCTGATGCCTGCGCTGGCTGTTGGTCTCGTTGTAACCATGCTGCTGTCGGTTGGGGTAGGCGCGGTAGCTATTTCACCGGCTGAAGTGTTTGCTATTATGGAAAATTGGCTGGGACTGACTCCGGCCGTCGACGAAACAAAGACCGCCATTCTGCTGACCATTCGCCTGCCGCGCGTTTGTCTGGGGTTACTCATCGGGGCCGGGCTGGCCGTGGCGGGGGCTGCCATGCAGGGCCTGTTTCGTAATCCGCTGGCCGATCCAGGTTTGATCGGTATCTCGTCGGGGGCTTCGCTGGCGGCGGTCGGGATGATCGTACTAGAAGTAACGCTATTTCAGAAACTGACGGGTTTGCTCGGTTACTACGCCCTGTCGCTGGTAGCGTTTGCTGGGGCTTGCGGCACTACGTTAGTGGTGTACCGGCTGGCCCGGGTGGCGGGCCGGTCGGTGGTAACGACCATGCTGCTGGCGGGCATCGCTATCAATGCACTGGCGGGGGCGTTAACAGGCCTGCTAACGTACCTGGCCACGGACGAGCAACTGCGCACCGTCACGTTCTGGGCGCTGGGTAGCCTCGGCGGGGCAAGCTGGACCACCGTACTGACTATACTACCGTTTACAGTGGTTGTGTTGCTGGGCTTGCCTCGTCTGGCCAAATCATTGAACCTGCTGGCGCTCGGCGAAAGTCAGGCGGCGATGCTGGGCGTCGACGTGACCGGCCTGAAACGCCGGGTTATCGTGCTGGCCACGCTGGCTGTGGGTACGTCGGTGGCCGTGGCGGGTATTATCGGATTTGTGGGGCTTGTTATTCCACACCTGATCCGGCTGGTGGCTGGCTCCGACCATCGACGGTTGCTGATCGGGTCGGCGCTGGGTGGCGCTATCGTGCTGACAGCCGCCGATGCCCTGGCCCGTACCATCGTGGCCCCGGCCGAACTGCCCATTGGTATTCTGACCGCCCTGCTGGGTACGCCTGTTTTTCTGTGGATGCTCGTTAAAGAACGATCAACGACCTAAGCCATGTTGCAAGCCAATCAACTGACCTACAAAATTGGGGAGCGTACCCTACTGAACGGCGTCTCGTTTCAGGCGCGGGCGGGTGAACTGCTGGCCATTGTCGGCCCAAACGGCGCGGGGAAATCGACTTTACTCAAACTCTGCGCGCGCGAAACAACCCCCGCTTCCGGTTCGCTCAGTATGTTGGGCAAACCGTTACAAAATTATACGGGTCGGCAACTGGCGCTTTTCCGGGGTATGCTGCATCAGCAAAACACCATGACCTTTCCGTTTCGGGTGGGTGAACTGGTGCTGATGGGACGCTACCCGCACTACGGTTCGCACCCGGCCGCTACCGATTACACCATTGCCGAAACCGCGCTGGATACCGTCGGCATGCGCCCGTTCAGCGACCGAATTGTATCGACGCTCTCGGGTGGGGAACAGCAACGCGTTCAGCTTGCCCGTGTGCTGGCTCAGGTTTGGGACGTACCCAACGGACTGTTGCTGCTGGATGAACCCACCACCGGCCTCGATCTGCTTCATCAACACCATATGCTCGATGTGGCCCGACAAATGGCCCGCCGGGGCTACGCCGTTGTGGCCGTGTTGCACGACCTGAATATGGCCGCTCAGTATGCCGATAAAATGCTGATGCTCAGGGCCGGTCGGTGCGAAGCCTACGGTACACCCCGCGACGTGTTAACCGCCCCCCTCATCGAACGGGTGTTTGGTATGCCGGTGCAATTGCTCGATAATCCCTGCCATCAATGTCCACTGATTGTTCCTATTCCCAACTTTCAGGCTGCTTTCAGCCACTAAACAACGCATTGCTTTATGACGACCGACACGATTTCTCTCAAAGAACGCTGGGCCGATTTTCGCCAGCAACATCCCAAATCACGCATCCGTGATGCTGCGAAACAACTGGGCGTCAGCGAAGCCGAACTGCTCGTTACCGCCGTAGGTACGGCGGTTGTTCGGCTGGCGGGCGACTTCCGTGACCTGCTCAAACAGGTACCGACGCTTGGGTACGTCATGGCGCTGACCCGCAACGATGTACTGGTTCACGAACGAAAAGGCATCTACGAAAAGGTGTCGTTTACGAATCACATGGGTCTGGTGCTGGGTCCCGACATTGATCTTCGGCTGTTCATGAACCGCTGGCAGTTTGGATTCGCCGTCAACGAAAACGACCGGCGTAGCCTTCAGTTTTTCGACGCGCAGGGCGAAGCGGTCCACAAAATTTACCTCACCGACCAGTCCGATCTCTCCGCCTATGGAAAGCTGGTCGATGACTTCTGGTCAGACGACCAAAGCGATACCCTGACGGTTGCAACTGCCGACGAAAAAGTAGCCGACGTACCTGACTCGGAAATTGACGTACCTGGTTTTCAGGCTGCCTGGCTGGCTATGCAGGATACGCACGAATTTTTTGGCTTGCTTCGTCAATACGGCGTGGGGCGGCAGCAAGGCTTGCGGTTAGCCCCCGAAGGGCACGCTCAACTGCTGTCGATAGACGTGCTGAAACAGGTGTTTGCCACGGCTGCCGACCGTGAGGTGTCAATCATGGTTTTTGTGTCGAACCCGGGTTGTATTCAGATCCATACCGGGCCGGTGAAGAAATTGGTGCAGATGGGGCCCTGGTACAATGTGCTCGATCCGGCGTTTAACCTCCACCTGAACGAAACGCTGGTCGATCAGGTCTGGCTTACTAAAAAACCAACGGCTGATGGCATTGTCACGGCCCTCGAACTGTTCGACAAGGCGGGGCAGAATGTGGCGCTGGTGTTCGGTGAGCGGAAGCCGGGTAAACCCGAACTCGAAAGCTGGCGGACCGTAATTACCGATTCAGTGGCGTAATCAACCCGATTCCGTGCGTAGCGATTCGCCCTATCTTTGTGGCTCAATCAACGCCTTTAGTCAGGAGACCCGCGTGAGTCATAAACTATCTTTTCCCGAAAAAGCCATTTTTGTGTGCGACGGCAGCAAGTGTAGCAAGCACAAAGAAGTGCGTAAGCAGTTGAAAGAGTCGATCCGCGACCACGGTTTAAAAGACACTGTGGAGTTGATCAAAATAGACTGTACAGATCGATGCAAAGAAGCGCCAATCGTCTGTTTTCAACCGCAAAACCGCTGGTTCGGTAACGTCTCAATCTGGCAGGTGCAGTCGCTCTTCAACTAACTGATCCTCGAAAAATGAAAATGTGCTTCGTCAGGGGGCAGGGACCCCCTGACGAAGCACTTTTTTGACTGTTTAGGGATCGTGAACCCTTTTTTCGTCAGGTCGGGGACCTGACGACACTCCCAACGAAAAATGAAAAAGTCCAGCTCCTGATGAGGGGCTGGACTTTCTTTATAAACTCATGACTCAGGTACGTTAGTCGTTGTCGCCAATTTTGGCAATCTCTTTGTCGAGCACAAACTTACCGGTGCTGGTTTCTTCAATCAGTTCAATGAGTTCGAGGGCGCGGCGGGCATTGCGTTCCTCTTCGCGTTGTTCCTTAACAAACCACATCATGAACTCTTCGGTAGCATAATCTTCAACCTGACGGCACTTGGTAACGATGCGGTTGATGGCATGCGTAACGTTGATTTCGCTTTGCAACGCCAACTCAAATATGCTCCGGAAACTGGCAAACTCCTGCTGTACTTCACCTACAGTTGGTGTAATGGCAATACCACCCACTTCAGTAATATACCGGAAAATCTTCAGGCTGTGAGCACGCTCTTCGTCCGACTGCTTATACAGGTAGTTGGCCGATTTCTCGTAGCCGTTCAGCTCCAGCCAGGCGGCCATAGCCAAATACTTGCTCGAAGCCTCGGCTTCCATTTTCACCTGAGCGTTTAACGCAATTTCAATTTCCTCTTTTAACGAGGTGCGCATGCGAAGCAAATCTTTCATATCTACTTAGTTTAAGCCGTTACTTACCTAAAAGACACAAGTTATCTGCCAATTGTTTCGGCAGAAAGGAGTTGTCAGAAATTTGGAATCAGTCTAATACAACGAAATCTGATCCTCAAATAGTTACAAGTTCGCCCAGCGTTTCCTGCAACATGGATTTAAGATCAAGGGCAAAACGGGTGCCATTCAGTAGGTCGCGCAACTGAATAATTTCACAAAGCGTGAGGCGGCGAGACAACTGATTGGCGGGTGATTCCAACACCTTAAAATCCCCGTTATCCGACAAATCGAATAACATCGACTTAATGTCTACATTATTGACCTTTCGCCGGAAGGCAGCGAAGTCCTGCACTTTGAACTGAACGTCAAAATCAATAAACCGAACAACGATCCGGTTTGTCAGATCACACTGATACGTTGATCCTTTCTCGTTACGGTATAATTCAGCAGTGTACGTCGATTGCATAATCAGGCAGAAATTTCAACCTCTATTCACCACAAAGATACGGGCTAATGACCAACATGAATTAATCTATTTGAAATCTTTCTAAATAAATTCATACGCAACCGATGACAAAATCGCTGCTCACAACTACCCTGAAAGAAGGGTGCTCGTCTAGCGGTTGAATTCCACAATATGTGCCGACATGTAGACGCTCTTTTCGGGACGGATATTTTTAATAAATAGCCGTGCTCGTTGCCCCAGTCGCAGACAGGTATGCTTTTCAGCCAGATCGTCCGGGTTGTTCATAGGTTGCAGTGACGGGTACCACAAAAAATAGCCTGGGCGATCCAGCAACAACTTCGGCGTTGTCCAGGCCTGTGAATGCAGGGCCTCACCCAGATCGGCATGCGGATTGAAGGCAATATGCACACTGCTTCCCGCCCACGACGGTCCGGTTGCTTTCGCCATCAGCATTACCCAGGCATTCAGGTGCGTATTCCAACTGACCGACGGCCCCCAATAGTAGCCCGCTTCGGGCGACGAGGTTGGTCCACCGCCGCTGGCTTTCGGAATTTGCAGGGAAGCAATAGGTACGCCAATTCCGTCGTGCGGCGCATTGAAGCCATTTCCGTCCCAGCGGCGGGCTTTACCCTCGGGGTTGTCGAGATCAGTCAGGCGAATTCGGGCCACGCTGATACATTGCCCGCTTTGCTCTTTGTCAGGATCATACCCAGCCCGCTGATACGTACTTGGATAGCCATATTCGCCGTAGAACAGATACAGGTAGTCGCCACTAACAACCGCCGACGGGTCACCAACACCACCGGCAAACGTTTTCGACGTGTTGTGGGGGCTCAAAATCATTCGGGGTTGATTGTCTTCCAGAAACAGCCCTTTGTTCTGCCAGCTTCGCCCCCCGTCGGCTGATTTCATAATGCCAATTCGACAAACGGCAGATGGCGAACCGGGCTCTTTAATTCCTTCCGGCCAATTTTCATTCTTATAGCCCCGTCCCGTTTTCGCATCATAGGGCAACGTACTGGGGTAGTTTTCGTTGTGGTACACGGCGTACAAGGTCCGCCCCGATTTGTCGTTGGCAGCCTGATACACTGTTTCGAACCATACGGCCCCGTGCAATCCCGACTGGCCAACGGGCGCATTAACGGGCATAGCTGGCTCCGTAAATGCATCCTGCTTACTCAAAAAAGCTTCTTCGGCATTGCGCCCATCGGCAAATTTCAACTCGCGGGAATCACCCCACAAGGGATCTTCCCCGTATTTGCCCGGAAAAATGCGGAACGTGTCACCCACCCAGGCTTCGGCCATATTGCAGTCGACAAACGAATTAAAGTTGAACGTATCGGCGGGAATTAACCTGAATGTGGGTTGAAACGCCTCATCGGTATTAGCCTCTTCTTTAGACGAACAACTCATGGCCGTCAGTAATGCCAGACCAACGAGCAGGAAGCGGCAACGTGTGTAAACAGATTGATTCATAAGGAGGTAGACGTTAAAAGCTATGGACAGGAACAGCAGTATGCCGACTCACCTAAAAGTAGTGCACCAGGCGTCTATTACTGATCACCTGCTTTTCGACTGTTATCTGACTGTTAAGTCCAGATCTGCGTTGTGAGAAAGAGACGATGGTTGACCGTTTTTGGCTTTCTTTGCTTTATGGTCGAAACGGGTTCAGTACAGCGGGTCAATCGTTCTCTCGGCATCCGGGCCGAGGAAGGAAAAACCGTTCGTTTGTTTTTTCTACACAACTTTTTGCTGGGTATCGGCACCGTGCTGGTCTACGTAGCGGCCAACGTGCTGCTGCTCGAAAACCACCCCGAATCCAGTTTACCCATTGCCTACATGGCGTCGGGTGTGGGCATGGCTGTGGTGGGCCGGATCTACGCGCATTTTGAACATCACCTGGCGTTGCAACAATTGGCCACCCGCGTGCTGTGGTCGGTTATTACCCTGACGGGCGTTATTGCCGCCTTTGTGGTGTTTGGGCACTCAGTAGCCGTAGCCATTGCCATTATGGTTGGTTACCGGATCATTTACCTGCTCACCAATCTGGAGTTCTGGGCGGTGTCGGCCCTGGTGTTCGATGTGCGGCAAAGCAAGCGCTTGTTTGGCGTTATCAGCTCGGGCGATATGCCCGCCAAAGCGCTGGGTGCCCTACTTGCCGCGCTGATTCACGGACATGGTCCACTGGTGTGGTTGCTGTTAATTGCTTTCGGATGCTATGGCGCGGCTCTACTCATCACGAGCCGAACCATTAAACTCCACAACGTTGAAGCTACGGCGCGCCCCGTCAGAAGTGCCGGCCGTACTACCCGCCCCTGGGTAGAGCAGCTTTTTGGCGGTAGTGATCTCATCTCGGCCGTTTGCCTCACGCTGGTACCGGTGGCCATGATGGCGGCGGGTATCGAGTACGAATTCTTCATCAACGTAAAACATAAATTTCACGATCAGGGCGACGTGATGCAGGCGCTGGGCAAGATACTGGGTGTAACGTACCTGCTGGCTATGGCCGTAAAAGCCCTGTTCTCGCGCCGGGTGCTCGACAAATTCGGCATCATGCCCACCCTCGGCGGACTACCCGTACTGGCAGCGGTCGGTTTTTCGGCCTACGGACTCATTGCCTGGCGCCCCACCAGCGAAACGGCGCAATTGCTGTACTTCAGCCTGCTGTATATCAGCTTCGAGGTGGTCCGCCGCGCTATTTTCGACCCGGTGTTGCTGGTTCTGTTTCAACCACTTCCTCCGCAGCAACGTCTGAAAGGGCATACGCTGGCCAAAGGCCTGTACGAACCAATGGGTATTGCGCTGGCCGGGCTAGCGCTCTGGCTGGTTTACACCATCGGTGAATCATCGTACCAGTGGCTACTGCTGGCGGGTTTTGTGCTTAGTGCACTACTGTTTGTGTTTGTGCAACGTACCTACCGTCACTACATCAACACGTTACAGGATGCCCTCAGTCGCCGGTTTATGGCTCCCGACGAGGTAACCCTGCGGGGTACGGCCGCCACATTTATTGAGCAGGCGCTAGACAGCCCTAATCCGGTCGACGTGATCAACGCGCTCGACTTTGCCCACTCCCTACCCGCCGAAACGCTTCAGAAACGGGTTGAATCGTTGCTGAGTCACCCTGAAGCGGTTGTTCGACAACGGGCATTGAGCATTGCCGATCCGCTGCATATGCCTTCACTGATGACTGTTCTGGGCAATCTGGCACAGCACGACACCGATACAGGGGTGCGTCGGGAGGCGGCCGAAAAGCTTACCCGTACGGCGCTGGGGAATGTGTCGCTCATGCCCACCCGTTCGCTCGACATTGCCCGGCTGTTGCTGAACACCGCTGATATGCCCGCGCGCGAAGGAGCCATTATTGGTCATCTTCGCGTTGATGAACACGATAAGGCTGCTCGAAAAAGTTTACATGAACTGGCTACTTCCAGTCAGCCCGATCAGCAAATTACCGCTCTGAATTGCCTGGCTACACTCGGTAACGAAGCGGTGACTATTCCCGACCTGACGCCGTTTGTCGCCCAACGCTTACGCGCAACCGACCCGGCAGTAGTCGAAGCAGCTATACCCGTAGCCGCCTGGCAACCCGATCAGGCGTTGAAACAGGCGCTGGTCGACTTTCTGCCACACCGCCGCCATGGCCGCACCGCCATGACAAGCCTGGTGGCGATGGGCGAGCAGGCGCTGGCGCTGCTTCCACCGATTAGCGGTCTGTCGGGCCAGCGACTGCTGATAAAACGGATAGCCAGCGTGGCCGGAAAAATCGGGACAGAGCCGGCACGTACCTGGCTGCTCAATCAACTGGCCGAGGCAACACCAACCCTGCGCGGCCCATTGCTCGACGCCCTGAACACGTACCCACCCACCGACCGTGATAATATCTTATACAATCGACTGTTGACCGACGAGTTAGCTCTGACTTACCGGCTACTTCATGGCAAAACGGAGACCATTGACCCTTTGCTTGCTGATGCCCTCGACTACGAACTAACGGTGGTAACGGATCGTATTTTGCTCTTGCTAATGGGCCTTTATGATCGGGAAACGGTTCGTAACGTTCGCCAGAGCCTTAGCCATCAGACCGCCGAACGCCGCGCCAACTCACTCGAACTGCTGGAAAACATGGCCGGGTCAAAAACAACGGTCACCAATCCAAGAGCCGTCTACGCTGGTTTGCTGGCCCTGTCAGACACAGCATTGCTCCTCCCCGACCGATTGGCCTTACTGAATCCATTCGTCAGCCGACCAGCCGTTGAGCAACCCATTCAAACCTACATCTGCCAGACCGGCGTAGCCACCTTCACCGATTGGACCGTGAACCTGTGTCCCGTTGCCGATACTGTTCTTTCTGACTCTTCCCAAGCCATGCACCATTCTACCACGACGGCCTCGACCTCGACCATTGAGCGGGTTTTTCTACTGAAAAGCACCAGCCTGTTTGCCGACACGCCCGCTAACGTGCTGGGCAGCATTGCCCCGATCATGAACGAAGTGTCGTTTGCCGATGGTCAGGAGATTGTGCGCAAAGGTGATCTGGGTACCAGCCTGTTCGTCATTTTCGACGGGCGCGTGGGTATCTACAACGGGCAGCAATTACTGGCCGAAATGAGTAAAGGCGATGTGTTTGGTGAATTAGCCCTGCTCGACGCCGAACCCCGTTCAGCTACCGTTATTGCTCACGGCGACGTACTGTTGTTCCGTATAGATCAGGACGATTTCTACGATCTGATGGAAGAACGCGACGAACTCCTCCGCAACATCATCCGCCTCCTGAGCCGACGTATCCGCACGCTGAATCAAGGGATGAAGAAGGGCTGATAGTACGCGGATTTACATGGGTACGCGGATCAAAGGGATTTAAAAGGATTGACGCGGATTTTGGGATTTAAATGGATTGGCTCTGCAGCGCTGGCGCGAGTGTGTACTCGTGCCTTTTATATCGCAAGCATTCGCTTGCTGCGCGAAAGCGCAAGGGTACAGGCTAAACAAATTTTGCGCTATCATAATTTTTATACTACCGTATTGCGCTTTCGCGCAGCAAGCGAATGCTTGCGACATAAAAGGCACGAGTACACACTCGCGCCAGCGCTGCAGAGCCAATCCGTGTACCCATTAATCATCCGCGTACCCATCAGCCTCGCGTTCTATTTATAATACTTTCGGTTAGGAGTTCGTAGAGGCGGGCTATGTCGGGGCGGGGGCGCAGGTACGTTAGGTGATTTTCGATGACTTGCGTGTCGTTACGGCGGGCGGGGCCGGTTTGTACATTGGCGGGGTGATCGGCATCAAGGGCTTTGCGCATCGTTTCGCGGATCAGCGGCTTTAGCAGGTCGAACTCAAGGTCTTCTTCATCGGTGATGTCTTTAGCCAGCGCCATCAGGTGATTGGTGAAATTGCAGGCCAGTACTGCCGCAACGTGTAGTACCCGCCGCTCGGCCGAATTAACCAGATACACGATTGTGCTCATCTCCTGCCCTATCGTCACCAATTGTTGCTCCGTTTCGGCATTATCAGCTTCAATGCAGAGCGGAATCTGTTCAAAATCGAGCAGGGCGCGGCCGCGCGAGAACGTTTGCAACGGATAAAAAACGCCCGTTTTAACCGGTACGTCGCTGTAGACGCTCACCAGCTTTTGCAGTGTCGAGAGCGACAAACCGCCAGAGGTATGCACAAGGGTGGCATTTTCGGGCAATACCAGTCGGGCGCACACATCCTCGAGCGCATTGTCGGGAACGGCCAGTACAAACAACTGCGATGGATTGTCGGCCAGGTTCAGGTCTGAAATGGGCCGGGCGTCATACAGCATCGACGTTAGTTGCCGGGCATGGGTCAACTGTCGACTGTAGACGGCCAACACATGATGTCCCGCATTTTCGAGAGCCGGAGCCAGATGCCAGGCCACATTCCCCGCGCCAATAAAGGTGATGGTCATTTTCTCAGTTAAGAGTTTAGAGTTAAGAATTAAGAGTTGGCCTGCTCCCAGAAACAGTGATAAAACATGGCAACTCTTAATTCTTAACTCTAAACTCTTAACTCCAAACTAAGTATCCAAACCTTCCCCAACATCATCACGTATATTTGGGAAGATACTCCTGCCTTATGCACTTCCCCGCTTTTCTACGTCCCGCTGGTCTTGGCCTGTTTTTGGTCGGCTTCGCCGCTTTTATCTATGTGCTTAGCCTCGGCCAGTTCCAACTAACCGACGATGTACTGAAGCAAACGCTGAAGCCAGAACATCAGGCTGTGTTGCAACCCCGGCTGGCACCGCTGGTGGGAAAAACGTATAGCAATAACATCAGCTTTATCAGCGATGTACGCGGGGTAATCGATACCTACAACAAGGAACAGGAAGCCAAACAGAACTGGAAAGCAGTCATTTACGACGACTACCTGTTCGACCTCACCAAACGAAGCACTACGGGTGGCCCGGCTGATCATGGCGTTTGGTTCTGGCTCAGTATTGGGCTGGCATCGCTGGGTACGTTGCTCTATGCGCTTCCCCGCCTGAACGACAAGCCCGGCATTCGCAACAACGGCATCATGCGCAACCCCGCCACCCATCGCGGCTGGATCGGCATCATCGTGGGCACGTTCCTGATCGGGTTCTACATCCTGCTTTATTTTTACTCCGAATACCTTACCAACTGGACCGCTCTGGTCGATCCGTTTAGTCGTGCGCTGAACGGCGGTCCGGCCAGCAAATGGTTTCTCTACGGCTTTCTGTACACGGTGGCGGTGGTGGTAATGGGCGTCAGAATGCTGATTAAGTACCGCCACAGCCGGTATCAGCAATACCGCACCTGGTCGGTCATGGCATTTCAGTTGTTTTTCGCGTTCCTGATCCCTGAGGTGATGAGCTTGCTGAATGCGCCCTATCAGGATCTGAAAAGCATCTGGCCCCTCGATTATGACTTCTTCTTCGACTACGAAATTAACGCCAAGCTACAGGCGGGTACGTTAGGTATTTTCATGTTCGTCTGGGGCACGGCCCTCTCGACGGTGGGTGTGCCAACGATCACCTATTTTGTGGGTAAACGCTGGTATTGCTCATGGGTTTGCGGCTGTGGTGGCCTGGCCGAAACCCTCGGCGACCCGTATCGGCATTTATCAGACAAAAGCTTAAAAGCCTGGAAGATCGAGCGTTGGCTAGTGCATGGCGTATTGGTTTTCGCCGTGGTCATGACCTTACTGGTCCTCTACAGCTACTTCTCGGGACAAAGCGCCCTCTTCGGGTTTCTCGACTCCTACAGCATTCGTAAAACCTACGGCTTCCTGATCGGCTCCATCTTCGCGGGTGTGATCGGCACGGGTTTTTATCCCTTGATGGGTAATCGCGTGTGGTGCCGATTCGGCTGTCCACTGGCGGCGTATCTGGGTATGGTTCAGCGGTTCAAATCACGTTTTCGCATCACTACCAATGGCGGTCAGTGCATCTCCTGCGGCAACTGCTCGACCTACTGCGAAATGGGCATCGACGTGCGCGCCTATGCCCAGAAAGGGCAAGACATCGTACGGTCGTCCTGCGTTGGCTGTGGCATTTGTTCATCCGTCTGCCCCCGCGGTGTACTGAATCTGGAGAACGGCCCGGTGAGTACGCGGAAGATTTCCGTCCGCTAAAGCAGACGGCAACGGGTTGCAAGTCCCGTCGGGACTTTTTCTTCTTATTGTTTTATATCCCGGCGGGACTTTTAGTTCGTTGCTCCGTTTGCTTTGGCGGACGGCAACGAACTAGCTGCTAATCTTTAGGTCAAAACCGTATTTCTCAGCCATGCGTTGTACCTCTTGGTAGTAGGTCATACCCAGATGGTGCTCCTCTTGTCGGTTGATATATTGGATCACGCTTTGGGCATGCGATTCACTTACCGAAACCGCAAAGTAGTCATCTTGCCATATCAGGCGGCTCAGTTCAACGTGTCCGCTCTGGTTGTTAAACCAATAGGCTGATTCGCCTTTAATTGCTTGCATAATATCAGCGATGCATTGCTTTGGGCCAATACTGATCAAGCAATGAAGATGGTCAACATGTCCATTGATTGCCATAAGTCGGATTGATTTTTTCCAGGCCTCTTCCATAATATGCTCACAGATAGCATCTTTAACAGACTTGGATAAGCTAATTTCCCGGTTTTTTGTCGAGAAAACAGCATGAACTAACATACGGACATAAGACATAAATACGGAGGGTTTGTAGCGACTACTAGTTACAAATTCTGCCGGAAATTTACATATCAGTCGTCCGCTTCCGTCCGCTAAAGCAGACGGCAAGGAGACACAAGTCCCTTCGGGATTCTTTGATCGGAAAAGTCCCAAAGGGACTTGCAACCTATTGCCGTCTGCTTTAGCGGACGGAAGCGCGGAAATTCCGAACCGATCGCTAACCTTTTTCGATTGGCTGAGGTTGCTAGACTGTCCCCCTTTTGGGTACGTAACTTCGCTATGGCATCTCACAATCGCATACTTTACTGGTTCCGCAACGATCTGCGGTTACACGACAATCCGGGTTTTTCGGCCGCCTGCAACGACGCCCTTCACGTATTACCCGTCTATATTTTCGACCCCAAACTATTCCGGGAGTTGCCCGCCATTGGCGTTAAAAAAACCGGGATTTTCCGGACCAATTTCCTGCTCGAATGCGTAGCTGATCTGCGCGCTTCGTTGCAATCAAAAGGCGCTGACCTGATCATCCGCGTGGGTGATCCCGCCCGTATTCTGGCCGATATGGCTGAGGAGATCGATGCTACGGCGGTATATGCCAGCAAAGAAGTTACTTCGGAAGAAACGGATGCCGAATCGGCCCTGTCGAAGCGGTTGAAGCCATTGAACATCGATATTGAGTTGTTCTGGGGCAGCACGCTCTACCACATCCGCGACCTGCCATTCGGTGTAGCCAAGCTGCCCGATGTGTTCACCCAATTTCGCAATCAGGTAGAGAGAAGGGCTGAAGTTCGTGAACTGGACCCAGCGCCCGATCAGGTACGTATGCCCGGCGATATTGATCCGGGTGAGCTGCCTACGCTAGGTACATTCGGGTTCACGGAATCCTTCACAACCGATGCGCGGGCGGCCGTTGCCTTCAAAGGCGGTGAAACCGTAGCGCTTGCCCGGCTGGAACGCTACCTCTGGACAACCGATTTGATACGTACTTACAAAGAGACCCGCAACGGCCTGGTGGGCGAAGATTATTCGAGCAAGTTTTCGGCCTGGCTGGCCCACGGATGCTTGTCGCCGCGACTTGTTTACCACGAAGTAAAACGATACGAACACGAACGTAGCGCCAACGACTCGACCTACTGGCTGATCTTCGAGCTGATCTGGCGCGATTTTTTCCGGTTTGTGGCCCTTCGCTTTGGTTCACGATTGTTCAAACCCAGCGGTATTAAGCATGATTTGCAGAAGAAATGGCGGCACGACTACGACCTGTTTCAGCGTTGGGCACAGGGGGAAACAGGTATTCCGTTTATCGATGCCAACATGCGCGAGTTGAACGAAACCGGGTTTATGAGCAACCGGGGGCGGCAAAATGTGGGCAGCTTTCTGGTGAAAGATCTCGGCATTGACTGGACCTGGGGCGCGGCCTATTTTGAAAGCCTGCTGGTCGATTACGATCCGTGCAGTAACTGGGGCAACTGGAACTACGTGGCCGGGGTTGGCAACGACCCGCGCGAAGACCGGTACTTCAACATCTACAGTCAGGCAACGCGTTACGACGAGCAGGGTGAGTTTGTGAAACACTGGCTTCCCGAACTGGCCAACGTACCCGGACGTGATGTGCATATGGTGTCTCGATTGCCCCGCCAGCAACTGAGCGATTATGACGTAGCACTGGGTGA
Organism: Fibrella aquatica; assembly: GCF_041321135.1. NCBI lineage: Bacteria > Pseudomonadati > Bacteroidota > Cytophagia > Cytophagales > Spirosomataceae > Fibrella > Fibrella aquatica. The sequence continues at coordinate 319,608 of NZ_JBGGWF010000001.1, read as the reverse complement.
TAATTACCCCATGCCTATTGTTGACCCTGCAAAATGGCTGAAAAAATAGCTGGAAAAAGGGCATAATATATATATTACCCTATAGAGTTAAAATAGTACTACCCTAATAATTTGTTACCAAAACATATAATTAGGGTAGTTATTCAAGTGTTTTAACAAAAAAAAAGTTTTTTTTCCCATATGCTCAGAATGTAAAATCCAAAGTCGTGTAAGAGTCGTATACACTACACTTTCCCGAACAACCGGAGAAAGATTAACCGATTCTTATTTCTACGATTATGGAAGAACTTAACACATTGCCCGAGTCGCCGACCCGCGTGGAAGGTGTGGGCCGTCGGTCGTTCCTGCGTTATGTAGGTGGGGCTGCAGTAGTGGGTGGAATCCTGGCATCCTGCTCACCAAATGACGAGGTAGCAGTATCGTCAACTCCCGTTAACAACCTGAATAAGTATGCCCGCCAGATGAGCAACGGCATTACCGTAAATTTAGGATCGGGCGAAATTGCTATCCTCAACTACGCCTACGCTCTGGAGCAACTCGAAGCAGCGTATTACGAAATGTTGCTGGCCAACCCGTATGAGGGCATGACATCCATGGAACGTACCATGTTCATGGAAATTCGTGACCATGAAGTCATTCACCGCGAATTTTTCAAAGCAGCGTTGGGTTCAGCCGCCATTCCAGGCCTGACACCTAACTTCAGCGGTATCAACTTCAAACAGCGTTCAGTAGCTATCGACGTTGCCCGTCAGTTTGAAGATGTAGGTGTTACAGCTTACAACGGTGCCGGTAAGTTCCTGAAAACGGCTAACTACCTGCTCACCGCTGGCAAAATTGTATCGGTAGAAGCACGCCACGCAGCTTTACTGAGCGAATTGCAGTTCCCATTCGAAACGGCTTTTGCGGGCGACACCCCAGTTGACGGTCAGGGCCTGGAGCGCTCACGTGAGCCAGGTGCCGTGTTAGCGATTGTGGCTCCGTTTGTACAGGAGACTATCACCTACACTTTAGGTTAATCAATCTTTCATCGAAAAAAGAAACTCAGCAATGAATCTGCAAAATATTCTCAACGAGCTGGAGTCCGTCGATGGCGAGATTTTCGACCGTCTGGCTCATGTATCACGCCGCAACATGTTCAGCATGTGGGCGAATAAAGCCGCCAAAGTAGCCGTAGCTGCTCCGGTAGTAATGGCCTCGGCCCTATCTAACGCTTACGGCCAGTCAGGCCTGCCAGCGGGTGTGGTCGATGTACTTAACTTTGCCCTTACACTCGAATACCTCGAAGCTGAATTCTACGTTCGTGGTACCGAAACTCCCGGCCTGATTCCAAGCCGGAACATGATGATCTTCCGCCAGATTCGTAAACACGAAGAAGCGCACGTTCGTCTGTTGAGAGCTGTGCTGGGTAGCCAGGCAGTAGCCAAACCAACGTTCGACTTCACCGGCAAAGGTATTTTCCCAACGGTATTCTCTGATTTCCAAACGTATGCAGCCCTGGCTCAGGCGTTTGAAGATACAGGTGTACGGGCCTACAAAGGTCAGGCAGGCAATTTGATTGCAGCGCCTGCTATTCTGGAAGTAGCCCTCAACATTCACTCAGTAGAAGCGCGTCATGCGGCCCGGGTTCGTGCCCTGCGTGGTTTCAAAGGCTGGATTACCAATGCCGATTCATCAGGTCTGCCAGCAGCCATTTATGCCGGCGACAACGTAACCAATCAGCTTGGTGTTGAATTGACCAGCATCTCTGGCAAATCAGTAGAAGCCGTAACGGAATCGTTCGACGAGCCGCTGACCAAAGAAGCCGTGTTGGCTATTGCCGGTCAGTTTATCGCCTAAGGGTAAACTACACAGTTCCTTCAGTAAGGAGTAATAAAACGCCCGACAGGTCAATAGCTTGTCGGGCGTTTGTTTTTTACGATTTTTGCAGACCATGACCATCAGCGTAATCATCCCGGCTTTTAATGAAGCAGCCTCTATTGGGCGGATGGTAAAAACTATACTGTCCCACGCTCAACATCAGGTTGCCGAGATTCTGGTTATCGACGGCGGAAGTACCGACGACACAGTAGCCCTTGCCCAACGCGCCGGTGCCACCGTGCTGACGTCGCCCCGGTTAGGTCGCGCGGCTCAGATGAACTATGGGGTTCAGCATGCTACCGGCGAGGTACTTTATTTTGTGCATGCCGATGTACAGATTCATCCCGACTTTGCCCACGATATTGCCGAAGCCCTGGCAACTGGATATCAGGCTGGCCGCTACCGATTCCGCTTCGACTCCGACAAAGTGATGTTGCGCGTCAATAATTACGGCACCCGCTTTGGCGGACTTATGAGCCGGGGCGGCGATCAGACGCTATTTATCACCCGACACTTGTTCGATCAGCTTGGTGGTTTCAATGAGCACTTTGTCATCATGGAAGATTTTGACATGATCCGCCGCATTGAGCAACAGGCCCGATTCGCCGTGATTCCGAAAGACGTAGTGGTTTCGGCCCGGAAATACGAGCACAATTCGTGGCTACGGGTTCAACTGGCCAACCTTACCGCTGTGTTGCTGTTCACGTGCAAGGTCTCCCCCACCCGAATAGCCCACACGTATCGCACTTTTCTGAAGTAACCCGCGCCCGAAACACTACTGTTTCGCCAAACCATCCACCAAACCTGCCTGGCGTTTTCGCCCTTGGGAGTCAGTCAGTTCAACCGATTTTACCTGAGGACTAAGCCATAAGACCCGCGCCGACTGTGATAAGAATGAGCTGCCGTAACTACAGTCTACTTTTTGCTTTTTCCCGTCGGCAAAGGTCAGTAAGGCGGTTGCATCGGTTGGGCGAAGTCTGAGATGGCGGGCTGGTTTTGTGTTTCTAAAGATCCGCAACGTACCCCGATTTTGGGTGGCCACAACTAGTTCAGTTCCGTTGCTGCCCGTTAGTTGGGCCAATCCTTTAGCATTTCCGGGTACGTAGAAGCCACTACTGGCAATTGATTGCGGTGTAAACTGGCCTGTTCCGTCGCCTCGAAGCCACAATCCATTCATGGCGTCGTACCGACCAGCCAGTAGTTCACCGCTATAATCGTTGCCAACCAACAGCACATCCAGGTTTCCGTCGCGGTCTACATCATTGGCAACCATACCAAAAATAGGAGCCAGTTGAGCCTGCACAGGCAACGGATGGAGCGCAAATGTGCCATTACCCTTGTTTTCTATGTAAGCAGATTCCAGGTAATTGGCTTCCAGCACCAGCGCATTTTTCAACTCGTCGGACGTCAGGAGTTTATCGATGCTGGCTTGCGCGAAATCTTTGTAGTAGGGAAACCGCCGCCGCATGATGATCATTTGCTTGATCAGGTCTTCCCGCCCATGAAAAGTGTATTCTTTCCGTCCCCCATCAGCATCGGGAAAAAACAGGGTAGGAATGGCATCGTAGAAACCGTTGTTGTCGAAATCACCCGCATAGATGCGTACGGGTTCGGTAGTGGTAGCGCGCATTCGGGCATTCAGGCCGAGGTTACCCGCCACATAGTCCATATCCCCATCGTTGTCGAAATCACCGGCCGTGATTGAATTCCACCAGCCAATGGCTTTACCCAGGGCGGTATTGGTAGCTTTTTTCAACTGCCCTTTTTCATTGGTCAACAAGGTGATGGGCATCCATTCGCCCACCAGCAACAGGTCTGGGTCACCGTCGTTGTCGGGGTCGGTCCACAAGGCGTCGCAGATCAAACCAATGTCTTTCAGGCCGGGAGCCAATTGCGCCGTTACATCAGTGAAACGCGGTTGGCCCGGCTTACTGTCGTTGCGCAGCAGCAGGCTGGAGGCGGCTTTAGGGTATTCATCGGGAATGACCCGCCCACCAATGAACAAATCCAGATCGCCATCCTGATCGAAGTCGGCGGCCCTGACGCATGATTTACTGGTGGTATTGGTAGGCAACGTACCTGGCGGTGCCAGTGCGAAAGTGCCTTTCCCGTTGTTGAGGTAAAGTCGGTCCTGATAAGCGGGAGTGTTGGCGGGCGCTTCCACGCTGCCGCTGGCGATGTAGAGGTCGAGGTCACCGTCGGCGTCGGCATCGAAGAGCAGGGTACCCATGTCTTCCTGTTGCTTATCGGCTGGCGTGTTCAGGGTAGGCAGGCCGGGAGTTTCCACCAATGCACCGGTTTGGGTCTGCATCAGGAAATGCCCCTGCTTTTCTCGTGAACCGCCGATAAACAGATCATCCAGCCCATCGCCGTTTATATCGCCCACAGCCACCGACGGGCCATATTGCGACAGCTTGTGGGGCAACAGCTTCTGGTTATTGTAGTCAATAAACTCGGGTTCCGTGTGTTGATACGCCACCTTCAGCGAGTCGGTTACGTCATTAAACAAACTGGCCGGTGAGCTCGTCGGTGGTCGAACGGATTCTGTAGCCTTGCCATATTCAGCCAGAATTACCTGATTAGCTTTCACATTACGCAGCGTTTGTTGCCGGGCAGGTTGCAAACCAGTAGCCGGCCACGTGATACGTACCTCGTTGATGGTGTTTTCGGCCCCTAATCCAAAGTGCGCAACGGGCTCTACCGTTGAGAGGTAACCCCGATACGGGCTGTGTTCGTAAAGCTGTTGCTGATCGTTAGTTTTCCCGTAGCGCAGTTCTACAAAGGCCCCCAATCCCATTCGGTTCTGCGGCGAACCCGCAAACTTCACGCGCAGAAAATTGGCCTTCGCTGCTTTTTGCTCGATGAGATTATTACGATAGACGAAGGCCGAATCATTGATGTTGTTGACCACGTAATCGAGATCGCCATCATTGTCGAGATCACCATAGGCGGCACCGTTCGAGAACGACGGATTATTGATTCCCCATGCTTCGGTAACATCGGCAAACGTGGGTACGTTGCCGCCCTCATTCCGAAAGGCGTAGTTACTGATCTTAACCACCGGAATCTGAGCCAGTGTATAGTCTTTCGTGGCGATCTTTCCATTTTCGGCATGAAACGTCATAAAATCCCGGTCGGTCACATCTTTCGGAAATCCGTTGGTAATGAGCAGGTCACGAAACCCGTTGTTATCAAAGTCGACTACCATGGGTGCCCAGCTCCAGTCTGTTTCCGCCACATCAGCCAGCAGACTTACTTCGCTGAAGGCTGGCGTACCGGCGTTTGGGCGCGATCCCTGATTGAGTTGCAGCGTGTTGCGCACATACTGGTAGCTAACGCCAAACTGATCATTGTTCAGGTACGTCTGGTAATTGTTGGCAGCCAGTAACATCTTCTTGCGATAATTGTCGCGGGGCATCATATCCACCGCGATTACATCCGCCAATCCGTCGTTGTTAATATCGGTCACGTCGTTACCCATCGCCGTGTTGCTCGTGTGTTTGAAGGTCTCGGCCGACCGGTCGGTGAATGTGCCGTTGTGGTTGTTTATGTATAGTAAATCGTCGGAGAGGTAATCGTTGGTCACGTAAATATCTTTCCAACCATCCCGGTTTATATCCACGATATTCAGGCCGAGCCCGTAGCCATCATGTACGATACCTGCCTGTTTAGATACGTTCGTAAAGAACGGGTGGCCCCGTTTCGGGTCGAAGTCATTGCGGTACAGGCGGTCGGCATTCAGTGATGAGCCATCATTCACCCGGGCACGATACACGTTGGGATACTCATCGATGCGGTCGGTGAGCAGATAGAGGTCCAGATCACCATCGTTATCGTAATCGAAAAAGGCGGCGTTAGTGGTATGGCTATCATCGGCAATGCCGTATTCGCGGGCCATTTCCAGAAACACCGGCTTCCCGTTTTTGGCTCCCTGATTTACGTAGAGCAGATTCTGGCGTTTGGTGGCGTCGTTACTGAGTGTAGCGCTTACGTACACATCCAGCCAGCCATCATTATTGACGTCAATCAGCGTAGCGCCCGAACACCATTTTCCGTTGCCAGCTATGCCCGCCGTTTCGGTAATGTCGTCGAACTTAAAATCGCCCTTGTTAAGATAGAGCCGATTAGGCACCTGATTCCCGGTGAAGAACACATCGGGCAGACTGTCGTTGTTAAAATCGCCGAGCGCCACCCCGCCGCCATTATAGATATATTCTACATCCAGAATACTCACCGAATCGGAATCGGTGATGCGGTTGGCAAAGGTGATGCCTGTGTCTTCGGCTGGGAGCAGGGTGAAGAGCGACTCCGATGACGACCGACAGGCAATCACAAGAGTACTGAGTATAATAAGAAAAGCAACGGCTAAAACTCGACAAACCATGAGTATTTACTTGAAATTTTTAACAATACTACTTAAAACAATTTTTGCAATTGAGTTAAATAAAAATGAGCATATCGTATTTATACGGACAATTAACTAAGTACATTATACACATAATTTTTTCAGAATCCGTACAATTAGAAATATAGTATAAAATTATAATTTAAAAATATAAAAATACAAAAGATTACATTTTTCAATTGCAACTTTCTACAAATCAACACTTTACAATAGTACATTTTCATTATTTTTATAATATTTAACATTTTAATATCATACAAGAATCAGAAATAGTCAAAATATACTTTGAAACATGAAAGAGTCGATATACATTGATTCGATTTAACACTTTAATGGTCTCGGCCTTATGAACACAAAATTTTACAAGACCTTACAGTATTTATTACTGGGGGCATTTATGCTTTTGGGGGGCACAGCAGCCATGGCACAGGAGCGCCGAATTACCGGGTCAATCACCAGTAATGCAGAGCCTGTCCCGGGAGCAACCGTTGTTGTGAAGGGCACGACAACAGGAACGACAACAGATGCCAACGGTGTATTTACACTAACCTTACGCGGAGCCGCTGACGTGCTAACGGTATCGGCTATTGGTTATAAGTCAACCGATATCACCGTGGGCAACCGGACTAGCGTTGATGTTCAGCTTCAGGAAGATGCCTCTTTATTGAACGAGGTAATCGTAACCGGTTACTCGACCGATAGCAAGCGGGATAACACGGGGGCGGTCTCCACGGTGAAGGCCCGCGATCTGGCCGCTGTACCGTCGGCCAACGTTGAAACCCAGTTACAGGGTCGTATTGCGGGGGTAACCGTTATTGCCAGTGGACAACCCGGTGCCAACAATACCATCCGGGTACGTGGCTTCGGCGCTTTTGGTGGTAACGAGCCGCTGTATGTAGTCGATGGGGTACCTACGGGCGGAATCGGCAACATCAGCCCCGACGATATTGAGACAACGACCGTACTGAAAGATGCCGCTGCTGCCTCTATCTACGGTGCGCGGGCTGCCAACGGAGTAATCGTTATTACAACCAAGAAAGGGCAGCGTAAAGCACAAAAACTGAGCGTTACTTATGATGGCTTATATGGTATAACCGATCCGGGTACGGCTCCGGCAGTTCTCAACCCACAAGAGCAGGCCGAATGGACCTGGAATGCTATTCGCAACCGGCGGCTGGCCGATGGCGAAACTATTGGGCCCGACAGTTTCACAGGTATTGCCAGTGGTCAGTATGGTTCAGGTCAAACACCCGTGTTGCCTGAATACATTCAGGTTGGTAATCGGTTTGGCGTGACCGGCGGCGTTGACCTGGCCGCCGAGCGGTTACGTTATAACATTGACCCGTCATTAGGTTCTATTTATCAGGTTACGCGCGCCAATCAGGCGGGTACCGACTGGTATAAAGCCATTACCCGCACAGCCCCGCTGATGCGTCATACGCTTGGTTTTTCGGGCGGTGGTGAGGCTAGCCGCTTCTATATCAGCGTTAGCCAACAAACGCAGGCCGGTATTCTGCTGAACAACAACTTCAGCCGCTACACCTTCCGGGCCAACTCAGACTACGACCTTCTGAAAAACAAGAAACTGCGTTTCGGGGAGAACCTGCAGGTTACCTACATCGACAATTCGGGTCAGGTAGGCGGCAACGCAGGTCAAAACCTGTCGCAGGAAGAAAGTGAAATTCTGACGGCTTTCCGTATGCCACCGATCATTCCGGTTTACGACGAGTTTGGCGGGTATGCCGGTACGGCAGCACGGGGTTTCAACAACCCGGCCAACCCGGTTGCTTCACGCGAAGGAGCCCGGAACAACCGGAACTTCAACATCGGTATTTTTGGTAACGCTTATCTGGAATATGATGTGTTGCCAGATTTAACTGTTCGCAGTAGCATTGGCGGTTCGATGGGCAACTATTACAACAAAACGACCAATCGCAATACATACGAAAATGCAGAAGGAAACAACGGTGGTTTCCGCATTAACGAAAGCGCGGGCTACTTCATGGCCTGGACGTTTACCAATACGGCTCAGTACAAACGGCAGTTTGGTATCCACAGCATCGACGTACTGGCTGGCCTGGAAGCGTTGAACACGGGAGCGGGTCGTAATTTGAGCGGAGCGGGTTTGAACCCATTCTCAACAGACCCCAACTATGCCAACATCTCGACCTCGTCGGGCACGGGTCGGCAATCGAACAGCGATTTATATAGCGGTGTGAATTTCTACTCGCAGTTTGCCCGGGTGAACTATAGCCTGCTGGATAAATACATCTTCACCGGTGTTATTCGTCGGGATGGTTCGTCGCGTTTCGGGTCTGCTAACCGGTATGGCGTATTCCCGGCTCTATCGGCAGCGTGGCGCTTATCATCCGAGCCATTCATGAAAGATTTGCCATGGGTAACTGACCTGAAAGTTCGGGGTGGCTGGGGACAGATGGGCAACTCGAATAACGTAGACCCCAACAACCAGTATAGCCTCTACCAGTCGAATATTGCCAACTCATATGATATCGCTGGCGGCAACACGGCCGTAACACCAGGCTTTTTCCGGAGCCGGATTGGTAACCCGAACGCACGATGGGAAACCAGCACAACCACTAACCTGGGTATTGATGGATCGTTCCTGAACGGTAAGTTCGATGTTGTATTAGACGTGTGGCGTAAAGACACCAAAGACCTGCTCTTCGAAGTACCTATTCCGGGCGTAGTTGGTCAACGGGCACAAGCACCGGCCGTAAACATTGCCAGCATGCGTAACCAGGGCATCGACGTTCAGGTGATCACCCGCGGTAAGGTGACAAACAGCGGTGTTGGCTACGAACTGAACGTGACTGGTAGCTTCCTCAGCAACCAAATTCAGTCACTGGCACCCGGCGTTCCGTATGTCGACGTAGCACCAGGCACCAACCGTTTAACGCTGGCCCCAACCCGGAACCAGCCTGGTCAAAGCCTGGCTTCGTTCTTCGGTTATCAGGTAGTTGGTCTGTGGCAGAACCGTGAAGAAATTAATTCAGCTAACGCCGTTGCTTTAGCCGCTGCCAAAGCCGCCTCTACAAACCCTGCTTCCATCACTGCCGCCACTTTTCAGGAAGAAGCTGGCCTGGGTCGTTTCCGTTACGCGGATGTAAACAATGATGGCGTGATCAATAACGATGACCGCACGTTCCTGGGTAGCCCGGTGCCAAAATTCACTGGTGGCGTAAACCTGCGGGTAACGTTCAAGGGCTTCGATGTAGCCACCTACCTGTACACTTCGCTGGGTGGTAAAATCTTTAATATGTCGAGGTGGTTCACCGATTTCTATCCGTCGTTCTCTGGTGCGGCCATCAGCGCGCGAGTGAAAGACTCATGGACACCAACCAACACGGAGACCATGCAGCCCATCTTTGAGGATAAGGGTAACTTCAGCACCAACACGGTGCCTAACTCTTTCTACGTAGAAGATGGTTCATTCCTGCGGATGCAGAACATTACGATTGGCTACACCTTACCGGCTCCCCTGTTGGGCCGACTGGGTCTGGGCCGGGTACGTTTCTCACTGGCTGCCAACAACGTATTCACCATCACCGGCTACAAAGGGCTCGACCCAGGCGTTGGCGGAGGTGCTGACCGGAACTTTGGTATCGACGTGGGTAACTACCCCATTACACGGAGCTACAACGCTGGTTTGAGCATTGGTTTCTAACACGCGATGTTCAATCGACCAGCCTGCTTTCACCGCGAACAGCCGGGCTGGTCAACTAGCTACTCACGAATTAATCTGTTTTAAAAATTAGTAAGATGAAAAAGTCATTCATGAAAGGAGTCAGTCTACTGCTGACCCTGACTGTAATTACGATAGCCTGTAAAGATTCATTTCTCAACGTAGCCCCAACAGGTCAGTTGGTTAGTACCCTGCTCACCACCAATAATGGTTTGCAGGGATTACTAATCAGCGCTTATGCCCAGTTGAATGGTCGTGGCTACTCACAAACGGCCAGCCCAACCAATTGGGTATATGGCAGTATTATGGGCGGCGACGCCAACAAGGGGTCTGACCCGTCCGATTTCGGCGCAATCACGCCTTTCGAGACGTACCTCATTAGCCCGGCCAACGCTGAGTTGAATTTTCGCTGGCAGGCACTTTACGAAGGTGTTAGCCGCGCCAACTCGGTATTACGGCTCTTGCCAGATGCCGCCCCAACGGTGACTGACGCCCTCAAACAGCAATTAGCTGGAGAATCTCGTTTTCTGAGAGGTCTCTACTATTTTGATTTGAAGCGGACCTTCAACATGGTGCCTTACGTTGATGAAACGGTCGATTATGGCGCTGGCATCACCACGATCCAGAACAATGTGGATGTCTGGCCCAAAATCGAAGCTGACTTCAAATACGCCTACGACAACCTGCCCGCTACGAATTCGCAGGCGGGTCGCGCCAACAAATGGGCGGCGGCGGCTTATCTGGCCAGAACCTATATGTACCAAAAGAAGTATGCAGAAGCAAAAGCGTTGTATGACCTGATTGTGGCCAACGGCGTAACCACCAATGGCAAAAAATTTGGTCTGGTACCTCAGTACGCACAGGTATTTAATTCGGCCAACGAGAACAACGAAGAGACCATTTTCTCGACGCAGAACGTAGCCAACGCAGGTAGCTCAGATGCCGCTTCGGGCGATTTGAACCTGAACTATCCCTACAGCGCCGGTATTGGGGCCACTTGCTGCGACTTCTTCAAGCCCAGCTTCGATTTGGCCAACTCATTCCGTACCAACGCCAACGGATTACCCGTAGATATTGCCCTGGCCAACGGAGCGTACAACAGCAGCGACAACGAGTTGAAAACGGATATGGGTATCTTGCCCGATGGTGCTTTCACCCCCGATACGCGCACAATTGACCCACGCCTCGACCATTCAGTTGGTCGCCGCGGCATTCCTTACCTCGACTATGGTCCCTTCTCAAGCGCCTGGACCCGTAACCAATCGTTTGGTGGTCCATATTCAACCAAGAAATACGTTTTTTATCTGGGCCAGCAAGCTCAGGTAGCCGACGTATCGAACTGGACAAAGGGCTGGTCTGCTACCAACGTGGTACTGATGCGTTATGCGGATGTGTTGCTGATGGCGGCTGAAGCTGAAGTTGAAGTGGGTAGCCTGCAAACGGCCATGAACTACGTGAATCAGGTTCGGACGCGGGCGGCCAATCCGGCTGGCTTCGTTACGGTAACTGGCGGTGCTCCGGCAGCTAACTACGTAATTAGCCCTTACCCGGCAGCTTCGTTTGCCAACAAGGATATTGCCCGGTCAACGGTGCGCTTCGAGCGGAAGCTGGAATTATCGGGTGAAGGTCACCGTTTCTTCGACCTGGTTCGCTGGGAAGTTGCCGCGCCGACGCTTAACAATTTCCTGTCATACGAGCGGGTTAAGCTGTCGAGTGGTGCCTATAGCGGTGCTGTGTTCACGGCTGGCAAAAATGAATACCTGCCACTTCCCCAAACGCAAATTGACTTACAGGGTCGGGATGTGTTGAAACAAAACCCTGGTTACAATTAATTTCCAGGTACGTTAATAGTACAAAAAAGGGGCTGGTGAAATCACCAGCCCCTTTTTACTTTATGTGCCAGTGTCAACACTGGTTTACTGAATTAATAACCAGGGTTCTGCTTCAGGATGCTTTTACCCTGAATATCGATTTGATCCTGTGGAACAGGAAGCAACTCATCCTGACCAGCCGTGAATGTAGCACCACCCAACGTGGTTGGCAGGCGAGCCGCCGCACCTTCATACTGTAAGTAGGCGTTGATTGTCTGCGCGGCAATACCCCAACGAACCAGGTCGAAGAAACGGTGACCTTCATCACCTAATTCCAGACGACGCTCGAAACGTACAGCCGCCGTGGCCGATGCTTTAGAAGCAAATACCGAAGCCGGATATTCAGCAATGGTGTACTTCGCCGCTGGTGCGCCCGCTTTTGTAACGAAGCCAGCCGGGTTGGCTGCCCGCTTACGGACCATGTTGGTATACTCCAGCGCTTTAGTCAACGAACCAACTTCAATTTCGCACTCAGCCGCCATCAATAACACGTCGGCGAAACGGATGAGAGGCACGTTCAACGCCGTATAGCCGGGTGTCCATGAGCTGTTATCCTGCAGCGAACCTACGTCTGATTTGTAGTACGTAAACTTCTTAGGCGAATAAGGCCCACCGTTTGGCTGGTTCCGAATCCAGTCGGCACCTGGGTGATCCTGCCAATCCAAGTAGGGGATACCACGACGGCCAACCGTGTGGTCAACGCGTGGATCGAGGTTACCGGCATCCGGTGTGAACGACTCTTTCGAGAGTACACCCATATCATTTTTCACAGCATTGGTAGCGGCATTGTACGTGCCATCGAGCAGGGGCAAGCCATTGGCCGTTGTCCGGAACGAGTTTACGTATTCGAAGCTTGGCTGATTAAATCCGCAGCAGTTACCCGGACCGTTTGGCCCCGTGTTGTAGGGGAAGTTCAAGTCAAACTCGGGGTTAGCGTTGTTTACACTACCGGTGTTGGCCGCCGCCTGAATGGCGAATACAGACTCTTCGTTGTTATCATTCGATGCTTTGAAGATATCGCCATACTTTGGCACAAGACCATACTTCTTACCATTCGACGTTTTACCGTTAGTGATAATCAGGTCAAACAGTGCTTTTGCCTCGGTGTATTTCTTTTGGTAGAGATATACCTTAGCCAGTTGAGCCGCTGCAGCCCACTTATTTACCCGGCCAACGGCTGGTGGTGTTTCGGCGAGGTTGTCGTAGGCAAATTTGGTATCAGCCTCAATTTTGGGCCACAGGTTTACGCCATTAGCTACTTTTTCGATTCCGGTACCATAATCAACGGATTCGTCGATATAGGGAGCACCATCGCCATAGATACGTTTAAGGTCGAAATAATATAACCCACGCAGGAAGCGAGCTTCAGCGGTGATCCGTGTTTTATCGGCCGCCGACATATCTGACGGTGCATTTTTTAGCAGGTTCAGCGTCGTGTTGGCACGGCTAATACCCTCGTATTTACGCTGCCATGTCTGACCAACCTGATCGCTCGTTGAGATTGTCTCGAAGCGTTGCAGTGCATTTATCGAAGAAAAGTCACCAGGGTCAGTGCCCTTGTTAAAATCTCCTCCGCGAATACTACCCCACACCCAGTTGTTGAATGAAGCCAATCGTTCGCCCCGTCCGTTCAGGATAGAGTATACCGCAATCAATGACCCTTCGATACCCGCCTTCGAGCTGAGCTGAACGCCAGCCAATTGCCCGGTTACAGGTACATCCAGAAACGTATCTTTACAAGCAACTGTGGCTAAGCTTAGCGTAGTTGTAACTCCCAAAATCAAGAGTTTTGTATTTGTTCTCATTGTGTTTGTTTGTTTTGATCGGATTTAAAGAACCCTTTTACTTAAAATGCCAGCGAAAGACCACCCAACAGGCTACGCGTGATTGGGTAGTTACCTACGTCGATACCGAAGTTGGTATCTGCGTTACCACCTACGCTTGGATCAAGACCCTGGTATTTGGTGATCGTGAACAGGTTGTTCGTTGACACGAACACGCGCACGCGCTGCAACTTAACTTTGCTCAGTACGCTGCTTGGCAGGTTATACCCGAAAGACAGGTTCTGCATACGGAAATAAGAGCCGTCTTCTACGTAGTATGAGTTCGACTGCGTGTTGGTGCTGAAGTTAGAGGCAGCTTCAAAGATGGGCACTGTACCGCCTGTGTTCTGAGGCGTCCATGAATCTCTTACACGAGCGCTGATGGCTGCACCAGCAAACGATGGATAGAAATCAGTGAACCACTTCGATACGTTGAAGATTTTGTTACCGATTGATGTGTATCCATACATCTCAATATCAAACGCTTTGTACGTAAATTTCACGTTCAGACCACCGGTGAATTTTGGCACCGGGCTACCCAGGTACGTCCGGTCATCGGCGTCGATTTTCTTGTCACCATTAATATCAGCAAACCGGAAACGGCCTGGAGCAGCACCCTCCTGCGTAGGAGCAGCGTCTACTTCAGCTTTGCTCTGGAATAGGCCCAGCGTTTGGTAGCCATAGAATGACGAGAGTGAATAACCCAGTTGGTTCCGAATTGGGTTGATACCGCGGAAACCTGGATTAACCGTAGTCAGGTACGTTAAGCCTGGTGCGAGAGCAACGATTTTGTTGCTTAGGAAGCTAGCCGTAACGTTGGCTTCGTAGCCGATTTCTGAAGCAATCCGACCACGACCAATCACCTGAATATCAATACCCTGGTTACGCATTTCACCAATGTTCACCGAAGGTGCATCTGCGTAGGTACCAATTACAGCTGGAATGGGCACCTGGAACAGCAGATCCTTGGTGTCTTTCCGCCAGATGTCGAAAATCACTTCCAGACGGTTGTTGAAGAATGAACCGTCTACACCGATGTTGCTGGTGATTGATGTTTCCCATTTCGCATCGGGGTTACCGATCCGCGACCGGTAGTATCCGTCAACCGTACTTGAGTTAGAGCCGTTGATATCGTAAGCCGAGTTACCCAGGTTGGCTGCATACAAGCTGAACTGGTTGTTTGGGTCTACGTTGTTCGAGTTACCCATCAGACCGTAACCACCGCGAATTTTTAGGTCAGTTACCCAGGGGAGGTTCTTCATGAAAGCCTCTGACGATAAACGCCACGCCGCCGACATAGCCGGGAATACACCATACCGGTTGTTGGCACCAAAACGGCTCGAGCCATCCCGACGAATTACACCAGTAACAATGTACTTGTCATTATAGATATAGTTAACCCGTCCAAATAGCGAGTAGAAGTTAACGCCCTTGAACTGACCGCTACCAACAACCCGTCCGGTTGACGCTACTGTAGACAGCGTGATGTAGTTAGGGTCGGTCGAGAACGGGTTCTGCCCATTACCAGAGATACCTTTACCAGCACCTGTGTTCAGTGCTTCCTGACCAACAATGACGTCTACCCCGTGAATACCAAACTTACGTTTGTAGGCCGCGGTGTTGGTCAATGTCCAGGCAAGTGAATAGTTACCGCCTTCGCCATAACCAAACGCCGAGTTGTTTTCCGAGTTCTCGTACTGCAAACGGGTGTAGTTGTAGTTGTAGCCGTTGTTATACTGACCACCAATGCTACTGCGCAGTGTCAGGTATTCGATCGGCTCCACTTCCAGGTACAGGTTACCAAAAGCACTGGCACCAAACCCGTTATTGTTCACCTGACCGTCACGGTTAGCTACCGGGTTACGGGGATTGTTAAATCCTTTTGCCGCCGTACCTGCATAGCCACCAAACTCATCATAGACCGGGATGATCGATGGCATACGGAACGCCTGTAACACGTCGTTCTCGTCAGCCGCTACACCCTGACCTTCACGGCCACCACCCTGACCCAGGATAGACAGGTACGTGAACTGAAGGTTTTCACCGATACGCACTTTCTTACCCAGGTCGAACTCGGTATTAGCGCGGAATGTGTAGCGCTTAAAGTCATTGTTCAACAGAATACCAGCCTGGTTTTGAGCGCTAAAACCGATATAATAACGGGCTGCCTCACCGCTTCCAGAGAAGCCAAAGCCATGCCGTTGCACAGGAGCAACACGCGTAATGGCTTTATACCAGTCGGTACCTTCCTTATTGGCACGAACGACCTGATAAATGGCACCAGCCGCTGGATTGACGTTATACTTGAGCTTTTCAGCCGCCAAATCAACCGAACCTACCACACCGGCGGCACCGCCTACGTTGATATAGTCAGGAATGACTGGGGTTGAGCCCGTACCAAATTGTGGGTGGCTATAAGCAGGGGTAGTTCCATTCTGGAAAGCCGTGTTGCGGAACTGCTGCCAGGTCCAGTCGGCAAATTCCTTGGGCTTCAACATCTCCTGGCCTGTGCCCGGGTTAGTTGCGCCATACTGTCCGTCGTAGGTCACCTGCATTTTGCGTGGCGTCTTCGACCCTTTGCGCGTGGTGATAACAATTACACCGTTGGCGGCCCGTGCTCCATAGATAGAAGCAGCAGCGGCGTCTTTCAGTACAGTGGTTGTTTCCACGTCATCGGGAGCCACCGTATTTACCGAACCAATGGGTACACCATCAACTACGTAGAGTGGCTCGTTACCACCAAAGGCACCAAAGCCCCGAACACGTACCTGACTGGCCGTACCTGGCTGCCCGTTTGAAATAACAGTTACACCTGATACGCGGCCCTGCAACTGCTGCTCTACGTTACCTGATGGTTGTGCCTGCAGCGCACGTGCTTTCACGGTCGATACAGCACCCGTTACCGTTCTGCGATCGTCAGTGGTGTAACCCGTAACAACAACTTCGTTCAGTACCGAGGCATCTTCAGCCAGGGTTACATCAAGATTAGTACGGCTGCCTACAGTAAATTCCTGCGATTTGTACCCAATACCAGAAATAATAAGTACATCGGTGTTACCGCGCAGGTTCAGGCTATACCCGCCGTTTGCATCCGTAGATGTACCGGTTGAGGTGCCTTTAATTACGACGTTAATACCCGGAATCCCTCCATCGGGTCCAGAAACGCGCCCAGTAATGCGCCGGCTCTGCGCAAAAGCACCAATTCCAATCAGGAAAAAGGCTAAGCTCAGGCAAGTAATTTGTAGAAGCTTACTTCTCATGTAAGTAATAGGTTTAAAAAAAGTTAGTTAACAGCATGAGTACATTCTTGAAAAGACACAAGAATATACCCGGTACTTTATACACTCAATAAGTGCGCAATAAACAGCTTATACTTTATATTTTTTTGAAATAATACAATATTGATGTAAATAAGGATAAAATTGTTCTGATAAGGCACAAATGCAGCCAAATAGCCAGTAAGTACAAAACCCTAGTGCGTTTATTAAATACACATTTTTCAGTAACAAATATGCTTATCTACTACTGCAGACTAGTACTAATTGCCATTTTATTTCTAGTAATCAACTCGTGTCAGTTTGGTCAAAAACCGCTCTTTTCGCGTCTAGAGGCCAAAATCACAGGCATAACCTTCGCCAATCGTATTATTGACAGTGACACAATGAACATTGTCGACTTTGAGTACATATACAATGGTGGCGGTGTAGCGATGGGTGATTTTGACAATGACGGGCGAACAGATGTGTTCTTCACCGGCAACCAAGTACCCAACCGCCTCTTTCTAAATCAGACCGAATCAGGATCGTCTGACCTTCGCTTTCGCGACATCACACAAGAAGCGGGTGTGGGCGGGGCTGGCAAATGGTGTTCCGGCGTAGCCATGGTCGATATTAACAACGACGAGCGAATGGACCTCTACGTGGGAGCCACAGTGAGCAAAGACTCAGTAAAGCGGGAAAATTTGCTTTACGTGAATCAGGGCGTGAAAAACGGGGTACCGCTTTTCCAGGAAATGGCCCGCGAGTATGGCGTGGCCGACAATGGACATACCACCAACGCCGCTTTTTTCGATTATGATAATGACGGCGACCTGGACCTGTATGTGCTGACCAATACGATTGAAGAGCGCAGCCCGGGTACGTATCATTACAAAGTAGCCAACGGCGCTTCTAAAACGACCGATCGGCTTTACCGGAACGACTTCGACGCCAAACTAGGCCATCCGGTATTTACCAATGTGTCGCGTCAGGAAGGCATTCAGATGGAGGGGTATGGCCTGGGCCTGAACATAACCGATCTGAATCGGGACGGGTGGCGGGATGTGTACGTCACTAATGATTACCTGACCGACGATCTGCTCTGGATCAACCAGCATACGGCGGGTAAACACACCGGCTTTCGGGATGAGGCGGCACAGTATTTCAAACATACCAGCAGCTCGGCGATGGGTAACGACGTGGCTGACATCAATAACGACGGACTGATGGACGTGGTGGCCGTTGATATGCTGCCGCGCGACAATTTCCGCAAGAAGATGCTGGTAGGACCTAATAACTACCAGGCCTACCTGAACAATGACCTTTACGGCTTCAACTACCAGTATGTTCGCAATACGCTGCAACTCAATCAGGGGCCACGCCCCCAGGCAGTTAATCCGGGCAAACCTATGCCGTCCAATAGTACAGGGGCTCCACTTTTCAGCGAAATCAGTCTATTGGCCGATGTGGCCGAAACCGACTGGAGTTGGGCACCGTCGCTGGTTGATTTTGACCACGACGGTCACCGTGATTTACTAGTTACCAATGGCTTTCCGAAAGATGTGACCGACCGAGATTTTATTTCGTTCCGCGAAGAAAGCTCTACCGTGACCACAAAGCGGTTTCTGCTGGATCAGATTCCGGTGGTTAAAATACCTAACTACGCGTTTCGTAACCTGGGTGGCAACGTACCTACGTTTGCCGATGTCACCGAAGAATGGGGGCTGAAAACGCCCAGTTTCTCGAATGGAGCCGCCTACGGAGATCTCGACAATGATGGCGATCTGGATTATGTAGTCAACAACATTAACGATTCCGCCTTCGTGTATCGCAACAACCTCATCGAGCAAAAAGGCAAAGCGGCCACGTACCTGCGCATCCGTTTTGACGGACATGCCCGCAACCGAATGGGACTGGGCGCACTGGTGACCATTATATACGACCAACAGAGCGGGCCGAAAAATCAGCAACAGGTATATGAACACAGTCCGTACCGAGGCTACCTCTCTACGGTTGAACCCGTGGGCCATTTCGGATTGGGGAATGTAAGCGTCGTTCGGGAGGTGCGTGTGGTATGGCCCGCCCACGATGGTCAGCCTGCGCGGCAACAAACGCTCCTTAACGTAAAGCCCAATCAGGTGCTGACCTTGCACCAGGCCGATGCCACTGAAACACCCGCCATAGATGGCGCGGTCCCCACTCCCCTGCTTCGCAACGTAACCGATTCGCTGGGGCTGACGCTGGTACACACCGAGCCGGAGTTTATCGATTTCAACAACCAGAAGCTGCTACCCCACAAACTATCGCAGTTTGGACCACCGGTGGCCGTGGGCGATGTAAACGGCGATGGGCTGGATGATGTTTTTGTGGGTGGCTCCCGAAAACAGCAAGGACATTTTCTGATGCAGACAAAGACAGGTACGTTCGCCAAAACGGCCGGCCTACCTCCCCTAAATACGACAGTCGATAAGCAACAGGAAGACATGGGTACCCTGCTCTTCGATGCCGACGCCGACGGTGACCTCGACCTCTACATCGCCAGCGGTAGCGTGGAAGCGCCTGCCAACACGTCTGCTTATCAGGACCGACTTTACCTCAACAATGGAAAAGGCACTTTCGCGCTGGCCCCATCAGGTACGTTACCTACCAACACCACCAGTAAATCGTGCGTCAGAGCTGCCGATTTTGATCAGGATGGCGATCTGGATTTGTTCATTGGCGGGCGGGTCATTCCCGATGAATACCCTAAAGCCGCCTCCAGCCTGCTGCTGCGCAACGACAGTAAGCCGGGCCAACCGCGTTTCACCGATGTAACGGCGCAGTTGGCTCCAAGCCTGAAAGACATTGGTCTGATCTGCGATGCCTTGTGGACCGACCCCGACAACGACGGCGACCCCGACCTGTTGCTGGTGGGCGAATGGATGCCCATTACCCTCTTGAAAAACGAAAAAGGTAAACTGAGCCGGGCAGTGAACAGTGAGTTGAGCAAAGCCATTGGCTGGTGGAACTCAATCACAGCTGGTGATTTCGACAACGACGGAGATATGGACTATGTGGCGGGTAACCTCGGCCTGAATGCCCGAATGCGCGCCAACGAACGTCAGCCCGTACGCATCTATGCGGGCGACTTCGACAACAACGGTTTCTACGATGCCATTCCCACCGTTTTCATTCCCGACGAAACCGGTCAGGTACGTGAGTTTACCTTTCACGGACGCGACGATCTGATTAAGCAAATGATTGTGCTGCGCGGTCGTTTTCAGCAATACAGAGACTTCACCCAAGCCAGCATTGACAAACTGCTGAAGCCGGAGGAACGGCAACAGGCCATGGTACTGGAAGCGAACGAATTGCGCTCGATGTACCTGGAAAACAAGGGCAACGGTGACTTTATGATGCGGCCCCTGCCTATGCAAGCCCAGCTAAGCCCTTTATTCGGCATGCTTGCTACCGATGTTGACCGCGACGGCAATCTGGACATACTGGCGGTGGGCAATGATTTTAGCGGTGAGGTGCTGGCTGGTCGGTACGACGCCCTGAACGGCCTGTATCTGCGTGGCGACGGGCGAGGGCACTTCACGGCAGAGATGATGCAAAAAAGTGGCCTTTGTGTAGCGGGTAACGCCAAAGGACTGGTTCAGGTAGCCGGTGCAACGGGGCATCTTCTTTACCTGGCAACGCAGAACCGGGGACCACTTTTAGCCTTTCAATCGAACGTACCCAGCCAATCGCTTACGCCCAAACCAACCGATGTTGCCGCGATGATCACCTTTGGCAACAACAAAACACGCCGGGTCGAACTGCCTTTTGGCAGTTCATTTCTCTCCCAGTCGAGCCGAATGCTTACGCTGGATAATGGCGCGAAGTTGGTGGTTTGGATTGATGGCAAAGGACGCAGAACGGCTCCGCAGCGCATTCAAAAACAGATTGTGGCCAGCCACTAAGCTACCTGATTCACTTACTTTCAGTGCGCAGGGCGTTCCGGTTTCGATCAGGGCGCCCTGCGCTTTTACTCGTCAGATTTGTGTCAACAATACACTAACCAGCAGTATTACTTGGTAAACAGCGTGTTTCAAAAAATTATGTTGGGTTAAAACAAGGTTTGCCACAATTAAACCATTAAATTCTTCGGCTACACTTTTAATCGTGGTCGTCTATCTAGAACTTTGCTAATACCTCAGTTAGGGGAACCGTTTTCTCATCTCAAACCAACGTACATCATGCAGCAGTCGCTACGTAGATGCCTGTTGTTCCTATTTTGTCTCGGCCTGTCACTATCGGCAGCCTGGGCGCAAAACCGGGAACTTCGAGGAAAAGTAACTTCATCAGAAGACAACAAACCAATTCCGGGGGCCAGCATTGTTGTGCTAGGTACGTCGCGCGGAACCACCACCGACGCCGAAGGCAATTATCGGGTTCAGGCCGCTACAGGCCAAACGCTCCGGTTCAGCTACATTGGCAATAAATCCCGCGATGTGATCGTGGCCAATTCCGATGTAATCAACATGACGTTACAGGCCGATGACAACCAACTCAACGAAGTAGTGGTAACGGCTTTGGGCCAGAGCCGTAAATCACGTGAGTTGGGTTATTCCGTCCCGCAACTGAAAGGGGATGACATCGCTAATTCGCAGCGTGACAACTTCATTAATGCCTTGCAGGGCCGGGTGGCCGGTTTGCAGGTAGGTACGTCGAGCGGGATGCCGGGGGCTTCGTCAGGTGTTCAAATTCGGGGGGTGAACTCGATCAGCGGAAACAACCAGCCCTTGTATGTAGTAGACGGGATGCCGATCGATAACCGCACGGCGCAGAATAACCAGTTTGTGGCCGGTGGCATTACGGGCCAATCGACCGAGAACCGGAACATCGACTTCTCGAACCGGGCACAGGACATTAACCCTAACGATATCGAGAGTATCACGATTCTGAAAGGGCCCGAAGCAGCGGCTTTGTATGGCGTTGATGCCGCCAACGGTGCCATTCTGATTACGACTAAAAAAGGCAAAGCCGGTCAGGGACGCATCACCTACACAGGTACGTATACGCTCCAGAAGGTAGGCGCGCTGCCTGAGGTGCAACGCGTGTATAGCCAGGGAAACAACGGCGTGTCGCAAAACACCAGTTTCAACGCCTTTGGCCCTCGCTACGCCGAGAACGTTCAGTTGTACGACAACGGAGCCGGTTTTCTGCGCGATGGTACAGGGCAGCGGCATAACATCTCGTTCGATGGGGGTTCTGATCGGTACACCTATCGCCTATCGGCCGGTTATTTCAATAGCCAGGGAGTTATTCCAACTACCGACTATAAGCGTCTGAATATTAGTCTGGGTGGCACGGCGAAGATCACCAATAAACTCTCGATCGAGTCGACGTTACAGTATATTAACACGGCCAACACCAAGGTATCGAAGGGAACCAACTCGTTTCTGCTGGGTCTGGTTTCGTGGCCTGCCAACGACGATATGTCGGCCTATCTGAACGCCGATGGATCACGGCGTCGGGTAACGACAACATCCAGCGAAATTGAAAACCCATACTTCGACGTCAACAAGAATAAACTTCGTGACGCCGGTAACCGGGCAATTACCAATATCAGCATGAAGTACGCCTTTACCGATTGGCTGTCACTGACGGGCCGCGTTGGTCTCGACGTATACTCGACCCGGTATTTGTTTATGTATCACCCCGAATCGAACCGGTCGGGTGGCGTTATTGGCGGTGCGCTCGATCAGGCGACGGACAATAACCGGACACTAACGGGTCAGTATGTGCTGGCAGCCAACAAAGACTTCGGTAAGCTGAGCTTGTCGGGTCTGGTTGGTCAGGCGCTGTATGATTTCGATTATGTGTCGCTGGCAACACGCGGTGAGAAATTCCTGGACCCCAACTTCGTGTCGATTAATAACACGGACCCGCTTACCCAGAAATCAAGAGAGTTTATCCGTAAACGTCGTCTGCTCGGTGTCTTTGGTTCTGCTACGGTGGGCTATAACGACGTTGCTTATCTGACCGTAACGGGCCGGAACGATTGGTCGTCAACCTTCCCGATCGAGTCACGGTCGTTCTTCTACCCGTCGGCTTCGTTTAGCCTTATATTCTCCGACCTTTTGCCCGAAGGCAAATTTCGTAATGTGCTGAGCTACGCCAAATTCCGGGCCTCGGCCGCGCAGGTAGGTAAAGAAGCACCTGAATATGCTACGTCGCAGGCCTATGAGAGTCAGACCACGACAGGCGGCGGTTTCAGCTATGGATTTACCGCGCCTAACCCGTTCTTGGTTCCAGAGAAAGTAAATTCGTATGAGATCGGTACGGAGATGAAGTTCTTCAACAACCGGATTGGTTTCGATCTGGCGTATTACCGTACCGACAGCCGCAACCAGATTATCCGGGATTTGCGGATCAGCTACGCTACCGGTTTCATCCTGAAAACGATCAACGCAGGTCGTCTCTGGAATAATGGTGTTGAATTGACCATCAATGCTGAGCCTGTTCGCGCCACCAACTTTAGTTGGACAACAAACCTAAACTTTACCAAAACCAATAGCCGCCTGGCTGAATTACCAGCCGGTCTGCCCGAGTTTTACTCGTCGGACACCTGGATTTTTGGTAACGTGCGTAACGGTATTCGCCTGAACAATCCGCTGACTACGTTTACCGGTAACAGCTATGTACGCAACACGCGGGGCGATATTCTGGTAAGCCCGCTGACCGGTTTGCCGCTGACCGAAACGGTTTGGAACATTGTTGGTGACCGCAACCCTGATTTTGTGATCGGCTTCGTGAACTCATTCAATTACAAAAACTTCGGACTGAGCTTCGTACTCGATGTTCGTAAGGGCGGTGATGTGTTCAACGCAACCGAAGCGTATATGTATAGCCGGGGTCTGAGCATGAAAACGCTGGACCGCGAAACGCCATACACCTTCCGGGGCGTGTTGAAAGACGGGCTGGAAAATACCGACAACCCAACGCCAAACACCATTCAGGTGACGCCTTACTACAACAACACGTTTTACGGAGCTCTTTCAGACGAAAACTTCATTGAGCGCGACGTGAACTGGATGCGTGTAAAAGAACTGACGCTGCGGTATTCAGTGCCCTCTTCGACGCTGAGCCGGTCAAAAATGTTTAAAACGGCCAACATCTTCGTAACGGGTAACGACCTCTTCCTGCTGACCAACTACACTGGCGGCGACCCCGGCGTGAACGGTAACAACACCGCTACAGGCGGTTCGGGTGGTCAGGGTATCGATTATGGCAACCTGCCCCTGCCAAAGGTATTCAACGTAGGTATCAGCCTCGGCTTCTAATATTGACAAGACTTCACATGAAAAAGATACCGTTTAAACGTACTCTTGCCCTGCTACTAACCGGCCTCACGCTGGGTCTGAGCGGCTGCAACGACTACCTTGACATCAATAAAAACCCCAACAACCCTGATCAGGTAGAAGCCGCCTTGCTGCTGTCTCCTATTCAGAATCAGTACGTGCTGGGTATTCAATTCGACGCCCGTTACATGGGCTCGTACGTGCAGAACTGGCACAATGTTACTGCCGGTGTTGTCTGGGATCTGCACGGCTACGCAGTTAATAGTGATGCAGGCGGCGAAATCTGGCGGAACGTATACTGGCGGGGCGGGCGCAACCTGATCAACCTCATCAATAATGCGCAGGCCAACGAGCGCTGGGATTATGTGGGTGTAGGGAAGGTGATGCAAGCCTGGGGCTGGCAAATGCTGACCGATCAGCACGGCGAGATTATTATTAAAGAAGCCTACGATCAGGACCCAACCAAGAACACATTCAACTACGACACGCAGGAGTTTGCCTACGAGGAAGTGGTGCGTCTTACCAGAGAAGCCATCACAAACCTGAGCCGCTCTGATGGAGCCGTATCGACCGCTTCGCTTGGCCGGGGTGACCGGATTTACGGCGGCGATCGTCTGAAATGGAAGAAGTTTGCGTACGGGTTGCTGGCGATCAACGCGCATCACCTGTCGAACAAGAAGAGCCTGTATAAGCCCGATCAGGTAATTGCTTATGTAGACAGCGCCTTCACCAGCAATGCTGACGATGCACAATTTACGTTCAATGGCTTAAGTACTGCCGACGGTTCGTTCTTTGGCCCGCTTCGTCAAAACTTACAGTCTTACGGACAATCCTCGTTCGCCCTTCGCCTACTCGACGGAACCGTGTTTGGCGGTGTCAAAGATCCCCGGTTGCCCGTTATGCTCTCTGCTAGCGGCGATGGCACTTTCCGGGGTATTATCCCTGGTCTGGGCCAATCAACAGCGGCCAGTGCTCCTATTCCTACTCGTGTTCCAAGCCCGTGGGGTACACAGTTGGCCCTTGCTCCGCCCGCTGGCACTACAGGACGCTACATCTTCACGGATAAAGGCCCATTCCCACTGATGACATTTGCCCAGTTGCAGTTCATTAAAGCAGAGGCTGCCTTTATCAAAGGCGACAAAGCGACGGCATTGGCTGCTTATCGTCGGGGTATCGAGGCGCACATGACGGCTTCGTATGTGAACATTTCAGCTACTGACCGCAACGCATACCTGAACAATCCACTTATTGTACCAACAGCAGCCGATCTGAAACTGAATCAGATCATGTTGCAAAAGTACATTGCCCAATGGGGCTGGGGGTTCCTGGAGCAGTGGGCTGATATGCGCCGCTACAACTACAGCACCGACGTGTTTACCAGCATTACATTCCCGCAGACGCTGTTCCTGAATAACAACGGGTTATTGGCTCAGCGGGTACGTCCCCGGTATAACTCCGAGTACGTCTGGAACGCCGAAGCATTGCGGCCGTTGGGTGGCTTAGAACTCGATTATCACACGAAACCCGTGTGGTTTGTACAACCGTAATCCTGTTTCAGGATTGAAACGACAAACTGACCATGTTCAAACACATTTTATATCTTTTCTCGGCGGCCGCGCTTCTGCTGTCGTGCGAGAAAAACAGCCTTCAGCTACCCATTGATCCGGTAACGTCCGGGGCGCGGCTTAAGTTAGTTCACGCTGCTCCCGATCTATCGAGCCTCGATTTACTGATCGGCGGGAAGAAGTTCAGCGGCTTTACCCCGGTTGGCGCTACGGCTACATCGCCTGGTCGACCAACAGGCATTCCTTATAACACCACGTTTCCTGCGGCAGGCTCTAATTACGCCATTGTCACGCCGGGTGCTCAATCGATTAGTCTTTCGGTGCCGGCCAGCACTACAGCCAGTAGTGCCACGGTGATCACCACGCAGAACCTGACGCTGGAAGACAATAAATACTATTCGTTGCTGGTTGCCGGGGCGGGTGTACAACCCGAAGTGATGCTGGTAAACGACGTGTTCGACGGAGCCGAAGAGGTGACCAAACTATATGTGCGGTTTATCAATCTCGTTCCTGGTTCGACCTATGATCTGGCGCTTAACAACCCTAACACGGTACTGGCTAGCAATCTGGCTTATAAGGCAGTTTCGCCCTATACAGCTGTTGATGCTATTACCGGACCCGTATTTGCGTTCCGGGCTCCGGGCAGTGCCACCAACCTGGGTACGGTAACGTTTACCAGTTCGTCGGCGGGTCGGGCCATTACGGTGTTTATCCGCGGCATACAAGGCCGCACCGGTACGGCTGCACCTGGTCTTAACGTGTACGTGAACCGGTAAAATAATCTGCTTTTTCATAAAAATGCCCCTCTGGTTACGGAGGGGCATTTTTTGTGGTTATTTGTTGGCCTCAGCCAACGGTATCAACTGAAAGTTTTTTCTGGGCTTATCTATCTCGGTCAGTGTCTTATTAGGTAACCAGGTACTTAGTATAAAGACTGGGTAATGAGAAAAGCGCATGCTGCGCCCCGCTGGGGCTGAGCGTGAGCAAGGCTGTTAAAAGCTACCGACGCTACGGCCCGCTGGGCCTTTCCAACAATGCTCATCCGTTTACTTTGTCGAATTAGAAGCTAAAACCGATTCACACTCAAGCCCAGCGGGCCGTAGCGTCGGTAGCCTCTGGCAGGCAGCTTGCCTACACCAAGCCCCAGCGGGGCGCAGCATGCACTTCCGGTAATTTGGCTAATCAACTAAAGTTGAAAGACTCATCCGCCTATTTTATAAATCGACAGAGGACTGACTTTAAAAACGAACTCAGACCCTACACCAGCCACGACAGCCACTGAATGGTGTTTTCGATCCAGAACAGGAACTTGACCGCGTATTTGGCTGATGGTGCCGATGATGGACTGGTAGACAAGCTGTTATTGACCACGTTGACATCCATGTACAGCTTTTGCTTCGGGTCAATCTGCGCCCAACTTACGCGGCCTTTTTGAGGCATGGTAAACGTGCGCGTCCGTGATTTTCCATCCCAGAAGAGCATCACTTCCTGCCCGTTCTCGAAATGAACCAGCACATCTACGGGCAGTTGCATGTCGCCCAGCCGATCGACGCGCAGGGTGGCGGGGCTGTTGTCGCGGTTACTCAGCTTGGCCAGTTTGTAATCGCAAACGCGGTCGCCGAAGAGTACCTGATCGAAGAACCAGTTCATGTCCGGCCCATACTTTTGACCAAGGCGGCGGGGAACAACCTCGTTCACCACGTCGATAAAACTCTGAGCGTTGGGGTGTTTGAATCGCCAGCGGATAAAGTACGTCTGCATCACCTCATCCATCACCGGTCTACCCAGCAAGCCTTCGAGCGTACGCAACCAGGTGGCGGTTTTCAGGTACGTTAACGCCCCATAGTAGCCCGACGGCAGTTGCCACGTATTGCCATAAGCTGGACCAATAGCCGGATTATCGAGGTGAACATACCCATCGCGCGACGCTTCCATATCACCCATCTTGAAACCAAACCAGTCGATCTGCGCGCTTCGCGGTCCGTAGGTTTCGTCCATGATTCGGCCTTCATAATACTGGTTAAACCCTTCATCAAGCCAGGCTTCTTCAAATTCGTTACTGGCCAGAAGCAACATGAAATACTGATGCCCAAATTCATGCACCGTCACCACTTCCGGGAAGCGCAACCCGGCCGGTAATTTCCACGACGTACCGGCGGTGATAAACGTGGGGTACTCCATTCCTCCCGCCCCCGACGCCCGCAACGGCGGATCAACGATAGTCAGGGTCGAATACGGATACGTACCCAGATGCTGATCGAAATACGCCAAGGCTGCTTTGGCCGCGTCGAGGTGGCGCTGCGCCTGATCGTTATGTTCGGGCTGCATCATCAACCGAATCTTAACCGGCATACCCACCTTTCCCTGCCATTGATTATCTGTGATGATATAGTGCGGTGAAGCTGTCCAGGCAAAATCGATCACATCGTCGGCATGCCAGCGGGTAGTTTTTGTGCCGTTTTTAAGAGCTGTTTCACCTATTTGTTGCCCCGTTGCGCCAATCTTAAAAGCGGTTGGTGTGGTAATAGCTACGTCGTAGGTGCCATAATCGGCGTAAAATTCGGAATGGGCGTGAAACTGATGGCAGTTCCAGCCGCCAACGGTGCGGCCCCGCATACCGGCTGGCTCATAAACACCAATTTTCGGGAACCACTGACCTACCAGAAAGAAATCTTTGCTGAAACCAGTGCGGGCAAAAATCTTAGGCAATTTGGCCTGAAATGCCATATCGAGCACAATAGTCTCGCCGGGGGCCACGGGTTGGCTCAACGGCACGCGAATCACCGTTCTGTCGTCGGTATTGAACGTACCTGCTTCTTCATCGTCGGGCTGAATAAACTGCACCTTTGCAATCAGACTTTCGCCCGTTCGTTGGTCGGTTAGCGCCGTCAGCTTCGTCCAGCCAAAATTTTCGGGTTTCGACTTGTCCAGTGCATCCCCCCGCAATTGCCCACCCGACTCCCGCATGAACGTTGAGTTAGCATCTTTGAAGGCGTTGAGGTACATGTGAAACCGCAATTCCCGAATCTGGTCGGGCGACGTATTTCGCCAGGTCAACGTCTGCTTTCCGTCTAGCCGTTTCGTATCGGTGTTCAGCCGCACATCAATCCGATAGTTTGCATTGCGCGGACTCAGCGGCGACGCAACAGCGTTCGCCAGGCTGGGAATGAACAGGAGGAATAAGTAGAGTGGGCGCATGGATTTTTGGGGGAGTAGAGACGCAAGATTTTGCCGGTCCGCCGGTGCGGTCTCAGCTCGCGTCAGCAATAAACGCCTGCCATTCGGCGATTTGGGCTTTTTTCAGCACACGGGGGAATTTGTGCTGTCCACCCATTTTGCCGCGGGCTGCCATCCAGTCGTAGAATGTTTGTGCGGGCAACACCGTCAGAAATATGCTTTTCAGGGCATGTTGCCGCTCGGTGGCGTAGTCATCATTCAACGCTTTCAGATGGGCATCGATCTTATCCCGAAGCTGATCGGCGTCAACATATCCGTCAGCACCAATATACCAGTGATGCGCGAACAGCGGATCATGGTTAATGCCCGCTACGGTGAACTCCCGAACATCGATGTTCATCTCCCGCGCCGATAGGTCAACGGCCTTGTTCATGTTATCGACAGACAGGTGTTCGCCACACAGACTCAGGAAGAATTTGGTGCGGCCAGTAATGACGATCTCCGCTTTCTTGACCGACGTAAACTTGATCGTATCCCCAATCAGATACCGCCACGTACCTGAGCAGGTCGAGAGCAGCAGGGCATATTCTTTACCTTCCTCCACTTCGTCGATCATCAGCGTTTCCGGGTTAGGCACCATTACGCCATCGGCCGAAAAGTTGGTTTCGTTGAATGGTACAAATTCGTGAAAAATGCCATTATTGAGCACCAGTTGCATACCCTCGGCCTGTGGGTGCGTCTGATAGGCAATAAAACCCTCTGAGGCCAGGTACGTCTCGATGTAGGTGATTGGTCGGGCCAGTAGTTTCTCAAACCCTTTTTTATAGGGTTCAAACGACACCCCGCCGTGGCAGAAGACTTCCAGATTTGGCCAGATGTCGTGGATGGTTTTCACCTTATAATGGGCGATAATCTTCTCCATCAGCAACTGAATCCAGGCGGGCACCCCCACAATGTAGCCAATGTCCCAATCGGCGGCCTGTTCGGTGATTTCGTCGAGCTTAATGCCCCAATCGCGCTCCTGAGCAATTTCGGGACCGGGCTTGTAGAACCGCTGAAACCAGAATGGAATCTTCCCGGCTGTAATTCCGCTCAGGTCGCCTTCGTAATGCCCATCACGGGCGTTCAGTTTGGTACTTCCGCCCAGCATGAGGTAGCCTTTTTCGTACAGGGAAGCGGGTAGGTGCTGATATTTCCCCAACGTCAGAATCTGGCGGATGCTGGTTTTCTTGATGGCCTTAATCATGGCCTTCGTCACCGGAATGTACTTCGAAGCCGCCTCCGACGTACCTGAGCTGAGGGCAAAATACTTCACTCGTCCCGGCCAGGTAATATTTTTCTCCCCGGACAGCGATCGGTTCCACCAGGCATCGAACAGCGAGTTATAATCGTAGACAGGTACGTTCCGTTTGTAAGCTTCGTAGAATGAGCGCTCGTTGCCGAAGTACCCTTGATGTAACACGTCATCGAAGCTGAAAGCTTGCCCGAACTCCGTATGGCGTGCCTTCCTGACGAGTTTCAGTAATGTTCGTTTTTGCGCCCGAAAGGGATTCAGCTTTTTACGCCGCTGCACCACGTTCGTCAGCCGGATTCCGCGTTTCAGTAAGCTGCCAAGAATAGCCATTTTTAGATGTTCAAGGTTTAACGTTCACGCGGTCCGCCGCTGCGGGTCCAAACAGAGCAACGTAACGTTGGACTTTAGACCCGCAGCGGCGGACCGCTTGAACGTTGAACTTACATTCCCCACTCATTCATTGTCACCATCGTATCGTACGCCGTGAGGTCGTATTGGCAAGGGACCACCGACACGTAATTGTGCGACAGGGCGTATTCGTCGGTGTCTTTACCGGGGTCGTTGTTTACAAACTCGCCGGCCAGCCAGAAGTACCGACGGCCATTCGGGTCGCGGCGTTCGTCGAAAATCTCCTGCCATTTGGCATCGGCCTGCCGGCATATTTTTACCCCTTTCAGTGGCTCCGGACTTCTGGCCGGGAAGTTTACGTTCAGGGCTACACCTTTCTTGATACCCCGCTCCAGCACGTTCCGGGCAATGCTCAATACATATTCGCGGGTGTGCGAAAAATCGGGTTCACGGGTGTAATCAGCCAGTGAAAATCCGATGGCCGGAATGCCTTCAATAGCCGCCTCGATCGCGGCCGACATGGTACCTGAATACAGGACACTAATGGCCGAATTGCTACCGTGGTTGATACCGCTCACAACCAAATCGGGGGCGTTATCTTTCAACACATGGTGTTTGGCCAGTTTCACACAGTCGGCGGGCGTACCGGAGCATTCGTAGGCGGGCAGCTCAGGAAATATAGTAGTTGGATACAGGCGCAGTGGATTGGCAATGGTGATAGCGTGTCCCATTCCCGATTGGGGGCTGTTGGGAGCTACCACTACTACATTACCCAACTCCTGCATGCACTCGACTAAAAAGGCAATTCCCGGTGCGGTGATGCCATCATCATTGGTTACCAGAATCAGCGGTACGCCACCCGGCGGTTTTTTCTCGCTCATAAGTTGTATTGTTTCGTGGGCCAAAGGTACAATGTCAGATGGCAGAACGGGCACCATACAAACAGACGCGCCTATTTCTTAACATCAGCTTGCTTTAGCTGGCGTGTAAACCTCCTGTAGGACCGAAGCTTCAGCTTCGGTAGTCTAAGTCCGTCAGTCACTACCGAAGCTGGAGCTTCGGCCTTACTGGTTTACACGCTATCTACATAGTACGACTTGCTTTTTTGACACCAACGGCTATCTAGATTAACTTGTTAAGGCGAACAAGCAACGAGCCTTATTCGTTAGAAAAGAAAGAAATTCACCCATGGAATCGAACGATAAGCTCGACCGCATTGTGGAGGCTCGCATGAAGCTGAAACGCCGGTTTGACGAAAAAATGGCCAATACCCCGTCTGTAGCGGATAGTGAAAGCGGCGCCTTTAAACCACGGGGTAAAGGGCCAACCAACCGCCACGGCATGCCACAGGTACCTATTGGGCAAACGGTTACCGCCAAATGGCCCGTGCTCGACCTCGGCTATCAACCCGTTATTCCGCTCGATAAATGGCAGTTGAACATCGATGGCGAGGTCAACCACCCCGTTCGGTTGAAGTGGGACGACCTGATGGCCTTGCCGCAGGTAGAAGATACCAGCGATTTCCACTGCGTTACTACCTGGTCGCGTCTCGACGTACCCTGGGTGGGTGTCCGTTTTATGGACCTGGCTGCTTTGGTTGACCCGAAAGGCTCGGCTACGCATGTGATGTGCTACGGCTATGATGGCTACTCGACCAATATTTCGCTGGAAGAAGCCCTGAAGCCTGATGTCTTGCTGGTACATACCGCTGACGGTCAGCCACTGACGGTCGAACACGGCGGTCCGCTCCGCATGATTACGCCGCAGCTCTATGCCTGGAAAGGCTCGAAGTGGATTAAGCGGATTGAGTTTATGAACAGCAACCGCCTCGGATTCTGGGAAGAGCGCGGCTATTCCGATACCGCCTATCCCTGGCGCAATGACCGGTATAGTTGATCAGAAGGTGAATCGACCAACTGACTAGATTTATTTGGGGAACTAGACCTACTATATCCGTTTGAGCGAGAAGGTGAAAGAGCCAAACTTCATCGTCAGAGAGTTTGCCGATAAGTCTTCGACGGTTGCAAATTCGGGTGGCG
Organism: Fibrella aquatica; assembly: GCF_041321135.1. Classification (NCBI taxonomy): domain Bacteria; kingdom Pseudomonadati; phylum Bacteroidota; class Cytophagia; order Cytophagales; family Spirosomataceae; genus Fibrella; species Fibrella aquatica. The sequence goes on along the minus strand of NZ_JBGGWF010000001.1, from coordinate 286,941 downwards.
GAGGTTCAGCTATAAAAGTGACACAGTTGATGGGGCCGTAGTTGAAATACAATCTACTCTGTTTGTAAACGTACCTATTAGCCTGACTACAATATGGTCCCCAGATCACGTTATTCTGGCTGATGGAGCCGTCTGGTTTAAATTCGATCTGACTTACGTAATCAGGTGTTGCATTTGCTTTATGAACAACGTTATCGTACGATGAACGATATTCAACCAGTTCCCAACGACCCACTAACAAACGAGCTTGTGGGTCGTCGGTTTTACACCCGATTAATAGGCAAAGGGTAGAAAGGAGTAACAGGTATTTCATATTTTTTGTCTCGTCTGAAAGCTACGATCCCGTAACAATCAAAAGCGTTGGAAGTGCGTGTAATTATACGCACTTCCAACGCTTTTTTTGCTGAAGTAAATAGCAACCGCTTTGGCTTCTTGAAAGGTAACTGTTCAGGTAATGTGTTGTCAGGTCCCCGACCCAGCTAAAATAAAACTCAAACACCACAGGCGCATCACTTCTTGCTTGCTCTTCGAGCCTTGAGTAGCCTTTGATCGGGTCGGGGACCAAAAAAAACGTCAGGTCGGGGACCTGATCACACACCCACACACCCTACCTAAACAGTTACCTTGAAAGAACGTCTCGACTTCGACACCGCCTACCCCTGGCGCAACAACCAGTGTAATGAGGGGTTATTTCTCGTCTGTCCCCATCGAGAAGAACGCATCCACAGCCGCACCCAGTTGCGGGTGTCGTCGGTGGATAAACATCGACAGCAAGATAATGTCGCCGTTCTCCTCTGGGATACTTCTATCCAATTTGGCTAAATCCGTGCTCGTTTGTTTGAATGCCTTGTAATACCAAGCTGTGAACTTACGAGCACGGGCCAAATGACGTTTATCAAATGAATCGAAAACAAAAATGATCACCTTCTCGTGGTTATCGAAGAAGTGATTGAAGATAGCCATTACGGTGTAGTAGATATTAACGTCGGCAGGTATCCTGCCCATACTATTAGTTCCGGTAACGGCAATGATCATCTCGTAAGCCCGAATATTTAGCTCAGAAACATGCTCAAATAGATAGTCGGAAGGGACAAATTTGACAACATAACCGATACCTAGATTGGTTTTGAAGGAATACGCATTGCTGTCTCCACCACTAAACTCATAGAAATAGCTGTTACTTGCCTCCACTCTTAGTTGTATTTAATTCACCCAATCGATCAAACATAGCCCTGTAAGCTGGGTCATTCTTATACCGTTCGAGTACCTCACGCTGCACTTGCTCCTTCACTTCCAGCAATCGACGGAGCTTTTCTTTACCGGTCATCGGCTTTATCTGCGTTTCCATAGTCTAACTGATTTACTGGTAAATATACGCACTTCCGGGAAACTTCGTTCCGACGCAGATTAGCCGTTCACTCCGCAACAAACGCCTGAATAGGAGCTACTAAGCCTGCTAACTGGCGTTCGATATAAGCCCGTTCGTTGGGCGACCATTGGCGGGGCTGTCCGAAAACACAGGGCTGTAAAATACCCCACAGTTGCCCGTCGGCCTGTACGTGCGCGTGGATTAGGGCGCGGTGGCCAAAGGTTCGTTGCTCAAAATCGCGGTTCACTACGTCGGGAGATGCCCTGTCAACGTCTTCTACATATACCGTAGGCTGCATATCAAGCCCAGCTCTGATGAGCGGGTCTTCTTTAGGCAAGTTCGTTGTATCGGGTTGCCAATCGGGTTGAATGGTGTCGGGAATGGTTTCGTTTCTACGCCACTGAAAAGCGGTTCGCCCCCGCTGCTGATCGGGCTGACGAACGTATAGGAAACAACGGTCGACGCCCAGATAGCGACCAATTTTTTCAACAGCTTTCTGCAATGTAATCTCCGCTGTTGTCTTTGACATGGGTGTATTCATATCCTGTTAACGCTATAGATGTATTAGAGTTGTGTGCAGTACCTGCCTGATCAGGCAACGGCTTTCCGCTACGCCTTTTTCGCCTTTCCAATCAGCACAGTATCAGCCTATCCGGGACTATATTTTTTTTAGGCGATTCTGTTGAGTCCACGGAATAGTATTTCGTGTCACTTTTTCATTCAGGCAATAGAAACCAGCGCCAAGTAGCTTTCCACATAGCTAAGCCTACTCGCCTGCCATACTCTCTATGAACTCACTCTATCAGCGCCTGTCGATTCTACCGATGCTTCTGCTGCTCGCCTCTATTTGTCTGGCCCAAAATGACGTTCTGGTGATTAAAGAGCGCATTGTAGCCGATCTGATGAGCACCAAAATCAGCGACTCTGCCGTGGAAGCGATCATGGCCAGGATGAACGATGATGGCAGTTTTAAAGGAATAAACTACGAAGACCTGAGCCGAACAGCGAGCTTCCCCCACGGTGGGCATACGCGCGATCTGGTCTATATGGCCAAAGCGTATAAAAACAAGACGTCGCGGTTTTACCAGAGCAAACCCTTGAAAGAACTTATCGTTAAAGGGCTGACCTACTGGGTAAAAAACGATTTTGTAGGCGACAACTGGCACGATAACCAAATCACTACGCCCACCAACTTGGGCGATCTAATGCTGGTGATTGGCGACGAACTCCCCAAGGACCTGGTCACCGGGGCGCAACCCATGATTGGCCGGGCCAATATGGATGCATCGGGTGCGCGCCCAAGCGGCGATCGAATTGTGATTGCGGGCATCCTGGCTCAAAATCTGCTCTTCCAAAACGACTATCAGGCGTTTGACAAAATCATCAAAATTATCGAGGGGGAGCTGAAATTCTCGACCGGTGAACGGGGGTTGCAACACGACTACAGCTTTCACCACCGCGTAGACCGGGTCAACAACACCTCATCATACGGGTACGGAAAATACGCCAATGCTTATGGCGACTGGTCGTTTTACGTGGCGGGCACCAGATACGCTTTTTCTAAAGAGAAGATAAACCAGTTGGTTGATTACTACCTCGACGGCATCTACAAACAAATGGTCTACGGCATCTACGAAGACATCAGTGTGAAGAACCGAAGCATTTCGGGCAAGGCCACGTTCCACCCGCAAAGCACCCTTGAAATAGAACGGTTGCTGATCAGTACCGATTACCGGAAAGCCGAGCTGGAAGAGATTATCCGCCTCCGCAAAGGAGAAGCGAAACCCTTGGCCTCGTTCGCTAAGTTCTTCTGGCAAACCGAACATTTCGTATTCCAGCGCCCTCGCTTTTACACCACCGTTCGTATGTTTTCGACCCGAAACCGAAACATGGAAGAGCCTTATAACGGCCCCGGGAAAACGACCCACCACCGCGCCGACGGCACTAATTACCTCATGCTGAAAGGCGACGAATACCACAATATCTGGCCGGTATATGACTGGCAAAAAATAGCGGGCACTACCATTCTTCAGAAGAAACAACTCCCCAGCCCCGACCAAATTCAAAAAGAGGGATTGACCGATTTTGTGGGGGCTGTCACCGACGGCCTATACGGCGCGGTAGCTTTCGACTTCAAAAGCCCGCACGACGGCGTTAAGGCGAAGAAAGCGTGGTTTTTCTTCGATGAAGAGTACGTTTGCCTCGGCACCGGCATTGAATCGAAGCCTGATATGCCGGTGGTCACCACCATCAATCAGGTACTGATGCGGAGCGATGTACGGATGATGCAGGATGGTGAGGTAAAGAACGTACCCACGGGCAGTCAGCGCTTCGATAAGGTGAAATGGGTGCATCAGGATAAGGTCGGCTATATTTTCCCCGAGGCGACGACGGTTAACCTGTCTAATCGACCCGAAACAGGCCGTTGGTCAGATATTACCGATCAGAAAAACATCAGTAAAGAAGTGGTGACTGAGCCTGTTTTCGCATTGTGGTTCAATCACGGCAACAAGCCTGCAAACGCCTCGTATCAATACATTGTGGTGCCCGATGTATCTGAACAGCAACTGGCCGAAACCGGGAAAACGAATCGCTCGATCGAGATTTTGGCCAATACGTCTGATTTACAAGGTGTATCTCACCGGCAATCAGGACTTACGCAACTGGCTTTCTACAAGTCGGGGGCTATCGACATTGCCAAAGGCGTGAACGTACGTATGGACAGTCAGGGCATGGCTATGCTCAGGATGAAAAACGGTAAGCTGACCGCGCTGACGCTGGCCGATCCGTCCCGAAAATTGAGCCGGATTACCCTTTCACTAACAGGCAGTTACCCGTTGAAAGGCGATAACTACCAGACGCTGATCGACAAGAAGCAGAACCGAACGCTATTCATCGTAGATATGCCTCAGGGCGTCTACACCGGTAAAAGTGTCGAACTGAAGTTGTAATTTTGAGTATATACGGCTATTATAACCTACGATATGACACAGACAACAGCGACCAAACTCAACCCAGTCCAGTTGCATCTACTTCAATTGTTTTCACACGAACTGGGGCAGAACGAATTAGCTGAGATCAAATCTTTGTTAGCCGACTACTTTGTTCGGAAAGCTGATGAAGAAATGAAGCATTTACAGCAACAGAAGCCTACTGCGCAGGCCGACTTAGACGCTCTCCTTACGTCGCATCTACGCACCCCTTATCAAAAATCATGAGGGTTTTACTCGACACCAATATTTCGTTGGTAATTACCCCTTACTTCTCTATCTACCGCTGGGTTTACGACGCACTCCGTGATGGCCAATTTGAGTTGGTTGTCTCAACCGAGATTCTTGACGAATACGCCGAATTACTCGAACGGCAGTATTCAGCTGACTTCGCCGAGCGCACGTTGCTTGCGCTTGATAACTTCCCAACAGTTATCCGTGCTGAGCCAGCCTACAGATTTCGTCTGATTGAAGCTGACCCAGATGACGATAAGTTTACGGACGCAGCAATAGTCGGAAATGCCGATTTTATAGTGATCAATGATCGCCATTTTAATTGTCTGGAAACTATTCCATTTCCAAAAGTTGAGCTACTTGATTTTGCAGCTTTCTGTGACCGACTCAAGGAGTAGTCACTATATAAATTTGCCTATCAAGTAGCCATTAATCTAAAGCACATCGGGCGTATTGGTCAGAAAACAGCCCTGTAATCAACTCAGAATGCCCTTCACGATTTTGCCTTCTACGTCCGTCAGGCGGTAACGTCGGCCCTGAAATTTGTAGGTCAGTTGCTCATGATCTACGCCCATCAGGTGCAGCAACGTAGCCTGAAAATCATGAACGTGGACCGGGTCTTTCACAATGTTGTAGCTGAAATCGTCGGTCTGTCCGTAGGAAAAACCGGCTTTCACGCCCGCGCCCGCCATCCACATGGTAAAGCAGCGTGGGTGATGGTCGCGGCCGTAGTTGGTGGCGGTCAGTTTCCCCTGCGAATACACGGTACGGCCAAACTCACCGCCCCACACCACCAGCGTATCTTCCAGTAAGCCCCGGCGTTTCAGGTCCACGATGAGCCCGGCCGTGGCCTGATCGATCTGCTTACACTGGTGCGATATGGATTTGGGCAACGAGCCGTGATGGTCCCAGCCCTGATGGTATAGCTGCACAAACCGCACGTCTTTTTCCAGCAGTTTCCGGGCCAGCAGGCAATTGGCCGCATAAGAACCTTTATCGCGGCTGTCGGGTCCGTAGAGGTCGAAAACCTCGTCGGGTTCGTTGCTGGTATCCATCACCTCGGGCACCGATGTCTGCATCCGAAAGGCCATTTCGTACTGGGCAATGCGCGCGTTTACTTCAGGGTCGCCCCAGCTTTCGTTCTGGATTTGGTTAAGCTGGGTCAGGTAATCGAGCATCTGTTTCCGGTCGGCACCGTCGTAGCCTTCGGGGTTGTTCAGGAACAGCACCGGGTCTTTGCCCGAACGGAATTGCACGCCCTGGTATTCAGACGGCAGAAACCCATTGCCCCATAACCGAGCGTATAACGGCTGATCTTTAGACGCGTTTTTCGACACCAAGACAATGAAGGCAGGCAGATTCTGGTTTTCAGACCCCAAACCGTAGTTCACCCACGAGCCAATGGACGGGCGACCGGGTAACTGATGCCCCGTCTGGAAAAACGTAATGGCCGGGTCGTGGTTGATCTGCTCGGTGTACAGCGATTTGATGATGCACAACTCATCGACCACTTGCGCCGTGTAGGGCAGCAGTTCGCTCACCCAGGTCCTGGATTTGCCATGCTGCCCGAATGCATACGGCGAGGGCGCAATGGGCAGGGCCGCCTGATTGGCGCTCATGCCCGTCAGCCGCTGCCCCCTCCGAACCGAATCGGGGAGCGATTGGCCCAGCATTGTGGTCAGTTTTGGTTTATAGTCGAAGGTTTCAAACTGCGACGGGCCGCCCGCCATGAACAGGTAAACAACCCGTTTGGCTTTCGGAGCTACTCGCTGCCGGATGCCTTCGAGGGCGTCTTCGTTGAGGGGGGTACCAACGGCCCGGTTACCCAGCAGACTGCCTAGCGCCAGTGTACCAATACTCGAGGCCGTTTGGCGCAGAAAATTCCGGCGGTCGAGGTTCCGGTTCAGCTCGGTCAGGTCGGGAATGTTCAGCTTAAAAGCGGCAGGGTGCCCGTGTTCGTCGTGATGTGCTGTCATGTTACCGTTTGAATACCGTGGCATCTGAGTTGAGAATGGTGCTGGCAACTACCGCATGGGCTGCAATCAGCGCCGGATCGAGCGTTGCCTTAGGGCGGTGAAGCCCCGCCTTGAGCCAGCCTTTTACTTTAACCGGATCTGCCTTGAATTTCTCGTATTCAGCCTGTTGAAGCTTTGTTAACAAGGCAATTTCCCGCGATTGAGGCATCCGGCCGGTCAGTCGCCGGTAGGTTTGGGTAATGGCCTGCTGCACAGTAGCCTCCTGCGCCATTTGCTCGCCGAGTACGGTAGCGGCCTCTACAAACGTCGGGTCGTTGAGCGTCACCAGCGCTTGTAAGGGCGTGTTGGTTCGTTGCCGACGCACCAGGCAACTACTCCGCGCCGGAGCATCGAACGTACCCAGCGTTGGGTTCGGCACCGACCGTTTCACAATCACGTAGAGGCTTCGGCGGTAAACGGCATCGGTGGTGTCGGCTTTGTAGGTCATGCTGTTGATTTCCCAGAGGCCATCGGGTTGGTACGGCTTCACGCTTTTACCACCGATTTTTGGGTTTAGCAAGCCACTGGCCATGAGAGCATTGTCGCGGATCATTTCGGCCGAAAGTCGCGTGGCGGGTCCGCGTGCCAGCAACCGATTCTCCGGATCGCGCTCGCGAAGCTCAGGCGACGTATATGAATGCTGCCGGTAGGTGGCCGACATCACCATCAGCTTCATCAGCCGCTTCACATCCCAATTATAGTCAGTTTGAAACGTAACGGCCAGCCAGTCGAGCAGGTCGGGGTGGCTGGGCATCTCGCCCTGATTGCCGAAGTCTTCGACAGTTTTGACCAGACCCGTACCGAACAGCGTCTGCCAGTAGCGGTTCACCGCCACCCGGGCCGTCAGGGGATGATTGGCGTCGGTCAGCCATTCGGCCAGACCGAGCCGGTTTTTGGGACGGTTCGCGCCAAACGGTAAAATGGCGGTTGGAGTAGCGGGAAACACTTCTGGCCCCGGCATGTCATATTGGCCGCGTTGCAACAGAAACGTCTTTTTGGGCGTGGCCATTTCCTGCATCACCATAATTTCGGGAATAGACCGCATGGAGTCGCTGAGTACGGTCCGGCGTCGGCGTAGTTCGTCCCTGGCGGCGCTTACGGCCGCGTTTTCGGCCGACAGGTAATAGGCGTGCAGGGCGGCTCTGTCATTGGCGGTCAACTCGGCGGGGGATTTAGCGGCTACGGTTGCCCAGCTTGTTTTTCGGGAAAGTACGCCGATCTCAAACGGAGTGAGCGTACGATCATACACCACCACGTCATTGGCCTTTCCACCTTTAAAGCCCAGCCCCCGCCACCAGCCGCCGATTTGCAGAGGCGGTTCATTTTTCTGGAAGAAAATAATGTCTTTGTACAGCTGGTCGATGATCGTTTCCATGGGTAGTTCATCACCGTCGAGATAAAGTTTAAAACCGGCTGCTTTCGATGAACCGTCGTAGGTCATGGTTAGCTGCACCCAGGTTTCGCGCGGCACCGGTCGCAGGCTTTGCCGCGTGATGGCGTTAGACGGGGCCGTATGCGCCATACTGATTTCCAGCCGGTTGTTTTTCATCAACAGGTGATACCCTTTGAAATTATAAAGCCGCTCGGCATTACTCTTGTGAAAAATCACACCTTCCTTAAAGTTCTTAGAAAACCAGACCCACAGCCCTACCGAAAACGGCTCTGACTTACGGAACACGCCTACATCGGTCAGGTGCGCGTAGGCATCGCCGTTCAACAAAAGCACTTTCCCGCGCGATTTGCTGCCGACTGGTGCCGCTTCAAAAACGGGTTTATCGGGCTCGCCCGCGTCGCGCTTCATGGTTCCTTTCTGCTTCGGGTTCACCTGATTCGTCAGAGAATCTTCGAAGGTATAATAGCCCTGTAACCCCGCCTTAGGCACCGGCTGATCGGCCAGTTTCTGATACGCCTTCGAGGCTATCCACCCATCGGCCGCTGACTTCGTCCCCGATTCAACCTGGGCAAGTACCGTCTCCTGCTCCGCAATGTTCGCCTTTAGAAACCGGAGTAGTTCGTCCTGTTTTCTGGTAGGCAGCGGCAGGGCGGGCGTAGGTATGTCGTCGTTCCAGGAAATCTGCCCGGCTTCGCGTACGTTGTTGAAAAAGCCGTACAACTCGTAATAATTCTTCTGCGAAATGGGGTCGTACTTATGATCGTGGCAGCGGGCGCACCCCACCGATATGGCCATAAACGCATCGCCCAGCGTGTTAGTACGGTCCATGACGTACTCGGTCTGGAACTCCTCTTCCACAATACCGCCCTCCATGTTCTGTTGATGAAGCCGGTTGAAGGCCGTGGCAATCAGCCTGTCGCGGGTGGGTGACTCACCGTTGGGCCGGAGTACCGTATCACCTTTCATGAGGTCACCGGCCAGTTGCTGATGAATAAACGTGCTATACGGCATGTTCTGGTTGAACGCCCGGATGACCCAATCGCGATAGGGCGACATATCGCGGAGCCGGTCAACGGTGTAGCCGTGGGAGTCGGCGAAACGGGCCAGATCCAGCCAATCGGTAGCCATCTTTTCACCGTAATGGGGCGATGCCAGGAGCCTATCTACCTGTTTTTCATACGCATCGGGGCTACGGTCGGCCGCAAACGCGTCGAGTTCGGCCAGGGTTGGAGGCAGGCCGGTGAGGTCAAGCGATAACCGGCGCAGGAGTAAATCTTTGGGCGCTTCAGCCGACGGTTTCAGCCCTTCTCGTTCCAGCCTACTCACCACGAACAGATCGATTGCATTGACGGGCGAAAAAGCCGTTGGCTGACTAAGCATCGGCGGGGCTTTTCGGTCGGGTTTTACAAAGGCCCAGTGCGGCTTATACACAGCCCCGTCTTTAATCCACTTCAATAGCGTAGCTTTCTCCTGCGCCGACAGCGACAGGTGCGATTGGGGCGTAGGCATCCGATATTCAGGATCGTCGGACAGTATACGCAGGGCGGCCTCACTTTTTTGCCAGTTTCCGGGCTTAATGGCCACTTTCCCCGGATTTTCGGGCAGCGGACCATAGGCCGTCTGCGCCATATCGAGACGCAAACCGGCTTTCTGCTTGGCCTTGTCGGGACCGTGACAGGCAAAGCATTTATCCGACAAAATGGGTTTTACGTGCTGATTGTAGTCGAGCTGAGCGGGCAGCTTGTCGAAGGCCGCGGCTACATCGGTCGGCAGTTTTACCCCATCGCCGGGAGCCTTTGCAGCCTCGTTTGGCGACCACAGCCAGCCGAAAGGCAGACTGACACTGGTCAGAAAGAAAAGTACGTATCGTAGCATACCTATTCCGTTCAGTTTACAGGGTTTTGTTAGAATCGGGCCGGGTTTTGGCCAGCTGCAACGCTCCGGTTTCTATTCTCAGGTTGGGCCGGGCCTGTTGCAGCCGCCGAATCCCTTCCGGGCTCGTTTGGGTTTGCCACAGATACACGACTTTCAGATTCGGGTAGCGGGTAAGCACGTCCAGCCCTTTATCGGTCACCACCGTACCGTAGAGGTTCAACTGCTCCAGGTTCGGCAGCGACGCCAACGTGCCCAGACCCTCGTCGGTCAGGCGGGTTTGATCGAGGTTGAGCCGCGTCAGGTTTTTCAGCGAGGTCAGGTACGTTAGATCCGCATTGCTCACCGGCTGACCACTCAGACGCAGATGCACCACCTGTTGACTAATGCCTCCCAACTCGGCCAGTAGTTTTGGATCAAACGTACGTACGTTGACGAAGTTGGCCGACAGGTAGTTACCCCCTGCTGTTAGTGTCGACAGCGTTACCTGCTGCTGCTTTAGCAATGCCAGCGTGATTGGGTTGGGTACGTCAACAGGCCGGGCCAACACCGTCGATTCCAGGCTGACGGGTCGACTTTCGGTATCGACCGCTGTCAGTTGGCTCGAATCAATTCGGGGCAAAACGGGCAATGGCGGCATGAGTTCGGGGGTGATTGCCAGTTGAGCCGCTGAATTTGGCTGAATGACCTCTACCTGTTCGATGAAAGAAGCCCCCTTCTGAATCCAGTGGTAAATGGCTATGATTTGCTGGGTAGTGAGTTGCAGCTTGCCTTTGGGGGGCATATGCATATCGTCGCCTTCGGGCAGCAGCAGGTATGTAAAGAGCTTGCTTTTCTGCGCATTACCAGCCAGTAGAATCTGCCCGTTTTTGCCGCCCTGCCGGATAAATGCCTCGGTGTCGAGCCGGAGCCCTCCTTTTTTCTTAGTGGCCGAATGACAGCTGTAGCACTTGGCTTTCAGGATGGGCACCACCTGATCGCGGTATAAAAACGTGCGTCTGACAATCGGCTGACCGCTATTGTTGACCGAATCGGCTGGTTGTGAATTTGCCTGACTAGCCACAAACGACAGACTGGCCGGTGCCGTATCAGCCATTTGCTTTGTGTTGGCAAACAGATAATCGTCGCCATGGGTAAGCACCCCACCAAAATGCCCGGCAACACTGAGAAACCCAACCGTGAGCAGTGCGACCGGCCAGCGGTACCGTTTCAGCAAAAACGTGATGGTGGCCAGACCGGTGGTAGCCAGACCCGTCCACTGATGCCTGGCTACCAGATCGGCATCGTACTCGCCCGACTGAGCCAGCAGCCAACCCGCCCCACAAGCCAGCCCGGCCGACAAAGCGCCCAATCCCCAGGCTAATGATACCGCAGCGTCGACGTCAATCTTTTTCAGCCGACCGTAGCCCATCAGCCCCACCGCAAACAGCAGGATTCCGATGGGCAGATGCACCAACAGCGGATGAAAACGACCCACCAGTTCGGAGATAGGCATAACGCAGTAAAGGAACTGATTCAGCGATAGTTATGACCCTAAAAGTAAGCAAATCGTCTTACTACCCATTCCCCAATATCCGTATGATACTGTAACCTGCTTCGACCCGGCAGAGGGCAGTGTGTATTTCGCTGTAAATAGTCCCGAATCGGGTGCGGTTTCCTGCACGACCACCTTTACGGGTTCTTTGCCGTCCAGGCTTACCAGCACCCAACCCGATTCAGACTTGGTGGGGTCCAGATTCAGGGTTGCTGTCAGTTCAAGCGTAACGGTTTGACCTGCTTTCACCGTTGTCAAGGGCTTTTTACCGCTTGCATTCAGCACCTGAATTTTCTGGGTACCCAGCGGGGAAAAGGTGAGCGTAGCCATCCAGCCACGGTTAGAGATGGCCCAGCCTTCGGTGGCGTATGCGTTCTGACCAATGTGATCGCCCTGCCCCTCGGCCGATTTCTCGGCTACCGACAACGTACCTGGCCGCGGAAACTGCGCGTCGAGCGGAGTACCGTCTAGGGTACCACGAACCTTGCCGAGCATACCATATCCGTTGGGGTGGCTGCGGGGCCAACCGTGTTCTACCCCGTCCCAATAGCCGTTGATGGCCAGCCGATCGGCGCTTTTGTTGCTCAGGTGCGCGCCAACGGGGTTTATCCCAAACACGAAATTGACCTGCGACCAGCCAATATCGCGTAACTCACGGTCATCCAACAGATGCGCCACCACAAACATAGACCCGCCAAGCGCCGGGGCACCTCCCAATTCTTTGGTGCGGGGGTGTGCCCATTCGGTATCGCTGTGAACCCTGTACTGCCAGAAATTAGCGGTTTTCTGCTTCATGTGATCGCGCCAGGCCATGAGTTTCTCGCGAGTGCCTTTGGGTGCTTTGTCGGGTGCAACGAGCAGGAAAAAAGCCAGCGCCTGCGGGGTGATATGCTCGGCGTTGCGAATCCACCACATATGCCGGGGGTTATTGAAATCCCAGTTTTTGATGATGTCTTCGGCTCCTTCCTGCGCCCAGCGAAGGTACTTGTCGGGTTCGCCGTCAGCTTCCTCTTTTTCAGAGAGATACATAAACAGATTACTGAACACCGACTGCCCAAAGGCATTACCCATCTCGTTAAATTCCTGAAAGCCTTCATCGACCCACTTATTGCTCTGTGTCCAGTACCGCACCACTTTGTGCCGGTCATACGCCTGCCAACGCTTGCGGCATTCATCGCGGTATTTCAGGTACGTTGCACGGGGCAGGTGGGGCTTCAGAAAACTGTGATACCCAGCACATACCGCAGCCAGTTGGTCGAGGGTGTTCCAGTAGTCGTAATTCATGCGGGGTTGCCCTTCGTAGCCCAGCGTACCATGTCGATTAGCAACCGGGCCGTTGTAGTCGACGTGGTGGTAGGCAAACTCGCCATGCCAGAGGATGAGGTCGATCAGATCAGCCGTTTTTTTGTCGCCCAGCTCCGTCGTCCAGCGGTCGAATAAGGCGGGGTTTGAGGCATAGAATAAAGTTTCAAAGGTTGTTTCCAGACCATAGGAGCCCTGATCGCGGGAGGGGCCACCGCCATATACTTTTGCTTCATTGGAATGGACGGGATCTTCGGAACCACGCACATCCACAAAAAAATCATAGGCCAGTTTCGACGAAATGCTTTCAATCAGGTGGTCGGCAATGCGAAACGGCACCGAGGGTTCACGACCCTTGACCGAAATGACATACTCAGCCAGCCCATTTTTGGGGTTGAACGTGGAGAAGTCGCCCGCCCGATTTTTGATCGTTCCCTTGTAGACAACCGCTTTATCCGCTTGCCGGATAACCTGAAAGGGTGTACCATCAACCGCTTCGTAGCAGACAAAGCGTTTGGCTTCACCCCGGTTGTAACCAGCCTGATTAACCAGGGGTATGGCCAGCGGCTTAGCAGGTTGTGCCAGCCCTGAAACGGTCAGAAAAAGAAGCAGTAATACAGAAAAATGTTTCATTTTGAGCGTGTTAAGGGTACGAAAACATTCATTGAGTGGGTACGTTTATGGATACCCATAGCACCAAACAGCAGTTTAGGAACGCCCTTTTCGGTGTACAGGCAGGGACGTTCCAGCTTATCATCGAAAGGCTGGCCATTTTCCTTGAAAATTACTTTGTTCAATACCTTGGGGTAACGGGCCGGTTGCCAGTCGAAGCCGTTAGCAGACGTCATTAAGGCCAGTCCTCCGCTTTCACCGGTGAATTTGCCAACAACGTCGCGCACGATGGCGTAGCTTTTACCTCTGTAATGCCAGAGGTAGGGGTCTTCTGCCACCATCCACTCACTGCCCCGGTCTTTGGCCTCAAAGATGGGCGACGGATGTTTCACAAATGGACCGGTTAGCGACGGGGCAAAGGCAACGCCAAACCGGACCTTTCCGCCTTTCATCGTCCCATTTTTCTCGACCTGCTTATAGACCAGAATCACCCGCCCGGCCGCATCGACCGTAACCGCCGGGTTCGATACCATCAGTGCGTCATGCGCGGTGCTATCTGACCCAACATCGAGTACCGGCTTGTCGAATCGTTTCCACTCACCTTCAGGATCATCGGCCACGGCCACCCCAATTCGCTGGTTGTTACGGTACTCCCACCAGCCCGCATCACCCGATGAAGCGGGCTGCTTAACGGTCGCTTTACCGGTGGTGCCCATGTAAAACAGGTAAAACTTACCCTTATGCACCATCGCGGCAGGGTTATGGGTACATACGCCATCCCAGTACTGTGCCCCCCGAGCGGGCAAAATAACCTTCAGGTGCTGATATGGCCCTTCGGGTTTGTCGGCGCGGGCCAGGGCAATCTCCGAATGCGTTACCCACGCTTCATGGCCATTCGCTTTGGGCCAGCGGGCATACAGCAGGTAGTACTTGCCGTTATTACCCTTCACCATCGACCCGCACCAGATGTTGTAGTCGGGCAAGATGAAGCGATTGGCTTCCGGAACCGGTTGCACCATGGCACTAATGTCAACGCTATCCATCGATGCCAGCCACCCTTTTTTGTCCAGTGTCGGCTGCTGAGCAAAAGCCAGCTGACTGATCAGCCAAAGAAATAGGATTCGCATGGCTATAACCCTGTTTGTTGAACAGCTACCAAACGCACCGGCCCAACAAGTCCGGCAGGTTGGAGCGGGCTATCTTTCCGGTGGTAGTACCAGACCGAAAACGTTTTTCGACCCGCCGATGGCCGGGGCTTTTGCTGGATAAACCAGTCGGGGTAGGCTTTTATAGCTCGCCCCTTATCATCTCGGTCTGGCCCCCAGTCGAAATCGGCCGGGTATTGCTCATCGCCTATTAGCCGGTTAGCCCAGTTATTGGTCACCTTGATCTCCAGTTGATTTTGACCAACTGTCAACGCATCAGTAATGTCTAGCTCATAGGGTGGATACCAGAGAACGCCGAGTTTTTTTCCGTTGACACTGACCTCAGCCAGGTCGTTGAGCTCACCCAGAGCAAGAAACAGGCGCTGATTTCGAGACAGATCCGTCGACTTCACCAGCATGGTTTTCTGATAAGCCGCCGTGCCGGCGAAGTAGCGTACGGCCGTATCGGGGTGCTGGCTAAAATCGACCAGTCGGGTGAATGACCGTTGAAACGGTGTGCCTAGCTTCGGCGTAAAGGCCACCCGCCACTCCCCTTTCAGTTCCTGAGCTGGCTGACCGCCCAGGGTAATCCGGCGCGTTTTGCCCGACGAATACGTCACGTTTGCCTGGAGCGACTCTTGGCTTTGCAACATAGGGATGCCGGTTGCCGTGGCATTGACAATCCAGTGAACAGCCGTATCGGCAACCGCAACGCGAATGGGGTGATCGACGTTGGAAACGGGTTTGCGAAACACGACAAACACCGACTGCAACCCCTTCAGATAAAGCTGTACGCTGGTCCGGCCATTTTTCTGTTGCCAGACCGGCGCGTTTCGAATGCTACCATCTTCGGCTTGCCATAACTCCGGCTGTTTTCCAGCGATGCGAAACGACAGGGTTACCCGCTGGGGTACGTCTGCCTGATTGGCAACGAAATAGAGATCACTGCCTTGCTCGCGCCGATGAGCGGCATGCACCTTACTGGCATCATTGGCCGATTCAACGACAAAATCGGGTTGGATACCAAACCGGCGAATGGCTTCGGCGACTGTAGGCAGTATTGCTCCTTTCTGATCTGTGTGGGCCGGTTTATTGGCGCCCCACAACTGCTCGCCAAGGACACGTAGCGTGTCGTCGCAGGCGGGGTAATTGACCAGACTCGGTGACGTTGTGGGCCGGGCCGACACGACCGTAGCCCCCGCCATTACGAGCCGTTTTATTTTTCGGGCCACTTCGGGTAGCATTTGCCCGGTCTTCGGAAAAGCGATGAACGGATAGGTACGTCCCGAAGCCAGTACGATGTTGCCTTTTTCTACCCGAATGCTGTCGCGCAGGAAGTCGGGGATAGACAACACATCGGCAAACCCCTCCAGTTTACCCACACACAGGTAATCGGCTACCTGCTGACCTGACTGCAATAGCGCCTGACAGCGGCCTAGATACGCAAAAAACGCTTTTCCGGGTTCGGCCCAGGTTTGATGACGGCTAAAGTGCGTGCCCCACCACCCCATGCCCATACCGGGCTGGTACCGATCATCGAAAGGCTGATGGACCCAGTGATGCAGAATGAGCCGGTTGATACCGCCCACAAAGGCACCATCTGCCGACTGTTTCAGAAAGGCCGGATCTTCTGTCCACTGGCTGGTTTCCGGCCGGCCTGTAAACGCTTCGGCACCCACAAGTTGTTTACCTGTGGCATGGGCCACGGCCGGAATCGGGTTTGTGGCCTCCCAGGTTCGGTGCGTCCAGAACTCGCCCATTGGCAAATCGGCCAGGGCGGCACCTTCCAGCATATCGAACGGACCCGAATAAGGTTCAAACTGGAGGGTCAACCCCGTTTCGTTCAGCTTCTTTTTAGCAATGGCCCAGCCCTTTTCGTAAAATAACTGACTGATCACATCGCGGTAATCCCATAAAAACCGGGTGGTCTGCTCCTTGTTTTCCAGAATCTGCCGCTCGCCTTTGTCAGCTGTGCCGGTTAGCGACGGGGTGAAACAGAGCAGCCACGGAAGCGGATCATAGCCTTTTCGTCGGCGGAATTCGTCCTGCAAACCAACCGTCCAGTCCTGATGATCCGCCTCATAGCTATCGATCAGCATATGCCGGAAGGACTTGCCCAGATAAGGCCCCAGGTGATTTTTGAGTGGCTCCAGTACCTGATCCCAGTGAAAGTTCGTCTGGTCGGCATTCATTTTATCGACCTCTAGTGAATGGCCAATAAGCTCGTCAGGTACGGGGTGTGGGTTAGCCATGGTGGGTGAGTGGCCAATTCGGTAAACGGTCCATTTGCCAGCGGGGGCGCTCCACGTTAATTGCCCGTTTGCCGTCATGTTGCCCGTCAGATCAACCACATCCCGAATACCGGCATTGGCCTTTTCGGGTAGCGCCAACACCACCATATCCCGGTAATAGGTGGCCGGGGTCCGGGTGCTGCCCCAGCCGGTGAAGATGGGTTTCGGCGGCTCAGCGAGGACTACGCTTAGCTGTTGACCTCCCTCAACATTGGTTTTGCTCCAAACGAGTTTTTGCATGGCTCGCTCCTGCGTAACCCAGGGGCCACCGGTTGTTGAGTACCCAACGGTATTATGAAGGCCAATTTCCAGCCCTAGCCGACTGGCTTCTGCGGCTGCGTGTTTCAAGGCCTCCCAATAGGCCGGGCTGCGATAGGTCTGATGAGGCCACGGATTATTTTGAGTGGGCACATGCGTCTCCTGAACCGCCGACGAGAGATTAAAAATAGTTGCCCCGCCTATGCCAGCCTCTTTCATGGCTTCGAGGTCTTTGGTAATACCTACCTTCGAAAAATTTGACCCCATCCAGTGCCACCAGACATAAGGCTTTGCGGTTACGGGCGGATTCCGAAATCGGTTCTCCAGCGTTGATGGCGATTGGGCAATCGCTACGGGTAATCCGGCACAGACCAGTATGAACCGGAGCAAAACGTGAAAATGATGTTGGTTAACCTGACAGGATGATTTCATCGGTGAAAGAGTTAGTTCGTAATCACTGACAGTAGATGATTTAGGCGACTCTTTTCTTTCGCCACAAGCTGCACTTGTTTTACCAGCGTACCATACCGTACCGTATACGTACCTGTCGTGCCGGCAGTGAGCGTCGTCTGTATCAACTTCCCGGCTTTCCAGCGCATATCGACCGTGACGCCACCCCGCGCACGTAAGCCGGTTACTGAGCCGTCTTGCCAGGCAGCGGGTAAGGCCGGCAATAGATCGATTTCGCCCGTATGGCTTTGCAACAGCATTTCGGTTACACCCGCTGTATAGCCAAAATTACTGTCGATCTGAAAGGGCGGCCCCACGCCAAAAAGATTTGGGTATGAGCCACCATCGAATGAGTAATTTGTTTTTTGCAGATCACGGGCGGTTACCAACCGCTGAACGAGGGCATGGGCGCGAGTGGCATCCCGAAGTCGTGCATACAGGTTGATCTTCCAGGCGGAACTCCAGCCAACGCTTTTTTCGCCCCGCGCATTTAAGGACACCAGAGCAGCCTTAGCCCAGTCGGGTGTTGATTGAGGATGAATTTGTCGACCTGGATACACGGCAAAAAGGTGTGAAATATGCCGGTGGTGATCCTCTGGGTCATCTACATCGTTCATCCATTCCTGCAACTGGCCCCATTTGCCGATTTGGGGACCCAGCAACCGATTTCGAAGACTATCAATCAGAAGCTGGTGTTTCTTGTCCAGATTCAGTATCCGGGCCGCTTCCAGATAGTTGGTAAACAGGTCATAGACAATCTGCTGATCGTACGAAGCTCCGGGGTATTCAGCCACATCCTTTTCATTCCGACCCGGTCCGTGTTCGGGCGACCATCCATCGGGAGTGATCAGCTTTCCAGTAGGCCCAACAACCAAATGCCCCGCCCAATACTCGGTGACTTCTTTAAGTAGGGGATATGCTTTATTTTTCAGGAACGTCTTATCGCCACTAAACGCGTAGTGCTCCCAAAAATGCTGACTTAGCCAGGCACTACCCGGCCGGTGAATATGCCAGGACGATGTGCCCCCCATGCTGTTGTTGGTACTGTAGATGATCCATCCCTTATCCGTCTTCAGCATAGGATCAGTTGATTTTTTCTGAACTGCGGCCAGGTTATCGACCCAGTCGAAGAGCGGCATATGGCATTCAGGCAAATTCGTTTGTTCGGCCAGCCAGTAATTCATCTCCACGTTGATGTTGGTCGTGTACTGCGAATACCAGGGCGGTTTTACTTTGTTGTTCCACAAACCCTGCAAGTTGGCAGGTAACCCACCGGGGCGCGACGAACTGATCAGCAAATACCGCCCATACTGAAACAGCAGAGCTTCGAGGGCTGGATCTGCTTTTCCCTGCGAGTAAGCAAACAGTCGGTCTGGGGTCGGTGACTGGCTCCCTCCAGCCACCGACCCCAGTTGCAGGCTGACCCGACCAAACAACGCCTGATAATCTCGCACATGAGCCATCTTTAGCTGTTCCACCGATTTACCTGCTGCGCTGGCTAATCGGCTATTGAGCAGTTGATGAGGATGCGCGCCGACGAAGTTTTGGGCTTCATTGTTGACGAACGATGTACCGGCGACCAGTAGCACCGTAACGGCAGTAGCCTTATCGACGTTAATACCGGCGGTAGTGGCAGTAACAGTTCCTCCAGTGGCTACCACACGTACCTGCGATTCGTAGGCCATGCCATTTTCGAGTGTTCCGGTAGCGATCAGTTTACCATCCTCTACCCGGATCGGAGCCTGGTGTGCATCGGTAAGGCGAATAAGTCCGGAAAGCTGACCTGCCTTGCTGGCCGTAAAACGAAGTACCTGCACCTGATCGGGGAAACTGGCGAAAGCCGTTCGGTGGAAACGTACCCCGTTTGCTTCGTAGTCAACCGTATGTACGCCGTTTTGCAGATTCAATTCACGCCGGTAGTTACGCACACGGCCAACTGAGTCGAGGTCAACGAATAGATCGCCAAAGGGCTGATAGAAGCCGACTTTCCGGGTGGTGCCGGTTACCAGTGACTGTTCGTTGAATTGAAGGCGCTCTGACCGGATACCGCCAAACACCATCCCGCCCATTCGGCCGTTACCGATTGGCAGGGCTTCGAGCCATTGCACGGCCGGTTTCGTGTACCAGAGCGCCGTTGCTGCAGCATCTGTTCGGGTGGGTTGGCCTGTTACAGCGTGCCAGCCGGTCAGCAGGACAACCCACCACAGGCTTGCGGTTAGTTGCAATAGAATTCCGGTTCGTTTATTCATAACAGCGAATCTCCATCAGCGAAGCGGGGGCGGCTCCGTTCATGGCATTGAGGTGAAAACTCAGGCTGGTTGTGCTGACTGGCTGATCAAATTGAATTAGATGGCGGGTTTGGTGATTGTTGGCCTGTTCGTACACCCGCTGTTGCCTGTCGTTGCACACCACAAAATCACGGACACAAAATGGAATCGTTGTTTCGGGGTGGGTCATCAGCACCGATTCGAGTGGGTGATCGAAATCCGTATCGAAGCTCAGGACCACTTCACGAACTTGCTTTGGTTCGGGCCAGGTCAGCGTAAGCGTCGGCTGCGGGTCAGTGGGTTTTGCCACCCAGGCGTTGGGTACGTTGGTGGGACGCTGAAGGCCGTTTCGCACGTTCTCCGATCCAAAAACCCGAAGGCCCGGCTCGATCTGAACGGCCAGATTATGCCCTTTGGGTCGACGGTCGGGCGTCCAGAACTCAAACGCTTCTACGCCAATGTCGTCGGTAGGTTCCTGTTTGCCCCAGTTCGACACGGCCGGATTCGTCTTGTTGAATACCGACACGATACCCGACACCCGCATTTGACTACACTGAACCGATACGTGTTCATTTTTCAGGAAACAGATAAAGGCATACCCATCGTAAGGCATGGTTTCGGAGAAGGTTAGCCTGATGGGCTGTTTGCCTTTGCTCAGGCTGATTTCGCGCCGGTTAAGCGTTTGGTCAGGCGTGTGGTTTTGGGGTTTGCTGCTTACCCGCAACTCAACGGTCAGCGTCGTGTTTTGGGCGGCAACCACCCAAAACGTCAGTTGCGGAACCCGCCCCGCCGTAAGTGGCAGCATCTGCGCGGCCGAATGCCGTAGCGCAAACATAGGGCCATCGGGCGGCAGCTCAGTCAGCACCAACTCGCTTGATACTGAGAGCGTGGCCTGATGGGTCAGGTCCCGCTCGTCGTGCAGCCTGAAACCGGGAATATGCTGACCCGTTTTGAGCAAGGCTTGTTGCAGCGCCTTGAGCAGCCGTGGCTCGGCCGTAATGTCGCGGGGAAGCGATCCTTGTTGGCGGCAAAGGGCAGCGGCCATTCCCACTGCCTGACCGCCATGTGCGCTCGTGCCCATCACCCGCGACGAGCCAAAGGCCACGTGCGAAGCCGAAATAATGCGCCCGACCAAAAACAGGTTCGATACCGTCCGGCTGTAGAAACTCCGAAACGGCAGAGGGTAAATGCCTTTACTATGCCACTGATTACAGCCGGGTTTTTCCGAGAAAACACCATCAGCCGGGTGCAGGTCGATGCTCCAGCCGCCAAAGGCCACGGCATCGTGTTGGGTACGTTGCTCCACCACGTCCTGCTGAGTAAGCATATAGTCGCCCTCAAATCGGCGACTTTCGCGTTTTCCGGGAATTTGCCCCACCCATTCCAGCGTCAGATTGGCCGCTTCGGGAAAATTCCCCGAGTTTTTGATGTAGTTCCAGGCGCCATACACCACCTTCCACAGTTCCCATTTAATGTCTTCGGTGTGGTGAACAGTATCAAGCCGACCGCCATATTCCAGCCACCATAACCGACAGCCGTAGTCGCTGGTATTGAACGAACGGAAGCGCGGAATCTGAGTTATATCGCTCAGCGCATAGGCGGGCGGCACAAAGCGTACGGGCTTGCCGGTGTCTTTGGTATAGAAATACAGGGAGTGACCTAGTAACTCGCCATAATCGGCCGATGGGGCAAACTTTTCGCCAAACTCGTCGGCGGATTCGGCACCCATCCGAAAGGCTGCCCCGGCCTGAAACGCAACAATACCGTCGCCCGATGCATCGCAAAACAGCGGTGCCTCCAGCTCGTAGGTCGTGCTGTTCTGCGCGCAAAACGCCTGTACCGACTCAATACGCCCGGTAGCTTCACCGGCCATGTTTACGCTGTACACCGCCGTGTTGAGCAGCAAGGTAATGTTGGGTTCAGTAACTACTTTTTCGAGCAGGATGGTATCAAAAATTAGCGGGTTGCCTTCCGGGTTTCGGTACAGATTTTCGAGCAGGAGTTCATCGATAACGCCCCCCTCGCGCGCCCAGCGGTTGTTATTGCCCATGTGCGACGTAGCCCCCAGCACCCAGAGCCGCACTTCGCTCGATGAGTTTCCGCCCAGCACGGGCCGGTCCTGCACCAGCACCACCCGAATACCAGCCCTGGCGGCTGTGATGGCGCAGCAAACGCCCGAAAGCCCTCCGCCTATTACCAGTAAATCGGCGTCGTGCCGTACCGCCCGAAGGGGACGTTTATCAGTTGCCTGTTCGCGTATCATTCGTTAAATCAATCGTTTGAGTAAATACCGTAAAGCCCGTTGGTTTACTAATGTCAACGGGCATTGCCTTGTCGAAACCACGTACCTGAAATGTGAGATTGGCGCTCTGCCCCGGTAATAAATCGGGAATTGTCAGCATGGTCTTATCGGCTTTGAGCTGGTATTTTTTAAGCGCGTAGGACGGAAAGTCATTGCGGGCCGTAACGCGCAGGGTAATCGTATGCATGCCCGCACTACCCGTAACCAGGCTCACTTTTTCTACCGTTACGGGGGCCATACCGGTCTGATGCGCCTTGTAGAGCGGGCGTTTCGAGCGATCGCCCCGGACAAGGCCCCACGGACGTGTGCCATCGGGGTTGGTGCCGTCGTGCCTACTCAGGTAATCGTTGAACGACCACCACGACGCCCCCACCACGTAGGGCAATTGCCGGATATCTGTCAGGAATTTATCAAGGTGCGTCACCTGTCCGGCTTCACCGTCCTTCCCATCGGCCCGCGTACCATATTCGCTGATAAAAATCGGCTTATCGGGATACAGCGAATGAATGTGTTTCAGCACGTTGGCGTGATTGCCGTAGGTGTTGGTCGAGATAAAATCACAATACTGGCTGGCCTCGTCTTCCGGTTTTTTAGGCAAAATATTGAGCCGCATCGACGCGAAGGTGTAGAGCCGCGTTGGGTCGAGTTCACGGGCGTAGGCGATCATGTCTTTCGTCCACCGCTGCCCTGCCGGTTGTTCGGAGAGGTACTCGTTACCCACGCTGTAGGCTATCACACTGGGGTGATTCCAGTCGCGTTCGGCCATTTCGCGAAACTGCTGCCTGAATTTGGTGCGTATGGTGTCGTTGTCCATCTGCCGGGGCGTAAGCTGCCAGTTACCCGCTTCGCTGATGATCAGCATACCGTTACGGTCGGCCCAGTCATACACGGTTTCAGAAGGGGTGTAATGGGTAAGTCGGTGCAGTTCCATACCCGCTTCTTTCATCAGCCGCATGTCTTTTTCCACTACCCAATCGGGCTCCAGCGAACCCAGACCGGTATAATCGACCACTCGGTTTCCCCCGGCGACCTTAATCGGTTGCCCATTTAACAACAGTTGGGCGTTGCGAACCTCCACTTTCCGAATGCCGAAATGCGTTTGAACGGTGTCAGTTGCAGCCACTACCTGCACATCATACAGGATCGGCTGGTCAATACTCCAGAGTTTCACGTCAGCGGCTTTCAGCGTGGTTTCAGCTTCGAGCAAGGCTGTTTGCCCAGCGGCTACCGAACCCGGCTGTTGCTTCCAGGTTAGTACGACGGGTTTACCGTTCTGCTCGACTCGAAAGGCCAGTTTTGGCGTAACGGTCTGCCTCCCTGCGTTCCGAATCCGGGTTTTGATGCTGAGCCATGCCGTACCTTTCGCCAAATCCGGCGTGGCTTCGACTTTTACATTGTCTACGTACACCTCCGGCTCAACGGTCAGGTAAACAGGCCGGATAAGGCCGCCGTAATTGAGCCAACCGGGAAACGATTCGGGCAGGTTGTTGTCTTTCGCACCGGGTATGGTCGTCGTTTTCCAGGTGTTGTTATTCACCGAAATGGCAATGGCATTCACCGCCCCGTTGCCAGTTTTCAAGTAATCGGTAATATCGAATTGAAAGGGCGTGTAGCCGCCTTCGTGGGTGCCGACTTTCCGGTTGTTTAGCCAAACTGTGGTTTCGTAGTAGGCCGCGTCGAAGTGAAGAATAACGCGTTTACCCGCCGTTGGTTGAAACGGAAAAGTCCGGCGATACCAGGCGGTACCGGTATAAAACTGAAAACGGGGATCGACGGAGAAGCAGTGGGGCACGGTTACCTTTTCCCACCGATTCAGCGAAGCATCTTCCCGGTACCAGTTGCCTCGTTCGCCCGCATCGACGGGATCGAGGGCAAAGCGCCATTCACCATGCAGCGGAATAGCATTTGGGTCGCGAATCGTGTATTGAGCTGCCAGTGAAAGAGGGATCAGCCAGAAGAAAATAAAGAGACGATTAATCATGAGTATGGTAGTAGGTTGAGCAAACGCAGGTACGTTCAAGGAAAGGGTAGTTCAGCTTCTTTCACGGGCTTGTCTACTGGCTTTAGTTTGGTTGCGGCCCGCCACGGAATTAAGGCGGTGAGTAGTACAATTCCCGCCAACAGGGCTGTTACACCGGCTCCCTGCGTAGTCAGTAGACTCAATCCGCCCAAAATCAGGGCTGTAACGACCAGCGAGACGGCAATGACCCGCAGACCGAACTGGTTTTGACGGCTCACTTCAGCGGCTTCATCGGCCTGCTCCTCCATGGTGCTCGTGGGTTGTTCGGCGCGTTGTCTTTCGTAGGCGAGGTAGTCGGGGCTATCAGTCCGCTTGCGCGACGCCAACCACTCGGTTAGGGCAAGCAGCACGACGGGTACGCCCACGCCAATGACAATTTCTTCGGCCCGGCTAAGTTTTATGCCCGTAGCCAGCGGCAAAATGATCTTGCCCACCAGATTCAGCGAGAGCGTGATCAGAGTGATTCGCAAGGTGGTGCGACCGGTTAGCCGTTTGGAGAAAAGTGCCCAGATGGGCGGGGCCAGCAGTGGACCGCCCGTTACGGCCCCAATGGTAAGCACCACTTCGACGATACCGCCGATATACGGAACCAGTAAGGCAATGACAATCATACCGATGCCGAAGCCCCAGGAAGACAGGCGAGCAACCCGAATCAACTGTTTGTCAGTGGCATTTGGGTTCAGCAGACCCTTGTAGATATCATTGGTAAACACCGCCGAAACGACGTTCAATGTAGTATTAGCACTGGCCGAGGTCGAGAAATACATACCCGTCAGCATCAGACCGAGCAGACCCGGTGGCAACACCAGCCGACAGATTTCGAGGTAGGCGTTTTCGGTATCAAGCCCTGTCAGCGACGGGTTGATCGTTTTGTAGATCATGGGCGGCAGCATCCAGATGATGGGGCTGACCAGGTAAAGACCTGCGAACAGGAACGCCACTTTGCGAGCAGATTTGGGGCTATCGACGCTGGTGTAGCGTTGCACGAACGTCCAGTTGCCGCCGATATAGGCCACCTGATACACAAAAAAGGCGAGGATGAACCCGATCGTGTATTCGCCGTTGAGCAGGTTAAAAAAGTCGTCGGGCGCTTTGGCCGTAAACCCCGCTACGCCCCCTACCTGATCGAAAGCCAGCGGAAGCAGGATACAAACGGCGGCCGACAGCACCACAAACTGAAGAATATCGGTGACCATCACGGCCCAGAGCCCGCCCACAGACGTGTAGGCGATCATGAAAATGCCGAGTCCGATGGTGGTAGGCACCAGTGGAAGGCCCAGCGAAACGCTCACCAGCTTACCCACCGGATAGAGCACTGAGCCTTTGATGAAGACACTGACAAGGGTAAAAATGAAGATGTACGTTTTCTGTACCGTGAGCCCCAGCCGTTGCCGGATGTACTCGGCCGCAGTCAGCACGCCGGTTTTCTTCCAGCGCGGGGCCAGCCATAAACCCGTCACCAATGCCCCGGCGCACATCATCCACTGAATGGTAATGGCCACCCAGCCGTGTTTGTAGGCAATGCTGCCCCAGGCGACAAACGTACTGGCCGAGAAAAAACTCATAAACAGCGAGAGCCCCCCAATGAACCAGGGCACAGCCTCGCCACCCGCAAAAAATGATTTCAGGTTGCGGCCCGTGCGGGCAAACAGTAGCCCGATACCCAGCACAAAGGCCGAAAAAATGACGATTACCGCCGTGTCGATGGTCGTATTCACGCGTTGAGCTTAAGTTGAATGTTGTAGGATAGGTCGGAATCATCCGCGTCGTCTTTTGCCTTCACAGCCAGAAAAAGCACCGAAGGCTTCCCGTTTTCGAGCCATACCTGAGGTTGATCCAGGCGGTGCAGCCGGTCACTGACCCGCCCGTTGGCCCAACGAATATGGAAGTCGGCAACAAATGGATGAGCCGCCAGGCGCCAGTCGAGGCCATCTTCGGAGGTAAACAAAACAAGCGATTCTTTCTCCGTCGAGCCGGGACGGGCCTGTTGACTGTACACCCCCCGGTAATCTTTCACAATGGCATAGAGCCTACCGCTTTGGCTCCAGATATAGTTATCGTCGGTCGGAAACTGCATCGTTTCGTGGCCAAACACGGTGTTGGGCTGCTTCACGAACGGACCAACCGGGCTATCACCAAGGGCTACGTGCATCCTGACCTTACCGCCAAACGGCATTGGCCCGTCGGATACACCTTTGTATATCACGACGTACCTGCCATCGTTTCGGCGGGCTACGGTGGGTGAATTCGTAAGCAGGTGATCGGTGCCACCGGGAGTTGGTTCAATCAGTGGCTTGTCAAATCGTTTCCAGGGGCCCGCCGGATGATCGGCCACGGCGACTCCTGCCCGTTGATTGTTCCGGTGAATCCACCAGCCTTCTTTCGTTCCGTTACGAGGACCGTAGTTACCCGAATAGTAGAGGTAGTACTTGCCATCAAACGCCTGAATGAGCGGATTGTGCAGATTGTCGGCATCCCAGAATCCGGCCCGGCGATCAAATACCGGCCCAACCATCGTCCAGGGACCGAGCGGATCGGAACTGGTAGCCCGCACAATCTCCGAATGCGTTACCCAGGCGTTGAACCCTTCTTTACGAGGCCAGCGGGCAAAAAACCCGTGACAGACTCCATCGGCGGTGCGTACCATACCACCACCCCAGATAAACCAGTCTGGGTCGCTAAGCACCGACTGGGCTTGTACGGGTTGCATCATGGCGTTAAGGTTCAGCGTATCGGGGGAGATGGCTAAACCCATGCCCGTTTTACTTGAGCCAATTGCCCGGATGCGACCAGAACAGGCCGTTGCTGACAATAGGGCTGCTGCTGATATGAGAAAGTTGCGCCGGTCAGTCATGTTCTTAATAAGTAGCAAATCGGATAATCCTTCCTTGCTTTGAGAGAAGTCAATCTGTTGACAATGACAATGAAACGGCTCTGCACTCGGCAGAGCCGTTTACATGAATTTTAACCTATAATGAATGCTATTTCCAGGCGGGGTTCTGCTCCAGTTGTGAGTTGGTCAGAATCTCCACGTTGGGTATCGGAAAGTAGCGATGCTTATCCAGTACCGGGCGTGTTGGGTAATACGAATTCAGGACGTTAGCCACCAGCTTGAACTTGCCCGTGCGCGTGAGATCATACCAGCGGTCGGCTTCGTAACAAAGCTCCCACGACCGTTCCTGCAAAACAGCTTCGATAAACGCATCTTTACTCAGGCCGGGGGTCAAATCAGGAATGCCGGCTCGTCGACGAACAGTGTTGATGGCGGCATAGGCAACGGCTGTCGGGCCGGTTTGGCGTGCTTCGGCCTCGGCGGCAATCAGGTACACATCCGCCAAACGCAGAATAGGAAAGTTGTTTTCACCGTTTGCCCCGTTGGAGTTGGGGTCCAGAAACTTCTTCACCAGAATGCGATCTCTCAGCGATGCGTCGGACTGACCGATTAGTTTACCGGCCGAGTTGACGTAGGCAGTATCCAGCAGTTGACGGCGTTTATCAATAGGATTGAACGATCTGTAGAACGACAAGTACCCGAAAGCCGATCCGAAAGCTGTTTTCGAGAAAACCGGGGGTGAGTTGGCTGGCGCGTAAAATCCAACCAGGTCGTAGCCGATCAATCCGCTCAGGGCCGAAAACTCGGCAGCGAAAATCATTTCCGCCCGGGCCGCATCTTCCCGTAACGGGTTGTACATATCCAGCACATTGGGCATCAGGCTGTAGCGGTTCGACTGAATCAGAGACTGGGCATTTTCGGCCGCTTTGGCGTTGTTGCCTGCGTACAGATACGCTTTGGCAAGTAAACCCTGAGCGGCCCCGCTCGCGGCCCGCCCACGATCTTTGGGCATGGCCGGAAGGTCTTTTACGGCCTGTTCCAGGTCTTTGATCAGAAACGCATATACATCGGCTGCCGGACTTTTAGCACCCTCTGTACTGGCAATGTCCTTCGTACTGGTTTGCTTAATGGGTACGTCGCCATAGGTTTTGACGAGGTGGAAGTAATACAGCCCCCTCAAAAACAGGGCCTCGGCCAGAATCTGCTTTTTACGGGTTTCGTCCATCGTAACCCTGGGTACGTTCTCCAGCACCTGATTGGCGCGATTAATACCGTTGAAACAGTGCTGCCAGTATTGGCCAATCAGGTCGTTGGTAGCATCATAGGAGAAGACTGTTAACTGCTCGCGCCCAACAACGGCCCGCGGAAAACACTGGTCGGCCGAGTAGTCGGGCACCTGCGTACCTACCCGGCTATACAGATCGGTCACGGGTGTATAAGCAGCCGTCAGGGCGGCTTCGGCATCAGAGGCCGTATTGTAAAACTGATTGGGCGTAATGAATGAATAGGGCTGTTCGGCCAGCTCACAACCACTTAAAGCAGTCACCAGAGCAACCAAAAGCAGGGAAAATAAGGAGATCCGTTTCATGGTTCAGGAAGACTTAAAACGTTAGTTGAAGACCAGCGATAAACGATTTGGCAACCGGGTAGCCAATGTTATCCACGCCCAGATTCAGGTTGTTCTGCCCGGCCGTATTTACTTCAGGGTCATAGCCAGAATACTTCGTTATGGTCACGAAATTATTGGCACTCACATAGATACGACTGTTTCTAAGCCAGCTTGCCTTGCCTATTGCCGGTAGTGTGTAGCCCAGCGTTGCATTCTTGAACCGTACAAACGAACCATCTTCAATGTGAATGTCCGACTGATTGATTCGCTGCCCCTGTGAGGCTCTTTGATAGCGGTTCGATGGGTTGGTTGTTGTCCACCGATCAGCCATCGTTACGTATTGGTTGTAGCCGCCGGCACCGCCTTCCATTCGGGGTTTCGACACGTTGTATATATCGTTACCCTGTACGCCCTGAATGAACAGACTAAAATCGAATCCGTTGAACTTCAGGTTGTTGGTCAGTCCGAAATAGTAATTCGGGTTCGGGTCGCCAATAATATTCTGGTCGGCGGCAGAAATAACTCCGTCGCCATTCAAATCACGGTAGCGCACATTACCCGCTACTCTGCCGGTCGGAATATTCTCGCCGGTTTGGTAAATGCCATCGAAGAAATATCCATAGAACGAACCGAGCGGCTCACCAATCCGAAGTACACTGTTGTTGGTAAATGGCCCCACCGAGCCGCCCCCGTCACCGGGAATAATTTCGGTTCGTTTACCGTCGATCAGCGATAGCTTATTCCGGTTGGCCGACACGTTGCCGTTGATATCCCACTTGAGCGGGCCATTCAACACCGCCACGTTGAGCGACAACTCGATGCCCCGGTTTTCAACACCTCCGAAGTTGCCAAATACCGAGCCAAAGCCCGACGATAGCGGAATGGCCCGTGACAGCAACAGATCGGTTGTGTTTTTGTAGTACACATCGGCCGTGAGTTGTACCCGGTTGTTAAACAGGCCGACGTCGATACCAATATCGGTCTGCGCGCTCTTTTCCCAGCGCAGGTCGGGGTTGGCAATGTTGGCGGCCAGAATGCCGATGGTGCGGGTATTGTTGAAATTGTAGTTACCCACCGAATTCAGGCGCGACAATGAGTTGTAGAGTGGAATGTCGGCGTTACCGGTGATGCCGAAACTACCCCGCACTTTCAGGTCGCTCACTACCTGCTGCCCCTGCATGAAAGGTTCTTCGGAAACGCGCCATGCCCCCGCTACTGACGGGAAAAAGCCATATTTGTTGTTGGCCCCAAACCGGCTCGACCCATCGACCCGCCCGGTCAGCGTGAGCAGGTATTTGCTTTTGTAATTGTAGTTGATGCGCCCGGTGTACGAGTCTAATCGCCATGACTGCTTATTACTGCTGATCGAGACAATAGACGCCTGCCCCAGGTTATCATTCAGCACCAGATCGTTGGGAAACGTCTGCGCCGACGAGGCATCACTGGATAACAACTGGGTCTGTGTCGAGAACACGCCCGTTAGAGCCAGGGTATGTGCACCCAATGTTTTCTGGTAATTCAACAAACTCTCATGCAGAAATGTATTGCTGTAGGTGTTACCCTTACCGCCAATGCCCCCAACCTGCGAACCGGCCCGCACCATCCGGGTAATGTAGGAGTCGCGGTTGTCGTTGACCAGGTCGCCACCGAACGAAGCACGGTAAGTTAACCCGTTCAGAATAGTCCAGTCGGCAAAAATATTGCCCAGAAACCGGCGGGTGGTGTTTCGGTTCAATACGTTCGATGCAATGGCTATCGGGTTGTTCAGGTCCAGATACCGACCACTGAAAATGGTTGGATTACCCAATGCATCATAGGGCGCAACAGTTGGTGGTGCCATTAAGGCTGATAGCACAATACCTCCGCCAGCCCCGTCGGCCAGGGTCGACGTTACCGCCCCGTTGTTCTCCGAATAAGTATAAGTCAGGCTGGTACCAATCTTGAAATTTTTGCTGATCGAATTATCCAGATTAACCCGTACCGACCCGCGCCTGAAATTTGAACTTATGATGATACCATCCTGATCGAAGTAGTTCATCGAAATGTTGAAGAGCGATTTCTCCGTTCCGCCCGACACCGACAATTGATGGCTCTGCATGGCCCCTTTCTGAAAAATATAGGACTGCCAGTCGGTGCCGGCCCCCAACTGATCAGGATTCGGAAAAAGTGGCTGCCCGCTCACCTCGTTTTCATACTGCGCAAATTGAGTAGCACTCATCAACGGCGACGTCCGGCGAATTTGCTGCTGTCCGTAATACCCCTCGTAATTTACCCGTGTTTGGCCCGTCTTTCCACGTTTGGTGGTTATCAGCACCACTCCATTCGCTCCCCGAGTACCATAAATGGCCGTTGCCGACGCATCTTTTAGTACTTCCATCGACTCAATGTCATTGGGGTTGAGGGTCGACAGAACCGACAGCCGGTTACCATTGTCGTTGCCAAAACTGCTGCCCCCGCCAGCCAGGGGGTTGTCGCTGCCAGAAATTGGAAAACCGTCGACAACGTACAGCGGCTCACTGCTTCCGCTTATGGAACTGTTACCCCGAATACGCACGCTGATGCTGCCGCCGGGTGCTCCCGAATTTTGGGTCACCTGAACGCCGGAAGCCCGAGCCTGTAAACCCTGAACAAAGTTGGCAATGGGTGTTTGTTTGAGTTCAGCCGCCTTCACCGATGAGACGGCACCCGTCAGGTCGCTTTTCTTTACGGTGCCGTAGCCTACCACAACAATCTCGTTAAGCGACCGGTCATCAGATTTCAGGGTGATAGACAGCGTTGTCTGCGCGTTTACCGTTACCTCCTGCGACTGATAACCGATGTAGGAAATAAGCAGCACACTCGGCCGCTCAGGTACGTTCAGGGTAAATGTACCGTCGGCTTTGGTCGTGGTTCCCTGTTTCGAGTTCCTGATTATAACGTTTACCCCCGGAATACCTTCGTTGGTTTCGGCAGCAACCACTGTACCCCTGATCAGCATATCCCGATTGGCCTGAGCCTGAGCAGTTCGGTTTAGCAGCATGAATAATGGCACCAAACAAAGGCAGGCATACTGACTTAGCTTATGCGTAAAAGTGTACATACAATTTCATGGCGGTTTAGTGTATTTATACGAATAGTGCAATAATCGATTTAACGACTTCCTCGGCCTCAACTTGACCTATTTGTCAGACAACATGCGTTCAATGTTGCCAGCGAGTTAGTCAGGAGCAGATCACTTTGTTATCTGCCTAAATCCGTACAAATCTTAATCTATATAATACAATTTCATTGAGGTTATGAGTAATATACTTCGTGGGAGCGCTCCCATTTTTTGGGAACGTTCCCATTTTTTTATTCGTACCATTTGTTGGAGCGAGTTGCTATTCTTGGTTAATTACAATTCCTAAATCGACACCTTTTATGAAACGTCATCAGGTTACCATTATCGACATTGCCGAGAAACTGAGCATTTCAAAATCTACCGTATCGAGGGCACTTACCGGTCATCCAAGCGTGCGGACAGAGACGCGGCAAGCCGTGCTGGAACTAGCTCAGCAGATGGACTACCAGCGGAACATGCTGGCCATTAACCTATCGTCGAGTCAGAGCAAGACCATCGGTATCATTGTGCCGGAGTTCGTTACGTCGTTCTTTCCCATCGTGATCATGGGCGCGCAGGAGATTGCCGCTCAGGCGGGCTACTCAGTGCTGATCAGCCAGTCGAACGAAACCTACGAAACTGAAGTAGCTAACGCGAAGGTGATGTTGGCCAACCGGGTCGATGGCGTGCTGATCTCGATGACGCGCGAGACAAAGAACTTCGATCACTTTGCGGTGTTCAAGCGCAAGGGTATCCCGATGGTATTCTTCAACCGGGTCTGCCATGAAATTGAAGCACCTAAAGTAGTCGTCGATGACTATGAAGGCGCTTTCAAAGCCACCGAACACCTGATTCTGTCGGGCAAGCAGCGCATCGCTCATTTGGCCGGGCCACCGTCGCTCTACATTAGCCGCAAGCGACTGGAAGGCTATAAAGATGCCCACCGCAAACACAAACGACCGCTCATCGATGAGCTGATTATCAGCTACGATCTGAATCTGGAGAAGGTTAAGATTTACGTCAAGTACCTGCTCGACCTGCCCGAGCCGCCCGACGCGCTCTTTGCCGTTAACGACCCAACCGCTTTGGAAGCGCTGAAGGTGATCAAAGAGCAAGGGCTGACCATTCCTGAACAAATGGCTGTGGTGGGCTTCAGCAATGATTACGGGTCTGCCCTGATCGAGCCCGGCCTGACAACAGTCTCCCAGCCTACGCGGGAGATTGGGCAGGTGTCGGCCCAACTCCTGCTCGATCAGATCAACACCGATTCGTCGGTCTGGAAGCCCATCACCCGTGTCTTGAAAACGGAACTAATCATTCGGGGGTCGAGTCAACGTCTGTAAACAAAGCTGTGTCTTTCCGATCAGCAGCTAGCGCACGATCGAAAAGACACAGCTCAACCTCAGTCTATTTATTTATACTCCAGCAATGTTGTAGCCGTGCAGGCTTTATCGGTGCGGAAGCGTACCCACCGAGCCTGAAAATCGGTCGGGAAGGTATGCGTTACTGGTTTGCCAGGGGCTACGGTAATGGTTTTATAAGTCATCCACTGACCGGTACCAACGGGGTCAGCCTCTACCGTGAACGTTACGGGCGACGTAGCCTTATGCGAAAGAGTCAGGGTTCGTTTGTCATAAAAACCGATCAGATACGGGTCTGAGGGCGCATTTGCCTGTACCGGCGTGCTGAACCAGGGACCACCCCGACCCGTGGGTTTACCCAGCTTCCAAAGATCATCAATGGCACCAGCCCAGATGGCCGCCTTCTTGTCGTCGGAGACAATAATATGCTCTTTACCAACTGCCGACGCCAGATCAATACCCGTCATGACCAACAGCCCCCGATACGAGGCATAATCGTTGATTCGAAACTGGTGCGAGGCAATGGGCCTGATTTTGGCAAACCCATCGGCGTTTTCGGCAGGTAGTTCATAGAACGTACCGTGACAATTGAACAGGTCTCGTTCGGTTGCCACTTCCCGGCAAATCCGCAGAGCGCCGTCACTGGTGAGCGCTGTAAATCGCTCATTGCCTAGCGGAAAGCGCCAGCGTCGACCTTTTTCGTCAACAACCAGTAACGAAGAAGGGTCAATGGTAACTACCTGTTTGGGAATGGCAAATTTAGCCTTGATAAACGCCTGCGTCGAATCGTTGGTTTTGCGAACGAGTTTCATGGCGGCATCCAGTTCGTAATAACCCACAGTCGAAGATTGGCCGCTAGTATGCTGTTGGGCCAAAAGACCGAGTGCCCGCCGGTTGTTGCCCAGGCCATACAGCAACCCGCCTGTTGTGGCTGCCGCCTGCACCGAACTCAACCCTGCAAACATTGGGTTGGCGGTTGTGGTCCGGGTATCGTTGGCAGCATAGGCGAAGTGAGCCGAGAGCCGAGCCGCTTTGTCCGTTCTGATCCGAATCCATTCGCCAGGTACGTTAGCTGCAAACGGAATACGTACAGCCTGATTACCAGCCAGCGATGCCGTTTGCAGGGTTGTCCAGTTGCCAGTGCCGGTTTGGTCAACCTCGAACGTAAGTGTAACCGCCCCATCGCTATGGTTCTGCACCCAAGCCGACCGGTTGGCCCAGCCAGCGAACAGAAAGGGTTCCGACTGCCCACCGGCCTCAACGGCTTCATTCAGCCAAACGGCTCCCTCTGCCGTATTCGGGCCAAGCTGATCGGGAGTACTGGGCGTAGTGAACCACAGATTGGAGTTCGACTGTCCCGGTCCTTCGATTCCCCCTTTCTCTTTCCGACGGTTCAAAAATTCTTTTTGGGCCGAATCATCACAGCCAAATACCAGCCAATCGTTCCAGCGCGTGAAGTCGCCAATCACTTTCAGATAAGCCGACCGGGGCCTGATGCCAGCCGTGTTGGTCGTGGAGAACGTACCTGGAAACCGCCAGAACAAGCCGTGCATGGTCATGAGGTAATCGGGTTTGCCCGTTTCGCCCACATCCCGAATCCGGGGCCATTCGGTATTCCAGCCGTGGGCACCATCGTACGTGTGACTGGCTTTGGGAAGCCGAAAAAACGACCACTTATTCTGCCCCCGTACTGCCAGCAACACTGATTTATGATCCCATCCGGTGGCCCAGATCGGGTCGGTGGCCGGGTTTGGATTGCCATAAATGCCACCGGGGCCGGTCACTTCCACAAACTGGTTCCGGCGAACTACCGTCCAGTCCTTGCCATTCCATTCAGCCAGCACACCCGCCTCAATATCGAACTGCTTGAGCGCCAGATCGCCCGACTCCCCGTTGTTGGAATAGACCATCACGCCCTGCCCCGAATACACCCCCTTACCATGGGCACCGGGCAATAACGTACCTGCGTGGTTGTTGGCTACATCATCTTTCTTTTTTTGCTTCACGTTACCGTCCTGATACAACAGGGTTGTTTTCAGGCTTGCGGTATTTAGTCGATAAAAGCCTTCCTCCATCGTGGCCAGCAGCAGGTCTTTTTTGGGGTCGGTTAAATCACGGGCCAGTCCGGTGTAGCGGCCAGGCGCTTCAGTGTACGGAATGGTCCGTATCTGCCGCTGTGCGTCA
Organism: Fibrella aquatica; assembly: GCF_041321135.1. NCBI lineage: Bacteria > Pseudomonadati > Bacteroidota > Cytophagia > Cytophagales > Spirosomataceae > Fibrella > Fibrella aquatica. Next base: position 251,821 of record NZ_JBGGWF010000001.1, on the reverse strand, counting down.
ATGGCATAGGGGCCAATAAACAACTGATTACTTTCCCGGTGAATCATCCGGTTGGCGGGTGTTCCGCCCGTACTTTCTGGCCTGATGGTCAGGTTCAGGTCCGGCGTTATTTCGTACAACTTATCCGACGACCCAAACGGCAGGTGGGGGCCGTAGGTGATCACCCAAAGCCGGTTAGCCCAGGGCACAACCGCCCCGGTACCGCACTCGCCCTCGTTGTTGTAATACGCCAGGTGCGGATAAATACCACTAAACTGAGGACGGACAGGTTGCTGCTGAGCCTTGGCCACAACAGCAACACAAAGCAAACCAAGGGTTATTCGGAGCGTTGTACTGAGCATGTTGGATTGAAAAGAAAGTTCGGGTGTTTTTTTACGTGCCTTAGTCAGTTAGAGGGGACCACTGACTGACTAAGGCACTCATTGATAGCCTGTTCAATTAATACCCATCATTTTGCTTCATGTTCGTATTAATCTGAATCTCAGCCGCCGGAATAGGCCACAGGTATTGCTGATTGGTCCAGGCCGTTGGTACAATCAGTTTAATCAGACCCGCATCGAACATGGGTTTAAAATCGGCCAAACCATCTTCGTCGATAGTCGGTGTGCTGGGAAAAAACCAGAGATTCTTATCTACTATTTTGGCTTTTAGCTCGTTGGGATCCAGCATACCATAGATGGGTCGGCTCAACACTTTTTCGGCTAACCGCCACCGTACCAGATCCATGTAGCGCAGTCCTTCGTTGACAAACTCCATACGCCGTTCAATTCGGATGGCTTTTCGCAAATCCCGCTGATTGGTCGTTGTAACGGCCGGATAGGCAGTGGTGGCTGTTGGCGCTACGGCGTACGCCCTGGCCCGAACGGCGTTGACAGCATCTAGTACCGACTTGTCAATCTCGCTCAGTTCCACTTTCGCCTCGGCATACATCAGCAGCACATCGGCGTAACGCACAATAATCTGATCGGGCTCAATCCGGTTGCCGTTTTGCAGCCACGTATCGTCGATGCCTTTCTTCCAGACCAACCCCGTAAAGGAGGCAAACTGTGCATTGGCCCGGTTGTCGTTGTTGGTCACCTGCGAATTATTGCTCAGCCTGGCTACCCGCAACGCGGTTGGATTAGGATCATAGGTAAAGCCCAGGTGCGGCGTACCAAACTCAACCAGGGTGGCCGTACAGCGGGGGTCTCTGTTTTTGAACGGATTCCGGGGGTCGAACAAGGGCGATTTGTCGATGGGCAGTCCGTCGGTACAGAGGTAGCTACACAGTAAATCCCAGGTGGGAGCAACGGCGGCAAACCCTCCGGCATTGCGCGTCAGGCGATCCAGCGCATTAGAAGACCCAATACTGACGTTCAGCGCAATGGAACGGGGTAACCCAAAAACAACTTCCCGCGAGTTTTTGGTATTCTGCAAAAACAGGCTGGCATAGGTAGGGTGCAGACTATACTCGGCCAGATCCATGCAGGCTTTGGCCGCATCAGCCGCAATCTTGAAGTCACCCATATACAGCGCCAGGCGTGCTTTCATGGCCAAAGCGGCTCCTTTGGTTGCCCGCTTCACGGCCGAAGCCGCGTAGTTTTTGGGCAGATCAGCCGCTGCTGCATCATAATCGCTATAAACGTTGGCCAGCACCGTTTTCCGGTCGGTGCGTCCTTTGGTATAGGCTTCTTCAATGGAGATAACCCCGTCGCTATACACAACATCACCAAAATAAGTGATGAGTCGGGCGTATTGAGATGCCCGGTGAAACTTCAGTTCGGCCACATAGATCGCCAGCTTGGCCGCAGGTACGTTGGCCTTGGTTACGGGGTTATCCAGGGCCAGTAAGGCACGATTGGCGCGGGCAATGGCTTTGTAACTGTTCCGCCAAAGTAATGTGGACGTACCCCATTGGCTGTTGGTAGTGCCGGCTTTAATGGGCGAGAGCGTGGTGCGGTAGAAATTATCGTCCGACAAAACTTCGTTGCCGATGCCTTCGTCCGGATTCCACCAGTCGGGTCGGTACAGATCGTTGAGGGCCAACGCGATTTCGGCTTCGGTAGAGTACCATTTTTCGGCCGAAGGCTGTGCCAGCGGATACAGGTCGAGGCTATTTTGACAGCCAGCTACAATCAGCAGGACTGAGGTCAGGGCTATATATAGATACGATTTCATACGTGTTCAGCTACGTTTGTTGAGATTAGAAATTAACCGATACGCCACCAATCAGCGTCGTGACAATACCCAGCCCCTCGGGGTCCCAACCCTTAGGGTAGTTGCTTAGGCTCCACAAGTCGGTGCCGCTCACATAAACCCGGCAGCTTTTCATCAGGGCTTTCCGGGCTAAGCGTTCCGGGATATTGTAGCCAACGGTGATGTTTTTTAAGCGCATGTAGCCGCCGTTGAATAGCCAGAAATCAGATAAAGCCCGGTTGATTCCCTTGTTGGTTTCGGTATATCGTGGATAGAGAGCGGCTGCGTTTTGCTCGGGCGTGTTATAGTTACTCCAGGTCTGACCGTCTAGTAGGTTAGGGAACCGGCCCCAGTTTCCCGCATTATAGTCGGTGAAGCCCAACATAGAGCTGTTCTGTTTGCCTACCCCCTGAATAGACATACCGAGATCCAGCCCTTTATACGCCAGACGGATAGTGCCGCCGTAGGTCCACTGTGGTAGCGATCCTCCAAGGTAAACCCGGTCATATTCGGGCGATATTCGTCCATCGGGGACACCGGCAGGCCCGCTGATATCCTGGTATTTCATGTCGCCCACTTTTACGTTGGTGCTTTGTTTGGGCGAGTTATTCACATCCTCCTGCGTTCTGAAAAGACCCAGCGACCGATAGCCGTACCATTCGTTGAACTCGCTACCCTGCCGCCTGACCTGATCACCCAGAAACTCAGTACCTCCCAGATCGCCCATCACCGATTTAAATTGAGAAACGTTACCGGCGATCGAATACCTAAAATCACCCACGCGGTCGGTCCACGACAAGTCGAGATCAATCCCTTTCGTGTTCATTTTTCCCGTGTTCTGATTCGGATTTTCAAAGCCTACGAAGATGGGAATTTGCAGCGCCAGCAACATATCGGATGTTTCTTTCTGATACACGTCGCCCACCAGCCGAAGACGATCTTTGAAGAAATTAGCGTCGAGGCCAAGGTTGACCGACGTGGTTGTTTCCCACGAAATATCTTCAATAGCGTACTGAACCTGAGCCGCCGTTTGTTGCGACGTGGCCGCCCCTGCCTGATAGAATAGCGCGTTGCCAAAGCTGATAATGCCCAGATAAGGGTAATTACCAATTCGTTCGTTACCTAACGTACCCCACGAGGCCCGCAGCTTCAGGAACGACAGCGCATCCTGGTTTTTCAGGAATTGCTCTTCGCTGATCACCCAACCTGCCGAAAACGACGGAAATACCCCCCATCGGTAGTTGGCGTTGAAGCGCGACGAACCATCTCGCCTAACGTTCGCCTGCAACAAATACTTATCGGCATATGCATAGGTCAATCGGCCAAAGTAAGAGCGGTAGGCCGTTTCGTTTGCCCCTCCACTGTTGTCCCGAAACGTGATGGGTCCCTGATCCAGGTAAGGATAGCCATCGAAGAGGTACTGATCACGGGAGGCCGACAGGCTCTCGAACTTGTTGTAGAAGTTTTCGTAGCCAGCCAAAGCCGTGATGTCGTGTTTGCCGAAGGTTCGGGCGTAATTGGCCAGCAATTGGGTGGTAAGCGATAGGTTTGTATTTCGTCCTTCTGAGAGCCGTGTGGTGGCGTTGGCTCCGTTTTCAGAAAGTGTCACCACAAACTGTGTGGGGTCAGTAGCCGAGAATGCATCTACCCGCTTGTTGAAGAACTTCTGGTTGTTGAAATCGAAAATAGGCGCGAGAATACCCGTGATTTTCAGTCCGTCAATGGGTTTTATATCAATACCAACCCGACCGCTGATCTGGTTGAAGGTGTTTTGATTTGTGCCCCCATTTTTTAGTCGGGCCCACACGTTAGCCCCTGCTTTGCCGTCGGCAATACGCCCATCGGTCCACATAGCCGGGTAAACTGGCGAAGCGATTCGGATTTCTCCCAACGGGTCGCCGTGGGTAGGGTCGGTGGTGAGCGTACGTTTGAAGTTAAAGTCAAACGTGGCACCAATGTATTTGTTGATCGTAAAGTCGTTGTTCAGGCGGGCAAAAATTCGCCTGTAGTCTTTGTTATCATAGAACCCGCCTACCTTTTCGTACCGAATCGAGGCGTTTGACTTGATGAACTTCGAGCCGGTCATCATGCTCAGGCTATGTGTTTCTCGGGGTGCACTTTGGCGCAGTGTAAGGGCCACCCAGTCGGTGTCGGGAAATCTATTCGGGTCAGCCAGATTTTTTTCGGCGTATCCATCAATCAAATCCTTTGTGAAGGTGGGGTATTGGTTGGTTCCGTTACCGGCATCGTTCCAGCGTAACTCATTCACCAGTTCCATGTACCGCACAACGCCCATCTTTTCGGGTAGCCGGGTGGGCTTATCCACTCCATTTTCATACGAATATTGAATGGAAACCTGATCGGCCTTTGCCCGTTTGGTGGTAATCAGAATCACGCCCGAAGCCGCCCGTGAACCATAAATAGAGGCAGCAGCTGCATCTTTAAGCACCGTAATATTCTCAATATCAGCCGAGTTCACCTGATTTACATCGGCAACCGGAATACCGTCGACCATCACAAGGGGGTCGGAGTTACCAATGGTCGTTACGCCCCGAATCCGGATCGTAGCTCCGCCCATGGCACCACTGCCCCCGCTACGGGTAACCACTACCCCCGACATAGCGCCCTGAAGTGTTTGAGCAACCTGCGTTTCCCGGCGTTCTTTAAACAGTTCGGGACCAAGCGATGATACGGCGCCAGTCACATCCCTTTTCTTTTGAGTACCATAGCCCACCACCACGACCTCATTCAATGAACGAGTATCAGCCTGCAAACTGACCGTAAGCTCTGTTTGTGCGTTTACTGTCACCTCCTGCGTCTGATAACCGATGTAGGAAATGAGTAGTACACTCGGTCGTTCAGGTACGTTAAGCGAAAAGCTGCCATCGGCCTGTGTTGTGGCTCCCTGCTTGGAATTTTTGATGATGACGTTCACCCCCGGAATACCTTCGTTGGTTTCCTGAGCTACTACCTTCCCTTTGATCAGCATGTTGCGGACAGACTGAGCCTCGACCGGCCTAGTTAGCAGCAGGAACAATGGCACCAACCACAGACAGGCATATGTACTTAACTTACAAGTAGATGTGTGCATACGATATTAGTTTATAATACTTGTTCGAATCGCGCAGTTCTCGATCCGCCAGCCACTGCAACTGCTTGTTGTGTTACAAACCATTGATTGGCTTTCAGACCATTTGGAAGATGCACTTTCACGCATCAACCCTAATTCTGTACAAATATTAAAGAGTATAATACCATATATTAGAATACCTAAGCTAATCATTCGATGGGAACGTTCCCATTTTTCGGGAACGTTCCCATCGAATGATTGCTATACAGCTTGTGAGTAGTTTGTCAGTAAACGGCACACGCATGGTTCCGTACCTCAGTTTCGGCTTTATGCCACTGATAGAGGGGAGGGTACCGGTAGATCTAGAAGAGGGTCGCAGCAAACCCGAACCCAACAAACGCAAAAAGGCCAACCCGTTTCCGAGTTGGCCTTTTCTATTCGCTAATAACGTACCTGAACTAGGCCGTTACTTTCTTCTTACTTCGAGAGAACTGCTCGCGCGATTCGGTGATCGTATCGAGTTCTTCCTGCGAACCAACGATCTGATTCAGGTACTTGCGAGTACCCGTACCAGCCGGAATCAGGTGACCAACGATTACGTTCTCTTTCAGGCCTTCCAGGTTGTCCTGCTTACCCCGAATCGAGGCTTCGCTCAACACCTTGGTCGTTTCCTGGAACGAAGCCGCCGAGATGAAGCTGTCAGTACCCAACGACGCCTGCGTAATACCTTGCAGGATTGGTTGAGATACGGCAGTCATGGCATCACGAACAGTTACGATCTTCATGTCACGACGTTTCAGGCTCGAATTCTCATCGCGCAAACGACGGGCCGAAATGATCTGACCAGGCTTGAGATTCTCTGAATCACCCGCGTCGGTTACCACTTTAGCGTCCATCATCTTGTCGTTTTCCTGACGGAACAACCACTTATCGACAACCTGATTTTCGAGGAAGTTGGTATCGCCTGAGTCAGTGATTTCAACTTTCTGCATCATCTGCCGAACAATCGACTCGATGTGCTTATCGTTGATTTTCACACCCTGCAAGCGGTATACTTCCTGAATCTCGTTCACGAGGTACTCCTGAACAGCCGTTGGGCCTTTGATTGATAGAATATCACTTGGCGTAATGGCTCCATCAGACAGCGGCGAACCAGCTTTCACGAAGTCATTGTCCTGTACCAGAATAAACTTGGCCAGAGGTACCATGTACTTCTTGCGAGTACCGTCTTTCGACTCGATGAAAATTTCGCGGTTACCACGTTTGATCGCACCGTAAGTAACAACGCCATCGATTTCCGATACAACCGCCGGGTTCGACGGGTTACGGGCTTCGAACAGTTCAGTTACCCGTGGCAGACCACCCGTAATATCGCGGGTTTTGCCCACGTTACGCGGAATCTTCGCCAGCGGCTGACCAGCCACAATCGACTGACCTGACTTCACAACCAGACGTGAGCCAACGGGCAGGTTGTAGCCTTTCTCGGTGGTATCGTCAAGCAGCGTTGTTGTGCCCGTTACGATGATCGACGGGTTTTTCGCCTTATCGCGCGTCTCGATGATAACCATCTCCTGGAAGCCGGTTTGCTCATCGAATTCTTCGCGGTAGGTAATAGCCTCTTCAATAGCATCGAAGGATACTTTACCAGTCAGTTCCGACAGAATGACGGCGTTGTAAGGATCCCAGACGCATAACTCGGCACCCTTCTTCACTACATCGCCCTCTTTCACCCGCAGGAAGGCACCGTATGGTACGTTGTTGCTGATGAAGACAATGTTTGGGTTAGTTGGATCTACGATCTTCACTTCACCTGAACGTCCCATCACCACCGTCTGCGGATTGCCTTCGTTATCCTGTGATGCTACCGTCCGCATTTCCTCGAACTGAACAACACCATCAAACTTAGCCCGCAACGACGCGTCTACTGCGATGTTCGAAGCCGTACCACCTACGTGGAACGTACGAAGCGTAAGCTGCGTACCCGGCTCACCAATCGACTGAGAGGCAATAACACCTACTGCTTCACCAATATCGACCATACGACCTGTTGCCAGGTTACGGCCGTAGCACTTGGCGCAAACGCCCTGCTTAGCCTCACAAGTCAATACCGAACGAATTTCTACAGCTTCAATACTCGTTTCATCAATGATGGCGGCAATTTCTTCTGTAATCAGTTCACCGTTTGCAATAAGCAACAGTGGCTCACCGTTTTCGTCTTTCTTCAGCGGATCGTAAATATCGTGTACCGAGGTACGTCCCAGGATACGCTCCGACAATGGCTCAACGATGTCCTCATTATCTTTCAACGCCGAGGTTTGAATACCGCGCAGTGTACCACAGTCAACTTCACTGATGATAACATCCTGTGCAACGTCGTGCAAACGACGAGTCAGGTAACCAGCATCAGCCGTTTTTAGGGCTGTATCGGCAAGGCCTTTACGAGCACCGTGCGTTGAGATAAAGTACTCCAATACGTCGAGGCCCTCTTTGAAGTTCGACAGAATCGGGTTTTCAATGATCTCACCGACTGAACCCTGCAGGTTTTTCTGTGGCTTAGCCATCAGACCCCGCATACCACCTAGCTGACGAATTTGCTCGCGAGAACCACGGGCTCCCGAGTGCATCATCATGTAGATAGAGTTGAAGCCCTGCTGATCCGCTTCCAGTTGCTTCATCAGCGTCTCGGTCACGCGTGAGTTCACACGTGTCCAAATGTCGATGACCTGGTTATAACGCTCGTTTTCCGTGATCAGACCCATCAGGTAGTTATCCCAAACAGCCTGTACGTCTTTCTTGGCGTCGTCAACAAGCGCCTGCTTTTCGTCAGGAATCTTGATATCGCTCAAACCGATCGACAGACCACCTTTGAAGGCTTGCTGGAAACCGAGTTCTTTGATGTTATCGAGGAATTCTGCGGTTTTGGCAACACCCGAGATCTTGAAGATAAGGGCGATGATTTGCTGCAGTTTTTTCTTGGTCAGCAGTTCGTTGATGAACCCAACTTCAGTTGGTACAAACTGGTTGAAAATTACACGACCCGCTACCGTTTCGATAATCTTCGACTCCAACTCGCCATCTTCAGTCCGTACGTTAACCCGGCACTTCACGTTAGCGTGCTTCGAGAGCTTGCCTTCGTTCACCGCGATAACCACTTCCTCTGCACCGTAGAAGGTCATGCCTTCGCCAGCAATTGGATACTCTTCGGTTGTCTTCCGACCTTTTGTTACATAATATAGGCCCAACACCATGTCTTGCGACGGTACCGTGATCGGTGCTCCGTTGGCAGGGTTCAGAATGTTGTGCGAAGCCAGCATCAGCAACGAGGCTTCCAGAACGGCTTCCTGTCCCAGAGGAACGTGAACAGCCATTTGGTCACCGTCAAAGTCAGCGTTGAAGGCCGTTGTTACCAGCGGGTGCAGCTGAATGGCTTTACCTTCGATCAACTTCGGCTGGAACGCCTGAATACCCAGACGGTGCAACGTTGGAGCCCGGTTCAGCAGTACAGGGTGACCTTTCAGTACGTTCTCCAAAATGTCCCAGATAACAGGATCTTTCCGGTCAACGATCTTCTTGGCCGACTTCACTGTTTTCACTATGCCGCGCTCGATGAGCTTACGAATAATGAACGGTTTGAACAGTTCGGCGGCCATGTCTTTTGGCAGACCACATTCGTGCATCTTCAGTTCAGGACCTACCACAATAACCGAACGACCAGAGTAGTCGACACGCTTACCAAGTAAGTTCTGACGGAAACGTCCCTGCTTACCTTTCAGCATATCAGAGAGTGATTTCAGCGCCCGGTTACCTTCTGAACGGACTGCGTTTACTTTACGCGAGTTATCGAACAGCGAGTCAACGGCTTCCTGAAGCATCCGCTTCTCGTTACGCAAAATTACCTCTGGTGCTTTGATCTCGATCAGACGCTTCAGACGGTTGTTCCGAATGATTACGCGACGATACAGATCATTAAGGTCAGACGTAGCGAAACGGCCACCATCAAGGGGTACAAGCGGACGAAGTTCGGGTGGAATCACCGGCACCATGCGAATCACCATCCACTCGGGACGGTTCTCTACACGACCATTTGCCTCACGGAACGCTTCAACCACTTTCAACCGCTTCAGGGCTTCAGCTTTACGCTGCTGCGATGTATCGGTTGCGGCTGAGTGACGCAGGCTGAACGAAAGTTCATCCAACTGCACGCGTGACAGCAACATCTCCAGCGCGTCAGCCCCCATCTTCGCGATGAATTTATTCGGGTCTTTATCGTCGAGATGCTGGTTCGTTGCAGGCAATTTGTCGATGATATCGAGGTACTCGTCTTCCGTCAAGAAATCGAGTTCGTTAATACCATCAGCAGCTTTTACGCCAGATTGAACAACAACGTACCGTTCGTAATAGATAATTTGATCCAGCTTCTTGGTCGACAGGCCAAGCAGGTAACCGATTTTGTTTGGAAGGCTACGGAAGTACCAGATGTGCGCTACAGGAACCACCAGTTCGATGTGTCCCATACGCTCACGACGTACTTTTTTCTCCGTTACTTCTACACCGCAACGATCGCAGATAATGCCTTTGTAGCGAATCCGCTTGTATTTGCCGCAGTGGCACTCCCAGTCTTTCACCGGACCGAAGATCCGCTCACAGAACAACCCGCCCATTTCAGGCTTATAGGTCCGGTAGTTGATCGTTTCGGGTTGGGTGACCTCACCGTATGAACTCTCCAGAATTGACTCGGGCGACGCCAGGCTGATCGTTACGCTCTGGAAGTCGCTGTTGAGTTTCTTGTTCTTCTTAAAAGACATCTGTTGGAGATTATATAGTTGAAATTCGTTCGAGGTTTGTCGTTTGAGGTTTGTGGTTGCTTCGCTGATTAGCAGAGCAACCACAAACCTCAAACGACAAACTTCAAACTTTACTCAAGTGTAATTTCAAGTGCCAGACCGCGTAGCTCGTGGACGAGTACGTTGAATGATTCCGGAATATTTGGCTTCGGCATGTTTTCGCCTTTCACAATAGCCTCGTATGCCTTAGCACGGCCTACCACGTCATCCGATTTAACGGTCAGGATCTCTTGCAAAATGTTTGATGCTCCGAAAGCTTCCAACGCCCACACTTCCATCTCGCCAAACCGCTGACCACCAAACTGTGCTTTACCACCCAGTGGCTGCTGCGTAATAAGCGAGTAAGGTCCGATCGAACGGGCGTGCATCTTATCGTCGACAAGGTGACCGAGTTTCAGCATGTAGATGATACCCACTGTCACTTTCTGATCAAAACGCTCGCCTGACAAACCGTTGTACAGGTACGTCCGGCCAAACTCGGGCAACCCTGCCTCCGTCAATTCATCAGACACCTGCTGCTCTGTAGCACCGTCGAAAATCGGCGTTGCGTACTTGCGGTTCAGTTTCTGACCAGCCCAGGCCAATACCGTTTCATAGATCTGACCGATGTTCATCCGGGATGGTACACCCAGTGGGTTCAGAACGATATCAACCGGCGTACCATCTTCAAGGAACGGCATGTCTTCATCACGAACGATCCGGGCTACAACCCCCTTGTTTCCGTGACGACCAGCCATTTTATCGCCTACTTTCAGCTTACGCTTTTTGGCGATATACACTTTGGCTAGTTTAACAATACCTGCCGGCAGTTCATCACCTACTTCGAGGGTGAAACGCTCCCGCTTGAAACGGCCCGAAATTTCGTTCCGACGTGCATTGTAGTTCTTGACCAGTTTCACCAGCAGCGCATTGGTTGCCTCGTCTTCTGTCCAGTTCTCCAACACCATATCGGCCATCAGGTTAACCTCTTCCGGTACCGAATAGCCACTTTCGTCGCGATACGGGTTTTTGTCCGGGAACAGGTTCTCCATAATATTCTTACGGCTGAACTTCGTGCCTTTGCTGATGATTTCATCGCCAAACCGGTGCTTTACACCCTGACTGGTTTTGCCATCGAGCAGTTCGACTAATTTGTCGATACCCCGGTTACGGAACGTAACCAGATCACGGCCGTATTTCTTCATCAGCACCTTCAACTCCTCCTTGTGCTTGCCGCGATCTTCTTTAGAAGGACGTGAGAACAATTTGGTATCGATAACAACGCCTTTCAATGAAGGTGGTGCCTTTTTAGAGGCATCCTTCACATCACCAGCCTTATCACCAAAGATGGCACGAAGCAACTTTTCTTCAGGTGTCGGATCGCTTTCTCCTTTCGGTGTAATCTTACCGATCAGGATATCGCCTTCTTTCACCTCAGTACCAACACGAACGATACCGTTCTCATCAAGGTTACGAACGGTTTCTTCTGATACGTTCGGAATCTCAGAGGTCAATTCTTCTTCACCCCGTTTTGTATCCCGTACTTCCAGTTCAAACTCTTCAATGTGGATCGATGTGAAAATATCTTCGCGCACAACACGCTCAGAGATCACGATAGCATCCTCGAAGTTATAACCCTGCCATGGCATGAAGGCAACCTTCATGTTGCGACCCAGCGCCAGTTCACCTTTCTGCGTGGCGTAGCCTTCACAAAGCACATCACCTTTCTTTACCTTCTGGTTTTTCAACACAACAGGCTTCAAGTTGATGCAGGTATCCTGGTTAGTCCGGCGGAACTTAATCAGTTTGTACGTTTTGATATCTTCATCGAACGTAACCAGACCAGTGTCCTTATCCAAGTTGTAGCGAACCACAATCTTGGTTGAGTCGACAAAATCGATTACCCCGTCCGTTTCAGCAATAACCAACGCACGTGAGTCAACGGCTACACGACCCTCTAAACCTGTACCCACAATTGGGGCCTCTGGACGCAGGAGTGGTACAGCCTGACGTTGCATGTTCGATCCCATCAGGGCCCGGTTGGCATCATCATGCTCCAGGAACGGAATCATCGACGCAGCTACCGATACAATCTGGTTAGGCGCAATATCCATGAACGACACGCTCGAGGGCTCCGAAATGGGGAAGTCACCCTCAAAACGAGCTTTCAGACGATCTACTTTGAAGTTACCTTTTGGATCAAGCGCTGAACTAGCCTGCGCGATATAGTGGGTATCTTCTTCTTCGGCTGTCAAATACATCACTGGCTTATCGGGTACCTTACCGTTTTCAACAATCCGGTATGGCGTTTCGATGAAGCCCATGCTGTTTACTTTCGCAAATACGCAAAGCGACGAGATCAGACCGATGTTTGGTCCTTCAGGCGTCTCAATAGTACATAACCGACCGTAGTGGGTATAGTGAACGTCACGTACCTCGAAACCTGCCCGTTCCCGCGACAGACCACCTGGCCCGAGTGCCGACATGCGACGCTTGTGCGTCACTTCGGCCAGCGGGTTTGTCTGGTCCATGAACTGCGATAACTGGTTTGTACCAAAGAACGAGTTAATTACTGAAGACAGCGTACGGGCGTTGATCAGATCAACAGGCTTGAAGTCTTCGTTGTCACGTACGTTCATCCGCTCTTTGATGGTCCGGGCCATACGGGCCAGGCCAACGCCAAACTGGGCATATAACTGTTCACCTACGGTACGTACCCGACGGTTACTCAAGTGGTCAATATCATCGACAACCGCTTTCGCATTGATCAAACCGATCAGGTATTTCACGATCGATACGATATCCTGAGTGGTCAGTACCTTCGTGTCTAAGGCTACGTCAAGACCCAGCTTCTTGTTTATGCGGTACCGGCCTACGTCGCCGAGATCATACCGTTTATCAGAGAAGAAAAGGCTTTGAATAACTTCACGGGCCGACTGCTCATCAGGTGCCTCAGTGTTACGAAGCTGACGATAGATTTGCTCTACGGCTTCTTTCTCTGAGTTAGAACTGTCTTTCTGAAGTGTATTGTAAATGATATTGTAATCAGCCACGTTCATGTCTTCCTTGTGCAGGATGACCGATTTCTGACCTGATTCTGTAATGGTGTCAATATCGTCAGCGCCGATCACCGAATCCCGCTCCAGCAACACTTCATTACGGCTGATAGAAACTACCTCACCGGTATCTTCATCAACGAAGTCTTCTGTCCAGGTACGTAGCACGCGTGCTGCCAACCGACGACCAATTGCTTTTTTCAAGCTGGCCGGCGTTGCATTTATCTCTTCTGATAAACCGAACAGGTCGAGAATATCTTTGTCAGAGCCAAAGCCAATTGCCCGTAACAGTGTAGTAACCGGGAATTTCTTTTTCCGGTCAATATACGCGTACATGACGTTGTTAACGTCCGTCGAGAACTCAATCCATGAGCCCTTGAACGGAATGATCCGGGCAGAATACAACTTCGTACCATTGGTATGCTTACTCATCGAGAAGAACACACCCGGCGACCGGTGTAACTGCGAAACAATGACGCGTTCGGCTCCGTTTATCACAAACGATGCTTTTGCTGTCATGTAAGGGATGTTACCCAAAAATACCTCCTGCTCAATAGTCTCGAAATCCTCGTTATCGGGATCGCTGTTCGACAAACGCAGTTTAGCTTTGAGGGGCACTGAATAGGTTAAACCCCGGTCGATACATTCATCAACCGAATATTTTGGGGGATCAACCGAATAATCGATAAATTCCAGCTTAAAATTCTCGCGGGAGTCAGAAATCGGAAAATTTTCCTGAAACACCTTGTACAGTCCTTCCTGCGAACGACTGTCTGAAGGAGTATCCAACTGGAAAAAGTCGCGGAAAGATTTCAGCTGAATATCCAGAAAATCAGGATAGTCAAGTACGGGCTGAATCGTCGCAAAGTTCTTGCGTGTGTTGGTGTTTTTAGCGTTTGTAGCCAAGGCTCTTCTGCGTTTAGTTGAGCGACTGATTCTATACTAAAACACCCTTTTACCTTACGAAATGTGGTAACGTAAATAAAAGGGCGTAAAAAAGCAACACCGTCCGGTAAAAAATAGTTTTTCCGGTACGATGTATATAGATAAAAAGTCTCCAAGCGGAAAAAGACCTGACATGCAGCCAGGCCTCTTTCCGCTTGGAGTATCGTAGAACGACAGTATCCTTACTTAACTTCTACTTCAGCACCAGCTTCTTCCAGCTGCTTACGCAGGGCTTCAGCTTCGTCTTTAGCTACACCTTCTTTAACAGGCTTAGGAGCACCGTCTACCAGTTCTTTGGCTTCTTTCAGACCCAGACCCGTCAGGTCTTTAACCAGTTTCACAACGGCCAGCTTGCTAGCACCTGCTGCTTTCAAAATAACGTCGAAAGACGTTTTCTCTACAGGAGCTGCAGCAGTTTCACCACCACCGCCACCAGCTACCATTACTGGAGCTGCAGCTGCAGGTTCGATGCCGTACTCATCTTTCAGGATAGCAGCCAGCTCGTTTACTTCTTTAACCGTCAGGTTTACAAGCTGCTCAGCGAACGCTTTCAAATCTGCCATTTTTGTATTGGAAATTAAGTTGTTACAAGATTGATTAAAAAATGATTGTCGGGCTTAGTTTTCTTCGCGCTCCGACAGCGTTTTCAAGATACCAGCCAGTTTGCCACCACCGCTTGTGAGCGCAGATACCACGTTCTTGGCAGGTGATTGCAGTAAGCCAATAATATCGCCGATAAGTTCGGTACGGCTCTTCAGGTTGATGAGCGTATCCAGTTGATCAGCACCAACAAACAAACTATAGTCAACTGAAGCACCCTTCAATTGCAGTTTCTTATTGGTTTTACGGAAATCTTTGATCAGTTGAGCAGCTGCTTTACCATTCTCTGGGTGAAACATCACGCCTGAAAATCCTTTAAGCACTTCATCAAATGATGAATAATCCGTATTCTCTACCGTTTCGAGCGCCTTCTTGATCAAGGTGTTCTTCACTACTACGTATTCGATTCCCCGTTCGAAGCAGAGACGACGTAAATCGTTTGTCTCAGCTACTGACATGCCACTGGCATCGGTAATATAGAAATACGGAATAGACTGGAACTTCTGACTCAGGTCGTCAATGATCGCGCCTTTTTCTTCTCTTGTCATTGTTTACAGTCCGGCAACGGTTGCTTTATCAATGTTAACACTAGGACTCATTGTGCTTGACATATAAATTGTCTGCACATAGGTTCCTTTCGATGAAGAAGGCTTCAGACGTACCAGCGTAGAAATTACTTCCTGTGCGTTTTCAGCCAACTTTTCAGGGCTGAATGATACTTTGCCAATGCTGGTATGAATGATACCGGTTTTGTCGACTTTAAAGTCGATTTTACCAGCTTTCACTTCCTTCACTGCTTTACCTACTTCCAGCGTAACCGTACCCGACTTAGGGTTCGGCATCAGACCACGAGGTCCTAGAACGCGACCTAGACGACCAACTTTGGCCATAACTGTCGGCATCGTGATAATCACGTCTACGTCAGTCCAGCCACCTTCGATCTTCTTGATATAATCGTCTAATCCTACATAATCTGCTCCAGCTTCTGTTGCTTCTGCTTCCTTGTCGGGAGAGCAAAGTACCAGAACCCGTACCGTTTTGCCTGTGCCGTGGGGCAGTGTTGCCACACCCCGAACCATTTGATCTGCTTTACGCGGATCAACGCCCAGACGAACGTCGATGTCTACAGAAGCGTCGAATTTAGTATATGAGATCTCTTTCAAGATTTCAGCTGCTTTCTCAAGTGAATACACTTGTGTAGCATCATACTTCGCTTGCGCTTCTTTTTGTTTCTTTGTCAACTTTGCCATGATGTCGTTAAGATGCCTAAGGCAAGTTTGCTAATTATCCCAAGGGGCTACACCTGAAACTGTGATACCCATGCTACGAGCCGTACCGGCAATCATTTTCATGGCTGATTCAACCGTGAAACAATTCAAATCCGGCATTTTCGTCTCAGCAATAGTTTTCACCTGATCCCAGCTTACCGAACCTACTTTATTCCGGTTTGGCTGTGCTGATCCACCTTTCAGTTTAGCAGCTTCCATCAGCATAATTGGTGCAGGAGGGGTCTTGATGACAAAGTCAAACGACTTGTCTTTGTAGTACGTAATCAGTACCGGCAAGACCATGCCCATCTTTTCCTGCGTACGGCCATTAAACTGCTTGCAGAATTCCATGATATTCAAACCCTTGGAACCCAGCGCAGGACCGATCGGAGGTGATGGGTTGGCTTGGCCACCCTTTACCTGCAACTTAACGTAGCCAGCTACTTCTTTTGCCATTGTTAATACTTATTTTACAAGTCATTTGCAGCAAACTCATCTTTAGATCAGTGTCATACCTGACTTAACCTTTGTTTGCTACCAGCGGACTGGTTGGGTTGCCCGGTGTCTCGATGGGAAGCATCGACCCATGGGCGTGAGCGCTAACGATTTGTTAGTTCTCTTTATCTACTTGTGCGTAACTCAGTTCAACAGGTGTACTCCGACCGAAGATCTTAACAACTACGTTAAGCTTTTTCCGATCATCGAATACTTCCTCCACTGTGCCAATGAACCCACTAAATGGACCATCAACTACTTTCACTGACTCGCCTTTCAGGTACGCTATAGTTGGCGTTGCGGCTTCCTGCGTTTCTTCTTCTACTTTACCTAAAATACGATTTACTTCAGCTTCCCGCAGCGGAACGGGAATCTTCGAATTTCCAGAACCTGTATTACCCAGGAAACCGATCACACCCGGCATTGTAGTAATAAGTGCCAAGGCGCGGGCATTAGACAAATCAGCCGATATCAGGATATAACCCGGGAAAAACGATTTCTCACGAATTCGCTTCTTACCGTTCCGCATCTCATACACCTTCTCAGACGGAATTAGTACCTGGGGAATGACCTCCATCAGTTGTTGCCGATGAATCTCGTTATCCAGATACGACTTTATTTTTTTTTCCTGCCCTGAAACGGCCCGGATAACGTACCAATTGATACCGTTGACCATACGTAATAGTTGTTTGTCTGTTTGCTTATTTGTTTGTTCAACCTGTAACAAACAAACGGCCAAACAACGAGTTAGAATGACTGGTAGAACAAATTCAGGCCGTTTTCGAACACATAGTCGATCAAGCCGACCAAAAGCGCAAAAATCAGCGAAGCGATCAGTACCAGTGATGAACTCGCCTGTAAGTCGCTAAACTTAGGCCAAGTCACATTGTGCTGAACTTCTTCCCAGGAATGCTTGAGGAAGGTGGTTACCTTTTCCATCGTTTGTTAAGATTGGCACGGGTGGAGAGATTCGAACTCCCATCAACGGTTTTGGAGACCGCTATTCTACCCTTGAACTACACCCGTGTATGTTGTCAGAAATAAGAAATTAAATTTAAGAGCCGAGACACGCATTAATAAGATTCGGAATTCTTATAGTGGATGTCTCTTGCCTAAATCTAGCCTTCCTGATTTCGGACTGCAAAGATCGCAAAAAGATCGCAAAAAACAAGTGCATCCCTACATTAGAGATGCACTTGCCTTCAAAACCAATCAATTAGTCGAGGATTTCAGTCACCTGACCGGCACCTACCGTACGACCACCTTCGCGAATAGCGAAACGGAGACCTTTCTCCATAGCGATCTTGCTGATCAGGGTTACCTCGATAGTGATGTTATCACCAGGCATTACCATCTCAACACCAGCTGGCAGAACGATTTCACCCGTTACGTCAGTGGTACGGAAGTAGAACTGAGGACGGTACTTGTTGAAGAATGGCGTGTGACGGCCACCTTCTTCTTTCGACAGTACGTATACCTCGGCTTTGAATTTAGCGTGTGGAGTTACTGAACCTGGCTTGCAAATAACCATACCACGACGGATATCAGTTTTTTCAATACCACGGAGCAGCAGACCTACGTTGTCACCAGCTTCACCACGGTCCAGAATTTTCCGGAACATTTCAACACCAGTTACAACTGATTTCAGGTTCTCAGCACCCATACCCAGGATCTCAACAGGCTCGCCTGAGTTGATCACGCCACGCTCGATACGACCGGTAGCAACTGTACCACGACCTGTAATCGAGAAAACGTCTTCCACTGGCATCAGGAACGGAAGATCCGTCATACGTGGAGGCAGGGGAATGAATGAGTCAACGGCATCCATCAATTCTTCGATGGTACCAACCCACTTGGCATCACCATTCAGACCACCCAGAGCAGAACCCTGAATAACTGGAATGTTGTCGCCATCAAATTGGTAGAAGCTCAACAGCTCGCGGATTTCCATCTCAACAAGCTCAAGCAGTTCTGGGTCATCCACCATGTCGACTTTGTTCATAAAGACAACAAGTTGGGGAACACCTACCTGACGAGCCAGCAGGATGTGCTCGCGAGTCTGTGGCATTGGGCCATCAGTTGCAGCAACTACCAGAATAGCACCGTCCATCTGAGCGGCACCCGTTACCATGTTCTTCACATAGTCGGCGTGACCTGGGCAGTCAACGTGTGCATAGTGACGGTTAGCCGTCGCGTACTCTACGTGTGAGGTGTTGATCGTGATACCACGCTCTTTTTCCTCGGGGGCATTGTCAATCGACGAGAAGTCCCGCATTGCCGCCAGACCTTTACCGGCGAGTACTTTTGTAATTGCTGCCGTCAGCGTCGTCTTGCCGTGGTCAACGTGACCAATCGTACCGATGTTGACGTGCGGTTTCGAGCGGTCAAAATTCTCCTTTGCCATGTCTAAAAACGCTTTAGTTAACTATAGTTAGTGTAAGTTGATTTGCCCTTACGCAAAAAGTGCTCTTTGCAGAGCACCTTATCAAAGCCGCCTCAACAGAGCAACATCTGGCAGCTTAGAGCCTTCTATCGGATTTGAACCGACGACCTCTTCCTTACCAAGGAAGTGCTCTACCACTGAGCTAAGAAGGCAAGTACAGTGTAAAAAAATATGAAAAAAAGTTGAGTTTGATTGTCAATGATCAAACGCAACATCTCTTTTCAGGTACGTCGTTGAGCGGGAGACGAGGTTCGAACTCGCGACCTATAGCTTGGAAGGCTATCGCTCTACCAGCTGAGCTACTCCCGCAGAAACGGTTTACCGCTTACTGTATCCGATTAATCAATGAGCTGCCGATTGGCAACTCATTGATTAATCGGATACAGTAAGCCGACAACTGTTTTGGTGGGGAGTGGAGGATTCGAACCTCCGAAGGCGTACGCCAGCAGATTTACAGTCTGATCCATTTGGCCACTCTGGAAACTCCCCAAGTCAATCTAAAAAGAACAATTTCCGCCCTGCTTCTCAGTTTGGAGTTGCAAAATTACAAGGTTTTCCCGCGTTGTCAACAGGAGAGCTAAAAATCTTTTTTCTTTCTTACAAATATGCCCTCGCAGAGTGCTCTACGAGGGCGTACTGTAATTGTGACTTTCAAAGGCTAAATCGTTATGCCAAAGCTAAGTGGATGTATCGAAGGCCCTCTTCCAGTCTGGAATGTGTTGTTGAGATTATATTTTACAAACAAATTTAATCTGGCTAAACCAACGTTACCGATAACACCATACTGAAAATTATTGAGGTAAAAACCTGCGTGGTTACGCAGCTTGTCTCCATTATCTTGCTTAATCTTAGTGTAACTATCGACCCGATAGCCTACAAATCCACCCATCCCGATGTTGAAAGCTCGCTTACGACTGCTGTTGTAAAAGGAGAATTGGGGCACCAAAGGAACTTCCACATTACAGACAGTGAGTTTACTCTTCTGTAATGGTGTAGAATATGGAGTGAACTGTATTGCCTCTGCCCCGCGCTCTGCTATTACATCTTCCTGAAACATGAAGTTATTCCAGGCGAGTTGTAAACCATAACGAACACTCAGTCTAAAACGACTTGTTCTAACTATGGCAGGGTTTTGGGTTGTGCTGATGGCAAAATAGCGCGACCCTAGTGGCCTCAATTCATACGAGTTGCCATCAAATACTTGTCCGTCAGGGCTCCCTATCCAGGTATTAAGGCCAATATGAAAATCGGTGCTGACCTTCCAGTTGTTCCGGTTAGATACAGCACGTTGGCGGGTACGTTCACGACTATATCCTGTAGTATCATCCCCATCTTTGCCCTTACCTATATTTATGGTAATGCTACTCCCGGATTTTTTCACCACAGAAATAGAGTCCCGGCGATATTCTTTTCCATTTTCTTCGTGAATAATATATACTTGACCCTCTGGTATAGAATCGAGCTTACCAACCATATCCTTTACAATTCGGTTGAGATCATATTCTGTAACTCTCTTTAATTGATCCTTAGTAGGAGCATACACGGCAATACGCCCTTTTGCGCCAAATCGAATAATTAGTGAATCAGCGGGTGAGCACGCAGCATACAGTGAGCTCAGAATAAGGCAGGTGGACAGGATCAGCGTTTTCATTATTCCAATGTGGTTTCGTTTTTAAGACTCTCTTTCACTCCGTTGAGTACCCGACCAAAACGGTTTTTCGGGTCATTTTGATAAGTAGCAGGGGCAGCTTTAGCCAATGAAACATCTCCCCTTTTCAACTGCTTCAGCTTTCCAAACAGGCTAGACAAACCATTTTGAGCATGTTCTGATCCTGAAACAAGAGCATTGGGGTCACTGTGGGCTACTTTATCTACAAACTGCGCTTCATCGATAGTCAAAATAACTGTGCGTTCAGCTCTCACTGGCTGCTTTGTCGCCACTCGATCAGCCTGAGGTACATTTGGTTGAGTTATTGATGTAGCAACAGTTTGACTATCTGCTCGTTGATACACTGGTTCATCGATCTTGTAAGCCGGCTCGTTTGTCTTTGCGATCTGCGCTATTGGCTGATGGTCTTTCTGTTGGGGTATGGCGTGAACCTCCCTGGAAGCTGAG
Organism: Fibrella aquatica; assembly: GCF_041321135.1. Taxonomy (NCBI): domain Bacteria; kingdom Pseudomonadati; phylum Bacteroidota; class Cytophagia; order Cytophagales; family Spirosomataceae; genus Fibrella; species Fibrella aquatica. The sequence goes on along the minus strand of NZ_JBGGWF010000001.1, from coordinate 230,830 downwards.
TACGCCTTCTGCTCAATGGGTTTATTTTCTGCTTTAAATCGTGCCAACTGAGCTATGGGCTCAGGCGTTTTTTGAACTGAGTCAATAACCGATTGAGCAGGCGTTTTTCTGGAGACATCGGTCTTTTTAACAAATTTCTCCCCTTCCGGTTTCAGAGTATCGCTACTTCTGTATAAGTACCCCAACGCGATTGCTATACATGCGGCACAAGCGACCTTCCACCAAACGAATGCAGACCGCTGGACAGGCAATGGTTTTGGGGCCATTCTTTTCTGCAACTGACCAAAAACATCAGGGTTGACCGGAGTTTCTGCCTCACGTAATTTGCGGGCAAATAGGTCATCAACTGGCTGCTTTTCCATATATAGCTGCCGACTTTACGTCGGATTCAAGAGTCCTTATTTTTTGTTGCAATAATGCTCGGGCTCGCGATAGTTGCGACTTCGATGTGCCTTCGCTGATGCCGGTCAGAGTAGAGATTTCGGCGTGAGAATACCCTTCGATTGCATATAAATTAAAAACTGTGCGATACCCGTCTGGTAGTTGAGCTACCAATTTTAACAAATCATTGGCTTCTAAGTGGCCATCTGCCCATTGGTAGTCTGCCTCTTCCGGTATATTATCAAGTGGTATTTCTTGACGTAACGACTTGTTCTTCCGAAGAAACATCAATGATTCTGTAACCATTATTCGACGTATCCAACCTTCAAAACTTCCCTCATTACGGAATTGGTTAACGCGTTCAAACACGCGCATAAATGACTCTATCAGCACATCCTCTGCATCGGCCTGATTGGCAACATACCTTAAGCATACGGTCATCATACGAGTCGCATACCGTTCGTAAGTAATCTTCTGCGCACGCGCTTCTCCCTGTTGCAGAGCAACTACCAACCGGCTTTCTGACAGATAGTATGGGATAGAAAGAGTCATTTCCTACTTCATTTACAAACAAGATGCAGTCTGATCCGACCTGGTTGCATGCAAACTAAAAATCCCGGCCTTAACAGGTCGGGATTTTTAGTTTGCATGCAATGCTACAGTGTCGGATTATACTTTACACCAGCTACATAATGCAGCCATATTACCCTAGACAACCGAAAGTTTATGGATGCTATCAATATAACAGCGATCGAGATCACGAGAGAGTAGACCCAACCAGGTGGGTTATTTCCGAGATAGAATAGAGCAAACCCTAATACCAAGGCCATACCTCCCGAAAATGCATAACTCACATACATAGCACCAATAAAATAACCAGGCTCTACTTCAAAGCGCATGCCACAGTGCGGACAATATTCGTTCATTTTGCCAAACCCTACAGGAGCATACAGGGGAGTTTGGAAAATCTTGCCCTGTCTACATTTAGGACATAGCCCCGCGAACACGGCTTGAGACTTTGATACGTTGGGCATGTTCTTTTTTACTAGTGCGATACCACAAATAGCTGATTGTTACTACAATCAGGTAAGGTGCGGCTAGCAGATATAAAATTCCAAAATTCAAATCAGAGGCAACTACGCTACGACCGTTGCTAACGGTACTTTCAACGCTTGCCCGACACATAGCACACTGAGCCAGCACATCAGGCCCAAAGCACAGAAAAAGTGCTGTTATGAGTACCCATCCCCACGTCTTCATAGTACTGTTACGTTGATTAATGTGTGTAATACGGCTTGATCATCAAATAAACAATTACTCCGGTAGTACTTACATATAGCCAAATAGGTAATGCCCATCGCGTCATTTTTTTGTGTAACGCAAACTGCTTGGTCAATGCGAAATAAACGGCTCTCAACACAAACCATAACACAACTACCGACAGGGCAATATGTGAAATAAGCAAAAAGTAATATACCGGTCTAATCAAACCCTCTCCTCCAAACGAGGTTGATTCGTTCGAGATATGATAGAGAACATACCCGACCAGAAAGCAGGCACCCAGTGTAAACGCAGCCATCATTATTATTCTGTGCGCCGTGACGTTTTTCTGCCGAATGAAGTAGTAGCCTACAATTAACAACACCGATGTTAGCGAATTAATTACCCCATTTATATGCGGTAAATAAGTCGTCCACGTACCCAGATCAAATTTCTGCCGAACACCTAAAATCAATGCTACCACAACTGGAATAGCAATTGAGACAATGTTTATCAGTCTATTGGCATTCTTCTCTTTAGTGACAAGTGTAGTGGCTTCCATCAGTTATGCTTGTTTGCTGTAGATATCTAGTAACACCCGGATTTCAACAATCAGGCGTTCTACGTCTTTCTTGTCCGTTCCGTCGTAAAATCCCCGGATGATACCTTCCTTATCTACTAAAACCAACTTTTCACTATGTATAAAAGTTTCGTCAGGTTTCCCATAACTAACTCCATGGTCTACAACGGGTAAGAAGTATCCTCTTTGCGCAAGATTATAAATCTGAGCCTTATCTCCGGTTAGAAAATACCACACTCCGGCTTTTGCTCCCATTTTATCGGCATATGCTTTCAGTTGAGTAGGCTTGTCATTTTCAGGGTCAACTGAATATGACAGCAATACCACATCAGACCGCTCCTTGAATATTTCCTGAACCCGACTCAGACTTAGTTGGATTTTGGGACAAATGGTGCCGCACCGGGTAAAGAAGAAATCAGCAACGTGAATTTTGCCTTTCGTGATTTCTTGAGTGGCGACTTTACCATTTTGATCTATCAACGAAAAGCCGGGTACGTGTCTGAACAGAGTGTCTTCACGCTTATTCCCGTCTTTGTCAGTGATCATCTGCATAACCGGTTCCCCTCGGGTCGAATCAATAACCGGAATGTATCGCGGTAACGTGTAATGATTTTGCGTACATGCTCTGAGCATTATATACGCAAAAGCCGGGACCATCAATGTTATGACGAGAGTCCCGGCTTTACGGTATGAGTTCATATATTATCTCACCTGGAATATCGAGCCACCCTCGTACATTAATGCGATAAGCAGCCAGATAATAAATATGATCGGAAGCATGATTGCCCAGATAAGGCTCTTCACTTCGTGCTTTAAGTGCATGAATTCAGCCACAATGTAGAACGCCTTAACGATAGTCATTCCCACAAAGATTGCCACGCGAAGACCGTTGGCAGGCATCGTAAAAGCAATCAAAAATTCGAAAGCTGTAATGACACACAGGATGATGAACGTGCGCCATATGATTTTTGTATTGGCCGGCGGTGGAGCAACGTCAGTTCCTCCATGATTATCGGTGTATGGTGTATTTGCCATTATCGTAAAAGAGAAAGCGGTTAAACGAGATAGAAGAACGTAAATACGAAGACCCAGACTAGATCGACAAAGTGCCAGTATAAACCAACTTTTTCAACCATCTCGTAGTGTCCACGACGCTCATAAAGCCCTGTCGATGTCCGGTAAAAAATCAGGATATTCAAGATAACTCCTGAAAGAACGTGGGTACCGTGGAAGCCAGTAATAAAAAAGAACAGATCAGCAAAGGCAGGAGGTCCATACTGGTTTTCTGTCAGGTTCGCACCAAAAATAGTACGCTCGACCCACTGCCCTCCAACGAGCTCGCGAATAGTATTGCCTTCCTCAGTACCATGAATAAAGTGTGACCATTCCCACGCCTGACTGCTAAGGAAAGCAATTCCCCCCAATATTGTCCATAACATATACTTCTCTACATCCCGACGATCACGACGATGTCCTGCTTCTACCGCTAGAACCATCGTTACCGAAGAAAAGATGAGGATGAACGTCATTAAGCCAACAAAAACCAGCGGTAGTGTTGCACCATGGAAAAATGGGAAGGCATTGAACACCTGATCTGGAATAGGCCAGTAGATATTCGAGAAGTGGAAAGGAACGCCGTGTATAGCAGGGTCATAAGCTGGATAACTATAGCGAATTAAGCCATACGTAACCAGCAATGCCGAAAAGGTGAACGTATCTGATATGAGGAAGAACCACATCATCAGTTTACCATAACTGGCACTCATGGGTTCTACCCCACCCATCCAGGCTTTCTTATCAAATAGTACTGACTCGTCAGTTGTTGCTGTAGCCGCCATGCGTCCGTGAGCTGATTAATGGAAATAAAGTAAAAAGAAATACAGGTAGATCCAGAGAATATCCAGAAAATGCCAGTATGTGGTAGCCACCTGAACCTGCTCAAGTGACTTGGCATGTATACGCAATCGAAATGCTGCCAAAAGGGCAAATACCAGCACAATTAAACCTGAAATCAGGTGGAAAGCGTGCATTCCTGTAAACACATAAATGAACGAACCTGCCGGATTGCCAACAAAGTAAACGTTGTTTTGTACCAATTCGACCCATCCCTGGAATTGCATGTACAGAAATACCATTCCAAGTGCAAAAGTAATAGATATAGCTATCCTTAGCGCGTTGAAATTGTCTTTTTTAGCAGCTAAGTAGGCCCAATGCATAGTGAGACTACTCACAACTAATACAATAGTGCTATATCCAAAAATTGCGGGAACCGTAAACTCAAGCCAATTACCTTCTGCACGCCGTACCAGATAGGCACTTGTGAATGAGGCAAAAAGCATCAGGATACTAACAATAAACAACCAGAGAATGAACTTCCGTGGGTTCACGGAGAGGGTCTCTTCAGGCTCTTCTTCGAGCCATTTTATTTCTTCCGTTTCTTCTTTCATGTTAAACACGATCTAAAACAAACGCGATTTGAACAACTGGTAGGTAGGCAAACGCGGCAAACATGAGACGTTTCGCCGTGGCAATCTCAGGTTTATTTACTAAACCAATATTGAGCCACAATAACAGAAGCGCTGATACTACTGAGATACTAGCTGATACAACTCCTATATAACCCCAATAATAGGGCAATATTCCGGCAGGTATCAACCACACTGTAAAGCTCAAAATCACTAGTGCAGTTTGAGCAGAAGCAGGACGCCTCAAAGGCAGCAGTTTAAATCCTGCTTTCGCATAATCTTCGTCGAGAACCCAGGCAACTGCCCAGAAGTGCGTAAACTGCCAGATAAATTGAACAGCAAACAGCCATAATGCTTCGGCGTTGATAGTTCCCGAGTAAGCCACCCATCCAATTAAAGGAGGTAACCCACCTGGTATTGCACCTACATACACGGCTATTGACCCTACTCGTTTCAAGGGAGTGTATACAAATCCATACAGCAGAAATGAAACAAATGATATGCCCGCCGTAAGAGGGTTGAACCACAACGTTTGTATGAACAGCCCTACAAAAAGCAAAACCGCAACAAAGATGATAGCCCTTTCACGACTAATACGCCCGGTAGGTAGTGGCCTACTACCTGTCCGCTTCATAAGCCGATCAAACTGGACTTCTAACACCTGATTGACTGCGTTGGCAGCACCTGTGATCAACAAGCCACTTACAGTAAATAAAGCGATCTGAACTAACGAATACGGCTGTGAAGCTGCCATTAGATAGCCAAGTACTGCCGAAAATCCGACCAAGAGCGACAATCTCGCCTTGGTCAATGCAATATAGTCTTGCCATGAAGCCTTGTGAGGACTATTGGCAGGCTGCATTATTGGGTGCTCAACAGATGAATTCATAACGTAGTTACTGAGCCAGATCTGTTCTTCTGAATTGATGACGAATCTGGTATGCTTTTCATGAGCACACTTCTGTATGAAAACAGAATGACAACGAATTGAATTCCTAACGCAACCACAGCGAGTGTGAGATGAACAGGTTGAGCCCAGGCTGGGATAGCAAAGTAAGCCATAATCACACCTGTTAGAATTTCTAACACGAGTAGCCCTCCAGTACTGATAGCTAACTGCCTGATGAGTATGCTATTTTCGGAGCGCTTTGCAATAGGCACAATCCAAAAGAGTTGACTCACTAATACTATCAATGAGAAACTCCTGTGAACGTAGAATCGAATATCAAGTTCATCAATCCATCTGAATCGTTGCATTGCTCCGAACCGGCTAGCTACTTCGTCAACGGTTTCACGAACCTGTGTTCCCACTAAAATCTGAAGCAGCAACAGAACAGAACTTATCAACAGCCACCGGCTCGATGCTTTTGATAGTTTGAATTCCTGAAACGATAGCGATGTAACCTGTGTGCGTGCAACTACGTAAAGTAGAACACCTACAATGACTATTGCTAATAGCATGTGTAGTGTAATTAGCCATGCAGCCAGTACACTTGCTACAACCTTTGCACCAAGCCAACCTTGAAACCCAACTAAAAAAAGGGCTAAAAAACTATAGCCTACAATGGCGCGGTCACGCTGCCAGTAGGCTATAGCTGAGGCTACAAAAGTTGACAGTATGAACACCCCTATTAAAGCGCCCAGAAGTCTATTAAGATACTCAATCCACGTTTTTACAACATTGAATTCAGTATTCGCGTACCCACGATGACTGTAGATTTCCTGGTAATTAGAGGGTAATTCGGATACATCAGTGGGTGGAACCCATTGGCCAAAGCACTTTGGCCAATCTGGGCAACCCATTCCGGCGCCAGTGCTTCTAACAATGCCACCAACCAATATTAGTAGTATGACTGCACTAACTGTTAGAAGCGCCAGGCGCCGAAACGAACGCTCATTAATGAGGTTGTTTGAACTGATCATTGAAGTTTTGAGCTTCGATCGCTTGCTCCAAGGAAATCAATTCTTTCTCATGAGGAAGATTTGATTCAGTGGTTTGCGAGTAAGGTACATTCTGAGGGATAAAGTCTTCCTTCGCGCCCGGTTTGCTGTAGTCATATGGCCAGCGATATACGGCTGGAATTTCGCCCGGCCAGTTACCATGACCTGGTACAACAGGTGTTGTCCACTCAAGTGTATTCGACTTCCAAGGGTTCAATGGTGCACGCTTTCCTTTTATTAAACTGTATATAAAGTTGTAGAGGAAAATAAGCTGTGCTGAGAATGTAACGATAGCCGCAATGCTAATGAAAGCATTCATATCCTGGAATATGTTGCTGGTGAAATCATTGCTCGTAAAGCTGTAATAACGACGGGGGAAACCAGCAATACCAATATAATGCATTGGGAAAAACACACTATAGATACCGATAAACGTCAACCAGAAGTGAACGTACCCAAGTTTGTCGTTCATCATACGTCCAAACATCTTGGGGAACCAGTGGTATACACCAGCTAATAAACCAAATGCAGACGAAGCACCCATTACAAGGTGGAAGTGAGCAACAACAAAATAGGTATCGTGCAATTGAATATCAAGTGCGGCATTACCTAAAATCAGACCTGTTACACCTCCTGATATGAAGAACGATACCAGACCTATAGAGAAGAGCATAGCCGGTGTAAACCGGATATTACCGCGCCACAAGGTTGTGATGTAGTTAAACGCTTTTACCGCTGAAGGCACAGCAATAATCAACGTTAAGAACATGAAAACCGATCCTAGGAACGGGTTCATCCCTGTTACGAACATATGGTGAGCCCAAACAATGAACGCAAGGAAGGCGATACCCATCATCGAAGCAATCATGGCGCGATAACCAAAGATTGGCTTACGCGAATTGGTAGCGATGATTTCCGACGTTATACCCAAGGCAGGCAACATCACGATATACACTTCCGGGTGACCCAGGAACCAAAACAAGTGCTGGAACAGAATTGGGCTACCACCTACGTTTGGTAAAGCTTCACCGGCAACATAAATGTCAGACAAGAAGAAACTCGTACCGAAACTACGATCAAAAATCAGCAACAAAGCGGCTGACAAAAGCACCGGGAACGAAATAAGACCCAATACAGCAGTCAGGAAGAACGCCCAAATCGTCAGTGGCAATTTACTAAAGGACATACCACGAGTCCTGAGGTTGATAACTGTTGTGATATAGTTAATGCCACCCAGTAGTTGCGACACAATGAAAAGCGCCATACTACTTAACCACAAAGTCATACCAAGCTCTGAACCTTTGTGAGCTTGTGGCAACGCACTGAGTGGCGGATAAACAACCCACCCGCCGGCAGCAGGACCCGTTTCCAGGAAGATAGACACGAACATCAGCAAACTGGCCAGAAAAAAGAACCAGTAGGACAGCATATTCATAAAGCCTGATGCCATATCCCGGGCACCTACCTGAAGAGGGATGAGGAAGTTACTAAACGTACCACTCAATCCAGCGGTGAGTACAAAGAATACCATGATGGTACCATGCATGGTAACTAAAGCCAAATAAAAATCTGGGCTTAGTTTACCACTTTCCTCAATCCAGTTTCCGATCAGTGGTCGCAACCACTCAAGCTTCATATTGGGGAATCCCAGTTGAAGACGGAAGATGATTGAAAAACTGATTCCAATAATTGCCCAAAAAATACCCGTAATCAGATACTGCTTGGCAATCGTTTTGTGATCTTCAGCGAAAACGTATTTGCGCCAAAAGTTCAGTTCGTGCTCATGGTGCTCATGTTCTTCAACATGTACATGAGGAGTTGAAAGTGCGTCTGTAGTTGCCATTATTAGCGATTTGTTGATCTAAAGGATTAACGTAATGAAGCACTACCTAAGCCAGCGCCTCCACCAACTGATGCCGTTGCTGTGCTATCTGACTCAGCGCCGGCAGCAGGCAAATATTTGGCCGCTTTAGCTTTCAGATTTGCTGGAATTCGAGATGCATATTCTGGGAAAGAAGACAATAACGGCTTTTGCTCCGCACACCACTTTTTCCACGAATCTTCGTCTTCAACGACTAAATTCATTTTCATCGAAAAATGTCCCCGTCCGCAGATTTCAGTACAGGCAATTTCGTACTTGAAACTCTGGTTGCCCGTTTCGTTCCGCATTTGCTCTGTCGTCTTGTCTGGGTGGAACCAGAACCGTGTTGGCATACCAGGCACAGCATCCATTTTCACACGCATATGGGGAATGAATACGCTGTGAAGCACATCACGTGCCCGAATTTTTATCAGCACAGGCTTTCCAACAGGTATGTGCAGTTCCGGGGCTGTAAAGTCATCAAATGCTGACTCATCAGAAAAATCGATACCTACTTCGTTGTTGTTATCAATTAATTTATAATTGAAAGCACCCAACTTGTTGTTGTCCACTCCAGGGTAACGGGCAATCCAGTTGAACTGCTTACCTACCAGTTCTACTTCCTGTGCACCTTCTGGTGCTTCCGCCATAATATCACGCCATGCCTGCCATCCTGTGAATACCATTATGGCCATCACAATAGCAGGAACAACGGTCCACAACAACTCGAGCTTGTGATTTTCAGGGTAGTATGAAGCCCGCTTACCGTCTCTATACTGATAGCGATAAGCAAAGTAAAACAACAGAATATTCGTAAGTAGCGCAGAAGCTGTTACGATTGCCATAGATCCCCAGAATAACCCGTCTGTACGACGACCGTGTATAGACGAAGCTTCTGGAAGAAAGTACTGGGTTGAGTGAATAAACGACCAGGTAGCAGCAATAGTCCCACCAATGAGAAACACCATGAACATGGCTCCATTGATTTTATTGCTTGTTCCTCCGTACGTTTCTTCAGTTCCTGCTGTACCCACACTCTTCATCACGTTGGTCAACCGACCGAACACCATGAAGGCGAGCGCAAGAAAAACGAGCGACAATAATCCTACGATGTAAACCATACTTGTTTGATTTAGATAAAGTCTAAATGTCGTGATGCAATGATTCTTCTAATAACGGGTGATTCTTGGCAATCAAATTGGCCTTTGTTAGCTGAGTTGATACAGACCAGATAAACGCACAAACGAAGATTAGAATCATACCAAATTCGATTGGACCGAATCCACCATGTGAGCCAACTGTACCCGGCATGATATTCATGTAGAAGTCGAAGTAATGCCCAACTAATACACCCCAGCAAGCAACCTTCAATAAAATAGTCGTACGCTTTGCATCTCTTGTCATAAGAACGAGAAATGGGAAGACAAAGTTTAGTACAACGTTCACCCAAAATGGAGCAAAATAAATACCACCATGCCCACTAAATCGCTCACGGTAATAAATAGTCTCTTCCGGTAAGTTTGCGTAATAAATCAGCATAAACTGAGCGAACCAAACGTAAGTCCAGAAGATACTGAATGCAAAAACGAATTTACCAAGATCGTGGATGTGGTTCTGATTGACAGCTTTTAGATAACCCTGCTCCTTCAGCATAACAACCGTGAGAGTCATTGTTGCTAATCCGGCTACGTGCCAGCTTGCCAATGTATACCAACCAAACATGGTACTGAACCAGTGCGTGTCAATTGACATAATCAAGTCCCAAGCAGCGGTTGATGAGGTGACAGCAAACACAACTAGAAAGATTGTGCCATACTTCATACTCTTGTAGTAGTACTCCGTTCCGCCATACAAGTCTTCTTGAAGTGACAGATTACGCAATACGCGCCAAAGCATGTACCAGGATACGAAGTAAAAAACCATGCGTCCCAAGAAGAACGGTGTATTCAAGAAGCCTTTCTTACCGGCAATGATTGGATCATATTCAGCACTTGCTTTATCGTATAAACCCTCATGCGTCCAGTGAAAAAGATCATGTCCGGCAAATAAGAAGACGCCAAGCATGATGATGCCTGTAACAGGCAGAAAAGCAGGCATTGCTTCTGGAACGCGTTTGATCACCGATGACCAACCTGCCTGTGCCAAATAATTGTATGACATGAAGAACATGCCGGCCACAGCAATACCAGTGAAATAGATACTGTTGACCCAAATATTAGCCCATAGCCGGGTAGTCCATTTGTAGTGCTCATGAGCACCCTCATGTCCTTCGGCCAGGCCATGTCCCTGAACTGCTTCTTGTGCGTGTTCGCCTCCACCCGCTGATAGCAGAACGGCGCCGAGAACAACTAACGCTACGCCAACGGCTCCGCCGATTAGCAAACGCCGTTTTGAATCCGCAGTGAATTCAAACTGCTCATCCAGGGAAGGTATTGCGTGTACTGATGCCATTATTAACTCTATTGATGGTATGACAACTATGCTTGGTTTGAGTAAAGTTGTCTAGCTGATTCAGAAATTATCCTTGCTGAAGTTTGTGAACGTACATGACAATTTTCCAGCGTTCTTCTGGTGTCATTTGTGAGCCGTGTGGCCACATTCGCCCTTTACCGTGCGTGATGACATGGAATATATGTCCATCATTCATTGTCTGGTAGGCGCCCGATGAATAGCTTGGTACACCTTTGTATTCTTTGCCAACCAAACCATCGCCTTTACCACCTTCTCCGTGACAGTGAGTACAGTAACGGCCGTATAGAATCTCTCCTTCTTTCAGAGATGCTTCTGTATTAGGAATTGGATTGGTTAACGTGCGCTCAGCGATTGCGATGCTGTCTTTGGGTATGTTATATACCATCAGATCGGTCACAGCACTATCGCCCTTGCCAAATGTAGTATGGTAATTGGCACGGGAAACTGTTCCTCTTGCCGGGTCGCGCATGTTTAGACCGTTTGCAGTAAACGGATTCGCTTTTGTTTGCTTGTAAGGCTCATAGCCAACCGGATCATACATCTGAGGCGCAAACTGGGTACCTGTATCATTCCGGCTATCGCCACAGGCACTCAATAAAAACACAGATGCCAGTCCAATTGATGAAAGCACTATATGCTTAAATTTCATAATCGGTCTATCTAGAACTGCTTAACGTTTACTTCAGCTGCTCCTGACTGCTTCAGGATTTTCTCAATTTCTGATTCCTGAAGTTTGTTGTTTTCCATATCAATGGCCATAGCAAACTTGTTATCAGTTGTCCGCAAATCGAACATGAGAGGTTTTACAGTTGGTCCGAGTCCATTAGAGATAATGAACGTACCTACCATACCAAGAGCTGTAAAAAGTACAGTCAACTCAAAGGCTATGGGAATGTAGATCGGATAAGAAAAAGAGTCTTTACCGCCTACAATCATTGGCCAGTCAAATTTCTCAGTATACGACATAAGCGAAGCAGCCGTAAGCAGACCGGTCAGGCCAAACATAAAAGCTACTATCCCTAATCGTGATCGTGGATGTCCCAATGCAACGTCAAGGCCATGCACCGGAAAGGGTGTGTATACCTCGTGGATGCGTACACCCGACTCACGAACTTCTCTGACGGCTTTCAGCACGACATCATCGTCGTCAAAAATGCCTACTAAAAATCTACTGTTAACTGGCGAAGCCATACAGATACTTATAAAGGTGAATTAGTCAGCGTTTTTGTTAAAAGTAGGCGCAGTAACACGCTCACCCTTTGCAACGCCCGAAACTGATTTTGGTAATTGAGCCGACGACGACTTGATGATTGCTTTTACTTCAGCCATGTTAACTACCGGCAAGAATTTAGCAAACAACAGGAACAGCGTAAAGAACAAACCAAATGAGAAAAGATAGTCGCTGATGTCAAATAGAGTTGGGTGGAACATAGCCCAGCTCGATGGCAGATAATCGCGGTGTAGCGAAGTAACGATAATTACAAACCGCTCGAACCACATACCAATGTTCACAATTACTGACAACACAAATGTCCAAACTACAGATGTACGGATCGTTTTAGACCAGAACAATTGGGGAGACACTACGTTACAGGTCATCATGGCCAGATAAGCCCACCAGTATGGTCCCGTAGCGCGGTTGATGAAAGCATAGCTCTCATATTCTACACCTGAGTACCAGGCAATGAAGAACTCAGTGATATACGCTACACCTACAATAGAACCGGTAAGTGTGATGATCTTATTCATCGACTCAATATGCTCTACCGTAATGTAATCTTCCAGCTTGAAAACCACTCGGATAATCAGCATCAGGTTTTGCACCATCGCGAAACCTGAGAAGATTGCACCCGCTACGAAGTAAGGCGGGAAGATGGTTGTGTGCCAACCCGGAATAACCGAAGTAGCAAAGTCCATACTTACAATGGTGTGTACAGAAAGTACCAGCGGCGTCGAGATACCAGCCAGAATAAGGCTGATGTATTCGTAACGGGCCCAGGTTTTAGCCGAACCATTCCAACCAAGCGAAAAAGCACCGTATACATAGCGGCTTACTTTACTACGGGCCCGGTCACGGATTGTCGCCAGATCAGGTACTAAACCCATGTACCAGAACACTAAAGACACAGTGAAATACGTGCTAATAGCAAATACGTCCCACACCAGAGGCGATTTGAAGTTTACCCACAATGAGCCAAACGTGTTTGGCAATGGTAAAGCCCAGTAAGCCAGCCATGGACGGCCCATGTGCATAAAGATGAACGTGGCGGCACAGATAACGGCGAAAATGGTCATCGCTTCTGCTGCCCGGTTAATCGAGGTCCGCCACTTCTGACGGAATAACAACAGGATAGCCGAAATCAACGTACCTGCGTGACCGATACCAACCCACCATACGAAGTTGGTGATATCCCATGCCCAGCCTACGGTCTTATTTAGACCCCATACGCCAAGACCTTCCCACCATGTGTAGAGTACACACGCTGTTCCATATACAAGTACTAGGGCAGAGATTGTAAATGCAATCGTCCATTCTCTGGTGGGACGACCTTCTACCTGCCTGCAAACATCTTCTGTGACATCTGCGTAGGTTTTTCCATTAGATACTAATGGCGTGCGTACGGCTGAAGTGATGTGCATCGTTTTTTATATTCAATTAGTACGTTGACCTACGCGTGTGATTCTTGTGTAGTTTCCTGCTTTGGACCTTCATCTTTGTTACGGATTTTAGTCAGGTAAGCAATTTGCGGGCGAACGTTAATTTCTTCCAGAACGTGGAAAGCGCGTTCGTTCAATTCAGTTGACAGCACTTTCGAGATTGTGCTCTCAGGATTGTTCATATCGCCAAAGATGATGGCATCTGTTGGGCAAGCTTGTGCACAGGCTGACTGAATTTCGTCAGGCAAGGGACGACGGCGTTCTTTCTTAGCGGTCAGCTTACCCTCCTGGATACGCTGCACACAGAATGAACACTTTTCAATTACACCACGAGCACGTACAGTGACATCAGGGTTAATGACCATTTTGCCAAGGTCATTATTGAACTGATAGTCAAACTTGTCTTCATCGTGGTACTTGAACCAGTTGAAACGACGAACTTTATAAGGACAGTTGTTTGCACAATAACGTGTACCGATACAGCGGTTGTACGTCATCTGGTTTAACCCCTCTGTGCTGTGTGTTGTAGCCAGTACTGGGCATACCGTTTCGCAAGGAGCGTTACTGCAGTGCTGACAAAGCATCGGCTGGAAAGTTACTTCAGGATTTGCTGAAGCTACTTCAAGTGCCTGATAGCCTTCGATAACACCCATGCTCTCCATATCGGCATCACTGCTGTAATAGCGGTCGATACGCATCCAGTGCATTTCACGGCGGGCAAGTACCTCTTCACGTCCTACAGTTGGCGTGTTGTTTTCAGAGATACAGCCTACTACACAAGCCCCACAACCAATACACGAGTTCAGGTCAATAACCATACCCCATGAGTGGTTTGGCTTACCGTAACCGTGCCACAGCGTGATATCAGTTGGCTCTACGGCCCCTTCCGAGGTTTGAACCTTAGGCTCATAACGTCCCTCTTTCGGATTCTTTTTGTAGCGAGCCAGAATACCTTCCTGCAGTACAGCCCGACGGCCCATTACCGTTTCATGCGTTTGCGTTTGTGCAATCTCATGACGACCTCCCGCTTTTGATACGGTAGCCGATACAGCAGCCATGGTAATCGTGCCACCAGTAACTGATGCAAACGGATAAGCGTTTTGCCCTACACCATTGGCACACTTACCAGACTTAGACCGGCCGTAACCAATGGCAATAGCAACTGTCTGATCTGCCTGACCCGGTTGAATCAATACTGGCAACTCCACTGATTTGCCAGCTACTTCAATCGTAAGCGTTTCGTTTTGCTCAACGCCGAGATCAGTTGCTGTTTTCTGCGATACAGCCGCGTAGTTGTCCCAACACGCTTTAGAGACGGGATCAGGAAACTCTTGAATCCAGGGATTATTGGCTTGCGAACCAGTACCCATACCCACTTTCTCGTAGAGAGCAACTTCAATACCGGTTGTTGGCTTATACCGCTGAACGATACCAGCTCCCGCGGCCGCTACATTGCCTGCAAAAGCAACTCCTGAAGCAGCAACTGCCGATGTAGTAGGCTCAAATACGCCATCATGGAGAGATTTTATCCAGAATTCGTCGAATGTGGTAAAACCGGTGGCCTTTGGAAATATATTGGTACGCCAATAACTGCGGACATACTCCTGGAAATCATTGCTTCTTCCAGCCCATGTCAGCAAACTCGATTGCATTTGCCGAGTCTTGAATATGTGCGTAATAGCCGGCTGAGTAAGGCTGTAATAGCCAGCTTTAGGCTCGGTGTCGTTCCAGCACTCCAGGAAATGCGGAGCGGGAGTCACATATTTTGTCAGTGAACCAGTTTCATCGGCACGGTCACCGAAAGATAGAGACAGAGCTACTTTAGGAAGCGCTTCTGCAATCTCGGCACCACGTGGGTGATCGTAAACAGGGTTTGCCATGTAGAACATAGCCGCCTGCACCCGACCTCCTTTCAGCTCATCGATGAAAGCATTCATCTGCTGATCATTCCCCTGCCGATAATTTACC
This sequence comes from Fibrella aquatica, assembly GCF_041321135.1. NCBI lineage: Bacteria > Pseudomonadati > Bacteroidota > Cytophagia > Cytophagales > Spirosomataceae > Fibrella > Fibrella aquatica. Next base: position 215,244 of record NZ_JBGGWF010000001.1, on the reverse strand, counting down.
GGAACATTCAGATTGATCGTTGACGCATAACTGCCTAACAAGCTGTTCAATGCATTAACCAGAATTTGAACGTTCGGGTCGTTTGAACCCGCTACTACCACCGCGGCACCTCTTGAAGCAATCAGATCAGCAGCAGCTTTATCCAGATACTGAACCGTGACGGGAGAAGCGTTCACCGCAGTACCACCTAACTTGGCAGCAACCTTGTTGTATAGATTAGCAACAACGAGACCTTCTTGTGAAGGCTTATATGTACCCCGATAATCGGCGTTGGCGCCGGTCATTGAAAGAATAGTCTCGAACTGATAATGACGAGACATCTCTTTATTACCACCGCCTACAGCACCAATCTTACGCGTTTTGGCGTATGGCTTAGCATGATCCAGAGGGGCAATCCACGTACCCAGAAAATCAGCACCAATACTAACGATAGTTTTGGCTCTACTGAAATCATAAGATGGAACAACTGCCTTACCAAATGATGCCTGGTTTGCCTGAATGATACCTGAGGCCGAATTAGCATCATATACAATATGACGGGCAGTTGGGTATTTGGCAACAAAGTCAGCAATAACAGCCTTAGTTGAAGGACTGGCGATAGTTGACGATACTATCCGAATAGCTCCACCACGTGCAGCGATAGTTGACAACTGACTGATAATCTCTTTATCGGCAGTAGCCCAATCGATATCAGTTTCACCACGTTTTGGACCCTTTAGCTTTTCATTATCATACAATGAAAGAAGCGAAGCCTGAACACGGGCGGTTGTACCTCCCTTAGAGATACTCGATAATGGGTTACCCTCGATCTTGATGGGTCGACCTTCCCGAGTCTCTACAATAATACTGGCATAGTCACCCCCATCTGTAAACGTTGACGCATAGTAGTCAGAAATGGTAGGGAACGTATTCTCAGGCTTATTTAAATACGGAATAGCTTTCCGTACGGGGGCTTCGCAGGCGGCAAGCGATACTGCTGCCATGCCAAAACCCAATGTTTTCAAAAAATCCCGGCGGGGAGCGTTGGTGCCTTCAATCAGACTTTCCAGATCGCTCCCAGAGGGCTCTGGAAATTCAGATTGTGCGTTTTTAACGAATTTCGCGTCATTACGCAACTCCTCAACACCCTTCCAATACCGTTTGGTTACTTGTTCCATATACTTAATCCAGTCAGAGAGACTCCGTTTGGCTGAGTTGAGAAATTAATAGTGACACTTTGAACATTCCAGACCACCAATGTTGGCAACCTTCAGCGGCTCTTTGGTCTCTTTCCGGTGCAGAGCAACAAGCTTATCGTAGTAAGCGTTGTCTTTTGTGTTCACCTCCGTTTTACGGTGGCAATCGATACACCATCCCATGGTAAGAGAAGACCGTTGTTCTACCACTTCCATCTTCTGGATTTCACCATGACAGGTCTGGCATTCAACGTTACCAACATTTACGTGCTGAGAGTGATTGAAGTAAGCCAAATCTGGAAGGTTGTGCACCCGAATCCACTCAATAGGCTTGTTTTGCTCGATAGCAGCGTAAATTTTCTGAATTTCAGGCGATTCCTTTTTAATCACACCGTGACAGTTCATACAAATGTTGGCCGAAGGAATATGCGCAGATTTCCCTTTGTTCACACCGGTGTGACAGTAATTACAATCAATCTTGTACTGACCTGCGTGAAGCTTGTGTGAGTAAGCAATAGGCTGCTTGGGCGCGTACCCTTGCTGAATACCGATCGAATAAAGACCATCAATCGACATTTTGGTAGCAACGAACAAAAACAACCAGATTGCTACTGAACGAACTGTTGAGTTGTTTACGGTGCTGAACAGGCCGTCACGAATACGTTGTACAAGCGGGGTTGTTTGTGTTCCAACTACGCTACCATCGCCTTGAGGAGCAACTGCCTTAGATAAGATAGTCACGATTACTAACAGTACACCTAGTACCAGTAACATCACAACCAAGAGCGCCACCAATACAAACGTGAACAGTTCAGAAGGACCTGATGACGCTGTAGCTGTACCACCACCTCCGCCTCCAGCGGCAGGAGCGCCATCAGGAGCGGCTACGGCTGCTTTGGGCGCACTTTCAGAATCAATATAATCCAGAATGCTTGTGATATCACCATCAGACAGATTGGTGAATGAAGTCATCTGAATTTTATTATACTGATTGAAGATCTTGACAGCATAGGCATCGCCCGATGCGATCATGGCAGACGGATTTTTGATCCATTTTTTCAACCAGTCTTCGCCGGGGGTACGTTGGCGAACACCAGCCAGGCCAGGTCCTACAAGCGCTTCGGCATTTGCATTGTGGCAAGTCTTACAGTTGTTTTCAAACAACTCCTTACCCTTGGCTACATCTCCACCTCCACCAGCAGCAGCAGGCGCTGGGGTTGCAGTCGCAGGGCCACCGCCCCCTTGAGCTGCTGAAGAATCCTGCGCGTTCATCTGCTCACCGTGAAATAGCAGAAAAGCTGCCAGAGTCAACGCTCCGCAAAACTTAGATAAACGGCTCATAACGACTAATTTATAATCAAATTTCACCTTCATAATTGACCTATGTATATCATCGGCCCACAAAAGTAAGCCACGATTGCCAGAATACAAAAAGCCGTTCCAAGCTATTTAAGGCCACTTTTTTTACTTAGATTCAATCCATATTGTTTTTGAGCAAGCTCTACCACGTTCATATTATTAGCTACGCAACAGGTAATGCCACAAAAAAAAATTAGCCGCTAAGTATTAGCTACTTAGCGGCTACATCCTATTGAGGTTCCGAGCGGATTCGAACCGCTGTACGAGGTTTTGCAGACCTCTGCCTAGCCACTCGGCCACGGAACCTTGTCGGTTTGGGATTGCAAACGTACGGGTTTCGCCTTAAATAACAAAAGGCGTCTTTCAACATTTCTGTGAAAGACGCCTTTTTGTAATTAATCTGACCAGATTATAAAGCAATTAGTTTTTGCCTTCCATCTGTTCTTTCAAAGCGGCAAGTGAGCTGAGGTCACCTAAAGTAGCACCGCGCTCTGGCTGAGCCGACGTAGACTGTGTAGTCTTGGCTGCTTTTGGCTTGGCTTCTTTAGCTGGCTCGCTTTTCTCCTGCCACGTACGTGTGTGCGACAGCATGATGCGCTTATCTTCTTTCGAGAACTCAGTTACCCGGAAGTCTAGCGACTCGCCAACTTCAGCAACGGTACCATCTTCTTTTGCAAGATTACGGAGTGTGCAGAAGCCTTCGATGCCGTAAGGCAGTTCCAGTGTCGCCATCTTATCATTCTTCGACAAGATAGTGCAACGGTGAACCGAACCAAGGGTAAACGTATCTTCGAACGTATCCCATGGGTTCTCTTCAAGTTGCTTGTGACCTAGTGCCAGACGACGGTTATCAACATCAAGTTCCAGAACAACTACATCGAGGTTCTCACCAGCTTTAGTGAAGTCTGATGGATGTTTGATTTTCTTAGTCCAAGATAGATCTGATACGTGTACCAGTCCGTCGATGCCTTCTTCCAGTTCAAGGAACAAGCCGAAGTTGGTCAGGTTACGAACAATGCCCGTGTGGCGGGTGCCAACAGAATATTTCGATGTCAGGTCTGGACGAGTCCATGGGTCAGCCGAAAGTTGCTTGATGCCCAATGACATCTTACGATCCTGACGGTCGAGTGTCAGCACAACGGCTTCAACTTCGTCATTCACTTTCAGGAATTCCTGTGGGTTGCGCAGATGCTGAGACCATGACATTTCTGACACGTGAATCAGGCCTTCTACGCCCGGCATGATTTCGAGGAAAGCACCGTAATCGGCAACATTCACGATCCGGCCTTTTACTTTCGAACCAACCTGAATGTCTTCGGTCAACGCATCCCAAGGGTGAGCCTGGAGTTGCTTCATACCGAGCGAAATGCGTTTCTTCTCTTCGTCGAAATCGAGAACTACAACGTTTACACGCTGATCAAGCGTAAGCACCTCTGATGGGTGGCTGATACGGCCCCACGAAATATCAGTGATGTGCAACAGACCATCAACACCACCCAAATCGATGAAGACACCGAAGTTGGTCATGTTTTTGATCACGCCTTCCAGTACCTGACCTTTCTCAAGGTTGTTCAGGATTTGAGCGCGTTGTGCTTCCAGATCTTTTTCGATCAGGACTTTGTGCGAAACGACTACGTTATCATTGGCGTAGTTGATTTTCACCACTTTCACTTCCATCTTCTTGCCAACATAAATGTCGAAGTCACGAATCGGCTTAACGTCGATTTGTGAACCTGGCAAAAAGGCTTCGATGCCGTAAATATCTACGATCAAACCACCTTTAGTACGGCGCTTTACGAAACCATCGATGATGAGGTCTTCGTCGAGTGCTTTCTGGATGTTTTTCCAGGCGGTGATTACTTTGGCTTTCTTGCGCGACAATACCAGTTGACCGTTGGTGTCTTCCTGGTTTTCGATGTACACGTCAATCTGATCGCCAACTTTCAGGTCAGGCAGATCCCGGAATTCGGATGATGGCACAAGACCGTCCGATTTAAAGCCGATGTTCAACAGAATTTCACGGTCAGTAATCCCTACGACCGTACCTGTTACTACATCCTTTTCGTTTACTTCGGTGAGTGTACCTCCGTACATCTCTTCCATACGTGACCGCTCGTCGGCTGAATAGCCGCTACCGAATCCTTTGTTGTCTGCCCGATCCCAATCAAATTCGGGCAAGTTTGCAGTTTGCTGCGATTTGCTCATACTACTAGTTAACGCGACCCGATGTTACGTCAGTTTGCAGGGTCAGAGCAAACTGAATTTTGATTAAACATGACTCAACGATCAACACATCTGTTGATGCGCCAAACATTCCTTTTTTTGAAAAGGACTGCAAAGATAGCAAGTGCAAAGGAGAAAAGGTTCGACAACTCAAATTTGTTAACTAAGTAAGTATCAACAAAAAACCCGGCTTTTGACCGGGTTTATAAGCTAATCGTACATTCGTTCTCGTTTATTACTTAAAAAGGGCATCCAACTATCATCCAGAACGCCGGAGAATTCACGAAGAAAAACAATGAATGAGGGTTTGAAAGGCTTATGACGCATACGCATGTTTGCTTCTTCCGGAGTGAAATCCCCTTTCCGGGAATTGCAGCGCTTACAGGCAGTCAGCAAATTATCCCAATTCGTTTTTCCCCCTCTCGATTTGGGTACTACATGATCGAGCGTCAGATCGTCTGTAGTGCCACAGTACTGACAGAGATGACCGTCGCGCCTGAAAATATTTTGCCGGGTTAACATCACTCCCTTGTAAGGCAGATGCACATACCGGTGCAGTCGGATAACAGTAGGCATTGGAAACTCCTTGTCGATAGTACGGAGAAACAATGCCTCCGACTGCGCAACGAGTTCGGCTTTGCTCAGATAAACAAGCAAAAACGCTTTAGGAACGGAACAGATGCTAAGCGCACTGTAATCTTGATTTAAGACTAAAACTTTCCTGCCCATGTGTTGGTTGTAAGTCCTCTGTTAGGTAGCAATTTACATACTTATCCACATTTACCCAAGTCCGGTGTACCCTAAATTTCCGTTTGTGCGCCGGATTGCTATTCGTCATACTGACCACGTTGCATGGTACGGGAAACATCGCGTTCCTTGATGCTATCACGCTTGTCGAATAACTTCTTGCCTTTCGCTAGGGCAATATCAAGTTTGGCAAAGCCTCTTGGATTGGTATACAAGCGTACAGGCACAATTGTTAATCCCTGATCCTTCAATTTTTCAGACAACTTCCTCAGTTCACGCTTTGTCAATAGCAGTTTTCGGTCACGAAGTGGTTCATGATTGTTGTATGTACCTTCCGTATATGCTGAAACGCTCATCTGCCGTACATACAGTTCATCATTCAAAAACAGACAGTAAGCGTCTTGTAAATTCACCTTCCCTTGCCGTATAGATTTAATCTCTGTTCCGCTCAGGACTAAACCAGCCGAATAAGTCTCTAGAAAAGAATACTCGAAGGAGGCTCTCCGATTTCGGATATCAACTTGCTTAACAATCGCTGTACTGGCCATTTAAAAAGAGCATTAAAGAAGATGTGTGTAGTGAGTCCATATGTCTGCCAAGACAACAACGTACCTGACTACGAACTAAACAAAGAAAACCCCGGTCGTGGGACCGGGGTTCGGAAAATTTACCTAATACTTGCTAAACCGGTAGAAAGTCGCCCGGCTGGCCAACGTTTCATATATAAATTTTCATCTATATATGGCATTGAAGCCACAGCCTCAGGACCCAATACGGCATCGACCAGCCAGAGCGATGTAAACGTCGTATCTGAAACAGATACCGACGTGAGGCACTTACTTTAAGGCAAAAACGATGCCGAAACGGTCAAAAAACCGCTCATGAGTTGTAATTGATCAGATTATCTGCTCTTCTTTTCTCAAATGGAAGTAGAGTTATATGTTTTACAAATAACAGTAACATATAACAAAATGTATGCCACAAAAAAAGATAGCTCGCGATTGAGCTATCTTTTTTTGTGGCACGTGACAACAAACTACTTTTTAGGGGCAGCAGCTTGCTTGTCTTTATACTCTTTGTTCAAACCATCAATGATTCGCTTAGTAGCGTCACTACCTCCATCAGCAAACAGAATATTTCCTCCTTTCTGATAGCCAAGAACCATCTCGTATTTGTTTTGGGTATTTACCTTCTTCAGATAATCGAAGATTTGATTATACAGCTCTTCGTCTTTTTTTGCTTTCTCAATGGCTAACCCTTGAGCAGCCTGTTCACGGTAGGCCATTAAGTCCTGATTCTTCTTTTGCAAAGAGGCTTCAGCGGCCCGTCCTTGCTCCTGTGTCATGGTTTGCGCCCGTTGCTGGAAGAAAGCCACTTCGTTCTGTAATGACCGACCCCGGGTTTGCAGGTCATTCTCCAATTGATACTGTTTGCTTTCGAGCACCTTACGGGTGTCTTTGAAATACTCGTAATTGGCAGCCAGTGAATCAATGTTTACATAGACCAGTTTGCGCCCTTCAACCAGCTTAGGCGTTTCTTTTGTTTCAGCACCTGACTTATGTTCCTTGAAATGGAGATAGTACAGTACGGCTACGGCGATGGCGAGCACTACATTGATCGCCAGAGATGCATTCTTCACAAGCTAAATGATTATAAATTGATTTATAGGACAAAGCTACGATTTTACAGCTACGGTCGGTAATACGGTTTGACGAACCCAATAACCTGCCAACCCGGCAAATCCAGCCACAAGGCCTCCCAACAACGGGGTCAGCACCAATAGATAAACCGGAGTAGACGGCAAGTTCATAACTTCGCTCATTCGGCTGGTTAAAATTCCGCCCGACTGAATATGCTGCATGAGGGCATAGATGAACCATACCAAACCTACGCCCACAAAACTGTGCAGGAAAGCCCGGCCTCCACTGGAAGGTCTACCAAAACAAAAAGCAAACGTGACTAGAGCAATGCTCCACCAGGGTAGCACAAGTTGAGACAGTAAGCTCAGCAGGGCAATCAAGAGAATAGGAATCATAGTTATATATGTAGCACCGAAGCTCCAGCTTCGGGAGTGTGCAAATATTTGTTAAACTCCCGAAGCTGGAGCTTCGGCGCTACATGCTTATTTCAATGTCCAGCGTACGGACGTACCTGAAGCGTTGGCCGTTGACATAAACTGAAGGGGTGTGAGCTCTCCGCGACGCCAGGGCTCCAGCATATTCAGGTAATAATGACTACCTGGATTACCCGACTGCCCACCCGGAACAGCGGCATAGCCTTGGGGGGTTGGCCCAAGCGCCACTACCAGTCGCCACGATGGACCGGTTCGGGTTGTAGTCGCGTTCACGACAGTTGCACCGCCACCCACTTGCACGTTCATGGCGCTAAGCGCATCGAGGCGAGCCAAATGAGCGATACGGGTCGCCTTGACAGTAGCCCATTGCCATTTAACTCCCTGAGGACCGTGTCGTTTCGTGAGCGTATCAACCGTAGCCCGAAAACTTTGAGTGACAATATCCGCCAGAGTCTCACGGGCGGGAGTCCGAATATCATCGACCCAACGCGCCGTCGGATTTTCATCGATCATCCGCATGGTCCGATCGGCCGAAGGCATTTTCATGGGTAGCGTGTCAGCGTCGGGCATGTCATCGGCCCAAAGCGCATCCATAAACCGCTTTTCCCATTCCGAAAAAATCGTGGCACCTACTTCTGTAATATCGTTATTGAATCGCCACTGTTGAACGGTCTTCAATGCCTGTTGCTGCGATGCCGATAACGTACCTGAACGTACCTGAACCAGCAACTTAGGCAATAGGTTTGCCGCCCGCAGGTTGTGGTTATCGTATTGCAATTTCGCCATGCTGTCTACGGTCGCCTTGCCCATTACCGTTAGTCGCTGGTTAATGCGCGTTCCCCGCTCGGGTGGGGCAAACTGCCAGTTTAGGTAATAAGGATACGTTGGATCGGTTGACGATTGGTTGGCCGACGACACAAACCCACGCGGTGGATTTTTCACGTGTGGGTTATGAACGGCCGGTATATAGGCCATCCAGTCGTGGGCGGGGTTAGTACCATCGAGCAGAAATTTGCCCTGCTCCTTTGTTTTCAACGGAAACCGACCATTGGGCGAAATAGCAATGTCTTTGTTCACATCAGCATACACGAAATTTTGCGCGGGTGAACCATAAGAAAGCATTGCCTCCCGGTAATCATCATGGTTCTGTGCCCGATTCAGCAGGTAAAAACAAAGCAGTTCATTGGCTGCATCGTGTGCCACCCAGCGCACCGCATACCCAACAGGAAAATTTTTGGCGTATGACTTCTGCCCTTGCGTGTACATCACAGGACCGTGGTGTGTATACAAAACGGTATCTACCACGTCGGGCTTCCCCTTAACCTTCACCGTTTCAATACGGCGGGTTACGCGTTTCCACTTGTTATCGTGCCAGTACTCCTGGCGGTTATTGTCTTTGAATTTGATCTGATAGAAATCCAGTACGTCTGAGCCAACATTGGTTTCTCCCCAGGCAATCTTCTCATTGAATCCTCCGATAATACCGGGCGAACCAGGCATCGACGCGCCCATTACGTTCATAGTGGGCGTGTGCAATTGAATCAGGTACCAGATAGAAGGCAAACTTAATGATAAGTGCGGGTCGTTGGCCAATAACGGGTAACCCGTAGCCGATTTTTCGGCGGCAACAGCCCAGTTGTTAGAGCCAATGGCGGGGTCATGCCTCGGCCAATTCATGGCAAAATCGCCTTTCCCCGGTTTGGGATTCATGGGCGACTTCAGATAGTAAACAGGCAAAAAATCCCATTTGGTCCCAACGGGGATGATCGGATCTTCTTTATGCGGATAATTAGGAAATAGATCGCGGGTAATGTCGGGGCCGTACTTGGCCAGAATATTGGTCATCGCCACATCATCGGCTCCTAACGCCAATACCCCCGACATGTATTTGAGAAAATACGCGCACTTGATAGGTGCCCAGGGTTCGGGTGCGTAGCCCAATAGTTTATATTCGAGCGGGTAATTAGCCGGTTTTAACTGAGCGATGTAGGCGTTAATCCCAGCCGTATAGGCATCAACCGATTCTTTCGTGCGCGGATCATCCATCATGAAAGCGACCGACTTCTCGGCCGCAAAGCCCATACCTAGGCGACGGTTATACCGGTCGAGTTCAATCGCCCGATCTCCCACAATTTCGCTCAATCGACCAGCCGCAGCATGTGTTTGAAACTCCATCTGCCAAAGCCGATCATGGGCCGTCAGATAGCCTTGCACGAAGTAGGCATCGTAATCATTTTTCGCGAATACGTGCGGGATATGCAAACTGTCGAATACAACTTCTACAGGTTCACGAGTACCGTCAAGATCGATTTCCTGAGCCTGAAGCTGATCTGACTTTTCGGCATTTTGCCAAAAGCCAGTGAACGGACTGAGTAATGGCCCGACTGCCGGCACAGCGCCCCAGCTTCGATCAAGGGCATAAACAAGGGAAATAGCAAGGGCTAAGGATAGAATCGCTTTAAGAATGCGCATAAGGGTTTGACCGATTTCAGCCAAAATTGCGCAATCCATATCAATTATCAATGAACAGTTATCAGTTATCAGTTATCAGTGGCTCCGCTCAGGAACCTCCTCTATGAAACAGCCTGCATCGACGCAGAGCTGATAACTTTTTACTGGTAACTGATAACTGATAACTGACTCAGGCTGTCTGGATGCGGCCTGTCTGTTGAGACTGACCTGTTTTTTGTGGGGTAGCTGCTCTGTTCAAACCGGCAAGGAACAAACCACTGACCCGGCTTTGCCATTGTCTGAAGCGTTTTGTTGCTTTGGCATCATGTGCAGGCAAGTAGCCAATCAGCCGAGTAAGATCGAATGTATCCGAAGCTACTCCGGCCCCGGCACGTTGCCCGTCCAGTGCGTTACAAGCCTGTTCGTAGTGATTGGGCTGCGGCATCATCAGCACCGGCTTCCCTAGGTACATAGCTTCGCAAACCGATTCAAATCCTGCCGTGGTAATGACAGCCTCACAGCGTGCCATATCCTGTAAGTAGCGTTGTCCATCCAGCTTACACTCGGTCAGCGTATCATCAACCTGTTCCTCTACATGGTCAACGGCAGCGTGATAGTAACGTAACGCCTGACCCGGTTGCTGATGATGGGCGCCGTAGACTACTGACCGTAATCCTGGTTGCGTGGTGTAGGCTAGAAAAAACGATTCGTTGCTAACCTTAAGCATAGCCAACTCGGCCCGTAGTAGTGGCGGCATTACCCGTAAACGGCGTTCAGGTGCGTCGGGTTGCTGATCGAACGAAAGGCCGAATAATTCGGTGGATCCAATCGCGTTTAGCCGCACCAAAGCCAGAAACGACGCTTTATCGAGCCAGCGTTTAGCCGGAAACGTAAAATTCGGGTGCAGCGCCATGAACTGATGCGCCACACTGACTACCGGGACCGACGGTTTATGAAACGCATAAGTCAGTCCACAAAGCAGCTCGAAAAAATTGACGACGATATCTGGCTTTTCAAGCTCAATGTTTTCGTGCAATTGCCGCATACTGCTTCTGAACGTACCCAACTGCCCAATAGCCTTGCTTACCGTGGCTCCCACGTTCAGGCAATTCGTCTGCGCACAATAGATCAACTCAGGGGTGATGAGTGGGGTGTGGGGGGCCGGAAACTGTTCGGCAAAAAAAGCAGGTATGGGTCTACGTTCCGCTAGCCCAACCATGGCCCGGACTACCTCATGGCCCGCCGCCTGAAGAATTTGGGCCAACGAAATGGCCTGGGTCAGATGTCCGCGGCCTTCACCCTGAATAACAAACAAGAAGCGCATAGTTGGTTAGCTTTTTGTGAATACCTCACTCAAAATCACGTGCTGGATAGACTCGCTCTCAGCTATAGGAATCGATTCCTCGGCATCGACCAGGTCGGTAGTAGAGGGAGTAGCTGCCATGTCTGATGAATAGTAGAGCAAATTCCAGTTGCCCTCATGATCTTCGACCAGTGCACTGAGCGACTCCACCCAATCGCCTGAATTCATGTAGGTGAGGCCGTTGATTTGCCGAATGGCGGGCTGATGAATATGGCCGCAGATGATGCCGTCGCAATGGCGGGCGCGGGCCAACTCGGTCAATTTTTCTTCAAAATCGGAGATGTAGCTGACCGCCGATTTGATGCGTTGCTTCACCGTTTGTGACAAGGAATAGTAAGCAAGTCCCCGCCAGGCACGATACTGGTTATATAGCTTGTTAACCCAAAGCAGGAACGTGTAGCCCATGTCGCCCAGATAAGCCAGCCATTTCATGTGCGACGTAATAGAATCGAACACATCACCGTGGGTGACGTAAAAACTACGCTCCCCAGTTGGCCCCTGCGACTTCAGCAGATAATCGCGCTGAATGCGAAAATTTCGGCCAACGTGTAGCGGTAATACCTGATCCAGAAAATCGTCGTGATTTCCTCGCAGGTAGATCACTTTCGTGTCGTGATGAACGATTTGCTTTAAAACGACCTTAAAAAAGGCGGTGTGCTTCTTCTTCCAGACACCTTGCTGGCGTAGCTGCCAACCGTCGATGATGTCGCCGTTGAGGATAAGCTTCTGACACGAATGATATTTCAGAAAATCGGTAGCTTCCCTGGCCTTTGATCCGGCTGTACCCAGATGAAGATCGGATAACACAATGGTTCTGAACAGCGTTGCCTGTTTCATGACCCAAACTTACCCGTTACATATGACCTGGTTTTTATCTACTGATTATCAAATCAAGATGATACTAGCCCCAATATTGTCTACTTATTACGAATGGAAAATCCCGTATTGATTTTTGGCGCCGGTAACCTCGGCCTCACCGCTTTAGATATATTTCAGCGCAACGCGGTGGTTGTTTATGGCCTACTCGATGATGACAAAGCGTTGCATGGGCAGGAGTTTGGCGTAGTACCTATTTTAGGCGATACCGACGATGATGGTTTCCTGAAACTTATTGGCCCAAAATGCGAAGCTTTCGTAGCTATCGGCGACGGACGGGTACGTCAGAAACTGGTGAAGCTGTTGAATGAACGGCGCAAAACGCAACCCGTCAACGCTATTCATGACACAGCAATAGTATCAGCTATGGCAACAATTGGCCACGGCAATTTGATTGCCGCCCGGGCAGTAGTCAATTCAATGGCCAACGTGGGCCAGCATTGTCTGATTTTAAGCGGCGCTATCATTGAAACCCGCGCTACATTGGGCGATTTTGTACATGTAGGCGCAGGCGCGGTAATCAACAGCGGTGTTACGCTGGAAGAAGGGGCCTACATTGGCACAGGATCAGTGCTTGTTTCAGGCATTACCGTTGGAAAAGGAGCTCGCGTTGGTGCAGGATCAGTCGTTGTAGAGAACGTACCTGCCAACGCAACGGTATTCGGCAACCCGGCAAAGGGATTGTAGAAAGAGTTTAACGTTCAACGTCTAAGGTCCAATGTTGCGCTGCTAATCCACCCTTGTGGACTTTAGCAGCGCAACATTGGACCTTAGACGTTGAACGTTAAACTCTTTTATGGTCTAGACCGCGTACATTTCCTGATTTTTGAGGAAATCCTGATACGTTGATTCTAAACCTGATTTAAGGTCAATTTTGTGTTTGTAGCCCATATTGTGCAGACGAGACACGTCCATCAGCTTACGAGGAGTACCGTCAGGCTTATCGGTGTTCCAGCGGAGTTCACCTTCAAAACCGACAACTTCCATCACCATTTCGGCCAGATTGCGGATGGTCAATTCTTCGCCGGTGCCTACGTTTACAAATTGCTCGCCGTCATAATTATTCATCAGATAAACACAGGCCTCGGCCAGATCATCGGCGTGCATAAACTCACGGAACGGTGATCCCGTACCCCATACTTCAACAAACGGCTGGTTATTGACCTTTGCTTCGTGAAACTTACGAATCAAAGCCGGCAGTACGTGCGAACCCTGTAGATTGTAGTTATCGTTGGGGCCGTACAGATTTGTTGGCATTGCCGAAATAAAGTTGGCCCCGTACTGAATACGATATGATTCGCATAGTTTGATGCCTGCAATTTTGGCAATCGCATAAGGCTCATTGGTTGGTTCCAGAAAACCGCTCAACAACGCCTCTTCTTTCAAGGGTTGCGGTGCCATCTTTGGGTAAATGCACGAAGAACCCAGAAACAACAGCTTATTCACACCATGCTGATAAGCACTGTGGATAATATTGGCCTCGATCATCAGGTTCTCGTACAGAAAATCGGCCCGATAAATGTTGTTGGCTAGAATACCGCCTACTTTCGCCGCTGCCAGGAAAACGTATTCGGGTTTCTCTGCGGCGAAAAAGTCAGCAACAGCCGCCTGATTGCGCAGATCCAGCTCCGACGAAGTACGGGCGATGATGTTTGTATAACCGCTGGCGGTCAGATGACGAACAAGAGCCGAGCCCACCATACCCCGGTGACCAGCCACATAAATTTTAGCCTGTTTTTCCACTGTGAATCAATCCTTGGCCCGTTCTGTGTAGTTCGGCCCTTTTTTGTGAAATAATCGTTACGATAGCACGTTGCAACCGTAGCAGTGCAAAGTTAACAGCTTCATGCACCCAACGATTCCCGTCTGCTCATAAACCAGGCATTCGGGGCTTAAACCAGATTAAAAACATCCATGTATCGTTGCTTCTCCCTCTTTCTGACTGCGTTACTGGCCACTTCGTGTGTATTGGCCCAAACGGCGCCCTCTGCCCTGACCACGGCAGGCGGGCCACCGGTAGCCATTCCAAAAAAACAGAAAGGTAGTTTCCTGAAAAAAGTGGCTGAACAGGCTGGCATTCCTTCATCTGTCGTGAGCGATCCTTTATCAACGACGGCCTACGGACTACCCGGTATTCCTAAAAAAGATTCGACTGGCAGTATGCTGAGCGATATGCTCGGCAGCAGCATTCCAGACTTGGGACTGAAACTGAATTCGTTCAAAAAGAGCAAAGGCGAGAAACGCGAGAAAAAGAAAGCCTCTAAAACCGATTACGAAGGCTTCCCCATGATTCGACAGTTTATTAAGACCGGCTCCGGCGACCGAACCATTGTGCAGGAATTTCACGTGCTGAAAACATGGCAGGACCCTAGCTCGTATGTACGCGAAACGTTTGGCTACAGCCCAAAAGAAGCCCGCATCAAGGCTATAACTAAAGAGGCAACGGGTGTTTACCTCATGCACGGCCCATATAAACGATTTCAAAACGGCGACCTGGTCGAAGAGGGCTTCTATTACCTGGGAGCCAAAGACGGACGATGGGAAAGGTACGACGCCAAATTTGCGCTGATCGACAAAGTACGTTATCATCACGGTTTTCCGGCCGATGCGCACATCACTTATTACGACTCAGCCCATACGAAGGTGAAAGAGGTGTTGCCCTACGAATACGGCAAGCTGAAAGGAACGTACCTGGCCTACCACCCCAACGGACAGCTAGCCGAAGAAGGTAAATACGACAATGGCGTGAAAGTGGGGCGCTGGACAGAATATCACCCAGGTGGCACCCGCCGGTTCCGTCGCCGGGTTACCCAATACGCCCGCGATTGCTGGGAAAGCAACGTAGAACCCGTTGTTCTGTCGGAATGGGACGAGAAAGGCAAAATCACTTACGAGCGCCCCAAAGAGAAAGCAGTGAGCAGTGAAGAGGAAGAAGAAGCGCAGTAGTGTTCAGGTACGTTGATGGCTGGAGCCAGTTGCTTCGTGCAAATAGTCAACGACTTGAAAGTGCCTTTGCATTTACTTCACCTCAAACGTGAATACCGTTCAAACGTACTGTATATAAACAGGAAGCCCCGCCGAGTCTAAATCTGGCGGGGCTTCCTGTTTATATACAGTACGTTTTATTTGAAAACACCTAGCGGATCGGGCTGTTTGGCCAGCAACTCCTGTAGGTACGTTAAATCAAGACTTGATATTTCGATCTTATACGCTTTGTGCAGATACATCCAGGCAGATCGGTAATCGGCCTGCAGGTAGCTGGCTATCGACAGTTTAGAGTAGGCAGTAGCATGGTCGGGGCGAAGGAAGAGCGCTTTTTGCAAATGATCGCGCGCATCTTCCAGACTGGCCGTATCTGATTTAGCCTGATACAATTCCATTTCAACTGTAGCCAGATCTGTCATCATGATCGCGTTGGTATCAGACAAAGAGACACCGCGCTTCAACATCCGAACCGCTTCTGTAAGCTGACTACGCTGATACGAAACAACACCCAAACCCCAGTATACATCCGGGTTTTTGTCATTCAGCAGATAAGCCAGATTGAACCGATACGCGGCGGTGTCTAATTGAGCCTCGCCAATGTACTCCCAGCCACGAGAAGCAAAAAACTGACTGGCCTCTTCGCGCGAGGCGAAATTCTGATCGCAGTCGTTCAGAAAAATGATTTCCTCTTCAATCTGACTGGGCGACTTCGAGCGTTCGCCAAAGAGCGGAACAATTCTAGCATCAACAACGCGCTCACCAACAACAGGCCTTATCTCTCTCTCCAAGGTGCCCGAAGCTACCGTTCGCGACGCTGACAAATCGGCCGTTTGTGTATCTGACTTCTGTACTTCCGCCACTTTTACTGATGCCTGCTTCGTTGCTTTTACTATTACCGGCGTTTGAGCCTGACTAAAAGCAAGACCAGGGAGTAACAACAACAACAGAGCGGTTGCCTCCCAAGCCCCCAACAACGTACCTGACGTGTGGGGCTGATAAACGAATCCTGACTGCGTACGATGAGTTTGCATAGCTACCGTAGAACGACGGGGCATTGAAGTTAGTACATAGTCTTGAATTAGCGGCGTCCTGTCCGTGGTTTTTTTGATCCGTTAGGTGCTGACCCTGAACGTCCTGGCGGTCGACCACCCGGCCGCGAAGGCGTTTTTTTTAATCCACCACTTGGTCTTCCAACGCCTGGAGTTTTACTTTTCGATGCCCCGCCAGCCTTCGGCTTGCGGTCTCGTCCGGGATGTTCTTTTTTCTCGTGGAAAGCTCCCTTGAACGTAGGATCCTCTTTTTTGCGTTGTTCGTCTACCTCTCGGAGCATATCCTGCTGTTCCTCAAAGGGCGTTTCTACCTGCATCACCGCCTCTGGTATTGGCCGCCGGGGTACCTTCATTTTGATGATCTTCTCAATCTTCTCCACGTGGTACATCTCGGCCATGGTCACAAACGTAATGGCTTCCCCGGTATGATTGGCACGACCGGTACGACCAATCCGGTGCACGTAATCTTCGTAAATGATAGGTACGTCGAAGTTAATCACGTGTGATACTTCGGCAACGTCGATCCCCCGAGCCGCTACGTCGGTGGCAACCAACACCCGCACATTACCCTCCTTAAACGCTTCCATTGAGTTGATGCGCGTATTCTGCCCTTTGTTGGCATGAATCACCCGCACCTCACCAGCTTCAAACACTTTTCGGGCCAAAAACTTATAGATATTTTCTACGTTGGTTTTGGTCCGGGCAAATACAATCACACGCTGAAATGTATCCTGCGTAATCAGAAAGTTCAGCAAGTTGATCTTGGTACGGAAGTTAGGCACTTCGTACATCACCTGATCCACCATCTTCGCCGTCATTGTTTCAGGCGTTACCTCCAGCCGTACGGGCGCTTCCAGAAATTCTGACGATAGCCGTTCAACCCGATCGGGAAACGTAGCCGAGAACAGCAGGTTTTGTCGTTTACGGGGAATCACCTCCAAAATGGCCCGAATCTGCGGCATAAACCCCATATCCATCATTTTGTCGGCCTCGTCGAGCACCATCGTTTTCAGGTCTTTCGTCACGATCTCGCCCGACCGATACAGGTCGTTGAAACGCCCCGGAGTGGCCACAATAATATCGACCCCAGCTTTTAGCTGCTCAATCTGCCGCTTGGGCCCCAAACCACCGTATAAGGCTACATGGCGTATGTCGGTGTGTTTGGCCAGTTCTGTTATTGCCTGATCGATCTGCATGGCCAACTCCCGCGTGGGTGCCAGAATAAGTACACGCGGCGTTATGCCTTGCGCGTACTTTACCCGCATCAGTACGGGTAACAGATAGGCAGCGGTTTTACCCGTCCCGGTTTGCGCAATACCCAACACATCATGGTTGGCCAGAATTGTGGGAATTGCTTTTTGCTGTATGGGCGTAGGTTCAGTATAGCCCGCTTCGGCTACGGCGTTGAGTAACTGACGGTTGAGCGCAAAGTCATCAAACGATACCGTTTTCTCTGGCGTTGGCTCAGGTGTTGTAGAATTCATACTGCAAAGATAGTTCTAAGTCAGCGAGTAGGTGGTTAGAAGTCGGTAGTCAATAGTCAGTAGTCGCACTGCTTATCTTAGGCAGCTAACTACAACAGCGCGACTACTGACCATCGACTACCGACTACTAAAACTTAAATCCCATCTCCAGCGCAACGGTGTTGCTACGCGATTCGAGCGCGTTATTGCGGAATACATTAACCAACCCGCGTTGGTAGCTAAGCCCCATATTCAGGGCATTGGTGTTGTTTATCTTGTATTGAACGCCCGCGCCAAGCAGTACGCCTACATCACCAAAACCGTATTGTCGCCGATACGTACCCCCAGCTATGGCCTCTTTATAAAGTGGGTTATTAGTCTGATTGAGCGCTTTTTCGGCCAGCTTGATATCCACTAACCCGCCACACTGAATATAACCCCGCAAGCTGGGACCAATTTCATTGGCATACATTTTCACCGTTAAGGGAATTTGCAGGTATTGCAGATTGTAAACCGACTCACCGGGCGATTGCCCGGGACGAAACACATCTTGCCCAAAGGAAGCGGGAATGACAAATGACGATCGTTTAATGGTGTACCACAAGCCTGAGCTAAACGCGTATCGGTCTTTGAAGAAAAAATAGTCGAGCGTAGGGCCAACGCTCATTCGAACCCCTACCCCATTTTCCTGAAACAGACGGTAATCGCCTGCTCCTACCGCCGTATTGGAAGAGAAACCCGGCGCAAACCGGAAACTCATCTCAATTAAACGAGGGAGGCGCAAAAAACCTGGGGCCAAAATCCCATCGCGTTCATCACGTTCTGCCTGATACTCACGCGAAATCACTGTTGTTGGGCGTTTTGCAGGTAACGTACCTGTCCGCCGCAACTGAGCAGAGGCAGGGGATACCAGCAGCAGAGTCGCCAATACGCCAAGAAGCAGGCCGGGGGCTGCAACTTTTTCCATAATTTTGCACGTTTCAAAGACAGCTAAAAATGCCATCTTATATGGGAGTTAGGGTCAGCTCACGCTGGTTTGCCAATTCATTGACAACCGGCCTGAGCCTTCTTGTTTGTATATTACTCAATTCTTGTACCAAACCCGAGTCGGTCTCTATCGAACGGCTCGATCAGGCCCTGTTTTCGAGCCAGTCGCCCGCCGATGTAAAAGCATTTCTGGCAAAACATCAGCAAGTCGCTCAATTGTACTTTAACGCGACAGACCCCGATTCTGATACAGCACTCATTAATGAACTTACTGCACGGGTCAAAAATCCGGAGTTACAGGTTCTTTATGAACAAACGCAAACTGAATTTGGCGACGCTAGTCGGCTTGCCAACGAACTGTCTGAAGCGTTTACCAACATTAAACGCGACTACCCCGATTTCAAATCACCCCGCGTAGCCACGTTTATCACCGGCTTTATGGGCCCTGATCTGATTGTTACCGATAGCCTTATCCTTATTGGACTTGACTATTTTGCCGGCCCAACCGCCAAATACCGACCCCGTGGCGATGAGTTTCCGCAGTACGTCCTTCGCCGTTATGCCCAACCTTACATCGTTCCCACCATTGTTCGTCTGCTCTCTGACCAGTTCAATCAGCAAGACCGCGACGATCAATCGCTTCTGGCCGATATGGTATATAACGGAAAAGGCCTTGTTTTCACGCGGATCATGCTGCCCGAAGTGCCCGACAGTGTGATCATCGGATATACAGACCGCCAACTGACCGAAACGTTTAATGCGCAGGACCAGGTTTGGGCACATTTTATCGATAATCAGTTGCTTTACCAGACTAATCCCGACATTAAGAAGCGCTACATGGGCGAACGGCCATTCACGGCCGAAATTGGAAATAGATGCCCCGGCCGCATTGGCGACTGGCTTGGCTGGCGCATTGCCAGCCGCTATTACGATGTGCAGAAAAGCTCTGTTCCCGACCTTATGAAGTATGCAGATGCCCGACGACTTTTTCAGGAATCAGGCTATAAAGGACAAAAAGAAGACTTATAAAATGTCATTACGCTACGCTGTCACTCGGTAGTCATTGATTGTCATTAGTCGTTTTAGGCAACTAATGACAATCAATGACTACCGAGTGACAGCGTAGCGTAATGACAGTTATTAAAATGGCAAAACGAGGTAAAAATTTCGGGGAAGAAGCCCCGGAGGAAGATAAAAAGAAAGTAAACGGCGAAGCTCTTCGTCGCGCCGCGCGGCTGTTTTCGTTCGTTCGGCCCTACCGCACTCAATACCTGATTGGCTTTGTTTTTCTGTTGCTTTCCACTGCAACTACACTGAGCTTCAGCCTTATTATTCGGGAAGTAACCAATGTACTTGACAGCAAATCGGCTTTTACGCTCAATCAGATCATCCTGTTTTTTGTGGCGGTGCTGGTTGGTCAGGCTATTTTTTCGTTCTTCCGAATCTACTTCTTCGCGCAGGTTAGCGAACGATCGATGGCCGATATTCGGCGGGCAGTGTACAACCGAATGGTTACGTTGCCAATTCCTTTCTTCGAGCAACGTCGCGTTGGTGAACTAACGAGTCGTTTATCGTCCGACGTATCGCAGTTGCAGGATGTGTTGTCGCTCACGCTGGCTGAGTTCTTTCGCCAGATTGCCACCCTTATTTTCGGTACTGTTGCTATTCTGTACCTCTCCTGGAAATTAACCCTGTTCATGCTGGCTACTTTTCCCTTGCTGATTGTAGCGGCCATGTTTTTTGGGCGTTTTATCCGCAAACTATCGAAACAGGCGCAGGATGAGCTGGCCAACGCCAGTGTCATTGTCGAAGAAACACTTCAGGCTATTAATGTGGTAAAGGCCTTCACCAACGAACGCTACGAAGCACAGCGGTATGGCTCAGCTCTCGGTCGGGTAGTCGGTATTGCGCTACGGTCGGCCAAGTATCGGGGCATGTTCGTGTCGTTTGTCATCACGGCGCTTTTCGGTAGCATCGTTGGGGTGCTGTGGTATGGCGGTAACCTGGTCATCAGCGGTGAAATGGTACTGGCCGATCTGATTACGTTCCTGTTTTTAATGGCCTTCATCGGTGGGTCTGTGGCCGGTATGGGCGACCTCTACGCCCAGATTCAGCGCACCATTGGCGCCTCAGAACGCATCATGGATCTGCTCAACGAAGCACCAGAAGTCGACATTGTATCGAACCCGACCACACTTGCGGCACCCATTGCAGGTGCGGTGTCGTTCAATAATGTTCGATTCTCATACCCGTCACGTACCGACATCGAAGTGCTGAAAGGTATTTCGTTACAGGTCGAGGCGGGCCAGAAAATCGCCCTGGTTGGGCAGAGCGGCGCGGGTAAATCAACCATTGCGCAGTTGCTGATGCGGTATTACCCGCTGGCCAGTGGCGACATTACCGTTGATGGCCTGTCGATTAATGACTACGACGTTACTAACCTCCGGCAACACATTGCGATTGTTCCGCAGGAAGTGATGCTTTTTGGGGGCACCATCGAAGAGAATATTCGGTACGGCAAACCAGACGCAACGGCTTTTGAGATCGCCGAAGCAGCACGACGCGCCAACGCACTCGGGTTTATCGAATCGTTTCCCGAAGGCCTGAAAACCCTCGTTGGCGAACGGGGCGTGAAACTATCGGGTGGACAGCGGCAGCGCATTGCCATTGCCCGCGCCATTCTGAAAGATCCGGCCATTCTGATTCTCGACGAAGCCACTTCTTCGCTCGATGCGGAGTCGGAACGGCTGGTGCAGGAAGCGCTGGATGAACTGATGAAAGACCGGACCACGTTGATTATTGCTCACCGGTTAGCTACCATTCGTAAGGTCGATCAGATTTATGTGCTTCGCGATGGATTGATTGCCGAGCAGGGCACCCACGATGAACTAGCGGCGCTGGACGAAGGCCTGTACGCAAATCTGGTTAAATTACAGTTTGAAACTACTGAGAATGCATTATAAGTTACGATTCACAATAAACGGATTAAGATTTAGTTTGCCTCTAGTGTGAGCAACAGATCGTAATTCGTCCATCGTAAATCGTAAATCAATATCGCCATGAACCCCGCACAAACCCTAAAAGATCACGATCTGCGGCATACCAGCAACCGGCTGGAAATGCTCGATTTGTTTCTCCAAAGCGACCACGCACTGGCTCACGGCGATATTGAATCACGACTTGGCCCTAATCACGACCGGGTTACGATTTACCGAACACTGCGCACCTTCCTTGAAAAAGGCATTGTGCACAAAGTGCTCGATGATGCGGGAGATCCTAAGTATGCTCTTTGCCGAACCACCTGTGGCAAAGGCGATCATCATCACGACCACGTCCATTTCAAATGTCAGCAATGTGGTCAGACCACTTGTTTGGATGATGTTCAAATTCCAGCCATCGCCCTACCCGGAGGTTACAGCCGTCGGGAGACGAATTTGCTCATTCAGGGTACCTGCCCCGACTGCGTTTAGCCTCGTATATCCACTTCATGACCTCTTTCCCCGACCGCGAACGCGGTTTTCAGCAACAAGCCGAAGCTGATCAGCAGCGGCACAACCAATTAGCGATCTGGCGTTTAGCCTGGTTTGCTTTCTCAGTAGCGGTTGTCTGGCTTCTGATTGCTGGTAAACAAACCACCTGGGCCGCTCTGGCTGCTCTGATTGGCGTAGTTGTTTTTACCCGAATGATGACCTGGCATCAGGCCGTCCGCCGCAAACGTGACCTGAACCGACATCTGGCTGCCCTTAACACCGATGAACAACTCCGTCTGGACCGGCAATTTACCCGCCCTGAAACAGGAGTCGCCTTTGCCCCTATTGATCATGCCTATGCCCACGACCTCGACGTATTTGGTAAACACTCACTATTCCGACTCATCAACCGAACACGTACCTACGATGGCACTGCCCGGCTGGCCCAATATCTGTTACAACCGGCTCAACCGCATGTCATTTTCCTGCGTCAACAGGCTGTAGCCGCCCTGAAACCGCACATCAATTGGCGACAGGATTTTGAAGCCACGGCGATGCTGAACGAAAAAATCAGCCTCTCCACGGCGGGCTTACGTGCCTGGGCCATCGGCAACACCACGCCTTTACCCGGTTGGCTCAACATAGCCCGGTTCGTGCTACCCGTACTGACCATTGGCGTATTTGCCAGTTGGGTAATGGGATACGTACCCGGCTTAAGCGTATTCGCTGCGCTGGGCGTTCATGGGCTTCTACTGAGTTCCATGAAGGAAACTACGAAGCAGGTTAGCGAACAAACACACGAAATAGCCCAGTCGCTCTCCGATTTTGCTGACCTTTTCCGCTTTGTCGAATGTGCTCCCGGCGACTCTATTCTCCTGACTGATTTACGCAAACGACTAGAATCAAGTCAGGTAACCGCCTCAGTAGCCGTTCGGCAACTGGCGCGGCTCGTCGAAAATTTCAATTTCCGGCGCAACCCTTATTTCTACCTGTTTGTAGGCCTCCCCTCCCTTTGGGATGCCCATTATCTGGCCGCGCTGAACCGTTGGCAGGCACAGCATGGCCCGGTACTGGCCGATTGGTTTTCTGCTTTGGCCGAAACCGAAGCCCTGAATAGTCTGGCCGGTTTTGCCCACGCACACCCTGACTACGTACAGCCTGAGTTATTCGAAAACGAAGCCGTACATATCGACGCACAGAACGTGGCTCATCCGTTGATTCCACCAACAAGGGCGGTGGCTAACTCACTGGCTTTTGACGGATCAGGCAAAACTATTCTGATTACCGGCTCTAATATGTCGGGGAAAAGCACCTTTCTACGTACGGTAGGGCTCAATGTGGTGCTGGCGCAGGCAGGAGCCGTTGTTGCCGCCAGCCGATTCATTTGCTCACCAGTGCAAGTATTCACCAGCATGCGTACGCAGGATTCGCTCGAAGAAAATACGTCTTCATTCTACGCCGAATTAAAGCGACTACGTACTCTGATTCAGCAAACGCAGAACGTACCTGGCGCAGAGATCAAATCCGGACTACCAGTTGATCTGCCAATTCTGTATTTCCTGGATGAGATTCTGAAGGGGACAAATTCAGCGGATCGGCACAAAGGAGCCGAAGCATTGATTCGGCAGTTGCACCGCACAAAAGCATCTGGTTTTGTATCGACCCACGATTTAGAACTGGGTCAACTCGGTGAATCAGTCGACTTTGTGCAGAACTACCACTTCCGTTCCGACATTCATGAGGGCAAGGTCACCTTCGATTATCACCTCCGCCCCGGCATATGCCAGAGTTTCAACGCCAGTGAGTTGATGAAGGCGATTGGGATAGAAATGTGAAGTGGAAGTCCAAAGGTTCAAGGTCTAAAAGTCCAAAGTCATGCTGCCGGTGAGCAGGGCAACTTTGTACTTTTAGAACTTGAACTTTAGACTAACTTTTTTTAAACTCCCCCTTATACGTATCGAAAACGAGGGCGTTGATCCAGTAGGCGTCGCGGGTGAAGTAAAAGGTCTTGGTGTTCAGATTGCCTATCTCGCGAAAGATCTGTTGGGCCAGCAACGTACCTGCCAAACAGCCTTCCCGGTTATAAACACGCCGGGTTGCTTTGGCGTGATCACGTTCAATCAACTCGCGCAGTTTAGGGTCTTCGATCATCGAGAACGAACGACTCTGCCAATCAATCCAGCCGGTTGGTGAATACAACATCTCTACAAACTGCCCGAAGTCATCGAGCGTAAACTCAACAATTTCGTCCTGTACTTTTTCGGGAAAACGCCAGGTAATGAACTGATAAGCAGCTCCACCCGTCAGGTAGATCATCGACCTGTTTATGTCTTTGATGCCGGGGTTATCATTGAGCGACATCCTAACCAAAGGAGCAATGGAGTCTTCTACCATAGCTTTCAGCAGATTGGCGTAATCGGCAGGGTTTGGGTTCCGAAGCATAATCCGCTCAGACAGGCGGCGGGCCCCCAACTCGATAGTGTACGATTTGAAGGTATACCGCGTTGTACCCGACGCACTTACGTAAGGTTGCAAAATGCCACCTTTCAGGTTTCCACCACCCACATCGACCAGTATAGCCCGGTCAAAATCTTCGCGTGCCAACCCTGCCCGAACGCTATAGGTTGCCTCAATCTTGGTAGGCATGTCTACCACCGTGGTCATGCCCAGCAGCTTCTGCGTCTGTGTATTCACCTCGCCAACGTTAGTGGCCATGTTCACGCCCGATGAGGTGTATATGATAAAATCGCGGTTCGTCATGCCGAACGCTTCGCTGGCATCCCGCATCATCTCCTGAACCGTTGCCACGGCCTCCTGAATATCAGCTGACCGAAGTTTGCCGTTATTCAGTTCCATACCTTTCACCAGACCAACCGTTTCCTGACGGTCATACACCAGCCGGTATTTCAATTTACCGTTCTGTTTGTAAAAGCCAATCACAGACAGCTTAACACCCTGAGAACCAATATCAAATCCAGCTCTATACCCATCAAATGTGATCGGTGCAGGTATTTCCTGCGCTAACGTACAACTGACGATCAGGCTGTAAAATGACAGAAAAAGGCCAAATAGACGGCGAAAATAGGGGGACTTCATTTAGAGGCTAATTGTGTTTTTTTGACGATAGATCAGGGTATCGCGCAGGCAACGAAACATATGGTCACTCAATCGTATGAACAAAGTGACAAAGGCTGTGCCAACTTAAGCATTACATCCCGACATCTACCATCTAAATTACTTGCAAAGACACAAAAAACGGTTCTGAAACATATCCAGAACCGTTTTTTTAATCTACCTCATTAGAGGCCAATACTATAGGTGAATGGCTTCTCCGTAAGCAGCCTCTGTTGCATCTTTAATAGCCTCCGACATGGTCGGATGCGGATGCACAGCTTTCAGAATTTCATGCCCCGTTGTTTCCAAACGGCGGGCAGTTACCACTTCGGCAATCATCTCGGTTACGTTGTTGCCAATGAAGTGAGCGCCCAGGAATTCGCCGTATTTAGCGTCGAAAATAACCTTCACAAAGCCCTCGGGTGTACCCGACGCTTTGGCTTTGCCCGACGCCGAGAAGGGGAACTTACCCACCTTCAATTCGTAACCAGCCTCGCGAGCGGCTTTTTCGGTATACCCTACCGAAGCAATTTCAGGCGTACAATATGTACAACCCGGAATGTTGTTGTAGTTCAGGGGCTCAACATGAGGCAGACCCGCGATTTTCTCGACGCAGATAATAGCCTCTGCCGACGCTACGTGCGCTAGTGCCTGTCCTTTCGTTACGTCGCCGATAGCGTAGTAGCCCTCAACGTTCGTCTTGTAATAATCGTCGGTCGCAATTTTACCACGGTCGGTTTTGATACCTGTCTCTTCCAGACCAATGTTTTCGATGTTAGCCACAATACCTGCTGCCGACAGAACGACATCGGCCTCGAATGTTTTTTCACCCTCCGGGGTCTTCACCGACACTTTACAGCCTTTTCCGCTTGTGTCTACTTTAGTAACCTCCGAATTGGTGTATACATCGACGCCCATTTTCTTGTACTGGCGAAGCAGTTCTTTCGAGATATCTTCGTCTTCAACCGGTACAATGTTGGGCAGAAACTCAATGATCGTCACCTTGGTACCCATGCTGGCATACACGTAGGCAAACTCAACACCAATCGCTCCAGAACCAATGACAAGCATTGAATCGGGGCGTTTTTCCAGGGTCATGGCCTTGCGATACTCAATCACTTTGCTGCCATCGAGCGGAACAGCGGGCAACTGACGTGCGCGGCTTCCAGTGGCAATAATGATGCTTTTGGCTTCATATTCGGTGGTTTTGCCGTCTTGAGCGGTTACCTCCACTTTCTTGCCTGGTTTTACTTTACCATTGCCGCTAAGAATGTCGATTTTGTTTTTCTTCATCAAAAACGCCACCCCTTTGCTCATGCTATCGGCTACGCCCCGGCTGCGTTTGATCACAGCGCTAAAATCGGCCGACGAGTCGCCCACGGTGATACCATAGTCTTTGGCGTGCTTGATATATTCAAAAACCTGCGCACTCTTCAGCAGGGCTTTGGTGGGGATACACCCCCAGTTCAGGCAGATCCCGCCCAGGCTTTCGCGTTCAACAACGGCTGTTTTCAAGCCCAATTGCGAAGCCCGGATCGCTGCTACATAGCCGCCGGGTCCGCTTCCTACCACGATTACATCGTACTGTGAAGCCATTGTATGAAAAATAGAAATAAGTGGTCATGAGTGGTCATTGGTAGTCATTCGCAGTCATTTTCAGAATCAGTCAATTGCCTGTGCAATGAATGACTACAAATGACTACCAATGACTATAAATGACCCTTTTTAAGAACGCAAAGGTAGGTCTAAAAGTTGACGGCTCACGACAACTCAGCAAAACCAAACCCACCCACTGCTTTGTTGTATCTTTGCCGAACCACATGGAACAACGATCAGGTAGAATCAACTGATTGGGTCGGCCGCTTGCAGCGAGGCAGTGATCTTTCAGGATCAGTCTATCCACGAAATCTGCGTTCCGCTTCTTTTACCCGTAAGCACGGGCTTTTGCCGATATGACTACTGAACAAGTACAGGAACTCCGAAGCCGGGTCGAGGCGCTGCGGGGTTATTTGGATTACGACAACAAAAAGCAACAGCTTGCCGAGCTGGAACAACAAACGTTTCAGCCCGAGTTTTGGACCGATGCAGCCCGCGCCGAAGGCGTGATGAAGCAGGTGCGTGGCTTGAAAGGCTGGATAACAAGTTACGAAAAACTGACCGGCGAATTTGGCGATCTTGAAACGCTCTACGAATTCTACGAAGCAGGCGACGTACCTGAAGAAGAAGTGGACGTTGAAGGTCGTAAGCTTCAGATTACGCTCGATGAGCTGGAGCTTAAAAAGATGCTCAGCAACGAAGAAGATCAACTATCGGCAGTGCTGGAGATTAACTCGGGAGCGGGTGGTACCGAAAGTCAGGACTGGGCCGATATGCTGTATCGAATGTATATGCGCTGGGCCGAGAAACATGGCTACGGCGTAAAACAGGTTGATTATCAGGACGGTGATACAGCCGGCATTAAATCGGCAACGATTGAGATCGATGGCCCGCTAGCCTACGGCTACTTAAAATCCGAGAATGGCGTTCATCGCCTGGTGCGTATTTCCCCCTTCGATTCAAACGCCCGCCGACATACGTCATTTGCCTCGGTATATGCGTATCCGCTAGTCGACGATACGATTGAGATTGACGTAAACCCGGCTGATATTACGTGGGATACGTTCCGGTCGGGCGGAGCCGGGGGGCAAAACGTGAACAAAGTAGAAACCGCCGTTCGCCTTAAACACAAACCATCCGGCCTTATAATCGAATGTCAGCAGGAACGCAGCCAGTTGATGAACAAGGAAGTAGCTATTCGTTTGCTGAAATCAAAGCTGTATCAGATCGAGGTCGAAAAGCGTAATGCCGCCCGTGCCGAAATTGAAGCCAGCAAGCAGAAGATCGAATGGGGTTCACAGATACGCTCCTACGTACTCGACGACCGCCGCGTGAAAGATCATCGTACGGGTTACCAGACGTCCAACACCGAAGCCGTTCTTGACGGCGATATCGACGGGTTTATTAAGGCCTATTTGCTGGAACAGTAATCCAGACCTGAATTTTCAGGAGATTTTGTTACACTCCTGAAAATCCAGTAAGTCTCTACGGTCCGTTGCGCGGTTCAGACAACGATCAGCACTTTGCCCATTACCCGGCGGCCCAGCATGTCGTTCAGCGCGTCGGCGGCCTGTTCGAGTGGGTACGTGGCGTGAATGTGCGGAACAAGCTTTCCCTGCTGCCAGAACTGAAGTAGCTCCTGCACGTTCTGCCGGTTTTCGGCTGGCTGACGTTCGGCAAAAGCGCCCCAGAAAACACCCACCACCGAACAACCTTTCAGCAAGGGCAGGTTGAAAGGCAAACTCGGAATGGGTCCGGCAGCAAAGCCAACCACCAAGTAACGTCCACCCCAGGCCATCGAACGAAGAGCAGGCTCTGCTAAATCGCCGCCAACCGGATCATAAACTACATCGACGCCTTTTTTGCCAACCAGTTCGGTAAGGCGTCCACGTAAGGGTTGGGTGGTGTAATTAATGGTTTCGTCGGCACCGTACTGGCGGCACAGGGATAGTTTCTCGTCGGTCGATGCAGCGGCGATAACACGGGCACCCATCAGTTTACCGAGTGTAACCGCCGCTAGTCCTACACCACCAGCCGCGCCCAGCACCAGTAACGTTTCCGGATCGCCGGACCGTTCGGAACGTACCTGCGCCCGCTGCTTCAAGGCGTGGTACGACGTGCCATAGGTATACATCAGCGAAGCAGCCGTGTTGAAGTCCATACCATCGGGCATCAGAAACGTTTTGGCGGCATCGGCAAGCACTCCTTCAGCGAAACCACCCCAGCCGGTTAGGGAAAATACCCGATCGCCCACTTTAAGGTGAGTAACGCCCGCCCCTACTTCACGCACAACGCCCGCCACTTCGCCACCGGGCGAAAAAGAAAAATCGGGCTTGAACTGATATTTGCCTTCAATAATGAGCGTATCAGGGAAGTTTACCCCGCAAGCTTTTACTTCGACAACAACTTTTCCCGGCACTGCCTCGGGCCAGGCAATCTCGTCAACGACCAAGGATTCGGGCGGGCCAAACTGGCGGCAGAGAACAGCTTTCATAGGCTTGTAAGTCGAAAAAAAGTGCTGAGTCGCTTTAAGTCTGGAGAGTCGGTTGGTGTGGCTTATGCGAGAGCACTCTGCCAATTTACTTGTTTTGATTATCGTAAAATAGCAGCGCTTTCATCATCCATACTAACGTCGGGACGACAAAAGCGCTGCACTCAAAACGACTCATCACTTTTCAGACTTTATTTACGCATACATCTTTACGTCTTCCAGTGTAATAGAATCGCCACACATGATCACCAGTCGTTCGATGACATTGCGGAGTTCGCGGACGTTACCCGTCCAGGGCATTGATTGGAGATATACCATAGCCGGCGGCTCAATTTCTTTTACCGGTGCGTTGTATTCGCCACTGATATCCTGCAAAAATTTATCGGCCAGTAGCGGAATATCTTCTTTCCGATCAGCCAGTGCAGGTACGTGAATCACAATTACGCTTAACCGGTGGAATAAATCTTCGCGGAAATTCCCTTCGGCAATCTCTTTACGCAAGTCTTTATTCGTGGCCGCAATCACGCGCACGTTGACCTTGATTTCTTTATCGCCACCCACCCGGGTGATTTTGCTTTCCTGCAAAGCCCGCAACACTTTTGCCTGGGCCGATAGGCTCATATCACCGATTTCGTCGAGAAACAACGTACCTCCGTCGGCCTGTTCGAATTTGCCGATGCGCTTTGAAGCTGCACCCGTAAAGGCACCCCGCTCATGGCCAAATAGTTCGCTCTCGATCAGTTCGCCCGGAATAGCGGCGCAGTTAACCTCAACAAGCGACATACCGGCCCGGTTTCCTTTCTCGTGAATGCCTTTGGCCACCATCTCTTTACCAGACCCGTTAGGCCCGGTAACCAGTACCCGGGCTTCGGTAGCGGCCACGCGGTTAATGGTTTCTTTCACCTTCCGAATCGGATCTGACTCACCAACGATCTCGTTGATTTTGTAGATTCGTTTCTTCAGCGTCTTGGTCTCAGCTACCAGCTTCGACTTTTCGATGGCGTTGCGAACCGTTACCAAGAGACGGTTCAGGTCGGGTGGTTTCGTAATGAAATCAAAGGCGCCCCGTTTGGTGGCCTCCACCGCATTTTCGACGTTACCAAAAGCCGAAATCATAATGAACTGAGTGCCACGTTCAGCATCATTTGCTTTTAGTAACATCTCTAATCCATCCATTTTAGGCATTTTGATGTCGCACAGCGCCACATCGTACCGCGATTTCAAGACCATTTCCAGGCCCTCTTCGCCGTCTTTGGCCTCGTCGACCTCGTAGCCCTCATATTCTAAAATATCGCGCAGGGCTGCCCGGATGCTCTTTTCGTCATCAATGATGATGATCTTGGCCATAAGGTGTGTAAAAAAACGTAGTCAATATATTCATATGTTTTGGACTTGATCAATTTTGATCAGCATAAACACATCGGTTGCTTTAACAAATCGAAGTAAGGTCATTACGCACAAGGAAACAACATCCGGCTACAATTTATAGCCTGTCAATACTCAAAGACAACTGCATGAGCGCAAAAAAGGCTGATCAGATCATGATCAGCCATTACATCAATCTATTTTCAGCAATTAACGACCACTGGTCGACGTGTTACCGCTCCGCAGTTTAGCATTCAATTCCCGAGCAACTTTCAGATGTGTTTTCACCAGTGGGTGAGCCGCTTTAGCCACAGCCATCAGGTCAGTATCTTTTCCTTTGCTCTCTACTTTCGACATAACCTTGTCGAGCGTCTCGTGGCCTTTTACAGCATGCTCCTGCACATAGTGGCGCTCCAGCGCGGCGGGCTCCATACCCTGCATTTTTGATACCATCTCCTGTGTTTTCGTATCAGGAGCAGCCGGTAGCGTGATGCCTTTGGCCGATGCAATTTCTTTCAACTTAGCCGCCAAACCTGTCTGCTCTTCTATTTCCGCCTGAGCCATTTCCCGAACCTCGGGATTAGTTGATTTCTGAACAGCCACCTGACTCGTTTCCAGTTGCATCATCCCGCCCATCGCCACTTCCATCATCAATCCTTCATCTTGCTTCGACAGTTTAGCACTAGTGGGTGTGATCAATGCCACCGTTTCGGCCCCCTCTTTGTTCATCCGGTCGAACTCCACTTTGCTGGTTCGCCCTACTAGGTCACTATCCATCCGGCTGGTTTGGGCCATAGCCAATCCTGTAGTAAGTAACGTGGCTATCAGCCCTGCACCTGCAATCAATGAATTTTTCATATACGTTGTGATTTGTTGTTGTTGAAAACACAGACGTAACTACTCTTTATATGAAGTGTTTTGTATCTATAAATTAAATTTCATAAATCTATAGATTAACTAGGAAAATCATTTTTTACTAGGTGGTAGACTGCCAATTACCTCTCTATTTTGCCTAGAGCGCAACCAACAAATTGCAGCCACGTACATCGGCGTTGTCAAAGCGCCCCATGATGCGGAACGTACCTGAGTGGCCCTCATATTGGCCTAAATCCTGGGTTTCAATGAACGCGCAGGAGTCCAGATTGGCCAGATCGATGACATTAACGCCACCCGTTTGCTTGCCCAATGTTTGGCCGGGCTCATAGCTGTAGAACGGATCATTGAGGTCGCGTAGACGTACCTGAATAGTAGCTCCCGGCCGAAACACGCCCGCCCCCGTTGAATAGGCCTGAGACAGCAGTTCGGTCATTCCATATTCGGAGTGAACGGCAGGTATACCCAATTTTTGGATTAGTTCGGCGTGTACTTCTTCACGCAGCAACTCACGCCGACGCCCTTTCATGCCACCCGTCTCCATGACCACCAAGCCGGGATGTTCTCCAGCCCACTCCAGCGATTCGCCCGCTTCATCGACCCAATCGAGTAACCCAAACGTAACGCCGATTAGCAATACTTTTTGGGCTGATTGGCCGGGTCGCAACGCTTCTTGGGTCAGGTGGCGCAGGCGGTTGGTTAGTTCAGGGTAGTTGTTTAAATAAAAACCCGACTGATCGGAGCCCGATAGCGCCATAAATCGCTGAACCATATATACTAGCGACGAGTTATTTCGTTCCAGATACGACGGTAGCAAGCCCAGAATATGAAACTGGCTAAGCGGCCCGTAGGTCTCTTCAAACAGTCGCTGGCAAACAGCATCGTAGAGAGAAAGATCGGGAACAAAGTGCCGACTTGTTGTGGCGCCGGTGGTTCCACTACTGGCGAATTCGGTAGCGTCGGATACATCGGGAATCAGAACGCGGTGCGTTTTGAAAAAGCTGATGGGCAGAAACGGTATAGCTGCCACTGATTGCACTGCCTCGGGCCTACAGCGAAGGTGACGCAGATACTCGGCATATACGGCGTTATACCTGGCCTGATAGTGAAACAGATCAAGGGCAAGCGCATCGAATTGGGTAGCCGTTACGCTAAGAATACGTTGCCGCAGCGATGAACGCCAGTCGGATTGGGATAAAAACACAGTAGCTTGCAAAAATTCAGTACGTTAACAGCATGCGCAGACAACTAATTCATCGGGGAATGGTGGCGGTAGCCCTTGCAACTGCCCTTACAGCTTGTTTCACGGAACCAAACTACAGCGATACGCCTGAAATTCGGCTTGTTGGCCCCCCCGTGAAAGTCACACTTGAACCAGGAACAGGCGTTGGACAAGCACGGCGTGATTCTGTAATTATGACGATCCGGTTACAGGACGGCACCGGCGATATTGGCGAAGATACCCGCGATACAACCCGGCTTCGGCAGGTATTCGGCGCTGATACCTGGGGAAACTACGAGATCAAAACGTTTGAGTTCGTTAATGGCGGCTACCGAGAGTTACCGTCAAGCGACAACAGCAAACTATTCTTTCCGCGTTCACCACTTGGCGAGCAGAAAGGTGCTATTGAAGGAGACATCGATTTCAGTCAGGTTTTCTTCTACCAACGCCCCTTCCGCATGGCCACTGTCCGGTTTCAGGTACGTATCCGCGACCGCGCCCTGAACGTCAGCAATACAATCGTGACCGATACCATCTCCGTCCCGCTCAATGGGCGGTAAATAATAATAAGTTTAGTGTTTTGGGTTTGATATTTGACGGGCTTCGCTGATTACCCGAATAGGTTGATGAGCGAAGCCCGTCAAACATCAAACCCAAAACACTAAACTTGCAACAGTTATCACACCTTCTTTGGCCCCCGCAGCGTTAGCAGTGAGGGCCTTTTTTTGCGGGCTACGGTCACGTTGGGCAGGGAACCGGGTTCGCGGTTGAGCACAATACGGAAGGTAGTGCCCTTCCCTACTTCAGACGATTTCACGAACAAACGTCCGTTGTGATACTCTTCAACAATTCGTTTGGCCAAGGTTAGCCCCAGTCCCCAACCTCGCTTTTTCGTGCTATAACCCGGCGAAAACACCTTCGCCATGGTCAGTTTGGTCATGCCTTTGCCCGTGTCGGTAATATCGATCGCTATTTCGTCGTTGGGTAACGGCAATAATCGAATGCGTAATTCACCAACTCCTGCCATGGCATCTACCGCATTTTTGCAGATATTTTCAATCACCCACTCGAACAGCAGTCTATTGATTCGTACCATTAGCGTAGTGGGTAGATTGCTTTCTACCGTCATTTTTACCTTGGTAGAAATGCGGCGGGCTAAATAACTGGTAAACTGCGTCACTACCTCATCCAGGTTTTCGTCTTTCAGCGTAGGAACTGAGCCAATGCTGGAGAAACGGGCCGTAATTGTTTCCAGTCGCTGCACATCTTTCTCGATTTCGTCGGTTACCTCGGCTTCGTAATGCTCGGGGTCTGTGCGCATATAGTCGACCCACGCCAGCAACGATGAAAGCGGTGTACCCAGCTGATGCGCAGTTTCTTTGGCCAGGCCCACCCAAACCCGGTTTTGCTCGGCCCGCCGCGAAGAACTAAACGACAGATAAGCCAGCATAGCCAGCGCAGCTAATACAATCAGCAGGGCAATCGGAAAATAACTCAAATATTTGAGCAATAACGAGTTATTGTAGTAGATAAGCCCTTTTTCGCCGTCTTTCAAATCCACCACAATCGGTGGATGATTCGCCCGCATTTCGTGCATCTGTTGCTTCAGAAACGCATTCTTTTCATCACCAGTCAGGTTGTTGGGTATATCAATGTTCTGATACTGAGATGGCTCTAAATGACCATCTGCGTAAATGGCAGGTATCGCATTATTTTCATCTGTCTCGATAATTGCCGTAACAATGAAATTCAAATCTTCCTGCTCATTAGCCGTTTGAATAGCATACGCCAGCGCTCTGGCGTATAATCGCATGTACTGCTCCTCCCGCGCTTCAAGTCTGTTTATAATGCTCTGCGTAAATAGCAATGACCCAGTACCCACCAGAAGCAGGTTCAAGGCCACAATAATTTTCATTACATTATTCTGACTGTATATGTCAAATGACTTAAGCATCTACCTACTGATTTATCCCAACAAGGTAACGAATCATAGAACTTGAACGTACATTAGGGTGTTTCCATTTAAAGCAACTGAGTAGGATTTTAGAAAGAAGAAGTCCATATTATTTATATCTTTTCTAAATAATCAGCATACTCACTTCATCGTCTATGCAGACGGTTTTGTACCGTAATTTTGTACCCCGTTTAGCTGTTGACTAAGCGTAATCGCTATGTTTGACGTTTTCAAATCAATCAGTCTCTCTCACAAAACGGCCCCTTTGGCCATACGTGAGTTAATTGCACTCAACGAAGACGAAGCCAAACGGCTAATGCTCCGTTTACGTGACATTTTGGGCCTTTCTGAGTTGCTGGTTGTCTCGACCTGTAACCGGACAGAGGTATACTATACCGCTTCAGAAGACCATAACAACACCATTGCGCGGTTGTTACTGATCGAAAAAGGGCTTACCGACACCGACGCTTATCTCCCCTATTTCCAACAAATACCCGATCATACGCTGGCAGTCCGGCATTTGTTCGAAGTATGCGTTGGCCTGCACTCACAGGTAATCGGGGATATGCAGATACCCAATCAGGTAAAGCAATCGTATCAGTGGTCGGCAGACCTCGACATGGCCGGGCCATTTCTGCACCGGTTGATGCACACGATCTTTTTCACCAACAAGCGTGTAGCGCAGGAAACATCGTTCCGCGATGGTGCCGCGTCTGTATCCTACGCCGCTGTTGAGCTTATCGACGAACTGCTGGGCGAGCGCGGAAATCCAAAGGTGCTGGTGGTCGGGTTGGGCGAAATTGGCGCCGATGTCTGCCGCAACCTCGCCAACCGCGATGTCAGTAACATCACAATCTGTAACCGCACCCGTTCGAAAGCCGAAGAATTAGCCCACGAACTGAATGTCCGCTTTGCCGATTTTGATCAGCTGGCTACGGAGATTCAGCAAGCTGACGTAATTATTTCGGCCGTACAACGCGACGAGCCCTTGTTTACGCCCGCTCTGTTGCGCGATGTGACCGTCCTGACATACAAATACTTCATCGACCTGTCGGTGCCCCGTAGCGTTGACGCGGCCGTTGAGCAGATTCCAGGCGTTCTGGTCTATAACATCGATCACATACGTACCCGGACCGACGAAGCACTAAATCGCCGCCTGGCCTCTATTCCGCAAGTGGAAGCCATTATTTCACAGGCTACTGCCGAATTCGGCGACTGGTCGAAAGAGATGATGGTATCGCCGACGATCAACAAGCTGAAGAACGCACTGGAGCAAATTCGGAAAGAAGAGATTGCCCGTCATCTGAAACACCTGAGCCCTGATGAATCGGAGCGGATGGACAAAATCACGAAGGGTATTATGCAAAAAGTGCTGAAACTACCCGTTTTGCAACTTAAAGCCGCCTGCAAACGCGGCGAAGCCGAAACGCTGATCGATGTGTTGAATGACCTGTTCAATCTCGATAATCAGCCCGCCGATACCGGCAACTCGACACTACATTACTGACCTTTGCCCTAGTTCATTAAAAGCCCCGATCTCTCAAGGTCGGGGCTTTTTGCAGACAGGCCAATCAGGTGATCACTTAGTATAAACGGAGGTTTAGTTGCTTCCATAATGAATAAACGTTTAGTCAATCATCTGATAAACGCTAACTTCTGGTCTTGTGAACTTCAATACACTCCTGCTTCCGGTAGCCCTGTTTGTCAGTCTGCCTTTTACTTGCAGCGCACAGGTAGGCGTTGGTGCAAAAGCACCCAAAGGTGCCACTATTTACTTCGATGGTACCCAAAAAATGCGCGATGCTAAATGGACCTACTGGGATGGGCCGGGCCGCACAGCTACATTGCCCATTAAGTGGCCCATGACAACCGACCCGGTAGATGGTGGCCCGGTGATGAGTACCAACGATCCGGCGTCGGCGGGTGGTAAATATGGGTCGTCAGATCTGGTCACCAAAGACACATTCAAAGATGCCCGCATTCACGTTGAATTTCTGATTCCTACGGCGGGTGGCAACAGTGGCGTGTATCTGCAAAATCGCTACGAAATTCAGGTGCTCGATGGTGATTCCACCACGCATGGCATGGCGGCCGTCATCAACGAAGCAGCGGCTCCCTACAGCGCTTACAATGGTCTGGGCAAATGGAACGCGTATGATATGAATTTCAGAGCAGCCCGCTTTGTGAACGGCAAGCTGACCGAAAAAGCCCGGGTGACCATCTATTTCAACGGCAAAAAAATTCATACCGATCACCCAATCAATCAGGTGTGGGGTGGCCCTAAGTCGGGTATTGATGGCGGAAACGACGACGGTAAAGGTATTACCGATACAGCCGGAGGTTTGAAACTACAGGCCGAAGGGCATAATGTGCTCTATCGCAACATCTGGATCAAACCGCTTG
The DNA here is from genome assembly GCF_041321135.1 of Fibrella aquatica. Lineage (NCBI taxonomy): Bacteria > Pseudomonadati > Bacteroidota > Cytophagia > Cytophagales > Spirosomataceae > Fibrella > Fibrella aquatica. Next base: position 178,004 of record NZ_JBGGWF010000001.1, on the reverse strand, counting down.
ACTTGAAGAAGGCATCGACAGATTTTTAATACAGCCGGATTTCATCCGGTGTACCCATCATTTAGGCAGATAAACCGAGAAAGTAGCGCCTTCATCTAACCGGCTAACAGCACCAATGCTGCCGCCATGCGTTTGGGCAACACGACGACAAACAGCCAACCCTACGCCAGTACCCGCATATTTATTCTTACCGTGAAGCCGCTGAAACACGTCGAAAATACGGTCGGTATATTGCTGATTGAACCCAATACCATTATCGCGAACATCTATTTGCCAGTAGGCCCGTTTAGCCGATAAATCAGGGGGAAGAGTAGCGGCATCTGCCAACTGACACGTTACGGCAATCATAGGCTTCTGACCGGGCGGCTGAAATTTCAGCGCATTACCGAGCAGGTTATGAAACAACTGCCGCAGTTGCACGGCCCGCCCCTGCACAGTTGGCAACGAATCGACCTGAATAGTAGGTTGCGTTTCCTGGATACGTACCTCAAGATCAGTAAATGCTTCGCTGATTATGTCATTTAAATCAACTGAGACAAACGGCTCTTTTTCGGTTGTCAGACGGGAGTAATTGAGCAAATCACGGATCAGATCAGACATTCGCCGGGCCGATGATTGTACCCGGGTGAGCATATCCAGTCCGGTGCCTTCCAACTGATCGGCGTATTGTTCGCCAAGCATTTTACTGAATGACTGCACTTTACGCAACGGTTCCTGCAAATCATGGCTGGCAATGTAGGCAAATTGCTGAAGGCCTTCGTTGGACTGCAACAATTCACGGTTCATCTGCGTCAGTTGCTGCTGCTGCTCAGACAGGCGGGTTATATTCACGAACGTAAACAATACCCCGTCACCCTGCTTAACGTAATACCCCTCGAACGTGCCCTGCACGCCATATTGATCGTAGGTAAACGAATTTTCAACCGATTCCCCCTGCTCGGTCACATAAACCAGTGTTTCGAATAGATCGAGCGCTTGGTAGTCTGGAAATAACGCCGATATAAGCTGACCAGTCATCTGCTCAACTGTATATCCAGTCATTTTCGCGTTCAGTTCATTGGTAAGCAGGTATTTAAAATCAACAATCGTATTCGTTTCGTTACGAACGGCTTGTAACAGCATCATACCCGATGGCGAGTGATCGACTACCCGTTGCAGCAGTGCGGCCTGTTCCTGCAAACGAATAGTGGCCTCGTGGCGCTCATGAATATCATAAAAAGACATCAGTAGCACATCGCCCACCCGCGATACGGATATATCTAGCCAACGATGCAGGGATGGATGCAGCATTTCCTGCCGGATTGCATTTCCTGAAGTATATACGTTGGCAAACAGATTGGCATGCCCCGATTCGTGAAATGACTTATTGATCTCACTTACCAATTTACCGGTTAACTCCCCGTTAGTATAGCCTAAGTAGCGGGCGGCGGCCGGATTCACGTATAAGTATCGAAAATCAACCAAAGCTCCCTCTTTGTTCCAGACAGGGGCCCACAACGAATTGGCACAGGCAGTGTGCTCAACGATGGCACGCAATAAATCAGCCTGGTAGTCAGTAGCTGACGCAGAAAGCACCGGAAACGCCGGGGGAGGCGCGTGGAGCAGGGAATCCATGATAATGCTAGTTGGTTACGGAGGTTAATAAGTAAAGATACGTCATTTATCCGCACACCGATTCCTTATTTACTGGACGCTTTCTTATTCTGTGGCTGGCTTTTCGGTAAGCGCCATACTCCAGAGCATATCTTCTTCAACATACTGTAAAGCCCGTTCGTGGGTGCTAGCCAATACAACTGGCGGGGCAACCTGCGCCTCATACGCCTCGCGCCAGCGAAGCGCACACAAGCACCATCGATCTCCTGCTTTCAAGCCGGGAAACTGAAATTCGGGCCGGGGCGTAACGAGGTCATTTCCCCGCGATAGCGTAAAGGCTAGAAAAGCATCGGTCATGATGGCACATACCACATGGCGGCCCGTATCCTGATCGTCGGTTCGGCAGAATCCGTCGCGGTAATAGCCGGTCATTGGTTTCTTACAACAGCAGGTCAGGGGCCCACCCAATATATTTTTTGGCATCGTTTTCAGGGAAAAGACAGTCGGATCTTAAACGCTGGACATCGGATAGTGGATTAGAATGCTCTTTGCTCATCATCCAGCAACCAGCGTCCACTAAGATACGCGATATCTACTTCCCCTATTCGCTCCGCAGACTTGCTACCGGATTGGCCACAGCAGCACGAATGCTTTGGTACGAAACGGTTAGTAGCGCAATAAGGGCTACCAACGTACCTGCCCCCGCAAAAAGCCACCAATGCAAAGGTGTTTTCTCAGCAAAATTCTGCAGCCATCTATCCATTGCCCACCAGGCCACGGGGGCGGAAACCATAAAGGCAATGCCAACCAACTGTAGAAAGTCTTTCGACAAGAGCGACACTACACTTAATACACTCGCTCCTAACACCTTGCGAACACCAATCTCTTTCGTGCGACGTTGTGCCGTGAACGCCGCCAGACCAAACAAGCCAAGACAGGCGATAAAAATGGCCAGACCCGCCGCCGCACTGAACAGTTGACCATACTGCTTCTCGGTCTGGTATTGCTCGTTGTAGGTCTCTTCGACGAAGAAATAATCGAACGGATTGCCGGGATAGCTTGCTTTGTACAGTTGCCCCAGCTCGGCTATCTGATCAGAAACAGCCTCCCTCCCCCGGGCGGTGTTGCCGGGTGCCAGCCGAATAGTCAGGTAACCATTGTTGGCACGAGGAATCAGCATGACGGCTTCCGTTGGTTGCTTCGGCGACTGATGCCGGTAATTACCAACCACACCCACTACCTCAAAACTACTTCCCCATAGCACCGTTTTCCCGATGGCATCTGCCGCCGACGCAAAGCCCATATCCAGCGCCGCTTTTTCGTTCAGAATAATGGCCCCGCCTTTTTCGTAATCAGCCTCTGCCTGCGCCCTGGTAAAATTCTGACCAGCCAGCAGTTTTATACCAAACGTGGGCAGAAACTTCTCGTCGGCAAAAATCATGTTATACGTCCGCTTCTCTTCACCGGACCGAGGATTCTGACGCGTAATACCCGCCGAACTGAAATTGTAAAAATTACCGGGTACACTGCCCGTATTGCACCATTCCTGTACGGAGGCCAATTGGCTAATCTGCTGTTGAAAAACCGTCCGACGCGTCTTAAAATCAGGCGATTGTGTACCTACCTCTGGTCTTTTTATGGCTACCAACCGGTCCATATTCAGACCAAGCGGGCGATTACGCAAAAATTGCACTTGCTGAAACATAACCATGGTGGCTACAATCAGCACCAGTGCAATACCAAACTGAACCACCACCAGCGACTGCCGTAGCCAGATGGCCCGGCCGTGACTCCCCACGCCGCCACGCATCATATCGACAGAGCGGGTTCGGGTAAGGGCGTAGGCTACATAAGACCCCGATAGGAGGGCGCCTGCCAGCAGGGCAAGAAGTCCCCAAACCCAAAGGCCTGGCTCGCCGGGGCGGCCAGCCAGCAACGTACCTATGCTAAGTTGTTTGCCCACAAACTGATTGAAGACGGGTTGCACCAGCCCGATCAACAGCAAACCCATCAGAAGACCCAACGCGTTGATCAACAACGACTCACTCAATAACTGCCCAACCAATTGGCCCTGAGTGGCCCCCACAACCTTCCGAACACCCACTTCTTTGGCGCGGGTCAGGGCAGTAGCGGTGCTTAGGTTGATGTAATTGAGCCACGCAATAAGCACAATTAGCAGGGCCAACCCGCTCAGCAGATAGACAAACGACAAACTGCCCACTGTCACGAACGGATCGCTCAGGGACTCGCCAAGGTGCGCGTACTTCGATGATTGCAACTGCACTGATGTCGTTTCTTCGTCCGTTTTTTTAGACCGATAAAACGCTGTCATTTTCCGCGCCAGCGCAACGGCATCGGTGCCGGGTTTGAGTTGCAGACAAGCTTGCAGAAAATTACTGTTGTAGCTGGTCAGGCTAGCCCAGTCATTTCCATTCAGGTTGGCCGGATTAGCCAGTGTTTGCAGGGAGTAGACCAGATCGAAGCGGGTATCCGAGTTTTCGGGCATATCGGTATATACGCCCCCCACCGTATATAGATGCTGGCCAAACTGACCGTTAACGGTGATCGTTTTGCCAAGCGCTGGTTGTTTGTCAAAATACCGACGGGCCGTTGATGCTGATAAAAAGACGATGTTGGGTTGTTTGAGATTGGCCGGAGTGCCGCTCACTAATGAGAACGTAAACATGGAAAAGAAACTGCCATCGGCCAGCGCCACGTTAGCCTCGCGGAAAGTTTTGGCTTCTCCTTTTGCAGGTTGTACACGTACAATTCCTTGTGCTGCGCCCGTTACAAGTCGACAAACGTTTTCTATTTCCGGAAAAGCAGCCTGCGCATCCGGAGCCAGCGCCGACGGACCGAACTCCCAGTTCTGCCCCGATTTATCCTGCAACAGAACCCGGTAAAGGGTCGGCAATTTCTGATGGAATTGATTGACGCTCCGTTCAAAAGCGATGTATTCCCAGATAAGCCCAAATGCTGCAATGCCAAGACCCAACCCGACTACGTTGATGGTGGTGAATACCTGATTTTTACGCAGGTTACGGAAGGCAATGGTGAGGTAGTGGCGGCACATAGCAATAGGCTCAGTTATAGGTCGTACACAAGAAGATCAACAGCCGTGCCAACATCCGAAAAACGCCATTTCGGGTTAATGAAGCCATTTCTTACCAGATTCTTGTCCGAAAGCGGACGGTAGTTGTCCGGGATTTTACACCTACAAGGTCTCAGAGACCTTATAGGTTTGGCAACGTACCTGGCCGGTTACTAATTTGCACTGCTCCCCACGCGTACTACAGCGTTTATCCGTTATGAAAACCGTTATCATCACCGGCGCAGGGCAGGGCATTGGCCGCTTTGCCGCCGAGTTTCTGCTCAATCACAATTATGCCGTTTCACTTTGGGAAGCCGACCCCGAAGCGCTTGCCGAAGCAGAGGAGGGACTAGGCACTTCGCACCCTCACGCCCAGTTTATTCAGTGCGATGTGTCGGACGAAAAGTCAGTTCAGCAAGCGATCAAGCAGACAGTAAAGCAGTTTGGCCGAATCGATGCGCTTATCAACAATGCGGCGATCATGCAAGAGAAATCCATCGATGAACTGACGTTTGACGAGTGGAACCAAGCGATCGGTGTGAACCTGTCGGGTGTGTTTCTTTGCGCCAAATACGCGGCACCGCATCTACGCGAGCAACGGGGCACGATAATCAGTCTCTGCTCAACGCGGGCGTTTCAGTCAGAGCCTGACACATTTGGCTATTCGGCCAGTAAAGGAGGTATTTTCGCGCTGACGCATTCATTGGCCATGAGTCTCGGCCCGCAGGTACGTGCCAACTGCATCAGCCCCGGCTGGATCGACGTATCGGGCCTCAAGAAAGGCCATCAGGATCCCGACAAGCTACGCCCCGCCGATCACAGTCAGCACCCCGCCGGTCGCGTTGGTCGCCCCGACGATATTGCCCGGATGATCCTGTTCCTGCTAGACGAAGCCAATGATTTCATTACCGGCCAGAATTTTGTCGTGGACGGCGGCATGACCCGCAAGATGATCTATAAATAATGGCAAAAAGTGGCCATTATTTGCTGACTATCAATACGTTAATCAAGACTAAGAGATTCACTATATTTGAGGAGTAAACCAGTACTTGATTTATGACCGCATACCCAAACAGCTCCACTCCAGCTTCATTAGTGAATGACGACGGCGCGAATGAGCCTATGCGGCATCAGCAAATCATTTCCCGGTTGCATGTAGGTTTGGGCATCTTGTATTACAAAGATCGCACACTCACTTACGAACCGCTCGCCGAGACCATGCTTGCTGAGGGCTATGGCAACCCGGTACCAGACGTGTTGCTCTTTGACCATACAACTGAGCAGACTCGCCTGATCGTTGAAGTATGCCAGACTAATGGTCAAAGAAACGATCTCAAAAAAATAATTCGACTCATCGAAGATGACGACTACGGCATCCTGGAAGGCTTCGTCTACAACTACCGAACCAACGAATGGCTCCGGTATTGCAAAGGCGATGGTGGCGTGGCAACCGCTACCTCGTTTTCGGAATTGATCGGTCTGGATTTGGTACAGTTTTTAAACCCATAAGGTCTCCGAAGACCTTACAGGTTTGAACATCACTCGCTTCGCAAACTAGTTACCGGGTTGGCCAGAGCGGCGCGGATGCTTTGGACGCTGATGGTTAGTAGCGCAACGAGCATAGACCCGGCACCAGCCATCGCGAATATCCACCATTCGATGGTGATATGGTAGGCAAAGTCGGCCAGCCACTTGTTCATAGCCCACCACGCCAACGGACTGGCAATCAGGACGGCCACGGCAACTAATGCCACTAGCTCGCGACTGAGCATACCGACAATACCGGCAACACTGGCTCCCAGCACTTTACGGATACCAATCTCTTTGGTGCGGGCTTCAACCGTAAACGTCATCAGGCCCAATAGGCCGAGACAGGCAACCAACAGGGTCAGGATAGTGAAGCCATTGACCAGCGTAGCCAGTTGCTGCTCTTGTTCGTAAAGCTTGTTGTAAGCATCATCGAGGAAGTAATAATCGAAAGGGGCGGGTGGGTTAGCTTGTTCGTACAGGAGTTTGAGTTGCCCCAGCGCCACAGGTACGTCCTGATTCGGGTTCAGTTTCACCAGCAAATAACCGCCATTCTCTACCACAGCCCGGCTGGTATCACTCACGACCGAGAGCATCACCGGCGACTGTTCCTGTTTCAATCCGAAAAGCTTAAAATCTGCCGTAATGCCTTGCAAGCCCTGATTATTAAAACCGTATGGGTCAGGATGCGGTACGACACGAACTGTTTCGCCCGCCTCTTTCATCGCCTGTTGATTATACACCTGCAGCTCCTTCGTAATGGCTTTGTCGTTCCAACCAACCGGCGGTACACTCCAGCCAATGCCGAGTGTCTTGAAAAACGATTTATCAACCGTCAGCACGTTGACCATCGATTGCTTTTGGGTCTTTTTTGCGGTCAAAAAATAAATAGCTACGAATGGAGTAAACAGGCGCGTATTGGTAGCGGCCACCTGATCGGCACCGTTCCACTGACGAACGGCATCGCGCAACGCCGCGTACTGGGGGGCCATCTCTTTGTCAATGGCAACAGACACAACTTGCGCCCGGTCGAGACCAATATTTTTTGTCCGCAGGAAGCGCATCTGTGCAAAGAAGATCAAGCTACACATGAGCAAACCAGCCGACGCGGCAAACTGACCCGTCGTGAGAATGCGACGCATACCCGCACCCTGCCGCCCGCCCGACACCGTACTTTTAAGGGCATCCTGCGGCCGGAAACCGGACAACAGAAAAGCGGGATAACTACCAGCCAGTAATGAACAGCCAAGCCACAGGCCAGCGAGTAACAGCCAGTAACTGGCGTCATCGAAAACGCGCCCATCCATATTAATACCCAGCAGCTGATTTATCCACGGAAATGACATCGCCAGCAGGCCAAGGCCCAGACTAACGGCTAGCGTAGTGGTCAGAAACGACTCCGTATAGAATTGCGCAACCAGCTCGCGCCGTTGCCCGCCGATGGCTTTCCGAACGCCCACTTCACGGGCCCGTTGCGTGGCGCGGGCGGTGGTCAGGCTGACGTAGTTGGTGGTGGCCAGAGCCAGAATCAGCAGGGCGATTCCCAGGAAAATATACAGATTCTGGCGTGTATCGGCCGTAACGGAATGACTGTGCAGGTGAAGATCAGGTAGGGCTTCGAGCAGGAACGACGCTTTGGCATCCATAAACTTGACGCCCTTATTCACCGATTTCAGCTTTTCGGCGGTTTTAGCTACGTCTGTTCCGGGTCGTAGCACCAGGTACGTGTCTAGGAAACCAGCATGCTCCCAGCTCTGCTTCTTGCGCTCGCCCAGCGTAGGCATGGAGGCTAGCGACACCAGCGCATCGAACCGGAAAATAGTGTTGGTGGGTAAATCAGAAAATACACCGCTGACTGTTAGCGGATAGTTTTTGTCGTAGGTGATCGTCTTCCCAACCGGGTTCTGATTACCGAATAGCTTCTCAGCCAGCGGCTTCGTCAGCACGATCTTTCCCGGCTCAGTCAGTGCCGTTCGTGGGTCACCCTCAGCCAGGCCGAAGCCCATGACCGTCAGCAACGATGGATCGGCAAAGCCTACGTTGGCTGGTTTTTGCTGGTGGTCAGCATCCGCCTGCACCCAGACGGGACCCATTCCTGCCGAAAAACGCACGATTTGTTCTACCTCAGGCAATTGCCGTTTCGCTTCCCGGCCAAACGACTCGTGCATGTTGGTCATGGTCATTTCCTGCCCGTCGTATTTCGACACAGACAGCGCCCGATAGGTACGTTCGGCAAACGGGTGAAACCGGTCGTAGTGGAATTCGTGCCAGACGTATAGCCCAATATAGGCGCTCACGGCGAGCCCAACGGCCAGTCCGCCAATGTTCAGGGCTGAATACAACCGGTTACGCCCCAATTGGCGCAACGCAAGAAGGATGTAGGTACGTAGCATAACGCTGTGAACTGTAGCACCGAAGCTCCAGCTTCGGTAGTGTGAAGACGTCTCTTACTACCGGAGCTGGAGCTCCGGTGCTACTTTACTCGCTCCGCAAACTATCGACCGGGTTGGCGATGGCGGCGCGGATGCTTTGAAAGGCGACGGTGGCAAGCGCGATAATCAGCGCCAGGGCGGCGGCACCGGCGAAGAGCCACCACGACAGATTGATCTGGTAGGCGTAGTTGCTAAGCCATTGGTGCATGCCCCAGCCTGCTAGCGGCGTGGCAATGACGATAGCAATGCCCACCAGCACCACAAACTCCCGACTTAGCAGCGCCACTACACTCGCTACGGAGGCGCCCAGCACTTTGCGTACGCCAATTTCTTTGGTGCGCTGGAAGGCCGTTAGCGTTGCCAGCCCGAACAGGCCGAGGCACGAGATCAGGATAGCGACTGCCGTGGCCAGGTTGACAATGCGCGACAAGGTTTGCTCTTCCCGGTAGAGGTGCTGCATCGAATCGTCGTAAAACTCGTACTTGAACGCATCATCCGGATAGGCTTTTTTCCAAGCCTGTTCCAACGCTGCCAACGTACCTGACCAGTCGGCGGGGTTGGTCGAGGCCATTTTGATGTTGAGCGTATTGTTGGTGCGCGTTTCGGTCATCAGGGCCACCGAGTTGATCTTCCGCGAGATACCCAGTGTATTGAAATCCTTCACCACGCCCACCACCGGATACGCCTTTTTACCTTCGTACAACATCTTGCCGATGGCTTGTTGCGGGGTGCCGAGGTCAAAAGTTTCCAGGGCCGTTTCGTTCACGATCCATTCGCGGGCGGTGTCGGATGGGTAGAGGTTTCGGCCCGCCAGCATCGTTATGCCGTAGAGGTTCAGCCAGGTTGTGTCGATGTGTTTCCGCTGAATGGACGCCAGAATCTCCTGTCCTTTTCGGCCTTTGATTCGCGCCTCGCCGGTGGAATAAGAACCGGTCAATGGCGCGTCGCCGAGGCTTACCGTGGCCACGCCGGGAAGCTGGCGGTAGGTCTCGCGAAGGGTCAGGTGCCGGGTACGTAACGGCGATTTTTCGTTCCAGACGTACTTCATGGGCGCTTTTACCAGCACCACGGCCTGTCGGGTAAAGCCCAACTCTTTGGTAAAAGCAAACCGCAATTGCTGCCCGATAATGATCGCCCCAACAATAAACACCTGAGCAATGATGAACTGAAAAACGATCAGGCTTTTCCGTAACGTGATTCGCCCCGAACGTCCCGACAGCATCACGTTCTTTCCCGATCGCAGCACCTTCACGGCCTGTAACCGGGTGATGAGCCAGGCTGGGTACGTTCCGGCAAACACGCTGACTAGCAGGAGCAAGACGACTAAAAATGCCGTCAGCAGCCACACATTCAGGTAGTCGGTGGTGCCTTCAGGAATCAGGTCATGGAATGATTGCATGAACAGGCCCGAGAGTGGCCAGGCAACCAGCAAGGCCAGCGCCGTAACCAATGCGGTTTCGCCCAGAAACTGCGTCATCAACGCCATCCGGCTGCTACCGAGCGCCTTACGTACCCCAATTTCGCGGGCCCGCTGCGGCACCTGCGCCGTACTCAGGTTCACGTAGTTGACCACCGCCAGCGTTAGCACAAACAGGGCCAGACCAACCAGACTAAGCAACCTCTTCTTATCGGCTCGCCCTGCATAATCGGGGTTGAAATGAATGTCGGAAAGGGGCTGAAAGACTACCTGCTGGTTCATGTCGCTGGTGCCCCACTTCCGAAACAACGGAGCCGCGTTCGCCCTTGTCAGTCGGGTGACCTGCTCGCTGAGCCGCGAGACGTTGACATTTGGTTGCAATAGCACATACAGCCAGTTGTCGGAGTTGATGCTGCCCCATTCATCCGGGTCATTGTAGGTTTTGTCGCCCACCAGCGAGATAAATTCCTTGCCGTCGAAATCGGTTGGGTACGTCAGGTCGGCAATGACGCCCGCCACGACCGTGCGAGTAGTATCATTGAATCCATAGTAAGTAAGCTGTTGGCCAATGGCCTGTTGCGGTGTCAGTCGGGGAAAATACTGTTGCACGCGACTTTGGGTCAGCACCACTTTTCCTGGTTCGGCAAGGGCATTGGTCGGGTCGCCAGCCAGCCAGGTGTAGGGAACAAGTTTGAAATAATCGGTGGTAGTGCGGCAAACATAGCCAATGGCGTCGATACGAACTGGCTTTGTATTGGGCACGGCAGCGGCCACATCGATCGATGGTTCGTATATTTTCTGAAACGGCACGGTCAGATCGACCCCGGCTACTTTTGTCTGAATAGCACCCGCCAATGGCTTGGGCACACCCGCGTGTCCCATTTCTTTTCCATCAATCTCAAGGCGGCTCACCACACGGTGTACCCGGTCGCCATTGGCATGATTTCGGTCGAAACTAAACTCGAAACTAACGATCTGGAAAATGACCCAGCAGGCACTAATTCCGATGGCTAATCCCAGCACGTTAAGACTTGTATACAGCCGGTTTCGCCAGAGTTGACGCAGGGCAAGGGTAAGGTACGAACGCAGCATAACGAAGGGGTTTGGCTACCACTCGTCAAGGGTCATGCCACGACTTGAAAAGTGCGTTTTCAGGTGATAGAAGGCGATTTTCCTCTGGTACGTTGTCCGAAACTGGACAGCATTCCGTCCGAATGAGTACGGGTGGCCAGCCGTTACGCTGCTATTTTTTTACGGTATCGCTGTAGAATGACTGTAGCATTATTCATCAATTCTGTCAGTCTCAGGCATCCAGATCACCTACATTGGAGTATGTAGCTTTTCAACCCATTCATGAATCGCCGCTCTGTAGGGAGCTTTTTATTGCCATGAGTAAACTGTATGTAATCCCACTACTTACGTGTTTTCATTTTACAGCACTGGCACAACGCCAACCAATCTCACCCTCAGCCAGTAAAGACCCTGTTAAGCTGGAAGTTCTACCCGGGAAAGCCATTCGTATCACTCAGGAGGAAGACGTTCGTCGGTATGTCGGCCATGTCCGGTTAAGGCATCAAGAGGTTGTTCTATTCTGCGACAGGGCCGCGCATCAGCAGAAAACCAGCCGTGTGTATGCGGGCGGACATGTGCTTCTGGTCCAGAGCGATTCCATTACCGTAAAAAGCGATTCCCTGATTTACGACGGGCTTACCCGGCAGGCAACATTACTTGGCCATGTACTTTTTCAGCACCACAAAACGGTACTGACCGCTACCCGGATCGAGTATGATTTATCAGCGGGATTGGTCAGGTACAGCGGCAAGAGTCGTTTCGTAGACGGTCGAACCATTCTCAACAGTACCGAAGGTTGGTACAGCACCCAAACCGGGCAAGTGGCAGCCACTTCTCTGGCTGGTTCACGCTCTTCGGATCGCACCCGCAAAAGGGGAGCCCGACACGCTCGCCTTCCGCAGAGCACGCCCCCGGAGAGCCCGTATGAACCCGATTACCCGCTTCGGCTGGCGTTGACCATGACAGACCCGTCGGCCAACATCGCACCGGAGCCAGAATCCGTACGTACAACCAAAAAGAACATTCGTGTTTCGCCGCGTTTGACAGAAACCACGCGTGCAGAGGCTGAGCCTACGCCCGATGAAAGTGCTCTTGAGCGTGTTCTCAACCGAAAAAAACGGACTTTTTAGCGTTAACAACCCATTAATTATGAAACGTTTACTCTTCTCTCTCCTCTTTGTCGGCTTTACGCTGACCAGCTTTGCCCAACAAGCTAAATCGCTTACGCAGGCCATTCAATACATTAAATTAGCGATTACGCTGCGTGAAGTCGACAAATCCGACGAGTCGATTGCCTTACTGAAGCGTGCTTTTCCCGCCACCAAAGGCAGTTTATACTGGCAGGCTATTGCCAACGAAGTGATGGGACTCTCGTATAAAGATTTGCAGGATTTCGATACGTCGGTGCGTTATCTGGAAAAAGCACGTACCCAGTATGCACAACTTAAATACGTAGCGAGCGCGTGGGGCGTCAACGAAATCATCCGCGATGTGTCGGGCAAGAACTTATACGCCGGCATTCAGATTGGCGCATCGGACATCAAGCTGGCCATTTTCAAGACGCAGTACGAAAGCGATTTCTACGAAAAAGACATCCGGTCGGTGATCGATATTCCAGATGTGACACTGGTGGCCGACGCCTCTAATTCACCTCAGAAAGGCCGCGTTGCCCTGAAAGAATGCCTGGACTCGATTCGGCGGTATAACATTCCCAACGAGCGGGTATTTATTGTGTTCAGCAGCGATGTTCGGAACGGCAAACCGATCGACAAAAACCGTCTTTATGACCAACTGGCAGCGATTTTACCTAACGGCACCAACCTGCGCATCGACACCACGATCAGCGCCGCTCGTGAAGCCGAACTGTTCACAATTGGGGCTATTCCGCGCAAAGTATGGCCATCTACCTCAGCCCTTAATATCGGCGGCGGCAGCGTAATGGGCGGCTATTTCGATGATACCAAGAAGTTTCATTCAGTGAATTTCCCGATTGGGATCAACACACTGGTTGAGCAGATTGACCCGAAACGGTCGATGAATATTGATGCGTTCAAGCGGGAAGCGCAACGGGCAACTACCGGACTGGCCGAAAAGAGCCTGACGCCCGACCTACCCGGTATTCAGCAACGCCAAACGGTGGGCGTAGGTGGGGCCATTACCCAGGCGCTGGTCACGTACCTGCATCCCGAGAAAGCCATGACCACGGCCGTTCCGATTAGTCAGGCCGACATCACGCAATTTAAAAACCTGGTTCTGAACGATTTTTCGACCCTAACAAAACCTAACTTGACCGAGATTACCGATCAAGCCACCCGCGACAAAGCCGCTCGTGACATCGGCCAGATTCAGAATCAACTGAATCAGAAGCAGTTGATTGCGGGCATTTTGTTACTGGAAGCCACAATGAATGGCTACAATAGCAAAGGCGGGCCAAAACGCTTCGTTTTCATCCGCGACGCCGACATTGGTTGGGTAACGGGCAAATTCCTGGAAACGATCAACTACGAATACGAGTCGACCATCGCCAAAGGATCGCTCTATACGCGGTAGGTACGTGTTAACTCAAACTGCCAATTCGAATTAAAATCTGGATCTGGCAGTTTGAGTTAAGATATAGTACATTTGATAAAAGGGTAGACACCATGGTTATCACACAACAAGACCGAAATATCTTGATTGAAACGAGCGGCTCTATCAATATGCAGGCCGTTCAGAAGCTGATCGACTACATCAATGTATTGGAGATTACGGCTAGCAATCAGGGAGCAGAAGAACAGGCGACCGAACTAGCTCAACAGATCGACAAGTCATGGTGGTCGGAGAACAAGTCACGGTTTCTCCCATGATTGTCGTTGTCGATACAAATATTCTATTGAGTGCCTGCATCTCACCCAACAACAAAATCACAGAGATTCTGCTCAGCCCTTTGCCAACGATTGAGCGAGTCAGTTGCCATTACGCCTTTGCTGAATTATTCAAACATCAGGCTAAGATTGTTGAATTAGCCAAGCAGCCGGTCAATGACGTTAGTATAGTACTCTACACGATCTTAAAGCAAATCGATTTCATCAACTAAACGATGATCGAGAAAGATAATTGGCTTGAAGCCGACCGTTTAACCGCTGGAGTTGATGCCAATGATATCAGTTTTGTTGCCTTGACTCTACAAAAAAAGGCTTGGTTATGGACGGGAGACAAAAAGCTGATTAAGCATTTGAGAGGACTCGGTTTTGATAACATACTAACTACCGCCGAACTTTACGAAATTCTTCTGTAAGCTTTTATTCCGGTCTTAACCCTAGCCAAGCCCACCCTGAACGAGATTGCAGATCAAGCCCCCTAGCCCCCGCTCTAAGCCAGTTGTCGCAGGCGGCGCTGTTTGATCAGATCTTCTTTCCTTACAAACGTGACTGGCACGAACTCGTCAGTAGGGGCACCAATGTAGTACAACGTCCAATCCTGATCGTAGCTGGCCAGCAATTGCTGAATACACTCGACCCGATCGAACGTCGGCACGGTGCAGTCGCTCCAGTAGAAGAGTTCGACACGATAATGCAAGGCCTGTTTCTGCCCGTTGATAGTCACGTCAATTTCGATGTCCTGTTTGCCAGGTACGTTCGGAATAGGAATAGCGATGTGCGCCATGATCGTAGAAGTTTATTCAGTTCGTAAGGATTTTACAGGATTTGCCTGGGCAGCGAGGTACGTTCGCCATCCGATTGTAAGGCCACCCACCACCATTAGGAGCAGCAGGCAGGTGCCCAATGTTTCAAAGCCAACCTCGACATGGTAAGCGAAATTGGCGAGTACAAGTCTGCTATACAGGTAGCCAATCGGAAGTGCGATCATAGCGGCAACGAGCAGCAGGTTAACGAAGTCTCGGGCAAGCAGGGCCACAATCTGCGTAGCCGATGCGCCCAGCACTTTACGAACGCCTACCTCTCTGGTTCGAATCTCGGTCTGATAAGTAACCATTCCGAATAGCCCAAGACAAGCTATGCACAGAGCCAAACCAATGAGCACGAGCAAGACGTTTGTATCATTACTGCGGGCATGGCGCTCTTCCAGATAACTGGTATACCACTGCCCCGCAAAGGATTGCTGCGGATCGATCTGCCGAAAAATCGCTTCTGTTTTTGCCTGCATAGCTGTTTCTTGGCCAGGCATAACGGCTATGCAGAGGTAACGAAAAGCAGCAGGTTGATAGCGCAGTATTAGCGGTTCAAGCCTTTGGGCAAGGCTTGAGTGGTTAAAGTCTTTTATCACACCTATAATGGTCAGTTCCTGGCGGTCATCTAACCAGAACCGTTGCCCCACCGCTATTCGGGCGTCTACAAATCCAAGTTGATGCGCCGCTTTCTCGTTGATGACAACAAATTGTCCTACTGAATCAACTACCGACTCAGGAAGATTCTGTCCCGCCAGCAACGTAAGGTTCATCGTAGGCAAAAAACCGGCATCAACACTCATCAAAGACATTCGCACTGAATCGGAAGCAGATTTCCGCAAACGCACTGATGTGTATATGAAGCCACCGGTACCTCCTAGCCGGTGCGACACATTGGCGACGGATTGCACCCCGGCCTGCCGCGATAGGTTAGCTGATAGCCGTTGGCCCTTTCCTTCGCTTACAGGAACAAGCAACACCCCTTCGCGCCGAAAACCATAGTCTGCTCTGGCCATGAATTGTTGCTGGCGAAGCATGGTCATAATAAAAATAACAGCAATAAGAGTCAGCGTAAACTGTGAGACAATCAGCGCTTTACGCATGGATACTCCCCGAATGATTTTGAGGCCGGTAGCTGAACGTAGCACTGTCACAACGTCGACGCCTGATAATATGCGCGCTGGAATAAGGCCGGCGATAAACCCAACTGTCAGGCTGAACAGTATGAATATAAGCCACAGGGTAACATCCTGCCTGACACCACCAATAAAGTACTGCTGAATAGAAGGCATTGGACTGATTACCAGCATCATCAGATAGGCTATACCCAACGCACTTAGCGATAGAATCATTGCCTCGATAGTGAGTTGCCCTATCAACTGCCATCGCCGGGCACCGGCCACCTTTCGGATTCCTACCTCACGGGCTCGATTGGTGGCACGCGCAAGTGTAAGGTTGATGTAATTGAAGCCAGCCAACAGCAACGTAAGCAGCCCAACCCCCAGCTCAATAAGTAACTCCAGGCGGCCCGGCTCATCAGTTCCGTTTCTCAGCCCTTCTTTGGCGGGCGAGATCGAGTTTAGCGGTTGAATCCGGAATGTATATCCTGCTTCGGTAGCGGCTGTGCGCGCCCACTTCGAACTGTGCCGGTGAGCTAATTGCGTAAGCGCTGTTTTTAACGTTTGAAGGTGTGTCTCCGGCTTCAACAGCACATAGGTATACCCTGCTTCATACTGCTGCCAGTTAGTGAGTTGTTGCTGGAAGAGTGGCGTTTCAAATGACGTCGATACCAACACATCGAAAAACAAGTGGGTATGAGGTGCGTGCTCAGTCAATACACCTGTCACAGTCAGATTGCCAAGCTGATTATGGCGAATGGTTTTCCCCAGCGGATTACCATGTCCAAAAAGTTTGATGGCGGTTTCATGAGTCAGCACGGCCGTATTGGGTGCAGCAGCAGGATATCCCTGCGCTAACGAGTAGCCAAAGACCTGAAAGAAAGATGGGTCTACGGCTAACGTCACTACATTGTCAAACCAGCTTCGCTGAGCGTAGCAATCGCCGTAAACTCGCACCACACGCGTTGTTTTTTCTATAAATCCATAGTCATAACTTAATGCGTCGGCAAGAGGTAAAGGGGTAGTAGCAAAAGCCATTCGATTCCCGCCTCGGTCGGTCACATCCGTCAGAATACGGCTAATCCGATTTCGATGAGGGTGAAAGTCATCGTACTCGAACGAGCCTTTGAGATGAGTAATCATGACCATACACACCATTAACCCCGACGCCAACCCGAAGATATTGATGAACGAGAACAGCTTATGTTTCCACAAGTTGCGAAGGGCGATTTTGATGTAGTTATGAAGCATAGGGCATTGGGCACGAGGCTTGGGGCGGGTTTGGGGCAGTACATGGTAACTGTCCCAAACCACATTCATTTCACGGTAAGTTAAAATCCCTTTACGGCGCTCATCTGTGAGGCACGTTGTGTCTGGTAAATGATAATAAGCAACGTACCCAGCAACGAGGCGATACCAAGCGTCAATAGAATCAGCCACGGAATTTCGCTAACCGATACAGGTACGTGTTGCGACTGAAACGCCCGGAAGGTCAACCATTCTTTTTGCAGCTGATTCATCCCCGACACATCGAATGACTGATCGAAATGCACGAACTGTCCGTTCTGAACGCCATCGATTTTTATCGAGAGCGTTTTTTCATCGTCGGAAATCCGTTTCCGAAGCGAAGTAGGCGCGTGTTGGGCCATCGTGGCTGCGCTGAGGCAGAGCAACAGGCCAATGAGAAAATACTTCATAAATGAGCTTAGTTTTATTCCGATCGTAATGACGTGACCGGGTTGGCTAACGCTGCTTTAATTGACTGAAAAACAACGGAAACTAAGGCAATACCAACAGCCAGTAAACCCGCCACTGCGATGTACCACCACTGTATGTCGGTGTGATAGGCGAAGTAGTTCAGCATCTTCTTGCCGAGCCACCAGCCAATTGGCGACGCGATCAGGATAGCCAGCACTACGAGTTTCAGGAAGTCAGCCGAGAGCAGGGTCGTGATACTCAGCACCGACGCGCCCAGCACTTTCCGTACGCCGATCTCCTTGGTGCGCCGTTTGGCCACGAGCGAGATAAGTCCGAAAATACCGGCGCAGGCAATCAGAATGGCTACGAGCGTGACAAAGCCAATCATGCGCCAAATGTTATCGATGGCCTGGTAGTTTCTGGCCAATTCGTCGCTGATGTAGACATACGACAGACTCCGACGGGCGGGTATTTTCTGAAAAGCGGTCTCCAATTCACGGATCAGGGCGGGGGCTTTGGCCTGATCGGTCAGACGCACCGTCAGGAAGTTGTTTAGGCGTTGCCGACCGGAATACCATTGTACCAGCGGTTCTACCTTGTCTTTCAGGCTTAGGTAGTGGTAATCTTTCGTGACGCCAATGACCGTAAATACCTGTTCGTTGTTCAGCTGCCGGAGCCGTTTCCCGACCGCCGTTTTCCAGCCAAACGCCCGCATGGCCGACTCATTGATGACCACCGCGTTATTGGCCGAATCGGCGGGCGAGGCATCGGAGAAATTGCGGCCTTCGATCATCGGAATCCGATAGGTTTCGGTGTAGCCCACCGCGCCCGATCCGTGTCGAATATGCACTTTTCTAACCTCTTCACCTTCGGGGTAATAGCTGTTGAAATTATTCTGGTAGCCAACCGGCGTTACGTCTGAACTGGTAAACGACACCACGTTCGGGTTCTGGCGCAGCTTATCCAGAATGACCTGTCCCTGCGAGATGGCGGCGGCTTCGTTCCGGTAAGCCAGATCCGTTTTGAACACGAGCAGATTGGCCGTATCGTACCCCAGATCGGCCTGTTTCATGTACTGAATCTGTTCACGCATACCGATAGTCCCGAGCATGAAAATGATGGCCAGCGTGAACTGTAGCACGATCAACCCATTCTGCCGCAGGCGACCCTTCTGCGGACTGGCCGAGATTTTTCCCTTCACCGATTCGGTCACGTTCAGCCCCATCAGGTACAGGGCTGGGTACGTTCCGGCCACTATGGCTACCACCAGCGCCACGCCAAGCACCGTCAGAATGGTCGGGTAATCATCGACCAGCGAAATGTCGAGTTGCATCCGCCCGTCGCGCATCTGGTTGAAGCCGGGGATTAGGTAGTAATTGGCAAACAGCCACGACAACACCAGCGATACCAGCACGACCAGCCCCGACTCGACCCAGAACTGGTTCAGCACGAGTTGGCGGGTAGCTCCCACCACCTGCCGAACGGCCACCTCCTTAGCACGGGGCAGCGCCGATGCCGTATTCAGATTGACCATGTTGATACCAATGATCAGCAACAGAAAAGCTGCAATGATCAGCGCACCGTTGATCAGGCCCGAAAACGACGGGTTTTCAACGTGAATAAAGTCTTTGTAGGCACCCAATTTCAGGTGCTGATTCTGGGCCTCAGCGCTGAAATGGTGCTTTACCAGTTGCGGTAATTTGGCTTCCAGACGGGCTTTGTCGGTACCCGGCTTCAGGATGATGAACACCGATGCAAACGTGTTGTACCAGTCAGCGTTTGCGCGAAAACCCGGATCGTCCATCAGGTTGGCAGCAGGAAGCAGCACTTCAAACTGCTGCGATGAGTTCGACGGTATTTTATCGAGCACGCCCGTGACTGTATACGCGAGGGTATCATCCAGCATCACGGTTTTCCCGACGGGATCAACGCCGCCGAATAGATTCTGAGCCACACCTTCGCTCAACACAACAGACCGTTTGTTGTGCAGTGCCGTGGCCGGATTCCCCGACTTGAGCGCGAAGCTGAACACATCGAAAAAGGTGGAATCGACGTACGCCGTCCGGTGCTGTACGCTCTTTTCGCCGTACTGAATCCAGGGGCTGTTCCAACCCTGAATGTGCGTTCCCGTCTCAATTTCGGGATAATCGCGCAGCATCTGGTCCAGAATGGGGTACACCGTCTGGTTATACGTTTGCCCGTCGGGATTGGCTGTCTGCACATAGTACAGCCGGTCTAGCTTCGTATGAAACTGGTCCCAGGTCAGGCATTTCTGCGCAAACAGCACCAGCACCACTACACAGGCCAGCCCCACCGACAGGCCCAGCACGTTGATACCCGACAGCAGCCGATTCTGCCACAAATTCCGAAGCGCGATGTTGATGTAGTTACGTAGCATAACTGTAGCGCCGAAGCTCCAGCTTCGGTAGTGATTGATTGATTTTAACTACCGAAGCTGGAGCTTCGGTGCTACCTCTACTCCGTTTTTAAACTTTTCACTGGATTCATCAGCGCGGCTTTGATGGCCTGGAAACTGACCGTTAGCAGCGCAATGGCCACCGACAACGTACCGGCAACGGCGAAGACCCACCAACTTACATCGACCTTGTAGGTAAAGTCGTTTAGCCAGGTATTCATGGCCCACCAGGCTAGCGGCGAAGCAATCACAATGGCGATCGCTACCAGCTTGACGAAGTCTTTGGAAAGCAGCGCCACGATGCTGTACACACTGGCTCCCAGCACTTTGCGAACACCAATCTCTTTTGTGCGCTGCGCCGTAGTGTAGGCCGATAGCCCGAACAACCCCAGACAACCCAGAAAAATGGACAGGAAAGCAAAGACGCTAAAGACCCGCCCCGTCCGCATTTCGCTAGCGTAGAGGGTATTGAACTGCTCGTCCATAAACTCATATTCGAACGGCTGATCGGGCAGCAGTGATTTCCAGGTACGTTCCAGTGCAGGCAGGGTATTGGCGACCTCACCCTGACCCAGTTTAACCAGCAGCACATTTCCGTAGTTTTCGGGAAATAGCACGATAGGTCCGACCTTTTGTTTCAGCGACGAGAAATGAAAGTCGGCCACGACTGCCTTTACCTTGCCCGCCCGGCCATTGACGTTCATCTTCTGCCCAATGGCCTGTTGCGGCGTCCAGCCTAGCTCCTTCGCGCCCGACTCGTTGAGCAGAAACCGGTAGCGGTCCAGGCTATCTACGCCGGGCTGAGCGGTCCGTTCTACATCGGCGGTCGTCAGGTCTTCACCCGATACGATGCGCAGGCCAGTTGCCTTCACGAACTCATCGTCGATGGGCAGGCCCGTTACCATTTTCTGCTGGTTTTCGCTCATATCCGGCCGCCCCATACTATAGCTGCCTCCCACAAACACCGGCGATTCGTAGGCCATTGACACCTGCTGCACGTTACCATTGCGCTTGAACTCGCGTTTCAGCGTCTGCAACTTATCGATTACCTGCTGACTGGTCGGTAACATCAGCACACGATCGCGGTTGTAGCCCAGCTTTTTGTGTTGAATGAAATCGAGTTGATTGCGAACGACCAGTGTGCTCACGATCAGGAAAGCGGTGATGGCGAACTGGCCCACGATCAACCCCCGTCGAAGGCTGCCACTGCCCGCCATCATCCGCCCCTGAAGCGCTCGCATCGGCTGGAAACGGGCCAGTATCCAGGCTGGATACCCGCCCGCAATCAGGGCTACCAGCAGGCCAATACCCAGTACACCCAGCATCCAGGAAGGTGTAGCCCAGTCAGCCGCGCTGAAGTTCCGGTCAGACAATTCGTTGAACAACGGCAGTAACAGCCACGCCAGGCCGAGGCCCAGTAAGAGCGCCATGCCCGTGACCAGCAATGACTCACCCATAAACTGCCCGAAGAGTTGCCCCCGCTCAGCACCCAGAACCTTCCGGACGCCTACTTCCTGCGACCGCTCTACCGCCCGCGCCGTAGCCAGGTTTATGTAATTGACACAAGCAATAAGTAGGATAAGCACCGAAATGATGCCGAAAATGTACACGTAGGTCAGGTCGCCGTTCGGTTCAAACATCCCTTCGACCGATGAGCGGAGGTGAACCTCCCGGATGGGTTCGAGTTTGTAGGTCAGGTAATCGCCCCCCATCATACCCGTTTCGCCTGACTGCGATTTCATGAATGCCGGAATCTTGTCCTGCAAGGCCGCCACGGCTTCGGGCGACCGCAACAGCAGGTACGTGCCATAATTGGCCGACCACCACTCTTCGGTTTTCGATGCCCGCAGCGTAGTAAAGGAGGCGATCAGGTCATATTTTATCTGCGAATTGGCTGGGCTATTAGCCACCACACCCGTCACGGTCAGGTACTTGTCGGCAGGCCCGCCTGTTTTTACCTGAAGCACCTTCCCAATCGGATTAGTCGTACCGAAATATTTCGCCGCCGTCGCTTCCGACAATACCACAAGGTTGGGACCTGCTAGTGCCGTTTGCGGGTTCCCTTTCAGCAATGGAAACGAGAACATTGAAAACAAGGCCGAATCGGCGTAGAGCAGGCGTTTTTCGTTGTAAACTTGCTCACCCAGCCGTATTACACCCTGCCCGTTGATGAGCCGTACGCCCGCTTCGATCTCGGAGAATCGACGGCCCAGCTCAGGCGCCACTTTGGTGCCTGTTTGAGGGGCCTGCCCCACTTTCCCCTGACTGCTGTATTCCATCGTTACCCGAACAAGACGGTCGGCGTTAACATGAAAGGTATCATAGCTCAGCTCATTGCGCAGGTACGTAAACAGCAGCAGGCAGGAAGCCAATCCCATGGCCAGCCCCACTACATTGATGAGCGTATTGACCCGGTTACGAGCCAAATTACGGAAGGCGATTTTGATGTAGTTGCGTAGCATAGCGGTAGCACCGAAGCTCCAGCTTCGGTAGTTAAAATCAATCAATCACTACCGAAGCTGGAGCTTCGGCGCTACAGGCTACTCCGTTCTTAAACTTTTCACCGGGTTCATCAACGCGGCTTTGATACTTTGAAAACTAACCGTTACCAGGGCAATGGCGATAGCCGACGTACCTGCGAGGGCGAACATCCACCACTCTATGTCGATCTTGTAGGCGAAATCCTGCAACCATCGGTGCATAGCGTACCAGGCAATCGGGCTGGCCAGAAGAATGGCGATCAGAACGAGTTTAAGTAAGTCCTGAGAGAGCAGCGTCACAATACTGGCCACACTCGCGCCCAGCACTTTACGAATACCAATCTCTTTGGTGCGCTGAATCGTGGTTAGAAAAGCAAGGCCAAACAGACCCAACGAGGCCACGACAATGGCCAGCAGGGCAAAAAGCCCCGATAACTGAGCCAGGGTCCAGTCTAGCTGATACTGCTGGTTGAAAAAATCATCGAGGAAAAAATACGAGAACGGGCTGTCAGGGAACACCTTCTGCCAAACCTGCTTAACGGCCGCCATGGTTTCGGGCAGCTTCTCCGGGCTGACACTGACCGTGAAATACCCGTCGGGAGACTCGCCCAGCTCAAAAATGATCGGGTCAATCGTTTTCCTGAGCGACAGTTGATGGTAGTCTTTCAGCACGCCGATAATGGTGGGCGTGCTCTGCATCCGGTAGTTTATCCGCTGACCAATGGCGGCAGCCGGACTGGCATAACCCAGCAAGCGGGCAGCCGTTTCGTTGATGACCACCGATTGCCCGGACACCGCATCAGCGCCATATTTCACTGAAAACCAGCGACCTGCTACCAGTCGAGCCCCGAACGTTTGCTGAAACTCATAGTCGACCTGCGAGAACGAATAGCGCCCCCCTGATTCGTCTTCCCGCTGATTCAGCCGCCTGACCAGCCCCGCCTTCGACAAACCAGTGATGGGTTTTCCCGGAATGAGGTTAGAGGCCGTAACCCGTTTAATAGCCGGATTATTCAGCAGCCCGGCTTTGATTTCCTGTAGCTTAGCCTGGTAGGTCGAATCGGTAGTGGCGGGGCCATTGAGCACTAGCAACTGATTCAGCGAAACGCCCACATCAGCGCGTTGCATAAACGTTAACTGCCGATACATCACCAGTGAACCGGCAATCAGGATCATCGACAGCATAAACTGAAATACCACCAGCCCTTTTCGGAGCGAAAGCCCCCGCCCGATTGTTGCCCCATGCACGCGCAATACAGCGGCTGGCTGAAAAGTTAGATTAATAAAAAGGGGATACAGGCTGGACAACAAAATACCTCCGGCAAAAAACCCGGCGTATATCAGTATCCATGAGGTATTGGCCAGCATCTGAAGCGATAACAATTTACCAATCAAGGCATTGAAGCCCGGCTGAGCAACAGCTACCAGACCAACGGCCAGGCACAGGCTTAACCCGTTCAGCAGGATGGCTTCCACCAGAAACTGCCAAAGCAGATCACCGCCCGAAGCACCGGTGACTTTCCGAACGCCCACTTCTTTGGCCCGTTCGGTGGCTCTCGCCGTGGCCAAGTTGACGTAGTTGATCCAGGCGATGAGCGACGTGAACAGCGCCACCAGCAGCAGCACCGACACCATAATCCAGCTTCCGTTGGTCTGTAATTCACCCAGTAGAGGCGCGTCTAAATGAATATTGGTCAGCGGCTGAAGCTGTAGGCCATCGCTGGTCGTTTCGCCAAAGAGCTCTTTGGCGAAAGCCGGCAATTTGGTAGTCAGCGCCTGAGACAATGAACCGGGTTGCAGCGATACGTAGGTGTAAAAATTATCGCCCCAGTTCGATAGCTCAGCCTCGCCGCGCGAAAACAGATTAAACGACACCAAGGCATTGAGCTGTATATGTGAATTACCAGGAATGTCAGCTAGTACACCCGTTACGGTATAATAGCTCACATCCTGGTAGTTATTGCCGGTCCAGTCGCCGTAACCGCCAGTCATTTTGATGGTTTTCCCAATCGGCTCGTCGGTGCCGAAATACTTGCGGGCCAGCGTCTGCGTAATAACAATCGACTTCGGGTTCTGTAGAGCAGTTGCCGCATTTCCCTTCTGCAAGGGAAATGAGAAGAACGTCAGGAAAGCCGGATCGGCAGCCAGAATATTCTCTTCGCGAAACATGTTGACCTGTTTCGGCTGCTCATAACTCAACAGCGCACTGGACCGGTGAAACCGAACCACCGATGCTATTTCCGGAAAGGCAGTCCGCAGTTTCTGGCCCACCGATGCAAACGTGGTGGCTTTAGCCGTAACGGCCCCCTCGCTGTTGACCTGATTATACTGAATCCGGTAGGTATCGTTCGCCTGCTGATGAAAGGTGTCGTAGCTACGTTCAAAGCTGACGTACTCCAGAATCAACAGACTGGTAGCCATGCCAATAGCCAAGCCAGCCACGTTAACAGCCGAAAACGTCCTGTGCTTCCACAGATTCCTGAATGCGATTTTGAGGTAGTTGGTGAACATAATTGTATGTAAGGCCAAAGCGCCAGCTTCGGTAGTTAAAATCAATCAATCACTACCGAAACTGGAGCTTCGGCGCTACAGGCTACTCCGTTCTTAAACTTTTCA
Source organism: Fibrella aquatica (assembly GCF_041321135.1). Taxonomy (NCBI): domain Bacteria; kingdom Pseudomonadati; phylum Bacteroidota; class Cytophagia; order Cytophagales; family Spirosomataceae; genus Fibrella; species Fibrella aquatica. The sequence goes on along the minus strand of NZ_JBGGWF010000001.1, from coordinate 152,878 downwards.
CCGGGTTCATCAACGCGGCTTTTACTGACTGGAAACTGACCGTCAGCAGGGCTACCGCAACAGCCAACGTACCTGACAGCGCGAAAACCCACCAGTGGATGTCGATTTTGTAGGCAAAGTCGGCGAGCCAGCGATTCATGGCCCACCAGGCAATGGGGCTAGCCAGAGTAATGGCAATCAGTACGGGTTTCAGGAAATCTTTAGACAGCAGACCCACCACACTGGCAACGGTAGCGCCCAGCACCTTACGCACGCCGATCTCCTTGCGGCGTTGCTCGGCGGTGAACATGGCCAGGCCAAAAAGACCCAGACAGGCCACGAAGATGGTTAGTCCCGAAAACAGGCCCAGCACGCGGCCCGTTTGTTGCTCGGCCAGGTACGTCTGCATCAGACTTTCGTCCAGAAACGAATAGCTGAACGGTACCTCAGGTTTGAACGCATCCCACTGCTTGTTCAGGCTGGCCAGCAATCCGCTGATGTCTTTTGTTTTGGCTTTGATGATGATCGATCCCTCGCCTTTTCCAAGTACCATCAGCAAAGGAGAAATGCGTTCGTGAAACGATTTGAAATGGAAGTCTTTCACCACGCCAATGACCCGATAGGTTATTCGGCTACCATCATTATCAGAATGGGTAATGGTGTGGCCCAGCGCGCTTTCTGCCCAACCGTACGTTCGGGCGGCGGTTTCGTTCAGGATTACGCCCGTTGAATCGGTTGGGAAATTGGGAGAGAAATTGCGACCCGCCACCAGTTCCATACCCATTGTGGGAATGTACTGACCATCAACATCGTAGCGCAACGTGGTGATTAGCTGCGACGAATTGTTATCGGCATAGGTATTGAAATTGTTGTTGTATGAAGGCCCGGCGGGTAAATAGCCCGACACGCTCACATTGGCCACGCGTGAATCCTGTTCCACTTGCTGGCGGAAGACCGACTCGTTTTTGCCCAGTCGCCACGCGTCGCGCAACACCAGCACCTGGTCTTTATCGTAGCCTAGCTTGGTGTGTTGAATAAAGTTGAGTTGCTGATACACTACCATAGTGCCCACCATCAGTAGCATAGCAATGAAGAATTGAAACACGACCAGCCCAGACCGAACGCCAACACCCGACTTGCCTGCCCGACTAAACGGCGTGCCTCCTTTCAGCACCGCAATGGGTTTGAACGACGACAGGAAAAAGGCCGGGTAACTCCCCGCCAAAAGCCCTACCAACGTACCCAGCAGCAAAATAGCGGGTACCAGCCAGGGTGTTTTCAGCAGGTTCAGACTCAATTCCTTCCCCGTCAGATCGTCGAAAAAAGGCAGGGCTACGGCAACCAATACAAAAGCCAAAACCAGTGACACAGCCGTGAGCAACAGGGATTCAGTCAGGAACTGGGTCGTCAGGCTGGAACGTAGCGAACCCAGCACTTTCCGAACACCGACCTCTTTTCCACGTTTCGACGCGCCGGCTGTGGATAAGTTCATAAAGTTGATGCAGGCGATCAGCAGCATGAACACGGCGATGGCTCCGAAGATGTAGACGTACTGGATATTGCCTCCCGGCTCCAGATCCTGCGTCGAGTCTGAGTGGAGGTGTATACTGGTCAACGGGTTCAGGAACAAGCCGATCTGATTGCCTTTCTGCAGAAATTCGCTCAGGCTCATGCCAAACGCTTTCTGTAACTGCGGGCCCATGTACGTGGCCACGGTCTTCGGCAGTTTCGCTTCCAGTTGTTTGTAGTCGTAGCCCTTCGGCAACACCAGGTACGTATGGTATTCCGAGGTCATCATCGACGTAGAGTTGGCATCGGGCAAACCAACCATCGATGCAAAAAAGTCCCCGTGGAAATGCGAGTTGGCAGGTACATCGTTCATCACGCCCGTCACGGTGAAGGTCGCGTTCCAGCTTTTCACGGTCAGTACTTTACCGACCGGGTTTTCAGTACCGAAGTATCTAGCCGCCGCCGACTGTGAGATAACCACCGTATTAGGTGTTGCCAGTACCGTTTTGGCATTGCCAGAGAGGAGTGGTAAAGTAAATACCTGGAAGAAGTCGGCGTCGACGTAGGCAAAGCGTTCGTTCGGAAACGATTTTTCGCCGTAGCTCATCAGCGGCGGCCAGGCGGAGCGCAACCGGGTAGACGCCTCTACCTCGGGGTAATTCGCTTTCAGGATTTGCGCCACAGGCGGCATCACATGCGCCTCCCGAATCTTCTGCCCGTTGATCGACGCCCGGAACACGACCCGCACCATGCGGTCGGCTTTCTCATTGTAGCGGTCGTAGCTCAGTTCGTCGAGGATAAACAGACCGATGAGCAGGCACGTACCCAGCCCAATAGCCAGCCCAACGATGTTGATAGCAGAGAAGGCTTTATTGCGAATCAGATTCCGCCAGGCGATTTTGAGATGGTTCTGGAACATAAGATACAGGCGCGTGCCGTTAGCTGACTATACGCTACCCAAATCCGATACCGTAAATTTTAGATATTGATAATCAATTAGTTATAATAAGTATTTTACTCAAACCTGTCCGCATTCGGACGTTTTCATCTGGAAGCGGACAGCCGTACAAGCACTTAAGTCCAATCCACAATCCACGTTGACGACAGTATTCAGAGGCAACGCACGTATTAACAATTCTTAAAAAGAGACGGATCATTAAAACGGTTGGTGCTGATCGGCACTCATCATCGCATCTACTCCTTATTCGTTCCATCTCATATGACCGCACAACTCGCCAAACTACTGGCCATTAGCAGCCTGCTTTTCTCTTTTGGATGCCACTCTACCAAACAACCCAAGCCTCCAGTTGCGCAAGAGAATGACCGCTTTACTCTTTTTTCCACAGCGGTAAACGACTCCTTTTACATCCAGACCCAAATGCCCATCGAATACAAAGACAGTACAGCCAAGCGGTATCCTGTTGTGGTTGTGTTAGACGCTAATTTTCATTTTCCCATGTTGGCCGCCAGTGTACGACAATATGAAAAAGGAGGTCTGTTGCCGCCGCTGATTTTGGTGGGCGTTGGCTATAAATCATTCGAGGCTATGGATTCACTGCGCACCAGAGATTATCTCTACCCGGCGGCTCTACCATCCGATGAACTAACAACGATCGGTGGCGGCGAGCGATTTAGACAGTTTATTATCAGTGAGTTATTGCCATCGATAGATTCAACATTCAGAACTACCCAACAAAATAGATCGCTTCTTGGCCATTCGTTCGGCGGGTACTTCACCTTGTATTCACTATTGGCCCAGACAACAAACAGAACCGGAGAATTCAAGAACTTTGTCGCGGCCAGTCCTTCGCTTTGGTACCACGATTTTTATTTAAATCAACTTCCATCGAAGCTAACATCGCTTGGTCGACATGATTCAACGCACATTTTTATGGCTGTAGGCGGCGCTGAAAACCCGATTTGGGATCTAAAACCAGTAAACGACCTGACCAAGAAGCTGAAAGCGAATAACATACTGGTGGTGAAAGGAGGTGTGTACAGCCAACTTGAGCACATGGACACTGGCCAGTTAAGTTTTCTGAAAGGTCTCCAGGAATTTTACCGCTAGCCATTCATCATCAATAGCCTATAATCGGTAGGTTGTTTTTTGGCAGGATTTACGAGATTTACAGGATCCAGCCAATCCCTATGCTACCAACGCTACCCGCCTATATTCCAGCCACTTTCATACTGACGACCCTGGCTACGCTGCTGCTTTTTTACCGGGTCATAATTCAGTCACGCGCCGAACCTGTCCGTCGGCGATCCTTGCTCATTTTGCTGGCACTGACGGGCTGGTTGCTGATTCAGGCAATTCTGACGTGGAGCGGCATCTACGTCCCAACAGCTACACCCGAACCACCCAAACTTGTCTTATTCGGTATTTTACCAACGGTACTGCTCATCGCTTTCCTGTTCGCCACCGCTGCCGGCCGCCGCTTTGTGGATAGCCTGCCACTGACTGGCCTAACGTACCTGAATGTCGTCCGCATCCCGGTTGAACTAGTGTTATTCTGGCTGTTCGTGCACAAAACCATACCGGAACTGATGACGTTTGAAGGACGCAACTTTGATATTATCTCTGGCATCACGGCCCCGTTTGTCGCTTACGGTCTCGCCAAAGGATGGCTAAGCCGGTCGCTTCTCTTGTTCTGGAATGTTCTCTGTTTGGGCCTGCTGTTTACCATTGTCCGGTACGCGCTCCTGTCGGCCCCTACACCCTTGCAACAATATGCATTCGATCAGCCGAACATCGCCATCGCTTACTTTCCGTTTAGCTGGTTACCCACGTTTATCGTGCCTATCGTGCTGTTCGGGCACCTCGTGTCGATTCGGCAACTGCTGTTTAAGCCATCGGCAGAGTAATGTGAGTATTATCGCTTCGAGTTAAGTCTACATTGGTCAAACACAGAGCCACAGAGGCAGTCGGCCGCTTATCACATACACATTGTCTCTACGTCAGGAAGTATGCTATTTCGTGACGCCTGTTACAAGCTCAGGCATCACGCTCCGATGAAGAAAATACTAGTTTCGTTCGCGACCGCCCTGCAAAACATTCGCACGCGGTTTTTTCATACGGTGCTGTCTATCCTGGGCATTGTGATTGGCGTAGCGGCGCTGGTCGCCATTCTGTCGCTGATCGACGGTATGGAGCAATATGCGCAGGAGCAGATTACCAAAACAACCTCATTGAAGGCGATCATGGTGCAGTCGAACCCGTACAAAACGGTGAACGATGTGCAGGTACGTAAAGCCGATTTTGCCCATTTCAATTATGGTTCGTTCGAAAAAATGCGCTCGTCGCTCAGCAAACCGGCTATCGGCTATCTATACTGTCGGCAGAATGGCGAGCTGACGATACAGACACCCACGCGCAAAACGGGCGCCATCATCACCGGCCTGAGCCTGCCCCTGCACCCCGATTTGTCGATTGTTAATGGCCAGGCATTTTCAGAAGCCGATTTGACTACAAAACGTCCGGTGGCCATTATTAACCAGAAATTGGCGAAGCAACTGGTGGGAAAGCAACCTGAAAAAACGGCAATTGGCCAACAGATAATCTATAACGGAAAAGCGCTCACGGTCATTGGTATTTCAGCCGATAAAGATGCCAAAGTGGGGCAACTGCTAATGCCCATCACGCTCCTATCAGACAGCACGCTGAACGCTACGCCGCCTATGTGCGTGATCGAAGCGGGCAGCGTGGAAGACGTACCTGCGCTGAAAACGGAGATTAACGGCTGGCTAAAAACGAATACGAAAAACAGTAAAGACGATTTTACGATTATCACCAACGAGCAACGCGTCGATCAGGCGGCGAAGGGGTTTCTGCTGTTCCGGCTCATCATGGGCCTGATCGTCGGCATTTCGGTGCTGGTGGGCGGCATAGGCGTCATGAACGTACTGCTGATCTCTGTCACCGAACGCACCGTTGAAATTGGGGTGCGGAAAGCGCTCGGTGCTAAACGGCGCGATATTCTCTGGCAATTTCTCTCCGAATCGATCACCATTTCCACGCTGGGCAGTCTGCTGGGATTAACCCTGGGCATTCTAAGCACCCTGGCCTTCATTCCCATCATCAAAGCCATCACTGATGTGCCCTTCCAGGCCGCTTATACCTGGAATACCTTTGGCCTCATCATCGCCATCGCCATGCTGATCGGTATTCTGTTCGGCACGTACCCAGCCATGCGCGCCGCCCGCCTCGATCCCGTCGAAGCCATTCGTCGCGAGTAGAGACGCAAGATTTTGCGTCTCCCTCGCGTCAGCATTTTTTAAATTCTCTAACTTCCAGGCAACGTTAACCATTGATAATATGGCTGACGCGAGAGAGGCGCAAAATCTTGCGCCTCTACATGCCCCACGCTATTCACTCCGTAAACTCTTCACCGGGTTCACCAGTGCGGCTTTCAGGCTTTGGAAGCTGACCGTGAGTAGCGCAATAACTATAGCTAACGTACCTGAAAGCGCAAACACCCACCATTCGATGTCGATTTTGTAGGCAAAATCGGCTAGCCATTGGGTCATGGCATACCAGGCAATCGGGCTGGCAATGACGATGGCGATGATGACTAGTTTCAGAAAGTCTTTCGAGAGCAAAGTAACAATACTGGCAACCGACGCGCCCAGTACTTTCCGTACGCCAACCTCTTTGGTGCGCTGCTCAGCGGTGAAGGCCGCCAACCCGAACAGACCAAGGCAGGAAATCAGGATAGCCAGCACCGAAAAGTATCCCATCACCTGGCCCGTACGTTCTTCGCGGCGGTACTGATTGTCCAACTCCTGATCGACGAAGCCATATTCTAGGGGAGTTTCTTTCTCGTACTGTTTATACAGTTCACCGATACGTTGAATAGCCAGTTGCGCCTGCCCCGGCCGAATTTTAACCAGCATGTTGAAATACGGGTTGCTGGGCTCGTATCGTAGAATCATGGGCGCAATGGGTACGTTGAGCGGGCGGAAGTGAAAATCCTGCACTACGCCCGAAATCAGGCCTTTCTTGCCCCAAAACTCAACCTGCTTATTCAGGGCAGTTTGAGCCGTGTAGCCCATGCGCCGCGCGGCTGTTTCGTTTACCAGAAATGTTGTAGTCGTGTCCGCTTTTGCTTTAGGCCGGAAGTTGCTGCCCGAGGCGAGTTTCATACCCACCGTTGCCAAAAAGTCGGCGTCGACGTTGATGTTCGTGATCAAAAAATCATCGTTCGGCTGTTTTCCAGGCCAGCTGATATTCGATTCATTGGCAATATCGATCATGCGGGCGGTAGTGGTGGTGGCCAGCTCAACGCTGGGTTGCCGCAGAAGATCCTGCTTCAGTTCGCCCGCTTTCTGCCGCAGATCGCCACCCATTCGTACGTACATCAACTGCGCCTTATCGAACCCAAGATTTTTGGTCTGCATAAACCGCAACTGATTGTAAACGAACACGGTACTAATAATCAGCACCAGCGACATTACAAACTGCCCAACTACCAGCGACTGCCTGAAACCACGCCCAGACAGGTTATTGATACCCACTCCCGTAAGCACCTTAGCGGGTTGAAACCCCGATAGCAAAACAGCCGGATAAAGACCCGCCAGTAGCCCAACACCCAGCGTTAACGTACCTAGTGCCAGCCAGATGGGTAACGACCCATAATTGAGGCTTACCTGCTTACCCGACAGTTGGTTGAACAACGGCATCAACATACCTGCCAGCAACATAGCCACCAGCACCGCCACTATCGTTAGCAGAAATGATTCGCCCAGAAACTGAAAAACAAGGTGCTGCCGACGCGCGCCCACCGTTTTACGCACCCCCACCTCACGCGACCGACGCGCCGACCGCGCCGTTGCCAGGTTGATAAAATTCATACAGGCAATCAGCAACACGATCAGCCCAACAAGCGTGAACAGGTTTACGTGAAAAATGCTGCCCCGCACGCCCCAATCGGTGTTGAATGCAAAATCAGAATAGAGATAAATGGCCGTCAGCGGTTGTAGCTGAAGTGTATTTTCGGTGTTGGGATTGTAGCGAATACACTGATTCTTAATCTTGCCGGCAAACGCCGCTACGTCAGTACCATCGCGCAGTTGCAGGTACGTGTGGAAGCTGTTCCCGCTCCACTTTATACTCCACTCATCAAACAATTCCAACGATTTAAACGACAGCAACACGCCAAACTGCAGATGTGAGTTGCCAGGTGCGTCTTTAGCCACACCCACCACCGTGTAGTCTTTGTCGTTGTTGAGCCGTAGTCGTGCCCCCAATACGGCTGGATTCGCTAGCCAGTTGGCACCAAAATACTTCCGGGCGGTTGTCTCGGTCAAAACCACTTCATAGGGTTTGGTCAGCGCCGTGCGCCAGTCTCCCTTGACCAGTGGAAAGTCGAACAGCTTAAACAGCCCATTATCGGTAAAGAACATCTGTTTTTCCTCGTAAACCTGCTTGCCAACCTTTAGCTGCCCGTTCCACTGGCCTATCCGGGCTGTTTCAACTACTTCCGGGAAGTCTTTTTTTAGCGAAGCCGCCAGCGGGCCGGGCGTGACAGCCACATCGAATACACCTTCGGGTTGCTTCTGTTTTTCCGTAATCCGGTAGATAGTAGCCGCGTTAGGATGAAACCGGTCGTAGCTCCGTTCGTCGTAAACGTAAAGCGCAATGAGCAGGCAACAGGCAATACCCAGGGACAGTCCGCCAATAGTTAGAACACTATACAATGGAGACCGCCACAGGTTGCGGAAAGCGATTTTGATGTAGTTCTGTAGCATGATCGTGGAGTAGCACCGAAGCTCCAGCTTCGGTAGTTAAAGCAATCAATGACTACCGAAGCTGGAGCTTCGGCGCTACAGTTACTCGCTCCGTAAACTCTTCACCGGGTTCATCAGCGCGGCTTTTACGCTTTGGAAACTGACCGTTATCAGGGCGATCGTTACGGCCAACGTACCTGACAGGGCAAACACCCACCACTCGATATCAATCTTATAGGCGAAACTTTCCAGCCATTTATTCATAGCGTACCAGGCCAACGGTGCGGCAATGATGATAGCAATCAAGACTAGTTTCAGGAAGTCTTTTGAGAGCAGCGTAACGATACTGGCCACACTGGCACCCAATACCTTCCGAACGCCAATCTCTTTCGTCCGCACCTCGGCAGCGTAAGCCGCCAGTCCGAAAAGGCCGAGGCAGGAAATTAGGATGGCGAGAACCGTGAAGGTGAGCAGAACCTGTCCCTGCTTTTGTTCGGCTTTGTACTGCTGCGAGAAGTTTTCGTCCAGAAAATGAAAAGTAACCTCGGCCGAAGGGTCGAACGTGCGGTAGACCGCTTTGATATACGCCAGCGCCTCGGCCGTTTTGGCGGGCTGGATGCGAACGTACAAATTATCTCTTTCCCAGGGAGCGGGCATTTGCAACACCATCGGTTCAATCTTGTGCTGGAGCGAGTAGGTGTGGAAGTCGCTCACAACGCCCACCACCTGTGCTTCAGCGGTTTGGTCTTTCCCCAGATAGTATTTAACGCGCCTGCCAATGGGTTCTTTCCAGCCCATTTGCTTCACCAGCGATTCGTTCACCAGCACGGCGCCCATTCGATCGCTGACGGCATCAGTAAAATTGCGACCCTTCACCAATTTAACCTGCAACGTACCCAGGTAGTCAGCGTCGACCGAAAAGGTCTGCACAAGCTGCGTAGATGCAGACATGACTCCGTTCTGCTCGAAAAACATACCGTTGGTGCCGATGTTATTGTTGCCAATGGGGTTACTGGCGGCCGCTACGTCTTCGATCAGTGGGCTTTTTCGCAGCTCATTTTTCAGGGCCTGAATCTGGGTACGTACCGAGTCACCATCCAGGTGAAACGTGAGTACCTGCTCTTTGTTGAAACCCAGGTTTTTGGTGGTCACGTAGCCCATCTGCCGATAGATTACCCACGAGCAACTGATCAGTGCCACAGCCGCTACAAACTGAAACACAACCAGTGCCTGCTGAAATTGCCCACCGGTTGAGTAAGCCGCCAGCCGCCCTTTCAGCGCCATTACCGGCCGAAAATCGGATAAGAGCAGAGCCGGATACAAGCCACTCGCCAGCCCAAGCAACACCGTAAACCCAGCCAGGGTCGTAGCCGTTGTGAGCAGACCGTATTCACTAATAAGGAGGTTTTTACCCGCCAACTCGTTGAATAGCGGCAGAAAAAGGGTGGCCAGTACCATGCCCACACTGCCAGCCAGAAAAGCCATCAGCATCGATTCGGTCAGGAACTGGCTGATGAGCTGCCCACGGCGCGACCCAATGGCTTTCCTGACGCCCACCTCCCGGGTACGGGCAATGGCCCGAACGGTATACAGATTGACGTAGTTGATACCAGCAATCAGCAGGATCAGGAAGGCAACGACGGCGAACGTGTAAATGGTGCTGAGCGTACCATTCGGACTAATTTCATAATCCAGATGCGACTGTAGGTGAATCGACGTCAGCGGCTGAAGCTCCATCCGGTAGGTTACATCACCCATCTCTTTTTTGATGTACTTCTCGAAAAAACCGGGTAGTTTGGCTTCCAGTGCTTTAGGGTTCGTGCCCTTGGTCAACAGCAGGTACGTGTATAGCTCGAAGTTCTGCCAGCCATTGGTGTAATTGGCCGGCAGCGACCGGAGCGCGCTGAATTGCAGATGAGAGGTAGTAGGTACGTTGTCAATAACGCCCGTCACCCTGTTGGGAAAGTGATTCGAGAACTCAACCGTTTGCCCAACGGCGTTGGCCGCACTGCCAAACAGCTTTTCGGCCAGGTTTTTCGTGATAACGATACACTGAGGCTGCGCCAGCGCCGTTGCCGGATCGCCGTACAGAAATGGGAACGAAAACACGTCGAACACAGACTGGTCGGCGAACATAATATCGTCGACGGTCAGCTTCTCGTCTTTGTAGGTGATCTGTCCCCCACCCTCGGGTTGAATCCTGACCGTTTTTTCAACGTCCGGATAGTCGTTCTTCAAGGCGGCTGCGTAAGGGGCTGAGGTAGGTGCCAATTGCAGGTTTCCACCTGGCCAGTTGGCGTAATGTACCACGCGCACGATACGGTCGGCATTGGCATGAAACCGGTCGTAGCTCAGTTCATGGATGATATATAGGCTCATCAGCCCAACAGCGGCCATGCCAACGCCCATGCCAACAATGTTTAACGCACTGAACAGGCGATTTTTCCACAATTTGCGGAAAGCTATTTTGATGTAAGACTGGAGCATAACCGTAGCACCGAAGCTCCAGCTTCGGTAGTTAAAGCAACTAATGACTACCGAAGCTGGAGCTTCGGCGCTACACATTATTCACTTCGTAAACTCTTCACCGGATTGACCAGCGCGGCTTTCACGCTCTGATAACTAACCGTCAGCAGCGCGACCAGTACGGTGACAACCAGGGCGATTATAAAAATGGAGGGGCCCAGATCGATGCGGTATTCGAATGAGGTCAGCCACTGGTTCATTACCCACCAGGCAGCCGGTGCTGCCAGCAGGAACGCAACAGCGATCAGGCGGGCAAACTCCCGGTTAAACAGCCACAGAATACTGCCCACACTGGCACCCAACACTTTCCGCACACCAATCTCTTTATTACGTTGTGTTACCATGAACAGCACCAGCCCGTAAAGGCCCATACAGCCAATCAGCAAGGCGACGCCCGCAAAGAAATTGACCAGTTTGCCCATCGTCTGCTCTTCCTGGTAACGCTCCTGAATCTGATCATCCACAAACTGATGCTCGAAATAACTGTCGGGATACACCTGATTATAAGCCGCCTCCAGTTGACTGATCACCCGTTGGTAATTGGCCGTAGTCAGTTGCAGGTTTGCACCGAAATACCCCTTTGCGTACGTGCTAAAAAACGAAGGGCCAATGGCAGTGGTCAGGTCATTCTGATTAAAGTCCTTCAACACGCCTACAATTTCCATCGGTGCAGATCCGCCCTTGTGAATCTGCTTGCCCAGCACCTGCGCCGGGTCACGGAAGCCCAACTTACGCACCATGGCTTCGTTGACCAGCGCCTCACGCATCGTATCAGAAGGGTTCAGGTTACGACCGGCAACCAGTTTCAGGCCAAAAAGCGGCACGTATTTATCGTCGATCCAGGCTTGTTGCGGGCCGAATTTTTCCGATTCGGGCCGTGTGTCGAACCGAATGGTTGTCTGACTCACCCAGCCCGATTGGGGCGCTCCGCTCATCGAGTAGCTAAAGCCAGCTACGTCGGGTATGGCGGTTGCCAGATTACGGAACGTAGTCATTTTACTCAGATCCTGTTCGGGCACAAACGGCAACCGCACCGTCAGTAACGCCTCTTTTTTGAACCCCAGGTCTTTGGTTTGGATGAAATGCAACTGACTAGCCACCACTACAAGCCCAATAATCAGTATTTGCGAAATGGCAAACTGAGCAACCACTAATCCCCTGCGAACGGTAAACCCGCCCGCCTGCCGGGTTGTGATCTTCCCCGCCAGCGCCACCACCGGCCGGAAACCCGCCAGCACCATAGCCGGATAAGCGCCCGCCAGCACAATGACACCAATGATCAGCAACGCCAGCCACCCCAGCACCGACGGCGAGAAGTAGAACGTAAACTTGAACGCACCATTCAGGTACGTTTGTGCCAGTTGTAGTCCGTAGGTGAAGATACTAAGTGCCACGACCATCGCCAGCAAAACGATCAGTGCTGTTTCGCCCATGAACTGGCCAAGCAGTTGATTCTGCGTGCTGCCCAGCACTTTCCGTACGCCAACTTCCCGCGAGCGGTTCATGGCTTGCGCCGTGGCCAGGTTTACAAAGTTGATGCTGGCCGTAATGACCAGAAACAGGCCAATGATGAACAGCGACAGAATCAGGTTTTTGCTGATGCCGTTATAGTCGGTGGCAAAGTGGAGATCGCTTAGCGGTGTAATGGGGTAACGCGTGGTCTTAACGTTGTCGGGGTTGTGCTTTTTCAGGAACGCGGGCAGGTCACGGTTCCAGTTAGCCACCGTGTACCGGTCGTTCAGGGCCACAAAGCAGTGGGTGCTGCTGTTGGTGTTGGTGAAACTCTCGTTGAATGACCGCCCGTAGAAATCTTTCAGCGAAGCCCGCGACCCAATAAGCTCATAGGCATAATCGGTATTATCATCGTAGTCGGAAAATACGCCAACAACCCGGGCTCGGGTACGTCCGTCCAGCTTCACTTGTTTGCCCAGCGCGTTCGTGGTGCCAAAATACTTAATGGCTAGCCTGGCACTCAGGGTCAACGTACCTGGCTGATTTAAGTCGGCAGGGCCACCCGCCAGCCAGTTGTAATCGAAGATCTGAAAATACGATGGGTCCGTAAAGGCCGCTTTGGATGAACTCTCCTTGAATTTCTTGTCGATCGTCGACGTACCTGAACCCGTTGGAACAATCACCATCGGTTCTTCCCACTCTTCGATCATCGCCAGATGCTCAATCTCCGGGTGGTCGGTTTTCACGGCCTGCCCAAACGTTTCGGGAACGCCGGGCGTGAAGAAGTCACCATCGGGTGTTTTGAAAGCCGAGGTGAACTGGTAAATCCGGTCGTACTTACTATGGTGGGTGTCGGTCCGGTAATGGTAGCGCACCAGCGCAAAGAGCAACAGGGCGCAACCAATGCCCAGGCCCAGGCCCGCCACATTAATAAACGCATAGAGTCGGTTACGACGGAGGGTACGAAAGGCGATGGTCAGGTAAGATCGAAGCATAAGAGGGATTTGTTGAGCGTCAGGCTGAATCGTGGTTCAACACCTGTGTTAAGTCAACTGCCGTGCCACGCCGCAAAAAGGCTATTTTCGAGCTAAAAACAGACTTTTCACCCACAATCTATGTCCGAAAATGGACAAGTCGCTGTCCGGTTCTGTTGGGGTTAGTCCTCTCTGCCAATTTACTTTTCAGACGTTGCTAAGCAGCTCTTCAGAACAGCTAGCCGCAACTTTTCGCCGATTCGTTAAACATTTTACCGGTAGAAACGGTAAGCTTGCAGTGTTAAACAGAATCAAACACAGTACCTTTTTTCAAAACTCAATACTATGCGCTGGTTAGGTGGACGCGAAAGCGATAACGTTGAAGATCGTCGGGGTGGCGGCGGAGGTGGCATGGTCGTTGGCGGCGGCATTGGCACCGTTGTCATCGCCATCGTGATTTATCTGCTCGGCGGCGACCCGTCACAGGTTCTCAATAGCGGCGGCGAAGGACAGGCCGTTTCGCAACAAGCCCCGGCCGGCCCACAAGCCGATGACGAGGCAGCCAAATTCACCCGCGTTGTGCTGGGCTACACCGAGGATGTCTGGACGAAAGTAATGGCCGATGAAGGACAACAGTACACCCAACCCGTGCTTGTTTTGTTCCGTGGTCAGACCCAGTCAGGCTGCGGAGCAGCCTCGGCAGCGTCTGGCCCGTTTTACTGCCCCGGCGACAAAAAACTCTACATCGATCTGTCGTTCTACGACGAATTACAGCAACGGTTCAACGCCCCCGGCGATTTTGCTATGGCCTATGTAGTCGCTCACGAAATCGGGCATCATATTCAGGATCAGTGGGGTATTTTGAACAAGGTGCATCAGGTACAGGCTCGGATGAGTGAAACCGAGGGAAATCGCCTGTCTGTCCGGCTTGAGTTGCAAGCCGATTTTCTGGCTGGTGTATGGGCGCACCACGCACAGAAGCAGTTTAAAATTTTGCAGGAAGGAGACATCGAAGAAGCTCTGAACGCAGCCAGTGCTATTGGCGACGATAACATCCAAAAGTCAACACAAGGCTACGTCACGCCCGAAGGATTCACCCACGGAACGGCCGCCCAACGTGCCTACTGGTTCAAAAAAGGCTTCGAAACCGGCGACATCAACCAGGGCGATACGTTTAATAGCCGCGAAGACGCGAGGTTGCAATGAAAGGGAAAAAAGGAGGAAGGGGAGAACGGAGGAGAGGGATTGCTGACGCAAGAGCAACTACGCTGGCGTCAGCAATCCCTTTCCTCCGTTCTCCCCTTCCTCCTTTCCTCCCTTCTTTTACATATTAATCGCCCGGTTATCTGTGGCGACCAGACAGGCTTCTTTCAGGGCTTCGGTATAGGTCGGGTGCGCGTGTGACATCCGGCTCACGTCTTCGGCAGAGGCGCGGAACTCCATCGCTACCACTGCTTCGGCAATGATATCGGCAGCGCGGGGGCCAATGATGTGTACGCCCAGAATCTCGTCGGTCTCTTTGTGGGCCAACACTTTCACCAGCCCGTCAACGTCCATCGACGCCCGGGCACGGCCGAGCGCTTTGAACGGGAACGTACCCAGCTTATACGGAATCCCTTTCTCTTTTACTTCTTCTTCGGTGAAACCAACGGCCGCTACTTCAGGCCACGTATACACTACGTTTGGAATGAGGCGGTAGTTGATGTGCGGCTTCTGACCGGCAATGGTTTCGGCAATAAATACGCCTTCTTCCTCTGCCTTGTGCGCCAGCATAGCACCCCGAATCACATCGCCCAACGCGAAAATGTGTGATACGTTCGTGCGCAGGTGATCATCGACATTGATCTTTCCGCGGTCATCGGCGGCAAGTCCGGCCGCTTCCAGATTCAGTCCGTCGGTATAGGGTTTACGACCTACACACACCAGACAATAGTCGCCGGTCAGGGTCATCTGTTCTCCTTTCGGGGTATCGATGCTGACCACGACCTCATCGCCGGTGTTCTCTACTTTGGTTACTTTATGCTTGAAGTAGAAATCGGCACCCAGCTTTTTCACGGCTTTCTGCAACTCCTTCCCCATTGTCTTATCCATGGTCGGAATCATCGAATCGGCAAACTCGATGAACGACACTTTGGCTCCCAGACGGGCGTAAACGGATCCCAGTTCGGCACCAATCACACCGGCACCGATGATGATCATATGCTTGGGGATTTCGGTCAGTTTCAGGGCTTCGGTACTAGTAATCACCCGCTTTTTGTCGAGTGGCATCGACGGGAACGACATAGGTTTAGAGCCTGTCGCAATCACGATGTTTTTACCCGTAATGGTTTCGTCGCCGCTACCATCGGTCTTAGCAATCTTCACCGTGTTGGCATCCACAAACGAGCCGACACCATAAAACGTGTCGATCTTGTTCTTCTTCATCAGGTACACAATACCCTTTGTCGTCTGATCAACTACGTCCTGTTTACGGGCAATCATCTGCGGCAGGTCTACCGCGAGGTGGTCCAGTTTAATGCCGTGCTCGGCGAAGGTATGGCTGGCATTGAAATAATGCTCCGACGAGTCGAGCAATGCTTTTGAGGGAATACAGCCTACGTTGAGGCAGGTTCCGCCCAGGGTAGCGTATTTCTCGATGATGGCTGTTTTCAGCCCTAATTGCGCGCACCGGATAGCGCCCGTATAGCCGCCCGGCCCCGAGCCGATGACGATAACGTCGTATTGCATAGTATAAGTTTTATTAACTCGTCAACAGTTGTCATAAGCAGAAGGACAACTTCTGCTTTGCTACTAGTGTAACAGTAAGGAATCTTAATTGGTGGCAAAATCACCACTGGACTGATCCTCCTTCGGCCGCTTGAACACAACGACAATACTTGAGGTAGACGCGCCGCTATCGAAAATACCAATACTCTTCGCTTCGATCGACTCCATACCGACCAGTTCCCAGCCGTGGTCACCAAGTTCGTTCAGCTTATCATGAAATTCGCTCAACTCACTGACGCGAAGATCAAAGGAGAGATATTCCCACTTAATCATTGCTGTAGAATCGTTTGAAGAAGTAAAGCAATTCGATACCGACCGAGCTATTGCCCAACTGCACACAGCTGACCAGTTCCCAGTCCTGCTCGCCCTGTTCGTTCAGAATATCTTCCACCACTTCGGAAGGAATCATCGGACTTTCGGCAGCATCGTCGTTGCGAAACATCGACTGTGACTGCGCCATCACCTTCGTTTTCAGTGTTTTATATTCCCAGGGCATGATATGAAAAGAGTTAAGAATTAAGAATTAAGAGTTAAGAGTTGCTACGCCAGATTACCGTATGAAGCTTCAGCAGAGCAACTCTTAATTCTTAATTCCTAATTCTTAACTCCCTTAAGTTTAGACTTCCAGTAAAATACGTGTTGGGTCTTCGAGGAGCTGCTTTACGCGCACCAGGAAGCTTACTGATTCTTTGCCGTCGATGATGCGGTGATCGTAGCTGAGGGCCACGTACATGATCGGACGGATAACAATTTCACCGTTCACCACCACCGGCCGCTCAACGATGTTGTGCATACCCAGAATGGCAGACTGCGGTGCGTTAATGATCGGTGTCGACAGCATAGAGCCGAACGTACCGCCGTTGGTGATCGTGAACGTACCGCCCTGCATCTGCTCGATGGTCAGTTTGTTGTCACGCGCCAAACCAGCCAGCCGAACGATTTCTTTCTCGATCTGCGAGAAGCTCATCTGCTCGGCGTTCCGGATAACAGGCACTACCAGACCGCGATCCGACGAAACGGCGATCGAAATATCGCAGTAATCGTTGAATACCATCTGATCACCGTCGATCATGGCGTTCACCGCCGGGAACTCACGCAGGGCCATGCAGATGGCTTTGGTGAAGAACGACATGAAGCCAAGGCCAACCGCGTGCTTGTCTTTGAACTTGTCTTTGTATTTGCCGCGCAGATCCATGATTGGCTTCATGTCTACCTCGTTGAAGGTAGTCAGCATGGCCGTTTCATTTTTCACCGCTACCAGACGACGGGCAATCGTTTTCCGCAACGACGTCATTTTCTCACGACGCTGTGTACGAGCGCCAGGGGCAGCAGCCTGAGGCGCGGGGCTTGGGGCAGCCGCTGGCTTTGCAGCAGCGGGGGCTGGTGCTGGGGTAACAGGAGCTGGAGCCGCTTGCGGAGCCGGAGCAGACGCTTTCACAGCATCTTCTTTCGTGATCCGGCCTTCTACGCCCGTACCCTGAACCTGTGAAGCCTCGACGCCTTTTTCAGCCAGAATCTTGGCCGCGGCTGGCGATGGATGATTAGCCGCGTAACTAGCCGATCCGTTGGTACTTCCGTTTTGAGCAGCGGCGGGCTGGGCTGGTGCAGCGGGAGCGGCCGGGGCAGGTGCCGACGCACCGGCACCAACTTCAATTCGGGCGATGGTAGCACCAATGGCCAGCGTATCGCCTGCCTGAGCTACAATGCGCAACGTACCTGCGGCTTCAGCGGGCAGTTCAAACGTAGCTTTATCTGATTCTAGTTCGCAAAGCGTTTCGTCCATCGCCACGGTGTCGCCATCCTGCTTGTTCCAGGCGGCAATGGTCACCTCGGTGATCGATTCGCCAACTGACGGAATCTTCACCTCAATGGTGCTGGCAGAAGCGGGCGCTGACGGAGCGGCAGCGGGTTCTGCTACTGGCTGTACGGCTGGTGTTGGCTCAGGAGCTGGCGCTTCAGCTTTAGGTGCTTCGGCAGGTTGTGCTGCCGGAGCAGGCGCTGCCGGTGCAGCGTCAGCCGACGAACCTACGCCTTCGATGGTGCAGATAGTTGCCCCGATAGGCAACACATCGCCGGCCTGCGCCATAATGTGCAACGTACCTTCTGCCTCGGCGGGCAATTCAAAAGAGGCTTTGTCTGAATCGAGGGTACACAGCACCTCATCGAGTTTCACCACATCGCCTTCTTTCTTCAACCATTCTCCCACCGTTACTTCGGTGATGGATTCACCCACAGCGGGGACTTTAATTTCGATAGCAGTCATTTTCGGGTCTATTCAAATGCTTTTTGAACTAATGCGGCCTGCTCTTGGGTGTGAAGTTTGGCAAAACCGGTAGCGGGTGATGAAGCCGATTCGCGACCAACGTACCTGAGCGACTGTGCCCCGGTAAACCGTTCGCGGAACCGACGCAGCATGAACGAGAAACAACCCATGTTCTCAGGTTCTTCCTGTACCCACACAATCTCCGGCTTCTTGTACTTCGCCAGTTCAGCATCGAGCTGTTTCATTGGCAACGGATACAACTGCTCCATACGAATAATGGCCACGTCGTCCCGTTTGTCAGCCTGTTGCTTGTCAAGCAGGTCGTAATACACTTTACCGGTGCAAAGTAACACACGCTTAACCTTTTTCGGGTCGGCAAACGAATCGCCAATTACTTCTAGGAACGTACCTGAGGCCAACTCATCGATCGACGAGATTGCCTGTGGATGACGCAACAGCGATTTTGGCGACATGATCACCATCGGCTTGCGGAATTCCCAGGCCAACTGCCGACGCATGGCGTGGAAAATATTGGCCGGTGTAGTGATGTTAGCCACCACAATGTTATTCTCTGCACACAATTGCAGGAAGCGTTCCGGACGGGCATTCGAGTGCTCAGGGCCTTGTCCTTCGTAACCATGTGGTAACAGCATAACCAGGCTGTTCTGAATGCCCCATTTCGATTCGCCCGCCGTCACAAACTGGTCGATGATGACCTGTGCACCGTTGGCGAAATCACCGAACTGCGCTTCCCAGATAACCAGGGCGTGCGGCGCAGCCATGGCGTAGCCATATTCAAAACCCAATACACCAAACTCAGAAAGGTGCGAGTTGTAGATCTGAATCGGAAGCTGATCTTTCTCGATGTTATTGATAGGCGTATACAGCGCGTTGTTGGTCGAGTCGTGCAACACAGCATGACGGTGCGAGAACGTACCCCGCTGCACATCCTGCCCACTCAAACGCACCACTTTGTTTTCGAGCAGAATTGACCCATAAGCCATTTGCTCAGCTACCGACCAGTTCACCATCCGGGTGTCGAACACCATCTTCTTGCGATCGGCCAGTAATTTGTCGATCTGCTTCAACGGCTTGAACCCTTCAGGAATGGTCGACAGCGCCGTGCCAATCTTCTCCAGTGTTTCAATGGCCACGCCCGTTTGCGGCGACTGATCGAAATCAACAGGTTCGGCATAGCGCAGTTCGGCCCACTGCTGATCGAGACGAAGCGGCTTGTAGGGTAAACCCGGCTTTTGCTTCACCTGATCCAAACGATCCTGCAATACCTTCTTAAACTCAGCATCCATGCTCGCGGCAAGAGCAGCATCCAGATCACCCCGCTCGATCAGCAACTTGCTGTACATCTCGCGCGGATTGATATGCTTCTCGATCGCCGAATACATGGTCGGCTGCGTAAACTTCGGCTCATCTGACTCGTTATGGCCGTAACGACGGTAGCAGACCATGTCGATAAACACGTCACGCTTAAACATCTCGCGGAACTCCACGGCCAGTTTAGCGCAAAAAATCACCGCCTCCGGATCATCGCCGTTGACGTGAAAAATCGGCGCGTCGATGATCTTAGCTACGTCTGAACAATAGATCGACGAACGGGCATCGTCGAAATCGGTGGTGAAGCCAACCTGGTTATTAATCACAAAGTGCAACGTACCCCCGGTTTTATAACCGGCGAGTTTGGCCATTTGTGTTACTTCATACACAACTCCCTGACCGGCCACGGCGGCATCGCCATGAATCAGGATCGGCATAATTTTGGTAAAATCACCTTTATACTCTTCGTCGGCCTGTGCCCGCACAAAGCCTTCAACCACGGGGTTTACGGCTTCGAGGTGCGACGGGTTGGGAGCCAGCTTCACACTGATCTCTTTGCCGTTTGGCGTTTTGGTCAGGCTGGTGTAGCCCAGGTGATATTTTACGTCACCATCGCCATGAACCTGCGTGGGTACGCTTCCTTCAAACCCGTCGAAAATTGACTCGTAGGACTTACCCAGAATGTTGGTCAGCACGTTCAGGCGACCGCGGTGGGCCATACCGATCATCACTTCCTCAACACCCACATCGGCCGCGCGGCTGATAATGGCGTCAAGAGCGGCAATCGTTGTTTCGCCCCCTTCGAGCGAGAAGCGCTTTTGGCCTAAGTATTTTGTGTGCAGGAAATTCTCGAAGATCGATGCTTCGTTGAGTTTTTCCAGAATACGCTTTTTCTCATCGGGTGTTGGGCTGAATGTCAGCGCCTCTTTCTCGATTTTGTTGCGCAACCAGTTCTTCACATCGATTTCGCGAATGTACATGTACTCGAAGCCAATGCGGCCCGCGTAGATGGTTTCCAGCGATTCCATGATTTTGCGAAGCGTAGCCGCACCGATACCGAGCAGGTTACCCGACTCAAAAACCGTATCCAGATCGGCTTCCGACAAGGCATAATCGGCCAGGCCGAGGCGTGGATTACGGTCTTTACGCGGACCAATCGGGTTGGTTTTAGCCAGTAAATGGCCCCGTGACCGATATGCCTTGATGAGACTGGCTACCGATACCTCTTTTTCGCTGTGTTTAGCATCAACGGGTGCCTTTTTGGCTTCTCCGTTCGTAGTGGCTCCATTTCCTTTGGCCGACTCTGTTTGCTCACCGTAGGCAAGCGAAAAGTCAAATCCTTTAAAAAACTGCTGCCAACTGGAATCTACCGACGCGGGGTCTTGCTTATACGACTGGTAAAGTTGGTCGATATAAGCCGCATCGGAATTGGCTACATATGAATACTGATCCATGATTGGTTTCAACGCACTGTTTGGCCGACAAAGGTAAGGTAAACCCTATGAACGGGGGTGAAAACTTCCTGATTTTATCCTATTTAGCGATCTAACGACCAACTATACATACAACTGACTTTCAGGTTATCCGGTTACTGACAATAATCCCGCCATGTCGGGTAGTTCCAGAGCCTTACCTCTTCTTCTACCGACAAACAATCATGGCGTAATAGTTGCAGTCACTACAGCAATCACCGTCTATAAAAAGACACCCCCGCCCGAAGATGATGTACTGACTAGGGGGTTTCTGCGTTATTGCTGTACTTTGCTGCGTATCTTTTGTTTATATGAAAACAGCCTTTATACTCCTGTTATCGGCCATTTTGCTTAGTTGCGAACCGTTTAATCTGGAACGAATCGATTTTAGTAACTGTGTAACACCAACGGCAACCGTAGGAGCAACCGTTGCAAAGCTGCAGGTTAACCTCTTTGTCGACAAGCCGATTGGCGACGTAAATACTGTTACATGGACGTTTGGCGACGGGCGGGGACTACCGCAAACCGGTAATACCGTTACCTACTTATACGACCGGCCGGGTAGCTATACGGTGTCGATGTCGCTGACCAACCGATGTAACCAGACATTCACCGCTACCCGAACTATCACAGTAGCCAATTAACAAATCGCTTTGCTGTCATTCGTATGACCTTTTCTATACAATCCTTTTTGCTGTTTCTGTGTTTGGCTGGTTCAACAGGCAGCCTGCTTGCCCAGGGTCGAGTAAGTAACGTACGCATGCGGGCTATTGATCAACAATCGGTCGAAGTCTTTTATGACCTTCGCAATAGCACGCCTACCGACTCTATTTATGTGCGTCTTCAACGCCGGAATGGCTCGTTCATAGCACCCGAACTGGGAAGCGTCAGCGGCGATCTGGGTACAAACCGTATTGATGGTCGTGAGCAGCGCATTGTCTGGAATTTGCGGCGCAACGGGTTGCTGCTTCGCGAAGAGGTTCGGGCGGTCGTGTTGATCAAACCGGGTGTTTTTCAGGAAACTGCCGCACAGACACCTGTAGAAATAGCCCCATCTATACCCGACGCAACAACTACCGAAATCGACAAGCCCTACCGCGGGCCAGCGTGGGCATTGTTGTCGTTACTGGCACCGGGGGTAGGCAACATCTTTGTTCAGACGCCTAAACCACGGGTTGGTCTTCGGCCTTTGGCCACGGTAGCCGCCTACGGATTACTGATCTACGGGGCCGGGCAACAGGGGGAATCGGCTCAGGCTTACAGAAACTACGAAACGGCAGGCAACGAAGAGGCTGCCGAGCCATTTTACCAAAAAGCCAATGCCGCCAATCAGCGTTACTACGTAGCAACGCGGGCCGCCGCCGCCATTTGGGTTACCGATATTACACTGACGCTTATTCGTGGTTTTCGCAATCAGCGAGATGAAAAACAGGGTGTTCAACCGCTTTCCTACCACCTCAATTACCAGGCCAACACGCCCGTAGCCGTGTTGCGGTACACTTTCTAATCAGCCTTATGCGTTATTTTTTCTTCTCCATCAGTTTGCTGCTTCCTGCTTTGGGCCTTGGCCAAACCCAGTCACCAGCCGTCACTTCGTCGGCCAGCGAATGGGTAACGCTTACGATCACGGCTAAAGACACAATGGCTACGGTAGCCAAAGCCAAATCAACCGCCAAACCAGTGAAGCCGAAGCCTGGTGCAACGTCGGCAACAGCCAGTAAAACCACGGTAGCCACTTCCACAATGGCCACTACCGATACAAAACCAGCGGCTAAAAACGCCGCGACTACATCCCCTTCACGGGCGGCACTGGCTCCAGCCAAACCGGTGACCCGCACGTTTCTGGAACCCTTCACCGATAATCGGAATGGCTGGCTCACGGGTAAACGAAATGGCTTCGATCTGGAAATTGCCAAAGACAGTTATTACATCCGCAAACAGAGTGACGCTATCAGCCGTCCCGGCCGCAGCTACATCAAGCTCCCCGACGACGTGAACCTGAACAAGGCCGACACCTTCACGGTGAGTGTTGAAATGGTGATTCCGCCCACGATCGAAGCTGACGGTGGGTTACTCATTGGCGTGAAAGACACGAGTAATTACTGCCAATTCCGGGTGATCGGCACATCTAAAGTAGCCCTCTACACGCGGGTCAACGGTGTGGCCCAGGCCAACTACATGATGGGTAAACCAACGGCAGCGAAGGTGGCCATTTCGCCTACCCGCAACACGCTAACAATTCGTCGAACGGGCGATCAACTCCATTTTTACGTTAATGGCAAAGAAGTGGAAGATAGCCCCCACCCCTATCGTCCCTTCAAAGGCAACGGTGTTGGCTTCGTCAGTTTCGCCGAAGCCGTCAAGTTCCAGTACCTGACGGTTCAGTTGGGGAAGTGAAGAATTAAGAATGGCTCCGCTGGATATAACGTACCTAAGCGGAGCCATTCTTAATTCTTAATTCTCAATTCTTAACTACCTTATCCGGTCGCCGTTTCGGTCGAGGTCGTAGCTATTGCCGTTGATGGTTACGCGGGCGCGGCCTTCTTTGTAGACCTCGATGTCGTCGTAAACGGGTAGGATCATCCATTTTCCTTTTCGCCATAAGCCCCACTGTCCGTCTTTCCGGGCGGGGCGTTCACCGTACTGGCCCACATCACCAAGTAATTCGTCGTAGGGTTCCTCCCGAGGCGATACGGGGGCTGTTGCCGTTGCTTCGGTGTCGCTGTTTCTGTCGACTTCCGGCTTCTTTTTTGACCGCTTCTTCCGTTTGGGCTGGGTACGTTCGCGTTCACGGGCTTCCTCATCAGCCCGGGTGGCTTCTGCCTGTTCAATCCGGGTACGTTCCAGTTCGTCTTTTTCCGACGAGCCATTACTCTTTATCAGCACCATCACAAAGCCAATCAGACCACCGGCTATCAGCAGAGCTACTAGAAAATCGCGCCAGCCGGTCGCCGCTTTTTTGGCTGTCGGAGCCGCCGGATTTGGCGACAGTGGCGGGTTTACTGTTCCCACCGGGGCCGAACCAGGTCGGGGCTGACCAGCCGGCACGGGATCAACGGTTGGCGTACGATCCCACCAGGCCAAGTGCCGCCAGTCGGTTGAAATGAGCTTTTCGCGAAGGGTACTCCCCTGTGGTTCTTTTTCGGACGCGTAGAAATTGGCGGTCAGGTACGTCAGTACGGCGTCGGCAATGGCTTTCTCGTCGTAATTGATAGCCCGAAACAACGCCCGAATGGCCGGAGCCGGAATATGCTCCTTGTAATCGTCCAGAATATCGCGGACTTTCTGCTTCATCGTCTCCGCCGTTTCCAGGAACGTACCTGACGGTGCATCAGCGGCACCAGCAGATGACATACCTGCGCCCATTACATCGGCCATTGTCGCCGCAGCCGACGTACCTGATGCAGATGAGGTGCCGGATTTGGCCGCTTCGGGAGCAGCCGTGTCGGGAATCTGAGCCAGTATACGCGGCACCCATTGATCAACCACGAACGTGCGCGACAGACCAAGGCGCTCAGCATCCAGGGCAAAACCGCCAATCTGCACATCCGACAACTTTTTCCGGTTATCAATCGCCACTGTCCGAATCAGCACCTGCAAATCGAGAATCTTGCCGAACTGCGGATTTAATGGCCGGGTCACATCTTCAACCAGCCGAAGGAAGTCAGTGATACCAAGCTCGGTAGCCTCGGCAGGTAACCCAGTGCGGGCCCATTGCCAGTCGGCAACGTTGCCCTCGTGGAGTACCAGTTCATTCTTGATCCGTTCGCGGAGTTCCTCGAGAGACATGTAATAGTATTTCGGATTGTGAATTTTGGATGTTAGATGTATTGATTCGTTGAAAAGATAGTTGCCACTTATCGCGGGGCCGTTGCTACGCCGATTTTGGAGTCGGCGGTACCGTAATACAAAAACCAGCGACCTTTAAACGCGACCATCCCTTCCAGAAACACAACCTGATTTACCTGCCCCTGCGTTTCATAAGGCTGGTCGGGTTTAATAAAATAAGACGCTGTCCGGTCAAGTAATTTCGCCGGGTTACGTTTATCGAACAGGAGTTGCCCGCCGGTGTATGCATTCTCAGACAAATCAGGATCGCCCTGCTTGTTGTTCATACCGTTGTAAATCAAGACAATGCCCGCCGACGTCAGCAATGCAAACGGACCGGGTTCGATCAGCCGGGCGTCGTGCTTACCGGGTCTAGATTGAGCCACCGGCTGGAACGTACCTGACGTAGTGCCTGCCAGCGGTGTCCAGTGCAACAGGTCGGGCGAGGTAGCAATGCGCAGGTCGGGTTGATCGCCCCAATACATCCAATAGGAACCGTTTATTTTCTGGGCCACCATCCGGCTTCCTTCTTTACGGCACACAATCGCGCCCGACTTCGACCAGCTATTCCGATATTGTTCCTGCCCAAAGGCCAGCCCCTGTTTTTGCCAGGTGAGCAGGTCTTTCGAGGTGGCCACGCACAGCCGCGCCTTATCACCATCGTAGGTGGTGTAGGTCATGACATACACGCCATTGACACTTTCTACCACGCGTGGATCTTCGCAGCCGCCCTCCCACTCGTAGGGTTTCATGGCATCATTGTCGGGGTAAAATACTGGCGTTGGTCTACGGGTGAAATGAACACCGTCTGTGCTTTCTGCCAAACCCAACCGCGACGTACCGTTGAATTTACCCACAGTATCTTCGGCCCGATACAGCATATACACCTTCCCGTTCCGAACCACCGCCGCTGGGTTAAACACGTCTTTCTCTTCCCAGCGCACCGTATCCTGCCGAACCGGACAGAAGAACGTCGTGCTCGCTTTCGCATCTAAAATCGGATTGACAGCATTCTGCTTCTGAAATGGACCAATCATCCACGGTTTTTCAGGCGTTGGCTGAGCCAGTAACGACAGCGGCGCAACGAGCAGGAGGAGAATAAATAAGTGTCTTTTCATAAAGGTGTCCAACGTTGGCAGAAAGGGTTTATTACCGTAAAGAAGCAAAGGCCCGAAGTTGCATAAAGGTTTTGAACCCTCAACATCTTCGAGCCTTTGGAGCAAATCACTAAAAAAATCTACACGAAGCCGATTCGGGCTTTATCGGTGATTTGCCATTTATCGCCCTGCAAGGTTAGCTGACCGGGCACTACAGTCTGAATGCGGCTGTTTGGCCCGCCCGGCTGATTTTCGTACAGACAGGCATCGCTCAGATACGAGTACGGATCGCTCATGGCCAGTTGCTGCGAGTCGGGCGACTGACTCACGCTGAACGTTGCCGTATTGGGGCTGGTGAGGTTGATTTCGTACACGGTACCTCGTTCAGCTGCTTCCAGCAAACCGGCCATACTGAATCCATTTCCGAGGTCGGCCGTACGCGCAAAGAATTTCGTTGGCTTCGCGGCGGGAGCTGGTGGCGGCGTTGGTGCAGTGGGCTCAGCCGGTGTCTCTCCACCAAACGTACCTGGTGCTGATGGTGGCGGTGATACAACCGGTGTTGTCCGCAACGGTACCCCCTGCGATTGACCAGGGAACGTACCTGCCGGATTAGTCGGCGGCGTATTCGACGGAACATTTTGTGCTGGAATTACCGGATTGGCTGGATTTCCGTATCCGGGCCGTGGCTGGTTACCAACGGGGGCTGACGACGGTATGCCCCCCCGGTCGGCAGGTACGTCGGCGCGGCGGGGTGGTTCGGCCTGAGGCATCATTCCTCGCTCGGCAGGGCCACGATCGGCCGTTGGTTGGGGTATTTGGGGACGATCGAGTGGGCGATTAGCCGAGGTTGACTGGGCCGAAGCCGCCAGTTTTTTCTCCGCGATTGTGAGGCGATTGGCCAGTTCGGCGACAGTACTGCTCAGTCGGTTGTTTTCGTCCTGCAAACCAGCCAGCCGGGCATCTTCTTTATCTGACACAATCGTGCCTGTACCCCGCTGACGCTGGCTCATAAATAGCAAATAACCAAGTCCGGCCAGGTTAACAAGTGCCAGCCAGAACGCCCACGTACCCAGCGACGTGCCGGTACCGGTCGAGGCCGTTTCAGCACCGTCAACAGACGATTCCCCTTCTTGCAAGGCAGCCAATTGTTCGCTCACAGCTTTGTCGGGATCAGACCCACCCGCGAGCGCCGTCATTTTGGTCTGGTAACTGGCAAATGAAGCCAGTTGAGTTCGGTGCGCCCGTTCTGCTCCGTTTGTCACGCGTTTCATCACGTAGCGGCGCAGGCTATCGAGCACGGCCCCTTCACTGCTAAACGCATCGGCGGCAAACTCATCGTTCAGCATCATACTGTGCTTTTTGATGTCGTTAACCAGCCCATCCGCCTTTTTCAGATTATTCGCTTTGATAAAATCAGCCAGATCGCCGTAGGTGGCGCATTCATCACAAGCTGGTTTTTTAGCAGCCCCGAACGTTTTCTGATCAGTTGCCAAAAACTCCAGCGTCGCTTTCGCCATGCCGAACGTGCTGGTTTCAATACCCGTTGGCTCGGTGGCTGGTGCCGTTTGCGCCAGCGCTTTCACCGCCAGCAAACAAAAGAGAAGAGTTGAGGTGAGTTTCATAGAGGTCAAGAGAAAGGGTTTAGCGGGTGTTTTTTGACAGGATTTACAGGATTTTTCGCTTGCTCTTTATGAAGGAGAAAATCCTGTAAATCTTGTCAAAAAATAACTATCAAGACTACCCGGCAATGTGCTTCGACAATTCGTAGAGCGCGTGTTTCAGGGGAAGGAAGAAATACGTCTCCGACACCGCCTGATTGGGTTCCTGCTCCAGACCCGTACGCGCCAGCATATAGCTATCATACAGTGCACCACTACGCGTCACGTCTGAACCAACCAGGAACGTCAGGTATTGCTCGGGCGTCTGAATGTTGTGTTCGCTCAGGAAGTAGGCCACATCACGGTCATTCAGCGTTTTCTCCAGGAACGTTTTCACGTTGGTCAGCACCGAGTCGTGGAAAGTCCGGTCGCCGCTTACCTCACCAATCCGAGTACGACGGTACTCGAATGGCGCGTTGACCACTTTCGACGTCGACGGGGCGGGCGTTGATCCGTAGGCGGGCTGGCCTGGGTACGTTGTCCCCCAACTGCTGACAGGTGCGCCGAAACCAGTGGGTTCTGATGTGGGAGTAGATTCGGCCGGCGATGGCAGCGATTTCTGTTCGATCGGCGCATTGCCCCAATAACAGGTTGTTTGCCGGCTGTTGTACTTGCCTTTTTCCGTAAGACTAGCGTTCTCAAACAGCACTGCCCCGTTGGCCGTCGTCTCCTTCGGATTTTCGCTCAGCACCACCTCAAAATCGGGTGGTACAGGCAGGGTGGTATACGCCCTGAACAGCATCTTGGTAAACTCGATCAATCGGCGCGATGAGCCCAGCATTTTCAGGTACTGACTGCCTCGACCGGTGAATGTCAGGTAACGCGGCAGGCCCATTTCGTTGGCCTCGATTACCTGCACCAGATGGTACACAATGGCCGAATAGTGCAGGAAGAGCACGATCCGCAACGCAGGACGGCCGTCTACAATCGACTGGGTGAACTTGTAATGGCTATCGTTACGGAACAGCAGGCTGACAATATCCTCGGCGCTCAGATCATTGTTGGCCAGGAACGTATCCAGAATCTGATCTTCCTGAGCGGGGGCCTGTGTCAGCGTCCGGCGGTATTGCAGGTAGTTCAGAATGAAGCCGTTGTCTTTCTGGTGCGATGGATACCCCTGTTGATTTAGACCTCCTCCCCAGATATCGTACCCCGCAAACCGGAACGAGGTGTTCAGGTACTTGTTCTGCTGCTTCATAAACAGCATGATATCGGCCGTACCACCTCCGATATCCACGTTTACGGCGTCGGCAAACGATTTCACGCCTTTTGTGACGAGGAAAAAGTGCGGAGCCAACGATTCGGGAATAGGGTCTGGCCGGAAAAACTGCGTGGTTTTGAACACGCGCTGGAACGCATTTCGCCACTCGGCCACCAGTTTATCTTCCGTATCGGCCTGCATACTAGTTGGGGCCAGCCACGTGATTTTAGTGTCGGTCAGATTCCCCTGATTGAGCAGAATTTTATTCCGCATCAGCAACAACAGCGTCTCAAAAAATGCCCGTACTCGCGGCCGGTTCATGGGGTCGCCGGGTTGATTCTCAAACAGCCATTTCAGGTTGGTAACGTACCTGTTCACGCCTGTGGCGCCATCTTCCAGGTCGATATTGAAACCAAGATTGATCTTGCTGAAGAGGTTGTCGCCCGAATCGGCAGAACCCGTCTTTTCATAAACCGTCGTCCGCAACGGAAAGGCGAAGGGCGAGCCGTACGTCGACCCCACAATAGAAGGTACGAATTCACGCCGGATGAACTGGTCCATTTCCGGAAACTGACCCTGTTTTACGCCTAGCCGATACCGGTCGTAAGGTGTCTGCGCTTCGTAGCCTTCATACGGTTTACTGAGCGTCACCATCTGCAACTCGTCGGCATCCAGATTCACCTTATCGTCACTGATAGTCAGCGTTTTCGGATCGGCGTTACCCAGGTTTGTATCGGTATACGCCACGTGTGTGTTCGACGTACCGAAGTCGATAGCGAATGTAAACGGCTTATAACCTCGCTCACTGATGATCGTGAATTTAGGCACGATCACGCCCCGATACGGAACACCGTTCCGCTGAAGCTGCACTTCGATCAGATCAAACGCCTGCGGCACCTTATAGTAATACGAAGCCGCCTGTGTTGGCCCCGATTTAGGGGTGCGATGATCAGGCGCGGGCACAACCAGCGGCTGATTATTCACTACCTGCGGAAACTGGAAGAACCGCACCGACCGTGCCGCGTGGAAATTCACGTCGTCTTTGCTGGCATCCAGCAGCATCACATTGTACTCGTTCAGCGCCTGTAGCTGTGCGTCGGGTACCGTGATTTTGTAGAATGGGAAACAGGCCAGCCCCGCCCGGAACTCGATCATCGTGTCGGGGTTACCGAGGTTGTATTCCTTGCGGAAGGTTACCGTCCGGTTGTTTTTGACCGGAATGCTCAACGACGCAATGATGACTCGGTCCATGCCCCGGTCTTCGGTGCGCAGAGTAAGCTGTCTGGCCAGATCTTCCATGCGGAAGAAGCTGAAATACTCTTTCCGAACCGGTAGCAGAAACTCCATATCGCCCGGAGTACCGGTAAAAAAACGGCCGCTGTTAAGCTTGAACGGCATCCTGATCAGGAAATCTTCCAGAAAATCATCGGTCGTCACGAACGGGTATTTCACATTGTCGACGCCCGGCAGGAAGCGCTCCGACAGCAGGAAACCACCGCCCAGATCGCGTTGCCGCATAATGACCGTGTTGCTGTTCCAGTTGGTATTCTTCACGTACCGGCCCGCTACGTCCATGCGCGAGGCCAGCGCCAGCGGTTTGCGTACGCCCGTTGCGGCACCATTGCTGGTTTCACGGGTGTAGAAATCAACGGTCGGCATCATCAGAAAATCGGAGTTCTCTTCGATGTCGTTCAGCACGTCGTCTTCGCGAACACGGTAGAGCGGCATACCGGGTAGCACCTGCAGCACCGACGTACTTTCGCCACGTACCTGAATAGGCTCGAAATTGCTGAGTGTCATGCCTGCCGTAACCGGTGGCGTAACAGCACTATCGAAGAATACTCGGTACAGGTATTCCTTAAACCCTCCCGGTGGCATCAGGTTATTATACTGCTCATACCAGCGGCGCAGGTACGTGGTAAAGCCTTCGTCGCGAGCGTTCAGCGGCACGTAATCATTCTGAAACAGCGTACGTCCGGTGCTACTCTTTGGCGGATCGATGAACTTATTCTGGCGCTCCTGTTCCCAATTGGGAGTGGTAAATACCAGCGTCAACGGCGAGGTACCACCGAGCAAAGCGCCTTTGTAGTAGATTAAGGTTGTGGTTTGAACAGCCGCCAGCTCATTCCGGAAATCGAGTTCCAGCGCCTTGGCCAGCACCTGATGCGGATGCCGTGCCAGACCGGATGCACCGCCCCCGCCCGTAGCAGAGGCCAGTTTACCTAACCGTTCCCCCCGATTCCAGAGCTTGTAGGTCAGGTCGTCGGAATTGCCCGCCTGAAACAGCAGTTCAAGCAGGTCCAGCGTGTGCGACACCAGCACGTGATACATGCTGAGTTCGGCGGGCTGGAGGTTGTTCTTCACCATCCGGAACGCCGTATCGAACAAATACAGCCGCGCAAAGGGCGACGGAATAGACGTACCTGCCTTGGCCGCCGACCCAGCCGCACCACCAGCGGCGGCGGTCAGCGTATCGGGAATATGTTCAATGCGGTTGCCCGTCAGGCCTGCCGGACTACCCGTCCAGCCGTTATGATTCTGCTGACTAACGTTCGGGTCGGTATCTATGCGAAGGATGTGAGGCATCAAAAAATGGTTTAATGTTGCTGGTCAGGATTTGCAATCTTGACCTCTATAACCGCGCGTTTGTAACGCGCATCTAGCGTAAGCAATTTTAATCTGTGTAAAGGCGCGTTACAAACGCGCGGTTACATAAGTCAGGATTGCAAATCCTGACCAGCGAGCTTCAACCAGCTACAAAACAATGACGTCGAGCAAGCCTTTATTCCCAACATACGTACGGGCCGAGCTATGCAGATATTGTTCTGGATACTCCACAACGCCTGCCCGAACAGGGTTATCATGAATGTAGTGTAGTTTCTGAAACATAAACTCATTGGTGTGAATCTCTTTAGGCTCATTACCATCCTGCCAGAACTTAAAATTGGTAATGCGGGTATCGTGACGTCCAGCAAATTCAAACTGATTCAACATCCATTTACGTCGACTTTCAGGCTCCATCAGTATGCGATTTGTAATCTTTTTGCTCGTAAACTTCTTAAAATCACGCAAAATATCTGACAAACTAAATCCCTCTGCGGCACTTGCCAGAAGGTGAAGATGATTAGTCATCAATACCCAGGCATACAGTTCAAGCCCCTTATTGGCCTGGCAAAAAGCCAGCGAATCAACAATATCCTGTTTGTATGTAGGCCTTGTAAACACGTCAACCCAATCCACTACAGTCAGCGTCAGAAAATACATATATCCTTCACTAATCGGGTTTCGCAGGGCCATTGTTGCTACAAGTTCTAAAGTTGATGCTGGTCAAGATTTACAATCTTGACCCTTCTAACCGCGCGTTTGTAACGCGCTTTTGCTTTTATACAAGTTAAAAAATTGCTTACGCTTCATGCGCGTTACAAACGCGCGGTTAAGTAGGTCAAGATTGTAAATCTTGACCAGCCACGCTACGCATCTGCCAGCTGGCGATTCAGCGGGCCTAGTTTTTCGATACTCTTGTCGGCTACTTCCATCAGAAGCTGCATAAAGCGGGCTTCGTTGGTTGGGTACGCCGCTTTGAGGTTGTTTTGCGCTTTACCCGCCGCTTCCTGCAAAAAGCCTTCGCTGATGCCTTTGCTGAAGAAACTCGTTTCAATCCGCTTCGACCGAATAAGACCGTTGAAATCACTGTCCAGATCGAAGGGAACAAAACTGCGATCGTTGACCGACAATTCGCGAAGCCACGTTTTGTAGGCGTTGATGAAGTTATCGAGCGAGGTGTAGAACGTACCTGAACGAAGCGTTTGCGGCAGATTCAACTCTTTGGCAAAAGCTTCACTAAGGTTATTCGGCAAGAAATCGGTGTAGAATTTAGCGGCGTAAGTAAACCGAACCATCGGCTCCAGCAAGTTCTGATACGTCACATCACCGAAATGCGCCAGGTCGAGGCTACGGTCGTTACGCCGTAGACCGTATTCGAGGTAGCGTTTGTCTGAACTGAACTCACCGGGTCCGCGACGGGCGAAGTCGAGCACGGCCTCGGCGGCAAGCATCTCTACTACGTGCGCGTTGTTGGCCTGCTTGGCTCCACCTTCCACGTTCGGGTACAGCTTCGCGCCGGGCCGGTCGCCGATGTAATACAGCGCATCAAGGTCGATCTGACTCTGGTAGTACGACAGGGCCGCTTTTGTTTTCGACAAAAAGCGATTCTGATCGATGGCGCTTTGGCTATTTTCTTCCAGCGCGAAATACGGCATCACCGTCACCGCGCCTTTTTTGGCGTTGCGGATCGGCATTTTCTGGCTGGGATGTTGCAGCAGTTTCACCAACTGCGGAAAGCCCGCCGACCCCGTTCCTCCGAAGATCGAACTGATCACGAAAATCCGGTCGGTCTGATCGTTGAACGCGCTGATGAAATACTTGTAAACCGGCGAGTCTTCCAGCGCATTGAATACTACACTGCCAATGTTCGGGTTGCCCTTGAAGCCCACCGACAGATTAAGCTTCAGTTCCGCGTTGGTCGGCTTGGCCGAATTATCGTATAGCAGTTTCAAAAATTCACGGTCGATTTCCTCCATGCTGCTGACGTTCAGAAATTCCTCGAACGTGCCCTGATGGTCGGTCAGTTTCGGCAACACCGAATCACCGATCTGCTGTTGGGCGTTCTCCGCCTGCAACGTACCCAGCGGTTGCAACGACGTCCCAAAAAACGGCCGCTTTCCGTTCCGGTCCTGGGGTCCGTTCGGATAAGCCCCCGACCGTAGACTCCGGTACAGTTCAACCAGCCGCAACGCACGCTCGGTGTCGCCGTTCTGCATATCCATATCCAGCAGAATCGGGATAATCGTCAGATCATTAGGTACGTTGGCACCCGAGGCCAGCAACATCGTCAGTGACCGCAACACACGGGCACCCGTACCACCAATACCGAATAGGAAGAGTTTCATAGAAAGGGAGTTCAATGTTTAACGTTCAATGTCTAAAGTTGCGCCGCTAGTCAACCGATCGTCAGTAAGCAGCGCAACTTTAGACATTGAACGTTAAACATTGAACCAATTTAAAATGGCGTTCTCTTAGCGAAGATGGATGCATTCTTCAACGCCAGGGAGAACAGAAAAAACAAAATGGCAGCTAGTAGTACGTTGACACCACCGAAGCCGGTCATGTACGAGTCGGCATCGTCGGCACCGGTGCGGTCTTTAGCATACCAAACAGCATAGGCATAGGCGAAGATCAACGTACCCACCAGCGTGATGGCCCAGTGTAGTGTTCGGTGAAAAACGGGTTTCCACCGGCCCAGCGCCACATAAAAAACGGCAGCCACACCCAACGCTACCAGTAACGTCATGGTGCCCACCGGCGTAAAGATTTCGTCAACGTAAATCGGGTCGTTATTCTGCCCGAGGAAGAGCTCGTAAATGGATGTGAACATGGGGGTGAATTAAGAATTAAGAATGGAGAATTAAGAATTAGCTTCGCTGGACTGCAATACGGCTCAAAAGCGAAGCTAATTCTTAATTCTCCATTCTTAATTCTTAATTTATTTAGACAGTTTAATACTCATCGAAGCGAATTCATTGCCGTTGGTTTGGTAGGCTTCGCGAACGCCGGTCATCAGGTGTTCGAGGGCGAAGGTCTTGTTCCGCCGACCGTCTGCCGACCGATCGTCCATCGTTGACCAGTCTGCGTACCACGAATCGAAGCGAACGGGCAGCTTTAGGGCCATTGTGGCTTCGTCGGCAAACAAACTAGAAACGCGGAAGGTGAGCACATGCGTATTTTGGCTCAGGAGTTTTTGTTCCCGATCGCTCATACGGCCCGTTTCTACAGCGCCTTTACGCTGCACTTTCACCAGCTTAATCTCGCCATTGTCGACCGTAGTGGCCAGATTCTTCTGTAGGTACGTCTCGGCCTGTGCGTAGTCGGGCAGGCCAGCCAGGTTCAGGCCAATGGCAAATTCAATGGGCTTGGCTTTACGGCCCATTTCAATGTTGGTGAGGTTGTTACGCTCGGCACGCCATTCACCGCTTTTGTTCAGGCCGAAGAAGAGATCGTATTGTTTCAAGGCACCCGCCGCCCCAAAATCGAGGCGTTTAGCCGGGGCCGTCGACAAGCTTTCGAGCAGTTGCTTCGTGAACGGGGCAATCAGGCTTTGCTTACCAATAATCCAGACATAAAAAGGGCGGGCTTCTCCTTTCAGCGCCTGTTTCTGATTCTGATAGGTGTAATACGTGCCGTTGAACGGCGAGGTATAAGCCAGCACCGTTGCGCCAATCCCCTGCTTGTTAAACGTAGCAAACTGGTCGTAGATACTGTTTTTCAACGTGCTCGATGCATCATTGCGGTTCACCTCCGGATTGCGTTTGATGTCGGCATCGGGGAACGATAGAATACAGTCAGACACTAAAATAGCGACGTTATTGCCTTTGGCTTTTTCGCCCACCTGCCTGAAAATCTGGTGTAGCTCCGAGCTTTTGCCTGTTGCCAGCGGCGTAGTAGCCATTTGGGCCACAAACGTGTTCACGTCGCTGCTAACGGGCTGTGGTTTTCCCGAAATGGTGTAGAGCGAAACGGGTTTGATCTGGTTGGCTTTCGTGACTACATCGGCCACCACATCTTTAAACGTTGTACCACCTTTAAGATAACCGCCCATACTGGCCGAGGTTTCCAGAAAGAAATGGACCGTACCAACCGTCTCCGCTTTGGCAGGTGCCGTAGCCTCACCTTTAGGCGTGCGTTTTTTACTGTCGCCGCAAGAAGCAACCGTCAGCGAGATGAGCAGAAGAAACAGAAAATTGCGTGTGTGTAGGGGCATGGTTTCTAGTTTAAAGTCCAAAGTCCAATGTCTAACGTTGCGCCGCTATTTAACCGATTGTCAGTAAGCAACGCACATTAGACATTGAACTTTGAACATTGAACTTATTTAGACCGATAAGGTAAGATGTAAACGGCAAAACCTAGGCTAAGTAGTGCATAAGCATACCAACCGGTAGCATCATCGGCTTCAAATCCGTCGAAAATAGCGCCTACGTAGGCAAACAGAGAGGCCCAGACAACAAGCCAGTACATCCAGCGAATACGGCCACGACTTCCGGTTGCGTTGATGAAGAAAAAGACAGCTTCAATAACGAGCAGAGTCGCCGCAACCGCACCAAACAGCGACTCGATCAATTTCGGGTTTGGGCTGGAATACCCGTTGGACTGCCCTCCCGATAGTAGAAGCAAGACCAACGCGCCGAGTGATAACAGGCTGCCCAGCCAACCCATACCCCGCCCGGAACGTACCTGAACAGGAATCGAAACAGGCTGTGGAGCCAGTGGTCGAGCGGGCGGATTGATGTCGAACTGACTCCCTCCTGTGTCGACCAATACGCCGTGGCGCAGGGCTACGGGCTGACCAGCGGCAACGAGGCCTTCACTCACAACCTCATCGAGCCGGAAATACTGTACCTGCCCCGCCTTGGTCCTGAGCAGTCCACAATGAGTAAGCGGATCGTAGTGAATAATGATGCCGTGCATGCATAAAAAGAGTTTGTGGTTTGTAGTTTGAGGTTTGTCGTTGCGCTGCTAACTCGGGAAACGACTCCTCAGCAGCGCAACGACAAACCTCAAACTACAAACCACAAACTCCGTTTATTCCTCCTCCTTCTTGGCTTTTTGCTTATTCGGGTCGCGTTTGATGATCAGATCGCCCGGTTTGAGCTTTTTCGACACGGCTAAGAACGGACCGGCAATGACCTGATCGCCGGGCTTTAGGCCCGACAGAATTTCGATATTTTCGAAATCACTGATGCCAGTTTTCACTTCACGTTGGGCCGCTTTTCCGTTTTCAGCCACAAACACGATCTCTTTTATAGCCGCTTTCTTGGCCGTATTTTTCGTATCCTCAACGGCATTGTTGTCGGTGGGTTTGGCTGCGGCCATGAGTTGGGTACTATCGGCACGGGTGGTTACGGCGGCAATCGGTACGGCCAGTACACCCAGTTTACGATCGGTGATGACCTCTACCGAAGCCGTCATGCCCGGCTTAAAGGGAAAACCTTTACCTCCCAATTTCTGCGACAGGTCGGCATACGAATTATTCAGGATCTTAATCTTTACTTCAAACTCAGTTACGGCGTCGGTCGACATGGCTGATGCAGCACCTGAGCTACCAGCCAGGCCATTGGCCGTATTGGCAACTTCGGTTACGATACCTTTGAACTTACGCCCAGCCGTGGTGTATGAATCGACCTCGATATCGGCGGTGTCCCCCAGGGTCACCCGAACAATATCGTTTTCATTCACATTAACGCGCACCTCCATGTTGTTGAGGTTGGCCAAGCGCATTATCTCAGTACCTGCCATTTGCGACGTACCCACTACGCGTTCACCCTGCTCCACGTTCAACTTCGATACGGTGCCGTTGACGGGTGAATAAATCGTTGTCTTACGCAGGTTTTCTTTGGCATCGCGCAAACTAGCCTGTGCGCTTTGAATGCTGAACTGGGCCGCCCGTACGTTGGCTTTCTGCGATTCAATATCCTGCCGGGCCACGTTATAGTTGGCCTCGATGGTTTCAAAATCAGCCTGCGAAATCACTTTTTCGGCCAGGAGTTTCCGGCTCCGCTCATAGTCGGCTTTGGCGCGAATAAGGCGGGCCTCGGCCTGCATTACACCTGCTTTCGACTGTTCGAGTTGCGCCTTACTCTGGTTTACCGTTGCCTCTGCCCGCGCCGAAAACGATTCGTAGTTATCTGGACGAATGCGGCACAGCAGCTGACCAGCCTTAACCGGGTCGCCCTCCTTTACATACATGGCAATAATTTCTCCCGACACGTCCGGGCTGATTTTTACCTCGATTTCAGGCTGAACCCGGCCCGATGCACTAACCCGTTCAATAATGTCGGTTCGTTGCGCGGTAGCAAAATCAACATCGGTGGTGGGGGGCTTTCCGATAATGCCTGCCTGTTTGGCAGCCACAAGGCCACCTACTAACAATACGGCTACGATGCCCAATATCCACCAAAGGCGGTTCGATTTCTTTTTCATGTGAAGAGGGAAGTAATGAGTGGATTAGTGAATGAGTGGATGAGCGAATGCTTGGTATCGTTTATAGTATCAAATCCAGACGTTCGCCCATCCACTCATTCACCAATTCACTAATCAAAAGTGAGTGGCTTATTCTGGTAAAAATCTAAAATCTTGACTCGGAAAACGTAATCGTATTTAGCCTGTACCAGACTGGCGCGGGCACGGTCGAGGTTGCTTTTGGCTACGTTATAATCGGTTGAGTTCAGTGCCCCGGCATTAAACCGACTTTCTGACGCCTGAAAAGCGCGTTCTAATTGCGATACCTGCGCGGATGTTGCGCGGTATCGGTTCGAAGAAGCTTTCAAGTTCGTGTAAGCCGTTTCAATAGTTTGCCGGAGCTGTAGGCGGGTGTTGGCGGCCGCAATTTCGGAATTTTGCTGTTGCAACGTCGCCGTCAGAATACGCGTCCGGGCCTGTGTGCGGTTGAAGATCGGAATCTGCAATTGCAGGTTTATAGACCGGTTCAGGTTGTTACCCAACTGCTCGGTGAACGAATAGTTTTGCCCCCGAAATCTTTCCTGAACGAAGGTCACCGTCTGAGGAATACCATTAAACAAAACGGTTTGATCTACCTGAGTGGTGCCATCGGCGATCATTCTTTGCCGACCCACGTTGGAGTACAGCGTACTCAGGTTACCGTTCATTGTCAGGGAGGGCAGCAAATTGGCCCGGGCTACCTGAACGCCCACGGCATCGCTACGTACCTGAAGATCGGCCGCCTTAATGTCGGGCACGAACTGCTGAGCCGTCTCAAATACCTGTTGTGCGGTGGCGTTATAGGGGTCAAGAGTCGGGTCGGGAACAGCAATCGGCTCTACCTCGAAGCCGTTGATACCGGGACCACCTGCCGGTACGTTCATGGCCTGCAGCAACGCCAGTTTAGCCAGATCAATCGTATTCTGCGCGTTAACAATAGCCAATTCATCATTGGCAATCTGAGCACGAATGTCAAACAGGTTGGCTTCTGGCAACGAACCGGCATTGACCAGCCGCTGTGTGCGGTCGAGCTGGGCCTGTGATACTTCGATCTGACGCTGCGCTACAACCAATTGCTCCTGACCAGTCAGCACATTCAGGTAGTTTTGCACCACCGTCAGGCTCACGTTGTTCTCAGTAGCCTTCACTGTCGCTTCGTTCGACTGTTTCAGCAGTTGATTTTGGCGAATGGTGTTCTGTAGTAAACCGCCGTTATACAGCGTGACCTGCGCTGAACCCTGAAAATTATTTGATAATACGCCCTGATCGACGAAGTTGTTGGTGGCGGGGTTAATATTCCGGCCCGAGTTGTAGCCCTGGCTTACAAAAGCACCCACGTTAGGGAGGCGATTCAGTCGGGCCTGCCGCAACTGAGCCTCCGAATTCTGCAACTGTATCTGACTCTGGCGAATGGTCAGGTTATTGGCCAGTGCTATATCAATACACTGCTGTAACCCCAGCCGTTGTGGAACAGCTTGCCCCGTGCCGGGGGCTGCCGTTGAGGCAACCGGAGAAGTTGTTACAGCGGAAGGTGGTCCACCCGCTGTTGTCTGGGCCAAACCAGTTGTTGGCAGGTTACCTGACAGGATGAAAGCGGCCACCCCGCTGGCCAGGCCCATTCGTATGACGGGCAATCGAAACATAATCATGAGCAGTTAGATAGGTCAATGTTACACGCTTACTTTTGGCACGACCAACGTTTTGGGATAAACGGTGGAAAATCGCCATGAATCTGGTTTATAACTCGGATATACTTTCTGAGGCTGAATTCAGCCTCTTACCCACCGACCGGGCTTTTCAGTACGGCGATGGTCTGTTTGAGACAATTCGGTACGAAAACGGTAAGGTCTGGTTCTGGCCTGATCACTACGATCGGCTGATAAATGGGATGGCCGCGCTCTACATCGACGTACCTGAACAATTCAACCCCGACACCTTAAAACACGTGGTGCTCGATCTGATTCGGCAAAACGGGCTTAGCAACGGTGTTGCACGCATCAAACTACAGGTTTGGCGACAATCGGGTGGTCTTTATACGCCCACCACAAACGCGGCCAACTGGCTACTCACGGCCAAAGCAGGTCAGCCGTTTGCCCTGACAGATAAGCCCCGCCTCGGCATCTTCCGCGACATAAGGTTATCACCTTCCCGCCTCTCACCGTTTAAGACGCTCAACGCCCTGCCCTACGTCATGGCAGGGCTATATCGACAACAACACGCCTTCGACGAAGTAATCTTGCTAGACACATACGGACATTTAGCCGAGTGTGTAGCCTCGAATCTATTCTGGCTAAAAGATGGTCAACTGTACACCCCTTCACTCGAATCAGGCTGCATTAATGGCATCATGCGTCGGCAACTGCTCCGCAACCAGCTTGTTCACGAAGGTCTTTTCCTACCAGACGTATTGGAATCGGCCGACGCGGTTTTCTGCGTGAATGTAGGCGGTATCCAAACCCTGCTAGGTACGCCGGAGAGGATGGTACGCGAACTTTTACTGGGTACGCGGATTGAAGGGATTTAAAAGGATTCGCGCGGATTTTTGGATTTAAACTGATTTGCTCTGCCTCTGTCTGAAAATTCGCTTCAATCAAAAATCCATGTAAATCCGTCTACTCCCTTAAATCCGCGTACCCATATAAAATCCGCGTACTATTATCAAACCGCAGCGGTTGCGGTTTCCAGCCAGCCATCTTTCAGGCGTAAGACCCGGTTGCCATATTCGGCGTTGGCTTCGGAGTGGGTTACCTGCACAATCGTGACGCCGTCTTTCTGATTCAGTTCGCGGAATAACTCCATAATTTCCGATGCCTGGGCAGAGTGCAGATTGCCGGTTGGTTCATCGGCGAAAATCACTTTAGGCTGCGCCACAATGGCCCGTGCAATGCCAACCAACTGCTGTTGCCCACCCGAAAGCTGACTGGGGAACAGGTCTTTCTTGGCCACGATATTAAAGCGGTCGAGCACATCGGCGACGCGGCTTTTTCGTTCGTTGCCCGGTACGCCTTTGTAGAGCAAGGGCGTTTCAATGTTTTCGTAAACGGTTAGTTCATCAATGAGGTGGTAGGCCTGGAACACGAAGCCAATGTGACTTCGGTGCAGTTCGGTACGCCGCTTCTCCGATAATTTCTGCACGGGCTCATCCAGAAAGCGGTATTCACCTTCCGATGGCTCCTCCAGCATACCCAGAATATGGAGCAGTGTACTCTTCCCCGAGCCACTGGGTCCCATGATCGAAACAAACTCACCCGCTTCGATCGACAGGTTGATAGAGCGGAGTACATAGGTACGTCCGAACCCAGCCGGATAGTACTTTGAGACGTTCGAGAGCTGAATCATAATTACTTATATTTGACAAGGTTAAACGCTAAAAAAGTATGTAAGTATGTACCATCCTCACTTCGATGGCCCGCTGCCTCTGCACGATGATATGGGTACGTACGACCGGGTGCGATCCCATCCTCGAATCCATCAGCGCATCATTTCCAAACTTAATTTCGGCCTAAGGATACTTTACCAACAGGAAAAACGCATCAAACTTGAGCCATTACCCGAAACGATGGTTAATGAGGATCAGGCAAGCCCCACGCCGGATCTTATTCTGGTTGATCCCGCCACTGGATTTATTCATGTAATTATCGAGGTTTGCAAGACGCCAGGATTGAAGAGTGACGTGCAAAAGGTTGTTAAACTCCTTGATGATGCTGCATACGATATTAAGGAAGGATTTATTCATGACTACAAGACTGGCAAATGGTATCGTTACAAAGCCAACACTGGCGGACTGGTTGAAGAGTCATCTTGGTCTGACGTGCTTGAGTTAGACCTAAGTGCGTTTCTCCTTCCCTAACGTACCTACAATACCAAAGGTCAATCGCCGTGCCATAGCACAGAAAAGGCCCAAATC
Organism: Fibrella aquatica; assembly: GCF_041321135.1. Taxonomy (NCBI): domain Bacteria; kingdom Pseudomonadati; phylum Bacteroidota; class Cytophagia; order Cytophagales; family Spirosomataceae; genus Fibrella; species Fibrella aquatica. The sequence continues at coordinate 111,137 of NZ_JBGGWF010000001.1, read as the reverse complement.
GCTTGATTTGGGCCTTTTCTGTTTTTTATATCGTCCGCATTCGGACAGCCAGCGGACAGAAAGATATCTAATATCCTTTTAGTTCTGATTTACGTACACACTACCCGCGTTGGCGGTCAGTCGAACGGGAATACCGCCGCCGTTCATTTTTCCCACGATACGGTCTTTTTCAGCCGATCCGTTGAAGTTGGTCAAGGGTGCCGTAACCCGGTTGCCGCTCAGGTCCAGATCCATGCCTTTGTTCATAGGCATCTGCACCCGTACACTGCCCGCTGTGGTCTCCAGCTTCACGAACTTATCAACACGACTCATGGCTACTTCTACGCTGCCCGCACTGGTTTCGGCGTCGATACTCCCCGCCATGTTCCGAATACGAATGCTACCACCCGATGTGCTCGTCACCAGTTCACCATCGATGCCGTCGCCCGATATGCTTCCGCCCGACGTTTGGGCTTTGATCACACCATTCAGTCCTGACAGGCGGATGCTACCCCCCGATGTATTCAGCCGGATTGTACCGTCGGAGTTACCCGCTTCAATGCTACCACCCGACGTTGCGAGATCTATCTGATTGTGGCATTCATTTAGTTTAATGCTGCCGCCTGAAGTCCGGCCCTGAATGTCACCCTTCATATCGGCCAGTTGAATACTGCCTCCCGATGTTTTGAACTGATGCTGCCCCGTCAGATGACTCATTTTAATGCTGCCACCCGATGTGCTGATGTTGGTTGTCAGGGTGCGGGGCGTGTAAAATTTAAAGCTAATGCTCAGCCCCTTCTTCCAATTCCAGTTATTGTTCTTCTGCCGGGCGGTAGCTATCAATGTGCTACCCTCCTGCCGAATCTCAATGTCGTAGTTTTCCAGTCGCTCTTCGATTTCTTCCTTGCTCAACTCGTCTTTACCATTCCAGTTGTTGGCGTGCACATACATTTCCATCCGGGCTTCAGACCCGTTGCCGCCTTCAACCAGCAGACTCCCGCCCGATGTTTGTGCCCGCAACGCGCTGATGCCCCTGAAGGTCTGTGTTTTGTAAGGTCTATCGTCCTGACTAGTGAGTTGGCTATCAACAAGCCCTGTTGATGAAGCTAGCGTGGAACCCATGACTAGAGCTGACGCGAGCAGGGTGGCGAATATGAAGTTCATGGTTAATGCTGGTTATACTGAGTTTCCTGAAAGATGCTGTTTGTGTCAAGTACGTTGCATTGACTGCACCATACCTGATGCACCAGCATTTTCATACCAAACAATTAATTCATTCATTATCAATTACTTGATAGAAACAGAAAGTCCGAATTCGGACAATTACTTTTTAAACCGGACAGCGTCTATACAATTCAACTGTTTTGTTTTATCCCATCTTGTATCTTGAACATGAACCATTCGAGTCTTTTCCGTGCGTTTTTGATAGTCCCGTTTGCAGTGGCTTATACCACTATCACTACAGCCCAGGTCGCTGATACCACAGCCCGCCTCGCTACCTCGCATCCTGGTTTCACTATTGGCATCAATGCAGGTATCAATCAGTTATACGGTGACCTGTCCAGCCCGGTTGTCCGACCTGCCTTTGGGCTGTCTATCGCGTATCCACTAAGTCGAGTGGTGGGCCTAACCCTCCTGGGCGACCTGGGTACGTTACGTGCTCAGCAAGCACCATTTTATAACTCCGTGGCGAAAGCATCGTATACGCAGGCAGCTTTAGGAGGTTCCGTGAATTTGACCAGGCTTTTTCAGTCTGACGAAAAGCGCAAACAAATTTTTTCCACCAATGCACTTTCCTTCTACCTTGCCTTGGGGCTTATCTTCTTCGATGCAACCGCATACTCGCTGACAAACGGTCAGATACAACGCTATACAAACGGAGCGGGCAGCCATCGTACGAAGGCAGATGATATTACGGCTACCGGAAAGTCAGGCATTGCCTCTACCCACGAGTTGGTCATTCCGGTTGGCCTTCGCTATTCTAAATGGCTGACTACCAACCTGAGCCTGTACGGCGATTTACGGTATAATGTGTTCAACACCGATAAACTAGACGCTACCATCGACAATGACAATACCACGGTAAGTACGCCTGGTGGAGGCGATATATATGGTAGGCCAGCCAGCAGAAACAGCCGTGATGCCTGGGCCTCTCTGTCAATTGGCATAGCCTATCGGTTCTACCGGAGCCATTAACGGGCATAAAGTATTGGCTTGTCTGATGAATTAACGATCTTTTTTGGCTGCGCTAACTCATTAGTAGTGAATCTTTTCAAGGAGACAGCCAATCTTTTCGTGCTTTTTTTTCTTCCCAACCCTTGACAACATTCGCTTAATAGACTACTTTTGCATCATCAAATCACAGATAGTTATCTGGATACGATACAATGCGAAAGTAGCTCAGCTGGTAGAGCGCGACCTTGCCAAGGTCGAGGTCGCGGGTTCGAACCCCGTCTTTCGCTCCACGAAAAAGCACCTTAAGCGGTGCTTTTTTCGTAATTGCCGGGATGGTGGAATTGGTAGACACGCCGGACTTAAAAAGTTGAGTGCGCGGCTGGAAACAGCCGATGTAGAACCGCTTAAATTCGGGGAAACCTTATCAAGCCTTGCTTGACTGGCAATCCCGAGCCAAGCCCGTCAGCAGATGTTGACGTGGAAGGTGTAGAGACTTAATAGGCGGTGCCCTAACGTTTAGTCGAGGGTGAAGAGAAAGTCCAGACCACAAATCGTTGCAAAGGGCAACGAGCAGCGAAAGCTGTAGTTGGTATGAAAATCCTGTGGGCCACAAGCCCGTGCGGGTTCGACTCCCGCTCCTGGTATCTAAAGCAAAAACCGCTGACCTTCAGCGGTTTTTTTGTTTTACCCTATTCCCATCTTTCCTTATCCAGCCATTAACTGGCGCTGTTTCATCCAGTTGCACTGATTCTGTGTGTGGGAAGATTCTTCGCTGCTTCATTGAGCGATTCCTGGTAGCACCGATCACCATTCGGTTATACCAACGGGTTTGTAAGGCAACTAGTGGTGAGGTAACGTAATCATAATACGATCACCTGTCTGCCTGTAGAGAGCACTATGTACTTTTAGGGTACTATCTCTATATTAGACGCCATCATGATAGATTCAAGACGGGAGTTTCTAAAAAAAGCGGCGTTACTGGCTTCGAGTGGGTTAAGCAACTGGCCTGATTCAATTCAAAAGGCATTTGCTATTGACCCTCAGCCCGGTACAACGTACCTGGATGCCGAGCACGTGGTGATCCTGATGCAGGAGAACCGTTCTTTCGATCACCTTTATGGAGCGCTTCAGGGTGTGCGTGGTTTCAATGATCCCCGCGCTTTTACACTGCCTAACGATCATCCGGTTTGGTTACAGACCAACGCAAAAGGCGAAACCTACGCGCCATTCCGGCTGAATATGCATGATACGAAAGCCACTTGGATGAGTTCGCTGCCCCACTCGTGGGAAAATCAGGTCGATGCGTTAAACGGGGGCCAGTACAATAGGTGGCTCGATGCCAAGCAGTCGGGCCGAAAAGAATATGCCAAAATGCCCCTGACAATGGGGTATTACAACCGTCAGGATTTGCCGTTCTACTACGCCCTGGCCGACGCCTTTACCGTTTGCGATCAAAGTTTTTGTTCATCGCTCACCGGCACAACCCCCAACCGACTGTATTTCTGGACGGGCACGGTCCGCGACCCACGAAACCCGGCCGCTATGGCCAACGTGCGGAACGAAAACGTTGATTATGAAGACGAAGTAAGCTGGATGACTTTCCCGGAACGCCTACAGGATGCCGGTGTTTCCTGGAAAATTTATCAGAATGAAATTAGCTTGTCTACGGGTTTGTCTGGAGAAGAAGACGGGTGGCTCAGCAACTTTACCGATAACCCCATTGAGTGGTTTACGCAGTATAGAGTACGGTTTCATCCGGCCTATTACCGGCATCTGCAACAGGAAGAAAAAGCCTTGCCCGACCGCTTGAAGGCACTGGAAGCTAAACTGAGCCAACTATCAACAACGGACGCGACCTATGTGTCTGTTCAGAAGAATCTGCAAAAGCAACGCGCCTGGCAACAGACCGTTCAGCACGATCTGGTAGCCTACTCGCCCGACAAATTCAGCCAGCTTCCCGAACGGGAACAGCAACTCTGCCGGCGGGCTTTTACCACCAACACGGGTGACCCTGATTACCGCAGTCTGGCAACGCTGACTTACCAGGATGGAGACGTCACGCACACGGTAGACGTACCCAAGGGCGACGTATTACACCAGTTTCGGCAAGACGTTAAGCTGGGTACGTTGCCAACGGTATCGTGGGTGGTGGCTCCCGAAAACTTCTCAGATCATCCATCAGCGCCCTGGTATGGTGCCTGGTACCTTTCTGAAATGCTCGACATACTGACCCAGAAACCGGAGGTGTGGCAAAAGACAATTTTCATTCTGGCCTACGACGAGAACGACGGCTATTTTGATCACATTCCTCCGTTTGTTCCCGCTCATCCCGATCGCCCCCATACTGGCCAGAGCAGCAAAGGGATCGACACGCGGCTGGAATTTGTAACCCCCGACCAGGAAGCGAACCGCAAGGGCGGTGGCCGAACCGGGCCCATTGGCCTAGGATACCGGGTACCGCTGGTTATTGTGTCGCCCTGGAGCCGGGGTGGCTACGTCAACTCCGAAGTATTCGACCACACCTCTACGCTCCAACTACTCGAAAAACTGATCAGTCATAAGACGGGTCGTCAGGTGCAGGAATCGAACATAAGCACCTGGCGGCGTACCGTTTGTGGTGATCTATCGTCGGCGTTCCGGCCCTATAAGGGTGAGTCGATCAAATGGCCTGCTTTTGTTGCCAGAGAGCCGTTTATCGAAGGAATTCATAAGGCGCAGTTTAAGGCAGTGCCAGCTAATTTTCAGCAACTTACCCAGATTGATATTCAACAATGCCTGACCAATCCGAAGGCGTCGCCGCTACTTCCTAAACAGGAATCAGGCATACGTCCAGCCTGCGCATTACCTTATGAATTATACGTGGATGGACACACCCACAAAGGCCAGTTTGTACTCACCCTGTCGGCGGGTAATAAACAGTTCGGGAAACGATCGGCCGGAGCTCCATTTCAGGTTAGCCGACGTGGCGGCAACGACATGCAGTTTCGCTCTTATACGGTGGCACCCGGCGACACGCTAACCGATAATTGGCCGCTGGACACCCCGCTTCAGCTGTGTGTGCAGGGGCCAAACGGTTTCTACCGGGAGTTTAAAGGCAACCGAACTAATCCACCGATCAAAGTGGGGGTTCTCTATGAACGGGACGCTAAAAACAGGTTTACCGGCCATATTATCATTAACCTCACCAACACAGACTCTGTATCGGGTTACGCTATTCAGATAACCGACAATTCGTACGGAACTGGCTTACAGACGATTCAACTTGATAAGACAGCTCAGCGGTCGATTACGCTCAATCTGTCGGAGAGTCATAACTGGTATGACTTCAGCATACATGCGGTCGGTTTCAGTGCTTTTGAGCAACGGTATGCCGGGCGTGTTGAAACGGGAAAAGTCGGCTTCACCGACCCACTGATAGGCCAGATCGACACAGTAGCTAGCCGATAGCGGGTATTGCTGTTTACAAAGGCAGTGCGGTCAACTATCGATAGTGTCAGGTTTGAACCGGATGCTACCATTTCTGTGGTGGCCACTGCCAGTGACGGCCAGGCATTCCCGATACATTGATAAACAGGTGACGCAGAAAGCTTCTTTTCTGCCTTAAACCAGCCCGCCCATGAGTGGGTCTGTCTTCGATACATTGCCTGTTTCGACATGACCAGCAAAGCGCTCTTCAAACTTATCGTATCCACTGATCTTAACACTTAGGTCGTACCACTGAAACGACGTACCCAGGTTCATGACCAAGCTGATCGTCTCGTTAGCTGCCACCGTTTGGCGTTTGGGTGTCGCCTTGTAACTGTTGTCGACCAGCGTGATGGTATGTGCTTTGGCATCGTGGTTCGTGATGTCAACCAGCACGTTGCCAGTCAACTTCGATTTATTGAAGCGGCTCTGCTCATACCGGCAGGCTACCTGTACATGCGGGTTTTCAGCGTTGCCCATAAACTCCCGATAAAAGCCATTCGGGCCGTATACGCGCAGGTGATACTGGTTGTTTTTAAACTGGCTGAGTAACCACTGATCCTGTAGCGTATCACCTGCCGCCGCGCTGTAGTCCCAGGCCCGTAACTCGTCGTTCTTATACGCATTAACGGCATAGACACGGAAAGGCGACCCCGCTGCCCGCTTGCCAAACACAGCGTTACCAGCCTTAAAATCAATCGCGTAATTGCCATTTTTCTCATCAAACCGACCATTTGCATACAATTCGTAAGGAAGTGAACACGCTCCCCGAATACCTTTCTCCTGTTGCGGAAAATGAGGCGATTGAGCAGGCTGACTGTTGATCTGCGTTCGCTCGGCCTCATCCAATTTCTGGTAATTGGCGGGCATCTGCTTGAACTGGGCCTGATGAATGCCCTCTATAAATGTCCCGCGCTCAAGGAACGTAGGCTGGGTGATAGACTCACCCGTTTCGCGCCGAAACACTGATGTCAAATCCCCGCAAATAGTCCTGCGCCAGGCCGTGATATTCTCTTCGCGGATGATCTTACCAGTCTTCTTTTCCAGGAAATGCTCCAGAAATTGCAACGACGAGGTATGGTCGAACACTTCAGAATTGACGTATCCACCCCGCGACCAGGGCGAGGCAATGATCATGGGTACGCGATAGCCCAGGCCAATCGGACCTTCGCGCAACCCGGTTGTTTGCGCCGACGGATTCGTTTGTTGTTCCTTCGTTACGAAGTCGAGTCGGGGGTCAATGCCTTTCGATACCTTACCGGTGTGCTCTTTGTAGGGGTTAGGCACCACATAGGGCGGCACATGGTCGAAATATCCGTCGTTTTCATCGTAAGTGATGATGAAGATGGTTTTCTTCCACGTCTCCGGGTTTTGCAGCAGAATCTCCATCGCTTCACTGACGTACCAGGGGCCAAACCAGGGCTGACCAGGGTGGTCGGAAAAGTGAGCCGGAGGCATCAGCCACGACACGGTGGGCAGCGTACCGTTCTGCACGTCTTGCCGAAACTGGTGAAACACATCACCTTTGGGTACGTTCAGCGTGCGTTCGGTGTCGCCGTTGGTGTAAGCCATCGCCGTCAGTTCATGGAACATGGGGTCTTGCCGATTGGTCACAAACGCGTTTTCGTGCAACTGCCGGGCCTCGGGCGACAACTTCGCGTAACCATCAGCCGTGTACCGTTGCTGAGCTATGCCAATGTTGTTCAGCAGTTTACGGGCGGCGGCTAATTTCTGAGCGGTTTTATCGTCGGCAGGCTCTTTTTCCAGGTCAGCGATCAATTGCTGCACCGACTCCCGTTTGGCTCGCAGGTTGGCAATGCCCCCTTCGTGCAGGCGGACGTTGTATTGCTGGTAGTATTCCAGCACGTTGGTGCCAAAGTTGCTGAGCCACGAACTCTGCTCCCCCTTCAGTCCGTAGCCCATCGTGATCTCGTTCTGGTACACTTTCCACGGAATGCCCGCTTCCTGTAACCGTTCCGGGTACGTTGTCCAGTTCAGGGTCGGGTACTCGTAGTTACTGACGTTCCAAAGGTGCGCCAGGGCTTCGGGTTCGTTCTTTTCGCGCACCGTACCGGTCATCCAGTAGTGGCGGTTGGGGTGCGTGCCCGTGATGCTGGAGCAGAAATTATGGTCGCAAACCGTGAAGGCATCGGCCAGCGAATAATAGAACGGGAAGTCAGACCGGTCGCAGTAGCCCATCGTCAGCGGCATATCGCCAAAAGCCTTGTTACGCGCTTTTTTGGTGTCGAGCCACCTGTCGTACTGGCCGTTGTTCATGGCGTCTGTCTGGTCGGTCCAGCCGTGGGGCAGCGATCCCATCCAGGCCACCTTGGTATCTTTTACGTCGAGGTGAAACGGCCCGTAGGTGTCGCCCTTTTCGTTGGTTTGCAGCCAGACCGTATTCTTGTTCGGAAGTTGAATAGCGCGCGGGTCGTTGAACCCACGTACGCCCTGCAACATGCCCAGCTGGTGATCGAACGATCGGTTTTCCTGCATCAAAAACACAATATGCTCGGCGTCGTAGAAAGTGCTGCCCGGCTCGGGGGCAATGGCCAGTGCTTTTTCAATGACAGGCGGGAGCGTATTCCCCAGCAAGCCACTGCTCGACAGCAAGGCCGCTTTTTTAAGAAAATCGCGACGGTTGTTCATGGTTTTGAGGTCATTTACTTCGTGCCATTATACTTCACATCATTATATGGTCATTTATAGCTTTTGCAATGAATGACAGCGAAGCGTAACGACCACTTAATGACATGAAGTAAATGACAGCGAAGAGTACTAGTTTAAAACGAGTAGCGGGCACCTATCTGTACTGAATAGGGCGTACCCTGTTTTTGGGTCGTGCCTACGTTTTCGTTCACGCGGTAGCTGTACTGCCGGGTGGTAGGATTAAAGCCGTTAGGCGTCAATAGCGTTTGGTTGCCCAGGTTGAAGTTACCGCCCCAGTTGCGCCGCGACGTGGCTTCGGCACCCCGCGTTGTCACACCGTCGAGGGTCTGACCAAGCAGATTGGCGAAATTGAACACGTCGATGCTGAGGGCTAGCTGCTGTTGTTTGGTAAATGTGCGGAACGACTTGGCCAGCCGAACGTCGAACGTGCCGAAGAAGCCGTTTTCGCCCCCGTTCCGGTCGAAGATTTTGCCTATGCTGTTGCGAATGGCACCGGCAGCCCGGTTATCAGGGTTGTCCAACACGCGTTGCATCGAGGTACGTATGCTTTGCGGAACCTCAGGGTTGTTAGGATCGAAGATGAAGGCCAGGTCATTATCGTTGCCGGGGCCACCCACGAAATCGCCATTGATGTCGCCATCGACAACCAGCGAGTAGCGCGAACCACCCGTACCCGTGAAGCGGGCGCTCAGCACGAAACCGGCCACCGACGGTGATGAACCAAACGCCACCAGTTTATGCCGGAACTGGTTATCAGAATAATTGATCTCCGACAAATCGCGCGGGTCGCTCTTGATGGGGCGGAAGGTAGATGTGTTGGCGACGTTACCGTTGTACGATGTGTTGTCGCGGGCGTCGTTCCAGGTGTAGCTGAACGACAGCGAACCATTGCGCGGCAACCGAATTTCGCCGTCGACCACGAACGTCAGCGTTTGCAGTTTGGCTCCGTTGGTCAGCATCAGCGTCCGGCCCACGTTCTGCGTCTTACGGCCCAGCACGTTGTTCGTTTGGCCGCTGTTGGTCGCAATTGTGTTGGCAGGGACAAAAACGCCCCGGTTTGCTTCGTTGGCCAGTGTGAAGACTGGCTGGTCAACAATGTTTTGATCGAGATAGACGTAGTTGTTCACCGTTCTGCCATAGAGCAGATTGGCCCCCAGCCGCACGTTGTCGCCGAAGAAGTGGCTGTATGATACGTTGGCTTTGTAAATCGTGGGTACCTGGAAATTCGGGTCGTTCAGGTTGATCGTCGACACATAGCTAGCTCCGGCCGGCACGCCCGGCGCGGTGCTCGGGTCGTTGCGATAGGCCACAAAATCAGGGCGGGGCACCAGGTTCGGTAACGCACTGTTGGCCGGGCGGGTCACGTCGATAGAGGCTACTTTGGTACCGCTGTTCTGGATGTTGTTCACCTGCGCATAGTTGATCACGTAGGCCGAAAACGCCCCGGCACCTACCCGAATGATGTCGCGGCTTTTGTTGCCGGGATTCCAGGTCAACTGCACACGCGGCTGAATGTTGTTCCAGTCGGTTGGGTTCGCATCGGTACGCAGACCTAGTTCACGCTCTACCACCGGGTTATAGTCGCCTTTGGTCAGGTAACTTGTCAGGTCCCAGCGCAAACCGGCCATCAGATCCATATCAAAGCGGGGTTTCACCTGCACCTGCCCGAACAGGGACGCATTCAGCACGTATTGCTGTACCGATGGCACACCGTTGATAGGCACTTCACGGGCATAACGTGAGGGATTCAGGTTGTTGAACTCGCGCAGGTTGTTGAAGATGAACCGGCCATTCTGCTCGTTTGAAATGTACGTATCCAGGTACGTTAGCGTGTTGTCGGTACCGACGGTGAAATTGTAGCGGCCTTTGTTGAGATAGAGCGTATTCACCAGTTGAAGCTGGTTCTCCAGGTTGCGCTCCGGCGTAAACCGCTGGCCACCCAACTGCACCGACGTATTACTGCTGCGACCATTGGGCAATATTGAATTCACCGTCACGATGGCGCGGGGAATGTTATCTGAGGGCAGGAGACTGTTGGCTTCGTAGTTCCGGGTGGCATGCTGGTACTGCACCTTCAGTTCGTTGACCACCGTTGGTTTAAACGTAGAACGCAACGAAAGCAGGGTACTGTTTTCCAACGATCGGAAGTCACTGTATACCTCGAACAGGTTGATGGCTGAGTTGTCGTTATTACTATTGGGGTTGTTCCAGTTGCTGAAATTATTGCGTAGCGTCAACGTGTGTTTGGCGTTGAGCTGCCAGTCGAGGCGGGTGAAGAGGGTGTTGGCTACCGTTTGACGGTTGAACTCGCCGACCTGTTGGGTGTTGCTTAGACCATACTTTTCGCGCCCGATCGTAATGACGCTATCCAGCACGGCTTTGCTGATGCCCAGGGCATTGGCATCGGCATCGGAACGAATATCGGCGATGTAAAACGGAGCTGATTCCGTTTGCCGGTCAAGGGCTACGAAGTAATGCAGCTTGTCTTTAATGATCGGGCCACCCAGCGAAAAACCGTATTGAAAGCGGGTAAAGTCAGAGGCGCGGACGTTACCCCGAATATCGCGCGGACTGGCCAGACCGTTGGCATTGTAATAAGTAAAGGCCGTGCCCGTTACGGTGTTAGTACCCGATTTGGTCACTGCGCTCACCGTACCACCGCCCTGACGGCCTTTAGTGACGTCATATTCGTTGGCCACAATCTCAAACTCGCGAATAGCTTCGAGCGAGAGCGAAAAGGGTCCGCTGCCCAATGCCCCGCTTGTTAAGTTATTACGCGCACTGGCTCCGTCGATCATAAAGTTGGTTGAGGAAGCCAACTGACCGCCAATACTAGTGCCGTTGCTTAAGGGCGATAGGGCTAGCAGGTTGGTGAAACTGCGATTAAAAACGGGCAGCTTGGCGATATTATCTGCGGTGATGGCTGTGGAAGCCCCCAGCCGGTCGGTCCGGCTTTTCAAGCCGTTGCCCGTCACCACAATTTCCTGCAACTGCTGGTCACTTTCGGCCATAGTTGCGTTGATGGTAATACGGTCGGCCTGGTTTAGTTTGTAACCCGTTTGGCTTTGCGCCGCATAACCCACGTAAGAGAACGTAATGGTATACGGCCCACCCAGGGGCAATTGCTGCATGGTAAACCGCCCATCTACGGTAGTGGCCGTACCCGTTTTAAATCCTGTTGCCTCGTTACGAAGCTGAACGGTAACACCCGGTAGCGTTTGGCCCGCCTTGTCGCGGATAGTGCCCGTGATGGTGGCGTCAGTTGCCTGTCCTTGCGCAGTCAACGTGACTAGCAGCAGACAAAGCAAGGCGGTAATGTACCTGATGGAGGTATAAAGAAGCGTAGAACGTGCATTCATGATTGGGCAGTTGACATGGAGAAGCCACAAAACTCCTTCTGCCCATCCCGCCCTCTATGTTACAAGTTAACATTCGGGCCATTCTTAACACAGTCTTAAAAAAACGCGGCGGTTAGTCATTGAATGATAACAAACTCCCCTCGGCAAACCAGTCTAATTTGCACATAGCGCCAGCGTGGGACGGGGCTTCACTTTACGCGAGACGGTCTGCCGCGTGGCGCCAACCAGATCGCCGATCTCCTGCAATGACAGTTGATCGAAGGGACGGAACAAGCGATTGTGGGCATCGGCGATAGAGCTCGAATACTGCTGTTCCAGGTGCCGGATCCGACATTCGACTGGCTCGCTGCTCCGCTGAAACAGTTTTACCTCGGCGCGGTGCCAGCGCCGAACGAGGGTCTGCTGAAACCAATCGGCCAGTACCGGATCAATCCGAACGGCCTGCCGGAATGCCCTGCGGTCGATAGCCAGTACCGATAAACTGGTAGCTGCCTGCGCAAATTCAAAGAATTCGGCCTCATCCAGGTAATTCAGGTCACCGAACAACTCACCGGGCTGGAGCAGGTCGTAGAGCACTCGTTCGCCCAACGTACCCAGACTACCAATCTTCACCAGCCCTTTTTCAATCAGGTATATGTTCGCGTCGACGTCGGCGGGTTGGTACACATACTCCCCCACTTCGAGATACTGCCGGGTCCAGGAATGGGCGCAATGGTCGAGCAGTTGGTCGATAAGCATCATCATACATTCACGTTGAGAACATCGACTGAGCCGGCACACCACAGTTGTTACCAGTCGACTTAGTCAGTGACCAAAGTTCGTTGCGTTAAGCCAACCGGGCAATGCCTTTTCTGTTAACAAATCATGAATCCGCCTTCGTGAAACGAGCCAATCCGTAGGGTCAACCTCTTTTCCAGAACTGCATCACTTTTTCTGAATCAGCAACCTCTCCTAAATCGGGCCAGTTGAACGTTGTTTGCAGGGTTGGCTCAAGTTGGTAGCCGCGCTGTTGCCAGAAAGCGTTGAGGGGTCGGTACTTTGCGGGGCGCAGGGGGTGATTAGCGGGGCGTTGTACGGCGCAGAAGGTTGTGATCGGGTACGTACCAAACGAGCGGACGTGCGCCTCCCGCTCGTCGAAAAAACGGTGACCTAATCCATGGCCCCGGTAGTCGGGGAGCAGTAGGCTTTCGCCAAAATAAAAAACGGTATCGAGGTCATACCCTTCCCGGATAAAGGGCGCCTGTACCTCGGCGGTTTCATCAAGCAGCGGGAGGCAGGTGGTGCCGCCAACCATCCGGTCGCCATCATATACAGCAAACAGCATAGCCCGCTCCGATTCGGCGTAAGTATTCAGGTACGTCTTTTCGTACTCGACCGAGCCCTCGTACAGGTAAGGAAACTCACGAAAAACGGCAATCCGCAACTGGGCCAATCCGTCGAAGGCAGATCGAATGTCAGAACCGATATAGTGCCGGAATGTCATGGTACGCGGATTATTGATGGAACACGGATTAAGGGGATTAGGCGGATGCTGATGGGCACGCGGATTTAAAGGGATTTAAAACGATTGGCGCGGATTATTGATGGGTACGCGGATGACGCGGATTTAATGGGTGTTTGCTCGGCTTTGGATTTAAGCGGATTTGCTCTTGCGTCAGCCAGCATCTGCTTCAATCAAAATCCGTGTAAATCCCTCTAATCCGCGTACCTATTAAAAATCCCCGTCAATCCGTCTAATCCCTTTAAATCCGCGTACCCATCAGCGTCCACGTGCCCATTATCTCATCCGTGTACCATTCATCTCAGTACTAACGATTCCCAGAGAGGGAGGTTATAGTAGGTAGTGACGCGGGTGATTTGGCCGTTGGCAACCTCAAGGAATGAACCGGCTGGTAACATATAGGCTTGTCCCTTTGCTTCGGGTAGGTCACCGTCGGTTTTCTTGTAGGTTCCGTTCACCACAAACTCACAGGCTACGCGCGTGCCGGTTGGCTCGGTCATGATCACCATGTCGGTAAGCACTTCGTCGTAGCAATCGTCCATGTGGGCCAGGAACTGCGTAAACGCCTCTTTACCAACCCGGGTGTCGCCCTGGTTACTATCGTGGCGAATCGTTTCGCTCAATAGCGAAAGCATTTTTGTCCAGTCTTTCGCATTAAAAGCACTGTAGTACGTTGAGACAATGTCGTGGGAGGTCATGGCTTTTTGAGTTTGATGTTTTGAGTTTGATGTTCGATGCTAATCGTCAGAGTGGTGAATAGGCAGCGCGACGTCAAACATCAAACTCAAAACATCAAACGCTCTTTTATTTCGTTTCTACATCATAAATCTGAACCCGCGACCAGAGGTGTTTGCAGTTATCTACAAAAGCCAGGTGGATCGGATGCGTTTGATACACGTCGTGAGCGGCTTCGTCGGTGAAGGTCAGCATCAGAGCGAAGTCGTACGTGTGATCGATGACGGGGCGGCGTGTTGGCGCAGGTGTGCCTATCGACACGGCATGAACGGCTTCAACACCACCTAATGTGTCCAGACCAACCTTCAGCGCAGCACGGTCAGTATCCGATTCGGGGCTCGCAAGCCAGAAATAAACAGAGTGAATAAACATGTTTTTTTAGTTAACAGTAATCAGTTATCAGTTATCGATGATCAGTTAACAGTTATCAATTATCAGTGCAACCAGCAATATGAGGACTTAGCATAGCCATTGATAACTGATCACTGATCATTGTTATCTGATTTAAAGGTTCTTTTCCAGTTGTTTCACCAGGGCACCGAAGTCTTTGGGGTACGGGGCTTCAACAGTGAGCGGTTCGCCATTAAGCTGGTTGAAGGTTAGCGAATGCGCGTGCAGGGCTACGCGCTGAATCAGCGGTTGCTCATCGGTATCCATTTTCAGGTTGAAATCGCGTTTGATCTGTGAGAGATACACCGGTTTACCGCCGTATGTAGCATCGCTGACGATGGGTGCTTTCAGGCATTGCAGGTGTACCCGAATCTGGTGCATTCGGCCGGTGATAGGCATACACTCAACCAGCGTCGTATTGCGGTAAGCGCGTAGCGTGTTGAAAATCGTTTCAGCCACTTTGCCTTTTTCCCGGTCAATCTTCACGTACGTTCCGTCGCGGCTGGGTGCAATGGGCAGGAACACCGAAATGCCTTCGAGGTTATGTACGCCATTGGTCACGGCATGGTAGCGCTTGGTCACCTCACGGTGCTCAAACTGCATGGCCAAATGCCGATACGCTTCCGGGTTTTTGGCAATGGCCAGTGCGCCCGACGTTTCTTTATCGAGCCGGTGACCCAGTTGTGCATCGTCGCTGTAGGCTTTCGCCAGGCGCAGAATGCTCTGCCCCGACCGGTCGGGGGTACGTTCATCCAACGCGGCCACGTAAGGTGGCTTGTTGATGACTATATAATCGTTGTCCTCAAACAGGATGAGGTCTGAGAAATTCAGTTTCATGCTGCAAAGATAGGCGCTGGGGAGTCGATAGTCGTCAGTCAATAGTCGATAGTCGCGCTGCAAGACCACGACACAGATAATCAGCAACGCATCTATCGACTATTGACTGACGACTATCGACTTACCCCTCCTTATCCAGCTTGAAGCGAAACTCGGTGCCTTTCTCTAATCGGCTGGTAACGGTAATTTTTGTTTTGTGGGCGTTCAGAATGTGCTTCACAATGGCCAAACCCAGTCCCGTACCGCCTTGCTCTTTTGATCGGCTTTTCTCGACCCGGTAGAATCGTTCGAAAATGCGGTTGAGGTGTTCGGGCGGAATGCCGGGGCCATCATCTTTCACCGTGATCTGAATGTGTTTTTTACCGTCTTCTTCCAGCATCACCACCACCTTTCCGTTATCGTTACCGTATTTCACGGCATTCTGAATCAGGTTGGTCATTACCTGTGTAATGCGCTGACGGTCAGCTTTTACCCAAACAGAACCCAGGTACGTTGTCTTGATTTTCAAGGTCGTTTGCCGCGCATTGGCCAAGCTCTCCAGTTGCTCGAAGATATCGTCGATAATCTGCCGGATATCCACCCGGTCGAAGTGCATCTTCAGTTCGCCGGTTTCCAGTTGCGAGAGGGCTACCAGATCCTGCACCAGCAGGTCGAGCCCATCGAGGGAGCGGGCAGCTTTAGCCAGAAATTTATCCCGCACAAACTCATCGTCTACCGCCCCGTCGATCAGGGTGTGGATAAATCCCTGCGCGGCGAAAATAGGGGTTTTCAACTCATGCGATACATCGGCCAGAAACTCGCGGCGAAACTGCTCCATTTTCTTCAGTTCATCGATCTCTTTCTGCTTCCGGGCTACGTAGACGAAGATCTCGTCATTCAGCTTTTTGAATGGATTGCCCGTTTTGAGAATCGATTTTCGCGAAATGGAAAAATCACGAACCTTCAGTTTACGAATAGCCTCATACAGCTTGGTGATTTCGCGATACACCAGTATATCGATGGTGTAGAGTACCAGAAAAAACGACAGCACAAACGACGACGTACCTGCCACAAACAGTATATTACTATTAGTACCAGGCACAAATGCCAGGAAAGCCATCGTCAGCCCTGCAATGAGCAGAGCCAGAATCAGGGCAATAAACCGGGGGGAGAGAGACATGGGAAGAGGGGAAGAAAGGGTAATATAGGGAGGAAAGGGAGGAAGGAGGAAAGGGAGCTTCGCCAGGTCAGAATCGCTACCTAGCGAAGCTCCCTTTCCTCCCTTTCCTCCTTCCTCCCTTTCCTCCCCCTCTTTCCTTTTTAAGCTACCTCAAACATATATCCTACGCCCTTCAGGGTGCGGATGTAGCCTTCGCCAATTTTTTCGCGGAGTTTACGAATATGGACGTCAACCGTGCGTTCAAGGACGTAAATATCGGCACCCCAAATTTTCTGGAGCAATTCTTCCCGGCTAAAAACCTTGTTGGGTGTCTGGGCCAGATGGAAGAACAGTTCGAATTCTTTTTTAGGTAAAATGATGCTCTGATCGCCCCGGTTCACCGAATAGTTTTTCCGGTTGATGCTCAGGTCAGAAATCTGAATCAGATCCCCGGTCTCAGCTTTCTGCGCCTCGCGACGAAAGAGCGCGTTAATTCGGCTCATCAGGGCACGGGGCTTAATGGGTTTTGTGATGTAATCATCGGCCCCCACATCAAAAGCCGCCACTTCTGAATATTCTTCAGAGCGGGCGGTGAGGTAGAGGATATACGTTTGCCGCAGGTCGGGCAGGGCACGTAATTGTCGGCCCGCTTCAATGCCATCGAGGTGCGGCATCATAATATCGAGCAAGACCAATTCGGGGTGAAAGGTGCGGGCAATGTCAACGGCTTTACGGCCATCAGGGGCGGTACGTACCTCGTATCCCTCTTTCTGGAGGTTGTATTCCAGTAGCTCAACAATATCTGGATCGTCATCAACTACCAGGATCCGATGGGCTTTTTCTGTACTCATGTGTGTAGCAACAAAATTCGTTGGCCTGAAAGTTACTGGGCATTGTCAGCAAGTTATGCGCAATATCGAACTGTTAACACAAATATAACGTACCAACGACCGGTTGACGGGGTATTTCCTACCGTGGAATTACTCGGTATACCCGCCCCCGCTCATTAGTAATAATCAGCTCATTATCAGTCATAAAAGTAATCGCTTCGGATTGTCCGCGGGGTAGTCGTAAACAGCCGGCGAACCGGTTAAGGCGTATGCTATTTCGATTCGACAAATCGAAGAATAATACCTTGCCATAAGTGATCACCGCCAGCTTATTGCCGTTGGGGCTTACGGCCGCCCCGGTCACCATCGACTTAATAAACACCGAATCCAGGGGCATCAGCGTATGGGTACCAGGCCGGGCTGGCAATCCGTATAAACGCACGATGTGGCCCGACCGATTTTTCGACAATAAAAACAGGCTGTCACTGCGGTAGAAAACGGCCTCGCAGTCGAAATTGCGTTTCTTGGGCGGGAACGCAGTCTGGTCGGCGTAAGAAATAGTATAGGTACTAACCGTTTTTTGGGGCAGACCAACTTCATGAATCATCAGGTCGCGCCGGGCGTTTCCGTTGTTGCCCAGATCGGCAATAAACAGCCGTGTAGAATCCTGCTGAGCCAGATCTTCCCAATCGATATTCCGAAGTTGAGGCAGCGCGATCGAATCCAGCAACGTACCCAGCTTGCCCGGACCGGCTGGTTCAACGCCATACAAGGTAGCTCGTCCGCCACCGTCATTATGCGTCCAGACCGTAGTAGCCGTTCGGCGGGCCAATCCCGAGCTTTCGTTGACAACCAGTGGTAACCGGCCTATCCGCTCAACGCGGTATTGTGAGCGCAGGCGTAATGGCTGTTCCTGATGTTTACCCAGGCGCCGCACTTCGGGCGTACAGGAACAAAGCCCGACCTTTATACCAATCAATACGTTAAGTAGCCAGTGAATCATTATTTCAGTTGTCAATCAATAAAGACCAGTTATCAGAAATCAAACCGAAATAAATTCGGAAGTAAAATAGCTCATCGGCTTATACCGATACACCGATAAATACTCGTTGCTTCATCACTTATGACCAATCGCGCTACCGAAGTACAGCAATCATACCCCGTCCGTTTAGCCGCCACACTCACCTCCCTGCTAATTCTGGTGTATGGCCTTCACGAGTTACAGGAGTTATTGGTTCCGCTGGTGTTCGCCATCCTTTTCTCCGTATTGCTATTCCCACTCTGCTCACGCCTCGAAAAATGGGGAGTGCCACGCATTCTGGCCATCCTGCTTTGTCTCATTCTCACACTTGCCGTCATTGTGGGGCTACTCTACGCCATTACAACGCAAATCAGCAGCTTTGCCGAGGTGTTGCCCCAACTCATCGAGAAAGGCAATAAGTTGTTCAATAACCTCCAGATTTATGCCGATGAACATTTTAACATCGACAGAAAACGGCAGGTGACCGAGGCGCGTAAGTACCTCAACACAGCGCTGGAAACAGGGGGCACGCTATTGACCACTACCCTACTGGCAACAACCAGCACGCTGACCGACGTTTTCATTGTCTTGCTGTTTATCTTTTTCTTTCTGCTTTACCGCGATTTCTTCCGGTCCTTTTTCTACAAGGTTTTTGGCCACACGCGCCGTACCAAAGTGGATACCACACTGGCCAAAATTTACGATGTGGTTAAAGATTACCTGGCCGGGCTGCTGTTGGTCATTCTGATTACAGGTACGTTGATGACGGTTGGCCTCATGATTTTAGGCGTCGACTATGCCGTGTTTTTCGGTTTCTTCGGCGCCAGTCTGGTGCTTATTCCCTATTTCGGCATTTCGCTGGGGTCATTGCTACCGGCGGCCTACACCCTTGTTACGCAAGATAACCCCCTGAAAGCACTGGGCGTAATTGGCGTATTTCTGTTCGTTCAGGCATTAGAAGGCAATTTTGTTACGCCTTACATTGTGGGGTCGAAGGTGAGCATCAATCCACTAGCGGCCATTGTGGCGCTGTTGCTGTGGGAATCGCTCTGGGGCTTACCCGGCCTGATTCTGGCCCTGCCCTTAACCGCCATTCTGAAAGTCATTTTCGATACCACCGATGGGCTAACTCCGTATGGATTTCTGATCGGTGAAGCCGAGAAACCACGCCCACCGATTAAAAATTTGCAACAACTGGCCGAACAGTTGCCCAAACGAGTCAAAAAAGTAGGGAAGGTGGAAGAGAAGGGGTGAAGATTAGACGTACCGCAGACTTTAGTCGGGGACGCCTAGTCCGCGGTACGTTCACCCTCTAAAACGTTAACGGATCCAGGTTCTTGAAATGACCGTTCATTTTGATGCGGTCTTTAGTACGTTCCATATCGGCCACCACGGGAATGACCTTATCGAGGTGTTCAATCAGGAATTGCTGCCGCTCGGCTTCGGTTTTCAGCAACAGCATTTCATATTCCTGCTCAACAGACAAGCCTACCTTATGCGCAATGCGGTACGAAAACAGGGGAGATTTGTCCGGGTCATAATCGGTTTCAATCTGAAGCAGGTCGTAGAGCCGTTGCAGTCGACTGAGCAGTGGAATCAGGTACGTGGTCGTTACGGTAGCAACCTCTTCAGGATCAAGAAATTCTACGCTACCGCCGGCATAGAGTTTACCGGGTACCGGGTTTAGAAAATCAACGATTTTGAACAGACGCAGCCCTTTGGTCTTCACATCCATGCGCCCGTCTTCATAGCGTTTATGCAAGGTTGTTACGTGAACTTCGGTACCATAACCCGGCAGTTTATTGTCAATGAACACCGGCACACCAAACGTCTTTTCTTCGTCGATACACTCGTTGACCAATTGACGGTAACGCGGTTCGAAAATGTGCAGGTTCAAATCTTCGCCGGGATATACGACCAGGCTAAGCGGAAAGAGAGGTATCAGGTTGTTCATAAACGGTTGTCAGGCTACTGAAGATTGACTACAAACGTCAGGACCAACGGTCCCGCATCAGGTTCTCACTGTTGGTTTTTCTCTACACTAATGCCAACGCTAACCACGTCGGGGAGTGGGTCTTGCCGCATATATTGCTTAATCCGCAACGTGTACGTACCTGGCTCGGCAAACCGGTAAGCGCGTTTCATCAGCACTTTGTTATCATACAAATCGCCGAGGCCCTTACCGCGTGGCTGCCCCGTTTTAGGATCCATCAGGATCAGCTCATCGAGGCGCGATTCAATTTCACGGCCCCGTTCGTCGGTTAGATAGCGCGTCAGGTATAGGTTATAATACGGATAGCTCAGATTGTGGCGCAACGTATAATACAAATCGTAGGGGATGCTGGTGTCGGTGATGGTAAACCGGAAAGAGGGCGTATTTTTCACAAACCACTTTCCATCGTCGATGTCGGTGTTTTCTTTATACACCACGTTGGGATCCTGTTCACAGGCTGCAAAAAGGACTAACAGCCCCATAATCAGGCAAAAACGTTTCATAGTTTATTGTATCAGGGCGGGCCATACCGCCTGGTTAAGCCAGTACATTACATTTCCAGCAAAGCTACTCAACGATGCAGTAGCCCCCTACAGTATGCTCAAGCAGATTGCCCGATTAGACGCCCACCATCGCCTCGCCATTAGCCTGGCCGTCATGTGTGTAACGTACCTGAGTAGTCGATCCCTGGTGATCTGGCCAACGCTGATTCTGATGATGTATGTCAGCTATGCCCTGACTATAACCATACTAGCCTGGCTATCAATGGCCTATCTTCGACCTCATGAAGCCTTGAAGACGTATAGCTTACAGGATTCGAACCGAGTCATTATTCTGGTCTTCGCTATAGCGGCAGCTACCGCCAGCCTGTTTGCCGTTGTTTTCCTACTCGATACGGTCAAAAAAATAGACCCTAACCAAACCCATTTACGGGCCTACGTAAGCCTATCCATTCTGACAGTGGTGAGCTCATGGACACTGTTGCACACGGTGTTTACGCTCCGGTATGCGCACCTCTATTATCAGCAAACGCCCGCCGGTGGCCTTAATTTCCCCGATACCCAACAACCCGGTTACGCCGATTTTGCCTACGTGGCCTTCGGCATCGGCATGACTAGTCAGGTAGCCGATATTGGCCCCACCAACGCCCAATTTCGACGACTTATTCTGACCCATAGCCTGCTTTCGTTTGGCTTTAATACCCTCATTGTAGCGCTAAGCATTAATGTGGTGGCCAGCTTATTATAATTGTTTAGCCACTATTTCCTACCAAGCATTTATTCTGGTTTTTACCGCTTTATAAATTTTGGGTACATATAAGCAGAAAGCTGTGGCTAATCTGCTAGTTTGCCTGCCTAAAATCCTTACGTTATGAAACACCTTTCTACCTGTTTATTCCTTCTAAACTGGCTTCTTCTCTCCCCTCTTGTCAAGGCGCAAGACCCAGTTAGTCCCAGTCGCATACGCTGGACGGCTCCCCTCTCTGCCAGCATTGTTAAAACGGTCGTCGACGCCTGGGGGAATACCTGGGCTCTGAGTGCTCCCAACACCTTTCAGGTTTTTGACCCGCTGGGAAACACTCGCTGGACAAAAGCCGTATCTACCCTCAGCGTGGCCGATTTCACGATCGATGCGCAGGGGCAGTTGTTGCTGGTAGGGTTGCCCACCACCGGAGCGCCCGTTCTGGAAAAGTACGACGCCACCCAAACCCTGGCCTGGCGCAACGGACTCGATAGCCTCTCGAACGTACCTGGACAAGCAGCTAATCTGAGCGTAACCGTCAACCCGTTGGGCAGTGGGCTGGTGCTGGGCCTGAATGCCCGTTCTGACCAAAAGTTGAGTTACTACTTCTTTACGGCGGGAGGGCAAGTGAGTATGCCCGTTTCGGTGACTGGTACCAAGCCAGCCCCTGTCAGTGCCATACGGCCGGTGCTGGTGAACACCAACGACATGATGTTTGGCATACATCAGCCTCAGCTGGCCGATGCGTCTCCCCTCTACTTCCGGGTGCAAGCTGGGCCAACTCAGGCAACCCTCGTACCACTTGAGCCCCTCAGCAGCCCATCCAGGTATGCACTTACGTTAAAAAATGCCCCCTTCCCCCCTGCCATGCAGCGAAGCCTGCCACTGCTCTCGGATGGGAAAGATGCCTGGGCCATCATCCGCGCTACCCTCGACACCACAGGCAGCCCAACCGCAGCCAGTGGTTATGTACTATATCCTTTTCGACAAAATACCTTTTCGCCGTCGTTATACGCTACTGAAGATATTAAATCAGTGGGCGAGGCTGCCAGTCAATTTCTCGATTCGAAGGGGCGGTTTTTCACCACTCAAATCCTTAGTAACACAGCGACAAGCACTGCCAGCGCCGACCTGTTGCTCAATCAGTATACATTCGATGAAACCGGTATTAAACCGTTATTATTGATCAGCTCGCTGAAAGTAGGTACGGTAGTTCAGCCAACGTCAACTAGTTCACTCAGCCAGATTAATCGACTGACCATGCTGAATCGTAACAGCGATGGATCTGTAGTGTTGACGGGTACCACCAGCGGAACAATGACCATTGGCTCGGCCAGATTTACAGGCAGTGCGGCCGCCCCGGTTCAGTTTCTGGTGAGCGTGGCCCCCGAAACAACGGCCCAAACGCTGACAGCCGAGCAAATTGGCTGGACAAGTACACTGCCAACCACTGTTCGCCGGGTGATTACCAATGGCCGTAAACAGACATGGGTGCAGTTGCCTGATAGTATGTACCGGCATTATGACCCGGCGGGCAGGCTGGTTTGGGAGAAAAAACTGGTCACTCAGGGCATCTTCGACATGGGCGCCGACCTGAAAGGCAACCTGTATATCATGAGCAACGACTCGGTAAATACGTTCGATAGCACCGGCGCCTTTCGTTGGAAACTGTTCTACAAGCAGGGGGTAGGCGGCTATAACCGAAAAATGTTTATTAAACCTACCGGGGGCGGTGTGGTCACCCTTATCACCGACTATTTCAATGGAAAACAACGTACAACTGAGTTCACGGATGATGGAAAAGAAGTTGGTCAGATTGCTACCTGGGACTGGGCCGGTCACACACGCGTCAGTTATACCCTGGTCAATCTGGTTCCGCTCTCGTCGAAACAGATGGCCTGGTTCTTTGTCGCCGACAGATCGCCCGGTTTGTCGTACACCCAATTTCCTTTTGTATTCAACAACGGCACAACACAACCATTCGTTGACGGCGTACTCAAGTGGAAATCGTATTCTATCCCTAATATCGACCCGAACTACACCTACGATAACCGGCCACTTGCCGTAGCTGGCTATCACCGGTGGTCTAAAGCAGCCATCAATGCCGTTTATTTGTTTCAATCGCAGAACGCCTATCTGCCAGCTACACAGCAGACGGTTACATACGGATATAGCCTGACCAAGTTCGACTCTACGGGAAATACAGTATTCGACGAAGTCAACACGATTCGGGTGAACCGGTTGGTTATGGCTAAAAGCGTGGCGCTTAGCCCTGCCAGTACATTGTTTACCCTGACTACCAGCAGTCGTCTCGAAACCGCGGCTACCACCAGCTACAACCTGGTGCTCAATCAGCATGACCCTGATCTGAACCTGCGTAACACCACTCAGCTAGGTACGTTCACCCTCGTGAACGGCCAGACCGATAAAACCAGTTGGGCGCTTGTAGACGCTTACGCCGACGGTTCGGTACTGCTGTCGGGTATTACCAGCGGCACGCTCACTATTGGTGCCAACACGTTTACCGGAAGTCCAAGCACCCCGGCGCGCTTTCTCACGTTGATTCAGTCGACGGTTGGGTTGGCTATTGCCCCCTCCACGCCAGTATGTGCTCGGGAAAACGCTACACTCAACGGCATACGGGTTCGCTATAAAGGGTATATATCTGAGGTTCCGGTAGTTGATCTGTATGCGCTCAACAACACATTGGTTACCTCGGCGTCATTACCCCTGCGCGTTGGCACCGTAGTCGACACGACCGTTACTGTTGCCCTGCCAATTAGCACCACCCTCGGACCGGGCGTTCATCAGCTACGTACCCGAATGGGAACTATTGTCAGCGATTGGGTCAGTATGTCGATTGCGATTAGCCCAAGTCCGCTTGAAGCCAGCTTACAACGAGGCGAACTTGTAGCCGAAGGCTACGCAGCTACGTATCAGTGGTACGATGCGCAACAAAACCCTGTTCAAACCGCCACATCAGCCCGATTCCGGCCCATGAAAGCGGGGGGCTATTACGTAACCGGCTTCGCCGATGGCTGTACATCAAACCCATCGAACACAGTCAACTACGTCATTCCCAACACGGCCCGACTGGTTGCCTCGGCAACATCGGCTTGTGCAGGTACCACAGTTGTCATATCGGGTCGTTACCAGGGTTATTTTGAGCAACCGCCTGTGGTTCAGCTAACCGATGCTGTCGGCGCGTCGGTCATTCCTCAAACCAGCGTAACTGTACCGCTCGCCCTGTCATCCACAACGTCAGACACGGTCACCATTACAACGCCGATAGTCATTCCTGCTAACCTGACAACGGGTACGTATGGCGTACGGATTCTGTCAACGGCACCGGAAATCACAACGGCACCGATAGCCCTGTCGGTTAATGCCGCGCTTGCCAAACCAGTTGTTACTCAGGAAGGCGACGAATTGGTTGGCGCGGGCAGTGCAGGTAGCTACCAGTGGTACAATACCCAGAATAACCCCGTAGCCGGAGCCATCGATCCACGTTTCAAACCCCAGTCATCGGGTAGTTATTACGTGATCAATACATTGAATGGCTGCGTATCACCGGCTTCTACACCTATCGTATTTGTCATTACAGCCACAGAGCCAGCGTTTACGGTAGATGTTTATCCAAACCCAACTACTGATAAACTGCTTGTGCGATGGCCCCAGGCTGGTGCTAATGCCCGCATCTCGTTGCTTACCGTAGAGGGGCGTATGCTCATGAACGTACCCAGACAGGGCGAACTGAGCACCCTGCCTACCAACGATCTGGCCGATGGATTACTACTCGTTCAACTACAGGCCGAAGGGCAACCCACCGTGGTACGCAGGGTACTGATTCGGAAGTAGTTGTTTTGACGTTTAAACCACGCCAGTCAATCCTTCACTAAGTTTTCAGACTTACCCTTGCGATACTTGGTTGAAAGGAGCAATTTGCTCACCTAAAACTCTTAGTTCCGCATGTTTACCTCAACCGATCTCGACCAGATTGCCGCACAAGGCACATCCACACAAACGGTCGACCAGCAAATCAAGCATTTTATTGATGGCTTTCCTTTCCTGCATGTTATTCGGGCTGCCACCGTGGGTGATGGTATCATTCGCGTACCCGAAGACCAGCTAACCCGTTATATCCGGCAGTTCGACGAACAGGCTCCCGATCTGGCTCTGATGAAGTTTGTGCCAGCTTCGGGTGCTGCCACGCGGATGTTTAAATCGCTGTTTTCGGCGCTGGAAGGAAAACCGGATAAAGCGACCGATGGCTTTTTCGCTCAGATAACTGATTTCGCTTTCTATGAAGACCTGAAAGCAGCCATGAGCCACGACGGAATGGACCTGGACAAGGCTGTGTCCGACAACGATCAGAAAACGGTGCTAACGTACCTGCTGACCGCTAAAGGCCTCGATTACGGAAGCTTGCCCAAAGGCCTGTTGAAATTTCATAACTACGCTGATGGTGCGCGGACACCTGTTGAAGAGCACCTGGTAGAGGGCGCGGCCTATGCCAATAGCGGTGGCCGGGTACGTCTTCACTTCACGGTATCGCCCGAACACCGGAGCCGTTTTGAAGCGCTGATTCAGCAGGAACTGGCCGACTATGAATCGTGGCTCGGTGTTGACTTCGACGTTACCTTCTCGGAACAGAAAAAAGCCACCGATACTATCTCGGTCAACCTCGATAATACCCCTTTCCGCAATGCCGATGGCAGCTTGCTGTTCCGCCCGGCGGGGCACGGGGCGCTGATCGAAAACCTGAACGACATCGACGCCGATCTGGTCTTCATCAAAAACATTGATAATGTGGTGCCCGACGAGTTGAGAGAAATGACAGTGACCTACAAAAAGGTACTGGCTACCGTGTTACTTGACGCACAGAAGCAACTCTTCCGTCTTCAGGAACTGCTCGACACCGACGACGTTAGCGAAGGGTACCTCACCGAAGCCGATGCGTTTTTGCAAACAACCCTCTGCGTAACACCACCCGCCAACTTCGTTGACCTAAGTGCGTCAGAAAAGCTGGCGTACTATCGTCAGAAACTCGATCGGCCCATTCGCGCTTGCGGCATGGTGAAAAATGTAGGCGAGCCTGGCGGCGGACCTTTTTGGGCCAAAAACGCCGACGGATCATTGTCATTACAAGTCGTGGAGTCGGCACAGGTAGATATGGACGATACCGGTCAGAAAACGTTATTCGAGCAGGCCACCCACTTCAACCCCGTTGATCTGGTATGCAGCCTGAAAAACCGGCAGGGACAGAAGTATAACCTGCCCGATTTCCGCGACCCACTGACGGGCTTTATCACGGCTAAATCGAAAGACGGCAAAGACCTGAAAGCGCAGGAACTTCCCGGCCTATGGAATGGTGCCATGGCCAACTGGAATACGCTGTTTGTCGAGGTACCGCTCATTACGTTCAACCCGGTTAAAACCGTAAACGACCTGCTCCGGGCCGAGCATCAGCCCGTTGAAATTACAGATTAATCCATTTTTCTATCGCAATACATTTCAACCAGTTACAGCACAAAAGCTCGTCCAACCGGCGGGCTTTTGTGCTGTAATAGCACCGCCATACCCGTGTTGTCCACACTGGATACCCAACACCTTAACGTACCTACACAAACCGGGCGCAAAATCCATCGTGGAACTATGCCGCAAAAAATTGGCTCCCTGACGCTGAATCGTTATTATTACATGGAAACAACTACGATAACTTCTGTGAAAAACTTAGGACTCTCACTCGCCTGTGCCCTACTCCCGCTCGCTGGCTTCGCGCAAAGCGGATCATATACCCTGACCGGTAAAGTGGGCCCATCGACCGCAACGGCAAAGGCTTACCTACGAACTGTTGCCGCCGGGGCTGTCAAACTCGACTCGGCCGACATTAAAGATGGAGCGTTTACGTTCACTGGCACCGTTGCCGACCCAGCCAAAGCAATGCTCCTCATCGATCAGCGGGGCGTTGGCATGCGCAAGCTGGGTGCGGCACAGGGCGTTACCTTCTACCTGGAGCCTGGCACTATTTCGATTGCCAGTCCCGATTCGGCCCTGCATGCCGTTGTGAGTGGTACCAAGCTAAACGCCGATAATGAAAAGCTGAAAATGGCCATGAAACCAGCTACCGACAACATGGCAGCGCTGATGGCCGAATACCAGAAAGCCTCCGTTGAGCAGCGAAAATCGCCGGAGTTTGGTCAGGCAATTGAAAAGCGGTACAATGAGATCGAGAGTGAGCAACGACAAATTCTCTCCCAGTTCATCAAGGCAACGCCCGCCAGTTTGGTTAGCCTGGATGCGATTAAATCGGTGGGCGGTAGTGTGCCCGAGTATACCGACATAGCACCACTGTTTGCCAGCCTGTCACCGGAGGTAAAAGCCACCAAAGCAGGTGTTGAATACGCCGCTTCCCTCGCCAAGTTGAAAGCCACGGCCATCGGCGAAATCGCCCCCGCCTTCACCCAGGCCGATACGTTGGGTAACCCCGTAGCGCTGAGCGATTTCAAAGGCAAATACGTGCTGGTCGATTTCTGGGCTAGCTGGTGCGGTCCCTGCCGGCAGGAGAACCCCAATGTGGTGAAGAATTTTCAGCAGTTCAAAGACAAAAACTTCACGGTATTGGGCGTATCGCTCGACCGGCCAAATGCCAAAGAAGCCTGGATGAAAGCCATTCATAAAGATGAGTTAACCTGGACACAGGTGTCGGACCTGAAATTCTGGGATAACGATGTGGCGAAACTATACGGCGTTCGAGCCATTCCGCAGAACTTCCTGATCGGTCCCGACGGCCGGATTCTGGCTAAAAACATTCGGGGCGAAGAGTTGGGCAAAAAACTCGGCGAACTGCTTCAGTCAAAATAACATCAGGTACGTTCCCCTGAGTTGATTGAAAACGACCTTAGTGAAGCCATCCTAATTGGGTGACCGTGCTAAGGTCGTTTCGCTTTTAAAGTGGGCCGCTCGGTAGTTTGAAGTCTGGGTTGAAAGTAGGGTTTGTTGATTGACAAACACATGCTACGCCCCGCTGGGGCTCTATACTGTGGACGCGTTGCCAGTCTACCGACGCTACGGCCCGCTGGGCCTACAGACGGCATAGGATTGCCGCGTGTTCGTACAAAGTCGATGGGCAGGCCACCGTGCAGAGCAGGCCCAGCGGGCCGTGACATCGGTAGCATCAATGAAAAACACCAGCTAACACAGCCCCAGCGGGGCGTAGCATGCGTTTATATGTCTATCAATATCTACTTAACCAAAGCGAGCACTTTATTCACCCTCACAAACGGCTGCCGCAATATTTGCAAAACGTGGCGTCGGCGTCGTGGCCGTACTGACTGCAGTTGGGGCATGCCTGCGACGTCACCTGCTTAAACTTCATGGTCGCCTGCGAAATCTCGGCCGTGACAATACCGGTCGGCACCGCAATGATGCCGTAGCCCATAATCATCACCAGCGAAGCCAGCGCCTTCCCCAGCGGCGTTTGGGGCGACAAATCACCGTAACCAACGGTAGTTAGTGTGACAATGGCCCAATAAATGCTCGTCGGAATGCTGTCGAAGCCATGCTCTTCCCCTTCCACGATGTACATCATGGAGCCGATAATTACGACCAGTAGCATCACCGTCAGGATAAACACGCTGATTTTTCGGCGGCTGGCGTGCAGGGCTCCCATCAGCGTACTGGCTTCAGACAGGTATTCCGATAATTTCAGAATCCTGAAAACGCGGAGTAGTCGCAGAATACGAATGGTGAACAGGTATTGGGTACCGGGCAGCAACAAACTCAGGTACGTTGGCAGCAGCGATAAAATATCGACGAATCCGAAGAAACTGGTGGTGTAGCGAAACGGCTGTTTCACGCTCAGTAAACGCAACAGGTACTCGATGGTGAACAGGATCGTGAAAAACCATTCTATCCGGGTCAACAAATCACCATAGCTAGCCCGAATGCTGGCCACGCTTTCGAGCATCACAGTGACTACACTGAGCAGAATACTGGCAATCAGCGCAATATCAAACGCTTTCCCGGCAGCGGTGTCGGCCTCGAAAATAATTTCGTGTAAACGCGCCCGCCAGCCTGTTAGCGGCTGTTCGGGTTTTTCAGGTGAAGCAGGCATAGTCAGTAATGGTTGTCACGTAGTTAGAATGAGGTGCGTCAGCAAAACCATACACACACTAACCTGAAATACCGGCCCGTGGGTTTATTCATCCAGCACCAGCGCCATGTGTTTGCCCTGTACCGCCAGGCGCGAGAGCTTTTTGCGGGGCAGGTCGGACGGGAGCGTGACGGCGGTCCACTGCTTTGTTTTCGGTGAAAAAGCCCAAAGCGCTGTTCCGCGACTTTCGAGTAGCGTACCGTCGGCCAGCCAGGCGTTGTAATGATCGGATGCCGGGTCGCTCACGGCAAGGTCGGTCACCCGATTACGCGCCGGGTCATACGACCGGATGAGCCACGACTCGCCTACCTGCTCCACGAAACTGAACGTCTGTTGCCCCGGAATCCGATGCAGTGAACGCCCAATCAGCCCCGCAATTGTGGTGTCGCGACCCGTTTTCCGGTTCAGGTAGTGCATCGTATTAGGCGTACCCAGCACAAATACCACCGCTTCGTCGGCGTTGAGCCACGCCTGATAACCAATCTTACCCGTCTTCTTCGATTCCAGCAAAAGCTCGGTCTTTTCCGGGTCGGCCAGATCGTAGCTGACCAGATCCTGATCGCCGTTGGCTTTGCGCTGCACAATGCACGACAACTGCGTTTGGCCCGGCAACACCGTTGGCGAATATTCCGAATCGGGGGTGAGCGTAACGGGCGTTCTGACCGATTTCCGGATGTTATACGACCAGATATCGGTTTGCCCCTCCGGCATCATGGCTGTGTAATAGAGCAGCGGCAGCGTAGGGTGGAAAAACGGTTGATTATCGTACCCCGGCTTGTTCGACACGTTTTGCGGATTCGACAATGTGACTTTCCCGCCCTTGACTGCAAGGTCGAGCAGATAGACTTCCGTGCCATTCTGGGCGTACAACGCCGTTACGGATAGCCACAGCAAAAGCGATAGGCAGGTTGTTTTCATGTGCGTGATGATGCGTTTGCCTAAAGTAACGGCTAATACAGGTACGTTGGGTTAGCTTTCCTGTTTGTAAATTGGCATTTTGCAACTTACCCTATTAGCCATGACCCAATTTCTTTTCCGCAGTCTGTTTGTTCTGTGCAGTACAATACCTGCCCTGGCGCAGTGGCAACCGCAGTCGGTCAATACCACCGCCAGTTTCCGAAGCGTCAGCGTGGCCGGTCCCGATGTGGTCTGGATTGGCGGTACCAAAGGAACCTTCGTGCGCACCGCCGATGGGGGACGTACCTGGCAGACCGGCAACGTACCTGATGCCCAGACCTGCGACTTCCGCGATGTGAAAGCCGTTGATGCCAACACGGCTTACTTCATGAGCGCCGGCCTAGCCGAGCAGGGGCAGGCCCGCATCTACAAAACCACTAACGGCGGCCAATCCTGGACGCTGCTCTACCAGACGCAACAACCGGGTGTGTTCCTCGACGGCATCGATTTCTGGGACAAACAGCACGGCATAGTCTTCGGCGACCCCATCGACGGCAAGTGGTTTATTCTGACCACCGACGATGGCGGCCAAACCTGGCAACCCGTTCCGCCCGATCGGCTACCGCCCATGCAGCCGAACGAAGCGGCCTTTGCGGCGAGCGGCACCAGCCTCGCCCTACAGGGCAAGCGAAATGTCTGGATCGCCTCGGGTGGCGCTACCAGCGGGCGCGTGTTCCATTCCGGCGATCAGGGCCGGACTTGGACGGTAGCCACCACGCCTTTACCCGCCGGAGAAGCCACGGGCCTGTTCGGTATGCAGTTCTTCAGCGAAAAAACGGGTATGGTGGTTGGCGGCAACTACAAACAGGAGAGCCTGCCCGGCGCCAACGCCGCCATCACCCGCGACGGTGGACAGACATGGCAGCTCGTCACCCCAACCAACCCGCCCGGCCTGAAAGAAGCCATCGCCCTGCTTCCCGGCGACTACCTGCTCACGGTTGGTCCCTCAGGCACCAGCTTATCCGCCGATCAGGGCCAGAACTGGACCAAGCTCGACACCGAAGGATTCCACTCCGTCGCCTGCGCCAAAAACACCTGCTACGCCGTAGGTGCCAAAGGAAAAGTCAGCAAGCGGGTATTTACATTTAAATAGCGGACGTGAGATAGATCGACGATATGATAGATCACTTGTTAAGAAATCGGGACTGACTGTGCGGAGCATACGGCAAAGACGAGTTAATAAACTAATTAGTTTGAGTATTAATACTTTAAACATTTAGTTTTGCTAGATGGGCAAACAAGCCAGTCAGTACGACAAAATTTTCAAAGAGAATATTGAGGCTGTCATTCCAGGTTTGATGCAGACTGTGCTTGGCATTATGGCTATTGCGTCTGAGGAACTACCCGACGATATTCAGCATACAAAAGAGCGTAAGCCTGACGTATTAAAGAGAATAACTGATAGTCAAGGCAATACGTATGTTTTGCAGATCGAGTTTCAAGTGGCCGACGAACCACAGATGGTTTATCGGATGGCTGAGTATTACGTCATGCTGGCGCGTAAATATGAACTTCCTGTTGAGCAGTACGTCATTTATCTGGGAGCATCAATTCCGCAGATGCCGACGTTCCTTGATAGAAAGCATATGAAGTTCGACTTTTTGCTCATTTCCTTTGTTGATCTAGACTATCATCTGTTTCTATCATCAACCCGGCCCGAAGAAGTCGTTCTAGGCGTCTTGGCTGACTTTAAAGGTGATAGTCCAGAAAAGGCTTTAGTACAGATTGTCAGACGTATAGAGGAAACGACTACCGGTGATTTTCCGTTAAGAAGGTATTTCAAGCAGTTGCAGGTGTTGGCGCAACTGCGTAAATTGGAGAATAAATTAAAGGAAGTAATTATGGACAGTATCAGCAAGTTTGTGAGCCTCGAGCGAGATGTAGCCTATATGATTGGCCAAGATATTGCTAAAGAAAAGGAGCAGACTAGGTTTGTCAGTTACCTGTTGACTGAAGCGAGCCATTCCATTGAGCGAGTTGCCGCTATAGCCGGTGTTTCTATTGAGTTTGTAAAAAAGATTCAGCAAAAGCTTTCTTTAGGCAACTAGTAGTCAGGCATCTGTGATAAAACGTATATCCACAAAGCAAGTTGCTCATACAAGGCAAGCTGGATGTCGACGATATTGCTGAAGACCACAGAGTTTTAGTAGAGTTTGCGCTTGCTATTCAGCGTGGTCTTCCCATGTTATAACTAATCCCACACATATATCAAAAAGCCGCGCTCAGTATCGACTGGCGCGGCTTTTTGATGGAGGAACGTACCTTGGGTTGTTGCGGAAGGGAAGATGCCGGAGCAAAAAGCCGTAGGCTTGACCGATGTTCTAGCCCCCGATTTTAATCGGGGGTAGATAGGGTATCTCAAAGTACAAAGTTCCGTAGGAACGGACCATCTTTCCGGCTAAAGAATCGGCCGTTCCTACGGAACTCGTTTTGAATCGACTCATAATCTTACCCCCGATTGAAATCGGGGGCTACAAGATCGGTCAAGCCTACGGCTTTTTGTTAGTCGGTTTCCTTGTTTCAAAAGTGTTCAGACAACTCCGAAGCAACGTACCTGACTCATCTCGTTTATTTCTTCTGCTTAAGGCGTTCGTCGAGCATTTTGATGAAGTAGCCGCCTACCACGGAGCGGGCCTGGAAACCGACTTGCTTGGCGTTGGTGGTTTCGTGCCAGTCAGACAGCGGCACGCGCGACGGGGTTTCGTTGGCATACTTCCAGATGGGCTCTACAAACGCCTTAAAATCCCGGTCGGAGTCGGCCATGGTGGCGGTCCAGATAATCCAGTCCGATTTGGTGTAGGTCTTGCGGCTGTCGAGCGGCAGGCCGTAGGGTTTCTGGTTTTTCAGATAAAAGTCGATCTCGTCTTTCGCCACCTCTTTCGGAAACACGTTGAGGTCGAGTAGCTTATCCCACACGATGTTGTATTTCTGGCTCCAGCTACCGGGCGTCTTGTCGAACGTCAGGGCGTAGTGCGTTCCGTTGCCGTCTTGTTTGGCCATCTCCATCCAGCGGCGGGCCATGTCGCGGGCCAACGTCAGGTGTTCGTCGGCCACTTTCTGGTCGCCGAGTTGCTGCGCCATTTGTCCATAGGCGGCAATGCCCATAATGGCCTTGGCCGACAGGTTGGCGTTGCGGGCCAGGTGACCGGCAAAATCATCGGTACACAGCTGATTACCGGGGTCGAAGCCGTCGCGTTTCAGGAAGCCTACCCATTTGGTGAGCGTGGGCCAGTGCTCGCGGGCGAAGTTGGGATTGCCGTCCATCTTCACCGAAGCCGCCGTCAGAATGATCATGTTACCGGCTTCTTCCACTGGCATATCTTCGCCGTAGGTCTGTCCGTTGGCGAGTGGGTACGTGCCGATGTCGTGCGCCGGGAAGTCTTTTTTCCACCGCCCCGATTCACTGTAATCGAAGATAAACCGGAGCAAGCCCTTGGCTAACTCATTGTTATACAGTAAGAACATCGGAGCCGATGGGTACGTTACGTCAACAGTACCGATGGACCCGTTCGAGAAATTCTCTTTTGATAGGAAGAATACTTCGCCCTTTGGTCCCGCCACGATCTTGTGCGCAGAAATGGCCTGCCGATAGGCTAACTGGCAAAGGTCGGCGTACTCTTTTCCACCGGCTTTGCGGGCTTCATCATAGAGTTGCTTGTCGAAATCGGTGCTTTTCTGCCGGATGCGGGTGTAATCGGTTTCGGCGGCCTGCAGCGTTTTCTCCATCGTCATGTTGGGGTCGCGATGCCACCAGCCGCGCAGGTTCTTGCCGAAATACTGCACCGAATACACATCGTCGTAACCGAGCAACAGGTGTTTGGTTGCTCCTTCTTTAGAGACGTTGCCCAGATTAAGCACCGTAGCCAGGGTTACGTCATTGGCGGTACCGGCTACGGCTTTGCTGTTGGCCGCCAGCGCGCCTTTACTCGAGAAAGCCTGTTTCAACGCCGCTGATGAGCCAGCCACCACCCGGCTACCCACGCCCTGCGGCACGGCCAGATAGGCATAGCCCCAGTCGATGCGGACGTTATCGCCTTTTTTGCCCAGCACCGGTTGCGCTTTCGTGCCTACCGACGCATAAGTCAAGCCAGCGCCTTGCCCGGCTTTAGTCACCACATCTTGCCCAACAGTGTTGGTGGCTACTGTGGCCGCTTCGCCGAAATAAACCTGCACCGCGTGCGATTTGCCATCGGTAGACCGAGCGTCGAACGTCACGTAGCTCACGGGACGGGCGGCAATCTCCAGCTCATCGAGCAGAAGCGGCGACAGAAACGTAACGTGCAGGTCGACCGGGCCAGCCGTGAAGGTGTAATCGGTTTGGGTAGCGGTTACGTTGACGTTTGTTTGAATAGCCTGTGAGACTGTAGGCACGGCAGCAAGGCTCACCAGCCCCATATCAATAAAAGCACCACCCACGGGACTAACGCAATGAGCGGCCAGCACATTACGCCCTTTGCGTAAGGCTTGCTGTGCTTCGGGCGGCAAGGCGAGGTAGATGTATTCACCAGCGCAACATGGTTTTTTCACCACCGGAACGCCGTTGAGGTACACCTCTACATCGTCGTCGTGACTCAGGGCTAATAACAGTTGTGAGGGGTCTAGTTTACCGTCGTAGGTAAACTCACGCCGGATATGAATTCCGTTTTTGTCGCTTCGGCTACTGAGCCAGGGAGTCCGTGATTCGGGTGTGTCACCAAATGGGCCGGGACCTGTTTTCCAGCCTTGCGCGTTGAAATCGGGCTTTTCCCAGCCTTCACCGGGGTCGCCGAGGGTGTATTGCGCCGTATATGGCTTGGCTTCACCCGTGGGTAACAGCGAATTATAAAGGGTTGGCGATCCACCCAGGAACTGGTACGTTCGGCCATCGACCCGCACAATGCCTTCGAGCGGTTGCGGCTTGCCGGTCCAGTGGCGCGTGGGGCTGTCGGTGAGTCGGTCGGTGTTGCTCCAGATGCTGAAGTACGGGTCGTGGGTGATAAGTGGATAAGCAGGTGGACGTAGTGTTTGCGCCATCGCTGAGGTGAGCGACAGGGCAGCGGCCAACAGGAGTACGCTGAGGGATGGTTTTCTCATAAAGAGTGCAGTTTAGGAGCGGGTTGCGGCAGGAATAGCTCCCACCAACCCGCTTCCCAGAACAAAGCAATGAGGGCGGGTAATTATCCTATACTGACTCAAATATTGATTGATTGGGAAAATGGGTTTGTGGTTTGTAGTTGCTTCGCTAGGTGACGGTCAGGTACGTTGCTACTGCGGAACTGGCGCGAGCATGTGCTGGGGACGTACCTGACTGTCACTTAGCAGCGCAACTACAAACCACACACAACAAGACACGAAACCTACTTTGTTGCTGAGTTACTGATGAACGCTACTTTCTTACTGTCGGGCGACCACGATGGGGTGTTGATCGTGCCTTGTCCGCCGTAGAGATAGGCTATCGTTTTAGGCTTGGTTTTGACCGGATTACCGTTCTCAATAGCGATATGACGGAGGTACACGCGTTTGTAGAACGGATGATCGTCGGGCTTTACATCCTGACCAAACGACAAGAACACCATCTGCTTCCCATCCGGCGAGATGTGCGGAAACCAGTTATTGAACTCGTCGTTGGTGATTTGCTCCTGTTCACTCCCGTCGGTCTTCATGCGCCAGAGTTGCATCAGGCCGCTCCGGGTCGAGTTGAAATAGATATACTGGCCATCGGGCGAATATTCGGGGCCGTCGTCGAGACCTTTGGCTGTGGTTAGCTGCACCTCGGGGCCACCATTGGCAGGCACTTTATAGATGTTGTAATCGCCGTTTCGCTCGGCGGTGAAGACCAGCCATTTACCATCGGGCGACCAGCCGTGCAGGTACGAATGGCCCGTGGGCGTAATGCGCGTGGGCGTGCCACCGGTGATGGGTACGGTGTAAATGATCGACTTTTTACCGTCGGGTGTAGGTGTGTTGCTGTTACTAAGCCCAAGCATTTTGCCATCAAATGAGATGACATGGTCGTTGTTGTTGTTGGTTACCTCACCGGTGTTAAGCAAGGTCGGCGTTTTCTTCTTCAGGTCGAAGCGGTAGATTTTGCCGTTACTGTTGTAAATCAGGGCTTTATTGTCGAGCGTCCAGTTGGGGGCTTGCAGCGATTCGGGTGAGTAGTAGAGGATATCGCGTTTGCCGGTAGCCACGTCCATCACTTCCAGGTTACTGCCGAGGTATTCTTTGTACGGAACCAGCGTAGCGGGCGCAGGTACGTACATCCGAACATCCTGAAAAACGCCCTGTTCAACCACGTCCTTGTTGTGCGAACCAATAAACAGCCCTACGTATACCTCGTCGCCCAGATCCAGATCGGTCACTTCTTCGGTCACGAAGGTGTCGCCGAATTTAGCCACCGACATAATGTATTTGTTGCCCTGCCGTTCAAGCTGAATCACGTCGGCCCCCGTCATTTTAGACCGCATTTCTTCGGTTTTTGCGCCTTTGGTGCGGCGGAATTGCAGCGACGTCAACCCGTCGCCATGCTCGGCGGCGTTGATGTGCGCTGAATTACTATCCAGGCTGCTACGGACCATCCAGCCCACCTTCCGATGCGGATCAACACCTTTGCCGATGAGCGAGGCGCGAGTAGTCAGGATAAAGTCACCTTTCATACGTTTCCACATGAAGTGAAATTCGTCGTGATCGAACCAGATGTTGTAACCCGCACCACTCATGGTGTACTGATTTGTTTTCGCATCGAACCGGGCCGAGCCGGTTTTCTTCACGGCGCCAATGTCAGTATGTCCGTCGAAGAGGCCAAGCTTCTGGGCATGGGCAAATGGGGTTGTAAGGGCCAGCAGAAGGCTGCCGAAGATGGTAAGGTTTCTGATTTTCATGTAGTTTAGGAATGTTTGGTTACACCGGACTGTGTCCGGTGTAACCAAAATCAATACGTCAAAAGTCTGAAAGTCTTTACACCGACCCGGCTACTGACTTGTAGAAGATAGACGCCGGGCTGTCCGGTCAAAGGGAGTTGATACCGAGAGGGCGCTGAGGTGGGAGTCACGGTTTGTTTGTGTAATTGACGGCCCTGCACGTCAGTTAATCGAAGGGTGAGCGGCATTGACTGGGCACCGGTAATGTCAAGGTTAAGCAAATCGCCCTGCACCGGATTACCTAGAACAACGAGTTGAAACGGCGGCTCAGTGGCGGTGATTACGGCTACGCCTGCGCGCCAGTCGGGCAATTCGTCGCGGGTAATGACGTCGTTATCCAGAAATACGCTTCGGAGTTGATCGATGGGCTGCTTTTTGATGTAATCATTGCCCGTCCATACAGCGAACCACGACCACCAGGTGCCAAAACCGCGAATTTTATCGGCGTTGGGCAAATTGCCGGTTTCCGATAGCGTCACCAGTTTTTTACCGTTCAGTGCGGTGAGAGCACTACCCCAACTGCCGCTCATGTTCGAACTGGCATCAGCATAAATATCCAGACCTACCACGTCGACATACTGATCGCCGGGATACCAGTCGGCGTTGAACGTATCGGTGGCGGTATAGACCCAGATCAGGTTGTGCAGGTTGTGGAAATTGGTCAGCCGGTCGTAAGTCAGCGCCCATAATTCTTTAAAGGGACCTGCCCCTTTGGCTCCCCACCAGAACCAACCGCCGGGCGCTTCGTGCAGGGGGCGCCAGAGTACAGGTACGTCGGCCGCCTGGAATTTTTTAAGCTGAACGGCAATAGCGTCAATGTCGCTGAGCAGGAGTTTATAGCGGCTGCCGTTCTTGTCGGCGAGGGCCGCCGCCAGATCAAAGGTGGTGGCATCGGTGTAGAAGCCGCGCCACCATAGTTTGTCGGGAGCCAGGTTGATCAGGTCGGTGGGCGCGTTCCAGTGCCACATCAAGCTGACGATGCCCCGGCCCTCCCCTTTCTTCGCCCAATCGATGATGGCTTCACTGGTTCGGATGGGCCGGGCGTTGTTTTGGACGCGGGTTGGTGAATAGTCGATCAAATCGAAGGCACCAATGGCGGGTTCTTTGCCGGTTTTTTCCAGAATGTACTCTATATCGTCTTGCTGCGCCGAGATCACTTTGCTGCCGTATTGATCCACGATGTACGAAAACAACCCTTTCGTTGAAGCCGTTGCCTGCGCGTCGACCAGCGTTTTGGGTGGTTTTGTGGGAATTACGGCCGTAGCGGGCGTAAGCAACAGGTAATCAACATCGAAATAGCCCCAACCTCTGAAAATGGCAATCGTATTCTGACCCTCTTTCAGCATAAACTTACCCAGGTTGGCCACCCGGAAACCCGCCGACGTACCCGCAAGCGTACCGCTGCTCTTCTCGTCATTGACCTGAAAATCGATGCCTTTATCTCCAAAGGGCGACGAGTAGCCAATGACCAGATCGTATAACCCCGCCTTCGCCGTAATGGTCATCGTGATCTTGTCGGTCTCGGCGTCGAGGCCGGTAACGTACCCAGCGCCTGAGTAACCCGCTGTAGTCGTGGCAACGGTAACCCCGGTCAGCACGCCGGTTTCAGCCTCAACCCGGATAGGGTCGGCCGCGAAAGTGGCGATGGGCAACAGTAAGAGGAGAAGAAGTAGGGTGATCCGGCTGTCAGCCTGTACCCGCTGATGTGTATTGGATAAAGTATACTTCATAAAAGGTTTTTCAGAGGCGTTGGTTGATGGAAAGAGCGTACTCGGTACGTTTTTTAGGCATTGATTGCTCCAGGCTTCACGTGCGGGCCTGGAGCAATCAATGCCAAAGCAGCGTTCAAAAAAAAGAGCACCGAATTGCTCCGGTGCTCTTTGGGCTCATAGTCAGGTCGCCAGTGGCAACGTACCTAAAGCCGTTACTTCACCAGCATGATGTTGTCGAAGTAGAACGTTTCGTCCTGCTTATCCGGGCCTTTGATGCGGAAACCAAGCTGTTGCATGGTTTTTCCGGGTGCCCAGAAATCCATGTCCGAGATTTTGATTTTGAAGTAGTTCCAGACACCAGCTTTCACGTTTATCTGATTGGCATCCACGTAGTTTCCGAAACCGGCTTTGCTGGCGTCGGTCGTAACAAATAGCGCATAGTCGGCAGACGCGCCTTTGATCCAGCCTGTCAGGTACGTGTAGGATGCATCGTATTTTACGCCGCCCCAGTTGGCAAAACACATCAGGTGCCAGTTGCCTTTCTGGAACGTCTTGGTAGCCGAAGCAGTACCAAACACGGCCTCTTTGGTCGAAATAGTACCGGCATCGCCCCACGAGTTGTCCTGATAGCCGGTGGCATATGCATCGAGAACGACTGGCGTAGCTTTGTCAATGTTCACAAACTCCTCCTTGGTTCTGATGCGACCGGTGCTGTTGGTGATGGCCAGGGTAGCCCGGTTCAGCGACGAAGCAGGCATGGTGAGCACCAATTCCTTCTTCGACTTCGACACGATGGTGGCGGCGTCAGAAATACCTTTCAGCGAATCGGCAACGGCTACAGAGGTCACATCATCGAGGTTATTACCGGTGATCGTTACTCGGCTACCCTTGGTGAAATCGAGCATTGAGATCGCCGTCACGGTCGGGAACGCCAGTACCTTGAAGGGCACAGTAAGCGTTTGCCCGGCACTGTTAGTGAGCATGATGTTCTGCTTGCCACCCGCCGCTTCGGTAGGTACCCGGAACAGAATAGCGCCATCGGAGTTCAGCGTCGACTGGAAACCGGCAGGTACGTTCTGCTTCTCGAACATAATGGTGCGAATGTCGCCCAGACCAGTTCCGGTGAGGGTGACGAGTGTGCCACCTGCTGCCGAATCGGGCATAATCTTGGTTGCCACGGGGTTGCCCGGCCCAATTTGAGGGCTACCGTCGGTATCTTTTTGGCAAGAACTGATCACTATCCCGGTTGCCAGGGTCAGTAATGACAGACTTGCCAGACTATATGCTGTGTTGACTTTCATGTGTTTGATGTTTAAATGTCATTGGTAGTCATTAGTAGTCATTTGTTGTCATTAATAGCTTTTGATGAATAACTACTAATGACGATTAATGACAACAAATGACCACTTAATGACGCGCAGCACTTATTTATAATACGGAACTGGATCTTTACCTAACTCGGGGTCCTGAACAATCTCACCAGCCGGAATGGGCAGGTACATCTTGTCTTCAGAGAAGTTGGTAATGAAGTTTGAATATGCCGTTGTACCCCGATCCTGCTTGTCGATGATCGCTTTGGCAGCGGCGTAACCCTGACGCTGAAGATCGTACCAGTATTCACCTTCAAACGCAAACTCAACCCGGCGTTCGTGCAGAATATCTTTGTTGGTAATCACCGACCTGGCAGGCAGACCGGCCCGACTCCGAACTTTGTTCAGCGCATCCAGCGCTTTGGCATCCGATGTCGACGCCTGACCAGCCAGAATAGCCTCGGCGTAGATCAGCAAAATGTCGGCATAACGCAGCAGTACCACGTTGTTACCTGAGTTCTGACCCATTACCGGCTCACCACCAAACCCTTTACCGGGTCCGGCGAAATACTTCACAATATTAGAGCGGGTTGGGGCCTGGCTACCACCGTCGTTGGCCGGCTGTAATGTGTCATATTTGAAGCCGTTAGCCATAAACGCGTTGTAAGCGGGAGCATTGGCGCGTTGCGGTTTCCAGCTTGGGTTTGTCCAGCCGTGTTCCATGACCGACCATTTGCGGCGCAAATCACCAAACTCATACTCTTTCAGCATATCGACCGAGGGCACATACATCTCCCAGGCATCGGCCTCGGCAGTGCGCAGGGCACCCGCGCCCCGATCTGGATTTTTGATGTTGCCCGTTCCCCAGGGATCAGCCGCAAACTGATGCTGAATCGAGAAAAGCGACTCCGGGTTGTTGTTCATGCTCGCTTTGGTGAACATGCCCTGATAATCGCTCACCAGCATGTATTTGCCCGAATTGATTACCTCTTCGGCCTTTGCTTTGGCGTTGGCGTAGTCTTTATTATACAAATACAGTTTCGCCATCATGCCCTTGGCTACATATTTGGTCAGGCGGCCAGGTACGTCCGATTCGGGCAAGCCTTTTTCAGCCATCTGCAATTCTTCCAGCGCAAACCGAAGTACGTCTTTCTGAAGGTAGCGCGGAATGTTGAAGTTACCCGACAAAGCCGTTGCACCCGGATCGGTAATGATCGGCGCGGCACCCCAGGTGCGGGCAATGAAGAAATACAGCATACCCCGGATGTAGTGTGCTTCGGCAATGGCGGGGTCCAGATAAGCGGCTCCACCACCGGCGGCTTTCTTTTCTTCAAACGTTTTGATCATCACGTTGGCGTAGCCGATGATCTTGTAGAAGGCACCCCACGACGCACCAATCCGCTCAGAGGCCGACGAGATCGAGAAGTTCAGGAATTCGACGTCGGTGTAGGTAAACATATTACCGGCCATCACGTCGCCAATAGCATCTTGCGCCCGGCTTTCGTAGTTCCGCCAGGGTAGTCCGCTATACAGGGTACTGGTAGCGGCCCGTACTTCTTCGGCGTTGTTGTAGTAGTTACCAGTGGTAGTACCCGACAACGACGGCCGCTCAATGAAATCTTCTTTGCAACTGGCCAGGAACAAAGCCGGAGCCAGCATAGCTGCATATATGAGTTTGCGTTTCATTATGTTAACGTCATTTGTTGTCATTACGCTGCGCTGTCATTAAGTGGTCATTGGTTGTTATTGAATGCCATTTACGATTAATGACAACTAATGACCACTCAATGACAGCGCAGCGTAATGACGTTGATTAGAATTGAATGTTCGCGCCGATGGTGAATGTACGTGGGTTCGGATAGTGACCCACATCAACGTTCGTCAGCTTGATGCTGTTGTTGAACGAGCCAATCTCCGGATCATAGCCTGAGTACTTCGTGAAGGTTTTCAGGTTTTGAACGGTACCGTAGAAGCGCAGATTCGAGATTTTAACCCGGC
Organism: Fibrella aquatica; assembly: GCF_041321135.1. Lineage (NCBI taxonomy): Bacteria > Pseudomonadati > Bacteroidota > Cytophagia > Cytophagales > Spirosomataceae > Fibrella > Fibrella aquatica. The sequence goes on along the minus strand of NZ_JBGGWF010000001.1, from coordinate 68,771 downwards.
TCAACAAAGCTTTCGGCAACCGGTAGCCAATCGAGATGTTTTGAATGCGCATGTATGAGGCGTCCTCCACATAGCGATCCGACATAGCCGTGTTGTTCTTGTTCGTGTTCGTGAAACGAGGAAGCGCACCATCGACATTGGTAGCCGAATACCGGTCGTTTACCGTGTTCATCTGGTTGGTGTAGGCGTTGTTCAGGCCCTCCAACTGCCAGCGCAGGAAGTTATAGGCTTTGGCACCCTGGCTTCCCTGCAAGAACACCGACATATCGAAATCACCGTAGTTGAAGCTGTTGGTGAAGCCCCAGGTGAACTTAGGCAGGGGGCTACCAATATACGTGTAATCCGATGCGTCGATCTTCTTGTCGCCGTTGATATCCTTGAAGCGAATATCACCTAACCACGTTTCTGTCTGGTTCACTTTGTAGCCAAACTGCGGCAGGCTGGCGTCGAGGTTAGCTTGTGTGCGATACAGACCATCAGTTACCAGACCCCAGAACGAACCTACCGGCCGGCCCGGCGTTGTGTGCGTGATCAGGTAGTTGTTGTAATACACTTTACCATCAAGGGCCGAGGCGGCACTGGCGGCTTTGTCGTACGTGTTGTTAAACTGCGTAAACACCACGTTGGTCTTCCAGCTAAAGTTACCTTTCTTGATGTTGGTCGTGGTTACACCGATATCTACACCCGTGTTGGTCATCTGACCCGCGTTGCCTAATGGCGCTTTCAAGTCGTCCCACTGGTCGCCTACACCGATCAGGTTCGGGCCGGTCAGGAAGATGATCATGTCTGACGTTACTTTCTTGTACACGTCGATCGTTGCGTCGATGCGGCCGCCGAGGAAGCCCAGGTCAACACCCACGTTGGCCGTTTTCACCGATTCCCACTTCAGGTTCGGGTTCGGAATACCATTGATCATGTTCGACGAGCCGAAACCAACCGGCCCCGAGAAGAACGTTACCGCACCTACGTAGGCTGGGTTTGGGGCACCGCCGGGGAAGTTCTGGTTACCCACGATACCGTAGCCCACACGCAGTTTGGTATAGCTCAGCACGTTGGATACCGAGCCTTTCATGAACTGCTCGTTGGAAACGGTCCAGCCAGCCGATACACCGGGGAATACACCCCACCGGTTGTTCGGGCCAAAGTTCGACGAGCCATCGGTACGGATACTGGCCGACAGCGAATACTTATCATCGAAAGTGTAGTTGGCCCGGGCGAAATACGATTCCATAGCCCACTGTCCTTTACCGCCGTTCAAACCCCAGGTTGTCTGGTCGGCACTACCCGTGCTGAGGTCAAAAATGTTGGCCTGTAGATCAACTTTTGTGCCTGATATGCCCTGATAGTACGAGTTCTGCGCCTGATGACCTACCGTTGCCTGCACGCCATGCTTGCCTTTATACAGGTTGTAGTTCAGGTAGTTCGTCAATGACCAGTAGTAGCTGTCAGACCGGCTGTCGATCAGTTTGCTGCGGAACGATGTGGTTCCTACGTTACCGGCTTTCTGATAGGCAATGTTATTGTCCTGACCCAATGAGTACGACAGTTCGTTGCGCAGTGATAAACCCTTGGCAAGCTGAAATTCAGCGTAGAGGCTACCAAAAATATTGTTGGTTGTTTTGGTATTTCCCCGGAATTGGCTGTTACCAACCAGGTTAGAGCCGTAATACTGCACACCACCAACCGTTTCGCCGCCACCCCAGGTGCCGTCAATGTTTTTCACCGGTGTCAGCGGGCTTGTCGACGCGCCCCACCAGATCGTTCCTTCGGCCGCATCGGCGAGCGATACGTTCTGAATGCTGCGCGATACGTTGGCACTCACACCCACCTTGGCCCAGCTTTTCAGTTGAGTATCAACACTAAACCGCGTTGAATACCGTTTAAAATCGGACCCTAGCAGAATACCCTTGTTATCGAAGTAATTGAGCGACAGGTAGTACGTTGTTTTATTCTGACCACCTGAGAAGCTCAACTGATGGTTGTTAATTTTTCCCTGCTGGAACATGGCTTCCTGCCAATCGGTACCCGTACCGAGCAGATCGGGGTTTTTGAACTCGTCGGCAACGGGGTTACCAATGATGGGCAGCACCTCGTTCTGATAGCGGGCAAATGAACGCAGATCCATCAGATCGAGCCGACGGGCCACTTCAGATACACCAGTATACATTTCGTAGCTGATCTTACCCTCGCCCTGTTTCCCTTTCTTGGTCGTAACCAGAATAACGCCGTTGGCCGCCTGCGACCCGTAGATCGCCTGCGCTGAGGCATCTTTCAACACATCGATCGACTCAATATCGTTCGGGTTCAGCATCGCCATCACCGAGTTACCCGTTTGGCCATCGCCACCGCCCAGGCCAGAATAGCCCGTACTCGATGACGTGTTTCCACCAACGAACGGAACGCCGTCGATCACAAACAAGGGGTCGTTACTGTTGATCGAGGTAACACCGCGCACCTTTACCGATACGCCACCGCCTGGTTGACCGCCGTTGCTGGTTACCGTGACCCCGGCCGCTTTACCCTGAAGAAGCTGATCGATACCCGCCGCCGGAATATCTTTCAGGTCCGCCGCTTTCACCGTAGTGATAGACGACGTAACGTCTGACCGTTTTTGCGTACCATAGCCGATAACCACCACTTCATCGAGCGACTGACCGGTATTTTGCAGGGTAATGTTCAGTGTGGTCCGGCTACCTACCTCTACCTCCTGCGTGGTCATACCAATAAAGGAAATAACCAGTGTTTTGCTGCCTTCCGGCATATTGATGGAAAAGCTACCGTTGGCATCGGTTGTTGTACCCAACTGCGTACCTTTTACCGATACCGTTGCCCCGGGAAGTCCATTTCCTTTTTCGTCAGAAACCGTCCCTTTGATCAGACCTTTTGTGTCTGACAGACTACCAATGTCACGTTTAGCGCCCTTGGTTGTTGCCAGCGCAACCGACTTTTTGTCGAACACTGGTCTTGCGGTCGTTCGCTCCTGAGCGTTGACGGGTAGCCAACTACTCAACAGTACGACCCCTGAAAGCACATGTTTAATCATAAGAAATAGAATTGATTGTTATAATAAGGGATTGAGCAAATACAGAATGATAAGGATTGATCAGGCCTGACCGCAAAGGAGCGCAGGTACGTTAGGCCATGACGGGCAACGGAGTAGACCGGGTTTTGGGCATTGGCAGGGAAATCATGACCGAGGTGCCTTTTCCGGCAGCACTCTGCCACATGACTTGCCCACCCAGGTAAGCGATCCGAGACTTTATATTGGCAATACCGTTACCCTTGGAGGGGCTGTCCGGAAAATCGCCGCCCTGCCCGTCATCATCCACGCTCACCAGCAACGACTCATCGTTGGCCATGATCTGAATGGTGATCGTGTGCGCGTGAGCATGTTTCAGGGCATTATTAAGCAGTTCCTGCACTACCCGGTACAGCATCACCGACGCTTCATCGGCCAAATCGGGAATAACGCCGTAGTGCTCCAGTATCAGTTTCGTTTCATTGACCAGGTTTAGCTTCTGAATCAAATCTTCGAGGGCCGGAATCAGACCAAACGTGGAGAGCGCATAGGGACGTAAATTGTTAGAAATAAGTCGAGTTTCCGTGCAGGCTTCATCCAAAAACTGGTTAAGCGGTTCTTTAACCGAATTGGGCAATAACTCCTGGTGAGCTTCAACAAATAGTTTAATGCGGGAAAGTTGAATACCCAGTCCATCGTGCAAATCGCGGGCAATTCGGCTGCGTTCACCTTCCTGCCCTTCAATCATAGATTGTAGTGATTTTAATTCCAGTTGTCGAATCTGCTGTTGCGCAATAACCGACTGTTGGTGCGCAATCAGTTTTTGTTGACGACGAAGAAATATAAGCGTTGTTACACCCAAAATACTAATGAGTAAAATAGCAATCAGGGCAGAATTAATAATACGTTGGTGCTGACTTTGTTCTTCTGCCAATTCTTTCTCTACAGCCAGGGTTTTAATCTGACCATCCAATTCCTGTAATCGTATACTCTTCGTTTGTTGGGAATAATAAAACTGATTTGTGTAATCGAGCGTTTTCAATGATGCCTTATACGCATTCTTGTAATCTTTCAGGTAAGAGTAGCTATCGGCCGTATGCTTGGATAATTCACGAAGCGTAGATATATTTTTCTCTGCTTCGGCAATAGCGTAACTCTTATTGTAGTAATCGATTGCCTTGGCGTGTTGGTTGTTGAACTGTTCAACAATGCCCAGATAAAAGTAGTTAAGCGATATAAGCCAATTGACTTTCAACTGCTTAGCCATAACCAGACTCCGACTGGCGAAGTAATGTGCCGAGTCGGGCTGTTTCAGGCGCAGGTACGTATCGGCCAATAAATTCAAAGCATATGTTTGAAAAAAAGGCTGTTTGTACTGAATGCACATTTGCTCAGTAGTTCTTAGCTCGGTAACCAGCGTTTTAGACACCGGCTCTATTTTTTCTTCAATATTGGCTAACGCAATCCGGCACTCAATCACTTTTGTTTTATCATTTATTCGCTCGAAAAACAGTTTTGCCCGGCTCAGGTATTGCTCGGCATACGTCTGCATGAAAAAATCCTGCGTGTAGTAGTTGCCAATACTGATGTGTACGTTGTAATAGCCCAATGAATCCCCGATGAGATTATAATATTTCATGCTATTGAAATAGGCATCCATCGTATGTTTATTGTAGCCGTATTGTACATGGTAAAGTCGGCCCAGTTCATCATATGCCCTGGCAACTTCTTGGTATTTTTTTTCGGCCTGCAATTGCTTTACTTCTTTCTTAATGCGGTCAATGGTGACGGTAAGGCTATCTGCTTTCGCGCTGGCTTGTTGGAACAAACCGCTACATCCAATAATTAGCAGGAAGAGCGCGAAAATTTTCATCTATAATTTGTTGTCATTAAGTGGTCATTGCGCTTCGCTGTCATTAGGTGGTCATTTGCCTTTGGCGTCATTAGGTGGTCATTTGTTGTCATTAATCGCAGATACAATGAATGACAACAAATGACCACCTAATGACAGCGAAGCGTAATGACATTTCCTTTAATCGATGCACTGCATTTCCATAGCGGTTTTGATCAGAAGGGCCGTGTTGGGAACGCCGAATTTCATGAGTAAGCTACTTCGATGAAATTCAACCGCTTTGGCGCTGACGAAAAGCTGATTCGCCATTTGTTGCGTAGTCAATCCGTGCGAAATCAGGGTGAGCACTTCTGATTCACGCGGGGTCAGATTTGGTTTAAGCCCTACCCCGACCATTGATTTGCGGGTACGTGGCTCGTCGTTCAGCAGAATATGCATGATCGACTCATTGAAATATTGCTTTTCACTGTGCACCGTCCGAATAGCCTGAAGCAACTCACTTTTAGTTGTGTTTTTCAGCAAGTACCCTTTAGCGCCTTTCTTGACCATACGCTTGATCAGGCTGGCATCATCGTGCATGGTGAGGGCAATCACTTTGGTTTCTGGATACGTTTTAGTGATCTGTTCACAGAGGCTGAGGCCATCATCGATCAGTGGGAAAGAAATGTCGAGTAGCACAACGTCGATGGCCGTTCGCTTCAGCGACTCCACCACAGAGGCAACCGTGTAGCAACGCTGCGTAACCGTAATCTCAGAAGAACCGGATATGAGCGATTCAATACCTTCGACGAAGACATTGTGATCATCTGCGATTAAGACTCGTATCATCTAGGTTGAGTGTTTTTGGAATAAAGAGGGAGTACTTCGCGCTAGTTGTACGCCTGGAAGAGATACGAAAAGTAGCTTGCTAACGAAATGATACGTATAAAGTTGGTGACACAGAGCAAGATCTGTTTTGCCTCATCAAGAGAAATACAAATTGAACTTTGTTTAGCAAAATTAGGACTTAACGTAACGCTTTTGGAATAGTGAAAACCCAATTGCCTCAAAATTTAGGGTAAACCCTATACCCATATCAAAGCGTCTGAAACCGTAAAAAATGAAAGAATGAGTAGCTAAATCAGGAAGCTCCGCCCACGGATTACCTCTCTCAACGAGTAATATAGTTATATATGCTTATATATAAATTGAAATCGGTTGCATTTTTGCTGTGTATAACTTCTCATAGGCTACGTGCCCTTGCCAAAATTGACCAACATATGCCTACTCAGCTTGTCTTTTCGACGAACCACGAATAATCAGTTCAGACCGTAATACAATCGTATTAGTGGACTGTATATCCATCAATCCGTTCAGGTGATTAATCAGGCTTTTGGCTGCAATTTCCCCCATTTCGCGACCCGGATAGTGAATTGTAGTCAAATTAGGCTCAATGACCTGGGCAACGGGATCATTATTGAAGCCAACAACGGCAATGTCCTGCGGTACAGAGAGCCCTGCTTTTTTAAGCGCACTTAAGCAACTGACTGCACATAAATCGTTGGTAACGAACAGGCCGTCGGGACGGGGCGACATAGCGCAAATCTGCTTAGCCGCATCGAAACCGGCTTCCTGACTCAGGTCAGTGACCAGCACGAATTGCTCCTTGAACGGAATACCCTGTTCAGCCAGTGCCAATTTGTAGCCTAGCAGACGGTCGGCATATACATTGCGTTTCAGGTTGCCCGTAACGTGCATCACCCGCTTACATCCCTGTTTCAGCAAATGAGCCGTTGCTTCATAGCCCGCTTTCTGGTTGTCGATGACAATACTCGTCGACTGATCGTTGGCAATCACCCGGTCGAAAAACAGGAGCGGTATACCCTTATTAATAAAGGAATTAAAGTGTGAAATATCTTCGGTATCGTAGGCTACCGATACGAGTAGCCCATCCACCCGGCTATTGAACATGGTTTGCGCGTTGGCTTTTTCTTTTGTCATCGATTCCAGCGACTGACTGATAATCAGGTTATAACCTGCTTCATTAGCCACCTTCTCCATACCTGCCAACACGCAGGACATAAAATTACTGTTCAATCTCGGCACAATTACCCCAATGGTATTGGTGCGCTGACGGCGGAGGTTACTGGCAAATGTGTTGGAGCGATATCCCATCTCGCGCGCCATCGAGGTGATGATTTCCTTGGTAAGAATCTTAATGGCCGGGTGATCATTCAGCGCCCGGCTAACTGTTGCCGGTGAATAATTCAATCGTTTCGCGATATCGTAGATGGTAACCTCTTTCTCCATTTTTCAACTACTGAACTCTTCGTTTTCTACAAATTACAAAATCCTGCGATTCTGCGTGGCTTGTTCTGAATTTACGCAATCCATTGCACAATTAGCCTCTCGACTAAAGCCATATTTCACCACCAGATATGACTCTTTTTGACAAAAGTAGATAAATAGTACATAAATGAGCTAATAAAAAACAATTGATGTGGGAGTTTTACTAGTGCTTTATCGCTAAGAGAGTGTTGATCAATAATTTAATGAAACAAGCAAGGTTAAAATTTATGCAATCGGTTGTTAATTTAATTTTTTCATAAAAACTTTGCACTTCGCCTTTAGACAGGCGCGGTATAGAGTACTATTTCATCTTCAAATTACCTTTTACGCAGTAACACTCCGTTTATGATGAGAACGTTTCTAATTCAAAAAATCCCCCATCAGGTTATAACTGGCATCCGTTGGGGAGCAGTAAAAGGGTTGTTTACCCTATTCCTGATCAGCAGTCTGTTGAGCGTACAAGCCCAGAACCAGACCATTCAGGTACGTGGCACATTGGTTGATGAGAATCAGCAACCGCTTCCCGGTGCTACGATCGTGATTAAAGGAACACAGCGGGGTACGTCTGTCGACGCTGATGGTCGGTTCACGCTAGCCGCCACTCCAGCGAGTACACTGGTGATATCGTTGGTTGGGTATACAACGCAGGAAGTATCAGCGGGCGATGGAAGTAGCGATTTACGCTTGCAACTAACACCCTCACTCAGTCAACTGAATGAAGTGGTGGTAGTGGGCTACGGTACACAGCGCCGCTCAGACCTGACTGGTTCGGTTGTTTCGCTGGACGCGGCAGCGCTGAAAGAAGTACCCGCGGCCAACGTGTTGCAGGCATTGGCAGGTCGCGCTGCCGGGGTGGATTTGGCCCGTACCGGTACAGCACCCGGTGCCGGTGCCCAACTGCGAATTCGCGGTAACCGCTCATTAAGCGGCTCTAATGATGCCCTGATTGTGGTAGACGGGGTGCCTTATGGGGGTAGCCTCAATGACCTGAATACTGATGACATAGCTACACTCGATATCCTGAAAGATGCCTCGGCAACCGCTATTTATGGTTCGCGGGGATCGAATGGGGTCTTGATTATCACCACCAAAAGAGGTCGTGTTGGTAAACCCGTAATCAGTTACAATGCGTATGCCGGTCAGAATACGATTCTGGGTCAGTACAACCTGCTGAATGGTGAAGAATTCAAGGCTGTGCGCGATTTGGCCCAGTACAGTGCGGGTTACTCGCCCGATGAACTGGCCGGTATTGCCGCCGGAACGTCGACCAACTGGCAGGATCTGCTTTTCAAAAAAGGCTTTGTAACCAGCAATGAACTGAGCGTGTCGGGCGGTACCGAGAATACGCAGTATGGTGTGTCGGGCGGTTACTTCAAAGAAACAGGCGTTATTACGGGTCAGTCGTTCGAGCGTTTTTCGCTGCGTACATCAATCGACACCAAGATCGGAGAACGGTTCAAAGTGGGCCTGACCAACCTGAGCAACCTGAACTACACGCGGGGCGAAGGTATCAACCCTATCTACAATACGCTGCGTCTGAGTCCGTTAACGTCACCCACGTTGCCAGACGGTTCGCCCAACCTGCGTCCGCTTCGCGGTACCATCGATGAATTGTCGTCGATGAACCCAATTACGCTGGAAGACGAAAACGCCATTGTGCAGCGTCGCCGCCGTATCACCACGTTCAACAGCCTGTATGGCGAAGCGCAGATCATCGACGGGTTGAAATATCGCCTGAACGTAGGTCTCGATTTCCGTCAGGAGAATTTTGGTCAATACATCGGGCCAAATACCATTATCAACCCCGGCTCTACCCTGCCCACGCAAAACAGCGCGGCCGTGCAGAACGGCGAATCGTATCGGTACACCATCGATAACATCATCACCTACGACAAGGTATTTGCCGAGCGTCATCACCTCACGTTTACGGGTTTGTACGGCGTACAGCAAGACCGGGGCTTTACTAACCGGGTCGAGGCCACGGGACTACCCGCCGATTACGTTCAATACTACAACCTGAACCTCGCCACCGGCACGCCGGTGGTGCCTGCGGGTGGTAATAACAGCTTTAACCGTAGCGGTCTGGTGTCTATCATGGCCCGGGTAAACTACGTGCTGTCTGACAAATACCTGTTCACGGCTACATTCCGTCGCGATGGCTCGTCGGTGTTTCCGCAGGGAACCTGGCTCAACTACCCGGCTTTTGCCGTGGGCTGGAACATCAGCAACGAGGAGTTCATGAAGAACAGCAAGGTGGTGTCGAACCTGAAACTGCGGGCTGGTTACGGCATCACGGGTAATCAGGGTATTCCGGCGGGTGCCACGCGGGGTAGTCTGGCCACTAACCGCTACAACTTTGGCCAGAACAACGTACTGGGCTACTTCGTTGGCTCGCTGGGCAACTCGAACCTGCAATGGGAATCGACCAGTAACGTGAACGTGGGGGTTGATTTTGGCTTGCTGAATAACCGCATCACGGGTTCGCTCGACCTGTATCAGCAAACAACCGACCGGCTGCTGGTGCAGAAAAACCTGCCACTAAGCAACGGAGCAAACAGCTATTGGACAAACGCCGCCAAGACGCAGGGGAAAGGCCTTGAATTCACCATTAGCAGCGTCAACGTCAATTCACCGAGCGGTTTCCGGTGGTCAACCGATTTTAACATCGCCATCAACCGCGAGAAGATTCTGGAACTGGAAGAACCGACCAAGACGCAGGACATCGGCAACGGCTGGTTTGTGGGACAACCGATCAACGTGATCTACGATTACAAGAAAATTGGCATCTGGCAAACCGACGAAGCCGACCGTGCGGCGCTGTTCAGCGCGGTTCCCGGCCAGATTAAACTCGAAGACCTGAACGGTGACAACCGGATTACAGATGCTGACCGCACAGTAATCGGCTCGTTCCAACCCAAATGGATTGGTGGTATGACTAACCGGTTCAGCTACAAAAACTGGGATCTGACCGCGACCATGAACGCGCGGATGGGCAACACACTGGTGGCCACTTATTTCCAATCAGACGGAACAGGCACAGGCTATGCATTCCTGAACAATGGCCGGGTAAATCAACCCAAGTTCGATTACTGGACGCCTACCAACCCAACCAATGCGTTCCCTCAACCTGCCCCCGGCGACCGTATTAACTACTCGTCGACGCTAGGATACCATGATGGCTCGTTTATTCGGATGCAGAGTATTAATCTGGGCTATACGGTACCAGCTGGTTTGCTGAAAAAAGCAGGCTTTGGCTCGGCCCGCGTATACGTCACCTCGCGCAACCCCTTCCTGCTCTACTCACCTTTTGTGAGCAACGGCCTGGGTATCGATCCTGAAGGTACCGGTACTGGTGGTGCCGTGCCTACGCAGGGAGCATCGGCCGGTTCGGGTGTAAACAACCGGGCCATTACGGTTGGGCTTACCACCCCCGCAACCCGTCAGTTGATGATTGGGGTTAACCTCAAGTTTTAATGACCTTATCTGACTACGTCAACAACCATGAAAATACATAAATTACTGAAAATAGGTGGCCTGAGTCTGGTGTTAACGACCATGCTGTCGACGGGTTGCCAGAATGTGCTCGATCAGGAGTTCCGTTCGGAATTAGGGCCTGAATTCTTCGCCACAGCTGGCGGTCTGGAAGGTGGTATCACCGCTTCGTACTCGATTGCCCGTTTCTTCTGGGGTTCGGAAGGGTTTACCTATACCGCCAACGCCGGCACCGACGAGTCTATTCTGGGCGCTAGTGACGGGAACCGGACCTACTTCGAGTACACCAACATTTTGCCCTCTGAAGGATCGGTTGGGTCGATTTGGAACAACAGTTATCAGGCCATCAACAACCTGAACGGGGTGTTGCGTTTTGGCCCCTCGGCTAATATCGATCCGGCCCGGCGCACCACGTTGTTGGGCGAGGCCAAGTTTCTGCGGGCCTTTTATTACTTCCTGCTGGTCAAGAATTTTGGTGATGTTCCCCTGAGCCTGAGCTTCATCGACGTACCTACCACATCGGCGTCGCGGGCACCGATTGCCGATGTGTACGCGGCCATGATCAAAGACCTGACCGAGGCATCGCAGGAGTTACCTAACCAGTCGAACCAGTCGAAAGGGCGGGCCACCAAGCCGGCTGCATTGCATTTGCTGGCGAAAGTATACCTGACTCGTGGCTGGTCATCGGCGGCCCAAGCCACTGATTTTCAGCAGGCGGCTGCCACGGCTAAATCGCTGATCGACAACCGGGGCACGTATGGCCTCGATCTGGAGCAGAACTTCTCGGATGTATTCCGCGAAGGCAACGAATACGGCAAAGAATCGATCTTCGTGATTGACCGAAACACAGACCCCAGTTTTGCCGAAAGCCAGTTCAACAACTCGGCGCTGATCGCCAACGGGAACAAAGAAAACCGGGCTAACTTCTTCTGGGTGTCGCTGTATACCAATGCTCTGAACGTAAATGCAGGTATCCCGGGCGCGCCCAATACCACGGTAGCCGTGATGGATCGCGATGCGCTGAATGGTCGCCCGTTCCGCCGGTTCCGGCCTACCAACTACACGCTCAATACCGCGTTTGGCGACCGTACTACCGATTCGCGTTACTTTAAAACCTTCCAGTCGGCCTGGATTTTCAACCGCACAACGCCTGTATCAACATCGCGTGGATCACTGGTTGCAGGTCGGGATACGGCCATCTGGATGCCGGGTATCGAAGTGACCGAGGCACAGCGCAGAGCGTTCAAAGGCGTGATCATTGCACCTTCGCAATACACGGCCGATCTGCACCCAACCATGACCAAGTACACAGCCGTGAACCGCCTGACGGTGAATGAATCATCATATCGGCCCATCATTCTGTACCGGTTGGCCGATACGTACCTGCTGGCAGCTGAAGCATACATCAAAGATGGCAAACCAACCGAGGCTGCCGCTATGATCAATGCGGTTCGGCAACGGGCGGCCTATAGAACAGCCAATACGGCCGCACAGAATGCTGCCGCCGCAACCGCCCTGACCATCACACCCGCACAGGCTACCATCGACTTTTTGCTCGACGAACGTACCCGCGAGTTATACGGCGAATACACGCGCTGGTATGATCTGGTACGTACGCAAACGCTGGGCAGTCGACTGGCACGGTACAACCCGACACCCGGTTTTCAGGATTTTCATGTGTTACGGCCTATTCCGCAGTCACAAATTGACCTGACCACAACTGGCCCCCGGTTCCCGCAAAACCGAGGGTATTAAGTAGGGTATGATCTACCCGATTATTCATTTGAACAAGTACTCTATTACGAAGTCCTCAACTCAGTTTTAGAGCCAGTAAAAGTCCGTTTTATTTATTCATAGGTAAGTACTAGACAGCCCCCTACCGTCTGGAAGGGGTGCTGTTTTTTTGCTGTAATCAGGTTACCTGCTTGATTTCGACATCGCTTTGCAATCGGTTGAAAAAGGGTAGAATTACAGGAGTTAATCCCTTAGTACTCATACTTGTTGAAAGGTTCTCCTACCCATCACGAGACAGTCATTTTAACGGAATGAAATTAGCTACGTTTTCGAAAATCGCTCTACTGCTGATTGTATCAATGGCAGCCGGATTATGGCCCGCTTTTGCCATCGACCCCACTGCCTACGTGTCGGGGCAGAAAGGCAAGGGGCGTTTTGCGCTCGTGGCCAACGGAAAAGCGGTTGCCCTTGTTTCCAGCAAAGCTGATTTTCCGGGCGTGACACGGGCTGTACAGAATTTTCAGTCCGATCTGAAGAAAGTGACGAATGTGGAGGCGGCATTACTCAGCGAAACAACCTCGGCGGGTAAGGAACTGGTACTGATAGGTACGTTAGGCAAAAGCCCGCTGATTGACCAACTGGTAAAGGCGAAAAAACTCGACGTCGCTGACCTAACGGGCAAGTGGGAAACGTTTGTCACACAGACCATCGAGAAGCCATTTCCGGGTGTCGACCGGGCGCTGGTGATTGTGGGGAGCGACAAGCGCGGTACCATCTACGGAGTGTATGACCTGTCGGCGCAAATTGGCGTATCACCCTGGAACTGGTGGGGCGACGTACCTGTGCAGCCGCAGTCGGCGCTTTACGTGCTGCCCGGTCGTCACACGCAGGGAACACCGGCCGTAAAATACCGGGGCATTTTTATCAATGATGAAGCCCCCGCCTTGTCGGGCTGGTCGAAGGCTAAATTCGGCGGCTTCAACCACAAGTTCTACGAGCACGTCTTCGAGTTGATTCTACGTATGAAAGGCAACTATCTCTGGCCCGCTATGTGGGGCAGCGCCTTCTACGACGACGATCCGATGAACCCCAAACTGGCCGATGAATACGGCGTTGTGATTGGCACCTCGCACCATGAACCACTGATGCGGGCGCACGATGAGTGGCGGCGGTACGGAAAAGGGCCGTGGAATTACAAAACCAACGATTCTACGCTCCGGGCCTTCTGGCGAAGCAGCGTGCAGCGGATGGGTAGCAACGAAAGCATTCTGAGCGTAGGCATGCGCGGCGATGGCGACGAACCGATGAGCCGCGAAACCGCCACTACGCTCCTCGAAACCATCGTGACCGATCAGCGAAAAATTATTCAGGACGTAACGGGGAAAGACGCTTCCCAAACACCGCAACTCTGGGCGCTATACAAGGAAGTGCAGGACTATTACGACAAAGGCATGCGCGTGCCCGACGACGTAACGTTGTTGCTGTGCGACGACAACTGGGGCAACATTCGCAAACTACCAGCCATCGGGTCACCCAAACGCGCTGGTGGCTACGGCATTTATTACCACTACGATTATGTGGGAGGTCCGCGTAACTACAAATGGCTGAATACGAATCCAATTGCGCATACCTGGGAGCAGATGCACCTGGCCTACGAGCACGGCGTCGACCGCATCTGGATTGTGAACGTGGGCGACATTAAGCCGATGGAATTTCCCATCGAATTCTTCCTCGACTACGCCTGGAACCCCAACAAATGGCCAGCCGCAAAGCTTGATGAATACACCCGCCTTTGGGCCGAGAAGCAGTTTGGCCCAAAACACGCAGCCGCCATTGCCGACATGCTGGCGAAATACACGAAGTACAACGCCCGCCGCAAACCCGAACTGCTCTCTCCTGACACCTACAGCCTGACCAACTACCGCGAAGCCGAAACCGTAGTGGCCGACTACAACAAGTTGCTGGCCGAGGCCGAACGGATTGGCAAGGAGTTACCCGCCGCTTATCAGGACGCGTACTTCCAGTTGGTGCTGCATCCGGTGAAAGCCTGTGCTACGGTAAACGACCTATATGTAGCGACGGGGCAAAATCAGTGGTACGCCAAACAGGGCCGCGCCGCCACCAACGACCGCGCCGAACGAGTAACGCAACTCTTTGAGAAAGACGCGCAGATTACCCGCTTCTACAACGATACACTGGCTGGAGGCAAGTGGAGCCACATGATGGACCAAACCCACATTGGCTATACCTATTGGCAACAGCCCGAAAAGAATAAAATGCCCGCCGTAAAAACGCTCGACGTACCTGCCGCCGCCGATATGGGCGTAGCCATTGAAGGGTCGGCAGCCTGGTGGCCAGGTGAGTCGGGAGAAGCTGTGCTACCCACGTTTGATCGGTACAACCAGCCAACGTATTACATCGATGTGTTTAACCGGGGGCAGGCTCCGTTCACCTATAAAGCCACCGCTGCACCCTGGCTGAAAATTTCGGCCCCAACCGGCACGGTCGAAAAAGAAACCCGCCTGCTCGTCAGCGTCGACTGGAAGCAGGTTCCCACGGGCACGCAACGGACCCCAATCACCATCAGCGGCCCCGGCGGAAAGCAGGTGGTGGTGCAGGCGGTCGTTCATAACCCGGCAAAGTCAGACGGGATAACAGGTTTCATCGAAAGCAATGGGTACGTATCCATCGATGCCGAACACGCCAGCCGGAAGGTTGAAACGGCCTCGGTGAAATGGTTGCTCATTCCGGATATTGGCCGTACCGCGTCGGGCCTGACGGTGATGCCGGTGACGGCCCCCAGCGTCGAGAGACCCTCAGGTACGTCGCCGCACCTCGAGTACGCCGTGTACCTCACCGATAGCGGCACCGTGCAGGTGCAAACGTACCTGACGCCGTCGCTCAATTTCAACGACAACAAAGGCCTTCGTTTTGCCGTCTCGTTCGACGATGAAGTGCCGCAGGTGATCAATATTCACGCCAAAGAAACCAACCGCGTTTGGGAACAGTCAGTGGCCAACAACATTCGGATAGTGCCTTCGCAGCATAAGCTAATGAAGCCCGGCGCACACGTCTTGAAAATCTGGATGGTCGATCCGGCAGTGGTTGTGGAGAAACTGGTGATTAACCGGGGCACGCTCAAACCCAGCTATCTCGGCCCGCCCGAAAGTGCACATCATTAATGACCATAAATACCATGAAACGATTACTTGCCAGTAGCCTGCTGTTGACCTTGCCCCTCAGTTTGCTCGCTCAGTTTGGGCCACGAACGCCAGAGCAGGATAGTCTCATGGCCCGTCAGCAGCGAAAAACGCAGGCCGATCACCAGGCCATGCTCACCCAACTCAACATTAAGGCATTGCGGCCGGGGCCGTCGGGCAATCCCAAAGCCCCCAACGCCGCCAATGCCGATGAGAGCAAGGCAAACCCGTATACCTCCCTGCCCGACCCGCTAGTGTTGAAAAACGGCAAAAAGGTGAAATCGGCCAAAGACTGGTGGCAGAAACGCCGACCTGAAATTGTGGCCGATTTTGACCGCGAAATCTACGGCCGCGTGCCCGCCAACGTACCTGGCGTACGCTGGGAAGTGGTGAGCGTAAAAGACACGATGAACGGCAGTTATCCGATCAAGCTGAAGAAACTGATAGGTCATGTCGATAATGCGATGTACCCGGCCATCAAGGTCGATATTGATCTGACGTTGGCTACGCCGGCAAAAGCAACTGGACCTGTGCCGGTAATGATGGAGTTTATTTTCCGATTTCCGGCCGGTTTCCGTATGCCGCAGCCTCCCGCTGGCACACCACCGCCACCACCTGGCTGGGAACAACAACTGCTCGAAAAAGGCTGGGGTTACGCGTTGTTGGTCCCCACCAGTTACCAGGCCGACAATGGCGCGGGCCTCACCGAAGGCATTATTGGGCTGGTCAACAAAGGCGAGCGTAGAAAACCCGACGATTGGGGCGCGCTTCGGGCCTGGGCCTGGGGAGCCAGCCGGGCCGTCGATTATTTTGAGACAGACAAAGACGTAGATGCCAAACAAGTTGGCATTGAAGGTCTGTCGCGCTACGGAAAAGCGGCCGCAGTGGCCATGGCCTACGAGCCGCGCTTTGCCATTGGCTTCATTGGCTCATCGGGCGAGGGTGGCGTAAAAATTCACCGGCGTGTATACGGCGAGCAGGTCGAGAATGTGGCTTCGTCGAGCGAATACCACTGGATGGCGGGTAATTTCATAAAATACGCCGGTCCACTGACGCCCAACGATATGCCCGTTGATGCGCACGAACTGGTTGCTTTGTGCGCGCCTCGTCCGGTATTCATCAGTTCAGGTTCACCCGACGTAGAAGGTCGATGGATCGATGCGAAGGGCATGTTTCTGGGCGGTGTGCATGCCGCCCCGGTTTACGAATTGCTGGGCAAAAAGGGGCTTGGCACAACGGAGTACCCCGCCCAGGAAGTAGCCGTAGACAGCGGCGAAATTGCCTTCCGCCAACACAGTGGCGGCCACACTACCGGACCTAACTGGCCCGCCTTTTTGCAGTATGCTGACCGATATATGAAAACACGTTGATTTGACTAATGCTTCGCGCTGGTGTTGCTTCGCGCTTTAGACCCTTACCCATACTCAAGTACCCGCTATAATGAAAAAATACCACTGGCTTTTTGCGTTTCTCTTTACCACCACGTTTTCCTACGCTCAGGTGCCGCCAACCGGTGATGATGGCTACCGGCTATGGTTGAAATATGACCTGATCACCAACGTACCCAAGCGGCAGGCCTACGCCCAGGCGGCGCAGTTTATCGGCCTGTCGGGCAGTTTGCCTGTCTTGAAATCGGCCGCCGATGAATTACAAATGGGCCTGAAAGGTCTGTTGGGGAAATCGGTGCCGGTGCTTGGCAACACGACAAACCGGAAAGGAGGCATTATGCTCGTGGTTAAGCCGGGTGCCGAGGGACTGAACAACGAAGGCTACCAGATCACACGGACTGCCGGTAACATCACAATCACGGGGAAATCAGACGCGGGTGTGCTCTACGGGGCGTTTGCCCTGCTTCGGCAACTGCAAACCGGGCAGGCAATCGATCAGCTCGCTTTGACGAGCAACCCAAAAGTGCAGTATCGCATGCTGAACCACTGGGATAATGTCGACGGCAGCGTTGAGCGCGGCTACGCGGGTCAGTCGCTCTGGAAATGGTATGAACTGCCCGAACGCATCGACCCGCGTTACCGCGATTACGCCCGCGCCAACGCATCGCTCGGTATCAACGGCATGACGGTCAACAACGTGAATGCCAGTGCCCGGTTCATGTCGGCCGAATACATTCAGAAAGTGGCCGCGTTGGCTTCGGTGTTTCGCCCCTACGGCATCCGCGTGTATGTATCGGTGTATTGGGCGGCTCCCCGAACACTTGGTGGCCTGAAAACCGCCGACCCGCTCGACCCGCAGGTACGTGCCTGGTGGGCAGCGAAAGTAAAAGAACTGTATCAGGCCATTCCCGATTTCGGCGGCTTGCTCGTTAAAGCCAATTCAGAAGGTGAACCCGGCCCGCAGGATTATGGACGCAATCACGCCGATGGAGCCAACATGCTGGCCGAAGCCATGAAACCCTACGATGGTGTCATAATCTGGCGCGCTTTCGTTTACAAAGCTGACCCTAACGGCGACCGATTCAAAGCCGCTCACGAAGAGTTTACACCCCTCGACGGTCAGTTCGACAAGAAAGTAATTGTGCAGGTAAAAAATGGCCCGATCGATTTTCAGCCCCGTGAACCGTTTTCACCCTTGTTCGGCGCCATGCCCAAAACACCGCTGGGCATGGAGTTTCAGATTACGCAGGAATACCTGGGCTTTGCTACCCACCTGGTCTACGAAGCACCGCTGTTTAAAGAATGTCTGGACGCCGACACCTACGCCAATGGCAAAGGCTCAACCGTGGCCAAGGTCATCGACGGCAGCGTACACAACTACGAAAAAACGCTGATGGCGGGCGTTTCCAACGTTGGGTCGGCCCGCAACTGGACGGGACATCCGCTGGCGCAGGCCAACTGGTACGCCTTCGGCCGGCTGGCCTGGGATCATACGCTGTCGTCAGAAGCGATTGCCAACGAGTGGGTGAATATGACCCTGACGCAGGAGCCACAATCGGTGAAACGCATCACGAACATGATGCTAAAATCGCGCGATATCTACGTAGACTATAACACGCCCCTAGGCTTGTCGCGCCCCTGGACTGGCGTTCACTTTGCACCCGAACCCTGGCAAAACCGGAGTCAGCGCCCCGACTGGACCGCCGTGTATTACCATAAAGCCGATTCGCTGGGCCTCGGTTTCGATCGTACCGCCAAAGGAAGCAACGCCCTGTCGCAGTACCGCCCCGAGGTTCGTCGGCAGTGGGAAAACCCCGAAACTTGCCCGTTGCCCTATGTGCTCTGGTTCCATCATGTGGCCTGGAATAAAAAGTTAACGTCGGGTCGCACGCTCTGGAACGAGCTCTGCACCCGTTTCTACACCGGTGCCGACTCAGTGCGCTGGATGCAGCAGGAATGGGCGCAGGTAAAGCCCGCCGTTGATCCCGAAGTGCATGCCGATGTAGCCGCCCGACTAGCCACTCAGCAACGTGAAGCCATCTGGTGGCGCGATGCCTGGGTGTTGTACCTTCAATCATTCGCCAAACAGCCGGTTCCAGCTCCATTCAAGCAACCCGAACGTACGCTGGACGACGTAAAAAAATCTGTAAACCTATACCTCTTACGCTAATGATTCCCACTCAAACAGTTCAGATTGTCAGCCTTCCAGAAACCAATCAAGGCTTTCCCGATATCTTCTCGCTCGAAGGTAAACTTGCGCTCATCACGGGTGGCGGAACGGGTCTGGGCTTCGCTATTGCCCGCACTATGGTGTCGGCGGGCGCACGCGTGGTCATCACAGGCCGACGTGAGCAACCCCTTCGCGACGCGGTAGAGGTACTGGGCGAAAATGGCCATTATATGGTCAATGATGTAACCGACCGTAACTCGCTCAATGAATTGGTCTCTACCATCGAAGCCAATCACGGACCCATTGATATTCTGGTCAATAACGCGGGAATTAACATGAAGAAGCCTGCCGTAGACGTAACCGACGAAGATTTCGACCGCATTGTTCATACCAACCTGAACGCCGTTTTCTCGCTGACCCGAATCTGTGCCACCCGAATGCTGGAACGGCAAAGCGGGTCAATCATCATGATTTCATCGATGGCTGCTTATTACGGTCTGGACCGGGTGGTGGCCTATGCCGCCTCGAAATCGGCGGTTGAGGGTATGGTAAAAGTGCTGGCTTCTGAGTTCTCGGATAAGGGCGTTCGGGTCAATGCCATTGCGCCGGGCTTCATTGAAACACCCATGACCCAAACGGCAATGGGCGGCGATCCCAGCCGTTTTGCGCGTGTGATCAGCCGTACGCCCATGCAGAAATTTGGCAGGCCTCAGGATATTGGCTGGGCCGCCGTTTTCCTGGCTTCTGAAGGGGCCAGATACGTCACCGGCGTCTCACTACCTATCGACGGCGGCAACTCGATTGGGTTTTAAAATGTCATTAATGGTCATTTATAGTCATTAAGTGGTCATTCTACTACGCTGTCATTTGTTGTCATTTATTGTTTTGTCGGTCAATGACCATTTAATGACAGCGTAGCGTAATGACCATTTAATGACAGCGCAGCGTTATGACAGTGCAACGTAATGACATTTCCTATGCGTACCATCAAGAAAATCCACCAGGCTGAGTATCGGCCCATTGCAGACCTGATCACCTATTCGCCCTTGCCATCGCGGCAGTTGGCGCAGATCGATCCGTTTTTGTTTTTGAATCACCACGGCTATCAGGAATACAAGTCGAACAATCACGGCTTACCATTTGGGCCGCACCCGCACCGGGGCATGGAAACCGTCACCTTCATTGTTGAGGGCGACATTATGCACAAAGACTCGCAAGGGTATAAAAGTGTAATCAGCGCGGGCGGTGTACAGTGGATGACCGCCGGGCGTGGCCTGATTCACGCCGAAGTATCGTCAGATGATTTTAAAAAAGAGGGAGGACCGCTGGAGATCCTGCAACTCTGGGTGAACCTGCCCGCCCGTCTGAAAATGACTGAGCCCGCTTATTCGGGACTGCAAAAAGAGGACATTCCAGCCATTGTTGTCGCAGATGGCGTCGATGTGAATCTGGTATCAGGTACGTTGGACGAACAGGAAGGAGCGTTCAAAACCTTGTCTGACGTGTTTCTGAGTACCGTAAGCATCAAAGCCGGCAGTTCGGTATCGTTGCCCGTGGCGGCAGATCGGAATATCCTGTTCTACCTCATCCGGGGCGGACTGACCGTGAACGGACAGACAGTAAAACACCGTGAACTGGCCGAGTTCAACCCCGACGGCGATACGCTCGACATCACGGCCGACACCGATTCGTTACTTCTGTTCGGCCATGCCGTTCCGTTCAACGAACCCGTCGTAGCCCGTGGTCCTTTCGTGATGAATACTGATCAACAGATTATGGAAGCCTACCAGGATTACCAGCAAGGCAAATTCGGCGTCTGGAGTGAATAAGAAGCAAGAAGAGAGAGGCAAGAGATGAGAAGCAAGAAAAAAGACGGCGCAGTGATACGGCACACATCTTGTCTCTCGCTTCTCGCTTCTCATCTCTTGTCTCTTACCTCTTGACTCTCTCTTCTTAAACCAAGTAAAAACAAAACCCTTATGCAACGTACCCAATCTGTACTATTAATGGCCGCCCTAATGGGCAGCGCGATGACCGCAGTCGGTCAATCGGAAGGCAAGAAGCCTATTTCACAACCGCTTGTTTCGCACATCTTCACCGCCGACCCATCGGCTCACGTCTTCAACGGTAAGATCTACATCTACCCGTCGCACGACATCGATGCCGCTACGAAAGAAGACGATGAAGGCGGCCACTTTGACATGAGAGATTATCACATTTTGTCGATGGATAAGATCGGTGGCAAGGTGAAAGACAACGGCGTGGCGCTCGATATCAAGGATATTCCCTGGGCGGGGCGGCAGTTGTGGGCTCCCGACGCGACCTACAAAAACGGGACGTATTACCTCTACTTCCCCGTGAAAGACAAGCAGGATATCTTCCGTATCGGTGTGGCGACCAGCAAAAAACCAACTGGTCCGTTCAAACCCGAACCGGCGCCGATGAAAGGCAGCTACAGCATTGACCCAACCGTTTTTCAGGATACCGACGGTAAGTCTTATCTGTACTTCGGTGGTATTTGGGGCGGTCAGCTACAGCGCTGGACGGGCAACACCTATGACGCAAAAGGAGCCCTGAAAAAGCCCGATGAACTGGCTTACCAACCCCGCGTTGCCCGGTTAACCGACGATATGAAAGAATTTGCCGAACCCGTCAAGGAGATTCAACTGCTTGGTGAAGATGGAAAGCCCTTCTATGAAAAAGACAACGACAAGCGCTTTTTTGAAGCTGCCTGGATACACAAGTACAACGGAAAATACTATTTCTCGTACTCTACCGGCGACACGCACAACATCTGCTACGCCACCGGTGACAGCCCATACGGTCCCTTCACCTACAAAGGCATTGTGCTAAAACCCGTTCAGGGCTGGACAAACCACCACTCGATCGTAGAGATTGGCAAGAAGTGGTACATCTTCTACCACGACGTTCAACTGTCGGGCAAAACGCACCTTCGCAACGTGAAAGTGACAGAGTTGAGCTACAACCCCGACGGGACCATAAAGACGATCGAGGCGTATAAATAGATCTCAGATTTTGGATATCGGATTTAATGCTTCTGCGTAGCTGGCGCGAGCATGTGCTCGTGTCTATAATTGGCAAGCATTCGCTTGCTGCCCGACAGGGCAATTGTAGCTGGATGTAGTTTTGCGCTTTGAATAGCCTCCACTGTATTGCGCATTCGCGCTGTGCAAGCAGATGCTTGCCACATGAAAGGCACGAGCACATGCTCGCGCCAGCTACGCAGAAGCAATAAATCCGACATCCAATATCCCAAATCCGAAATCCCCCTGTTTTATGAAGAACAAAACGACATTTCGCTGGCTGGCTTTGCTGTTGGCGGGCTCTATCGGCATAGCTCCGGCACAGTCGCAGAAGGGGCTGAAAGACTATTACGCGAAGTACTTCCCGATCGGGGTAGCCGTGAACCCGCGCATGATTCAGCCCGGCCCCGATGCTGAGCTGATCAAAGCGCAGTTCAGCAGCCTGACGCCCGAAAACGCCATGAAAATGGGACCTATTCATCCGGAAGAAAACCGCTACTTCTGGAAAGATGCCGACGCTATTGTCGACTTTGCCCAGCAGAACAAACTACTGGTGCGCGGCCATACGCTTTGCTGGCACAACCAAACGCCGCGTTGGTTCTTCACCGACTCGACCGGCAAGCAGGTTTCCCGCGAGGTGTTGCTGGCCCGGATGAAACAGCACATCAACGACGTAGTGGGCCGTTACAAAGGCAAAATCTACGCCTGGGATGTGGTCAACGAAGCCGTGCCTGATACGGGTACGTCTATCTACCGGAAATCGAAGTTTTACGAGATTTTGGGCGAAGAGTATATCGAGAAGGCGTTTGAGTACGCCCACGCTGCCGACCCATCGGCTCAGTTGTTCTACAACGATTACAATACCGAAAACGCCACGAAACGCGATAAGATCTATCAGTTGCTGAAAAAGCTGAAAGACAAAGGCGTACCCATCAATGCCGTTGGCTTGCAGGGTCACTGGTCGATCTATGAGCCTACGAAGCAGGAAATGGAAGAATCAATCACCCGTTTCGCCAGTCTGGGCCTGAAGGTGCAGATTACCGAAATGGACGTGTCGGTTTATCCGAAAGAGCATGAACGTCGCGCGCGCCGGGATACCGACAAAAGCGAATTTACGTCAGTGATGAACGACAAGCAGGCGGCGCAGTACAAAATGCTGTTCGAGGTGTTCCGCAAGCACAAAGACAAGCTTACCGGTGTCACGTTCTGGAATCTATCCGACAAATACTCATGGCTCGATTCGTTCCCCGTGCCCAACCGCAAAGACTCTCCCCTCCTTTTCGATCAAAACTACCAGCCCAAAAAAGCATTTTTCGAGGTAGTGAAGTTTTAAAAAAAGTAAGCGAAACTAGTCAAACGGTGTTTCCAGCCCCATCGGGGCGCAGCATCGGTAGAAAACAGATTGCAATCGAATTTTCAGCCCTGTAGGGGCGTAGCATGCGTTTCGGAGTAATCGCATGCTACGCCCCTACAGGGCTGAGTCGTGTTGCCAGGTACGCTACCAACTACCGATGCTGTGCCCCGATGGGGCTTTTTACAAGCTCAACCAATGAACGTCAGCAACTCGCCCCAAAGGTCATTATCCTACTCAATAAACTAATCGGTACACCAAGCGTTAATCAGGCACTTACAACAAACAACCGAATGAACAAGACAATACTGGTAGCAGGCGCAACGGGCGATCTGGGGGGGCGCATCGTTAAAGCGTTGCGGGCCAAAGGCGCCGACGTGCGGGCGGTTGTTCGGGCGAGCAGCGATCCGGCAAAGGTGGCGGCGCTGGAAAAGCAGGGCGTAACCGTGTTCAGGGCAGACATGAATAACGTGGCCGACGTAACGGTCGCCTGTCAGGGCGTTGCCTGTGTGGTATCAGTGCTGTCTGGTTTCCGCGATACAATCATCGGCACTCAGAACATATTGCTCGATGCGGCCGTGGCGGCGGGTGTACCACGCTTTATTCCTTCCGATTATTCGCTGGACTTTACCCGTTTTTCTGACGGCGAAAACCGAAATCTCGACCTTCGGCGCGAATTCCATACGTACCTGGACAAAGCCCCCATTTCCGCCACCACCATATTCAACGGAGCCTTTGCGGAGTTGATAACCGGCCAAATGCCGCTCGTTCTGTTCAAGCCAAAACTGGTACTCTACTGGGGCGATAGCGACCATCGCATGGGCTTTACCACCATGGACAACACCGCCGAGTTCACCGCCAACGCCGCTCTAGACCCAACCACACCGCGTTACCTCCGTGTTGCAGGCGATCAGATCAGTCCCCGGCAGATCAAGGCTGTGGTTAGTGACATTACGCATGAGCAATACCGGCTCTTCTGGGCCGGTAGCCCGATTGTGCTGAGCGGCCTGATTAAAGTGGCGCAAACCGTGGCTCCCGGCGAGGGCGAATTGTATCCCGCCTGGCAGGGTATGCAATACATGCGCAACATGATCGACAAACGCGCCCGCCTCGATGGCCTCGACAACGACCGGTATCCATCTATCCGCTGGACAACGATCAAAGATGTATTGACCGCGCACCAGAAAACCCGTTAAACAAACATTATCGGCTTATACACTTTTGAAATACGTGTTATGATGCGAAAGTGGGTAACCTCATTGACGCTGCTCATTGCGCTAACAGCATGCCAGCGCGCGAAAGACAAAGGGCGTGAAGTGCTTGACGCGGCTATAGCAAAGGCGAAAAAGAAAGGTAGCGAAACGTTTCAATCAGGAGTCGAAGCCGTAGCTCGGGAATTAATAACGACCAAAACGACTAGCTTTCAGGCGTGGTTTGAAAAACGGGACAGCCTGCATGTTCAGGAAATAGATGGTCTTATGGTCGATGTTCCACCCTCGTTCCGCAACTGTTTTCTGACCTACAAAGCTGATCAGAGAACGATTCTGAAGTTCGTTGAAGCCATACCCACACAGTTACCCGACATTTCAGATAAGATATATATCGAAACTGACGACACTCAAATGAACAAACAGTTGGCGTTCTTTGAAACCAAATTTCCCGCTGTCAAACAACAGTTAGCGTTCTTCTATAAAATCAGACAATGCACCGGGCTGGCCTATTACCAATGTAATAGATACCCCTTCAGCCATCTCATGGCGTTTGACCAGAAAACGGGAACAGTTTACCATTTTTCCGGGCAATATTGGGATTGATAAGAAAAGGTATCGTAAACTGACAGTAGAGGTGAACTCTATCCTACAAACAGACCGCCTGACCCTCCGGCAACTCGAAACGAGCGATGCCGCGTTTATTGTCGAGTTGGTGAACAGTCCTGGCTGGCTGAGAAATATCGGGGATCGACAGATAAAGACGGTAGCACAGGCCGAAACGTACCTGATCAATGGGCCGCTGGCCAGTTACGCGGCGAACGGGTATGGCCTGTATCTGGTCGAGTTAATGGCTAATCAGACGCCTATCGGCATGTGTGGGATCATCAAACGCGACACGCTGGAAAACCCTGATATTGGGTTTGCGTTGTTACCCGAATTTGCCGGGAAAGGATACGCCTTCGAAATCGCAGCGGCAACATTGAACTTTGCCCAGAACACGCTGAAACTGCCTGTCATCGACGCTATTGTACTGCCCAGCAACGAACCATCGGTCAGGCTACTGAAAAAGCTTGGGTTGGTTTTCAGGCAAGTAGTTGTGTCGCCGACGACTGGTGACGAATTACTGTTGTTCAGTAGTAGTCCGAATATCGAGCGAGCCGCATTTTCTTAACTACGCTAGCCGCCGCTACGGATTTTATTTTGTCCGTTTGTCAAGATTTTAGCGGGCTGTGTGGTAAAGGCGGCTAGTTTTCGAGCAGATAAACTAATCCAGACGCAAACCATGACCTCACACGAGATCGATTACAAAATCATTGGCGAAGATATTCAGGTAGTCGAGATTGAACTCGACCCCAACGAAACCGTTATTGCCGAAGCGGGCAGTATGCTCTTCATGGAAGACGGTATCGTTTTTGAAACCAAAATGGGCGACGGCTCGCAACCCGATCAGGGTTTTTTGGGAAAGCTATTGCAAGCCGGTACGCGCCTTGTCACGGGCGAATCGCTGTTTATGACCCACTTCACCAACCGGGGCATTGGAAAGCGGAAAGTAGCGTTCGCGGCACCTTATCCCGGTACCGTGATGCCCATCAACCTGGCCAATATCTACCAGAATACATTGATTGTACAGAAAGATGGTTTCCTATGTGCGGCATTGGGAACGCGATTGGGCATTCATTTCAATCAGCGGTTCGGCACGGGCCTGTTTGGTGGCGAAGGCTTTATTCTGGCCAAAGTGATGGGCGACGGCATGGCTTTTGTGCATGCGGGCGGCGTGGTTATGGAAAAGCAACTGAACAACGAAACCCTGCGCGTAGACACGGGTTGCGTGGTGGCCTTCGAGCCCCAGATCAGCTTCAGCATTGAGCGGGCGGGTGGCTTGCGCAGTATGGTGTTTGGCGGCGAAGGCCTGTTTCTGGCCACCCTGCGCGGAACCGGCCGCGTCTGGATTCAGTCGATGCCAATCTCGAAACTGGTGCAGCGCCTATCGGCCGGTGGTGGGCAGGCCAACAAAGAAAGCGGCTCTGTACTGGGGCAGCTAGGCAACCTGTTCGAGTAAAACGAGGTGCAATGCGTTGGTACACAAACCTGAACTTTCAAACCGATAGCGTCGTTTTCAAGAGCATATCAAGATATTGTAATGGAAGTTATTTGCACGAACGACAATTTTCCGGCCCCGGTGCTGGCCTTCTATGCTGAATTTGGCGTGAAAACTCCGAAGCGTGATACGTTGTACACGATTCGGCAGGTGAAGCAGCACACGACGGGCGAAACCGGTGTATTGCTAGCCGAGATTCAGAATCCCGACGTACCCGTAAAACACCCTGTTTTGGGCGAGATCTGGTTTGAGCCAACGTTTAATGTCAACCGTTTTGCTACGCTGATGGGACAGCCTGTTCGGGAAGAAGAACTGGCCGATGTGAACGTATAGCAACTATATACTGATAATACACAAGTAAAAAGCCGGCGCATTGAGCCGGCTTTTTACTTGTCAGCACCTGTACCATGAGGTATCAACCAAATTAAACTAAAAAGTTATCAGTATAACTACTTATACACATTGTTTTAGCTTATAGTCTATAGAGTTATTGAAGAAATTTGTACATTAGCCCCGAAAACAAAAAATAATTTCTTGGTATAAGGCTATTTTTTGTTTTCAATAGCTATCTCTTCTACCTGCTGAGGCGTTAACCACGCGGGCGGTTAGTCGTATTTATAGTACCTCATTCGTATGCGTTCGTTTGACTTTGAGGCAAATACCAATGTATATCTCTGCAAACAAAGCCCTGACGAAGAGGTACCAACTAAGGTCTATAGGATATAGCGAACTTTTTTGGCTTGATATATGATACTGTAAGGAAATACCGTATCGAAAACGTTGACTGATATAGAGTTGGTTACTAACTTGGCAGTTTGTAAGCAAGTCTATACTTGACTTTCTTTCCCACCTAACCGCGATAACGGCGACTACTACCGTAACTAAATGATCTCAAAAAAAGCAAAGTATGCCATTAAGGCATTGAAAGTTCTCACTGAAGAGTTTGGCAAGGGACCAGTTCTGATCTCGTACATTTCAGCACGGGAAAACATTCCCAAGAAATTTCTGGAGGCGATTCTCCTCGAACTTCGTAATCACGGTATTCTGCAAAGTCAGAAAGGTAAAGGAGGTGGCTATCTGCTCCGAGTTGATCCGGCTCGGGTGAATTTGGCACAGGTGTTGCGTGTTATCGACGGCCCAATTGCGCCTACGCCCTGTGTTTCGCATAATTTCTATGTGAAATGCGACGATTGTGAAGACGAAGTTACCTGCGCCCTAAAACCAATCATGGAACGGGTACGCGACGCGAATCTGGGTGTTTACGAAAACACAACGTTGCTCACCTTCCAGAATCTGGAATCACTGGCTACTAAAGAAATTGCAATCGGCTCAACCGGCAATGCGATGACCGATACGAGTCTGATGTCAGCTTAACGAACGTAGGCGTATGATTGACTGATACATTTTTTAGTGCAAAACCCCGGCAATTGTTGTTGGGGTTTTTTTATGCATAAACTCTTCCGGCAGGTACGTTGGCATAAATACTCTATGGTGTCTAACGACACATATATATCGGGAAAGAGTAGCCGAGAAACAGATTTGATATCAAAAGATTATTTAATCTATAGAGTATAAAAGATTCGCATGATTATTGAGCCCTATTTTCTTATTCTCACTTATAAACCAAATAAAAAGTATGAAAAACTATAGTATGCTTCAACTTGCCAAAAAGCGATTGGCGATTGGCCTTTCTATGGCACTGGTAGGAATTAGTACGCTGGCCGACGCCAAAGCGTATAGCTGTAGTTGCTCTTATTCAGAAGGCAACAGCTCGTACTCGTTCGACTACGTAGCCAGTGGTTCAGGCTGTTGCAGTGGCGAAACCGGTGCCGGATCGGCGCTGTATTCAAAAAAAACGGGCAGTCAGACCGAAACGGGCTACACAGAGCCGAGGTTTGCGCAGTCTATGTGCTGCAACGTTCACTAGCTTCTGCCAGAATCAAAGTCTTTGTCTATGCCTGGAGCCGCATCATGCACTCCGGGCTTAACTTAACCAGATTATGAAAAAGTCTTTCGCCTTTTTTTTGCCCCTACTGGCTCTCGCAGCCTGTACACAGGAACCCGAGTCGTCCGATCAGTTTGCTCAGAAAATCCAGTCTGAAGAAGCAATGATTGCTAGAGGTGTTGAATCGTTACGAATTCGGTCGTTCTATGTGCCCGACCCTCAAAACCCAGCTACGGACATTTCCTCTGTTTCTGACGAAAACATAGCTGCCTTCACCCAAAAAAGCAAGCTGTTTCAGGCTAATACCTTGCTTAAACAGTCAAGCCATGCCGCTACCGAGCAGTATCAGGCTTTTGTTAAAGCGAACCTGAATGATCCGCGTTTAAGCCAGTTTAAGCGGGAAACGGCCGAGGCTATGCTCAGCCAGGGTCAGGCGTTATCGGTTGCCGACAAAGCCTATTTCACCCGCGAACTGATCACGAACCGATCATCAAATTTAGCCATGATGAGTGAGTCGCTCCTGAGCCTGCGGGGTAAAATTGGCACCGCAGAACACAACAAACTGATGCAGCAAACGCAACAGCTGATGAACCAGTACGACGCTTTTTTCAACACCGAATTGGTAAGGCGTGCAGGACTACCTACGTCGACATACCGCCAACGTGCGCTGAAAGCCCTGGAAATACGCTATGCCGAACTGGCCCTGAACATGGTTCGTGAAAACCGCCAATTGCTCCAGGGAGTACAATAAACGAAATAGCCAATGTGCAAATAGCCCCTACTCAAGGGGCTATTTTTTTGCCCTTACTAGCTAGGGTTTACCCTGAATTTAACGACGGTAGGGTTTACGGTATAAAAAACGCCCTAGTCGAGTCCTAATTTTGCTACTAATAATTCTATTCGAAGTTCTATATCAGCTTATTACGTATACCCTCGGCTCTGTTTGCTGACTTAATTTTTTACCAAAAGCTTTCCGCTTTCTTTGGTTCCTTTACTGGTACCACTACTAATTGTCCCGGTAGTGAAGATGTGAGTATGCACGCGATTGCCGCGACTTTTAAGCGTATAGACAACATATTGACCCTGGTCAAAAACCGAGGATAACGATATGAAGCAACCCCGCAGCTTTCGGCAAGCACCTTCCCAAGACCTCTTCCTATAAGTTAACCGATGATCAAAACAGTACACGTCTCTCTTCTTCTGAGTTGCCTGATAGGAACGTATCAAAGCCATGCCCAATCCGGGTTATCCGAACGTGTCCGGCTTAACCAGATTGGCTTTTACCCGAATGCGGATAAAGTCGCCATCCTGGTCGATGAGCAGGGCGACACAGCGGCAAAGGCCTTTCAGGTGACAACAGCAGACGGTAAGAAGGTCGTTTTTTCGGGTACGCTAAGCGAACCACGAGAAAATGTAATTTCGGGGAAAATGGCGCGAACTGCTAACTTTTCGGCCCTCCGCACCGCAGGTACGTATGTTGTAAACATACCTGGCCTGGGTCGCTCCTACCCCTTCGCCATTCGCCCGTCTGTTCATCATGATGTAGCAGTAAGTGCGCTCAAAGGCTTTTACTACCAACGTGTATCGACCGAGTTGCCCGAAAAGTTTGCCGGGAAATGGCACCGCCCGGCAGGCCACCCCGACACGCGGGTGCTGATTCATCCGTCAGCGGCATCGGCTAGTCGGCCCGCTGGCACAGCGATCTCGTCGCCCTGGGGCTGGTACGATGCGGGTGACTACAACAAGTACATTGTAAACTCGGGCATTACGTTGGGTACGTTGCTGTCGCTCTACGAGGACTTCCCCGACTACTGCAAAACGTTGACCGCCAACATCCCCGAAAGCAACAACAAACTCCCCGATCTGCTCGACGAGTCGCTCTGGAACCTGCGCTGGATGATGACCATGCAGGACCCGGCCGACGGTGGTGTATACCATAAGCTGACCAATGCCAAATTCGACGGCATGGAAATGCCCGATAAGGTGAAGCCCACCGAGCGGTATGTGGTGCAGAAGAGCGTAACCGCCGCCCTCGACTTTGCTGCTGTGATGGCACAATCGGCCCGGATTTTCAGGGCGTATAACCGCGAACTACCCGGCCTCTCCGATTCGTGTACGGCCATGGCGGTAAAAGCATGGGGCTGGGCGAAGCAAAATCCCAAAGCGCTCTATAATCAGGACGCTATGAATAAGGAGTTCGAGCCCGACGTAGTAACCGGCACCTACGGCGACCGCAACGCCGACGATGAATGGATCTGGGCCGCCGCCGAACTGTACCTGACTACCAAAGACGATACGTACTACACAGCCGTCAACCTGTTCCCCGACGATAAGACGCCGCTCCCATCATGGCCGCAGGTACGTACGCTGGCGTATTATTCGCTGGCCCGTTTCCGCGATCAGCTGACACCACGCGGCAAGCAGGATGTACCGAGACTAAAGAGCCATATCATCAACCTCGCCGATCAGCTTCGGCAGGATGTTGACAAGCACGCGTTTCAGACACCAATGGGCAAAGCGGCCAGCGACTACATCTGGGGTAGCAGCGC
Source organism: Fibrella aquatica (assembly GCF_041321135.1). Classification (NCBI taxonomy): domain Bacteria; kingdom Pseudomonadati; phylum Bacteroidota; class Cytophagia; order Cytophagales; family Spirosomataceae; genus Fibrella; species Fibrella aquatica. The sequence continues at coordinate 37,390 of NZ_JBGGWF010000001.1, read as the reverse complement.
CGTAGCGGCCAATCAGGGCATCGCGCTTATTCAGGCCTACCGGCTCACCAACGAGGCAACGTACCTGAACGCAGCCCTCGCCAACATGGATTACCTGCTGGGCCGCAATGCCGTGGGCTACTCCTTTGTGACGGGTTTCGGAAGCAAAACCCCGATGCACCCGCATCATCGCCCGTCCGTTGCCGATGGCATCGACGCACCCGTTCCGGGTCTGTTGTCGGGCGGTACCAACGCCAACGCCGCCCGTCAGGACAAATGCGAAGGCTACACCACCACCATCGCCGACGAAGTGTTTCTCGACAATGACTGTTCGTACGCTTCCAACGAAATCGCCATCAACTGGAACGCGCCGCTAGTGTATTTGGCCAATGCCATTGAGGCGTTGCAGGGAAAGATTGGTATGTCGGCGAAGAAATAGGCTTTATGCGTAGTGTGTTGCTGACGCACGTTTATTGCTAACGCGCGTCCCTTCGACTAGGCGTCCCCGACAGGCTCAGGGTGACACTATCACCCAAGTTCGTCATGAACATCTGGATGTGAGTTGTCACCCTGAGCCTGTCGGGGACGCCTAGTCGAAGGGCCTAAAGCGCGAAGCAACACACACGCACAAAGCCAGCACGCGAAAGCACACAAACAATACCCCATTTCCCCAACAATGAAAACTCGTTTTTCTCTCCTCTTTTTCCTCTTCCTCAGCGTTACCAGCTTTGGCCAGGTACGTATGGCGCGATTATTTACCGATCATGTGGTGTTGCAACGGCAGAAACCGATTCCGGTTTGGGGTTGGGCTAAACCGCGCGAAGCTGTGACTGTGACGCTGGCGGGCCAAAAACAGCAGGTTAAAGCTGATGCCAACGGCAAATGGCTGGTTCGCTTTACACCAATCGAAGCAGGTGGTCCGCACACACTGGCGGCAACGGCTAAATCGGGGGTAGCCAGTGCAAGCGACGTACTGATTGGCGAGGTGTGGCTTTGCTCCGGCCAGTCGAATATGGAGTGGACTGTGAAGCAGACCGATAACTTCGCGAAGGAGAAAAAGAACGCCAACTTCCCGCAGATTCGCCACCTCCGGGTCGATCATGAACTGGCCCTGACACCGCAGCAGGAGCTGAAAGCCGGTACGTGGCAACTGGCGTCGGCCGAGACCGTGGGCGACTTTACAGCCGTTGGCTTTTTCTTCGCCCGCGAACTGTACCAGAAAATAAACGTACCTATAGGCCTCGTTCATTCGTCGTGGGGCGGCTCGCAGGTGGAAGGCTGGATCAGCAAAGAAAGCATGCTGAGCAACGACGAGCTGCGCGGCTACGCACAGACTATGCCCACCACCTGGCCCGCCGCCGATAGTATCATCGACGTGAAACTGCGCAAAAACCTGCAAGTACCCGCCACCCTGACCACCGCCGACGAAGCCAAATACCTCGACCCCAGCTATACGTTTGCGGGCTGGCGTACCTCTGACGCCATTGGCCAATGGGAATGGAAAGACATGCGCGGCTTTATGGGACAAGGCTACATGGCCAAAACCGTGATGCTGCCCGAAGAGATGGCAACCGAACAAACGACGCTCTCACTCGCCGAGAACGACGGGCCAACCAAGGTCTACATCAACGGGAAACTGGTTTCAGAGGGAACCGTTCAGGGTGTACGGAAGCTAACGATACCGGCAGGTACGTGGAAGGCCGGAGAGAATAAACTGGTGCTGAAGGTGGGCAACATGGTCAATCCGAACTGGTTTGGGGTGGGTCTGAAAGGATCGGCCGCCGACTTGTATGTCGAAGATCCGCTGCAACGGATTAACCTCGGTGGTGAGTGGCGGTTGATGCCTTCGTTTGCCGAAAAACACGAGTACAAGCGGTTTATGAACAACGTAGGCATGAGCATCTACAACGCCATGATTGCCCCGCTGGAGCCGATGTCCATGCGTGGCGTGTTGTGGTATCAGGGCGAAACCAACGCGGGTCGGTCGTATCAATACCGGCAGTCGTTTCCGCTGATGATCACCGACTGGCGGACAAAATTCGGTCAAGACATGTCGTTCTACTTCGTGCAGCTAGCTAACTACGGGGCTAATAACAGCAGTAATCAGGGCAGCGGCTGGGCCGAACTCCGCGAGGCACAGACTATGACCCTCAGTCTGCCCAAAACCGGTATGGCCGTGATTACCGACATTGGCAACCCGAAAGACATTCACCCAACCAACAAGCAAGATGTAGGTCATCGACTAGCCCTGAACGCCCTGAAGTTCGATTACGGACAAACCGTCAACTACAGTTCACCGATGTATGACGGCGTAAAATTCGAGGGAAGCACGGCCATCGTTTCCTTTAAACACACGGGCGGTGGTCTGATGGCAAAAGACAAATACGGCTACCTGAAAGGCTTTGAGATCGCCGGCGACGATAAGATTTTTCACTTCGCTACCGCCGACATAAAAGGCAACACAGTTATTGTATCACACCCCAACGTACCTAAACCTGTTGCTGTCCGCTACGCTTGGGCCGATTCGCCGGACGATGCCAACCTGTTTAGCGCAGATGGCTTACCCGCCAACTCGTTCCGAACCGACACCTGGCCCGGCGTAACGTCAAACGCTAAGTTTGAGTAATGTTACAGTGAACGTTGTCGCTTGCCTGCGGCAAGCGACAACGCTTTGACCCTATCAATTCCTTGATTAACCTTATATGCTTACCAACAAAAACTCATCGCGTACCCTCCTCATGTCGACTTTCAGCGCGTTGCTGCTGGTCTTGCTGATGAGCTGGACCAACAAGAAGACCGACAAGGTGCTGATCTTCTCGAAGAACATCGATAACCAACAAGCAGCATCAGCGGCAGCAAGTACATTGATGACCCTTGCCGAAAAAGCGGGTATCGACGTTGATACGACAACAAATGATAGCTTCATCATAGAAGACTCGTTGAAGAACTACCGGGCTGTGATCTTCCTGAACACGTCGCAGGATGTGCTCTTTACCAATCAGCAGGCCGATGTAGAGCGATTCGTTCAGTCGGGTGGTGGACTAGGCTTCATTAACACGCCGGGCTTTACGAAGTATCAGTGGGCCTGGTATCAGGATATGCTGGCCACCAACCAGATTCAGTCAGCGAAGGCCCCGTTTTCGATCGGCAAACCGTTCGATGGTGGCCGGGTGTTCTACATGGCTACTGGTGCCAATGGCTTTGCCGATGAGAGCCTCACCAAGTCGCTGATGGAGGGCGTGAAATTCATTCAGGAAGGGTCGGCGCTAAACTACCGCGAGGCCCACTCGAACCGCGTACCGGAAGAAAACCGGTTTACCTCAACCGTGCTCGAATCGTTCATGGACGAGCCGATCGAGATGGAAGTGCTGTCGGACGGACGGGTGCTGTTTGTGGAGCGCAAAGGGATGATCAAGCTGTATGACCCGACGGCCAAGGCGACGAAGACGATCAACAAACTACCTGTTCACCTTACCGGCAATTACGAAGACGGCCTGCTGGGTATGGAACTGGACCCGAAATTCGACCAGAACCACTACGTCTACCTCTACTATTCGCCGGTTGGCGAGAAGCCTGTGCAGAACCTGTCGCGGTTTGTGTTTACCGGCGATAGCCTGAATATGCGTTCGGAGAAAGTAGTGATGCAGGTACCTGTTCAGCGCGAAACCTGCTGCCACTCGGCGGGTAACGTGTACTTCGGTCCCGACGGAAACCTATACCTCTCCACCGGCGACAACACGAGTTCGAAAGAATCGGACGGATTTTCGCCACTCGACGAACGGCCGGGTCGGTCGCCGTTCGACTCGCAGAAATCGTCGGGCAATGCCAATGACCTGCGCGGTAAAATTCTGCGAATTCACGTCGAAGCGGATGGATCATACACCATTCCTGACGGCAACCTATTCCCAAAAGATGGCTCGAAAGGAAAGCCGGAAATTTACGTGATGGGTGCCCGAAACCCCTACCGCATCTGGGTCGATAAGCGTGGTTTTCTGTATTGGGGTGACGTTGGACCTGATGGCGGTGTGGCGAATGAGCGTGGCCCGAAGAGTCAGGACGAGTGGAATCAGGCACGGAAACCGGGCAACTATGGCTGGCCCTATTTCGTAGGCGACAACAAACCCTACGCCAAATTCGACTTTGCCACCAACAAGATTGGTGCGCTGTACAACCCCGATCAGCCCATCAACGATTCACCCAACAACACCGGCACGAAAAACCTGCCCCCCGCCCAAAAAGCCATGATCTGGTATCCGTACGATAAATCGACGGAGTTTCCGATGCTGGGAACAGGTTCACGGTCGGCTATGGCCGGGCCGTTTTATTATGCCGACGAGCATAAATCGGCCGTGAAATTCCCGGCTTATTACACCAACAAGCAGTTCATCTACGAATGGGCCCGCAACTGGATTAAGGTGCTGACCTACGCGGATAACGGTGACCTGAAGCAGATCGAATCGTTCATGCCGACGTCGTTCGTATCGAAGCCCATCGACATGAAATTCGGTAAAGACGGGGCCATGTACGTACTGGCCTACGGCATGAACTACTTCGCCCGCAACCCCGATTCGCAGTTGATCCGCATTGAATACACCGAAGGTAACCGCCGTCCGGTGGCGAAAGTGAACGTATCGAAAACGGTTGGTGCGGCTCCTTTAACGGCGGTGCTATCGGCCAAAGAGTCGTTCGACTACGACCGGGGCGACAAGCTAACGTACCTGTGGGAATCGGGACACGGCCAGAAATCAACGGCCATTGCTCCCTCATTCACTTATGCCAAACCCGGCGTATATCACCCAAAACTAACCGTTACCGACGCTGAAGGGCAGAAGGCAACGACAGAACAGACCATCAAAGTAGGTAACGAAACGCCGCAGGTCGATGTGGCGCTGAGAGGCAACCGTAGCTTTTACTTCGACAAAACACCGCTGGCGTATACCGTTTCGGTGAAAGACAAGGAAGACGGCACGCTGGCCAAAGGTATCACGCCGAAACAGGTAAAGTTCGCGGTCGATTACCTGGCCGAAGGCAAAGATCTGGCCCTGCTGACCTCGAACCAGAATGGCGACGGAGCCGTGAAGAATTTGCGCGGTAAAGAGCTGCTGAATACCAGTGATTGCAAAGCCTGCCACGCCATGAGCGCCAAGTCAATCGGACCTTCACTGATGGACGTCTCGAAGCGCTATCATCCATCGGGTGAATCAGCGGTAGATATGCTGGCGAAGAAGATCATTACGGGCGGAAACGGCAACTGGGGCAAGAACGTGATGTCGGCGCACCCGCAGCATACCGAAGCGGAAGCGGGTGAGATGGTTCGTTACATTCTGTCACTGACCGACGTCGCCCCCAAGAGCCTGCCCCTGAAAGGAACGTACCCACTGACGCAACACACCGGCAGCGAAACGGGTAGCTACGTCATTTCGGCTAGCTACACGGATAAGGGCAACCCGGTTACGGGTCCGTTAACGGGGCGCAAACTGATGATCCTGCGCAATCCACGCGTACAGGCCGAAGCGTTTGAACTGGGCACGGGCGTTGACCGGAAGCACGAAGACGGCAGCAACAAAAGCTGGGTCGGCGACATCAAAGACGGTTCGTTCATTGCGTTCAAAAGCATTGACCTGACCACCATCGGCGCGCTGGACATCAATGCCGCTACGGTAGCCTCACGCGGTGGCCGGATCGAGATACGTACCCAATCGCCAACGGGCAAGCTGCTCGGCACCGCAACGGTGTCGGCCGCCAACGCGCCGACGGGTGTGAAAGGCCCAGGCTGGCAAACCGTTACGGCCCCCATCACCAGCACCAGCGGCATTCAGGACATTTACCTCGTCTTCCGCAACGATGAGGCTAAAGACAAAAACATGCTCCTGGTCGACTGGATTCTGTTTAAGAAAGATAATGCCTCGGCCGTTTCGGGGCGGTAATGCGTTTTGAACTGTAGCTGGCGCGAGTATGTACTCGTGCCTTTTATGTCGCAAGCATCCGCTTGCAGCTCGACAGGGCTTACTGTAGGGGCAATTCCTCGCTACCGTATAGCCCTGTCGGGCTGTGCAAGCGGATGCTTGCGACATAAAAGGCACGAGTACATACTCGCGCCAGCCAGCGCCCACACGCGTAAGCAACAAACTCCCAAGCACCAACCTCTTTACCAATAATGCATACCCACATTTTTACTCAACTTACCCTCCTCGCTAGCCTATTTATCGTCACCCTCGTTCAGGCGGCTCCAAAGCCGACACTGATTGACCGCAACGCGACGAAGGAAACGAAAGCACTGTACCATAACCTGGGTAAATTGGCTCGGAAGCACATCCTGTTCGGGCATCAGCACGCTACCGAATACGGCCACGGCTGGACGGGAGACGCCAATCGCTCCGATGTCAAATCAGTAAGCGGGTCGCACCCAGCGGTGATTGGGGTTGACTTCAGCGGATTATCAGGAGGACCAGCGGAAGCCATTGAGCGCACAAAAGCATCGTTACGGAAAGATATTGCGGCCACCTATGACCGAGGTGGCGTGACCACCGTTGCCTGGCACTTCTCGAATCCGGTGACGCCGAAGACGGGTTTTTACTGGAAAGATTCGGTCTCGGCTCCGGCGGTGGCTAACCTTATTCCCGGCGGGTCGCATCATCAACAGTATAAAGACATTCTGAAGACCGTGGCCGATCTGGCCAACACCACGAAGGGTGCCGACGGGAAGCTGGTTCCGATGCTTTTCCGGCCGTATCATGAGCTCGATGGCGGCTGGTTCTGGTGGGGTAAACCGCACTGCTCGACGGACGAATTTACGTCACTCTGGCGCTTCACAGTAATGTATTTGCGCGACAGTCTGCAAGTGCATAATTTCATCTACACGTTCTCGCCCGACTGCCTATTCCGTACCGAAGCGCAATACCTCGACCGCTACCCCGGCGATGAGTGGGTGGATATGGTGGGCGTGGATAACTACGCTGATTTTGGTCGCGATGGCAAATACGATGTGGCGGCAGGTATTGCCAAACTCAAGATCGTATCAGACTATGCCGAAAAAGCAGGCAAGCTGGCTGCCTTCACCGAAACCGGTTTGGAGTCAATTCCCGACACAACCTGGTGGACGAATACGTTGCTGAAAGCCTTGAAAGCCGAGAAGATGAAGCTGGCTTATGTGCTTGTCTGGCGCAACGATACCCGCAGCCAAACGCATTATTACGCCCCCTACCCCGGTCAGGCCAGCGTTACCGATTTCATGCAGTTTTACCAGGACCCCTACACGCTGTTCGAAACCGACCTGCGCCGTGTTTACCGGAAGAAGAGGCTCCTTTTTTTCTAGGTACGTTGCTTTATCTAACCCAACTACCCTTATGCCTTACCTTCCTGAGTCAACCCGTTACCAGTCGATGCCGTACCGCCGTTGTGGGCGTAGTGGGCTGGTGCTGCCCGCCATTTCGCTGGGTCTGTGGCAAAATTTTGGCCATGTCGATACGCTCGAAAACAGCCGTCAGATGATTCGACTGGCGTTTGATTGGGGCATTACCCATTTCGATCTAGCCAATAACTACGGCCCGCCGCCTGGTTCGGCAGAGGAAAACTTTGGCACCATTTTACATCAGGATTTTCAGGGTTATCGTGATGAACTGATCATCTCCTCTAAAGCCGGATACGACATGTGGGCCGGGCCATACGGCAATTTCGGATCACGTAAATACCTGGTTTCGAGCCTCGATCAAAGTTTGAAACGGATGCGGCTCGATTACGTGGATATCTTCTACCACCACCGTCCCGACCCCGACACGCCGCTGGAAGAAACCATGACCGCCCTCGACCATATTGTTCGGCAAGGCAAAGCCTTGTACGTGGGCTTATCGAACTACAAACCGGCTGAAGCAACCAACGCCATCGCCATTCTGAAGCAACTAGGTACACCCTGTCTGATCCATCAGCCGCGCTACTCAATGCTTGATCGCTGGGTTGAAAACGGCCTGCTCGACGTGCTGGAGCGGGAAGGCGTCGGTTGCGTACCATTCTCACCGCTAGCGCAGGGTCTACTGACAGACAAGTATCTCAAAGGTGTTCCGGCCAATTCGCGCGCAACCAAAAACGGTTCGTTAAATGAGCAGCAACTCACGCCCGAAAAGCTGGATATAATCCGTCAGTTGAATGACCTCGCGCAGCAACGCGGTCAGACACTGGCGCAGATGGCGATTGCCTGGTTGCTGAAAGACCCACGCATCACATCGGTACTGGTCGGAGCCAGCCGCCCCGAACAGCTCACCGACTCGCTAAAATCGCTGGATAATCTGACGTTTAGTGCTGATGAGTTGGGAACAATCGAGTCGATCATTCCGGCGGCGTAGGAAAGGGTTTACTGTTTCTTTACGTTAAAGTGTATTGCTGACGCGTGGCCCTTCTACTAGGCGTCAGCAACTTACAGCGCGAAGCAACCTACATCATTACACCAGCGCAGAACGCTTTTTCGCCAACAGACCAACGGCCAACGCAATGAGTAGAACCGCCAGCACACCCAGATACGTGTAGCCTTTGGCCAGATCAGGCAGGGCGGCGATTTTCGTTGTGCTGCCCGATTCGTAGACAGGAATGACCCACTTGATCACGTACGCCTGCGCCAGCGTGATGAAGCAGATAACGAGTAGCATGATAAAGCTGTGCTTCACCGTGAATCGGAACAGCTGCGACTCCTGACCAACCAGATTCCCGGCGGCCGCAGCAACGGCAATCGACTGCGGCGAGATCATCTTCCCCACAACGCCGCCCGATACATTGGCAGCTACCGTCACCACCGGATCAACGCCGATGGACTGCGCGGTGGCAAACTGTAGCTTGCTGAATAAGGCATTGGCCGATGTATCCGACCCGGTGATGAACACGCCCAGCCAGCCCAGCACCGGCGCAAAAAAGGGAAACAGAAAACCGGTACTGGCCAGCACTGCCGCCAGCGTAAGCGTGATACCCGAATCGTTGACGATATAGGCGAATCCCAGCACCGCTGCCACCGTCAGGATCGGAAATTTCAACTGGTTCAGCGTTTCGCCAAATACCCTTGCGCCTTCCCGGTACGTCAGGCCAACTAGCGGAATGGAGATGAGTGCCGCCAGTAAAATGGCGGTTCCGGCGGCGGAGAGGTAGTTTACTTTAAAGATTTTGGCCAGTGGCTTGCCTTCGCCGCCCATAATGGCGTTGTGCAATCCGGGAAATTCAAACTGCACCATCCCCACCGAATTCAGCACGTCCTTGATGGGTTGCAGCCCCCAGGCAATGATAATGATCGTGAGCACGATGAATGGCGACCAGGCGCGGATGACCTGCCCTGTCGTGTAGCTAACATCGGTGTTGAACGTGGCGGCGGGTTCATTGGCAAACCGCCAGCTGATTTTCGGTTTCCAGAAACGCAGGAGAATCATCAGGCAAACGATTGACCCCAGTCCGGCAATGACATCGGGCAGGGCGGGGCCCAGAAAGTTCGACGACGCATATTGCAACAGGGCGAACGACAGCCCCGACACCAGCACCGCCGGACCAACCTCCCACGCTTTTCTAACCCCCGCAATGATGCTGACCAGATAAAATGGCAGCATCACCGACAGGATGGGCAAGGTGCGGCCCACCATCTGCGAAATAGGCATTTCGGCGATACCCGACACCTGCGAGGCTACCGTGATGGGAATACCAATGGAGCCAAACGCCACCGGGGCCGTATTGGCAATCAAACAAATACCCGAGGCGTAGAGCGGATTGAAACCCAATCCGACCAGCATAGCCGCCGTGATGGCCACCGGTGCCCCAAAACCAGCTGTACCTTCCAGAAACGAACCGAACGAAAAGGCGATCAGCAATGCCTGCAACCGCCGATCATCTGTGATGGAAGCCATGACGTGCTTGATGATCTCGAACTGCCCGCTTTTCACCGTGATATTGAACAGGAAGACAGCCATAATCACCAGCCAGCAGATGGGAAACAAGCCGTACAACGCGCCATGAACGGCCGACAACAGCGCCAGTTTTACCGGCATGCCATACACCGTCACGGCAATCAGCATGGCGATCCCCATCGCGATTAGACTGGCCTGATACCCTTTCATTTTCCGGATGATCAGCGCCCAGAAAATAAACAGAATAGGCACCAGCGCCACCAGCACCGATACCGCGAGGTTGTTGAACGGGTCAATAACTTGTTTCCAGAGCATGAGGGGGGGAGGAAGGAGTTTTCAATTTACTGTTTGCTGTTTGCTTAGCGCTGTATGTTGCTGTCGCACGGCCCTTCGACCGCAGCGGCGGACCGTTCCGCTCAGGGTGACATCAATCATTACCATGTTCAGGCTAACAACCCTCAGGTTCCTGTCACCCTGAGCCTGTCGGGGACGCCTAGTCGAAGGGCCTACAGCGCGAAGCAACACAACGCAGTCAAATTACGCCAAATCGAGCGCTACAATTTCGTGGTCAAGAATCCTGGGTACGTTCACCGATATGTGACCATCCTTCACAGCAAACGCTAATCTCTGCCCACCCATGAGCAGCTTAACACCTGTCACTCTTGCGCTAGCCGGAACCTGAATAGTTACTTGTGCCGCTACAGGAATCAACTCCCGAAAAGGACCTTTCATCATCATCGGATTGGTGAGATTAACCAGGTGAACCGTCATTGATTGGGCCTGCCGCCATACTGTAACGTCGATCACGCCCGGACCAGTTACTGTCACAATTGGCTTTTCGTCTAATGCCCAGTCAACGACATTATGCAGTAACTGGCCGTGATCGATGTTCAGCAATTGCCAGAAAGTCCGGTCCAGATCGCCGGGAATATAGGCAACCCGACCTTTACCGACCTGCCGCAGGTACAGCTCCCGCGTGTCGGTTTCGGCCACCCGCGGATACACGTCTTCCATCGGCAAATCGGGATAGGTGGGAATCAGCGTAACCGGGCTGGGGAACGTACCTGTGGGCCTTACATCAACTTTGTGAATGGCGTTGATGATACGCGGTGTACCACTCAGCCCGTTCAGAATCTGCGTAGTCTCCCTGTTTTTTTCGTCATGACGTAAATGCAGGTAGCTGTTACGCATAGGACCTTCCACGTTTCCGGCATACGAAACGCCAAACAAGCTAGCCAGCCCAAAGTTGGCGCGTGGGTTGCCTTCCTCGTCATACAGCGATGTTTCGAAGGTTGCCACCAGACTTCCTCCGCCATCAACAAAGGCTTGCAATTGAGCACATTGGGCATCAGACAGGGCCGCTATGTTGGGTAAAATCAGGAGTTTAAACCGGCTCAGATCGGTGGGGGTGAGTAGCCGGTCATTCACCATATCGAACGGAATGCGACTTTCTACGAGCATGTGGTAGATACCGTCCAGGTGATCGCCGCTTTTCTGCTGCCAGGGCTTACCACCATAACTGCGGTCGGTCTGTTCGGAATACACCACGCCAACCCGCGCCATTGAGGCCGTGTTACGCAGGTACATTTCGTTTCGGTAGTAGCCTTCATAAAGCGTTGCTACGGCCTCCATCCAGCGTTTGTCGTAGATATCGCCGCCAAATTTCACGAAGCAGGGACGCATGCCATTGGCGGTTCCTTCGGCCACCCAGATCTGGATTTCGGCATCGCTTTGCACCGAATCTTTCCAGCGGAATTCTTCTTCGATACCCACGCTAAAGATGCCAATCAGCGGTTTCATGCCGAGCGTTGACCGCAACTCTTTAGCGCCTTTACCGTTTGCCCAGGGTGCCATGAGTCCACGCCGGGCCTGTTGGTCAGCGAAGAACAGATCAGCTTCGCGACCGGTCATTATTTTGTCGGGAAACCCATTCGGGATAAAGCGGGAAGTAGGCCGTTTTTTGCGAATCTCCGAATCCCACAAGGCCCAAACGTCGCGCAAACGCTTCATTCGCCAATCGGCCCATTTACGATACGTAGCGTCTAGCCGATCTATTTTCTGAGGAAGCGCCAGACCTGTAGCGGCGGCAAAATTGCGGGTACAGTGCTCGCAATAGCAGATATCATGGCCCGCCCATCGGTTCGAGAAAATACCCTCGGGTTGGTACCGGTCCATGATTTCGCCGTTCACCTGGGTCATAAACTCGGCATTGTATGGCCCCAGTGCGCAGGTCACCCACAATGCCGGGTTTGCCCAGTGACGCCGTTTTTGCCCATCGGCCGTTACGGCGATCCAGTCGGGATGTGCGTCGTACACCTCCTGCCGGGCCGCGTGTGGGTCGGTGCGGAGCATGATTTTCATGCCCTGCTTTTTACAGCCGTCGACCAGATAACCCAGTGTGTCGGCATTGCCCAGAAAATCGCTTCGATGATGCAGCGGAATGGTGGTCGGGTAAAACGCGACCACACCCCCGGCACTGAGCAGGGCTCCATCGGCATGAATGCGTTTGAGGTATGCAAGCCAGAAATCAGGGTCATAATGGCCGGGATCGCGCTCTACGAAAGCGAGTTGCGCCCAGCGCATCGGCCCGTCGAGCCAGTTGGCCGCCGTTGGCAGGACACTACCAGAATCCGGTAAAGCAGAGGTTGCCAGCGCCGATGGGACAGCCAGCGTAAATGCACTGCCGATCAGACTGGTAGTCTTGATAAACTCTCTTCGTTGCATTGGTCAGGGTAGGTAGAGGAACGTACCTGAACCAAGCTATGTGTAGCTGATTTATACCCATTTTCTTGGCGATCAAGGTCTCGTCCAGCTACAGTGCAAACGTACGAGCAGCCTAAAACCGACACATGACCAATCCTTGTAGTTTTTTATATCCTGTTTTTTTAATTTTTACCCGGTCTTAACTCATTCAGTGCACATTTTATGAAATACATGTCCTACTGGATTATTCCGCCTATTCTCGTTTTGTATGCCATTAACAAGCTATTCTGGCATGATACTGAACTTGGGCAACAGTACCCCAAGGCGTTGTCGCATACGGGTGTGGCGCTTTTTTTGGGCTGGCAGGTGCTGTATCATTTCTATCTGAAACGCAGATATGGGATTATAGACGACGGTGACTAGTGCTCTTTTGAGCAATTCATTTAGTTGACTATCGCAATCAACCAGCGCTTTTGTTACCCTAGACAAGCACTGGTTTAAATCGAAAGAGCAGTGTTTCTCTACGACTAATTCATAGGGAAACACTGCTCTTTTAAGCGTCAACAGGCATGCTTTGCAGACCGCTACTTCTCGTGATCGGGCAGAATATCGTCGGTATCGTCGAAGAGTTTTTCATCATCGTCTTCATCGATGATCTCGTCATCAGTCTCTGCGTCGGGGGCTTCGCCTTTGAGCGTTTTCAGGTCATCGCGGTGACGGAGTTTCTTATCGTCGACCGTCCGGTTCAGGAACTGGTTGATCTTGTCGATTTCGAAGCTGGTGACAATTTCACCAAATGAGTTGATTTCAATATTGAACCCTTCGAGTTCTTTGTGCACCCGTGGCTTCTCCTGCTCATCGGGGTTTGTGGGGGTCGGTTTCTTCTTTGCCAATGTCGTATATAGGTCGGTACTGGTGTTTTGCTTCTCCGTCAACTCATCAGAGCGTTAACATGTTTTAGTTAGTCTGATGGGACGCGGATTAAAGGATTCAAAAGGATTTACGCGGATTTTTGATTTAAGCGGATTCATTACACTGAAGCAGAGCAAATCCATTGTCATCTAAAAATCCGTGTAGATCCGTTTAATCCCTTAAATCCGTGTACTATACTATCAACTCCCACGATAGCGCAGTGCCGGCGGTGATAGGCTGGGCGGCGGTTTTCGTCAGCACTTCGTCGTAATGGCGGGTGTGCAGGCCATTGGCGGGGCGAATGCTGCGTACGTTGTCCGGCGTGAAGGCTTCGCCCGCTGCCATGTCGCGTACGACGTAGAGCGACCGTTTGAACTGGAGGCTTTTCTGCTCTTTCGGCGTCGGGATATAGCTGATCTGACCCATCGCCAGAAACGCCCGCTCCGATTCCACAACCAGATTTTTTAGCTCGTCCGGCTCCAGCGAAAACGCCGAATCGACACCGCCATCGGCTCGACGGAGCGTAAAGTGCTTTTCGATCACCACCGCGCCCAGCGCCGTTGCCGCTACCGATGCGCCAATGCCCATCGTATGGTCAGACAGGCCTACAGGTACGTTGAAGAGCTGGCTCATGTGCGGAATGGTGAGCAGGTTGGTGCTTTCTGGTGTGGCGGGGTACGTGCTCGTGCATTTGAGCAGAATCAATTCCGTGCAGCCATGATCGCGCAACACCTTCACCGACTCGGCAATATCGGCCACTGTGGCCACGCCCGTACTCATGATCACGGGCTTGCCGGTGCTCGCTACTTTCTTCAGCAGAATATGATCGGTGTTTTCAAACGACGCAATTTTGTAAATAGGGACGTTCAACGACTCCAGAAAATCCACCGCCGTAATATCGAACGGTGAACTGAACGCGACCATGCCGTGCTGTTTGGCCCGCTCGAAAATCGGTCCGTGCCACTCCCAGGGCGTGTAAGCATCCTGATAGAGTTTGTATAGATTCTTATCAGCCCACAGCGATTGGTTATCCCGAATAAAAAACTCGTCTGACTGCCCGTTGAACGTAATCGTGTCGGGCGTGTAGGTCTGGAGCTTCAGCGCGTGTGCCCCAGCCGCCGCCGCCGCGTCGACAAGTTCGAGCGCCCGGTCGAGCGACTGGTTATGGTTCCCCGACATCTCGGCAATCACAAACGGCCGGTGTTGTGGGGAGATGATATAATTGGCAACCTGAATGGGAGGAAATGACATTACAGCTCAGATTAGCTAAGTGACAGACGCCACTTGCCTATTTTTTACGTTTCAACGAGCTTACTTCGCGTTGTAGTTCCTTAATCAGTTGACTTTGGGCATCAAGCATTGCTCGCTGTTCTTTGATTGCTTCGGTAAGCAGGGGAACAAGTCCGTCGTAGTTTACAAACCGCGTGCCCTCGCTGTTTTGTGAAACGACTTCCGGCAGTACGCGCTCTACTTCCTGCGCCATAAAACCAACCTGTTTGCTATCACTACCCTCGCGCCAGTTATAGTAATAGCCGTTCAGTGCGCTCACTTTGTCTGAAGCATGATCCAGGCGAACGATATTCGTTTTCTGCCGCTCGTCCGACATCAGGCTGATTGTTCCGTACAACGTCAGTTTAGCACCGGCCGTGGGTACGCCGCCAATACCTACTCCCGCGCCATTATCTGTGATCTGACTGCCTGATAACGTACCTGAGTTACCAAACTTGGGCAACGTGTTTGTCGCTGAACTGCTAATGGTAGCTAATGTTGAACTGGCAGGTAGCACGTGTCGGGATAAGGTACCGTTGCCATCTGCCATGACTACCGATGTACTTGAGCTAATTGGTAAACCAGCAAAACGAACGCTACCCGTCGTGTGCAATTGCGCCCCTGGTGATGTGGTGCCCAGCCCCAGATTGCCGTTGGCGAGCATCTGCATATGGACGGTGGTGTAATTGCGCCAGGCAAACAGAGGGCGGTATGTGATTGCACCTCCCCCAGTCGATAAGGTATTATCGCCATGGGTACGGGTGTCAAAGAGCAGCATCGGCGAGTTATTGATTAGGTCGTAAGTGGGGTTGGTAACCCCAGCCAGTACCATGGCCGAACCCGCATTGCTTTCAGAATAAGACAGCAGCACCGGCACAAAACTGTTGGTGGTCGTTCCGTTCCGAAATCCGATGTATTCGTGGGTAGAGTGGGTAGGCTGAATGCGTAAAAATTCGTTGAAGCCACCCGACCCGGGATTGCCTTTCGTAATTACTACCCGCCCGGTTTCGCTGGTGGGTAGTGTAATCCGTGTTTCGTCACTGCTATCAATCCACCGGTCAGTGGAAGGGTCCTGTGCGATAGCGATTCCATGAAAGTATAGTAAGCCGGTAGTCAGTAAAAGTTTACGTATCATCTTGTTTTGAACGAGGTAATTGGACTTAGCCGATTAAAACAATCCTATCAGATTCAACGCAATATATACTTATAGCTTTACCAAACGGATCGAATTTGTATTCAGTTTTTGGGTTTGTTCATCATTGATGAACCCTGCCCGTTCAAAGGCGCGTATCGATGGTTGATTGTTTGGTTTGATGTAAGCCGATATACGTACAGCTTGCTCAGGATCATTAGAGTTACGCCAGTGATGCTGGCATACGTTGCTTGCTTCCCGAATAAGTTGCACAGCCAGCCCACGTCCCCGAAATGCATTGTCGACCGACACGCCAATTATCACTTCGCCGTCAGCCTGCCGCTCAAAACGTACCTGGCCAACAGGTATGTTCTCATTAGTCTCGAATACGAGCAATAATACGTCAGGGTCGTTTACTTTTCGGGCAAACCATACTTCGTGGGCTTCCCACGAGATAGGTGCGGAATTGAATGATTGCTGACGTGTAGACGGATCGTTGGCCCAATCGAAATATAGGCGAACGTCATTGACTGTGGCTATTCGATGGTGCATAGCTGCGTGAAAAGCTGCTTATAACGGGCGGCAGCTTTACCGTCGAATACGAGGCGTTGCTTGAAAACCGTGGGCGTCAGGCGGGCTTTACCAACGGCGGTCTGGAACTTATCGGGCGCAATGGGCAACGTCAGTGCGCCCAGCGTCAGATGTCGGTCGCGCATAAACGAGACCAGTCGACTCTGGTTATCGGCGGTCTGAATGATTATCATCGGTCGACTAACGGTGGCCACTTCGTAGGCAATGGTGCTTGCCGCTACGATGCTTAGTCCGCTGCCGCCAATAGCCCGCGCCATCTGCTTGGCCGACAGATTTTGCTGAATACTCAGCCGTTCTTTGGGCAAATCGGCAAATGTTTTCAAATGAGGATTGGCTGAGCCAAGCACCACCGTTACGCGCAGTTCGGCATTCTGGGTCAGGAGCAGTTCAACCACTTCGCGACTAATATTATGCGGATCAGCGCCACCCATATTCACGAACGCTTTATTCTCACCGTCTTTAGGTTGCGCTTTCTGCCGGAACGCCGGATTCACCAACGCGTAAGGCGCACCAAGCAGCAATTTCGTGTACGATTCAGTGTCGTAATCGGCAGGCGTCACGTCACCGGCGTGGTTGATCACGACGTCGGCCACCTGCTTTCCCTGCATCAGGTCATCGATGAAAACGAGTTTGTGCGCCTGTTTCCGAACTGCGCGCTGAAAGGCTTCATCAAAGGCGTAGCCGTCAAGTACCACGACATCATCGGCGGTAACGTACCCAAGAAATTCGTCGAGGTCGTTCGTTTTCAGCGACGTTACCGGGATACCCAGTTTGGCGATGGTTTTCAGAACCGCATCTGATGGTTGCTGAATGGCAAAACGGCGGTCGAAACCTAACTCGCTGCTATCCTCGTCTGGGCTTAGCATGTCGGCGAGGGCAAGGCTACGCATGATGTGGCCCATACCGGTCTGACTGGTACCATCGGCGCGGAAAATAATTCGTTTCATGAGGAAGGGTCGCTCTAGTCGGAAACAACAAAACTACAACACGAACGCCGCCCTGCCACGTCTCTATCCAGCGAATGATAAACCGGTCGATTAGTGACTTGATTCTTTGTTTTGCTGCAGTAACCTGACTTTCAGTTCAGCGAGTTGCCAGTCGGTCAGATTATCAATATCCTGGGCTTCCAGCTCCGAGATTTCGATGCCGCTGGTGTTGGTGGTCAGCAGTTGACCCGTTTCCAAAAAGTTGGGTACGTTGAAGTAGTAAAACTGACCGGCATCGTGAAAAGCAGCTGGCAGATCCTGCGAACGGGAAAGGGCGTGATCAGGCTCACGCCAGGTCAAACGGTTCTGCTGAAAAACGACGGCACGCTGAATGGGAAAACCGAAACGAACCACCGGAAATACGGTATCGAACCCACCTGTTTCCAGCTTACCAAACGCCTCTAGGAGTTTATCGGCGGTAACGAACGGTGCCGTGGCATAGAGGCAGCAGGCCCGGTCGAAGTGCTGCCCGTGCTGCGCATAGGTGTTCAGTACTTCGGTCAGCACGGCGGCGGTAGTTGCGTAATCGTTGGCGGTATCGGCTGAGCGCGCAAACGGAACAGATGCGCCATACAGCTGCGCTGTTTGGGTAATTTCAGCATCATCCGTCGAGACCATCACCTCATCGAACAAACCCGATTCCTGCGCGGCCCGGATAGAGTAGGCGATAATCGGCGACCCCAGAAACGGCCGGATGTTCTTCCGCGGAATGCGCTTGCTGCCGCCACGCGCCGGAATAATACAGAGAGTCTTCATAATTGATGGGCGCACGTTAATTGGAACACGGATTTAAAGGATTAAACGGATTGACGCGGCTTATTGGATTTAAGCGGATTGGCTGATGGCACACGGATTTAAGGGATAAAATCGATTGACACAGATTTTTAGATTATAATGGATTTGCTCTGCTTGAGGTACGAATCCGCTTACATCCAAAATCCGTGTAATCCGTTTAATCCCTTAAATCCGCGTTCCATATATAATCAGCGTCAATCCGTTTAATCCCTTTAAATCCGCGTACCCAATTAAAAATCAGCGTACCATTTGTTTTGCCGTGTATTTACCGGATCGAACGAAGATAGCGAGCGAGTCAGTAGGCTGGGCAGCTGGAATGATGGCGGTGAAGCCGGTGTCTTTGTCGTTGGCCGAGTCTTCCTTGTCGAGGCGCTGATGGAAAAGCGTGGTGTAGTACTGCCAGCCGGTTGCTGTTTTCACGCCCACAAACGTATCGTTGAAGTTCGCTTTACGGCCCGCCACTTTCGCCCACCCGCTAACAACCAGAAAATCTTCGTCGCGCCGCCGTATATCGATTCCGTAAGCCAATGAATCGCCGGGTGTTGTGTTTGGCGAAACTGCAACTACTCGGCTTGCCAAGGACACCAGCGCTATTTGTTCAGGCTGGAAAATATGTCGGCTGGCCAGTTCGGTCAATCGGGAGGCGGGCTGGTATTGTGGGGCAGAGGCACGAATTTGCCCATAGCGTTGCCAGAGCAGGTTGTCGGTTTGCTTCAACTCCTGGAACCGCTCAATCTTGCTCAGGTACGTCCAGTTAGAGACCGCCCAAAGGCCAACCGTTCCGGCCAGCACCGCACCCGCAAACCAGTTAGTCAGGTGAATACCCCGCCAGCGTGGGTCGCGCCGGAGCATGATGTCGAGTACGCTCAGGTACGTTGCCGCCATGTGCAGGGCCGTAATGTTGCGATAGCGTGAGGCGAACACAATGCTGGTATCGTTCTGAATACGGTTCACGGCCAGCATCAGCCCCGTCAGGTGCAGGAATATGAGCAGCCAGAACAGCGTCGGATTAGTCTGATCATAGCGGGTCAAGAGCAGGTACGTTGCCCAGATGATTGTTGCACTACCGAGCAGAATAGGCAGCCAGGCAACGGCAGGATGATAGGCAATGGCTCCCAGAAAGGCCGTATCCAGCGCCAGTAGGTGCGTTAGTTTAGCCGGACTCAAAAGCTGCGACAGCGACGACGCGGATGGATTCTGGTAGTCGTGGAAATAGTACAGCAGCGCCGGAATCGTGATGAGCAACGTACCCAGCGCCCACCGCCAGCGACGTTGAAACAGCCAGCCCAGCAGCAAAATGGGTAATACCAGAATCCCGTTTCCGTTTGTAAACAAGGCAATGAGGGCAATGCCGATGGCCCACCCCTCACAGCGGCGGTTGGCCAGGTAAAAGGCTAGCAACGCCAACGCCGGAGCGGTAACGTTCGAAGCCGCCACAATGCTCCAAAACGCAATATTCCAACCCTGAAATTGAAAAAGCAGGAAGAGAACGGGCAACTGTAGCATTGAAGCGGAACGCCACTCGGCCCCAGCTTCGGTAGTATACTGATAATGAGGAGCATCAACGATCGAACCAGAAGCTTCAGCACTTCGATACAACAACCACGACGTGCCCAGCAAAGCCAGCAGACCCACATACTGCATCACCCGAAAATCGACGGAACCGGTCAGCGCTACGTTGAGCCAGGCAATAAACTTGGCCAGCACCAGCCGGTGGAAATTGTTCTGTTCCAGCAGCAAGGCCGTTTTTGCACTAATTGTCTCGGCGGCAGGAAGCCGATTCAGGAAATCAACGACTACGGGGTAGTCATCCATGTATGGAAAGTCGTAGGCGTACCACAACACCATGCCGACGTAGTACACCACCGGAATGGCCGCAACTCCCCAAAGCAACCACCGTTTCATCGACCTACAAACGTCAGTACCTCGTCGATCACGTACTGCTGCTCCTCATCGGTAAGCGTGGGGTACATCGGCAGGCTCAGGCAACGGCTGTAGTAGCGTTCGGCCAGTAGGTAATCGCCCGGTTTATTACCCTGCTGCTGGTAATAAGGCATGGTATGCACCGGAATATAATGCACCTGCGCGAAGATATTTTTCGCCCGAAGGTGATCATACAGCCCTTTCCGGTCATCGACCTGCACCACGTATAGGTGATACGCGTGTCCTACGTTTTCAGGTGGAACAATAGTTTGTACAGGTGTACCGGCGAAGGCCACATTATACCTAGCTGCAATTTCGCGGCGACGGTCCAGCATTTGATCGGCGCGTTTTAGTTGGCTCAGACCCAGCGCCGCCTGCATGTCGGTGAGGCGGTAATTGTAGCCTAATTCCTGTAGTTGCATGTACCAGCCGCCGCGTTCGGGTTCACCTTCGTAGAGGGGCGTAAAGTCGCCGGGTTTGTTGGTGATGCCGTGGGTACGTAGTCGCATCAGGTGATTGTATAACACTTCAGTGCCAGCCGTGATCATGCCGCCTTCACCACAGGCGATGTGCTTCACGGGATGGAAGCTGAAAATGGCCAGATCGGCCAGCGATGCGTCACCACAGCGGTGGGTACGTTGTTCAGCATCAACAAATGAACCGCCCGGCGAGTGGCAACTGTCTTCCAGCAGCCACAGCCCATGCTCGTCCGCCAAGGCCCGAAACGCGGCCATATCGACGGGGTAACCGCCAAAATCGACGGGGATAATACCCGAGAAATAACCCACAGGCTTCGACTCAATCAGCGCACGAACGCCTTCCACATCAAGCAAAACCGTCTCGGGATCAATATCAGCAAAGTACACCTCGCCGCCGCAATACCGAACGCAGTTGGCCGATGCCGAAAACGTGATCGGCGTGGTAATCACCCGTGTTCCGGGGCCAACGCCCAGGGCCATACAGCACAGGTGAAGCGCCGCCGTTCCGTTTGAGACAGCTACAGCGTAGGGAGCACCAATATATTCGGCAAAGGCCTTTTCAAACGCACCGATGCTTGGTCCCTGCGTGAGCATTGGCCCGCGCAGCACCTCGGCCACCGCCGCAATATCCTCGTCGGTAATATGTTGCCGACCGTATGGAATGATATTCTGCATACTAGAATTGGTACGCGGATTTAAGGAATTTAAAACGATAAGCCGCGGATTTTTGGTGGTAACACGGATTTTACAGATTAAACGGATCTGCGCGGATTGTTATGGGAACACGGATTACGCTGATTAAACGGATTTACATGGATTTTGGATGTAAGCGGATTCGTACCTGATGCAGAGCAAATCCGTTGTCATCCATAATCCGCGTCAATCCGTTTAATCTGTAAAATCCGTGTTCCAATTGCGGAGCTGCGCAGATCCGTTTAATCCCTTAAATCCGTGTTACCATCACAATCCGTGTTCTATTCACACGCTAAATGAAGGATCGACGTGGTCGCGGATTTGCTCGCGGAGTTGCTCTACGGTGAGCCATTCGGTGTTGGTGCCTGAGTTGTATTTGAAGCCTTCGGCTACGCGGTTACCGTTGAACGCGGTTAGGTAGTCGTCTACTTCCCAGGTGGGCGTTGAGGGCGTAATCACGTAATAACGCTCCGTTTCAACCGTATTGAGCGAATCCGTTTCGGTGATCATCTCCTCGTGCAGTTTCTCGCCGGGACGAACGCCCACCAGCACCTGCTCGCAGTTTGGACCAATGGCGGTGGCCACGTCGGTGATTCGGTACGACGGAATCTTGGGTACGTAGATTTCGCCGCCCCAGGCATGTTCCAGCGCATAGAGCACCATTTCAACGCCATCTTCGAGCGAGATATTGAAACGGGTCATGTCGTTGTGCGTGATGGGCAGTACACCTTCTTTCCGTTTTTCCAGAAAGAACGGCACCACCGAACCGCGTGAACCAATTACATTGCCATAGCGAACGACCGAGAAGGTCAGATCGCGCGCGCCTTTCATGTTGTTGGCGGCCACGAACAGCTTATCCGAACAGAGTTTGGTGGCTCCGTAGAGGTTGATCGGCGCGGCAGCTTTATCCGTAGAAAGAGCCACTACACGCTGTACACCGTTGTCGAGGGCTGCATTGATCACGTTTTCGGCACCGAAGACGTTAGTCTTGATGCACTCCATCGGGTTGTATTCGGCGGCAGGCACCTGCTTCAGCGCGGCGGCGTGAATGATGATATCGATTCCTTCACAAGCCCGTTTCATCCGTTCGGCATCGCGCACATCGCCGATGAAATAGCGCATGGCTTTGTATTTGCCCGTCGGAAACGTCTGGCTCATTTCGAACTGCTTCAGCTCGTCGCGCGAGTACACCACCAGCCGTTTAATGTTCGGATGACGCTTCAGCACCATTTCAACGAACTTCTTGCCAAACGAGCCGGTCCCGCCGGTTATGAGAATGGATTTATTTGATAGATCAAGCATATGAGAGAATTAAGAATTAAGAATGCAGAATTAAGAATGGCTTCGCAAGAGACAATGGAACTAGCGGCGGAGCCATTCTTAATTCTGCATTCTTAATTCTTAATTTAATTTGACTCGTTTAAACGCATCAACGTAGCTTTTTGCGCTGGCGTTCAGGACCTGAACGTTCAGCGAAGCGGCGTAGTCGCGCAGGACTTCGTAACTGTAAAAGGCTTTCGACAGGGAGGCAAATTGCGCTGACATACGCGACGTTTCTTTCTTCACTACGTCGTAGACCGGAATGTAGGCAACGGTATTGGGCTTATCGTAAAAATGCTCCTGTTTCATTAGTAGCTCGTTGGTTTCCGACATGCGTATCTCTTCATGCCACGAATGGTCGGCTCCAAAAAGGTATACTTCCTTAAAACGCCGGGTAATGGCCAGATAGAGAGAGGCCGCCAGAATATTCTGCGACTGCGGCATGCCCCACCCCTTTCGGAAGATGAAGAACCGGAACCAGTTGTACCCCCGCACCACGGTATAATTGAAATAAACGACTTTCACATTCGGGTGCTTACCCTGAAGCTGACTAACCAGATAACTGCTCCGCGCAGATTGCGGTACGAACAGATTCATGGGCCAAACGGTGAGGTTGATCAAACAACGAATCGTCTTCTCCACGTCTTTACGGCCGTTGTTCTGCTGGCTGTATAGAAAAAAGGCCGGGTCGAGCAGGGCGTAGTTCATGGGTTGTAGCTGCGCATACTCAGGCGACGAAGCGAAATTATTCACACAGATCACCTCGGTTTCGCGAATGAATGCCAGGTCGTTATCAAGCGATTGGCGGAGCGACGGGCCGTTACCGAGAATAGAACAGGCAGCCCGTTGAGGAGCAGGAATGTCTACCGAAAAACGCGACTTGATCAGCACCTTCAGCAACGACAGTACCGTATCGATAAACAGGCCGAACTGAAGCGAAGCGGCATTGAAAAAAGTTTCGAGCATAGAAAAACCCGCCAACGGGTTCGCAAAAATACCATATCACAGGAGAATACCCATTCGCCTCTGGTAGGGACGTTGGATTCTGGATGCTGGATACCAGACAGAAACGACCCCAACCGACCCGCCTTTTACCAATATCCAGCGTTTAGAATCTAATGTCTGGCAAAACCATTTTATCGAAATAAAGCCGCCTGGCCAAATTACCAAATCGAACAACACAGGTCTGGCAACGTTCCCGGCAACGATTGCATAAATAAAGTCAGATATTTTCTTGATTATATCTAAAAATAGAGGAAAATTAACATGATAAATCGGTCATTTATACAGACCAATCAGTCGCTCTCTTTTTCACACCAACGAATCTGTTCTGACAGTTATGGTAACACGACAAGCCCTCGAACCACGTCCACGTCGTCAGTCGTACGACTTTATCGATGTGTTTCCTCATTCTTCGGCTCCGCTCTATCAACTTCAGTTCAATCCGAAAGACAAGACGCCCAAATACAAGCAAATTGTTCAGTCAATTATCACGGATATTGGTCGGGGCATACTGCGCAAAGGCGAACAGTTGCCATCGATCAGTGAGTTGAGCATTGAGTATTACCTGGCCCGCGACACCGTTGAGAAAGCCTATCGGGAACTCCGGGAGCGCGGTTACATCACCTCGGTGCAGGGCAAAGGGTATTACGTGCAGGCCAACGACGCGCTCAAGCTAAAGATCTTGCTGGTATTCAACAAGCTCAGCTCCTACAAGAAGATCATCTACTACGCCTTTCTGAAAGCCCTCGGCGATCGGGCCAACGTGGACCTGCAGATTCACCACTACAGCGCGCAGCATTTCCAGGAAATCATTGAGGAGAATCTCGGCAAGTACAACTACTACGTGGTAATGCCGCACTTTACGCAGGACCTCGACAAGGCCAACTACATGCAGGTGCTAGAGTCAATTCCTTCCAATCAATTAGTGATGCTCGACAAGGACGTACCTGAACTGGCCGGCAATTTCCTGAGCGTTCATCAGAATTTTGACAAAGATATTCGCGAAGCGCTGGAAACGGCCCAGGATTTATTGACCAAATACAGCCGGATGGTCTTGATTTTACCCAGCGACGGCAACTATCCGGTCGAAATTGCGCGGGGGTTCCGGTCGTTCTGCATCAACGCCAACAAAGAGTTTGCCATCAAGGAAAACGCTATCAACGAACATTTGCAGGCGGGCACTGCCTACGTGGTGGTCGAAGAAACGGACCTGTCAGAACTGGTAAAGAAGGTGCGGCAAACCAATTTCCAGTTAGGTCGCGAAATCGGGATGATCTCGTTCAACGACACCACACTGAAAGAACTGCTGGATATTACCGTTGTAAGCACCAACTTCGAAGCGATGGGCTACACTACCGCCTCCCTCTTGCTCGACAATAAACAGATCAAGGTTAAAAACCCGTTTTACATGATCCGGCGCGGGTCGCTGTAGAAGTAAGAGGTAGGAAGTGAGAGGCAAGATTTGAGACTCTCGTTGTCGCTTGCCTGTGCGAGTGATAACGAGAGTCTCAAATCTTGCCTCTCACTTCTTGCTTCTTACCTCTCAAATCTCACTTCTTGTCTCTCACTTCTTGCTTCTGATAATGCGTTCTCTCTATTCACTTTTCTTCCTTTCCCTTCTTCTACCAACTGAATTAACCGTTGCCCAAGTCAGTAAAGGCAACATTGACCGTAAAGCCCTCGTCAGTCGCCACGCCGTTGTCAATACCCGGTTCGATACACTCGGATCGGTGTCGGTGGGGAATGGTGAATTTGCCTTTACCGTGGATGCTACGGGCCTGCAAACGTTTCCTGATTATTACAAAGACGCCGTTCCGTTGGGTACGCAGTCGCAATGGGGGTGGCATGCCGTACCAAATCCGGCTGATTACAAGCTAAGTGAAGTGTATAACACCATTGATCAGCACGGGCGAAAAGTACCGTACACGTTCTCGATCAAGGGCGCGGGTCGACAGGAGGCGGTGTCGAACTATTTTCGCGAAAACCCGCACCGGCTACACCTCGGCATGATCGGTTTCGACCTGAAAAAAGCAGATGGCTCAGCCGTGAAAATGACCGACCTGCGCAACATTCGGCAAACGCTGGATATGTGGAAAGGTGAGATCAGAAGCCATTTCAGCGTGGAAAATCAACCCGTGGATGTGGTAACAATCTGCCACCCCACACAAGATATGGTGGCCATTCAGGTACGTTCCCCACTGGTAGCTACAGGCCGGTTGCAGGTTATATTGCGTTTCCCCTACGGCGCCACCAACTGGGAAGGCTTCCCTGATTTCAGCAAGCCCACACGCCATACCACCCACCTGCGGTCAGAAAACGCCAATGCCGTAATACTTGAACGTCAACTCGACACCACCCGCTATACCGCCGCCCTAGCCTGGACAGGAAAAGCCACGGTTCGCGAAGTGAAGGCCCACGAGTTTGCCTTGACCCCCGACAAATCGGCCACGACGCTGGCCTTTACCTGCCGGTTTATGTCGGGTTCGATGCCACCGAAAATAGCCCAACCCAATTTTGCCACGACGCATCAGGCCAACCAGACCCACTGGCAATCGTTCTGGACAACGGGCGGAGCGGTTGACCTGTCGGGCAGTACCGATCCACGCGCAAAGGAGCTGGAACGGCGGATCGTGCTGTCGCAATACCTGACCAAAATTCAGTGTTCGGGATCGATTCCTCCGCAGGAAACCGGCCTGACTTACAACAGTTGGTACGGCAAACCGCACCTCGAAATGCATTGGTGGCACGCGGCCCATTTTCCCCTATGGAACCGCCCCGCGCTGCTCGAAAAGAGTCTGAGCTGGTACAACAGAGCACAGCCTGGTGCCGCTGATCTGGCACAGCGGCAGGGCTTCAACGGCGTTCGCTGGCAGAAAATGGTCGATGAGGTGGGTAACGAAAGTCCGTCGCCGATCGGCCCGTTCCTGATCTGGCAGCAGCCGCATTTTATTTACTTCGCCGAACTCAGCTACCGCAACCACCACGACCAGAAAACGCTGAACGCCTACAAAGACCTCGTTTTCGCCACCGCCGATTTCATGGCCTCCTACGCCTGGCTTGACCCGCAAAAGGGTAAATATATCCTGGGAAAAGGCATGATTCCGGCGCAGGAACGCTTCAAATATGCCAGCACCTATAACCCACCGTTCGAACTAGCCTACTGGTGGTGGGGCCTCACCACCGCTCAGCAATGGCGCGAACGCCTGGGCATGCCCCGCAACGCAGAATGGGACAAAGTACTGGCCGGTCTGTCGCCGTTCCCCGCGCAGGATGGTCTGTACCTAGCCGCCGAAAGTGCCCCCGACTCATATACCAACCCCGAGTTCGTGACCGACCACCCGGCGGTGCTGGGCGCGTATGGCTACATGCCTAAAACGCCCTCGCTCGACGTACCCACGATGGACCGCACCTTCGACAAGATCATGACCGTCTGGAAGTGGGAAAGCACCTGGGGTTGGGATTATCCACTCGTAGCCATGACGGCCGCCCGCCTCGGCAAACCCGATAAAGCCATTGATGCCCTGCTGATGCCGGTAACCAAAAACACGTTCCTGCACAACGGCCACAACTACCAGCGCGATAACCTCCGTATTTACCTCCCTGGAAATGGTGGCCTACTCACGGCTGTAGCCATGATGTGCGCCGGTTGGGATAACGACTCAGGTACGTTATCGCCCGGTTTCCCGAAAAATGGCAAATGGGTTGTACGCTGGGAAAACCTGTCAAAAATGCCTTAGGAGTGATGGGAACACGGATTACGCTGGTTTTCCGCATTTGCGCGGTATGTATGGGAACACGGATTAAATGGATTGACGCGGATTTTAGATTTAAAACGGATTCGTGAAATGAAGCAGAGCCACCAATCAGTTTTAATCCGAAATCCGCGTCGATCGTTTTTAAATCCCTTTAATCCGCGTACTATAAAAATTCCGCGTACTGTATCAGTACCTATAAACTCAGCCCGTCACTGTTTTTGACCACGATGGGTTTGCCGTCTTTTGCCGTGATGGTCATGTTTTTCACCGTCCAGCCTTTGGCGAAATCGATTTGACCGGCGGTGTTGGCGGCAATGGTTACGTCGTTGAACGTGAAGTTTTCAAGCAGTGAATTGGCAAGGCCCGCCGCCATAATGCCGCGTTTGGCTCCGGTTACTTTCAGACCGGAAATATGCACGTCTTTGAAGTGCGGAATACCCCGCTCGGCTGGTTCTACTTTAGCCAGCATGGCCTTCCAGTGGGCGGGTAGGGTTGCTTCGGTGTAGCCTTCGGGAAGGGTCGAGTAGCTGTAACTGGGGTTCCAGTTCATAGTTACCTCCACCGGCACACCCACGTCTTCCATCGTGATATTTTCCATGTAAATATCCGACACGGTGCCGCCCCGTGTCATGGCCGACTTCAGGCGAATGCCCACGCCGGTACCTTTGGCAGTCAGGTTACGGGCCATCACGTGGTGGATACCGCCCGATGTTTCGCTACCAAAGGTGATCAGTCCACCACCGGCACCAGATACACAATTCTGAATGAGTACGTATTCGGTTGGCCGATTCACACGCAGCCCATCCCAGTCGCGACCCGCTTTGAGGCAGAAATTATCATCGTTGCAATCAATGTCGCAGTTCTGCACCAGAATGTAGGTCGACGAGTCGATATCGATACCGTCGGTACTGGGGCCGTGCCCGTCAATGTTGTTGCGAATGATTAGCCCGTCGACCGTAACGTGGTCGGAGTAAAGGATATGTACCGTCCAGAAACCAGCCTGTTGCAGCGTGATACTTTTCAGGGTTATATCTGACGAGCCGGAGACGAGCAACGTGCGGGGGCGCTTGGCGTCGTAATCTACAATCCAACGCAGGCCTTTGGCTTCGTACTCTTTGCGCAGGGCCCAGTAGCTGTCCCAGAACGGCTTGCCCTGTGCGTTAACAATACCTGTGCCGGTGATTGCCACGTTTTTCTGGTCGATGATGTTGATCAACGCGGCTGGCCAGCGCATTTCAATTCCCGCCACCCGCGTATCGATCTCCGGGTAATCGGCCAGCGATTGGCTACCGAGCAGCTCAACGCCTTTGTCGAGGTGCAGCGTAACGCCCTTTTTGAGGAATAGCGAGCCCGTCAGGTATTGCCCCGGTTTGAATGTCACCACGCCGCCCCCTTTCGCCGCGCAGGCATCGATCGCCCGCTGAATGGCTTTTGTTGCGAGCGTTTTTCCGTCGGCCACGGCTCCGTAGCTAGCGGTCGAAAACACCGTTTTTTTCGATGGTGCCGTGCGTGCCCCAACCAGCTTCACCCAGGCCGGAGGCGCGGGTTTTTCCGTGGCGGGAAGGAGGAGGAAAAGGAAAAGAAGGAGGTTGATCATGTTGGAAAATGGGAAGCGTTGGTTTCTGCATTGCTTCGCGCTGGTGTGTATTGCTTTCGCATAGCCCTTCGACAAGCAATACAACTTATACACAGACCTCTACACCTTCACCGCCTGACGGGCTACCAGTTTCCAGTCACCTTTCTGATACACCCATACGAGCAGAATACCGATATGCGCAGTGGCGGGTACGCCTTTGTTTGCCGTTACGGCGGTAAGCACGTGCCGAACCAGCGCGGTATTATCCACGATCTGGATGGTTTGCTCGGTCAGGTCGATGGTTTTGAAATCAGAATCGTTGCTCACCAACGCCCGGATGAACTCGGCTTTATCTTCAATCTTTCCACCCGAGTGGCCGTAGGTCAGTTTATCGGAAGCCAGTTCGCTCAGGTTCGCCTCGGTCGGGTCGATCATGGCCTTGCGGAGCTTTTCAACGGCGTCGGCCACGCCTTTTTCATTCTTCTGAGCAAGAGAAGTAGTGCCCGAGAGGGTGCACATGGCCAAGGTAGCGGCAAAGAAGAGGAGGGTTTTCATTATTGGAGGTTGGTTTAATAAAATGGTTTATGTAACGCGGACTTCAGTCCGCATGTATCATCAATAAGTTAACGATGGCTTCTCTGCAATGGCTGTGCGGACTAAAGTCCGCGTTACGATCAGTCACCGCTTAGACAAGCCCTATTTACCCACCAGCACGTACGACTTCCCCGGCGCGGTTGCCAGATCATACACTGCGACGCCGTTAGTAGAAGTTTCCGGCGTTTGGGTACGGTATTGGCTTTCGGGAAGGGCGTAGAATGGATTTGGGTTAACGCCGCCGGCAGCCTTCAATCCGGTTGCCACTAACGTACCCGGTACTCGTAGTCGGCAATTACCACCTAGCGCCGAGCGCACGACGACGCGCGTCAGCTTACCCGCTTTCCAGGTCATATCCAGTTCGTAGCCGCCGCGTGCTTTCAAGCCTTTTACCTCACCCGACGACCAGACATCGGGACGGGCAGGTAGCAGGTTCAGCACGCCGTCGTGGCTTTGCAACAGCATTTCACCGATGCCCGATGTGCCGCCGAAATTACCGTCGATCTGAAACGGTGGATGCGCACACAACAGGTTTGGGTACGTTCCGCCGCCTTTGTTGTAGTTGGTGCCCTCCATGCCGGTCAGCTTCAGCAGTTCGCGCAGGAGTTTATAGGCGTGGTTGCCATCGTGCAATCTGGCCCAGAAATTGATCTTCCACGATTTACTCCAACCCGTACCGTCGTCCCCCCGGATTTCGAGCGTTTTGCGGGCGGCATCGGCCAGGGCGGGCGTGGTTAGCGGAGACACTTCCCGGCCGGGGTGTAGGGCGTACAGGTGCGATACGTGCCGGTGTTGCGGGTCTTCGTCTTCCCAGTCCTTGTACCACTCCTGCAAGTTGCCCTTCTTGCCAATTTGCAGTGGGAACAGCTTTTTCTTGGCATCAAGCAGTTTCTGCCGGAAGTCAGCATCGATGTTAAGTTGCTCCGACGCTTGAATCGTGTTGCTGAACACGTCCCAAACCAGGGCCATATCCATCGTGGTGGCTACCGATACGGAATTTTTCTGGCCGCTTTCGGTAATGAACACGTTTTCGGGCGAGGTCGACGGGGCGGTGACCAGGTGGCCTTTTTTATCATCGACCAGCCATTCCAGGCAGAATTGGGCAGCGTCTTTCATCAGCGGGTAGGCGTAACCTTTCAGGTACGTTCGGTCGCCGGTGTACGCGTAGTGATCCCACAGGTGCTGACTCAGCCACGCACCGCCCATTGCCCAGTTGGCCCATGATGGACTACCTTTTCCTTTGTCGCCAACGGGATTCGACAGGCCCCAGATGTCGGAGTTGTGGTGCACCGTCCAGCCGCCCATGTTGTAAAAATTCTTGGTCGTTTCGCGACCCGTTGCGGCCATGTTGCCGATCCAGTCGAGCAGGGGCGTGTGCAGTTCGGATAGGTTAGCCATCTCGGCGGGCCAGTAATTCATCTCCGCGTTGATGTTGGTGGTGAAGTTGCTGCTCCACGGTGGCCGAACCATAGGGTTCCAGATACCCTGCAAATTGGCCGGAATACTAAAACTGCCCGCCGTTTTAGGCCGCGACGAGGAGATCAGCAGGTACCGTCCAAACGCAAAATATAGACTCTCCAACGCCGGGTCGGTGGCTCCGTCGGTGTATCGTTTCAGGCGCTCATCCATTGGCAGGTCTACCGGTGCGGCATCGCCATTGAGCGTTAAGCTCATGCGGTTGGCCAGCTTCTGGTAATCAGCAATATGGTCGCGACGAATTAAGGCGGCTGATCTGGCCATTGCTTTGCTCAGGTACGTCTGGGCCAACTTCTTTTCATCGCGCCCTTCACTATCCGGGCATTTATCGAAGCCGTTGAAACTGGTGGCAGCGGTCACGTACAGAATCGCCTCGGTCGCGCCCTGAATCCGAATGCCAGCCGTATCCGCCGATGCCTGTCCATCGGTCGACTTGACCTTAACGCGCCAGTCGAAGCGCATGCCCTTACAACCGGCGCTGTCGGTGTAAATCACGGCTTGCTTATTGTAGTTGACGTAATTCGGGTCGGCATGGGCGGGCGCTTTACCCCGCATAATCAGTTCGTCGCGGCCCGGTACCGTTTTCGACATCGGATGCGGACTGCGTGTTGCGGCGGTAAAATTCAGTGCCCCTTTCTTGCTCGACGTCAACCGGATCACAATCACCTGATCGGGTGCCGACACGAAGATTTCGCGGGTGTAGGCCACACCATCGATGGTGAAACGGGTAGTAGCCGTCGCGTTGGTAATATCCAGATCGCGGTAATAATCCGTGGCGGTGCCGGTCAGCGGTTGTTTTAACACCAAGTCGCCCAGTGGCTGGTAGGCGTCGGAGTACAGGCCCTGAATTTTCTGCGTCAGTTTAGCAGCAGCAGCATAATCTTCGCGAAAGAGAGCCTCACGCACCTCAGGCAGGTATTTGGCGACGCCGGGGTTCGGGTTCTTGTTCACTGGCCCACCCGACCAGAGGGTTTCTTCGTTTAGTTGAAGCAACTCTTCATTCACTTTCCCAAACACCATCACACCCAGTCGGCCGTTACCAATGGGCAGGGCTTCATTCCAGTTTCGGGCGGGTTGCTTGTACCAGAGCGTCTTCGTTTTTTGCCCAAAGGAGGCAATCGACGCAAGCATTAGAAAAGCAAAAAGGGGTAATCGTATCATCTGGGTAAGAAAAGTGGTTCGTGAACGTAAAGGGGAGCGGGTCGTTTCGTTTACTTGGTTAAGCTCGATTTGTTGGGGTGGCTTCGCGTTGTGTATTGCGTAGCTTCGCGCTTGTGGCCCTTCGACTAGGCGTCCCCGACAGGCTCAGGGCCTGCAGCGCGAAGCCACGCAATTCACGAAGAATCACCATACACCCTCACTTCGCTTTCGTTACAATATTTGGTTGTACCGGCATCACCATGTCGGTACCCAAATAAAAGCTAGGGTGAGGAGGCTGGTTATAGGCTGAATTTTGTTGGGCTACGGCTACGCGGTACTGCGCGTCGTGCATGAGCGTGAACAGCCGGGTTGCCGTTAGGTCGGTGGTGGTAAACAGGAGTAATTCCGTATTGGTACTGTTGCGGTAAACGATCTCTTCGCGCCAGTCGCCAAGCAGGTCAGCGGTTACGCCGGGGGTGGCTTTGGTACCGTTGTTCGATATGCCGCCCGCGACATCAGTAGCCGAAAACAGGCGGTTGTTGGTGTTCGTTGTCGGATCCCATTTGCTGACTCGCGGCCCGTCCAGCAATTCGCGCGACAGGTCACCATCCCACCAGATCGCGAAGTTCATGGACGGTTTTCTTGTGCCAATTTGCTGACCCTTGCAGTCGTAGAGGCCACCCGTTGCCCCCCAGCATTCGTAGCCTTTGTGCGTCGGGTCAATATCGGCGGCGAGGCTCCGGCCAATGTCATCGGTGCCGGGTACGCCCCACAGCGGCTGTCCCGTTTTCGCATCGCGAAACTCAAGACCGTAGTTGCCATACGAACGCGGTGACTCGTGACATTGCCAAACCTCCTGACCGGGCCGGTCCGGGTCCATATCGCTCATATGCAGCGCATCGCCGTGACCCAGACCGTTGGCATACAAGCCTTTACCATCATCATCAATCACGCTGGAGCCGTTGATAATCTCGTCTTTTCCATCGCCATCGACATCGCCGGTGGTCAGCTGATGATTACCCTGACTCCGATACGCGCGGTTTTCAGGCGACGATTCGCTATCGAAGATCCACCGTTGGGTTAGCTTGCCATTCCGCCAATCCCAGGCAGCGCGCGCTAGTCGAGTGTAGTAACCACGTCCCATCACGAGGCTGGGCCGCTGACCGTCAAGGTAGGCTACTGTGGAAACAAAGCGGTCGATGCGGTTGCCGTTGGCGTCGCCCCAGGTAGCGCGCATCTGATCGTCGGTGGGATTGTCGCCGCCTACGGGATCGCGCTGGGGCAGGAACGTTGTGCTAGCCATCGCCGCGCCCGTTTTTCCGTTGAAGATGGTCAGAAACTCAGGTCCTTTCAAAATGAAGCCTTTTCCGTTCCGATGATCGGCGTTGGCATCGCCGATCACTTTTCCTTTTCCATCAACGGTACCGTCGGCGGTTTTGCAGGCGATTTCAGCCTTGCCGTCGCTGTCCAGATCGTAGACCATAAACTGCGTGTAGTGCGCCCCCGCCCGGATATTTTTGCCCAGGTCGATACGCCACAGGCGGGTTCCGTCCAGTTTGTAGCCATCAAGGTAAACGCTTCCGGTAACGCCCGCCTGTGAGTTGTCTTTGGCGTTCGACGGGTCCCACTTCACCACGATCTCGTAATCGCCATTCCCATCCAGATCACCCACGCTGCAATCATTGGCCACATAGCTGTAAGCCTGTCCGGCGGTAGTTGACCCACTTTCCGGTGCCTGAATCGGGATCGACAGGTAGTTTTTCGCCCACACACTTGCCG
Source organism: Fibrella aquatica (assembly GCF_041321135.1). NCBI lineage: Bacteria > Pseudomonadati > Bacteroidota > Cytophagia > Cytophagales > Spirosomataceae > Fibrella > Fibrella aquatica. The sequence continues at coordinate 3,414 of NZ_JBGGWF010000001.1, read as the reverse complement.
CTTCCGAAGCCGCCTGTTCTTTCCCCTTAATGATAGGGCGAACCGTATACGTACCTGCTGAACTGATCTTGTCGATCAGATTCGTGGCACCGGTAATGGGCGATGCGTTGATCTTCGTTTTCCCCCGATATACATTGAATGCAACGTCAGCCGGGTCAGTCCCGAATAGTCGCCAACCTATATACACAGCATCGGCACTAGACCGAACGGCCACCACGCCCCGGTTCAGTCGCTCCATCTGGCGTTGAGCTGTTGCGGCTACTGTGGGGAGGAGGCAGCTTAGCAGCAGTAAGGTTAGTTTTCGTAGCATGGGGTTAGGGAGTTGTTTAGCCGACAGTAAACCTATAAGGTCTTTTTGAGACCTTATAGGTTTGATTCGCCAATCAATACTTCAACTGCGCTTTCGTTTTCAGCTCATCCGGCGCATCGGCGGTGTAGGCTTTGAACGTATCCTGCGAGGGCGTTGTAAACAGGGCTTTAACTACCGATAACTCGACGGATTCTTTCGGATTGAAACGCGACGATTGCATGTAGTTGGTCAGGCTGTGAAGCAGTTGACGGGCCACTGGGCGGCTTTCGGAATTGCTCATCAGGTCGGCGCTGCATAGCATGAGCTTGCCGGTGCCGACGCGCGTTTCGAGGATCATGCCCAGGCGACGGTTCAGGAACCAAGTGTCGATCGGCTGCACCAGCGGGCGGAACGAGAGCGGAAAATCTTCGAGATTCATCACCTGTGCCTTATTCACGATTTCCCACCACTGTAGGTTACTGTGATACTCCGTCGGAAAGTCGGCGAACGCGGGGTGCTTCGGATCGACCAGGAAGCCGAGCGTGTGGGGCGGACGCATTTTGAACCACGATGTATTCCAGAATACCGGTTGCATTTGCTGCACCACTTCTTTACCCTTCTCGATCTTACCCGCCGCCTGCAAAAAGACCTTACCGCCGTGTTGAAGCGTTTCTTCAGCTTTGGCATCCAGTTCGGTGCAGAAATAGATGTCGGCCGGTTTCGCCTCCGCCACGGTAGCGGGGTATACCCAAATCTCCCAGTCGTTGGTGGTCGACGTACCTGCGAGCGACGTAGTTAATTTCAGCTTTTGCGCCTTCGTCTGTCCAGTCAACGGCACCGAAATTTTACCGATCGCGTTGTTGCTGCCAATCGGAATGGTTGCCTGATCGAAATATCCACTGGCAACTACGGCCTGTTTGGCATCCGTCAACGTCCAGTTAATGCGCGCTTTGGTGAGCGGGGCTTTGCCGAAGTGGCAGACCTCCAGATCAGCCGTTACCGATTCGTTCGATTGATAGACGAACTTAGGCAGACGGGCCAGCAACACGGTTGGGGCACAGAACCGGGTAAACTCCGGGGCGGTCAGGTAGCCTTTTTCATCCCAAAACGGATCGAGTAAACCAACCAGCGCGGTGCCTTGCCCCGAGTAGTCGTTCAGGGACAACATCTGGAAACCAGCTGAACCGGGCGTGCGAAAGGCCATTTCCATTTCGGTCTTGTAGCTCAACACCTGTAGTCTGCCCGTCGCCATCAGGAAATCATCGCCCAGATCGGCCATACCACGGTCGGCGAGGTCTTCCTGAAACAGTTCGAAGTTCTTCGCCTTATACACGCCGGTATACTTTTTGATTTCCTTGAAATTCGGAAATACGCACCACTGTCCCAGTTCGTGCGTTACGTACGGCACCTTGAAATCGGCGATTTTACTTTGGTAATCACCCGTACTTCCCGGAAGCTGATTCCACGGCAGTCCACGCGGCCCCGACTTGATCATGTATTCGTTTTCGGGCACCAGCGGCCAGCTCATCGCCACCGACGCGCCCGTGTATTTCCGACGGGGATCTTTCGCTTTCCAGTAGTTGATGAACTTGGCCAGGTACTGCGCCTGCTTGCCCCCACGCGGCTCGTTACCGTAGGCCAGCATGCAGTATGATGCGTAGTTGCCATACGCCTTACCCATTCGGTTGGTTTCGTCATAAATGAACTTGTCGATCGGGTGTCCGTCGCCCAGCGACGAGCCGTGATTGGCCCAGCTTGGTCCTTCCGGTTGCAGGTAGAAGCCCACCAGATCGGCCGCTTCAAACGCTGCTTCGGGCGGACAGTACGAGTGGAACCGCATGTGGTTCAGCCCGTATTTCTTCGCGATCTTATAGACACGTACCCAGGCCGCTACATCCATCGGCGCGTAGCCCGTCAGCGGAAACTGGCAGTTTTCTACCGTCCCGCGCAAAAAAGTTGGCCGACCGTTGACCGTGAACCGGGTTCCGTCAATGCCAAACTCGCGCATCCCGAACGATACCTGCCGGTCGCTTTGCAAGCCGTTGGTCGTTTTGATGGTGGCTGTTAGCCGATATAACGCCGGGTCGAACTCATCCCAGGTGAGGAAATTAGCGCCCATCGGCAAATCGACTTCTACCACTTTTTGGGTACCATCCAGCTTCACCGGCACCGTCAGCGGCTTCACCGATTGTTTTATGGGCGTGTTAAAACTCGCCGCCGCCAGCGTAATCGTTCCCGTCAGCGGTTGCTTCTGTAATTGGTGAATAGTCAGCTTTACCCGTGCCCGTTTATTGGCCAGATCGGGGTAGACCTGTACATCATCGAACCAAACGGGGGCCTCGGCGCGGAGTTCGAGCTTGCCGACAATGCCGTTCCAGTTGCCCTGCGTATGGTCGGTCAGGCTGTGCGAATCTTTACCGACGTTGATTTCCTTGATGCGATTATCAATACGGATCGAAATGGTGTGTTTGCCGGGCGTCAGGGCGCTGCTGAGGTCGTACTCATGCGCCACGACCATGCTGTTTTGCAGGCCAACCTCCCGATCATCGACCCAGACGCGGGTTTCGGTATGCGCCCGTTCCAGCACCAGCGTAACGTGCTGCCCCGTCCACGTTTTCGGAATGGTCACGTCTTTCTGATACCAGGCCGCGCCCACATAATGCTTGGCGGGCGTCAGCCAGAACGGAAATTTCAGGTTATCGGGCTGACGATAGCGGGCCATGCGCGGATTGAAATACCACGAACTATCGTAGATACTGCCCGTCCACTGCGTGTTTAGCGTCACCTTGTCGCCCTTATCGTTTTCAAGCATCGAGCCGGGCAACTTGATGGTTTCGGGCAACGTGGTACCGAACCATTTTTCGGTCACCCCAACATCAGTTGGGTCAGTCCGAAACCGCCATTGACCTTTCAGCGAGATGGGTGCTGGCGCAGCGATACTGCTGATTGATACGATGAGCAGGAAAAGAATTCGTAACGAGTTGAGCATTTGGGGGAAGGGGAAAGGGTTTTAGTCGGCGTAGCCCCGCGGCGGCGGACCGTCCCGCCCTAAAGGGAGCCTGCTGGCGCATTCGTATTGCTTACGCACTAGCGAACCGGCGTAAGCAATACGAATGCGCCAGCAG